>NZ_CP021431.1:0-1300000 GCF_002158905.1 Yoonia vestfoldensis
TCTCACCGCTGATTGGCAAGATACCGCCACGGATTTCGACGCTGGTCTTCGCCGTGTTGCCGAGCCGATCTGGTCGTTCTTGATTGATGATGCTGTTGTGGAGATCTCGCTCAACGGGGATGGGAAGGTCTTTGTGGAACGGTTTGGGGAACCGTCGCAGTTCGTGGGTATGATGATGGCTGAGGATGCTGACCGTTTCGTGCGGTATTGTGCGAGTAAAGGTCATGCTGCCTATGCTGCTGATCAGAAAATTATCTCGACAAAAATTGTGTCCATGCGTCACCGCTTAGAGGCTATTTTGCCGCCGAACGTGCCGGCACCCTCGTTTTCAATCCGGCGGCACCGCAATACGACAGATGCGATCGAGGATTTTGTATCAGACTCTGTCTATTTGGAGCAGATTAAGGCCGCGATTGTGGCCCGCAAAAACATTCTGATAGCGGGCGGCACCAGTTCGGGGAAGACCAGCTTTGCAAATGCTTGCCTTGCTTATTTGGCCCAGGTGGCTCCGAATGACCGTTGTATCATTCTTGAGGATACGGACGAATTACGTTCCGGGTTGCCCAATACGCTCAAACTGATCAGCTCGGAAACCGTCAGCCTATCTGATTTGCTTGTCTCGGCGCTGCGGCTTGCGCCAAAACGCATCTGCGTGGGCGAGGTGCGCGAGGGCAGCGTTGCAAAGTTGCTGCTGCGCAGCTGGAATACAGGCCATCCTGGCGGCATTACAACGATCCACGCCAATAGCGCATCAGAGGTCATTCCGACACTCCAGCTGCTGTGCATGGAAAGCCTATCGGCCGGTGTAGACCAGCTGATCGGGAGCGCGCTCGACATGATCGTTTACATCACACGCGGGACATCGCGACCGCAGGTGCAAGAGGTCGCGTCCGTCGAGTTTAAGAACAACACAGTCATCACAACAAAGGTATCTCATGGAAAATCCATCTAAATTTCTACTTCTGACGGCTATTGGAGCAACCTTCTTTCTTTTGCCGACCGAGAGCATGGCGACTGTTAATGCTGCGAACGATATTTTCGGCGGTGGCGAGAATCCACTTGATCAGTTTTTGAGTTTTTTGACCGGTGGTTTTGCGACAACAATTGCTGTGATTGCGGTCGTCGTTCTTGGTGCGATGATCATCATGGGATCTGATTTCGGCGGGTTTGGCCGCCGTGTGCCGATGGTCATTGTCGGGATTGGCTTCGTCATCTTTGCAACACAAGTTGTGTCGTTCCTCACCGGCACAGATGCCAGTGGCATGTTGTACGACCCGGGGTCCGTGTTTGTTGAACATTTGGAAACAACCGATCCGCTTCAACACAGTTTTGACCGGTAATTTTCTAAGGCTCGACCGCATCGCGCGGTCTGGCCCATCTCACACCACTACTTGGGTTTATTTGAAAGGTCGCGCCTATGACCCTGTCTCACCTACTTAGAACAAGTATCGTTGCCACCCTCGTAGCGTCGGCTGCTTTCGCACAGGATGCACCTGCCCCTGGTGCAGCGCCTGCGATGGATTCACCGTCAGGACAGATGACGGGAGACGATAGTCTGAGCGCGACTGAACAGGATGGTTCAGCTACGCTACCGATTGTTGTGGACACTTCGGACGTGTCCCAACCGCCAGCGGTTCAGACACCGAGCCCGGACGCGCCAACGCAAGAGGAGCTCACGGCGCGGGCGGCTGATTATCAAATGAACCGAACATCTGCTGTCGGTATTGGGCAAGGTGCGCGTGTTGTGCACACGTTTGATGGCTCTGTCGCCCGATTGGTATGTCAGCCTTTACAGATTTGCCTCATCGAACTCGAACAGGGTGAGGAGATGACAGAGGCACCGATGATTTCCGATCCCGTGCGTTGGGATGTGCAAGTGCCTATTCGCGATGGATCAGACGGCAAACTGATCAAGCAATATGTGGCCATCTCGCCAGGTGTTGATGCGCAAGTGGCGACACTGATGGTTTTCACTGATCGTCGCGTTTATCCGGTCCAGCTGATCCCGGACCCGCTCCATCATACCTTCATGTTAAGCTATGATTATCCAGACACGCGCGCTCGGGAAAACGAGGAGCGTTTAGCTGAAAGCCGTGCGCGCCAAGCTGCACGGGAAGCGGCCGCGGCCGCACAGCGACGTGAGGCGATTGCAGTGCGGGGCGTGGCGACGTCTCAGGGCGTTGTGCCTGCGGAAGACCTCCAGTTTTACACCATTACGGGGCGTGCCAATTTCAAGCCACTGCGCGTCTATACGGATCGCTCCAAGACCTACATCGATCTGCCAACGGATTATCGCGGCGACGTTCCAACGATTGATGATCGATCTGGTGGAACGGACGGCACTATCAATGCCCGCTTCAACCCGCAGCGTAGTCAGATCGTCGTCGATCGTCAGTTGACTGACTTCTACCTGCGGCTTGGCTCTTCCAATGTGCGTGTTCAGATAAGCGGATAGGAGCAAGCCTTATGCAAATGTCTGACATGCTCAATTGGGCCTTCCGTGTCGCACCCGGCGTTGTCTTGTGCAAAGACGAGAGCTTTTTAGCGGGTTGGAAGTTGACTGGAATTGATAGCGAAAGCATCGATCCGGTCGAATTGAACGTGATGTTCGAGCGCGTGGCCCGCGGTGTCAGTCAATTGCAAGAAGGTGACGCGCTGTGGGTTACGTTGAAGCGCGCGCGATCGGTCCCAGTGGTGATGGATGGCGATGCACTGATGGACAAGTCTATTGCCGTCTCGGTCATCGTTGCCGAGAACAGTGATATGGCACTGGATGAGGTGTTGTTTGAGAACGAAATTCATCTTGTGTATCGCGGAACCGTGGACGAGGACCCCAATGATTTACCACGCCGGTTGGAGTCTTTTGATCGACAGTGCGAGGCGATAGAAACGGTTCTTGGATCGACTTTTGAACTGCGTCGTCTCGGTGAGAACATGCGCCAGACCAGGGATGGAAAGTCCTTCGCCGCGGACGAGCTTACGGATCTCTTGGCCAGTATGGCATCGGGGCGTTCACGCCAGCAGCGGATCACTGATCAAGACGAGATTTACTTGGATGTCGCGCTCGGTGCGGATTTCCTACAAGACGATTTAACCTCCTATCCCCGGATTGATGGTCGAGAGGCCGCACTTCTGAATATTGAAGTCTGGCCTGAAGAGCATGGCGTTGATGCTCTGGCGGCCTTGGAAACAATCGAATGCGATTATCGGTGGACGGTACGCTTTGTGATCCAGTCGGCAAGTAAGACGCGCGCGAAGGTCAACGCGCTGCGCCGCAAATGGCGTCAAAGCGGCTCGAACATGTTGGCCAATATCGTTGGACGTGAGGCGCGTGACCGGGACCTGCATGCCGATATACTAGCTCAAGGTTTAGATGGTGTTTCGCTGGATCTTGGTCAGGGACTGCGCTTTGGTGATTTGACAAGCACGATCACTATTTTTGCCGATGAAGATATGGATGCAGGCCGTCGCCTGCGACAGTCGCGCGCGGCTATATCGCAGACCCTTATGGACGCGGGATTTCAGACGCGAATTGAGTATATAAACGCCCAGCCGACCTACTTGGGCTCTCTACCGGGCCATATGATGCCTTTGCGGCGCTCTGTGTTGGTGTCGGCGTATAATTTTGCAACTTTGATCCCGTGCAGATCGTTTTGGCAGGGTGAACGGTTTTGTCCGTGTCCGCCCCCGAAGTTTGCACCCCAATCTCCGCCGTTGATGCTGGCGCGATCGGCGCGTGGCGAGTTGTTTCAGTTCAATCTTCATTCCGGTGATACAGGCCATACGATCGTTGTCGGCCCGACCGGTGGCGGTAAATCAGTTTTGCTTGGGGCGTTGGCCGGCAATTTCCTGAAGTATCCTGATGCCCAAGTTTTCTACTTTGATAAGTATTGTTCTAGTCGCCATCTGTGCAACGCGGTCGGTGGTAGTTTTATCGAATTTGGGGCCGATGCGACGCAGGGTATAGCTCCGTTGGGTGATTTGCGCGAAGTCGGCCTTGAGTGGGGGCAAAAGTGGCTGCGCCAAATGGCGAAGATGACCTCACCGATGATATCAGAGGGGGCGCTGGCAGAGCTGGACCGGGCCGCCGAAAACCTCATTAGGAGCCGTGAACGGGGTGGGTCTCTCGAGACGTTTTCCGACTTCGTTTTGTCAAACGAGAACAAGCAGGTTCTAAGCCGCTATATTGGTAAAGGGGACACGCAGGGCACTCTGAATGGAACCCGCAGTGACATCGAATGGAAAGATATGACGGTCTTTGAGGCCGAAAACCTATTCTCCAACGATGACACAACAGCAATTTTAGCTTTGGATTATATTTTCCGCCGGGTGGAGCGGCGTCTGACGGGTCGTCCGACCATGATCATATTTGACGAGGCGGCGTCGTTTCTTCGGCATGAAATTTTCCGACAGAAAATTGATGAATGGCTGCGCGAGCTGCGCAAAATGAATGCCTCGGTTGTGATGGCGTCCCAGCAGGTTGAACAGTTCACCGACAGCGTCATCAGCTCAAGTTTCCAAAACGTGAGCACTTACGTGTTTCTGGCGAATGCGGGGGCATTGGGCGAAAAATCTGCGGCCGCCTACAAGACGTTGGGACTGAGCAACAGCCAGATCGAGCAGGTCGCGAATATGGCGCCAAAGCGGGAGTATTACGTGGTTAAGCCGGCGGGTTCGCGGGTTCTCGATTTCAGGTTTGGACCGCGTAGCCTGTATCTGCTTTCTCAGACAGACAAAGAGATCAGCGAGCACATCAAGACACTTGCAGCCGAAGATCCGAATTATTGGCTCAACGATTTGAGAGAATCCAAGCTGACGATATCCAACCCCGTTGAAAAATTGGAGAACCCCGATGAAACTGCGTAATGTCTTTGGCGTAACAGCGCTGATGAGCACTGTTGTATTTGGTGGCGGCACACTGGCTGGGACAGTCGCTGGGTTTGGGGGGGCAACGGAATGGACCCAACTTCTCAATAACGCCCAGCTGATTGAACTTGTTGGCATGGAAGGCAAGGGGCTTGCGCAGGAAGCCCAGATATTATCGGCGAACCTCGAGCAGCTTCGCACGATCAATGAGACCTATCAAACGCTGCTTTATAACGCGCAAACATTGCCGGATAGCTTTAAGGATCAAGTGCTTGAGAACGTGCTTGAAACGCGCTCGGTTCTGGAGCGGGCCGGTGCGGTTGCCCGTGATGGCCGTTCGCTGGATATGTTTTTGCGCTCAGATGCGATCACCGATCCGCTTTATGAATCCGGCAATCTGGATGATGCGCGATTGTCCGAGCGCTATACCGACTGGCTTGATAGCTGGAATGGGGCATTGGAGACGGGCTTACGGCAGGCCGGATTTACATTTGAAAGTGTCGAGACAGACGCGGCTTTGATCGATGCCATTCAAGGACGGCTGGGCAGTGAGCAAGGCCAGCTGCAGGCGCTGCAAGCCTCGAATGAAATAGCGGCCACAATGACGACGCAGATGGTCGATTTGCGCAGCCTGACGGCAACGCAGTTGCAGCAAAATTCGATTGCATGGGGCCGTGTACTTGCGGAGCAAGACGACCGCGAAGCGGCGCGCCGTTCAACAGAACAGGCGCTGAAACAGACCATCGAGAATGTGGAAGCGGAGCGCGATACGGGACGCGGTGTTCAAGAAATCTTAGGGCTGCGCCCATGAATACTTTTTGCGCGAACCGTCTGATCCCCACACCCCTTTGGACCATAGTCGCGGTTTGTTTTCTGATTGTCTTTGCAACGGTTGGTCCGGCTATGGCGCAAGGAACCGTCGCTGCCGACGGTATTGTCGACAACATGGCCATTCAGTTCGAGAACATGGGCGCGCGATTGGCAGACGTCGTGATTGGTATCGCGGTGATGCTGTTCGCGGTTGATATCGTCTTTACATTTGGTCGGGCAATCATGAGCGGGTCAGGCTTTGGCGATGTGACCTCTCGGTTTGTCATGCGGTTGGGTTTTGTGATTATTGTTTTGGGCTTCGCCCGTACGATCGATGATATTGTTCCTGCATTGATCAATGCAGCGCTAAACATCGGGCGCATTGCGAGTGGGAGTGAGGCTGCGCCAGACCCTTCGGTGGGTGGAATTATGATGACGGGGATCGAATACGGGGCCCGTATGCTCGATGAAATCTCGATCTGGGAGCCCCTCTCGGTTCTCTATGTCATCGTTGCTTTGATCGTTGTTTGTGTTGCGGCAATCGTCGCCGGCGTTTTGGTGCTTGTCTATATGGAG
Organism: Yoonia vestfoldensis; assembly: GCF_002158905.1. Lineage (NCBI taxonomy): Bacteria > Pseudomonadati > Pseudomonadota > Alphaproteobacteria > Rhodobacterales > Paracoccaceae > Yoonia > Yoonia vestfoldensis. Next base: position 6,253 of record NZ_CP021431.1, read on the forward strand.
TTTTACGTTGTCGCGTTTGGTGGAATGATCGTTCTTGGATTTGGCGGTCTGACGGGCACGAAGGAAATCGCTGTCGTCTATATGAAATCGGTTTTGGGCCAAGCGCTGAAACTGATCGGCTTCCTGATAACGTTCTCGATCATGCAGGAAATCACACTGTCTGTTTTGAGCTCGGATTCAAATTTCAGTGCGATGAGCGCGTTGTTGGCTATCGCGCTTCAAATCATTCTTCTGGTTCTGATCACGACGATTCCGAGTGCGATGATGGGACTGGCGGGGGGGATTTCGGCTGGGAGCGCCTCGGAGATGGCTGGCAAGATTGCTGGTCAAGCCGCAGTTACAGCCGTTGCGGCTGGGACCGGGGCTGCGATTGGTGCAGGCGTGGGCGCAGCCGTCGGATCGGCCAGCGCCGCGGCAGGGTCGATGGGTGGACCTCTTACACAAACTGCCGGCTCAATGATTTCTGGCGCTGGGTCTGGGGCCATGTCGGGGACCAAAAAGGGCGCGAGTATGGTTGCTCGGGCGATTGGTGAGACCTCTCGGCCTGGCGTTGGTCGGCACACCGCAAAAGTGATTGAACGTGCGCTGCGGAGCAAAGACAATGACTGATCCGCTTGCTCCTTGGCGCAATGACTATGCGAGCCGTGTGAATGGTGAGCGTCGTCGGTTTATGTTTTGGCGTAACACCGGGGCAGGGCTTTGGGGTGCGGCACTTGTGTTGGGTGGTCTTGCAGTGTGGCAGGCCACGGTAACAAACGTGACGCCTTACGTTTCTGTTGCGGACACACAAGGACGGGTGATCCTGGGCGTGAAGCCGCAGGAAATAGGCGACGTATCACAGATCATACAACGTCGTTTTGCTCAGGACTTCATCGTGACGCTACGGGAAATTCCACAAGACGATACGATCTTGATACAGCAGCTGGCGCAGTTGAAACGCGTGACATTGCCCGGTTCTTCTGCGCGGCAAAAGGCTGTGACGGCGGAGCTTCCGACAAACCAGACCGCACGTGCGCTTATGATTGAGAGCCAAACCCGTGAAATAGCCATCGAGCGGGTCGAGCAGCAAGAAGCGGGATCGTGGCTTGTTGTTTGGGAAGAAGATGTCCGCTCAAAGGGAAACGGACAACGCCTCTCGCAGACGCGTTATCAAGGCGTGCTCAGGCTGGCAATGAACGCGCCACAATCGGCTGATGACTTGTTGTTTAATCCGGCAACGCTTGGCGTGGTTGATTTCGACATCATTCGACTTCGGGGGGCAGGCTGATGCGCAAGCGGTTGAACGATCACATCGGCTCTGAAGTTGATGGCAGTTCGCCATACGCTCTGGCCCATAGCGTTTGGCAAGACCGGCACGGGTCATATGAAACCCTGGCGCAGCAAGCGAAGGTCTGGGCCGCCATAGGCACAATTGCACTGTGTGCTGCCAGCTACGCGCTCGTCTCTGTCATCTCGCAACGTGAGTTTGTGCCTTTTATGGTTCAAACTGATCAGTTGATCCCGCAGCGCGCCTTAGCGGGCGCGTCGGTGTCTAATTTTCCAGACGGGGTCGTCCGGCGTGAATTAGCGACGTTCATCGAGCGACTGCGATCCATTCCAGTGGATCGGGATGTGTTGCGTCGTGACGTTGCGCGGTTGATCTCCTTTTTGCGAAATAGCTCACCTGCTGACCGTAAGGTTCGGGAGTATTTTGAAGACCAAGCCACCTCTCCGAATACGTTTGTCGGCAAAGTGATGCGGTGGGTCGATGTCACGTCCGTGGTCTACAAGGGCGGCGACAGCTGGGTGATTGAGTGGACCGAAACGATCGAGCGTCTTGGCGCGAGTGCAGAGCCGGTTGTTGGTCTGTATCAAGCGACCTTGGTCGTGGGGGAAGGTGTTCCTCAAGATAAGGACGCGCTGGCCAGCAATCCGTTTGGTCTCTTTGTCCAGGACTATTCAATTACATACATCGGAGCGAAATAATGGCGGAGCATTTAGCTACCAGAGTTGTAAAGAACGTGGCTTTTGCTGGCCTGCTTTTTGGGTTTGGAGCGTGGGGTCTGAGTACGTTCACGGAGACGTCGGTCTTAAGCCTTTTCAGTGGCTTGCAGAAATCAAACGAAGTATCGCCCATTCAAGATGATACCGGACTGATGCGCGCTGATGGTTATATCGGGGAACAAGACGATACCCTTGATACGGCTGGGCGGAACGTCGCAGCGCGAATAGATGCTGCGCAAGATAGCTCCGCCCAAAACAGTGACAGTGTCGCTGCGAGTGAAAACCAGAGCACAGGGCCTGTCCTCGAGACGACCAATTTCGACGACCCATTGTTGGCTATATTGTCCGACGAGAGTGGTCCGGCGCCGCAGCAAAACGATCCAGCAGCTTCGGTGCGCCAGCCCCTTGAGGTATCTCCGGAATTTGAAGCTATGCTGGAGCGACAGCGTCGCGAAGATGAATGGCGCGCAGAGCGTGCACGTCAGGCGGCGGTCGCGCCTTTGACGCAAAGCCGCTACACGGTTGCGGAGTTGAGAGAGCGACAGCGCGAGATCAGACAGCGTCGTCAGGATGAAGACGCCACCCGCAGCCGTGCCTCACAAGACGCGCAAGCGGCACAAGATCAAAGCATTGTGCCAACGGGACATGTTCTTGCCGCTGGAACGGTGATTTCGGCCACATTGATAGACAATCTTGACAGTGAGTTGCCTGGCCTTGTGCGCGCGTGGGTCAGCAATGATGTCTGGGACAGCGATACAATGCGAACTGTTGTGATCCCGCGCGGATCGCAGCTGCTTGGGGAATATTCCAGTACATCGGGTGCCGGCCAAAGACGGCTGGAGTTGACGTGGACACGCGTGCGTTTGCCGGACGGCCGCACGGTGGATCTCGATAGCGCTCTGGGTCTAGACGAAAGCGGACGGGTCGGGATTGAAGGACAGCGACGCAATGGCTTCCTGACGGCCGTTTTCCAGACTGCGCTTTTGAATATGGCCGGAAGTATTGGAAACAGCAGCTCCTCGAGCGATGCCGCCACATTGGCCCAGGCGGCTCAAATGGCGATGGGGCAGGGTGTCAGCCAGGTGGGCACTCAATACATCAACGACCGCCTCACGCGTGGGACAGTGTTTCGCGTGAAAGCCGGTGAACGGATCAACGTTCAGATCACTCGCGATTTCCTGTTTCCTGACGCTTATCAGCGACAGGGCTTTTTTCAGGAGCGCAGTGGCGCGGCGCAGTCGCAAATTGTGCCAGCAAGTTTAGAGGCAGGGAATGCCGGGTATGTGCCATACGATCGCGCACTATACGGTGACTGGGGTGATCTTGACGGAGATTGCCGCAATACGCGTCACGAGATGCTTCAAATGCTCTCCACAGGCAACACGCAGTTGACATCTGACGGCTGCGCCGTGGCCTCTGGACGCTGGCTTGATCCCTACACAGGGCAGATATTCACCCGTGCGTCCGAACTCGATATTGACCACCTCGTACCACTGGCCTGGGCACATGCGCGCGGTGGCTATGGGTGGGATGGTGCTACGCGGGCGAAGTTTGCGAACGATCCCGTCAATCTCTTTGCTGTTGACGCCACCACAAACCGGGTGAAAGGCGCGCGCGGCCCCAATGAATGGTTGCCGCCCGATGCGAGTTTCCACTGTCAGTACATTCTTCGCTTCGACCGTGTCGTTCAAACATATGATTTGACATATGAGGCTGACGAGGGTGCCGCGATTGACGCGCTGAGGGTTCGCTCGTGCGGGGCCTGATCGGCCATCTGCAGGGTCGGTGGACTGCGGCACTTGTTGGCATCTGCCTGCTCGTGCCCGGTGTCGTGCTGTCATGCACGACCAATGACGTGTTGGATCTGATCGGAAGTGTGGAAGCGCCGCAGGGATACAATCAGGTCTATAGCGGTGTGCAGGTGATGCCACCTGCACCGATCACGACGATGACGGTGCGAGAGGTGTTGGCGTGGCAACGGGAAGCCTCAAGGACGGCCGTATCGTCGGCCGCAGGACGATATCAGGTTATTCGCGCGACATTGGAAGGCCAAGTGACGCGTGGTGTTGTTTCTCTCGACGACCGCTTTGACGAACGCACACAGGACCGTATAGGCCGCTCTCTCCTGGCGGAGACCGGATATCGCAGCGGGTCTACTGATCCAGCGGTAGCCAATCGTATTTCAGGCGTATGGGCCGCACTGCCACGTGTGTCCGGCCCGGGGCGTGGGGCGTCCACATATGAGGGTGTGGCGGGAAACCACGCGCTTCTGACGGCCGAGAGCTATGAAGCTTTCCTCGCCTGTGAAATTGGCCTTGAGGACGTCGATCGCCTTGCCTCTCTCGCACGTGTGGCAATCGATATTGGGCTTGGGATTGAGCAAACTCTCGAAGCCATCAAACTTGCGGCCGAGCGTACAGCGGATGCGTTTAAGGATTATGCGCTGTGGCTTCTGTGGGCGCTTTTTGCGGTGCAAATCGTCATGACGGTTGGCCGGCTGCTGATGGCGGGCGAAAGTTTAGAAACGCTGCTGACAAGCTTTGTGTTTCTTTTGCCAATGGTGGTTTTGCTCTACGTGATCATTGCGAATTTCGGGCCGGTGATGAGATGGGTCAGTCTGGCTGCCACCGGTATTTCCAATGATACGTTGGGGTTGGAAGATTACGCCTTGCCGACGCTGGTTCGGGACAGAATGATCTTGTTCATCCGCAACATTGAAGCAGGGATCGCAATGGATAAGGCCGTGCTCGGCCTCGTCATCGGATTTACGCTGCTAAGCGTTCTTGTGCTTGCCGTCCAAGTTGCTGTGATCCTGTTCTATTATGCAAAGTCGCTCATCGTCTTGGCATCAACATCGATACTTCTTGCGACCGGTGCTTTGCATGGGACGCGCGGTATTGCCTTCGCGGTTCTGTCCCGGTTTTTAGGCGTGTTTCTGCAGCTGATCGTGCTGAACTTACTCATGTATATGTCGCTGGATCTGATGAAGGGGTTCAGTGCAGAGGCAGAAGTTATAGCGCGCAGCTCTTTGGCGCTTTCGATCGATGTGATCGTCCTGATCCTTATGATTTCGGTTCCCATGAGCATTACGCGATTGGCAGTAATTCGAGGAGAAAGTTTCGCATGAAGCTTTTTTTGAAAACTGTAGCTTTGAGCGCTGTGCTTGGCACGGTGTCAGCAGGGGCAGTGGTAGCCAATAATGTGACGGCCAGCCCGGAACAGGTTCGTTCGTTCATTCGCCATCACGAGGCTACAAGTAACTACGATCGCTATTATGCCGGCATCCCGACAAGTCCCCCCCGCCCGCTGACACAGATGACCGTCGGCGAAGTCATGGCGTGGCAAGACTCGTTGCGCAATGTGCGCTCGACAGCTGTCGGTGCTTATCAAATTATCAAGAACACATTGAGAATGTTGGTCCGTGACAACGGCATCGATCGCAACGCGCTCTTTGACAAGACCATGCAAGATCACCTTGCTGATCTTCTGCTGGCTGAATGCGAAGCACAGCGTCGGAGCGTCACGGCTTATGGCAATTGCATTGCCAGGATCTGGGCGGCGTTTCCGCTACTGTCTGGGCCCGAGCAAGGGAAGTCCGTCTATCATGGCATCGCAGGCAATCGTGCTTTGACCACGCCACAGAATGTTGTGGCCATGCTTGGTGGTGATGGCGGCATTCTAACGCCGCTGCCAGATGGCGGAGCTTCCGTCCTGACCTATCGCGAACGTGTTGCGCATTTTCGAGAGAAACTGGAATCCGAGCGCCGCGAAGCGGGCGCCTTGGTGTGGAACAACACGCCCTATTCAAACTGAAACACGAAAGGACAAATTATGACGTACAACATCCGCATCGCCATTGGCTTGGTCTTCATGTTCCTGGGGGGCACAATAGCCGGCTATCAGCTGCATTCCGTTATTGAAGATCCCATCATCGCAGAGCGCGAAGCTGCGTACCGCGCGTTTCAGGAAGAATTACGCCTATCGCTTGAGGGCCTTGAAGCTGAGAAAAATACTGGCCGTGGCGTGCAGGAAATCTTGGGACTTCGCTGAAAAGCCGCTGCGCTTTTAGCCAATCGAGGAGCATCCCCACCTGATGCACATTTTCAAGAACAGTTCTGTCAGATTGCTTTTTGCGGGCTTGATAAGTGCTGCATTTGTGAGTGCGGGCTTCTTCGGCACTGGCATTGAGTTTGCCTGGGCCGTTCTACCTCTGATCTTTGCGTTGTGCTGTAAAACACGGCTGTTTCGCGCTGTTTGGACTATACCCTATTTTTTGGGTATTGGAGTGATTGCCGGATGGGGCCTGGTGTCGATGGGAAGCCCCATCGCATTAGTCACCTTGCTGATGTTGGCCCTGAGTGTGGCTCTGACGTGCTTGCTGGTATTCGCCGGCACTGCAGTCGGATTGCTGGTTCTTGCTTTCGTCCCATTTCTCCCAGGACATCCGTTTCTCGCCCTTGGCACTATCGCTCCGAACGGCGGGTTCACTGCGATTATGTTTGCGTTCATCTTTGTATTTGTGTTGGAAAAACTGTCGAGGTTCAGCAAGGGAGTTGCAATTACGGGCATCGTCGTTTGTGCAGCCTTGCTATGGAACTTGGAGGCCGGCTGGAAGTACGCTGCCGGGTTCTGGATCTATCAATTGGCGGCTGAAGATGTTGTTTCTACTCCGCAATGGGTGGAAGTGCCGGTCTCATATGTACCTGACGTATCTGATCGTCTGCGCAGCGAAATGCTCCGTTCAGCGATGGAGCCAAATGGGGTCTACATTACCGGTGAGAACATTGTCCGCAGTTCGGATCGGCTGGCTTTGCAGTCATGGTGCGCATTTGCGCAGAGCAATAATGTGGCGGTGTTTCTTGGTGTGCAAGAGGTGGAAACAGGACGCGCCACCGTTGTACTCGTACAGCCAGACGGGGAATGTACGGGTTCAAACGTTGTCTATGCGGCATGGATTGGTATTCCCGAGATTACCGGTTCTTGGACGCCTTTTACGCCTGTGGCAATAGATCCGCAGGATCAGGTCGCACAGACGCGTTGGCTGGCTTGCTTTGAAGGGTTTTCTTTGGCCGCCTGGCTGAAGACCGCCCTTGATCGCCCGCGGTCGGTTATCATTGTCTCAAACGACTACTGGACCGAGCCGCTACCGGTTTCAAATCTGAGACGAAAAGTCAGCCGCAACTTTGAGCGGCTTTTTGCGCTTGACGTGTACCATGCAGATGCCGGTCGTAATCTCCTTAAATTAGGGGAAAAATCGTGATTGCAGATCGCAAAATTCCTGTCTGGGTGAAGCTAAGTATGGGGCTCATGGTGGGTCTGTTGGTGGTACAGGCATTGCCGCGTCAGAACGTCATCACCATCAACCTGACGGAATCCTCGCCCATCGGCGTCTACATCCGCGCAACAGAGACCTCGGCTGAATATGTGACCCTCTGCCTGCGCCAAGATCACGCTGTGTTCGCGTTTTATGAAGGCATCTGCCATCCGGGCGCTATGGAAAAAGGGCGGTTGATAAAGCGTATTTCCGATCGTCGGGACGACGGGACACTCATCGTTGAAGGCATTGGTCCACTTGCGATTGACAGTGATCTCTTGGGACCTGTGTTGCCGACGCAGATTGATCGGTGGTGGAACCCACTGTTGACTTTAGGAGGACGGATCCATGATTAAACTCAGCGGGCATCATGTCGATACAGCAATGCCTGAGGCTCAAGCAGCCCTTGAGGCCGCGTATCGGGCGCGTACGCGCCCTGAATGTACTTGCGTGAACCCGTCACAACCAATGTACATCGCCAAAATAGGGGACAAGTATTTCGTGAAGCGGATGCCCGGCACGGGCGATGCTCATGCGCCGGATTGTCAATCGTTCGAGGCTCCGGAGCATCTTTCGGGGTTGGCGGAGTTGAATGGCACCGCCATTCAGGAATCTGCCGATGACGGCACCACCCTTTTGAAGCTTGATTTTGCGTTGACGAAACGTGGCAAGCAAGCGGCTCCGCCGCCTGCCAGCGGAGGAAAGGCCACAGAGGCCGTGAGCAACCCCAAGAAGATGGGCCTGAGCGCTCTGCTGCACTTCCTGTGGCATGAAGGCGAGCTGACTAAATGGGTGCCGGCGATGGAAGACAAGCGCAAATGGGGTGTGGTGCGCAGCGCGCTGCGCCGTGCGGCATCGTCGAAAACAGCGAAGGGCCTGTCGTTGCCTGATGTGCTGTTCATTCCTGAGCCGTTCAGAGTTGATAGGTCTGACGCCTTGCAAGAGGCTCGGAAGCGCAAATTTGACCAGATCGCGCGTATGGGCGGAACGGGAACGTCGCTGGGGATTCTCATCGCTGAATATAAGTCGCATTCGCCTTCTGCGTTTGGATCAAAGTTCAGCTTCAAGCATTTGCCAGATTGCTATTTCTTTGCCGATGCCGATCTGACGAAGCGCTTCGATCGCATTTTTGAAGACGATCTCGTCTTGGCTGAAATGACAGACGATTCACATTTTATCGTTATTGCCACGTTCAGCATTGCGCGGGCCGGGTATCCGACCCTGCAAACGATCGGGGGGATGTTGGTGACCAAAGAGTTTTTGCCGTTCGAGACGATGAAGGAAGCCGAGCTATTGAAGACATTGGTTCGCGACGGCCGGCGCTTCATCAAGCAGCTCCGCTATAACCTGAAGCCGCAAGCCACGGTCGCGTCTGTGGTTTTAAGCGATACCGACAAGCCGGTTGCCGCCTTCATATCACCGCCGGGTGCGGCTCCCGACGAAGTCAGCGCCATCATCAGTTTGATCGATGAGGCAGGCTATCCGTACTGGGTATGGGCTGATGAAGTGCGCATGCCAGCGTTACCACCCAGAAAAGCGGCATTTGAGGCGCGCAAGTGATGTCGAAATCAGCTGAGAACCTTCAAAAAATGCGCGATGAGGTGGCCCGCATTATCAAGCGCGAAGAGGCCCGGTTGATACGCACAGCGCGCAATGCCGGGTACTTTGATCGCCAAGTTAAAACGCCTGAACTCGAACAATTGATCAAACAGGGATTAGAGGCATTGCCTCTCAAGTTTTCGCAACTTCACAAGCTAGAGGATAAGATCGCAATGGCCGAAAACAAAATTTCGACTGAAGAGCGCAAGCTGGATGCGCGTCGCAAGATCCTGCTTGGTGCGTTTTTAATGGCACAAGTGAAGCATCGGCCTGAGCAGTTTGACTGGATTCCAAAAGAGCTGGAAAAATTCCTCGACACCCATACCAGCGAGAAGATTGCAGCATCAAACAAGGAAGTCCTCGCGGATTGGCTCAAGAGCTGATCCGGCGACGCCGCAAAAAGTGAGAATATCAAAATGATAACACGTCAAGCCGTTCTCTGGTCAATCGGCATCGCAATTTGCGGCTTTCTAATGTCTTATGGCCTTCATTATTTTGTTGGGAATAACCTTCTTTTAAGGATCCTTCAGAACAGTGTGACGCCTGCCGAAATGGTGCGGTTCAGCATGACCTACATCTACCTCTTTGTGGTGATGGCAGTTGCATTCTATTACCTGTCGCGATCAAAAAGCATCCTGTGTTTGGGACCGCTTCTCATGTCCGCGTCAGCGGCGTTCTTTGCGAGTGGTTATTACCTAATGCTGTATTTCGCTTTGGTCCTACGTGAAGAATTCAATTTTCAAAACGGTTTCAACCTTCGAGCAGATTTTCTCCCAAGCGCTATGGTCTTCGCGGTCTGGTTTCTCGTGGGGGCGCTTGGCTTCAAGATGACCATGGCGCTCCCATCGCGACTTGCACTCGCCAAGGACAACCAGCGTAAAACCCGTGAAGACTATCGCTCGAAATCAACTGTTTTCGGGGATGCTCGACTAGGCAAATGGTCCCACATTAAAGAACGGATTGCACCGATTGGTGATGGGATTGTGTTGGGCGAAGACTACGACCCACGAAACAACCCCGACTATGATCATGCTGATAAAGAAACGTGGGGGAAGGGCGGGAAGTCCGACCTGATACAGATGAAAACCGGATATGAGGGTGGCCACACCCTGATCGTTGGCGGAACCGGCGCAGCAAAGACCGCCGCCTATGTCATTCCAACCTGCATGAAATATCCGCATTCATTGGTGGTTGTTGATCCAGGTGGTTCGGCGCTGCGGCAGTGTTATGACAAGCGCGTGGCGATGGGGCGAGATATTCGAGAAGTAAGCCCGGAGCACGGTCTGGACGTCATGGCGATGATGAAACATTGCCTGAAAACGAGTCGTGATTTTCGCCATCTTGCTGACATGATGATTGTCAGGGAAAAGGATTCGGAATTTTCGAAATTCTACGCTGAGGAGAGCATCACAGTGCTTGCGGCGCTGTTGGAGTATTTCACTAATGAAATGCCGACTGTCGGGGTATTTGAGGGCGTAGCACAGGTTGTTCATCTTCCAGAAAGCAAAATGAAGGCAATGCTTGTCGACATTGTTGGGGCATCGGCAAATCCGACTATATCTGCAGCACTTTTGGGGTTGATAGAGAAAGATAGCAAATTTTTCACCTATTTCTCTTCTACGCTGCAGCAGTCGCTCAAATGGACGATGTATCCCGACATGATTCAAATGGTCAGCGTAGACAGTCCTGATGCGCCGCCCGCCCTTGGTGATCAAACTGATTTGTTCATCACCTTGCGTATGGATGATTTCAAACAGTTTCCGGGTCTGGTGCGTTTGATTTTGGGGTCGGTGACCTATGACATGAAACTGCGCGAGACACGCGCGAAAGAAAAATTGATGATCGTAGATGAGGCACCTCTGCTTGGGTATTTTCCATTGTTTGAGGACATCCGTGATCGTGCGCGGCAATTCAGGCTTCACCTGATGATTGTTTTTCAAAACATCGGGCAAATTGAAGAGGCTTATGGTCGTTCAGGTCCGAAAAGTTGGAATGACGTTGCATCGCGTGCTTACAGTGCGATTGGTGATTTAGGCGAGGCGGAAGCGCTTTCGCGTATGATCGGGACATTCACCGTCGACGTTGCGGAAAACACCCAGGGCGCGTCAGGTGCCACGCTGGCTACCGTCGCCCAGTCCAGCAATATGAGCCTGAGCGAACGGACACAGCAAGCCGCTCTCGTGACGCCGGACGAAATCATGCAGTTACCTGCGGATGCGCAGATCCTTCTGTTCAGACGCCAGCCACCTTTGATTTGTGGAAAGGCTTTGTATTTCAGACGGAACGCGTGGGTCAAGGCTGACGACGACGAAGGTAGGTCTGGCAGCTTTGTTGCACAGCTCGCAGGGAGATTCAGCAAACAGCGGTCGTTTCGTAAATCGCGGGTGTGATATGAAGCTCATATCGTCACCCCGTAAAAGTGTTGTTTTTGTAGACAACGCCTTCATATGTTGTTACCAATGACAACATGAGGGCACAGCTGATCGAGAAGTCCCGCACCGTGATTGATGATACGGCCTTTTTCGAGGTTGTGTTGTGGCATCTGCCAGCTCCAATCTCCGGCAGCAGGCATCCGTTCAAATACCGGCTGGCTCTCGTGATGAACGGTGAATGCGTCCTGCGCTACGACAACGAGCGGGGGAAGGGGGATCATCGTCACATTGGGGGCGTAGAGGAGCCGATCACGTTCACATCGCTGGAAGCGCTTTATGACGCCTTTCAGGCCGACATGAAAAGGATACTGAAATGAACACTTTGACCGTTCGCTTGAGCACTGCCGCCGACGCCAAAGCCCGATTTGTCGAGGCTGGCAATCGCGCCCTGGCGGGAAATGCTTCTGTAGCGGCCCCCACGCTCAATTTCGGAAGTTATGACGATATGCATCGCGTGTTAGCCCCGTCACGTCTTGCCATTGTGAAGGCACTGGCTGAGCAGGGAGTCTTGTCGATCCGAGAGGTTGCCCGGCGCGTCGAGCGCGACGTGCAGGCCGTGCACCGAGACGTGACCACGCTCATCAACGCGGGCGTTATCGACCGAACCGACGCGGGGGTCGCGTTCCCCTATGCGCGTATTCATTTCGAGTTCGATGTAAGCGCCGCCGCTTAATATCCCATACTGATTGTCGTGCTAGACCAGCTCACCACAGATCGACCCCAATATCCGGCCCGGACATTTTCGGGGCAATGTCCTTTGGCTCCGGAGCACGGCCCAAGGACCGGCTCGCGCCGACGGAAGCCATAAAGCGCGACGCCCAGATAAATTCCTCTGGTGATTTCACAGCAGGCTGTGCTTCAGGTGTGCGTTTGTTGGCAATTATCTGAGTGAGGCGATCTTTCCATTCTGTGGGGACGTTCTCTTTCTCGAGCTCGGGGATACCACGCTTTTCGAACTCCTCGCCGATTTCCGCCATATTTAGTTTGATATGTGACCGTGGGACGAACTCTGTTCGTTCAAGATAACGGCTAACCTTGGCCATCCAAGCCAGTTCGCCAGAGACAAAACCTTGGCGGATTTCGCCAGTCTTGGTCACGTTATGGCGCAGATTTCGGCTGAACCAATCGTGCTGTTGAATGCCTTTTGCCTCCGGATCGAGGAGATCAAATTTGAGACCTTCTGGCTGAAGAACGTTCTGCTCGGCCGTGTAGCTCATCGCCCACTTGAATTCAGCAACGCTGGTGAACTCCGGGCTGGGTTTCGATGTGCCCAGTGTCAGAAGACGCGCGCGGTGACGCTCGACCCAAGCTTTTGGAACGTCTTTGCCGACCTTGGACATATAGCGATCGATGTCTCCTGCAGGGACGGGGCCCTGACGTTGGACAAGATCCTCGGTGTAAGGGCCAGTCCATTCGGGAATGTCTTTTTCTGCATCGCGGAACAGCTCCATGTCTCTGATCTTGTAACGGCTATCACGAACGGTTTCATCGAGAGCATAGCGCTCCCATACATCTTTATGCCCGCTTGTGGCGGGCTCGCCATAACCTTCATCCAGATGATCCATGGGTGTCATCCCTTTCGTGACTGTGAATGTTTGTCCCGCTTCGCGCTCGACAGACGGAGTGCTGGTTTGAGCCACGCGTTCTTTTTGCTTGGCAGCTTCTTCACGGGCAGCAATTGCCGCGTCTGCTTTGAGCTTGGCGCGGGTATATTCGCGATCGCTGATCGCTTTGATTTCGGCAAAGAGCGAACGGTCGCGGGGCATGGTGCTGCGATATGGGTCTGGCTGCTCGCCATAGTAGGGTCGACCCTGTGCCACACCTACGGGGGCCAGCTGTCGCGCTTCAATGACAGGCGCGTGGGCCTCTTTCAGCATCTGTTCGTAGGTGCCGCTCTGTCGGGCCTCTTCAACGCTGAATGACAGGGCCTGCATGCCTGATTTCAGGTTGCGCGTGATCTCATGTGTGCCGCACTTGTCGGAGTAGGCGATGGCGCGCGCCAAGGCGCGTGCTTCTGGCAGCAGCACTTCATTTTCTGCTGTGTCGGTCCAGCGGCGGGCTTGTGTATCGATGGACGAACGTTCAGCACGCGAAAGACGGAAGGAGAGTCCAGCCCATGTTTTGTTATCAGATACATCCTGCAAGAGGCGGGTGATCTGATGCTGAACTCTGCCATCCAGTGCCATTTCACCTTCAACGGCGCGCCCATCGAGGACATGGGCAAGAGCGCGGGTTGGCGCTGCAGGTGCCAGCCCTTCGCTTGACGGGTCTGGCTTGAAGAGATCGGCAAGCTTTGAGCGGGTAGGGCGGTTGGACGGCATTTCATTCGCTGTGAGATAATCCGCGAGGCTCATCTGGTCGGAACGCGCGACTTGTATGGCTTCACCGGAACGGCGGGGGTCAAAGCCGTATTCCCTCTCAAGGGTGGTTGCACGTTGCGTATTTCTGGTCGCGATACGGGCCACGAGAGGCGCTGCTTCATCCTGATCCGTTGAGGTGTAGATTGCCAAACGGTGGGTGTGCAGACCCAAAGCCGTGAGACCCCGATCCCGCCCGATTGCGCTGTCCAGAACCGCGTGAACCGACTGACGGCCGGTTCCGGCGGCTGTGTCGATTGTTTGCGCATAGGCATAGCTGAGCGATGGGCCATCCTCGAATGGCAAGGTGACGTGGCGGGCTTCATCGCCCTTGCCCAATTTGAGGGTGTAGTTTGCAGCCTGCGGATTGACGTGGACCACATCACCCAGTTCGCCTTTATACACACCCTGGCTGTGGCTCGTCACGGCAATCCGGATCCGGTCACCTGCCTGCAGTGAGATCGTATTGCCATTACTATCGCTGACAGGATGGTCCACCAGCGCGGGATCGCGCGAAGTCTGAGCGGCGGTACGTGCGAGAAGATTGAGATCTTCGACGTCAGCAGGGCGCAAGGCAACGATGGTCTTCTCCGCGCTTTGATCAGCGGTGAAAGCGTCGACGATTGTGCGAAGCGACACGTCCCGATCACGCCCTGTGCCGACGATCATGCCACGCTGGGCAAAGTCGTTTACGGCACGTGCAGCGTCATCACCACCACGAGCCAGGTCTTGAACGGCCCGAGCATCACGCGGATTGCGTTGGCGCATACTTTCACCGAGGGTTGTGGAACCCAAGGTATGGGCAATCTGGCGGAACATGCCGCCGGCGCCGTATTGAATGTGCTCGGATGTATCTGCGAGCATGAGAGTGGCGCCACTCTTTTCAACGAGCGATATAACGGCGTCATAAGTCCGGGCATCCAGCAGACCAGCACGATCGATCACAAGCGCGGTTTTGGGGCCAATTGACAATTTGCCGGTCTCGGCCGCACTTAAAAGCGATGCCACTGTGCGGCATTGAACACCGGATGTCTCAGCGAGAGTCCGGGTTGCGTCACCCGTGAGAGCCGCACCGATTACCTTCCAACCTGCTTGCTCATAAAGATCACGCGCGCCCGCGAACACCGTCGATTTACCCGACCCGGCAACACCATTGATAACAGAAATACGCGCACCGGACGTGACATGGCGCAATGCACGTTCCTGATCCGGCGTCATCGGCCCGTGCTGGGTGGCCGCTGCTTGCGCATAGGCCCTTTCCTGGATCGACAGGGTATTGTGAGCCATGGAAAGGGCCGTCACCCGGTCATGGATGCTCATTTCAAGTTTGATCTGCGCAAGTGTCGAGTACACGCGGCCCTCACCGTTGCGACCTTCTTGCGAGAGGATCACCAGTTCGGGGTGCGTCATGGCCTCGGCAAAAAGGCGCTCGAATGTCTTGGGATCCCGAACCACACGCGAGAGGCGGCTGGCAACATCGTTGGCGCGCAGCACCGACGACTGCTCGAGAATGTCGTCGATGACTTTACGCGGCTCGCTGGCGTAGCCGTTGGGGTCATCTGCGATGATTGGGGCAAACGGATCGTATCCGATTTCCAGAAGGGAGCTGACGCGCTGCGCGACCGCCTGAAGATGCGCGTCCTGCGCATAGACGCCTGTGTTGAAGATTGGCGTCGTGCGATCCCGACGGCCGTCCAAATCGCTATCCCTAACGATCATCATTTCCGTAGGTTTAAGGCCTGCTTCCAATGCGACAAAATCGTGACGTTGGCCGGCCGCAACTTGCAAATGACGCAGGCTCTGGAAGTCACGGGCTGCGGCATGGATTTCGACATCGTCGCGGTGGCGCGAGAGAGCAAGCTTAAACAGGGACTGGTCCATGCCATAGGTCGCCAGCACAAAGGACTTATCAACTTCCGTCTTGGTGGCATGCCATAGCGTGCGCGCAAACGATGGCTGCGCGTCACCCAGTTTCTCTTTGGGGATAAAGTGGGTGGACGATGTCGCAGGTGAGAACACCATGATGCCATCCGACGTAGCATCGGTGAGTTGGACACAATCGCCGTCGTTCAGGCCGGGCATGAGCGTATGGGTGAGATTGATCTGCTGGCCAATATTGGCCTTCCATGTGTCATAAAAGCTCACCTCTTTACCAAGATGTCCAAGGCGTTGTCCTTCAGCCCGGATAGCGGCGTCCAATGCGTCGGCGTTGGCGCGCGAATGAACGAAGGCAAGACGTGACACGTCATTTGCCGGACCATCCGCCCAGTACCGGCGCGCAATCGACTGCATCGCACTTGTGCGGGCCCCGGCGAAGTGAACATGCCCCAAGCCATCAAAGATTGCGATTGCGCGCGCCGCATCATCCGCGGTGCCTGCCATCAGTGTCACGGCAAGTTGGTCGGCTTGGCGGGTCTGGATCAGGGCAGGGGTGTCACGATAGACACCCACTGCGCCCGACAGCACCTTGAACATGCTCACAGAACTGTTGCGCGGCAGATCGTGCTCACCTGCCAATGCGATGACCTTCATACCCAACTGGTCTGCTTTGGCCTGAAGGCGGGCATATTGATTTGCGGGCATCGTTTCGGCACCAGAAATCACCAGGACGGTTTTTTCACCCGAAGCGGGGACGCGCCCCATGGCCCAGACTGCGTCAAGCGAGGTCCAAGCGGCAAACCCAACCCCGTCACCCATAAGGGCCGCCTGCTCTTCGCTGTCTATCTTATGCATATCCGTTGCGATAATTTTATACCCACGGTCACGCCAGACCTGCCCCAAGTTTTGATAGAACGCGCGTTGTTCTGTGGCGGATGCCGGCAACATGGCCAGGCTCAAGCGGTCAGCTCCGGTGACATGCGCAAGCCGGGCGTCATCACTGATGAAGGGCACGACATCCGACAAGGACTTGGACGCAAGGGCGCGGCCTGTCGCGATCGCCTGCATCTCGATTTCACCCTGAACGCGGGTGGTGTATCGCTGTGATCCGTCAACGTCGGACAAACCAGCGCGAATGACAGTACCATCGGCCTCGCATGCAGTGACCAGTTTATGCGCCAGATCACGGCGGTCGGTCGCGTCAAGTTCAGTACCTTCATAATAGTTGGCCAAGTCGCTGGCCAAATCGTCCAGATCGAAGCGGCCTTTCTTGCGGGCAAGAGCAGCAATGATGAACTCCGGATTGCTGCGATATACCATTCGCGTTTCATCGAGAATGGCTTTGTTCTCGTGCGAGATATCCAGTCGCGTTTCAAGATTTGGCGCGTGGTAAGCTTCACCCGCCGCCCGCATGGCTTTGCTCGGATCGAACCCGTAGTCGAGAATGGAACCACGCGGTTGGCGCGCAAGAACACGCGCGAAGAACGCCTTGGAAGCGCCAATCTGGTCGACCTCGGTGGGCAAGGAAATCGAAAGGTTTCCACCCAATTGCAGCGATGCAAGCAGATCCTTTTGCCGCAAGCCGCGCGTTGCAAACAGGGCAACTTCCGGTGCCTTCATATCCGCACGAAGCGCCATTTGCGGCGCAACAACATATCCGTAATCGAGGGCCGCGGCTTCTAAACCTGGCTCAAAAGCGCTGTCACCAACCCCGGCGCGGTCACAGCGCAGGATCAGGGCACCATGCGCAGTAAAGCCAATGACGGTACCCCGATCCCCACTCACAAGGCGGTGGGCTGGTACGTCACGTGTCAAGACAAGGCGCGTGCCGACTGTAACGTCCAATGGAGCTCCGCTGGCGCCACGATCCACTAAGACAGGGGCAGGGAGAGAGCCGGCGATTTTATCACGCCGTGCCATTTCAATCTCGTGATTGAGATGGACGCGCATTTGGTGGCTGGACGCCAAACCGACAATCTGGGTGAACTCATTGTTGAAGTAGGTATCGACAAAATCCCTGATTTGCTGACGCTCGGATTGAGCGCCGGTCAAACGATCAGCAGTCCAAAGACGATCGATGGATTGGGCAAGCGCATCATCGCCCTGCACCAACCCTCGAAGGTGCGGATCGATTGAAGACAGCCCACCAACTTGTACCACGGGCAAGCGCTCAGCCATGTGCCGCAAGACAGCACCCGTCCCCTCGATGGTCGGATCACGGTGCAGAACGAGTTTCGCCCCTGTTCGCTCGGCATGGCCCATCAGAATTTCGATGTGATCGATCCCCAAGCCAGAGGCTTCGGGGACATAGAGGATATCACCGGCGCCAAGGGTCAATTGACCCTCTTTCAGATCAGCCCCAAGGCCGTGCAGGGTGTAGCTCGCGCCACCAAGGCTGGCAGCCGCTTTCTCGGCAATACCCCGCGACGGGTGCACTGCGGTGACATGGGACTTGCCCACGACATCGGTGGCTGCGGCGATGATCCGGGTCGTATGGTGAGACCCGATTGAGTCTACCACGCCGATACGTGCCGGCCACAATACACTACGCAGCGCCGCCGCCCCGTCGTCGTCAAGGCCGTGATCATCAATGACCTGTGCAACCTTGGCTTCCAGCGCCGCGCGTCGCTGCGCGGCCCAGTCGATTGGCGCGGCAGCTATGCCGCCACCAATCAGGGCATCAGAACCACCCGAAACTGCAGGCTGTCCGGTTGCAACGGCATGATAGGACCTGACAACATCCTCAAGCGAAGAGGTGCCCACATGGGTCAGGTTCAAATGATCTGCGGGTTGGCTGAGATATTGCGGATCAATTGCCGGCACACTGAAGGCAGCTTGTCGTACGGCAAGGCGCAGCGCCTGATCCATGACTGATGTTGCCTGATCAATATGGGCGACAGTTGAATAGACACGACCTTCGCCAGCGATACCGCCTTCCGACAAAATGACCAAATCAGGATGTTCCATAGCCCTGTAGAACAATTGGACGAAGCTGGTCGGATCACCGGTCACTTCGGACAGGCGCGTTGCGACGTCTGAAGCCCGCACGATACCGCCATCCGCGAGAAGATCATCAACAACCTTCATCGGATCGACGATGTATCCGCGCGGGTCAGCTTTGAACTCGGGGTCCATACCTTCTTTGAATTCACTGCGCATCAGGCCAGCGGCTCTCTGGCTGATTTGGAACAGATGGGTATCGCTCACCAGATTGACGCGCATGACATCGACGTCACCCGGACCCTGTGTGACGCTGGACAAACGATCGGCGCGGGCGTGTCCCAAGACCTCGTCTAACGTGGAGTGCGCACGCCGCAGGGTAGGGGCGATATCTGCACTGATCACTTTGGCCAAGCCCGACCGGGACACGCGCTTGATCACTTCATCCAGGACGGCCTTGCGCTGCGGCCCTTCTTGTTCTGTGCCGATAATGTCGTCTGAAAAGCTCATGTCGAAATCGGCAGCGGGAACATGAATATCGACATCAAGAATGTGACGGCTCACGAGCACGTCCAGCAAATGCCAATCGACCATTTTGGTCAGCATGGCAAAGACCTTTCCGTCAATCGATGCGCCCTGACTTTTGTGAATTGTGACGGCATAGCCGTATTCGAAGGTTGATACTTTTGCGGTATCAATTTCTACGAGACCCGCGCGCCCGTCGATCGCGACGCCCATGATCGATCCCGAAACCCATTCGATCCGCCCCAGTGAGTTTTTCGAAACGCCAAGATCCGAATAGGGCTGTGTAAAGCGAATACGATCACCTTTACTCAGTGTGATAGGGGCTTTTTCCTCGCGCGCGCGGGAAATGATAATGCTGTCTTCTTTGCGCTTGGACGCAAAGCCCAGTTGAAGCGCCTTTTTGTGCAAGGCCTCATTCAATCCATCGACATCCTCATTGGTATGAGCAATGGCTAAACGCTGATGGCCTTTGGTCCAGAATTGCTGTGACGTGGTTCCTGCAAAGTAACTGTCGACGATCTTTTGCTTAGAAATCGCGGCATCGGCAGATATTGCGACACGGCTGACGTTTTCGAAGTGTTCCAATGCGGGCGCAATTCCGGAAATGCTCTGCGATATTGCGCGAATAGCAGCACGATCCCCGCGCGTGGCCGCTTCGCCCTGCTGTCGACGGATTTCCGTGATCGACGTGACACCGGTGAGCGACGCTACGTGTTCGAGAGCGGAAGCGTCATTGACGGGTGTTGTTTGAGCACGATCCCCGATGACCCGGATGACGCCACCCATTGCATTGATGCGGTCTTGGAAACGGGCCCAGGTCGACACGCCCACCATGCTCGCCTCATCCATAAACATGACGAATTTGCCCTCAGGGGGCAGCCCGCCTGCCTCCCACAGCTGTTCGAAATGCGCGATCGTCCCTTTGTGACCCTTGAGATCGGAAAGCTCCTGTACCGCCCGGCCGGATATGGCCGATCCGTAGACGGCGAAACCGCGCTCTTCCCAGACCTTGGATGCTTCAATGAGGGTTCTGGTCTTACCGGTACCGGCATAGCCCTCGATCACTTCGATACGGCGCGGCGAGACCATGGCGCGGAATGCGTTAGCCTGCTCAAAGCTCAATTCGAGGCTCGGATCGGGTTCCGGGCTTGGGTCCGCGTCACCCAAATCAACCTTACTGTCGCGCATTTGAAGGGTGCTGCGTGTCAGCATACGGCCCATTTCAAGCACTGTTCGCGTTGTGTAGACCGGTTTCCCCCGGTAGTCCTTCTCCCCTAAAGCAATAAGCTCCGGACTGGCCAGAGCAGATAACACCAACGTTTTAACCACACCCGCTTCCACCTCGGGCGGCAGTTTACGCCTTAATTCGTACTCGATATCCTCCTGTACAAACCTCGGTTTTTCCTGGCTGAGAACCATCAGGATGTGATCCGGGTTCTCCATCAGCAGGCGTTCGTTCTGTGCCCGCGCCTCCATTGATCTGATTTTTGCCCGGTAAACCCCTCCATCCTTTTCGATCGAGGCTGCGACATCCGTATTGAAGGTTGTCCCTGGGACCAAATCCAAACCCCGGGCAACGTTGCTCCGGTGGTCAATCCGCGCCTCATGGCCCTCCATCTCGAGGGCCTTATTCGCCGCCAGAGCCCAAGCAGCGCGATCATTCAGCAGGGACAGCAGACCTGATTCAAAGCTACGAATTTTGTTCCCGAATGCCTCCGCGCTCAGTCCCCGCTGAGTGCGCATAACGTGAGCATGGGGATTTCCATCCCCTTTATCGTGTATGACGATGTCCGCTATCTGCCCATCAGACATCAAATTGCTGCGCACATAACTCTCAATCAGTTCGATCTGAGCACCACGGGACAGCTCCCGCGGAAGCGAGTAGGTATCATAGGTTGCAAACTGCGGGTGAGAACGCCGATTGAATTTAGCTTCGTGCTTTTCGACATCGTTCCACAGGCGCTCCGAAACTTCCCCCAAGTCTGTCCCTGAATATCTCTGAGCCGCCCATTCCGGGGCCCCCTCTGGGAGCAGAATTGCAGAATGAACCAACTCCACGCTTTTGAATGTGTAGGATTTGGTAACGCCCTTGAGATCCTGCGTCACCTTCCGACCATGGCCATAACCACTCGCCATCACAGGGGAGCCGCCGGCCTTCCCTCCGATGTAGATCCGCGAGAGGTGCATGATTGCCAATTAACAGCCCTCACTCACCCGAAAGCTCTGACGATACCGCCGATGCCGCCCGGTGATCCACGCGAGCATCGCTACCAGAAAGCGCCAGTGCTTCGTTCAGCAGCCCCGCCCAACCGGCACGGATACCAAAAAGCGCGTTCCTCTTACCCATAAAGTTTCTGATTTTGAGCCCAAAGCCGTCATCCCCCAAATAGCGCATGGTTTGCAGCAAATGCACGTAGGGGTTCCCATCACCACGATCAAAACAGACAAAATCAACAACTTCCCCGTTGGCCATCAGAAACTCGCGAGCAAACCTGCGGGTAACCTCCTCACAGGCCTCAAATGGCAGCTCAACAGGCAGCGCCAAACCGAACCGAAGAGCAAATTGAGCCTTCCTGCGCTGAGTACTAGCCCACTCACGGGCCTCAACGTCGCGCCAAAGTGATGCTGACGCCATAGCAGCGTCATCAAGGCCATACCGTTGAACAACCCAAGCTGGCGCGCACTCAGGGATCAATACCCCTTCACAGAACAAACCTTGCTTAAATTTTGGACCATGAAGCTCTGACGCAATCTTCGAGACACGTCGAGGCGTAGTCCAGTTAACCACTGTTCGGCTCAATTGAAAAATTGCCATGCTCACCACCTCCAGAGCTGTCTCATCTTGGCGCTCGCTATCACTCTAGCGCCAAAACGCATCAAACGCAAGTTTGATGTAATAGCGTGCCAATCCTCAACCAATCCTCAATTCTTCGGTTGTATGATCCAGCCTCACCCTCTATACAAAATCTCGAACGCAGCGCTTCGCCCAAGGTGCGTTCACAATCGACCGATGCAAATTTACGAGAGGGGGACATGCTTCGATACCGAAGCAGCGAGATTTGACCACCAGCCGATCAATCAGCCGTCCACCCGGATGATAGGCCAGCAAAACATGGGCAAATCGTTGCGCAAGGATCAGCAACCACTAAACCAAGATCACCGCCCGGATGCCCGGGCTCCGTCATATGACCGATGAAACATCGGTTCGATTTTATCGCCGTGGCGTTTTGGGGGCAGCCTAAGCCCCCGTAAATATCCGTCACGCGCGATCAGGCGGCCCAGAAAGGGCCGTCTCGCGTATCTGGCAGGGGTAGGCTGCGGAATGGGGTAAATGGAGCTGTGGCACGCCTGACGCGGCGAGTTAGAACATTGGATGCGCAGACACCAACCAACTGTCATGGATTGCTGTATGCAGATATCCATTGCTGTATTTGGCATGATCTTGCTGCATCTAGCTTGCGGTGTTTGTAACTAACGTGAGGAAGCTGCCTTTAGCTTGATGCTGCTGTATGCAGCTTGCAGCCCCTGTATAAGACTTCCTTACGCTGCATCTTGCTAGCTTATCATGTGGGCGACTTGATAAAGCTGGCGAATGCTTCCTAAATACGTACAAAGCCTTCTATTGCTACATTTAGCACGCCACGTCTGTATATTGCTTGCCATAGCTATACGTCGCTTGCTATATCAGTAACTAGCTTACTATTGCTGTAGTTGGCTTGATGGAGATCTACTGACCTTGCTGTGGCTGAATAGGGCAGAGCGTTGTGGGTCTCTCCACCTTGAGCTGGCATATGGTGAACAGCTCCGGATATTCACGAGGACCTCGATGTCGTTTACATTCGCACTCATGTCCCCAAAGGGCGGGGTAGGTAAAACCACAACCGCAGTTATTCTTGCGTCCCAGATCGTGCGCCTGGGGAAGTCTGTCACTTTGATTGAGGCGGATCCGAATGCTCACCTTCAGCGGTGGGCACGGCAGGGACGCCTCCCTGATTCCGTCCAGGTCGTCTTTGATGACGATCCCGATGGATTGTCGCTACAAGGGCACATCGACTGCGCCCGTGAACAAAGCGATTACATCGTCATCGATACCGAGGGCACGAATAATGATCGCGCCTTCATCGCGGCGCATTGTGCGGATCTGGTCATTATACCTATGCAGTTCTCGAGCATGGACCTTGCCGGGGCAACAGCGGCCATGGGCCGCTTGGACCGAATGGAGCAAGATGGTGGATCACCGATATTCCGCGCACTGGTGCCAACCAAGGTTAGCCAAGCCATCAGGCCAGCCAGCCAGATTGAAACAGAACTGGCGCTAACAGCCGCTGGGATACCGATCCTGTCACCCGGGATCGTCGAGAAAGATGCCTATCGTCTGATGCTGGCCAATGGCTGCCTTTTGCAGGACCTTCCGCTCTATACCAAGGTGGCAAATATCCAGCCGGCCATCGACAATATTCAGGCCGTGCTGAACGCAATGGCCGAGTTTTATGGCAACGCCATCCAGACATAATTTGAAAGCGGGGACGCCAATGGCCGAAAAAAAAGACGCGACTGAAATCTTGCAATCCATCAAGGCACAGCGCGAACAAGCCCGAGCTGAGCTTCCAAGGGTGAATCCGATTGATGGGAAAGTCGTTTCCAATTCTGCAACGCCCAGAGTGCCGTTTAACCGTGATCGCAATAAACACGCGAAAAAGTTCAAGGTCGTGCGCTATAGTTCCTCGATGAGCGAAGTCGGCATTGAAGCGCTGCGGCATTTGACAGCAGTCACCGGAATGACCCAACGCGCCATGATCGAGACAGCGGTCCGTAATTATGTGGATACAATTGACCCGCAATTGATCCTCGAAATCGAAAAGACTCTTCTCAATGAATAATAGCAAATTATTGCGCGCTTTAGAGCCGCCAGCAAAACGATCCCTGTCAAAACCGTTCACTCTGTCGACCATCACGGCAAGCCCGATACTGCCGGTCGCACTGGTGGTGATTTACTACATCTTTATCCGTGCCCTCGAGGCGGCTGGCTTCACGCAACAGGCTTTGAGCATTGGACTGGGCGGCTTGATGTTCTTTATTGGCTGTTGGTACTACAGCGTGATCGGTCGGTTTTTCCACACCGATTGCGACAACCAGCCAACCGAGATGATCACGACAGGGCTGGCTCTTTGGTGGATTCCGGTCGTAACGGGAACGCTTCGATTGTCTCGCGAGATCTTACCCGCTGGCATTTCCAGTGAACTGCCATTTAACGGTGCGATAGTGCTCCTTCGATCCGCAGTCGAATGGCATCATATTTTTTACGACGCCGCGCTGTGGATGTTTGTTATTGTGCCTTGCTTGCTTGGCATCATGACAGTGGCACGAGGCACATATTTGCTATTTCAGCATGCGACTGGCACGCCGATCCCAGAGGCATACCTCAAACCGCGCAAGCCGGAGTGGTATGAGCTCAAGCTCATGGTCGATGACTTGACACAGCAAGGCGAGGACCATGCCAAACAGCTTGCAGAGCTCAAGGCAGAGCGAGATGCGATTGGATACGCGTTGGCGCAGGCGAAGACAGAGGTCAGTAACCTGACGCGAACCGCATCAGATTTATCGATCGAGCGGCGCGGTCTGGACGAGGAATTGCGCAGTCTGAAGACTAAGCACAATAGCCTGACCGTTGATCTTTGTGCATCGCAAGAGACCGTCCAAGTTCTGCGTAAAGCCTATGAGGAAATGGCGGCAAAGGCACGGATGCTGGAAACGGTAAAGAATGCGGCGAAAGCCGATGAAGGCTCTGTCGTCGAACCTGTCGCACATCTTCACTCCGATGCGCTATCTGGCAAGTTTACGCCGCCAATCAAGATAAATCCCCAAGAGGCGCAGGCGAAACTCGCAGCGTTGGCAGTGCAGACAACATCCCCACATGAAGCCATGAAAGAGGCCCAGTCGGTCGATCAGGATGCGATTGCAGAATTTGACGACGGCGGCTCTGCCGAACAATTCATTGCAGCTGATCCCGTGCTGACGGCGAGCTCCGCTGTTGATGCGGTCCCGACGCTGGAGACATCACCGGATGACGCCGCACCCGCACCCAAAGACAGCGAAGCGGCGGTGTCGCTTCAGGAAGATGTTTCGATCGATGCCGCGGCGGTCTTGCACGAGCAGGGCGATGCGGATCCGCAGGATCAAGATTACGATGCTGCCAGCGGTGATCAGGGTGACAATGTAGAGAGCAACGGGAGCGATGCTGCCCTTGAGGCGGATGCCGCCCCGCAACCGCCAAGCAAGGCCGAGATCGAGGCGGAAACGCTACGCAAACGCAAGATTCTGGAAGATGAACTGAGGGCCACGATGAAGCTCGAGAGAATGACAAGGGCGTGATGAAACGGCGGCTTTTGCAAGAGGTCTATTTGCTTGGCTATGGTGGTTGGCGGATGCCGCGCGTGCTGCGCCGGATGGCGGCCGGCACCCAATGGCACCGGGCGTGGCTGTGTGGTTTCTTGGGATGCTTCACACAACAAGATGGCCGAAACGGAACGCCGCTTACACATCCGCAACGGCTGCGGCGTCTGCGCGCGCAGTAACAGCGAAAAGGCGGAACTGTTGCCAGTTCCGCCTTGGATCTTGGATCGCGCTGATGGGCAGGCTTATCGCTTCGGGATGACTTCGATCGCATCGAGCAGCAGAAGCCGTGACACGATTGAAGATGGCGAACGCCCGAAGGTTCGGGCGATATCCATGACGTCTTGCTTGGCGTCGCGAAATGCGCGCAGCAGTTTCTGATCGTCTTCTTCTTTCCAGCGCGCGCCATGACGTGGCGCTTTTGGCTCATCGGCGGCTGTTGAGGCTGCGGGGGCGGAAGTCTCTGTCTTGATGGTTGATTTGACGATTGGCTTGCCGTTTGTGTTGCGGGTTGGTCCTGCGACTTCATCGGCTTCAGCGACCCAATCGGGCAGGGTTGTAAACCCGCGCGCGATGAACTTGAGCTCATCGAGCGAGATTTCGAGGTGGACGTCATTGTCCAGGACGATGGTGATGAGCGCGAAATCTTCTTTGATGGAGACGGCCATTGCCCGATAATTGTTGGGCAGTTTTTCTTCGATGAGATAGCTGATGTCGGTCGTTTGAGCCATGTTAATCTCCTGACTTCAGTATGGTAATTTTTGAAAGTCTTGCCTAGTCGGCAACATGCGGCTGGCAATATTATCCCAAGGCTGGGGGTAATCTTTTACTTTCAGAGCTTGTCATGTTGGCGGTGTCTGTGTTATTTGTGCCCCAGCCCTGAAGGGCTGAGGCGAGGGGGTTTAGAAGACCCCGTGCTTTGACAGGAAGCGGCGGCCGATGCCAAATTTATCGCCCTTCCTGATCAGCGCCCATGCTTCTGCAATGCGGCGCTTGATCACTTCATCACTGATTGTTCTCACCCCCTTTCTGGTTTGTGGTGAATGCTTTTTCTGGCTGGAAAACCGGAACATGATTTCAGGAAGCCTTCTTTTTCTTTGCTGATGGTTCGGTTGCTGGATGGGCTGGGTTTATCTTCTAAAATCGGGCGGGTTTTCAGGCGAGGAAGCGCGCAGCGCGCGCCTCACCTGAAAGCCTGCCTCCCGGCGAGGGCAGGGGGGGAACCGCCGCAATGGGAAAATCAAGCAGACAAGGGGGTGGAGCGGCCCGCAGCGCGAAGCGCGAGGACACGGCCCCGCAGGCTGCGCCGTATTTTCCCGTTGCGGTGGGGGACCGGCGGTCCCCGGAACGGCCGCGCGCTAAGCGTGGCCCTGCATTCTTGAAGGCCAGAGCTTTCCAGCGCTGTACCGGCCCAGGGGCCGGGACGGGGCCTTGCAGGTGCCGAGCTGAACCCGCCATTATATAGCGAAGGGAAGCGAGGCATGCTGTGGTAAGGTCTGGCCTGCACAAGCGGTCGTGACCCGTAGGGCCGAGATTTTCGCGCTGACGGACCATGTGGCCGCGATGATCGCTGGCTCGTTTCGAGACAGTGATCGTCGCTTTTTGGGCACAGGGACAGTCAGGGTGAAAAGCTCGGGTCGCAGGCCGGTTTACCGGCCAAGACTAGGACGCGGTCGTGATCACATTTGTGATCACGATGGGCCCTGCATATCGGGGACAAGCTGTCGAAGTTGATGCAGACTTCCGACGACTTTTGCATTTTGCCGATGCCTGATATTTTGCTGAAGCACCTGCTCCAAATTCCACACCGCCACCAGATTTTGCCCCTGAACCTGCTGATAACGGCCAAGAAACTGGCGCGGATGAATCAACAGCAGGGCGGATCGGGTGGCATTTTGACAACAGGGATGAGGGGGTGGCCGTCAGGCCACCCCCTTTTCTTTTTTTTTGATGATGGGCCGTCAGTCGGTGACGTCGTCGTCTGCGTTGTCGTTTGCGCGTGGTTCGAACAGCACGAATTCAGTTGCGCCGACGGGAAAGTCGAGCTTGAGGGACATATGGGCTTTGGACCCTTCGCGATTGTAGAATGCTGCGCCGACGCGGCGGTAGCGGGTTTTGTTGTCTTTGCCTGTGACGGGAACGGTGACGGTGAGATAGTTGGACATTGTGGCTTCCTCTTGGTTTCGATGCGGTCGACCAGCCCGAGCGAATGAGGATTGGGCTCAAGCGCTATTTTGTTTCGCGAGGAATTGGTTGCAGCTTGCTGCGGCCAAGGGGAAAATAGTGCTTGAAGCAGGTCGTCTAGGATAGCGTGACCGCGCTTGCGCGGTCTCGATCCGACCTGCGGCCCAATCCGCGCTCGGGCAGACAGCATCCGAAAGAAACCAAGAGGGGGCCGCAGTGTCCTGCTTGCTGATCAACGTGATGAGTGACGCGGGCAAAGACAGCGAAACCCGCGCGGTTGGCATGGCCATTGTGGCTGCGCTGGGTCCAAAGCCCATATGTCTGCGGTGAGGGTTGAATGTTGGCGGGACGTCGTGCTGTTTGAAGCATGCGCATGGCGGTGCGGTTGACGGGGTCGCGTGTCCCATCATCAAAAAAAGGCGGGGGTGGTGTGCGGTGCCGCGCCTGATTGTTGCACCCGATCCTGGCCCGCCACTTTGGGCGGGTTTTGAGCATAGCAATGACGGCCCGAAGGGCCGTCTCCTTATCGACATCGGAACTGCTGATCTTGGTGGGCGCTCTGCGTTTGTTACGCGGGCGGGGTTAACCAGTCCGACCATCGGGAGGGTTGGGCGACGGCGCCCGCCGCCACTTATGTGGCGTTCCGCGCGAATAGCGCCGGTCCGGCCCGTTGTGGCTGGCCCTGAGCCAGCCGCGACGGGGGGACACCTTGCCCCGGTCGGCGTTTTTGCGGTCGCGGTCGTCTTTGCGCTGCGGTGGTCTGCGGGTGGGGTGGGGTGGGGGGCGTTATCCGCCCCCCCTGCGTTGCGGTCATTTTCGCGTTGCCGCGCCGTTGATGATCGCGGGGCCGTTGGGTGCTTGGGCTGGTTCCGGTTTTTTGACACGCATTGCCTTGATGCCTTGAGCTTCTGCCTTGTCGGCAAGGTTTAGGGCAATTCCTGTTGTGCCAAAGATTGCCACGCCTCCAAGGTGCTTTGGCGTTGTGAACATTTGGTCAATGGCCTTGAAACCTGCTGCCTTGCCGTATGCTTTCCAATTGGGCGCGAATGTGACGTGGTGAACGCTGCGCGATTTGGCCCATGCGGCGGCGATTGCGTCCACGCCTTTTGCATCGCCTTTCGTGTATAGAATGAGGTTTTCCCCGTAGTTGTTGTAAAAACGGGTTTTGATCTTGTCGAGCGTGTCCCATATTTTCGCATGGTCCAGCCAGTCACGATCACCCGCCACGGCAAGGGCTACGCCATCAACGACGAATTTTGCGGCCTCTTGGCGTTCGTGTGCTTCCAGCCATTCGCGGGCCTCGAAAGTCGCGCCAGTCAAATGCGCGGGGGCGCTTTTGCGGCTTCCTGCTGCGGGGATAAATGCCTTTCCGGTTTCGATTTCATAACAGCGGGCAGCGGTTTCTGCCATGACGTCCAGCGCGTCGCGCATATCGCGCAAGCGGTCGGCGCGGGTCTGGGCGTCTGAAAGGTTGGTGTCGTTAATCTCTGAACCGTCATGTGCGCGAATGAGGGCGCGGGCGGCGTCTGTCTGCTTGGTCAATGCCTCGTCCAGCATCTTGCGGCGGCGAAAGAATAGCGATGCAAAGCCGTGTGCAAGCGGTTCGATTTCGGATTCGAGTCCGGTTCCCTGTAGCGGGCCGAAAAGTGCCTCGAAGGCTTCGCGGGTGGTGGTGTCGCGCAAAGTCTGGTCGTCTGGCATTGGCAGGCAGTCGGCGTTCTCGGTGAGACCAAACATTTCGATTGTGTCATATGTCGTCAACATGTCGTTTTTTCCCTGACATTGCCCCACGCGCCAATCGCGGGGGCCTGCGGTCGGGCGGACTGATTCAGCGGGGGCGGGAAAGGCCTTTACCCGCACTTTTGCGGGCGAAAAAAATCTTGCTGCCTGTTGTGGGCGACAGGTTTTGATCTCGGTGGATGGATCAGACTGGCCGTAGCGGTCCGTGAACGGGTTTGTTGCCCGTCAAGGGCCGCGCTTGCGCGGCTTGCGTAGCCCTTGACGGATGAAGCAACGGGCCCGTGAACGGTCTGCGAAGAGCCGGTCGGGTTTGAAGAGGTGAGGGATATTCTGGCGCGACTGGCTGCAAGATTTATTTCGGGCCTTGGACGACACCGATGAATCAGTCAGAACGACCGCTGGCCCCCGCTAGAAGTTCACTGGCACGACATTTGCGCATATGGACGGTTTGCGATGGTACGAGGGGGTTGGACGGGATCCGGCATGGCGCATGCGGCCCTATGGGGCCGCATTCACTCTTAAGCTTGCTTGCAAGCGACTGCGGCGCGCGGCATCCGCGCGTGGCCGTGGTCCGGGCGTGGCCCATTCAGGGGGCCATGCCCGGCCAGGGTCGCACATCCACATTTGCGGGAAAGCACGGCGGCAAACAAAAAGGGCGCGCCGTGTGGCCCGCCCCTTGGTGTTTGCTGATACTGCGCGGCGTTCGTTTAGAAGAACAACTTCACCACGGCGGCGGTTGCGCCAATGACGCCGGCCGCTGCGAGGAAAGGTGCAAGCAGCGTTTGCATTTTGACCTGTCCGGTTTCTGCAATCATCTTGGTGATTTCAGCGCGCAGCTTTTCATCCGAAAGGTTCACGTTCTGGTCAGCCATATCATTCATGCTCATCTGATGTGCTCCTTTTCAACATAGAGGGGCGGCCACCACGGATCAAGGATCTGGCAAGATGGTCCATATGCGCGGCGCCGGGTCATGCCGCTTTGCCGTCGTGGTCGAGATAGGCGTCCACATATGCGGACAGCCAGTTGATGATATCTGACGACACCAGTTCGTCACCCGAGAGATCAGCGAGAAGCTCATCTGCGCTTTTGAATGGCAGATCGTGCAGCTCGCAGAACAGGCGCAGAAGCGCGCTCATATCATCGATGTGCAGCACCTCGGCCGCGGCGTGCGGTGCGTCACGATGCGTCAGGCTGATGATGTGGACCAGCGGCGCAGCGCCACCGCCCACGTTAAAAACCTCGCCACGGCTGACGCGGCTGTGGATCATTTCCGCAATGCCAGCGAGGGTTTCATCCTGCGTAGCCAACGCCTCCAGCGTTGTGCGTTCGGGTTCTTCGATACTGAATACGGCGATTTGTGTCATGTCTCTGCCTCCTGTTGCGGCAATTGCGAGGTAATCGGTGGCACAGCATTCAGCTGCGCCATGTAGAGGGACGGCCTGTCCGATTGGGACAGGCCGTCACGTGGCTGGTCCGCTCAGGCGACTTCAGCCATCGCCATCGGGATGATCCGGAAAGTGCCGGCTTGGGCTTCTTCATCCTGCACGGCATTGGCGCGGATCTGTCCCTGGTTGGGAAGATTGATCGCGAGTTGCAGATACTTGTTGCCAGCACGGGATTTTGCTTCCCATGCAGAGCCGATCCGAATGGCGCGACCACGCGGGCTACGCGCTTCAAGGTGGAAGTCAGGATGGCTGTCCTTGGTCTTGAACGTGTTAGGCAAGCCCGTGAAGCGGAAGTCGAACTCGAGCGAGGCGATGTCGCCAGTAAAGGCATTGTCGGCGTCCATCATGGTGATTTGACCAGTGTACATTTGGGTATTCCTTCAGATTTGGTGTGGGGGTGATGTGTCAGGGGGGATCCCTGCTTTTCTGATCCATTCGGATCACAAAAACCTAAAGGGACCTTTCAGCTTTCGGGCTGTCAGGGCCTTGGCCATGCCAGCAACGCCGGGCCATCAGCTCAGCGCTGATCGATGTATTGGAAAAATCCGGTGTGATCCTGCGCACCAAAATCAAGCCCATGCCGATCGGCAAAGTGGCGCAAATCGCATAAGGCGGATGCGAGCAGATTATCAACATCGTCAAGCTCGGGATAATGCAGCCTTAGAACCGTCTCCATCCGCAGCGCGTTTTGCGCTGTGAGCGGGGGTTGCTCAGGTTCAGGCTGGTTGGGTTCAGGCTGGCTGGGCGCGCCGGCCGGAAAGACGCCCGCACGATACAACAGATCGCGCGCCTCCATCTCTGCCGCGACAAACCCGTTTTGATCGAGGACGATGCCGTAACGGCCATCGGCGTGATGGATAATTGTCTGACCCACGCAGCGCAGTGACTGGTCGTTTGCGTAGCTGGCTACGAAGCCAAGCCCGTGCGGCAGCCGTTCGATGGACAGGAAGGTTTTTGCGTTGATGGATTTTGCCCGGTTCAGGGCGCGTTCATAAGACATGCGGTGGTCTCCAGTGTGTTGATTTGAGCGATAACGACAACCGGCCGACGCGCCCTTATGGCAATGCGTCGGCCGGTTGAGACCTGGATCAGGCTGCAATCCTGCCCGCGACACGGGCCTCGTCGGCATAGACGGAGATCGACTTGGTTGCGGCGAAGAAGGGGTCCCGTTCGATCTTCAAGCCAAAGGGCAGACGGACACTGGCCAATTCGGCAAGACACACGGATCCAAGCTCGGGATACCCCAGATCACACAGCCCGAAAGCGATTGTGGGATTCTCCGGATCAAGTTCGGTCAGAAGCCATGTTCCCGTGCCGCAGGGATTGAACAGCTTGGTGACCGGTTTGAAATCGATCTCGTTTGCAGTGCCGCGCACATCGGCTTGACGCCGGCCATTGGCGATGAGTTGATCTGTGATCTCTTTGGTCAGAAAATGCATGACATGGTTCCTTCAGGTTTTGCTCTTGGCCCAATGCCAAGATCATCAAAACCCGAAGACCCCTTTTCCTCTGACACCCGAGCCAGCCCGGATGCCACCTTTCTTGTGGACGCTGTCATCCGAACCGCCGTCCGGTTTCAGTGAAGCTGTATTGATTGGCGATGATGCTGTCTTCAATGGCCTGATCCGAGGTGAGGTAGTCGTATTCGGTTTCCAGCTGATGGTAGAGCCAGCGGGCCAGATCGCGCAGCGCCTCGGTCACGATCTCCTCTGCGTCCTCGGTGGGCAACTGACAGGTCGGCCCGTCGCGGGTGACATCCACGGACATGGTGTATTCGTGGTAGTATCGGCCGCGGTGGCTGATCTCGGCGGCGAGCTGGTAGAAGTTGCGCTTCTGGACGGCCTGCATCCTGTCCGCGATGCAATGCAGCGTTTTATCCTTTGGCGCATGTGCCCTGATGCGCGCAGCCGCGCCTCTGGCGTGGCTATAAAAGCCTTCCATACACGCGCCATCGCCTTGGTAGCTGAACCCTGAGAACCAGATACGCGGTTTGTCTCGCGTGCCGCCGCCCATCAAACGCACGGGGGTTGTTTTAAGCCGAATACCGAGGATATCGCAGATGCACTCAAAATCATCGTAGACTGCATCCCACCAGTCGTCGTGGGGCCCAAGCTCGCGATACCAGCTGCGCGCCTTTTCCTTGGCCGCGTCGGAGAGTTCGTGAAACTCGTAGATTGTTGTACAGATCACCTCAGGCATCGGGCTGCTCCCCGTTCAGTGCTGCGGCCAGCCATTCATGTGTGCTGGTCCAGCCGATGGATTTGCGCGCGCCAAGATCAATGACATGCGCGCCGCCACCAAACGCGTCGAGACGCGGGCGAGAACAGCTCAAGCCGTATTCAAACCCCCAAAGGCCGGTGAGGTCGAGCTCTTCTGCCAAGCGCAGCACGAAGCGGATGACCGCCTCGACATCGCCCTGCGCGTCATCATGGATCCACAGGGTGCTGCCCTCGGGCGCATCTTGGCGCACGAGATCGAAGCCCGCGACTTCCGGCTCGTCTGCGTCTTGCTCCGCAGCACGCAAGTCATGAAACAGAGCCAGCGCGCGGCCGGCCTTCTCCGCACTGCCGACGTCGATCAGGCATGAGAAATGAGTGAAGTAATCCGCCATGGGAATCTCCTGAGGTTGAAGAGCCCGGCGCCAGGGCCGGGTGTTGGATTGAAGTGAGGGGAGAGGGCAGAGCAATCAGCTGGATGCTGGATCGCCTGCGGCTTTATGCGGTTTGCAGCGCGCACTTGACCGCATCGAGGTGCTGGCCGACTTGTGTACACGCATCTTCGCGTTCCCATTCAAGGGGCAAATCAAGCAGGCTGGCCATGACGCGCTTTGCGGCCTCTTTGGTACGGCGGTCACCGGCCGATCCAATCGTGATACCTGTCAACGCGTGGTAGATCCGCCAAGACACAGCGCGGCCTTCAAGCTTGATCAGCGCCAACCCATCCTTGCAAAACGCAGGCAGATCCTTCTTGCCGTAAATCCCGTGATCCACTGTCACGACTGATCGTGTAAGTTTCATATCGATGCATCCTGTTGTTAAATTGATGAAATCCGCACATCGGATACTTCGACAAAAAGCCTCCTTTCTCCTCTAAGCCAAAAGCGCCGCTAAACAACGCGCGCACACGGTCGTTTCTGATGGGGCATGATGACGTCAGCGGAGCCCTGAGTGATGACAATGTTAAGCCCAGCCGCTGAATATCAGCGACAGCAGCAAAATCCGGGGTTCAATCCCGACGATGCGCATCAATTGATCAAGGTAACGCTGGAATATCTGGTGCGCAGCCTTGGCATGCTCGCGCAGAAACCAGCGCGCGACAGCGAGATATTCAAAACCCATATCGCGCGCGTCCTGACGGCGACCTACGTGTTGCAATCAAGTCTGGACTTTGAGCGCGGCGGCGAAATCGCTGCAAACCTGTTCCATTTGTACGAATATTCCCGCCAACAGACCCTGAAACTGATGCGCAACGACGATACCGCGCAGATCGACAAAGCGCATCATGCGATCTCAGAAATCTTTGTTGCATGGCAGCAGATCCATTGAAACGGCAGTCTGGGCCGCGTCTTGTGACTTTGGGGTAAATCGCCGGCATCGCGACCATGCGCGCACAATGACCAAGGGCTGGCGGAAGCTGCTTGCGCGTTCTGTTCCGCCAGCCCACGCCCTGCTTCAGGCGGGCTGCTTCATGGATGCGCGACACCGCGCGCGCCAATCCACTGCGAACGGATGGGTCGTCGCGCTCAGAAGCGCCAGAATTGACCGCGGGGCTTGGTGAACAGCAGGCCCGCAGGTCTCGTCCATGTCCTTATAGCCCCATTCGCCGTTTTCCACACTGGTCAGGATCACGGCCGCAAAGACATACGAGCCGTCCTGATTGGGGGTATAGCCACGCTCGGCCACCCATTGCCGACCGGTGTTGGCATCCTTGAACTCGGCCCGCACCGCGACATACCAGACATCGCCAACCTGTTCAGACGCGATCGGAAAGATACGGCGCGCGTCACTTTCCCCAGTGCAGAGCCGGTGGATTTCACCGCGAATGTCTTGCGGGGTGTGGTCATAGATCATCCAGCCCATCACGCAGCCTGCCCGTGATCAACGGCGCTCGGTTCGACAGCCAGGACCGTCTCAATCGCAACAACCCGGAACTCGCTGATGTCGTAGATATTGTCAGCGGCCCGCTCACCGGTTTCAACCTCGAGCGTGATTTCCTTGATGAACTCCGCCAATTCGAAATATGCTTCTTCTTGCGTCGGGTAGGTGGTGGGCACCCACTCGCCCTGATCGTTTTCTTCGCTCCATGTGTTGATCCAACCGTCGGCCAATGTGTGATGCTGAACTTCCCAAGCCATGTGATTTCCTTTCGGGATGTGTTTTTGATCTGATCGCATGATCAAACTGCAAAAGGCCCCCTCTCTCTCGAAAGGGAGCCTTGGCAATGTCGCAGGCGGCTTACGCCGCGATCTGGGCGGGGTGGGGTTGATCCAGCTCTCCAGCCTGCACAAACATCCAGTCGCAGGCGGCTTGGGCCTGTGATGCGGCTTTGACGATCGCGCGATTATCTTCCTTCATCACGCCAATCCAATGCGCCAGATAGGCAGCGTTCTGATCATACTCGGTCTGAATGCCAAGGCGCGTCGCTACCATGGCGGCCGCCAACTCAGCGACGACCTCTTCGCGCGCGTATCGTTCTTGCGACAACCCCGGATGCTGCCTGTTCAGCCGGTGCCCAGCTTTCGTGGCATGCGCGCATTCATGGGCCAAAGTGCCAAAATATTTGCCTGCGGTTTGAAACGTGCCGATGGGCGGCATATGCACCCTGTCGGTCGCGGGCGTGTAATAGGCAGCGGGTTCGTCTGTTGTGTCAATCGCGATGCCAAGGCGGTCAAACCAGGCCTGCACCATCGGGTCGGATTGGGTGCCAAGATCACGCGGCGGTTGGGCCTGCGCGTGAAACCGGCTTGGCAGCCCGTCGATCTGATCGGCATTAAACACGCGGTATGCCCGGGCATAGGCGCGCTTTTCTGGATCGGAATCCGCCGACGCATTCTCGCGGTCGACCTCGAAGGTGCCGTATTTGACAACGGTGGCGGATTTTTCCCCTTTGCGGACCTGACCGCCCAGCTCTTGCGCCTGCTTATAGGTCATCCAGTAAGCCGAGCGATGGCCTTTGAGGTGGGCCTCCACCCATAGCATCAGGACATTGATCCCGCGGTAGGCCTCGCCATTCGCCCGCAGCGGCATCCCCAGCTGCTGCACCGCGCCGGTCCAGCTTTTCTCCCACGGGCCTGTGCCCGCCTCGATAGCCGCGATGATTGTCTGCGTGACATAGTTGTAAACGTTGAACTTTTCTGCTGTTGCCTTGGCCATGGGGCGTCCTTTCTGTGATCGGTTGAAATCACAAAGACAAAAAGCCCTCTCTCACTTTCCGCTGCCCAACCCCGCGTCAGAGTTCGGGTGCATGGCGAGCACAGGGCCCGCCATGATCACAGGCCCCGCAAGGGCGCAGATGACCGGTCGTCACCCCCGCCGTGCTGCTCGTTGAACCAGTCAAAAAGCATCTTGGGCACTTCGCTGTAGCTGTCATGCGGGCAGCCCGCCCAGAAAAGCGCGTAAACCGTTTTCATGGTGTCCAGTTTGCGCTGGTATTCGCGCTGCTGGTTGCCGTCCATGCGGTTGAATTTACGCCGGTCCCATTGCACGCTTGGCACCTCCATCTGACCGGACTTGCCGAACCGGCCCGCCGCAATGCAATTCCGAAAGGTATCCACCCCATGCGCAAAGCGCCATTTGCGGTCCAGTATCTTATCAAGTCGCGCTGCATTTGCTGCTGTCAGGAGGCTCATGCTGGCACCTCGTAGGTGTCGCACAGGCCGCAGGCTTCAAACAATTCCGCGTCCATCAGCGTTTTGATCCGACGCTCCAGCGCCGCGCGCAGCATTGCAGGGGTCACGTCGGACCCATCGTCCGTGCCGCTCTCCAGCGAGAACGCCATGTCATACATGTGGTTGAACCGTGTCATGGTGCGTCACCTCCCACTGCTACGGGATTGCTGGGCATGATTGTGCACGGCGCTGCACCGTTGCCGGTGCCGTCTTGGTTCGCAGTGAACGGCATGACGCGCTTTAGCTGATGCTCTTGGACTGGATACCAGGGCGTGTCTGTGCCCTCGCAATAATAGCGCGGGATGCCATCCCAAAGTGCGACTGCCGCAACAATCTTTTCGCCAAAATTGACCCCAAAGCCGTTCGTGTAGATCACCCGGTCTCCGGGCTTAAACTTGTGCTGTTCGGTCGGCTCGCACGTGTGCTGGTATGTCATAGATCTATCAAAAGCGGGTTTCATCGCATGTACCTTTCAGCGGATTTCCAATCCCAGGATCAGGATCACAAAGACAAAAAGCGCTCTCTCACTTTCCGCTGCCCAACCCCGCGTCGAACAATCGATGCATGGCGAGCACAGGGCCCGCCATGATCACAGGCCCCGCAAGGGCGCAGCTGACTGGTCTGCCGCACCCGCCCTGGCAACCAATGCGC
The DNA here is from genome assembly GCF_002158905.1 of Yoonia vestfoldensis. Lineage (NCBI taxonomy): Bacteria > Pseudomonadati > Pseudomonadota > Alphaproteobacteria > Rhodobacterales > Paracoccaceae > Yoonia > Yoonia vestfoldensis. The sequence goes on from NZ_CP021431.1 coordinate 43,582, forward strand.
CGATCACCGTAAGGCTCGCTGCGCGATTTCCATGGGGGATAAAGACACGCAGGCTGTATTGGTGGATCTCGGTGAAACAGCCCAATGCGCGCAGCCAATCGAGCGTTGCCCGATCCGCACCCGTGATTTCCAGCCGCTTGTGGCCCGCAACCCGTCGCTCGCTCAGGGTCAGGCCATTGCACAACTCGACCGCCTTTTGACCTTCGGTGACGGCCATGAAGATCGAGACGGGATCAGCGGCATCGACGCTCATATACCGGCCGCGCAGAACGCCTGCTTCCTGCGCATCCAGCGCACGGCCGAGATAGGATGTCCCGTCATCGCATTTGGCACGGTAGATACGGCTGGTCTGACCTGGAATGGACTTCCAGATGGGCAGGATCAGGCCCGTCAGCAGATAAAGCTCGCGCAAATCGCGACCCGGAAGACCTGCCACTTCGGCGTCCCACAATGCGATGAAGCGGGCGCGCGCAACCGGCTCCCATTGCGACCGCTTGAACTGGGCCTCTTCGATCCAGCTTGTCCCGGACGGGCGCACAACCCGCCGCTCCAAACCGAAGTCACCAGCCTCATCAAAGGTGTGGCGCGCGCTTGGCGCTATCAGCGCGACTTTGCCGGAACTGGCGTTCTCCATGGGGTCATAGCCCTCGAAATCCTCAAGGATTTCTGCGCTGCTGCGGTAGGTCAGGCGTGTTTCGACATAGAGCGGGACAAGCGAGGTGACAGCACCGGTTGCTTCATCGGTACAAAGCCTCTGTGGCTCACCTGCGGTAATCTTGTCACCGCGCAGCTGTTCCAACCCTACATCGAGCGTTCCTGCCGCCAAGGCCCGCTCGGTTGCCGTCGCAATCCTGCCCATGAAATCCGCGAAGATCGCGTTCTGCATGGCAATCGGCAGCGCCAGTATCCGGTTCAGAAACCGCTGAATTGGTGGAAGCTCCTCCAAAAGCTGGCCATCCTGGTTGGTCAACCGCAAGCCGGTCCAGTCTTCAAAGGTCTCCAATCCCATTGCGGCATCGCGGCCAAACACAATGTCACGGTAAAGCGCTCTGAGACATCCGCGCGCGATTGCACTTTCCAGATTGTCCTCTGCACGGAACATGCCCTGACTTGCCGTCTCGCGCTGGCCTTTGGTCAAAGCACCCAGCGTGTCGAGGCGGCGGGCGATGGTTGAGGTGAAGCGCTTCTCGCCATGCACATCGGTGGTGCAGACCCGAAAGAACGGTGCCGATACCTGCGCAGAGCGATGTGTGCGCCCCAGCCCTTGGATGGCATTATCAGCGCGCCAACCGGGCTCCATCAGGTAATGGCGGCGGCGCTTTTGATTTTTGGCCGTGATCGCAGCCTGATATGACCGGCCTGTCCCGCCCGCATCCGAGAATATCAAAACGTCCTTGTCGCCTGCCATGAAGGCGGCAGCCTCAGATGAATTCGCACTGGCTGCGCGGCGCTCCACCTTCAAGCGACCGTCCGCTTGCCGGATTGGGCGCTGGCTCCGGCCCGTGACCTCCGCGACCCTTTCCGGCCCGAGCGACCAGACAAGCTGATCCAAGGCTGACGGCACCGGCGCAAGCAGCATCAGATCTTCGATCATGCGGTCACGCAGTGCCTCTGCCTCGCGAGAAATCACCGGCGCCCCATTGGCATCACGCAACGGCTGGGCGAGGACTGATCCGTCCTCTTGCTCGATCAATTGCATCTGCATGACGGGAAAGGCGTTCAGCAAATACCCCACGACGTATTCTTTCGGCGTCAGAGCGGCCTCTACCAGCTCCTCATCAGGGGCAAGGCTTTCAATCCGGCGGTTGAGCAGTGCTTCGCCGGTCGACACGATCTGCACGACAGGGGCCCATCCTGCGGCGATATCGGCCTCAATGGCGGCAATGATCGTGCGCGCTTTCATGCCTTGCAGCAGATGGCCAAAAAACCGCTGCTTTGTGCTCTCGAAGGCTGACAGCGCCGCAGCCTTTGCGGTGCCCGAGCCTGCTTGTGCTGCATCACCATCGGATTTGGTCACACCGGTGGCTTCCAGCGCCTTATGCAGGTTGGCATGGATCGTCTTGAAGGCCCGCGCCCAGGCGTCATAGGCGGTAATCTGATCCGCGCTCAAGGCGTGCTCGAGAATATCATACTCAACCCCTTCGAAAGACAGCGCGCGCGCCGTGTAGAGGCCGAGCGCCTTGAGGTCGCGGGCCACCATTTCCATGGCCGCCACACCACCGGCTTCCATCTCGGTGACAAAGCTTTCCCGCGACGCGAAAGGGTAGCCTTGCCCCATGCCCCATAAGCCGAGGCGTCCGGCATAGGCGAGATTTGCGACTTCGGTGGCGCCGGTGGCCGAGACATAGAGCACGCATGCGCGGGGCAGGGCATTTTGCAGACGCAGCCCCGCAAGGCCTTGTTGGGACGGCGCGCCTGCACCGCGCGCGGTGATTGAACCGCCTGCATTTTGCATCGCATGCGCTTCGTCAAAGGCAATCAACCCATCATAGTCGTCACCGAGCCACGCAAGGATTTGTTCAAGACGGGTTTTGCCCTTTTGCGAGGTCGCGCGCAGGGTCGAGTAGGTCACGAAGAGAATGCCTTCGGCTAATTTGACCGGCTCATCTGCTGACCATTTGGAGAGGGCATGGATGTCGGTCGGGGCGCCGCCCAGATCAGTCCAATCCCTGCGCGCGTCTTCAATCAGGGTTTTCGAGCGCGAGACCCACAGCGCTTTGCGCCGTTGCGCGCCCCATCCGGCCATGATCAACCCCGCGACTTGGCGGCCTTTGCCGCAGCCGGTTCCATCCCCCAGAAAGTAGCCTTTGCGAAACGGCTGGGCGGCAGGGTCATCATCTGCGCGGATCAGCTGATCGCGTTCGTCGCGCTTGAACTTGCCGGGCAGATCCTGCGCAAAAGCGCTTTGCGCCATAAGCAGCGTTTCCAACTGGGCATCCGAGAGCAGCCCTTCCGTAATGACCCGCTGGGGCAGTTTGAGATCAATGAGGTCGCTTAACGGGCAGGGCGGGGCAACTGAGGCCATGGCCAGACTTTCGACCAGCGGGGTAGGGTGCCCGCTTGCACCTGCGACACACAGCCGTTGCGGTGCGTATCGGGCATAAACATCCGACAGAGCTTCGTTGGTGCGGGGCACATCAAAGACGGTCACATCGAGTGACACCAGCGCTGTTGTTGATTGCGCGTGCTGTGTCGCGGTCCTGCGCCCCGGCAGCAGCATGCGCGCGCCGCCCGCACCTGCAGCAGTGCCTTGTGTTGCGCCAACCAAAGATGTGGGACGCAGCGCGATGGTCTTGGCAGCGTTGGCAGCTTTGTCGGCTGTCTGTTTGCCAGCACTCACACCTTGCGCAACGGGCTGGCGCGCAGGCAGCAGATCACGCAGCACCTGAATCGCTTCTGCGGATGTTTTGACGGGGACGTGATGCGCACGGGTCGGGCGCTGCACACTGGCATCCATGGGCCGCTCCGCGACCAGCAGATGGGTCTGCACATTGGTTCCCATCTTGGTGAAAGCATCCAGGGGGAGGACCAGCCGGACCAGAGGGGTCACTTCCTGGCAAAAGCGGTCCCACAAGGCTCCGCCGCGCTCGGCTGACACGGCAGGTGGCACGATAGCGACCAATCGGCCGCCGCGCTCAAGCCGCTTTGCGGCTGACAGCAGGTGTCGCATGGCAATTGAGGCATCCTCGCTGCGCGACAGACTTGATGCAAACGGGGGGTTCATCACCACGACGGACGGTTTGACATCGCGCGCCAGAAGATCGTCGATGAATTCCGCGTCATGGGGCAGGGCGCTTATGTCTGTCAGCATCCGGAGTATCGCGCGCCGCGTGGGGTCGAGTTCGTTCAAAATGAGACGTGGCTGCATTGCGGGCGTTGTGCCGCGTGACGCCTGTGTCAGGGCTGCAAGGCATCCGACACCCGCTGATGGCTCCAGCACCACATCATCGCAACAGACGGCAGCGGCCTGTACGACAACCCAGCCCCATTCCATCGCCGTTGAAAACTGCTGTAGCTGCATCTGACGCTCGGACCGGCGGGTCTCGGTTGGCAAGCTGCCGCCAATCCGCTGGATCAGCGCATGAACCGCCTGCGGGTCGTGCGCGCGCTCCATAGCCCGCAGCACGGCTTGCAGCCCGGCTGCTTGCATCAGATCGAAGGACAGACGCCAATCCCACGCACCAGAGGCGTCCGTTCCACCGAATGCGGCTGTCATTGCCTGTGAAATATGACCGGTGGTCAGCTTGCCGGTTTTGATCTGGTCCATCATTGCGTTGCATGCGTGACGCATTGCGATCGATTGTGCAGTGGTCGGAATATGATGGGACATTGTGATGTTCTTTCTCAAGCAAGGGGAAAATCACAAAATCCGAAGGAAACTCTTCCTCTTGAGCCCCAAGCCGATAAACTGGACGCAACGTTGAAAGAACGCCGCCACCTTGGACCTGCAAACAGCAAACGGAAGACCGCATGATCCGCTCGGAACTCATCGCCAAGCTGCACGAAGAAAATCGCCACCTCACGCATGCAGACGTCACCAAGGTGGTGGATGCGATATTTGAGACAATCGTGAATGCCCTTGCTGCGGGCCAACGTGTCGAGCTACGCGGGTTCGGCGCCTTTACAGCCAGATCCTATGAACAACAGGCCGGCCGCAATCCGCGCACCGGTGAACCCATCGACGTCCCCGCAAAGCGGCGTGTTTACTTCAAACGAGGCAAACGGCTTTCTGACCGGCTGAATCAGCGCGATCTCTGAGATGGGCGGTAGTCGGGAGCCAGGATAAGCCTTCAAACGCTTGATGGATGTTGGATTACCTAACGTGAGGGTGTCAGGCGATCAAAGGTCGAGCGCATAATAGCCACTTGGCCAGAGAGAATATCACGCTGCGGCATGATAAGCTTGGCGAAAGGGCTGACAACATCAGGGTCGCGATTTCCAAGGTAATTGGAGACGAAGGAAATTGCCTCTAGCACAGCATCCAACCTGCTGCCGTAAACTGGTTCATGGTGCGCAAGACGATTTCGCGCCTCATAAATAACTTCAAGCTGCGACGCGACGTCGGCACGGCTCAAGCCTTTGTTTGGGAAAATCTTCCGCAGTCCACGCTTCCAGAGCATGGCTTCGTACTGATCAGAGAAAAGGCGTTTCCAGAAATGCATGGTGAGCTGGGCGATGATCTGACTGTCAGCGACATGTATCGTTGCTTGCCGTCGCGACGCTACATCCTCATGTGGCAGGCTCATAGGCTTACCATTCGGAAATGCCTGCTCATCGAGGGCCGTCTTCTGGGGGCCGGTCATCTTTGAATATGCCGCCCGGCGTGCCTGGTTCTGTGCTCTCTTGATAGAGCTGCTTTCAAGTTTTTGCCACTGAAGACCCTGTGGGGGATTCATCAACCAGTCAGCTCGTTCAAACATCATATCAAATCTTCTGCATGCTGCGTTGCGCAGCGAAACTTCGATCAATCCTGTGACGGCCATGATGGCTACGCCCAAGCTCATTGTTGCCTGATGTAGCTCAATCGCGTCTTCACGAAGGCCCGATCTTGTAAGATCCAAAAATGTCTTCAGGCGTGGCGCCGATAAAAAGTCGGAGATGTGATCCGCATCGCTTGGCGTCAGGAATCTTGACATTCGTTACATCATCCCTTATATCTTGCTGTGAAACGTCGGATCAATGTCGGCAGCGCGACTTGTCGTGACGGACACCGACGCTATAGCGAGGGTCGCTCTATATGGGCGGCCCTTACTCTTTTGTGCAAGTTTTTTGCAGCCTATCTGGAATATTTTGATTTCGCGGCGCGGTTGTAATTTACACACATCGCGCCCGATATGCTGGATTAGCAGTAGTGCTAAGGTCAATCTACTTGGGACTGTTCTTCTCGTGCCCTTCTAAGCCGAAACCGGTGAATCCTTTGTTGGGCATGCGCTAATGCTTCGACAGATGGTATTTCATCCGGAAAGTTGAACATGGCTGCTCCTTTGAACAAATAGAAAGCAGCCGCATCGTACATTCGGGCAGCAGTATCTTCGTCAGTATAGGTTCCCATCGACATGGTCCCGAGCTCCCACTTGATCTGACTTTTCCACTTCACATCCTCGTTCTGGATGGCGTGATAGACACCTTTGTATTTAGAAGAAGTATTGCGTTTCGGGCGTCTATTTCTCATCACAGCTTGGCGACCAACACGGTTTTCAAGATTCTTGAATCGGCAGTCGAGTGATATTTTGTTTGCGAAAGACACGTGTTTTATGTCTTCGATCGGCGTTTCGGGATTCTCCAGATGGACGATATAACGCTGAAGTGTGACACGCGAGCCATTAATTTCAGTTGTCGCGTACACGTGAGCTCCGCCTGCCACGACTGCCCACCATCTGTGATGCGAAACTTTGGCTTTATGCTTGTGGTCAACAATGGCCTTTAGGCCGCGTGTCGTTGAAACAAGAAATATTTCGTTTGGGTCAGACAAACCAACTTGCTTTTGGACGTCGCTCCAAAGGGTTTCGAACCGTTTTTCCATGTAGCCCGCTTTTCGTTAGATGTCTTCATATTCGTGCAGTTGGTCAAAGCTTCGCTTTATGCTCGGATGTCTGCCATCCTGGCCGCACCTCAGCAACGTACCTGTTCATCGAAGAGTAGGCAAAGCCAGAACGCGACCCTGAATTCCTAACATCATCACCTGTGATTATTGCGCGCACCAGCGGCTTGGCTTGACAGACCCGTCTTGCATGACAGATATGGTAAGAACATATCATGAACATCATCGAGGTTCGGAATGCCAGTCCATTTGGTCGAAGCCCCTATCATATCCCAAGGTCAGACTGTTCCGCTGCTACTGACCCGCGCCAGCGCTGGTTTTCCATCCCCGGCCGGCGATGACCTTGAAGGCGAGATCGACCCGATATCTTGGGTCGTTCGACATCCTGCCTCAACCTTCTGGTGGCGTGTGGAAGGTGATTGTCTCTGGGATGTGGGTATCAGGGACGGGGATATCATCGCTGTTGATCGCGCTGGCAAACGCCGCTTAGGGCGGGCGGTGCTGGCCGTGGTTGAAGGATCTGTGACAGCAAAAATCCTGTGCAAGCGGGACGGCAAGTATTTCTTGGCCCCAGCCAATAGTTCGGGGGGTTTCCCAGAAATCGAGCTCACTGAGGATAGCGAAATCTGGGGTGTGATCGCAGGTGTCGTCCGCCGGTATGACCTTGAGTGATGAAACCGATCGCCATCAGTGACAGCGCAAATTTCTATGTCAGTGCGGAAAGGATTTTTGACCCGAGCCTGAAAGGCGTGCCGGTCATCGTCTTGTCGAACAATGATGGATGCGCTGTCGCCCGCAGCGATGAGGCGAAAGCATTGGGGATCAAGATGGGAGAGCCTCTGCATCTGATCCGCGATAAAATTGCCGCGCATGGTGTGCGGGTCTTTTCCTCGAATTACACGCTATACGGGGATATCAGCCGCCGTGTCGTGGCGGTCTATGAGGATTACACCCCCAATGTCGAGATTTACTCGATTGACGAGTGCTTCCTCGATTTCAGTGGTTTACGCGATCGAGTAGGTCATGCCCGTACCATGCGGCGGGATGTGTTGCTACGGACTGGTGTGCCGGTCAGGGTTGGCATTGCACCTTCCAAGACCCTTGCGAAATGCGCAAATGACATCGCCAAAAAGAACCCGATCTTCAAAGGTGTTCTGGATATGATGGATCCCAAGCTCGCAGACTGGCTGCTCCCCTTGGTGCCTGTCGGTGACATTTGGGGCATTGGACGAAAAACGAAAGCCAAACTGGATGGGATCGGGATTACCACGGCGGCCGATCTTCGGGATATGCCGTTGCGACAAGCACGCGCCATGGGCACCGTTGTGCTCGAGCGCGTTGTCTTGGAGCTGCAAGGTGAGCCGTGCATCGCCTTTGACGATATAGCGCCCCAACGCAAGGGTATGGCGGTGACACGATCGGCCGGTATCCCCATGCAGGGGTTCGACACGCTGTTTCAGGCAATCACCGCGCATACGACACGGGCTGCTGAAAAGCTGCGCCAACATGGTCTGGTTGCAGGAACGATGACCGTTTTTTTCCACACCAACCGGCACCGTCCGGACCGCCCACAATATGCCGGATCCCGGACAACCCGTCTGATCCCGATGTCGAATGACACGCTGCAGCTTGTCGCTGCTGCAAAGCGCTGCGCTCTAGCAGCCTGGCCGAAAGTCGGGGCAGAGCGTTATGCTTTTGCCAAGGCCGGTGTCATGCTGGATGATCTTCTACCTGTCGAGGACCGACCCAAAACCTTGTTTGACGCGCCACCGCGGGATCCTGCTCTGATGATAGCCCTGGATGCCGTCAATCGGCGGTTCGGAAAGAAGACGATGATCCTGGGCAGTGAAGGGGTGTCGCAATCTTGGCAGATGCGGGTGGAGCATCGCAGCCCGCGATATACGACAAGGCTTTCGGATTTACCTGTGGTGAGGGGGTAGGGCAATTCCAGCCTTGGCGATGAACCTTGGGCGTTGAGGCTGGCAAGCTGCGTGTATCTGCAGTCAATGCCAGACCGCCGCGCCTGTCTGGCCAAGCCGACGTAAATGATATGGATGTTGACGAATAAAGCCGGAAGATGCCTCTAGAGATAGACGAATACACCCCAAATCAACGCAAAAATCGAGATCAATCGTCCCACCCAAATCGTCAGCTTGATCTTGTTAAACTGGAATGGTCGTTTTGCTGGTACGGGGTTCATCGACGCCAGGAATATCAGAACCCAGTACATCAGTAGTAACCCGCTTATCTCTGAACTGCCAAACAGCCAGGCGCTGGCCAAAATGGCGATGACACCAAACAGAGTCCACCAAGTGTAGCCGTTGCGGTCAGTCGAATTGCCCGAAACCAGACGTTCAATGTCAAAATACTGATCTGCAAGGTCTGGATCGGTGGGATGGTATTGCCCTGACATAAACGCCCCCATGGCCGCAGCGACGATAAAAAAGACGGTGATATGCGTTGCTATTTCATCCACTGACGCAGGCCACTGCAAAAGGATCATTCCGCAGGCGAAGAGTGAAAAATACGTGCTGAACGCGTAGAGCCTGAAACGGTTGCCCAGAATTTCAAATGCACGGGGCGAAGACAGAAGCATCAATCGGTCCATCATGATCAGTGGAACAGAAGCACAAAAGGCCGCCTGCACTACCCAACGGCCATCGAGTGCCCCCCCTTCAGTCCAGTCGAACGCGGCACTGATGGTGACTAACAGGATCGCAGAGGCCCAAGCGATGAGGAGAACGCGGCTCTCTGGAACCTGTTTGGCGAATGTCCGATCCATTGCGATCCCCTAACAGGCTGCTGAAAAACTCATTCGGTGCCTGTGTTGATGGTAATTTTCGCGCCATTGAGGACCATTTTGTCGGTTGGTATCGCCAGCTCTTTTTCCTCAAGATCAAGCAAGATCATCAGAAGTATGCCGTGGAGATGGGTCAGAGCTTCTTCCTTCGTTTCTCCGCCGGTTCTGGCTCCGAATTCCTCCATCGCTGGACATCGCGCGGTCCATGATCCTGAGTTCTTGTCGATCAATACGCTGTAAATGTATTCCATTGTGCGGTTCCTAAGCCAAGAGCTTTGGTAGGCGCGCCAGGTTATTCGCTGCCATTGTTAACGTGAAGCGGGCGCAGACACGTTCAACACCGCGAAGCGTGGTCTGCGCCATGCCGCCGACGGTCTTTGCCCAACCAAACGGTTCCTCGATCTTCTTGCGGTGCCGCTGAGACAGGGCGTAGCCGGGCTGCCCGGTGGTCCGTCCATCGATTGCGGAATGCCGGGCTTTCTGCGCGACGTGCGGTGTCACAACCATGCGCCTGAGTTCAGCAACGAAATCGGCACTGTCGTATCCCTTGTCCGCACCAAGCGTCAGTCGTCGGGTCGAGCCCGGTGAATGCCGGTTGATCATCTCAAGGGCCGCCTTGCGCTCACCATACCCATCTGCGTGGGTCAACTCTGCCTGCACCACGAAGCCATTGCGGTTCTCCATCAGTGTATGTCCCATGAAGCAAAGCATCGCCGCCGCGCCCGGGGCCTTCTTGTAAAGGCGGGCATCCGGATCCGTAACCGAGGCATGAGTGGCGTTCGAGCGCTTCTCGCCCCGGAAGTTTACCTCTGCGTTGCGGGGCTGGCGAGGCGTATCGGTCATCGGCTGGGTCTCTGTCGGCTGGGGCTGGTCGGCGTTCAGTGCGGTATCGTCGGTTGGCGGTGGCGGAGGCCCACCAGGATCACCATCCTGTGGCGGCGGGGCGTATTCTTTCGGCTGGAAACTCTTCATGGAAGCCCACGCCTTGATCAGGGTGCCGTCGACCGAGAAGTGCTCGTCCGACAGCAGCGGCTTGACCTCGGGGTGTGCGAGGATCGCGGCCATGACCTTGCGCGACATCTCGGTGGTCAGTAGCCGGTCGCGGTTCTTGCTGAACACCGTGGGAACCCACACCGCGTCGTCGATGCCCAGGCCGACAAACCAGCGGAACAGCAGGTTGTAATCCATCTGCTCCATCAACTGCCGCTCGGAGCGGATCGAAAACAGGATCTGGAGAAGGCTCGCCCGGATCAGGCGCTCAGGCGCAATCGAGGGGCGACCAAAGTCAGTATACAGCGCATCGAAATCGGCATCGAGGCTCGTAAGTGCATCGTTCACGATCTGTCTGATCTTGCGAAGCGGATGAACCGCAGGAATTCGCTCTTCAAGGTCAACATAGCTGAACAGCGAACCGCTCGTTTTGTCCGTCCCACGCATCGCCACCCTCGCCACCGCTGCCGTAACAAGGGTGAATCATGTTCTTGAAACAGCGTCGAGCCCCGACTTTTTCAGCAGCCTGCTAAAATACACATCTCCAAAGCCTACATCCCCAAAGTGGCTTGCCGGATGACGTCAAAATCACCTGAATCCGCATATCCTACAAGCTTTTCTTGCCTTTTGTGCAACCACGACGTTCTTGCGCGGAGGCAGCGATATGTGGCGTGACTGAAAGGCCTGCTCTGCCGCTTTTGTTCAGTTTCGGCCTGCGACCTGCGACCAATCATCCGTGCCCCCGGTGGCGAGTGCCCTTGGGCGAAGTGGCTGACCGGCTGCGTGTTTTTGCATACAACGCCAGACCACCGCCGCCGATCCGCGCTCACGATCCGCGAAACGCGCAAAACAGAAGCCGACCCGCTATGCGCGGGCCGGCTGAGCTGCATGGGGCTTATCCCTCAACCGCGTCCTGCTGTTCGGCCGTATCAGGATCAGAGGCGACACGGGTGCCATCATGCGCGTCACCGGCTGCGATTGCGGTCTGCATCGCTTTTGGTGCCCATGTATCAACGCGTGCGCGTTGTTCAGCGCTCAAGGTGGCAAAGGGCGCTGCAAACAGAGCGTGCATGTAGTCGACGATTTCCGACTTCTTTGACTTCTCATAGGTTTCGGCCTGGGCCGCCATGCCGATGTCGGTCTTGAGGATGGAGAGCAGCGCAGGCTTGGTCAGCCGCCCGAAATATCCCTCATCCGGCGTCCAGACGTCGCGAATATTGGGCAAGGCTTCAGCCTCGACAATACCGCGCACCGCATCGGGCGCTTTGCTCGACAGGGTGGGCTTGAGTGTTTGCGCAACGGCATAGGCTACGAGCGCTGCGCGCTCCTGTTCGCTCAGCGCGCGAAACGCCGCAAAACCGTCCGCACCAGTGAGATCGAGCCAGCCAAGGGCCAGCTGTTCAGACAGCGCGAGGTATGTATCCTCAATCGCCTTCAAACAGCCCTCAGCCTCGGCCATCCGAGAGGACCCTGCCTCACCGCGCAGCGTGGTCCCGATGTCATAGGAGCTATATGGCTTCAGGATCGACCGGATCAGCGCGTAATCGGCATAGTCGCGCGCAAGCTGCGGTGTCTGCGCCAACGCCAGACCAATCGACCGCGTCCGGATATGGGCCATGTCCGCTTTGAGCTTTTCAGACCATTTGTCCTGAACAGCCGTATCCTCGGATTGCTGCGCGCCATCCGCACCTGTGTCGGACGCGCCTTGGCTGGGGGATCTGTCCGGCATATCCTCTGGACGCACCATGCCGTCATAAAAGCTGATTTCACGGCTGCTCCAGATTGCCAGCACACCGCCAAGGCCGGCATTGATGACGCTGTAGCCAGTAGTCATGTCGTTGAGCTGATCTGACAGCGCAATATATTCGTCATGCAGCGCTTGTTGTGCATCGTCATCATCATCGTGCTGGTCGTAGAGATCCTCGATCTCAAGGATACGGTCCGTGATCTTGTCGGCCTGTGCTTTGGCATCGCCTTCCAGCTCGACCGGTTCGGGATACACGCGCCCATACTTGTGCGTCAGCTCCCAGTCCGGCTTGAGAAGGTAATCCGACCATGCCAGCCCCAAAGCCTCACGCCGCGCATCCGCAACGTCCGACAAACAATCCGCGAGAACCTTGTCGACCAAAGCCCGATCCGACAGCACGCTGTCCTCTTCGATCAAATCCGCAATGATCTGACCACCGGCGGCTTTGTAGCCCTCTAGAACCACTTGACCCAGAGCGTCGCCAACACGCACGTAGCGCCCGCTGAAGTAATTGCGCACACTCCAGTCCTGCACGCGACTGACGCCATGTTCGCTCAAAGCCTCATAGGCTTCCATCTGCACGACCGGATCCGGATGCGCGTCAAAAGCCTTCAGCGCTTCCAGCGACAACCCACCATTGCGATGCGCCTGACGCAGATCGGGGTGGATATTGCCCAACCGCAGCGCCTCTTTGACGGCGCGTTCCGTGATCGCGAACCGCCGCGCGATTGTTGCCACATCGGCGCCATCCTTGGCGCGCATGGCCGCAAAGGCTTCATAGCGGTCCAACGCATCCATGGGCAGTTGCAGCGCGTTCTCCGAATAGCTCAGCGTGACCTGCGCGGCCTGCGTCTCGGGCACGATCCGGCAAGGGACCATCATAGACCCCGTATACCCTTTGACCGACTTATCCGCGGCGAGCATGTTCAGGGCGGCCAAGCGCCGGCCGCCGGCCAGCACGCCCCAGACATCAGGGCCACCATCTGTCTTCACCGGCGCCACCAAGAGCGGCTGCAGCAGCCCACATTCCGCAATGTTGGCCGCCAAGGGGGCAATCTGGTCTTCGCCATAGCCCGCACCGGATCCGGCCCGAACATTGTCCGGATGCAGTGTGAGCAGTTTCAGGGGGATCTCGCGGGTTTCAAAAGCGTGTTTCATCGGGTGAACCTTTCATCAGTGTTTCAATCCCAGGATCAGGATCACAAAGACAAAAAGTCCTCTTTCACTCTCAGAACCACGCCGCCACCACACACAACATCTGGTGTTACATGCCACCACATGACACAAGATGCTTGTTTTTGTTCCCGTTTTGATCTAAAGTGAGTCATCAGAACAGAAAAGGGACACTGCCATGTCTTATGCCTATTCCGAGACCACGCCTGACCAACTTCCGGCAACGCAAAAACAGATCCTCTTTGCGCGCAAGCTGGCGATGCAAAATCACGTCATACTGCCATGGGAAGTCCAGCAAAACCGCCGGGCTTTAAGCCAGTGGATAGACACCCAAGCAAAAGCAACACCCTGCCAGGACATGCGCCCAACATCCAAACAGGTGGCCTTCGCCGAGCGTATCGCGCGGGCAAAACGGCGCGATGTTCCCGACGAATGCTACAAAAGCCGGGACCTGATGTCGCGCTGGATCACCTCGAACAAGCATTGATCACAACGCCTGTTCGGGTGTGGGGCCGTCGTTGCAGCGGACCGTTGCCCCTGGCTCAGATTCTGCAGGTGCGATCGGCCGTTCCCAGCCCCGAAGCGAACATGGTCTCGACAGCGAGGTTGGCATAAGCGGACGGACGCTCTAAGTTGGTCGAAAGGCCGAGATGCGGGACAAGGACGAAACCGCTCTCGCGGTATTGGTGCTTGTGGTGGGTGTTGCGTGCTGATGTGAACTGCATGGATTTTGCGAACTGACCAACCTGTCGGACGATTGAGGCCTTCTCAATCTGACGACAGGAGGTTTCAATGTCAGAGCAACATATCCCACCGCTGCGCCGCCGTTTTATTGAAGATATGCGGATCAAGGGGCTGCAGCCAAAAACCCAGACGATGTATTTGCGGGCGATGCGCGATTTTACAGGGTTTCTGGGGCATTCGCCGGATAGCGCGACACCCGAGGAATTGCGCGCGTTCCAGCTGGACATGAAGGAGAAGGGCGTCGGCGCACCGACCTTCAACAACCGGCTGACGGTTCTGAGTTTCTTCTACGCGACCACCTGCCCGCGTCCGGAGATGAAGCGGCACATGCGGTATCAGAGGGCGGCGAAGAAGATCCCGGTTGTGCTCAGCGCCGAGGAGGTCACCCGCATTCTCGAAGCGGCACCTGGACCGGGGCTGAGATACCGGGCTGCCTTCAGCGTGGCCTACGGTGGCGGGCTCCGAGCGAGCGAGGTCACACATCTCAAGATCGGCGACATCGACAGCGACCGGATGCTGATCCGCATCGACCAAGGCAAGGGCCGCAAGGATCGCCACGTGATGCTGTCGCCGAGCCTGCTTGTGCTGCTGCGCGATTATTACCGCGAAGCACGGCCAGCGGGCTGGTTGTTCCCGGGCCGCAACCGGGTCGACCCGATCTCGACGCGGCAGTTCAACCGGGCCTTCGGAGTGGCCTGTGATTTTGCAGAGATCAAGAAGCGGGTCTCGCCCCATACGCTGCGACACAGCTTTGCCACGCATCTGCTGGAGGGAGGGACGGATATCAGGGTGATCCAGGTGCTGCTGGGCCATGCCAAGCTGGAGACCACAACGATTTATACCAAGGTGGCGATCAAGACGATCCGGGATGTGACCAGCCCGCTCGACCTGCTGGTGCGACGGGAGGCCGGTGCCGGATAGACCCCGGATCCGATGCCTCGTCCCAGACTGGAGGTCGCGGATATCTTCCGCGATCATGGGCCGGCCTATCGCCGCGAACATGCCGGACACCTGAACCTTCCACAGTTGAAGGTCATGTCCGCGATTGAGAACTGCCGCACCGCCGCTCTCGGCGGGCATGTCGCTGCCTGCACAGAGTGCGATCACCAGCACATTGCATACAACTCCTGCCGCAATCGGCACTGCCCGAAGTGTCAGGGAGCAACCGCAAAAGACTGGATGCAGGCGCGCATCGAAGACCTTCTGCCGGTTGAATACTTCCATGTGGTGTTCACGCTGCCGGCCCAGATTGCGGACATTGCCTTCCAGAACAAGGCGGAGGTCTATGGTCTGTTGTTCAAGGCATCCGCGCAGACTCTGCTGACCATTGCGGCCGATCCAAAA
Source organism: Yoonia vestfoldensis (assembly GCF_002158905.1). Lineage (NCBI taxonomy): Bacteria > Pseudomonadati > Pseudomonadota > Alphaproteobacteria > Rhodobacterales > Paracoccaceae > Yoonia > Yoonia vestfoldensis. The sequence goes on from NZ_CP021431.1 coordinate 58,921, forward strand.
CACCTTGGTGCGCGGATCGGTATGACCTCGGTCTTGCATACCTGGGGCTCGGCGATGACGCACCACCCGCATGTGCATGTCATTGTGCCGGGTGGCGGGCTGTCGCCGGACGGGTCCCGCTGGGTCGCCTGTCGCCCGGGGTTCTTCCTGCCGGTGAAGGTCCTGTCGCAGCTGTTCCGGCGTTTGTTCCTCGAAGGGCTGATCAGACTGCACCAAACGGGCAAGCTGGCCTTCTTCGGGGAACTGGCCGGACTGGCCGATCCCGATGCCTTCGCCTCCCATCTCGCGCCGCTGCGCAAAGCCAGCTGGGTTGTTTATGCCAAGCCACCCTTCGGCGGGCCAGAGGCGGTGCTGGCCTATCTGAGCCGATACACCCACCGGGTCGCGATCTCGAACCACCGCCTCGTCAGCGCGGATGCCGAGACCGTCGCGTTCCGATGGAAAGACTACCGCATCAAGCGCGGCGACCGGATGAAGGTCATGCGCCTGCCCACGGGCGAGTTCATCCGGCGGTTCCTGATCCATGTCCTGCCATCTGGCTTCCATCGCATCCGCCACACAGGGTTCCTGGCCAATGGAATCCGTCGTGACCGGATCGCGGAGATCAGGCGTTTGCTCAATACAGAACCAAAACCCGGCCAAACGCCAGTCGAGGGGGAAAGTGACAACCCCGCAGGTCTTGATGCCCATCAGCCTTGCCCAAAGTGCGACGGCGCCATGATCGTCATCGAGACCTTCACACGGGGCCAAACACCCAGATCCCGCGCACCGCCACGGGAGAACGCCGCATGATACGACGCAAAAACCCGGCGCTTTCCTGTGCAAACACCGGACCAGTCAGTGCGGCCACCTCACCAGACCCCGCGTTGCACCAGGCCAGTAGCGGCAGGACGGAGCACTGGTCGGCCGTGTCCTGTTGGGAAAACCGACTTATCTGCGCGGCCTGTCATCACAATGTGGTTCGCTCTGCTCCTCAGGCGATGCAGCCGTAACGCTCAATCCCCATAGCTCCGAGATCCGCCCGCGCTTTCCTCCTTGTCAGATTTGTCGCCGCTGCAGCTCACGCTGACAGCAGCCACAAACCTTAGACAAAGCTGACCTTGGGTTTTCCGCTTTTGCTCACGCAGCATTTCTTCGCGTTTGCGGCGACGATTGTTTGGTGGTGCAGCATATTTCACAGAAGCTGCCATTCAAACGGGTCAACCGCGCCGGATCTGATCTTTCGCTGCACGGTGCATGAACTCACATGTCGCGGGACCAACTCGACATTGCTGCATCATAGATGAACGGCCACTTTATAAATTTTATTTCAATGCGGCATGGGCCACCTAAGGTTCAGAGTTTTAAGGTTAGATCGCATGGGGGACCCATTACCTGGGCTATCTTTGCTTTAGACCAGATGTCGAAAAAGCCTGAAGGATTACCTTAAACAACGCGATGGCGCGTTGCCTTTGATCGGTTGCTAGGAGGTGGTTCTGATAGCTCGCAAATTACTGGTTCAATTCGGCAAAGCGAGATTTCAGCATGGCTTCGTCATATTCGCCCTGCGCTGTACTGTCGTAGACTACGCCACCACCGACATTCATTTGAACGGTTTGGTCTCGGCGACAGATTAGAGTGCGGATTGCGACGTTGAATTCCATCGCGCCGTTGGGGGCAATCCAACCGATAGAGCCGCAGTAGGCCTCGCGCGGCTGCGCTTCAACTTCACGGATGATCTGCATGGCTCGCACTTTGGGTGCCCCAGTGATTGAGCCACAGGGAAAAAGTGCTTCAAACAACTCTTTGAACGTTGTCCCTTGGCTGATTTGGGACGTGACGCAGGATGTCATTTGATGCAATGTTTCAAACCGTTCAACTTCGAACAACTCCGGAACTGTTACGCTGCCTATTTCTGACACACGGCTCATGTCATTGCGCAACAGGTCGACGATCATCAGATTTTCGGCGCGGTTCTTTTCAGAGATCCGCAGCTCTTCTCGGAACGAGTCATCCTCGGCCATCGTTTTTCCGCGCGGTGCTGTACCCTTCATTGGGCGGGTGGTCAACTTACCATCCACTGACAGCGAAAAGAACAGCTCCGGCGAGCGAGACAGTAAAGCAGTGCCACCCAAATCAACCAATGCCCCATGAGGGACCCACTGACGGCGCTGAAGCTGTGTGTATAACTGCTCAATGGTGCCCGTAAAACGCGAGGCCATCGGAAAGGTCAGGTTCGCCTGATAATTATCACCTGCCGCGATGTAGTCATGCACCGTTTGGAACGCGTTTGCATAGCGCGCAAAATCCCAAAGCGGTTGCGGTTGGTCCAATGTTGCGGGTGCCTCGTTCAATGCGCCCCTGCGCGGGACCGGAGCATCGAACACACCAAAATGGATCAGCGGCAATTCTCTGGCAGGAGGCAACAAGGGTGCGAGCTTTGGCGACAACAAATAGCCAAGCTCGTAGGACATATATCCTGCCAGCCATTTGCCGTCCGACTGCGCCTGCTGCATGGCATCGAACGCGCGATCAACGTCAGCCGATGCGCTTGCCTTAATCACTGCATTTGGCGCGGCAAAGACCGAGCCCCCGGCTAGGGGGCCGCAATCAAAGACCACCTTGGCTTCGTGCACCAAGGTCAAAAGTCTGCAGCGATCCGCATTTCCCGCAGCGGCCTCACGATATCAATCGCTTGCTGGTAAATTGGGTGCGCCTTGTAAGCCGTCAGTGCAGCATCATCTTCGAACTCTGCGTAAACGACCACGTCGATTTCACGCGAGAGCTGATCGACGCGGCTGTTTTGAACGACCTCAAAAACCGAGGCATGCGGGATATTTCTGAGCAAAGACAAGCCATCAACAATGCGCACGACGTCATTTTCGTCTACCGCACTGAAGAAGACAACATGCCGGATGAAAGTTCTGTCTGACAAGGTGAAACCTGCGTTCAAATTTCTAGTGGAGCTCCCCAAGCAATTCTCGAAATCCAACTCAAATTGCAAGGGGTATAACCATGTCGTAACGGTTCATATCAAACATGCTTGATCGCAACCCGTGCGGCGGAAAGCGCATCCGAGCCCACATGTTCATCGACCAACTCGTGCGCCGCTAGGACTGTCAGCTTTCGATATGTGCCATAGTTTCAAACAATGCGTCGTCGAGCGGCAACCCACTGTTAGGTGCCGTGAGCAATACATCTCCATAAAAGATCGAGTTTGCCCCTGCCATGAAACACAAAATCTGATCACTTACTGAAAACCCGTCGCGACCCGCTGAAAGCCGCACGCGGGTCTTGGGGATCAAGATGCGGGCTGTTGCTACCATACGGACCATTTCCATCGGGTGAATGCGCGGCAAATGCCCTAAAGGTGTTCCAAGAACTGGTATCAAAGCATTGATAGGTACACTTTCCGGTTGTGGGTCAAAGCTTGCGAGCACCGCCAACATCTCAGCGCGATCACGCAGGCTTTCGCCCATACCGATGATCCCGCCACAACAAATCGTAATCCCAGCCGCCCGAACGTAATTCAGTGTTTCAAGCCGGTCACGGTAGGTTCTTGTGCCGATAATTTCGCCATAAAATTCGGGACCGGTATCAAGGTTGTGGTTGTATGCAGTCAAGCCCGCGTCAGCCAGTGCTTCCGCTTGATGTGGTTGTAACATGCCAAGTGTGACGCAGGCCTCCATCCCCAACTGTCTGACGCCGCGCACCATATCGAGAACAGCGTCAAATTCCGCGCCATCGCGCACTTTGCGCCAGGCCGCGCCCATGCAAAACCGATCCGCCCCCATCGCGCGCGCCTGTGCCGCCATTTCTATGACCAGATCGGGGCTCATGAAATGTTCTTTTTGCAATCCGACCTCTTTGTGGTGTGCAGATTGCGGGCAGTAGGCGCAGTCTTCGGGACAGCCGCCGGTCTTCACGCTAAGCAAGCTGGCCTTCTGAATGTCTTCTACATCGTGATGCGTCCGGTGAACGGACGCCGCGTTGTGCAATAGCGTCAGCAACGGGCTGCGTAGCAAGGCTTCGGCTTTGTCAGCCAAAGGTGCTATATCTAGGCTTGCGAGATCAAGCATAAGATCAATTCCTAACCCAGCGCCTCAAGCCTGCGGGTGCATACGCAACGAGTACCGCAGCCAGAGCAACTTTTACAAGATCGCCAAGAAGAAAGGGCGTCAGGCCAAATGCTAGAAGTTTGTCCGCGGGGACGAACTGCGCTAGCCAAACCAGTCCGGCACCATAGATTGCAGCCAAACCAAGAGGCATTGCAAACCAAACAGCTTTTATACCGAAGCGATCAACGGCCCAGCCCACAAGAGCCGCCGCAATAAGAAAGCCGAACAAATAACCACCAGTTGGACCAGCCATGTATGCAAGACCTACGCCTTTTTCGGGGGTGCCGGCGAAGACGGGCAGTCCGGCAGCCCCTGCCATTAGATATGCCAACATGCTTACTGCGCCCAATTGAAGGCCGCCGATACCGCCGATCAGAAGAACAGCGGCAACCTGCATCGTCATCGGCACTGGAAAGAAGGGGACCGTCACCTTCGCCGAAACCGTCAGGATACAAACAGCCAGAGCGACTTTAAGTAAGCGGCTGTTGGCGAGGGACATATGGCGTGGCAGAGTTTTTTGCATCGGTTTCTCTTTTATCTATAAAAATGCAATCCGCGATCGCGAATCATATTATTTATAGATTTAAATTCAAGGCACGTACAAGAGGTAGTCAGCGGCGCAAGTGCCGTATGAGAACTTGGCAAGCTGCTTGAGCATCCGCGCGCGCCAAAGCATGAACAATTGCGCCGTGGTCCCGATCTGATGATTTGACCCAATCTTCACGCCATCGAGAGTGGAAACGATGCGCCGACAGGCGTTGCAGTTGCGCAATGCGTTGGAGTAAGCGTGGACGCTCGCACGCGTCGAGGATAGTTAAGTGGAAAGTTCGATTAGCCTTTTCCCAGCCAATTGGCTCGGATGCATTGTCGCAAGATGTTCTTGCCGCCTCGATTTCGATAAGTTTCGCAGACGTCATTTTGCTCGTCGCGCGATGCAGGGCGAGAGGTTCCAACGCCAGTCTCATTTCCTGAATCTCAAGATGGTCTTCTGGCGATAGAGAAAACACACGGACGCCGCGACGTGGCTCCGTAGTTGCCAGTTCCATCTGAACGAGCCGCTGTAATGCTTCGCGCACCGGTACGTGGCTACTTTGAAAGCGGTCGGCAATATGATCCTGTCCAAGACGTGATCCGGGTGGAATCTCACCGCGAATAATTTCTTCAGCCAGCGCTTCGGCGATAAGGGCGGGTTTTGTAGATAATTTCGTCATGAACGTGGTCTATCGCAATGAATACACTTTGCGAAGTTAAGATCTGACAATCATTCCGCCCATGCGTCTGAAATTTGTGAACCCATTTGGTGCTGCAGGGCTCAGATGAATTTTTTGCGGCACCTTCCGACGCGTGCTTATTTGCCCAACGGATCAATTGCGATATTGTCGATCAATCTCACACCGGCCAGCCACGCCGCTGCCAGAAGCCGCGCGGGACGCTCTGGGCTGTCCATCAATTCAAGTTTATCCGCCGATCTTAAATCGAGATACTCGACCTCGGTGAACCTGGCCCGCTCGATCCGCTTAATCGCTTCGGTCTTCAAAACGACTAGATCACCCCCTGCGGCCAACCCCTCAGCCATTTCTTCCATAGCGCGGTTCAGCTCTGGCGCCCATGCGCGCGCTCGGTCTGACAACAGCAGGTTGCGCGACGACATCGCCAATCCGTCTTCTTCGCGAATTGTTGGGCATGCAACGACTTGTATTGGCAAATCCAAATCCCGCGCAAGCTGTGTAACAACCTGTAGCTGCTGGTAATCTTTCTCACCAAAATAGGCCCGATCCGCTTGGGTTTGGCTGAACAGCTTTGCCACAATTGTTGCTACACCATCAAAATGCCCGGGCCGATGTGCGCCGCACAGCCCTTGTGTGATAACTTCAACAGAGACAGTTGTTGCAAACCCGACCGGGTACATCTGCGCCCCGTCTGGAACGTAAACCACATCTGCCTTAAGCGAGATCAACTTGCGCGCATCCTCTTGCTCTGTGCGCGGATAGTTTTCGTAATCGGCTGGCGTGTTGAACTGCTTTGGGTTGATGAAAATCGTCACAATTGCGCGATCACACTGCGCCTTGGCGGCCCTAACAAGGCTTAGATGCCCCTGATGCAACGCGCCCATTGTCGGGACAACACCGACGCTTTCCCCTGAAGCCTTCCAACCGGCAACAACTTCGCGCAGTTCAGCCAGCGTTCGAATAATCTTGGGTGTCATGTTTCGGAAACCTGGTCAGCAAACACATGCTCGGGCCCAGGAAACGCTCGTGCCTTCACCTCGTCTGCATAGGCTAGAACAGCGACTTTGGCCTCGTCGCCCAAATATGCGTAGCGCTTTACGAATTTTGCCTTAAACGCGGTGAACAGTCCCAGCATGTCGTCGACGACCAAAATCTGCCCATCGCATTTTGCCGACGCGCCAATACCGATGGTCGGGATCGGCACGTCGCGGGTTATCTGATCGGCCAAGCTTTCGGGCACTTTCTCCAGCACAACCGCGAACGCGCCCGCTTCTGCGACGGCCTTTGCATCTGCCATCAATTGATCACCGGTATCCCCACGTCCCTGCACTTTGTAGCCACCCAAAGTATGAATAGATTGCGGCGTCAGTCCGATATGGGCCATCACTGGGATGCCCCGCTGGGTAAGAAACGCGATCGTCTCGGCCATGACCTGTCCGCCTTCTAGCTTAACCGCGCCAGCGCCTGTTTCTCGCATCAGAATGGCGGCGTTGGCAAAGGCTTGTTCTGGGCTTTGTTCATAACTGCTGAACGGCATGTCTACGACCAACATGGATCGCGACAATCCTCTTCTGACAGCTTGGCCATGCAAGATCATCATCTCCATCGTCACATCGAGTGTAGACGCCAAGCCATGCAGTACCATCCCGACGGAATCCCCAACCAGTACGAAATCACAAACCCCATCCATGACTTCGGCCATCGGCGTCGTGTAGGCGGTCAAGCTTACGATAGGCGTCCCACCCTTTTGGCCCAAAATATCCATCGGCATCGGGGCAGTCTTGCGAGCGGTGGAACTCATGCATGCAGTCCTCTCTGAGCGAGTTTTCGATTACGTACTAATATTCTGTCAATCTGCATGGGAACAACCCACTACTATTCTAAAACCCTAAAGGTACCGGCAGAGGTTGAAGAATCCAATGTCAAGGCGGCCATTGGTTCTATCCGCTGCATCGGTCAAAGTGGGCGCTGCCGTAAGAAGTATCAAACGATCATGACCGCTTCAAAATGACGAACGGCTCCAACCATTCGTCAGAATTTTCAGATATCAATCCTTTCTGCTATGCTCGGCGCGTCTTCGAGCTCGACCCCCAGATATCTGACGGTGCTATCAACCTTTGTGTGGCCATGCAGAAGCTGAACAGCACGCAGGTTGCCTGTCTTGCGATAGATTTCCGCCACTTTCGTTTGGCGTATAGAATGGGTGCCGTAGCGACTTGGTTCCAAACCAACCGAGACGACCCAATCCCGAACCAAACGCCTATACTGGCGTGTTGATATGTGCGGCCGAAGAAATCGGCTCGGAAATAAGAACTGTGCATCCGGTCATTTCCGGAGACTTGATCCAGTCGGTCACCGTTTATGCGTGTTTTCAGCAAGTTCAAACTGCACAGGCTTGTTCGTTTCGCTTTGAACGACGGACGCGCGTTCACGAATTCGGACGTCCCTGAGAAGGTCAATGACCTTCAGAGACACCAAGTCGCAACAGCGCAACTTGCTATCGATTGCGACATTGAACAGAGCCAGATCGTGAAGATTGCCTGCGAGTTCAAGGCGTGCGCGGATGGCCCAAACCTGTTTGGGAAGTAGCGAACGCTTTTGCCCGACAAGGCGGCCCCTATTCCAAGCTCTGCGGTTAGGGGTGACGGCGGGAAGTTGGACTCTCGGCATGATTTGCCCTCCACCAACCCTCCAGCCCAAACATCAACATAGCGCTGACGACGTATTATGGCCTAAAAACTTATGTCGGCTTCGCTGCTGGCGCACGATCAAGTGTTTCTGCAAAAAGCAAAAGGCGGCTTAGAGTCCACATTGACCAATTCTGCGTCTTGCGCGAAGGTCTGCTCTTAATGACAAGTCTTGATGGGACCTTCGAACAGAGAAGTTTTTGGTCGCTGGCCCTCATGAATTTGTCTCAGGCTGAGTTATTGTGATCTGGCGCGTTCAATGGAGATGACCAATGCGAGGCAGTTGCTTGTGTAGTACAGTGAATTTTCAGGCGTCTAGTCGCATGAGGTCGGCTGCTAACACACGTTCTTCGAGAATACCGCATGATTGAGTTGTCAGACATCCATGTCACCTTGGGGCGCGGCAAAGGGCGCACGGATATTCGCGCCCCAAACCTGAGCGTGGCGGCGGGTGAAGCGGCGTGTCTGTCAGGCCAAAATGGGAGCGGCAAGACAACGCTTTTGCGGGTGTTGGCAGGGTCGGTCAGCCCAGCGACAGGACAAGTGCGTGTCCAGCGTCCAACAGTCGCTTTCACAGATATAGACCGCCAATTGCAGGCGTATTTTGGCCGTTCGCTTCCAGCATTTACGATGACTCATCAGAGTGGTCCTTGATCTTCTGAAATCTATTAGATACGTAAGTTTCACGCAGGGGAGTCCCAACTGAGGGACTGAGAGGCGACTGACAGCATTGCTGTAGTGTCGCGACCCTTTGAACCTGACCCAGTTGATACTGGCGTAGGAAGCAATGGTCGCTTTTCCCGAGTTGGGGGCGCGGCCAGACAGGGGGCATGCCCCCGTTTCCAAGCCAAAAATCGTCTGTGTCTTTTTGAGTTATCAACTTGAGGAGCACGCCATGACTATTCCAAATCCTAAAATAACCACGGGTGAATTGCCTTCATCGCGCAAAATCTATGTGAACGGCAATCTATATCCCGAGATCCGCGTGCCCCTGCGCGAAATTTCGGTTCACCCGACCGCAGGTGAGCCGCCCCTGCCAGTGTACGACAGTTCTGGCCCATATACGGATTCCAACAGTCTGCCAGACATTAGACAGGGCCTGCCCGGAGTGCGCCAAGACTGGATCATCGGGCGTGGCGATGTTGAACCCTATCAGGGGCGCAACACGCAGGACGCCGATAATGGGTTTGTGAAGGGGGATCGCCTGACCCCAGAATTTCCGGTAAAACCACGGGCCTATCGCGCAAAAGAGGGCAAAGCGGTGACGCAGCTGGCCTATGCGCGCGCTGGTATTGTTACCCCCGAAATGGAGTTTGTGGCCATTCGCGAAAACCAGCTGCGTGAACCGATCTCCGGGCCGCGTGACGGCAATGACTTTGGCGCAAACATCCCGGATTATGTCACGCCCGAATTTGTGCGCGACGAAATCGCCGCAGGGCGGGCGATTATCCCCGCCAACATCAACCACCCAGAGATCGAACCGATGATCATCGGGCGCAATTTTCTGGTTAAGATCAATGCCAATATGGGCACGTCCGCCGTCACGTCGTCGATGGAAGAAGAGGTGGATAAACTTGTCTGGGCGATCCGCTGGGGCGCCGATACGGTCATGGACCTGTCGACGGGGCGCAACATTCACAACACCCGCGAATGGATCATCCGCAACAGTCCCGTGCCCATCGGGACCGTGCCGATCTATCAAGCGCTGGAAAAAGTAAACGGCGTTGCCGAGGATCTGACGTGGGAGGTTTTTCGCGACACGTTAATTGAACAGGCCGAACAGGGCGTCGATTACTTTACCATTCATGCGGGCGTACGGTTGCATATGGTGCCAATGACGGTGGGCCGCGTGACAGGAATCGTGTCGCGCGGCGGATCGATCATGGCCAAGTGGTGCCTGCATCACCACAAAGAAAGCTTTCTGTACACGCATTTCGCCGAAATTTGCGATATTTGCCGCGCCTATGATGTCTCGTTCAGCCTTGGCGATGGCCTGCGACCGGGGTCGATTGCCGATGCCAACGACGAGGCCCAATTTGCCGAACTGGAAACACTGGGCGTGTTGACGAAAATCGCTTGGGCCAAGGATTGTCAGGTGATGATCGAAGGGCCAGGCCATGTCGCCATGCACAAGATTAAAGAAAACATGGACAAGCAGCTTGAGTGTTGCCACGAGGCGCCGTTTTACACACTTGGGCCACTAACGACCGATATCGCGCCGGGGTATGATCACATCACATCCGGCATCGGGGCTGCGATGATCGGTTGGTTCGGCTGTGCGATGCTGTGTTACGTGACACCAAAAGAACATCTTGGCCTGCCGGATCGTGACGACGTGAAAATCGGCGTGATCACTTATAAAATTGCCGCCCACGCCGCCGATTTGGCCAAAGGGATGCCCGGTGCACAACGCCGCGATGATGCCTTGTCTCGTGCCCGGTTTGAATTTCGGTGGGAGGATCAGTTCAACCTGTCGCTGGATCCGGAAACTGCGCGTGATTTTCATGATCAAACCCTCCCGAAAGAGGCGCACAAGGTGGCGCATTTTTGTTCCATGTGCGGGCCGAAATTCTGCTCGATGCGGATCAGCCATGACATTCGCGCCGAGGCCCAGAAAGACGGAATGGAGGCGATGGCCGCAAAATTTCGCAACGGTGGTGACCTTTATGTGCCGGTAGATGATGAGACTGACGCATGATCACCATCGCGGGGGCCGGTCTTGCCGGATTGGCCTCTGCTCTTGAACTGGCACGGCGCGGGGCAGAGGTGCGGGTGTTTGACGTCGGCGATAAACCGGGGTCGCACAGCGTTGCGCGGTTTGCGGGTGGCATGCTTGCGCCTTGGTGCGAGGGTGAAACGGCGGATCAGCAGGTTGTAAAACTTGGGGCAATGGCGGCGGATTGGTGGGCACAAATCACGCCGGTCACGCGGCGCGGAACACTTGTGCTTGCCCCGCCGCGCGACCGGGGCGAACTGACGCGATTTGCCAGACGCACCACTGGTCACCGCACAATCCCTGCGGGTGACATCGCGGAACTGGAACCTGCGCTGGCGGGCCGCTTTTCGTCGGGGCTTTATTTTCAGCGTGAGGCGCATCTTGATCCGCGCCAAGCGCTGCGCGATTTATACCGTGTCGCGCGGGCATTGGGGGTCGCGTTTTCGTTCGACACACATGCACCCGCAAAGGTTGATCTCGATTGCACCGGCATCGCGGCCGATCTGCCCGATCTACGCCCCGTGCGCGGCGAAATGGCGATCCTGCACTGCCCTGATCTGCACATTTCGCGCACCATCCGGCTGTTACATCCGCGCATCCCCCTCTACCTTGTGCCGCGCGGAGACGGGGTTTATATGATCGGCGCGACGATGATCGAAAGTTCATCCACGCGCCCGCCAACGGTGCGATCGCTGACGGAATTATTGTCAGCGGCGTACGCCCTGCATCCCTGTTTGGCCGAGGCTGCGGTGATCGAAATTGGCGCGGGTCTACGCCCGGCTTTTCCCGATAATTTGCCGCGGATCGTGCAGCTAAACGACAGGCTTTATCTGAATGGCCTTTACCGCCACGGCTTTCTGCTTGCCCCTGCGATGGCGCTGAACGTGGCTGATATTCTTATACCGGAGGTTCGTAATGAAAATTATACTCAACGCACAACAGCATGACGTTTCGGCTTTGACGTTTGCGTCCGCACTTGATGAACTTGGGTATTCAAACCCTGCCATCGCCACCGCGCTGAATGGCATGTTTATCCCACGCGACGCCCGCGAAATGACGCAGATAAACGAAGGTGACCGCCTCGAAGTCCTCGCTCCGATGCAGGGAGGCTGAAATGCAGCTTTATGGCATTGAAATCACCTCCCGGCTTTTGCTGGGCACCGCGCAATACCCGTCGCCCTCGATCCTTCGGGATGCAATCACCGCCAGTGGTACGGAAATCATCACCGTTTCGCTGCGACGGGAAACTGTTGATGGGTCGGGGGCAGGGTTTTGGGCCGGTTTGCGCGCCCTAAATATGCACATCCTGCCCAACACCGCCGGATGTTATTGCGTACAAGAGGCCGTGACGACCGCGCATATGGCGCGTGAGGTTTTTGGAACGGACTGGATCAAGCTGGAGGTGATCGGTCATGCAGACACGTTGCAGCCGGACGTTTTCGCGCTGGTCGAGGCCGCGCGCGTGCTTTGCGGCGACGGGTTCAAAGTTTTCCCCTACACGACGGACGATCTTGTGGTGGGTGAAAAGCTGATTGAGGCTGGCTGTGAGGTTTTGATGCCGTGGGGGGCGCCGATTGGGTCGGGCCAAGGTTTGCGCACGCCGGATGCACTGCGCAGCATGCGCGCCCATTTTCCGGACATTCCGTTAATCGTGGATGCAGGGATCGGGCGGCCATCGGACGCCGCCCATGCGATGGAACTTGGCATGGATGCGGTTTTGTTGAACACGGCCGTGGCCAAGGCGGGTGAACCGGCAAAAATGGCGCATGCCATGGCCTTGGCGATTGAAGCCGGGCGCGCGGGCTTTGCCGCCGACCTGATGGAGCCACGCGACATGGCCGTGCCATCAACGCCCATCATGGGGCTGGCGAAATTGGCATGATGGAACGGTTTTATCTAATTGTCAGTCATGTTGCCCGCCTGGAATTGTTGGTGCCTCTCGGGGTGAAGCTTGTGCAGTTGCGGATCAAGGATCAACCTGACACCGAAATCCGCCGCCAGATAACGCGGGCCCGCGATTTTTGTGCCGTGCACGGTGCGCAACTGGTTGTGAATGATCATTGGCGCGCCGCCATCGATTTGCGCTGTCGTTTTGTGCATTTGGGGCAAGAGGATATGCAAACCGCGGATTTCGTGGCCTTGCGAACAGCCGGGGTTCGCGTTGGGCTGTCGACCCACGATGAGGCGGAATTGGATCGCGCGCTGTCGCACGATCCGGCTTATGTCGCACTTGGGCCGGTCTATCCGACGCTGTTAAAGAAAATGAAATGGGGGCCACAGGGGCTAGAACGGGTGGCGCAGTGGAAAAAAATCGCTGGTCAAACGCCCGTGGTCGCCATTGGCGGGCTTACGCCGGATCGATTGCCGGGCGTGTTTGCAGCAGGGGCTGACAGCGCGGCAGTGGTGACGGACATCCAGATGGCAGATGATCCCGAAGCGCGGACCAGAACATGGCTGACGGCGTGTGCGTCATGAACCGGTATGCGCGTCAAATAATCCTGCCTGAAATCGGGACTGAGGGGCAATCAAAGCTAAGCCGCGCCCGTGTTCTGGTGGTGGGGGCAGGCGGGCTGGGCTGCCCCGTGTTGCAATATCTTGTCGGGGCAGGGGTCGGGCAGATTACGGTGCTGGATCCTGATATCGTCGAAGAAAGCAATTTGCACCGCCAACCGCTTTATACGATGTCGGATGTGGGACGGCCCAAGGTGTTGGCCGCCCGTGATCACCTGTTGGATGCCAATCCCGCATCGTCATTACAGACACATATGACGTCACTTTACCCCGGTAATGCGGCGGCACTGGTGAACGATGCAGACGTGGTCGTTGATGCGGCTGACAGTTTTGCCGTGACTTATACGCTGTCGGATGCCTGCAAAATTGCCGGTGTGCCCCTGATTTCCGCCAGTGTCCTTGGCCAATCCGGTTATGCGGGCGGGTTTTGCGGGCCTGCGCCGTCAGTTCGCGCCATTTTCCCTGATTTGCCAGCGCGCGCGGGCACATGCGCCACGGCTGGTGTGATGGGGCCGGTCGTGGGCATGATCGGCACGGTGCAGGCGCAAATGGTGCTTCAAATCATACTGGGCCACGCGCCCAGCCCGCTTGGGCGGATCGTGACGTTTGACGCGTCTACGTGGCATTTTGGGGGCTTTTGTTTTGCCGGTACGCCGGAACCGCAACATCGGCCTTCGTTCGTGGGGCGTGCGGACATTTGCGGCGATGACCACGTAATCGAATTGCGTACCGAAGAAGAGGCGCGGGATACCATCACGTCGCAGGCCGAAAGATGGAGCGTTGAAACGATCCCTGATTTTGTGCCGCGGGCCGGACGCCGCGTGGTTTTGTGTTGTGCAACGGGGGTACGGGCGTGGCGCGCGGCATCAATCCTCAATGAAAACGGGATCACAAATACAGCCTTGCTTGCAATAAGGTGCTGCGAATGACGCGCGTGCTTTTGATTGGTGGAACGGACAGCAGCGGCGGCGCAGGATTGATGCGGGATGGGGCCGTGACATTTGATTTTGACTGCGTGCCTCTGCCGATTGTGACAGCGGTTACCGCGCAAACAGATCAGGCCGTTCAGGTTGTTCATCTGGTCCCGCCGGAGATCGTTGTTGCGCAACTGAAAACTGCTTTTGTCGGTGATCCACCGGATGCAGTTAAGATCGGAATGGTGGGGACCCGTGAATGTGCGCGTGCCGTCGCAAGTGTGTTGATGAACTATCGGATCCCGATTGTTTTGGACCCGGTGTTGCACGCAAGTTCTGGCGCGGCTCTTTATGCTGGGGGGGGGGTTAGCCCGCTTACAAAAATTGCAACGCTTTTGACGCCAAACCTGAATGAGGCAGCGGCGTTGCTTAACCGTCGTCCGGCCACTGACGATGACGACATTGCGGACCAGGCACGGGCGTTGCGCGCTCGCGGTGTCAACGCAGTGTTGATGAAAGGGGGACATTCACAGGACCATGAGTGCACGGATCACCTGTTTGATGCCGGCGGACATCACCTATTTACGGGCAAGCGGCAGCCAATGACGCGCCGCGGCACCGGATGTACCCTTGCGACCGCCATAGCGTGCCGTTTAGGGGCACATCGACAGCTTGTTGATGCGTGCCGGGATGCGTTTGACTATACGAAAATGTGGATTTCGGCTGGCCAGTTGCCCTGACCGCAGAGGCCCAATTCACAAGGCCCACGCCTTGCGACGCATAATTTCAGCCTTGTGTCTGGTGCTGATCCATGTGCCTTTGGTCGTGTCTGGTGCCCCGAATTGGGGAGAATCGGGAAGCTGGTGAAAGTCCGGCACGTGCCCAACGCTGTGAAGGTGATGATCTTTGTTTATGCCACTGGAGCAATCCGGGAAGGCGCTCAGATCAGAAGACCCTAAGTCAGAAGACCGGCCAGACAGCATAGCCTGTTCCACGCGGACGGTGGGGCGGGCGATTACAAGTATTGTTGGGGATAAAACAATGCCAAATACGTCCGCGCTGGCGCAGGCCGCGCCCTTTTCTAAAGCCGAACGCGACGCCGTTTACAAAGCCATTTATACCCGCCGCGATGTGCGCGATCAGTTTTTGCCAGATCCGATTCCGGACGAAGTTCTGCACAAGTTGCTTGATGCGGCGCACCATGCGCCCTCGGTCGGGTTTATGCAGCCGTGGAATTTCATCGTCCTCCGTGCGCCGCAAGATCGCGAACGCATGTGGCGGGCGTTTAATACGGCGAACGAGGAAGCCGCTGGCATGTTTAGCGGTGAACGCCAGTCCACGTACCGATCCCTAAAGCTGGAAGGCATCCGCAAGGCACCGGTAAACATCTGTGTGACCTGCGACCGCTCGCGCGGCGGCGAGGTGGTGCTGGGCCGCACGCACAATCCGAACATGGACCTATACAGCACGGTCTGCGCGATCCAGAACCTTTGGCTTGCTGCACGGGCCGAAGGGATCGGAATGGGCTGGGTCAGCATTTTTCATGACGCTGACGTTAGGGCGCTTCTCGATATCCCTGACCGGATCGAGATCGTCGGTTACCTGTGTCTCGGCTATGTCGAGCAGCTTTATGAACGCCCCGAACTTGAGGTCAAAGGCTGGAACCGGCGCACGCCGCTTGAAGAGCTGATCTTTGATGGGAAATGGCAAGGCGACCCGTAAGGCCGTCTTACCCACGCCCGCGATAGGTCGGGACACCTTGATCAGGAATCCAGACGCCGCTGGGTTGCGCGCCGGTCTGGAAAAAGACATCAATCGGGATGCCGCCGCGCGGATACCAATAGCCGCCCACGCGCAGCCATTTCGGCGCTAATGACTCAATCAGGCGCTTGCCGATCGTCACGGTGCAGTCTTCATGAAACGCGCCGTGGTTTCGGAACGAGCCCAAAAACAGCTTCAGTGATTTGCTTTCCACCAACCAGTCGCCTGGTACATAATCCAGCACGATATGGGCAAAATCCGGCTGGCCGGTCATGGGGCAAAGCGAGGTGAACTCTGGCGCGGTAAAGCGCACGGCGTAATCGGTCCCCGCCTGCGGGTTCGGGACCCGTTCCAGCACAGCCTCTTCCGGGGTTTTCGGCAGCGTGGTTTGGCCGCCCAACATGGTGAGGTTTTTGTAGATATCTTCGTTTGACATAATCAGTTCCTTGTCTCACACGCCGCGCTTGTTGCCCCAGATCAGGGTATGAAGCTGCGGCAGAATATGGGGGGTGAACCAGCGGTCACCCAGTGTTTTGTCGACCAGCCACTGCATGCGGTCGATGATACCATCTATGTCGATGACGGCGTCCTGCGCATCTGGCGGCGGTGGGGTATGATTGCCCGGCTGAAGATAAAGAGGCAGGGCGGCGTAGCGGCCGGCCACGTCGCGGGCCCAATTATAATCGACCTCGTCGAATATAACGATCTTCAGGACTGTCCGCGCGGTTTTGGCCTGCGCGAGGCAATCGTCAAACTTGTCCCAGTCCACGGTTTCACCCGATGAGGGCGGTTTGGGGCTGAGCACCAGAAGATCGAGGTTCTCAAACCAGTCCTGCGCAACCGACCCCTGCGTTTCCAGTGCAAACTTGTACCCCTGCGCGTGGCCCATACTCATCAACGGACCAAAGTTCTGGATTGCAGGGTTGCCGCCCGAGAGGGACACGGTCAAAGGTGTGCCGCCCGACAGATCCCAAACCTTGGCCCAAATGTCGTCGGTTGTCATTTTGGCCCAGTCGTGGCGGTATTCGCTGTCAACGGCGTGCAGGCTGTCACACCAGCTGCACCGATAATCACAGCCACCGGCCCGAACAAAGACCGTCGGCGCGCCGATCAACGCGCCTTCGCCCTGAATGGTGGGGCCGAAAATTTCGGCGATGCGTAATGCGGTCATGGCCGGTATTCCGCCCAGGTCTTGGGCGTCTCGCTGACCTTAACGGCGCTGGTCTGGTCCCAGCGCGCCTTGCACCAGTCATACAACATCTGCGCCATCCATTCCGATGTCACCTTGTCGTGGCCAAACACCTCGTTCAGATGGCGGTGGTCCATCTCGTCGTCGATGTAGCGTTTTAGCGGGGCAAGCGCGTTGTAATCCAACACGAACCCGTCCTCGTCGAGGGTGTCACACGCCAATTCAACCACGACGATGTAATTGTGCCCGTGCAGCCGCGCACAGGGATGATCCTGATGTAGATGGCACAGCTGATGGGAAGCCGAAAAATGGAATTCTTTAGTAATTCTGAACATTACAATTGCCCCTTTTCGACAGTGGTCTTCCAGAAGTCAGGGTCGTCGTATTCGGTCGGGTCAATAACCTCTGCCAAGGCAAATGCCTCTTGGCGCTCAACGCAGGTGCCGCACCGCCCACAATGTTTTTCACCGCCTTTGTAGCAGGACCATGTGTCGCCAAAGGGTGTGCCGTGGGCCGCGCCTTCGATCACGATGGCGGATTTCGGGATGTGCACGAATGGCGTGTAAAGCCGGATCGCGGCGTACCCATCCAGCGCGTGTTTCTGCATGGCTTCGAAGGCGTCGATGAACTCGGGGCGGCAATCTGGATAAATGAAATGATCGCCCCCATGCACCGCCGCCGCCACTGCGTCCGCCCCCTTAGCCGCACCAATCCCGAAGGCAATGGCCAGCATGATCGCATTGCGGTTGGGAACAACCGTAATCTTCATGCTGTCCTCCGCATAATGCCCGTCCGGCACATCAACATCATCCGTCAACGCCGACCCGCTAAGATGTTGGCCAATATGGCGCATGTCGATCAGATCATGCGGCACGCCCAGCCGGTCCGCACAGCGCGCTGCAAATTCGACTTCTTTCTTGTGCCGCTGGCCGTAGTCAAACGAGACGAGGCCAATGAGGTCGTTTTCGTCGGCCACTTTATGGGCAAGCGAAACAGAATCGAGACCGCCTGAGCAGATTACAATCGTTTTCATGTCATATCCTTGTTTTCTAAACCGGGTAGGCTGCGACCGGTGTCTGGGCTTTCCAGACACCGCATCTTTATCAACCACATTCTGGAATGTGAAGACGATTGGCAGCCACACGCTCTTGCGTCGGCTGTGGAGCGCGTCTCCGCAACTCGCGGAGTCTGCTTACCGCGCTTCGCTTCAAATTGATTGCAGTAAAGCGTCCGGAACTATGGATTCAATGCCGCCACATACCCCGCCTTGATACATAACCGGCCCGGGAAGGCGAACAGCATAAAGCCGTTCTACCACGCATCAAATGTCGATCTTCTCGGCGATGCTCAGCGCATCTTCAAGTTCGACACCGAGATATCGCACTGTACTGTCAACTTTGGTGTGTCCAAGCAGAAGTTGGACCGCGCGGAGGTTGCCAATTTTACGGTAGATCGACGCCGCCTTCGTGCGCCGCATCGAATGCGTACCGTATCCACTCGGATCGAGACCAATCGCTGAGACCCAATTCCGAACCAGACGACCATACTGCCGTGTCGACACGTGTGGCCGATCATGGAAACGGCTCGGAAACAGGAAACTGCACCCGAGCATTTCCGGACTGCAAACCCAATTCCACAGAGAATCGCGCGTGCTTTCAGAGACTTCGAACTGTACTGGCCGATTGGTTTCACTCTGGATGACCGAAACACGTTCGCGAACCCTATCGTTGGAGACGAGATCAGTGACTGTCAGTCGGACAAGATCGCAGCCCCGTAATTTGCTATCAATCGCGAGGTTGAACGGCGCCAAATCTCTGAAACTTCCTGCGAGTTCAAGCCGAGCACGAATGGCCCAGACCTGCTTGGGCAGCAATAGGCGCTTTTGACCAATCAGCCGCCCCTTGTTCCAGGGTCGGCATTTAGACTTGACGGCAGGAAGTTGGATTCTGGACATGAGTTTTCCTCCATCCATCCCTCCAACCCAAGGCATCGACACAGTGTCGACGGTCGAATTCGATCAAGAAAGGTAAATGGCCGCTCTCAGGGTGGCGTGATCGCGCTGAACCGCAGCGTTGCGAATGGCAGTGATGAGCCCAAACAACCGATTTTCGGGATATAGAGAAGGCTAGACGCGTTTGGTGGCCTGCTCCTTCAAGCATCAAGCGCGCATCTGTAGATTTCTTCGAAAACTCCAATTGAACATCAAGATGTCATTCGGGCATAATGCCCCCATCAAATATCCAAGAATGGAAAGCAGTTAACACATGGCCAAAGTAGCGATTATCACGGGTGGTTTGTCAGGGATGGGTCTGGCAAGTGCCAAGCGGTTGATCGCTGATGGCGTGACTGTTTGTATCGGCGCGCGGCGCGGCGATGATGCCGATGCAGTAGCCGCGCTACATGCCAAACTGGGCGTCGTGGTGTTTGTCGCCAAGCTAGACGTGCGCGACAGCGACAGCGTTGCGGGTTTTGTGTCGGCGGTTGTCGCGGCCCATGGCACGGTTGATATCTTGCTCAACACGGCGGGCGTATACGAAGAGTCCGCGGTCATCGATCACCCTGATGACATGTGGGATGCTCATATCGACACCAACTTGACCGGCACGTTCAAAATGATCCGCGCAGTGATGCCAATTATGAAAGCCAAAGGCTGGGGCCGGATCATCAATCTCGCCTCGACGGCGGCCCATGAAGGGCTGGAAAATAACGTGGCCTATTGCACCTCTAAGGCCGGACTTTTGGGGCTAGGCCGCTGTGTCAGCCTTGAGGGGGCGGCCCATGGCATTACCTGCGTCAGCATCAGCCCAACTTGGGTCGAAACCGAAATGCTCAAGTCCTTTGTGGATCAAGAGACCACTGAAACAGGTCTGCCTCGCGCCAAAATTCAAGCTAAATATGAGGCCTCAAATCCGCAAAATGCCTTGGTCCAGCCGTCCGAAATCGCTGATCTTGTCGCGTTTTTGGCCAGTGATGCGGGTCGCGCGATCACCATGGAAGACATCAAGGTGAACGCTGCGACGAACTGGTAAAGCGGCGCGCCACCAAGGCCTGTGGGTCAGCGGCCGCCGCAAGAGGTGTTCCGGTGATCTGACCCCATGCCGTTTGCGCCGCCCCATGATCAAAACAAGACGCCGCACGCAGCACGCTGGTGTCCGAGGCGATCAAGGCGCGCTCTGCCTCTGACAAAGGCGCGTCGCGCAGCCATGTTTGCAACGGGAGCACTGCAAACCCTGCCGGGATCATCTCGGGTGTGACAAAGGCATCAGGGGCAAAGTTGTAAAACGCTTGCCCCTTGCCTGCGGGGAGCCCGACGAGGAAATTTGCGACCTCATGCACATCTACCATACGAAATGTGAAACCCTCAGGCACCGCGTTCATGGCCATGCAAGCTTTCATGATGATCTCGTAGATGTCTTTGGCATTGGGCGCCGCAAGGTCGTAAAGCGACGGCAGGCGCACAATGGCTGCCGGGACATTTGACGCTGAAATCTGGGCCTCGGCTTCGATTTTTGCGGCCCCATAGCCAGAACTCCCATCGAAGACTGTTGTTCTGGCCTCTGGGTACGGGCCGCCGGTATCAGGGAACACCGCAGACGATGAGGTGAAGCGCAAATCCGCGCCCGCATCGTCGCAAAACTGCAAGATAATGGTGATACCCGTTTGGGACCATGTCTGCGTATGTCTGCGATCCACCGCAAGATTAACCATCGCCGCACAATGGATCACCGAAGTTACACAGGAGACCAACGCGCCATAGCCGGGTGCATCCAATCCAAACCGCGCCTCATCAATAGAACCGGCAATCAGAACCAAGCGATCAGGGTCCACACTTTGGTCTTTTGCAATCCGCAACAACCGATCTGTGGGTGCATTGCGTTTTTCACGGATCACGCAGTAGATCACTTGATCAGCAGGTAAGGCACGTGCGGCGGCTGCCAGCACGCGACTGCCCAAAAATCCGGTGACTCCCGTTAGTAAAATCCCCTTGCGGGTAAAGGCGGTGTGGGGCTCTGGCGTGCTTTCAGTCTTAGCAAGAATGTCATGCAAACGTCCCAACGGCACATTCAGCGCAAAGTCAAAATCCACGCTTCGGCTGTAAATCTCTTCCAGTGCCAACAGCAGGGTTACGGCCATCAATGAATCACCACCTTGGGCGTGAAGGGACAACGCGGGGTCAAGGTCGCTGACCGAACAGCCCATGACCTTTGCGCATTGCACGATAGTCGGGAGCGCGTCCAATGCGGCGTGGTCATCGATTTGGGCCAACGTGATGTCGGGCAAGGATTTGAAATCGCATTTGCCCGACACAGCATGGATTGGTATCTCGTCCAGCCGCACCAGATAACTGGGGATGCAATAGGCTGGCAGGTCCTTGCGCATGACTTTGGATAGGGCGGATGGTATGCGTATTTGGCCTGTGCCCAAGGCCCAATTGCGGTCATTTTGCGCGGCTTGATCCGCATCACTGCTATAATAAATGATCAGGGCTTTGCCACGGCCTGCGATATCTTTGATCCAAGGCACGGCCTGACCAAATCCGATATAGGCACGCAGCGTTTCCACCAACTCACGCGTCTGAATACTATGCCCTCGGAGCTTGAGCATATGGGCAATGCGCCCCATGACAAACACGGCTCCTTGCGCATCCACATAGCCCTGATCACCGGTGTCATAGAGCCGCACGCCGCGACCTTGAAGCGTGAGATTGCGGAATCGCAACGCTGTTTCATCAGGTCTGTTAATGTAGCCCGGCCCCAGCATTTGCGGCCCCTCAAAATGCAACAATCCCGGCTGTCCTTCCGGGCAGACTTGATCGCTGTCATCCAGCACAACTGCGCGTAGATGTGGCATGGGCACCCCCACAGACACTGGCCCGCTGTTGGATTGACGCTGTGTGACATCAGTTATCGCAATGTCATGGGTCTCGCAAATACTATATAGGTTCCAGAGCTTCACATGCGGCAACTTTGCATGCACCGCCGCGATCAGATCATCACTGACGACTTCACCGTTGAGGATGATGCGCTGCAACGCTACGCCTGTGATGGCCGTTGCAGGCAAGGCCTGCAGAGCGTTCTCTAAGGCCGATGGGGTGAACAGCATTTCCGTCACGGCGTGGCGATGCCAAAATTTTACCAAATCAAGCGGGCTCATGAGTTCGTTGAATTGGGCAAAGCAAATGGTGGCACCTTTTCGCAAAGGGCGGAACATTTCCCAAATCGCAAAGATATAACACCCGACCCGGTCATCAGGGCCATAAGGCGTATAGGCGTCACGCCATTCATAGGACAAAAACGCAGAGGTCTGTGTCACAGGAATACACTTTGGTTTCCCAGTCGTGCCAGACGTCGCCACGATATAAATGATGTCATCTGGTGCTACTTGTGCTCCGACGACGGGACGCGCAGGCTGGTCATTCAGATTTTGAGCAAGCGCCGCGACATCAAAGCAGGCGCAGCTTTGTGGCAATTGCCCTGTCGCGGGCGGCTCGGCGTGAAAAATCACGCCGATCCCAAGCTCGTCGATGATATTGCGTAACACATCATGTGGCATCGCAGGATCAAGATGTACAAAGGGGCGTCCAAACACGACACAGGCTGTCACCGCAGCGCCAAAAGCAGCGGACGGTTTCCCGAAGACTGCAACCGGTGCTGCCGTTGGCATATACGTTTGAAGCCGCTCAATAAAATCTGCCAGCTGACCATACCGTATCGATGTATTCACATCGGTCAGGGCAATGAGATCATGGTGATTTTGGAGGGCCTGTGCGATCTGCGCGGGAACATTTGAAAGTGCGGTCAATGAGTTTATCACTTTATGGGTTCCTAACGACGCTTTAACTAGGGATTGCGACACTCATCATCGTATCTCTTTCGAAGATCAAGGCGCAAAACGGCAAGGTCCGCTGTAAAAAAAGAAATAGGCCATTAATGAGGAAGCTGGATGCAAAAGGCATCCACATGGTTGCTGGTCAACGACGTAATCTCGCAATGCCAAGTGAGGCTGCAGACATTGAAACTCGTGAAGGGAGTGTTGAGTTTGTTCCGAGGGGCAGTCCCAAAACGTCCTACTTGCAAAGTGCCCAAATGACAGATTTTCAGTGATCATATCGTTGATACCGACTTGCCTCCGTTATTCTGAAAGTCCGGAAATTCATCGCTAAATGCTAGCGCAACGCAAGCGTCAAAAATCCAAACCAATATCAACGGTAGCTGCCGAATGCGTCAACGCGCCGGATGAGATGTAGTCAACGCCCGTCGCTGCGATCGACGCGATACGACCGCGTGTGACGTTTCCGCTTGCTTCCGTCTTCATGCGCCCATCAACAAGTTCAATTGCTTCGTGCAGCATTTCGGTGCTCATATTGTCCAGAAGAACGACTGACGCCCCACCTACCTCAAGGACGTCTGCCAATTGATCTAATCGGTCCACTTCGATCTCAACAGCCATCATGTGGCTTGCATGAGCCTTGGCGGCTTCAAGCACTTGCCGCACACCACCCGCTGCCGCGATGTGGTTATCCTTGATTAAGATTGCGTCCGACAATGAGTAACGGTGATTGAACCCGCCGCCGTGGAGCACCGCTAGTTTCTCGACCAAGCGCAGGCCCGGCGTCGTTTTGCGGGTGCAGGTCACGCGGGCAGCCGTGCCTGCGGTTTCCGCGACAAAAGAGGCCGTCTTTGTTGCAATACCCGTTAAGCGCCCCGCAAAATTTAAGGCCACCCGTTCCCCTGACAAGATCGACGCTGCACTGCCTTTAATGGTCATCAGGGTGTCGCCAGCTTTACAGGGCTGGCCATCCACAACATGAGTTTCAATCTCAAGCGTTGCATCCACCAGATGAAATGCAATACGCGCCACCTGCATGCCCGACACAATGGCGTCGGCCCGAGCATTCAGACATGCTGTGTATGTCGTCTCGGCCGGGATCACTGCGCGGGTTGTTACGTCGCCGTAGCTGCCCAGATCTTCCATGAGTGCGTTACGGATCATCGGTTCTAGGATCATGTCAGGAACACAGGAAAAGCTCATGATGCTTCCTCGCAAATTTGGGACCGTATAGTCATGGCGTCGTTTAGCGTGAGGCGTGACCGTTGGCCGTCGCCGGGGAATATATCTGGAAAATCTGACCGTTCATGCGCGCCTCGGCTTTCTTCACGGGTGAGTGCTGAGGCCGCGATCAAAGTAGCGGTCGCCGTCATATTTAGAAATGAGACACTTGCCCCGAAGGTCGTCTCAAGCTCAGCGATCTTGCGCAGTGCCGTCTTGAGGCCATTTGCATCACGCACGACGCCCACAAAAGTTGTCATGGTTTGGCGTAACTCTGTCACCGCATCAGGATCAGGCGGCGCACCGCCGTCTTCGAACGTGATGTTGATCTCAGGTGCCGTGCCGTCTGGCACTACTGCTGCTATACTTTCGGCGCAAATACGCGCGTAGACCAAGGCCTCAAGCAAGCCGTTTGAGGCCAGACGATTGGCACCGTGTAATCCGGTTGAAGATGCCTCGCCGCAAACCCAAAGATTACCTAAAGACGCGCGGCCATCGGTGCCCGTTTCGATCCCTCCCATGTGATAATGCGCGGCGGCGGCCACCGGAATGGGCATCATCGCAGGGTCGATTCCGTTCCGGGCGCAGGCTTCTGCGACGGCAGGATAATCTGTCTTGATTGTCTCGCCCAAGACATCACGTGTATCAAGCATTGGACGCTGCCCAGCTTGGGATTGGGCAAATATCGCGCGAGCCACGACATCACGCGGCGCAAGCTCAGCATCGGGATGCAAGGCCTGCATGAACCGTTCACCTTGATTATTGATCAAGATAGCACCTTCACCGCGCAGAGCTTCGGTTGCCAGTGGGGCAGGATCTTCACCAACGTTCATCGCGGTTGGGTGGAATTGAACAAACTCTGGGTCTGCAATCGTAGCACCTGCACGGGCAGCCATACCAATCACCTGCCCACGAATGCGGGGCGGGTTTGTCGTCACAGCATAAAGCCCACCGGAGCCACCACCCGCTAGCAACACGGCACTGCCCCGCAGCATCACAGGGGCAGAGCACAGGTCATCGGAAGATTGAATCGCGATGCCGGTAACCTGCCCACCCGTGACTTCCAGATCACGCGCCATGGTGCCTTCTAAAATCTGAATTGACGGGGTCTTGCGGACCTTTTCGATCAATGCGCCCATGATCTCGGCACCAGCTTGGTCTCCTTTGACGCGGACGACACGGGCAAAGCTATGGGCGGCTTCTCGCGACATGACGTAGTCACCGTTTTCGGCTCGGTCAAAGGGTGTTCCAAGAGCCGTCAGATCAAGGATGTGGGTACGCGCCTCTTGTGTGACCAAATTGGCGACGACGGGATCAACGGTTCCGTCACCTGCCTTGATCGTATCGGCGGCATGGCTTTGGGCACTATCATTGACGTTCATCGCCGCGGCAACGCCACCTTGCGCCCAAGCCGAACTCGCCCCTTCCCCCAAACACTCGGGAGAGATCACCACAACGGGCCGCGGCGCGAGTTTGAGCGCCGCATAAAGCGCAGCAAGCCCTGCGCCGACAATGACAATACGATCGGTCTGAATGGTTTTCATCTGTGTCAAAGGCCCAGTTTGCGCGACATGTCGATCATCGCTTGCACGGATTGGCGGGCCTTTTCAGCGACGGTAGGGTCTACGAGCACTTCGTTTTCACCGCTATGCAGAACCCACAAGATTTTCTCAAGTGAGATTTTCTTCATATAAGGACACATGTTGCAAGGGCCAACAAAGTCTACCTCTGGCAGGCGATCCGCGATATTGGACGCCATTGAGCATTCGGTGATTAGCATTGCCTTTTCGGGCTTTTCGTCCGTGACATACTTAAGAATACCGCTGGTCGAGCCAGAGAAATCTGCCTCTGCCACAACGTCTGGCGGACATTCAGGATGCGCAATTAACCGTGTGCCCGGATTCCATTCGCGGAATTCGCGCAGGTCTTTGGCGGTGTATTGTTCGTGAACGATGCAAGAGCCGGGCCAATATACCACGTTCTTATGGCTTTGACTGGCGACGTTTTGTGCAAGGTATTTATCTGGCGTCATAATAACCGTGTCGCTTTCCATCGCGTTCACGATTTGCAGCGCATTTGATGAGGTGCAACAAATGTCTGACGCGGCCTTCACTTCGGCGGTTGTGTTCACATAGGTCACGACCGGCGCGCCTGAGTATTTAGCACGCATCTCATCAATACCAGCCGCCGTGATGCTCTCCGCCAAGGAACATCCGGCATCCATATCGGGCATCAAGACCGTCTTTTGCGGGCTGAGAATTTTCGATGTTTCCGCCATGAAGTGAACGCCAGCTTGAACGATCACATCCGCATCAACGTCACTGGCCTTCATCGCAAGCTGTAAGCTGTCGCCAACGAAGTCAGACACGCCATGAAAAATCTCGGGCGTCATGTAATTGTGCCCAAGAATAACAGCATTGCGCTCTTTTTTTAAAGCGTTGATTGCCTTGACATAGGGCGCATAAGTGACCCAATCTGGCGGCGACACGACGCGCGACATACGCGAGTAGGTATCTTGCAATTCCGAAGCACATTCGAGTGAAGGGGTAAGATCATAGTGACCTGAAAGAACGGTGCGAATATGCGAAAGGTCTAGCATTGAGGGTGTCTCCGGTTATTTTGGACATCCAATACACGGCAAACGCCCGCAGGCCAATCTCTTGCTCATGTAACAGTGATTTTCGGCGTGACTTCCAAAACCAGCCATTGGAACAGCGGCAACCAACGGCGGATTTGTCCGCAGTGTGTGAATTCAGGTCTTCAGAATTGCTGCAAAATGCCCCAATGACCGCATTCACCTCTGCGGCGCGGCGACGATTTCGCGGCGGCGCAGCAGGTTCTCGTGCTGCGTGCGCACGCAGCGAATTTTTGACACTTCCGGTGTGGGCTCACGGACGAAGCCGCTCGCGCGGCAATGGCGCTCGTGGCTGGTGTTGGTCTTGATCTGATAGACCAGCGCATTTTGCGATTTGGCTGACTTGTTTGACGATTGGGGTTTCTCAATCGACGGACAGGAGGATTTCATGGTCAGTGAGAGAACAACGCCGCTTCGTGAGCGGATGATCGAAGACATGCGCATTCGGGGGCTGGGGCACCAATCCCAGCGATCGCATATCCGGGCGGTGAAGGATTTTGCTTCGTTTCTGGGGCATTCACCGGATACGGCCACGCATGAGGAGCTGCGCGCGTATCAGCTTCATATGACGGATACCGAGGTCACGCCCTCAGTTTACAACGCGCGGATCACTGCCTTGCGTTTCTTTTTCTCAATGACCTGCGGACGTGATGAGGTGAAGAAGTACATGCAATTCCGCACCGAACCGCGCAAGCTACCCGCTGTGCTCAGCGTCGAAGAGGTTTCCGAGCTTCTGGCCGTCGCACCTGGTCCCGGGCTTAAGTACAGCGCGGCGCTCAGTATCTCATATGGTGCGGGGCTGCGCGCCTCAGAGGTTTGTAACCTCACCACCGGCGATATCGACAGTGATCGCATGCTGATCCATGCCCTGCAGGGCAAGGGGCGTAAAGACCGCAAGGTGATGCTGTTGCCCGGATTGCTCGACCTGTTGCGGGATTATTGGTGCGAAGCACGGCCTGAGGGGTGGATGTTCCCTGGCAAACCGAAGATTAATCCGATCTCACCGCGTCAACTCAACCGGGCCTTCACATCGGCTAAACGCATGGCCGGGATCAACAAGCCCGCGACGTTGCATACACTGCGGCACAGCTTTGCCACCCATCTGCTGGAAGCAGGTACCGATGTGCGGGTCATTCAAGTGCTGCTTGGCCATGCCAAGCTGACGACCACAGCCCAGTACACCAAAGTCGCCACCAAGATGATCCGGGATACGACCAGTCCGTTTGAAGCCCTCAAACAGTTGAACCTCCAGACCCGCAAAAAGCGACCGGAGTGACGGACGGGGATTGCCGCGCGCAAGGCTGGAGGTCGCTGACATATTCCGCAAGCATGGTCCCGCATGGCGGCGGGCCAATGCAGGGCATGTCAGCCTGAGCCAGCTTAAGGTGATGTCAGCGATAGAGGCCTGCCGGACCGAGGCGCTCGGTGGGCATGTGGCAGCCTGCACCAAGTGCGATCACCAGCATATCGCCTACAATAGCTGCAAGAACCGGCATTGCCCGAAGTGTCAGGGACCTGCTGCGCGCGACTGGATGGCGGCACGGGCCGAAGACTTGCTGCCCGTTGAGTATTTCCATGTGGTCTTCACCCTGCCAGCCGAGATTGGCCTAACTGGACCGAACGTGCATATTTGGGCATCTTGAAGAACAAGTTGAGAACATTCGGCGTTCGCTGACTTTCGCTGCGCCAGCCACGAACTGGTGAGATGCGGACGAAGCGTAAATTCGCTGCGCATGCGTGTACGGCTGCTTAAGCGCGCGTTGCGGCCTTTCAAGATGGTTTGCTGACCTTCATTGGTAATGGTCTCTATCGGGTAAGAGAGTCTGCTCATCGTTCCGACTTCGAGCCATAATCCAAACTTCTGTCACATAGCTGACCGCCACGCCATGTGAAGTGGCGATCAAAGCACGTGACTTAGGTGGTTAGACCTACGAATGGCGCTCAAACACAATGGTCTCTCCACCATGCAATACAAGTAGCGTTTCGAAAGCATCGCGCTGGTCCCCCATCTCCATGCCGGGCGAGCCGATCGGCATTCCGGGAACGGTCAGGCCAACGGCATCTGGACGCTCAGCCAACAGGCGTTGGATGTCAGCCGCCGGGACATGGCCCTCGATGACGTACCCTTCTATGAACCCTGTGTGACAGGAGCTAAGCTCGGGTGTTATCCCTGCATTGTCCTTGGCGGCCCACAAGGCATCTTGCGTGATGTCTTGCGCATCGACGTCAATCCCGGCGGATTCAACGTGGGCGATCCATGCCGAGCAGCATCCGCAAGTCGGGGATTTGAGCACTTTCATGCTTGGCGTTGCGGCAAAGACCGGACCAGCGGCAAGTGCTGAGCCAGCGGCGATCATTAGGAAGTTTCTACGGTTCATTGGATTTCTCCTTTGGTGTTTTATTCTGGCGCTACGTGGTTCACGCCACGCGCAGCCATGTCATCATTCCGCCTGCAGAATGCTCCAGCATGTGGCAATGCAAAAGCCAATCTCCGGGATTGTCGGCAACAAATGCGATCTGCGCGGTCTCGCCTCGGTCCATAAGAAGCGTGTCACGAAGCGGACCTGCCGTCCCATTCGAGCCGATCTGGCGGAAATGGTGACCATGAAGATGCATCGCGTGGGGCCAGGCCGTATCGTTGGTGATGTCGATCCGAACGGTTTCGCCCCGATCAGCCGCAACCAAAGGCTCATCCGGCATGTCGGCCATGCCGTTGAAGGCCCAGACTTTACCGGCTCCGGCCATCTCGCGCATGCCCATCATCTGTCCGCCCATCATGGCACCACCCATACGTCCCATGGCCCCGCCTTCCATCAGAAGGGCTGCCTTTCTGGCAGTCTCCAAAGGGCCAAGCTGCGGCACCGGGTTGGGTGGCAGTGGTGACGGAGCGTCCAGACGTTCGGATCGGGCGATCGCTGTGACATCAAATGTTGCGATTGCATAACCGCCGTCACGCTCGAAACTCACAAGGAAAGCTTCCTCGCCAACGCTCGCTGTCACGTCAACAATGATATCCGCCCGTTGTGCCGGTGCCAGTGTCAGGCGATCCAACGGTTGTGGTGCATCAAGCGGCATGCCGTCCAACGCAATGATCCAGCCCCCAAGGCCCTGAGCCTCAAGCGAGAAAATCCGCGCATTTGCGGTGTTCACAAGGCGCCAACGATGACGACTGTGCTGCTGAACAGGTTTCCGCCAGTCACCCAATCCGTTCACAGTGATCCAGTTCCCGATCCGACCGGCATGCGCCCAATCGTGCATATCACCGAAACCGCCCGCGATCTGGGCATCCTCCGCCAGACGCCAGTCATCAATTAAAAGCACCTCATCGTTATCGACTTCGGGGCCTCCCCCGGCCTCTTCGACGACCAGCGCCCCGGATAGCCCCCGCGCCATCTGCTCATAAGACCGATTGTGGGGATGATACCAATAAGTTCCGGCATCTGGCACAACGAAGTCATAGAGAAATGTCGCTCCAGGTTCGACGACGTCTTGTGTCAGACCGGGGACGCCATCCATCGCGTTGTCGAGGCGGATCCCATGCCAGTGGATGGTGCTCGGCTGCGGGAGTTCATTTTGAAATCGGCGCGTCATTCGGGCGCCTTGCGGCAGCCTGATCATAGGACCCGGAACCGCTCCGTTGTAGCCCCACACCTGTGTTTCAGGGTAGTTCGCGGGCGCAAGTTGAAGCACGCCTTCACGCGCGATCAGGTCTGGCGGCGTTCCAGCCTGTAGAGCTGTCGGACGAAAGCCAGTTGCCGCCAATGCCGCAACCATCCCACCTCCAAACCTCCGACGTGTGATCGTTTTCATAAGAAACCCCCTCTGTTCGTTTCTGTGGTCTGACCGCTGGCGGCCGCACTCCCGATTTGGTTTGTCGCTTCGGGCGCGCTTATCGTTGTCAGGATTGCTGTTGTCACAAGGATCAGTGCCACAAGCACCGATTCCATTTGAATGCTCCGACGCAGATGCGCGCTGGCACCCGGCTCTTGCCGGAGCAAGGCAGGCGTAAGCCGCAACTTGTTCCATGCGGCAAAGCCAATGATGCCGAGAAAAACGCCCAGCTTGATTGCAAAAAACTGCCCGTAGGAGGTAAAAAACGCATCCAGTACGTTGCCAGTTAGCAGCCATAGGGTAACTCCCCCCGCCAAGGTCAACGCACCAACGACCCAGACGGCAATCCGGCCAAAATCGTGGCTGACCTGCCCGGCGACACTGGCCGTGTCCGCCCCCGAAAGGCGGTAGAGCGGCGTGAAGGCCCCAATCCAGAACGCCAAGCCCAGGATATGGAGCGAGATGAGTGCGGCAAGCAAAAAGCGTGGTTCTTCCAGCGCATGGCCGCGAAACACGAAAGATGCCGCCACGACAAGGACGCCGAAGACCGCGAGCGGTCGCCCTTGGCGTGCGGGCAGCAGGATCGCACAAATCAAAGCCAGTCCGACAAGCCGCAAAACGATGCTGGAGCCCAGGGGGCTTTCCGAAACCATCGTCAGCATCATCGGATCAGTTGCGCCCTGCCATGTGCCGCCCATCAGGAAACTCGCACGCAGCGGAAGTCGCAACAGAGACAAAAGGGCTGCCCCAATGGCGCAGAAGACCGACAACCGGCGCAGCGTTTGCACCTCGGGTGCGGGAAGACGGCGGAGCATTAAAATACTCAATATGCTGCCCATTGCGATCAAGGCCGTCGCGTAGACAAGCGCCTTTACGCAAATGGACAGCCAAGTGACCAAGTCAGCTGAAGCGAGCGCGCTCAGCATCGGCTCTCAATTCGAGATTTCAAAACTGAACGTCCCTTGCATTGGATGACCATCGGTTGCCAGTCCCCGCCACTCGACCTTGTACTGACCTGCTGGCAACGCTGGCGGCGCGGCACTGAATTCACTGACAGGCTGCATATTGTCGCTGCGCGTCACATCATGCGAAGCTCCATCCTGATCGGTGAGAGAGATCAGAGTGACGCGCATTGGCATGTCAAAGCGCATTGAAATTGTCGGCGGAGACGTCTCCAGAACGGCCCCATCCGCTGGCTCCGTTGCCTCTTTCTTGGAATGCGCATCTGCGCTTGGAGATGCGAACGCCAGCGAAAGTGCCGCGATCGCGGCAAAGTAAACGGCAGGTTTCATATTTTGCTCCTGAGCCTGGATTTGAAAAACGCTGACCGGAAACCAGGTCTCCGGCCAGCCGTCGCCGCCTTATTCAGGCATCATCGCGCCAATTGCATACATGCCGTCGTCGCCCTTGATCAGCATCAGCGTGACGGAATCTCCAGCCGCAATATCGCCCATCATTTCCGCGTCGGGCATCATCGCCAAATCCATCGTCATGGCGGGCCAGCCGATTTCAGGGATGGGTTCGTGACTGACATTGGCAGTGCCTTCGCCGATGGAATTCACCACGGCCTTGGTATGTACGGCACCTTCCATCATTTCGTCACTCATCGGCATGTTCGAATGGTCCATGTCCGAGTGGTTCATTTGCGCAAACGCCAGTGGCGCGCTCAGAACGAGAACGGAGAGGGCAAGAGGGAGAGTTTTCATGGGTAGTCCTTTCAGGTTGGGTTTTGATTGGCAGGTCCTATTCCGCCGGTACAGGTGCTGCGGGTTCTTGAGCTGGTTGCAGCAATTCTCTGTTGACCCGTTTCAGGGCCAGCCTTTTCCAGATCACGAAGATCGACGGAATGACAAAGAGCGTCAGAAGGGTCGCGGTCGCCATGCCACCGATCATCGGAGCCGCGATCCGCTGCATGATCTCGGACCCGGTTCCGGTGCCGTACATGATCGGAATCAGTGCTGCGAATATGGTTGCGACTGTCATGACTTTGGGACGGACGCGTAGGAGCGCGCCTTCAAAAACAACCTCTTCCACATCTAGCGAGGTCATTTCGCGCCGCTCAGTCGCGGCTTCTTTCTTGCGTTTTTCCCATGCCAGATTGAGATAGAGCAGCATCACGATGGCCGTTTCGACCGCCACGCCAGCCAGCGCGATAAAGCCCACCAGAACAGCGACCGAAATATCGAAGCTGAGATACCATAGGAACCAGACGCCCCCGGCCAGGGCGACCGGGAGGGCGGCAAGGATAATCCCCACCTCGATTACCCGATTGAAGGCCATGAACAGCATCAGGGTGATAATTAGAAGTGTCGCCGGAGCTACGAGCTTGAGCCGTTCCTGCATGCGTTCGATGTATTCGTACTGCCCGGACCACGTGATCGAATAACCCGTTGGTAGTGTGACCTGATCGGCGACGAGCGCACGAGCTTCGTTGACATAACCACCCAAATCACGCCCCGCGATGTCAATAAAGACAAATCCGGTGCGTCGGGCGTTCTCAGAGCGGATCATGGCAGGTCCATCGACGACTTTGATTTCCGCCAGACTGCCGAGCGGAATGTGCGCACCCGAGGGCGTCACCACCGGCAGATCGCGCAGCCGTTCGGGGCTGTTGCGCCATTCCTGCGGGTAGCGCAGGTTAATCGGGAAACGCTCAAGACCCTCGACGGATTCAGATACCTGCATTCCGCCTATGGCAGTCTGCACAACATCCTGAATGTCGCGGACAGACATCATGTAGCGGGCAGCGGCATCGCGATCCACGTTGATCTCAACAAAACGCCCGCCAATGGGGCGTTCAGCGTAGGCCGATGCCGTACCATCAATATTGGCCACCACGCGCTCTACCTCGATCCCGATCTGTTCGATCACACTGAGGTCTGCGCCGGATATCTTGACGCCCACGGGTGTCTTTATGCCGGTCGCCAGCATGTCGATCCGGTTCTTGATCGGTTGAATCCAGACATTGGTAACGCCGGGGATCTGTACCACACGATCAAGCTCGTTGCGGATCATCTCCATCGTCATGCCGGGGCGCCACTCGTCCTCGGGCTTCAACTGAATGGTGGTCTCGATCATCGTCAACGGCGCGGGATCGGTGGCGGTGTCCGCCCGGCCCAGCTTGCCATGCACGGTCAGAACCTCGGGCACCGTCGCAATCAGGCGGTCCGTCTGTTGCAAGACCTCGCGCGCCTTGCCGATAGAC
The DNA here is from genome assembly GCF_002158905.1 of Yoonia vestfoldensis. NCBI lineage: Bacteria > Pseudomonadati > Pseudomonadota > Alphaproteobacteria > Rhodobacterales > Paracoccaceae > Yoonia > Yoonia vestfoldensis. The sequence continues at coordinate 92,746 of NZ_CP021431.1, forward strand.
ACACCGGGATAGAGCGATGGCATATAGAGGAAATCGCCCTCGTTCAGTTCGGGCATGAATTCGGTTCCGATACGCTGAAGCGGCCACATCATCGAGGCGACAAGTGCGCCCGCCAGCACCGTCGTGGCCCATGGCCACGCCACAGCGGCGTCCAAAAACGGGCGGTAAATCCAGATGACGATCCGGTTCAGCGGGTTCTTTCGTTCAGGCAGAATGCGCCCGCGCACGAAGTATCCCATCAACACCGGCACCAGCGTGATCGACAGGATTGCAGCAGCGGCCATTGCGTAGGTCTTGGTGAAGGCGAGCGGTTTGAAAAGCCGCCCCTCCTGGCTTTCCAGCACGAACACCGGCAGGAAGCTGACCGTGATGATCGCAAGCGAATAGAATAGGGCGGGCCCAACCTCTGAGGCACATTCACTGACGATGCGCCAACGATTTTCGTTCGTCAGTTTCTCCTTTTCGATCCGCCGGTGCATCGCCTCGATCATGACGATCGCGGCGTCCACCATGGCGCCGATGGCAATGGCGATGCCGCCCAGCGACATGATATTGGCGTTCACCCCTTGCAGCTTCATGATGATAAAGGCCGCAAAGATGCCAAGCGGGAGCGACAGCAGGATCACCAGCGACGACCGGATGTGTAAAAGAAAGGCGGCACAGACCAAAATGACGACGATGAATTCTTCAGTCAGTTTCTTTTGCAGGTTCTCGATCGCACGCTCGATCACGCCCGCGCGGTTGTAAGTGGTGACGATCTCGACACCTTCGGGCAGGCTGGATCGTAGCTCTTCGATGCGGGTTTCCACGGCCTTGATCGTGGCCAGCGCATTGCCGCCCCAGCGCAGGATCACCACGCCGCCGACGGCGTCACCCTCTCCGTTGAACTCGCCCACACCCCGTCGCATCTCGGGGCCAAGGCGAATGTCGGCGACATCGGCCAAAGTGATTGCCGCACCGCGCGCATTTACCATCAAAGGCGCTTTGGCCAGATCGGCCAGTTCGTCGACATAACCCGTGGAGCGGACCATGAATTCGGCCTCGCCCATCTCGATCACGCTACCGCCTGTCTCGCGGTTCGCGCCCTGGATAGCGTTGCGGATCTGGGCAAGCGTTACATCATAGGCGCGCAGTTTGTTGGGATCGACGACGACTTGGTATTGTTTGACCATGCCACCGATGGTGGCGACCTCGGACACGCCGTCGACAGTTTGCAGCTCGTACTTCAGGAACCAGTCCTGAAGCGTGCGCAACTCGGCCAGATCATGGCCGCCGGTGCGGTCGATGAGCGCGTATTGGTAGATCCAACCTACGCCCGTCGCGTCCGGTCCAAGCTGGGGTGAGACACCTTCAGGCAGATCGGCAGCGATCTGGCCAAGGTATTCCAGCACCCGCGTGCGCGCCCAGTAGAGATCGGTTCCGTCCTCGAACACCACATAGACATAGCTGTCGCCGAAGAACGAAAACCCGCGCACGTCGCTGGCCCCCGGCACGGCAAGCATGGCGGTTGCAATGGGATAGGTGATCTGGTCCTCGACCACCTGCGGCGCTTGACCGGGATAGGGCGTTTTGACGATCACCTGTACATCCGACAGGTCAGGAATCGCGTCTACGGGGGTTTCCCGAATTGCCCAGATACCCGCAACGGCCATCATCACCGCAAGAGCCAGAATGATCACGCGGTTCGCGATGGAGGCACGAATGATGGCCGGGATCATTGAATCACCTCGGGGGCCGCAGCCACGCCAACAAGCGTCAATGAGAAGTCCGCGTTGCGCTTGAGCAGAAGCGTGATCTCGTCTCCCTCCGGCAGGCGCGACACATCAACTGACGGATCAATGGCAAAATCCATCGTCATCCCCGGCATCCCGATCTCCATCATCGGGCCGTGGGTGATGTTTGCCACACCCGCCGCGGTATCGATGGCATTGATCGTGCCTGGCACTTCCATCGGTGGGGCAATGGGTTCGGCTGAAGCAAGGATCATTGTCATACCATCCGGGCGGGCGAAGGTCAGGGTCATCTCCTGCCCGGTAATCAACGCGGCAGGATCAAGCGCCGCCTCCAAGGCGAAGCCCATGGTCATGCCGGGCATCCCGATCTCGACAATTGGTCCGTGCGCGATCGTGGCCATGCGGGTCTCTGGATCAACGCTCTCGATCGTTCCAGACACCACAATCGGCGAGGCCGCAGCATCGTCTGTTGCCGCTTCCATCGGCTCAGACATGTTCATCTCGTTGTCGCTCATCATTCCGTCGCCTCTCACGGCGACGATTGTGAAGAGCCCATCCTCCCCTTTGGACAAATCAAACTCGACGGGCTGATCGAGCGGCACCTCTGCAACGTCGAACCCTGCAACTGGCATGTCCATCTGCATTGAAGGCCACCCCAATTCCGGGATCGGATCATGAGATAGTGTCAGTTTGCCATCCGCCGTAACGGCCATGACAGTTCCTGTGCCTGTTGCGGCAATTCCATCGTCGCTGCCAAGCTCGATCAGGCTGAGCAACCCGTCCGCGCCGCGTGCCGCGCGGAACGCCACCTGCAGACCCGGTTCCAACCGGCCCAGCGGAACATCGGCGCGCAACGGAAAACGCGATGTCATCGCAGGCCAATCCAGCGCGTCCAGTGCCGCATGTCTGATCGTGGCGCTGCGGTTTTCGATATCGAGCGCAATCAACTCGCCTGTCCCGCGCGCAGGAGCCTCATCCGTCGGTGCCATTCGCATCAGACCAGCGCTCAAAGCGCTCTCGCTGTCGATCAAAAACTGAGCGGAGGCCACGACTTCTTCACCGGGGGCAAGGCCCTGCACGACTTCCGTCCGGCCGCCTCCGCCAAAATTGTCCCGCAAGCCCGTTGTGATCAGGCGGGGCTTGAACGTGCCCTCTCCGGTTTTCAAAATGACGCGTTCGGCAGCGCCTGTGCGAATGATCGCCTCGGTCGGAACCGTCAGCGCCATGCGGGTCTCGTTCGGGATCAAGCTGACATTGCCGAACATGTTGGGCCTGAGCAGCCCTTCGGAATTGTCGAACCGCAGGCGCACGGGCAGCGTGCGGGTCTCGGCATCAAGCTCGGGATAGACGTAATCGACCACGCCCTCGAAGGTGCGTCCGTGCAAGTGCTCGAACCGCGCGACGGCACGCATATCTTCGGTCATGCGGGCGATGTCGCGCTCGAACACATCGACGATCAGCCAGACGGCACTGAGGTCGGTCAAAGAGACGGCGCGAACACCAGGTTGCAGGAACATCCCATCTGCTGCCTCGAGGGAGATGACCACCCCGTCCTGCGGGGCCAAAACCTCAATGTTGCGCGCAAGCACACCTTCGGCTTCGATCCGGGCGATCTGGTCGTCCGACATGCCGAGGCTCCGCAAACTGCTGCGGGCGGCTTCGAGGATGCGGGGGTCGCCATCTTCAACCGCGCGCACCAGATCGCTGCTGGCAGAGCCGATCTGGGGCGAGAACATTTCGAATAGGACGTCGCCCTTGCGCACCGGATCTCCGACGGCGCGGACGTTCAACGCCTCGATCCAGCCCTCGACGCGGGTATGCACATGGCTTGTCAGGTGTTCGTCATAGCCCACGAAACCCACCGTCTCGATCCGCTGCGAAATCTCGGCGGTCTGCGCAATCGCGGTGCGGACACCGATCGCATTGATCTCGGCCGCTGAAAGCGTCACCTCGGATGGATCGCCGGAGGGCTCCTCACCTGCAAAAACTGGCACCAAATCCATTCCCATGGGGGATTTGCCGGGACCCGGCTGCCGGAAATTGGCATCCATCGGCGCAACCCAATAGAGGATTTCTGGCCCTGTCGATCCGGCCATGTCCGAAGGATTGAAGTACAGTCTTTCCAGATAGATGCCACCAGCAACCCCGGCGGCAAGCGCCAGAATGCTCAGGGCTGAATATCGTCCACGCATTGTTGCCTCGACCCCAGTTCCGACAACGGAACTGTTTCTAATCAATTGCAGTCGCGCAGTCGCAGGATGCGGCCACGGTTCGGAAATCAATCAGAAGTGTCTTGGGGGTCGATCTTTTGAGGAGCTGACGCTGGAAGTTATAAGCCTGCCGCGATCCAGCAATGTGGCATCGGGCAAAAGCATGCCCGCAGCGAGGGGTTCCGATGACGGGAACGTCATGTGAAAGCAGCACGTTGAAGGCACGCAGTGCGCGCACTTCTCCTGTGACACACCATTTTCTTGGGCGGTTTCGGCAGTGTTCGCCATCTTTGCCAAGTGCATCGGACAGTCACTCTCTGTACCCGACATGACCTGGTGGTGCGCCTGGCTATCGAACATAGAGGCAGCGGCATGTGCAGAAGGCGATATGAGCTGAAAAACGAACACCAAGATCAGGAGCAAAAGCCCCATCGGTCGCAAAGCCGACCCGATCCCGAATCTTTCATTCAGCCATGTCATGCAGAGGTCATCCAGTGTTCAAGACCGAAATGCAAGTCAGATCGGCGTGAACGAGCTGATCAGCGAAGATCTGCAAACGCTAAGGCTCTGCAAATAAAAGCTGATTGATCGTTCACACGAAACGCTTTTCAAAGTCTGCCGTATCCAACCTGCTATAGTTTTCCTTTTTTGTTCGGAACCTTCCATCGCAGGAATGTTGTTTGTTTCCAAAGGCTGCAGTTTGGAGAATGAAAAATGAGCTATACGAGATTCATTTCAATGATCGTCACATCGACGGTCGTAATGTTCGGGTTAATGTATCTGAATACATATGCGTTGGGACACATCCAGTTCAGCGAAACACGGGCGTATATGGCGCTTTATATGGGTGCGGTGATGGCAGTCATAATGCTGCTTTTCATGTGGGGCATGTATAAAAAGAAAGCGTTCAACTATGCCATCATCGGATCGAGCGTGGTTGTCTTTGCCGTATCGCTCTTCTTACTGCGATCACAAACAACCGTTCAGGATGTGTCTTGGATGCGGGCGATGATTCCGCACCACTCCATTGCGATCTTGACCAGTGAGCGCGCGGAAATCTCTGACCCACGAGTGCAGCGACTTGCCCAAGACATCGTTGAAGCGCAACGCCTCGAGATTGCGGAAATGAATGCCTTGATCGCTGACCTTCAGGGAGGACCGCCCGCGACGCCGGAAATAGATGGGCGATGAGGCGGCCTTGACCTTCCAGTCACTGGAAGGACTATGTTGAGCCTATGGAGGACCTGAGCATGTCGGAGACAGCACTCGCCGAGAAAATCATCACGCGCGATCCCGTATGCGGAATGACAGTCGACGCGGACGCGGACAAACCGCGTCTGGAGCATGATGGGCATGTCTATCATTTCTGCCACGACGGATGCAGGGATAAGTTCGTCAAAGATCCTGAGGCGTATATCGAGGCGACCGATCCCGTTTGTGGGATGACCGTCACGCGGGCGACAGCGCAGTTTCTGTCAAAACATGCGGGTGATCGATTCTATTTCTGCTCGGAACGCTGCCAGCACAAGTTCGATGAAGCTCCCAACGACTATCTGGGGGATCGTGCCGAGAGTGAGCCGATGCCGGAAGGCACCATGTATACCTGCCCAATGGACCCTCAGATCGTTCAGGAAGGGCCGGGTGACTGTCCGATATGCGGCATGGCACTCGAGCCGATGATGCCCACAGCTGATGCAGGACCAAACCCCGAATTGGTCGACTTTCGACGCAGGCTCTGGATCGGAGGACCATTGGCGCTGGCCGTCCTCGCGCTTGAAATGGGCGGGATGATCGGCATTCCGTGGGCTGGGTGGTTCGGCGCTGAAACCGTCCGCTGGCTTCAGTTCCTGCTCGCTTCACCGGTTGTCCTCTGGATCGCGCTCCCATTCTTCAAGCGTGGCTGGTCGTCGATCGTGACCGGCAATCTCAACATGTGGACGCTGATCGCGATTGGCACGGGTGCCGCCTATGCCTTCAGCCTCGTTTCTCTCCTCGCACCGGGTATTTTCCCTGCCAGTCTATTGGGCGATCACGGTCCGCCACTCTACTTCGAGGCTGCGGCCGTGATCCTTATCCTTGTCTTGGTCGGGCAGGTGATGGAGCTGACGGCCAGAGAACGGACCGGTGACGCGATCCGCGCACTCATGGATTTGGCTCCCAAGACGGCGCGACGCGTGACGGATGCTGGCGACGAAGATGTAGCACTTGATGACGTGGTCAAAGGCGACAAGCTACGGGTGCGGCCCGGTGAAGCTGTGCCCGTGGATGGAATTGTATACGAAGGCCGATCATCAGTAGATGAAAGCATGCTCACCGGGGAACCTGTCCCGGTCGAGAAGGCTGCGGGAGACGCGGTCACGGGCGGCACTCTCAACAAGACCGGTTCGTTCGTGATGACAGCGGAGGCCGTGGGCAGCGATACAGTACTTTCAAGGATCGTTGCAATGGTTGCGAGTGCTCAGCGTTCGCGTGCGCCAATCCAGGCGATGGCAGACCGGGTGGCAGGCTACTTCGTGCCGATCGTCATCGGTATTGCAGTGCTGGCTTTCGTTGTCTGGATGGTCATCGGCCCAACACCAGCACTCGGCTATGCGGTTGTGGCTGCCGTCAGCGTTCTGATCATCGCTTGCCCCTGTGCCCTCGGGCTAGCCACACCGATGTCGATTATGGTGGCAACTGGACGGGGCGCTCAGGCAGGTGTCCTGATCCGAGACGCAGAGGCGCTGGAACGATTTGCAAAGGTGGATGTTCTCGTGCTCGACAAGACAGGCACGTTGACGGAAGGAAGGCCGACTCTGACGGATGTTGTCGCCTTGGGCGATAAGACAGAGAAAGAGGTGTTGGGGTATGCGGCAGCTCTTGAACGCGGCTCAGAGCACCCTCTTGCCGAGGCTATCCTGAAAGGTGCCGGGGAGCGCGGGGCCGGGAAGCTGGACCTAGCGGATTTCAGTGCGGTCACTGGCAAAGGTGTCCGCGGCAGAATTGACGAAACCGAAGTCGCCCTTGGCAACACGGCACTGATGCAAGGCCTCGGCGTCGACATTTCTGCTGTCAAAGATCAACTGGCCGCGTTCCAGAACAGCGGAAAAACCGCCATGCTCCTGGCTGCAGACGCTAAACTTGCCGGGATTGTCGCAGTTGCCGACCGGATCAAAGACACGACACCTGCGGCCATTCGTGATCTGCATGCAGCCGGTCTCAAGATCATCATGGCGACAGGAGACAGTCAAGGCACCGCAGACGCCGTCGCCCGAGACCTCTCGATCGATGAAGTGCGTGCCGAGGTCTCGCCCGAAGACAAGGCGGATCTGATCGCGGAACTGAAAGCGAAGGGATATTCGGTCGCTATGGCTGGCGACGGCGTGAATGACGCGCCCGCCCTTGCGGCGGCGGATGTCGGCATCGCAATGGGCACTGGCGCGGATGTTGCGGTGGAGAGCGCTGGCGTCACCCTGCTGAAGGGCGACCTCGGCGGCATCGTGCGTGCGCGGGTTCTGGCGCAAGCCACGATGCGCAATATCCGCCAGAACCTGTTTTTCGCTTTCATCTACAACACGGCGGGCGTCCCGATTGCAGCGGGCATCCTGTTCCCGGTTTTTGGCGTGCTTCTGTCACCCATGATTGCAGCGGCGGCAATGAGCCTGTCGTCGGTATCCGTAATCGGTAACTCGCTGAGACTGCGGAGTATCAAATTGTGAAGCTGGTCGTCTCAATCGGAATCGCGACTGCACTGGCGGGTATGGTTGCATTCTTTTTCTTTGACGCAGGTCCGCAGACCTCTGTAACCAGTGGAGACTATCTGCCGAACCTTGCGCGCGGTGAAGCGGTCTATGCGGAGGCATGTGCTTCATGTCATGGCGCAAATCTAGAAGGGCAACCGAATTGGAGATCACCGGGACCAGATGGACGTCTACCTGCACCACCGCATGACGAAACCGGTCACACATGGCACCATCCAGATCGATTGCTGCTTCAAATCACCGCTTTGGGCACTGCAGCCGTGGTCGGAAATGGATATGAAAGCAACATGCCTGGTTTTGGTGAAATGTACTCAGAAGATGAGCTTCGAGACGTGCTGGCATGGATCAAAACCCAATGGCCCGATCGTGAGCGCGACCACCAAGTGCAAGTCACCGCGCAGGACAGCCAAAGCAATTGACATGCGTTGACCGCCAGGTTCGTATTACAGGAATAAGCCGCTATGAGACGAGGCGCACACGTCCGCGCGCCGGCCTAATCACCCGCCCTTGTTTCTCAAGTCTGGCGAGTGCCCGGTAAAGTGCAGGTGCCGTCACATCCAGATCCTGCGCCAATGAAAGAAGCGGAACGTCTTCGGGCAAATCATCATTCTCATCCACCACCTCAATGAGCCTCGCGATAATGCCCTCGGTCAAAGGCTTGGTTGCCCTCAGTTCGAGCAATCGTCGGGACTGCATCAGCGACTTTGACAAATAAGCAGCAAAGCGCTGTGCGAGGTCAGGTGACGTCGCCAAAGCATCCAGAACGGCCTTCCGAGGCAATAGATCGACTGCGGCTGGTGTGCGTGCGACAGCGTCGCAATGGCAGGTTTCAGCAAAAAGGGATGCTTCAGCGAAGGTTTCGCCCTGCCCTGCCGCGTGAATGCGTATCGAACGCCCCGTCTCGGACCACCTGACCAGATCAATCCGGCCTTCATGCACCTTCATGAAACCCGGGCTCGTTTCTCCTTGGCGAAATAGGACTTCACCAGCGTTCAGCATCACCCGCCTTGCTTTGGCCGGTGCGCAATTATGGCTCAGTTCAGCAAAAAAATCGACAGTCGACATGACCATAATCATATTCGCATAGAGCGCTCGACGCTACCTATCATCCCAACCAAGAAAGGAAACTCCTGTGAAAGTTCTGTATCTCCCTTGCCTTATCCTGACTTGGACGCTTGCGACGGCGAGTACGACGTCAGCCCAGCACAGTGATCATCAAAATCATGGAAGCATGCATTCGACCACGACCATGCCAACGGAACCGGGCGATGCCTCTTTTGCCGCAATTAGCGAGATCGTGAAAATTTTGGCGCAAGACCCGGACACCGATTGGGAGCGCGTTGATATCGACGCCTTGCGCGTTCACTTGGTCGACATGACCCAGCTAATTCTGGGCGCGAGCGTTGAAACAGAAGAGATACCGAATGGCCTTCGAATGACAATATCGCGGTCGGGCCGTCCGGGGGGAGCCGCATCCCGCATGGTCCCCGCGCATGGTCCCGTCCTTGCGAGTGAAACCGGTTGGTCATCGATAGTCGTTTCCAACGAACGATCGATCACTTGGACCGTGACCGACCCCGAAGACGGCGATGTCTCTCAGATAAGGTCACTTGGTTTTTTTGGTCTGATGGCGACGGGGGACCACCACAGAGCACACCATATCGCTATCGCAAAAGGTGTTTCGACTCATTAGCGAGTGACCGCTTCGACCACATCGCTAAAGCTGATCCATATCTCTATCAAAGGCTACGGTGTGCTTATCGTATGCTCGGCCAATGCTGATGATAATCATCAATAACAATTGGGTGGCTGATCTTGCCCCCGTTTCACCGGACACTCAGGCGGTTGCGGTTTGAGCTGCGATGAACTCGCGTGGTGAGCGCATCTTCAGCCCCGAGTGCGGGTGGTTTTCATTGTAGTCTTCGAACCACCCGGCAATCAATCCAAGGACGGTGACGGCGTCTGGCAGCGGCGTGACATTCACGTAATCCCGCTTCAGGGTGTTGACGAATGCCTCTGATATTCCATTGCTCTGGGGGCTCTTCACCGGCGTATAGCAGGGTTTCAGGCCCAGCTGGCGGGCGAAGATGCGTGTGTCCTTGGCGATGTAGGGCGAGCCATTGTCGCTGAGCATCTCGACTTGGTGCGGCGCGCGATAGCCGCCGAACCGCGCCTCCACCGCCGCCAGCATCATGTCTCGCACGTCGGAGCCACTGATGCCCGCGTTCACGACGACGCACCAGGCGATGATTTCTCGGTCGTGGGCATCGATGATGAATGCGCCACGAATGATGTCGCCGTTCCAGCAGGTGAACTCGAAGCCATCACTGCACCAGCGAAGGTTCGATCGCATGGTCACGATCTTGCCGTTATGCGCGCGGTCAGGCCGCTCGGTGTAGTGGCGTGCCAGCAGCAGGTTCTGGGCCCGCATGATCCGGTAGACGCGTTTGTGGTTAACAGGCGCTGCGCCCGCGGTGCGTAATTGCCGGTTCAGGATGGCCGTGATGCGACGATATCCGTAGGTCGGTCGCGCCGCCACGAGTGCAGTGATGAGCGGCACCACCGCCGCATCTTGCGCTTTGTGATAGCGCCGACGCGGCTTCGCGCTTCCTGTCACCCGGGCGTGCAGGTTCGATCTGGAGACGCCCAGGGTCTCGGCCACGACGCTCATCGGGAACCGTCCTTCGGCTGCGACTGCGCAAGCCACGTCAGTTTTTTTGAGCGTGACTTGTCGAGCGCCTCCTTCAGGATCTCGACTTCGAGGGTCTTGCGTCCCAGTTGGCGCTCCAGCTCGCGAATGCGATCCTCCATCTGCCGGACAGCGCGATTGCTTGTGACGTCATCGTCTCCTGACACGGCCACGGCTCCCCCTTCCAGCATTAGACGCCGCCAACGATACAACAGGTTGGGCGCCACGCCATTCCGGCGCGCAACGACCGAGATGCTGGCGGTCTCGTCCAACGTTTCCTCCACAATCCGCAGCTTCTCGGATGACGACCAGCGACGTCGGCGGCCGCCATCGGTGATGATTTCATAGTCAGACATAAGCACGTGCTTAGGGCTATCCCTAAGCCTCCATGGTTATGCCTGAGTGTCCGGTCGAAAGGGGGGCCAGTTCAGTGGCTGTGTGATCGGCCGCCGCGAACATGCGGGTGATCTTCTGGAAGATCATCATGAACATGTTCGAAAGTTCCAGTATCGTCACGCGCCCAAAGTAAGACCCCACAAATTATCCCAATGGCTGCGAGCAATGCCAAGAATGTAAAGGCCGTTGTGGGTCCCGTGATGGTAATCAGCCAGCCTGCAAGCGGGTATGTCACCAGCCAGCAGGAGTGTGATAAAGCAAACTGAGCAGCGTAGACGGCGGGTCTGTCTTCAGCGTGTGCGGATCGTTTGAGTAGCCGCCCTGATGGGGTCAGCACGACAGAATAGCCGATCCCGATAACGAACCATCCCGCAAGCAGTGGGAGCCACTGCGTGTAGTAGATCAGTGAGATCAGCGACAGACTGAGCAGCGAGATAACCAGCACTGCCGCACCGCCGATCATCACCGGGCGGTCGAGGAAGTTGTCCAGAAGTCGGGGAAGCAAAAGGGCGGCCAGCATTGACCCGCCACCGAATGCACCAAGAGCAATGGCGACTTGCGCATCCCCAAGCCCCAGATCGGCGCGGACCAGCACCACGGTGTTGACCAACACCATAGAACCCGCTGCTGCCGCTGCGAGGTTGAGCGACAACAGCCCGCGCAGGCGCGGTGTGGCGAGGTATATCCGCATCCCGCGCGTGGTGCGATCATAGATGCCCCGATGCGCGGTTGGTTGCGGGCTGGGCAGCAGAACCGACACGACCAGAAAAGCCGAGCCAACGAATCCGATCACGGTGCCGAAGAACAACGCATGATAGCTCACGAAGGTCAGCAGGATTGCGGCTAACATCGGGCTGATGATGTTCTCAAGGTCGTAGGCCAGCCGTGAGAGCGACAGAGCCCGAGTATACCGGTCTTCCTCTGGCAGGATGTCGGGGATGGTCGCCTGAAACGTCGGCGTGAACGCGGCAGATGCGGATTGCAGCACAAAGATCAGGATGTAGGCCTGCCAAACCTCGGTTACGAATGGCAGGCACAGCGCCACAGCGGCGCGGACCAAGTCGAGGCTGACCAGCATCGTGCGGCGCGGCCACCGATTGGCGAAGGCCCCAGCGATGGGCGCAATTCCGACATACGCCACCATTTTGATGGTGAAGATCGTGCCCAACACCAGCCCTGCGCGTTCGCCTGACAGATCATAGGCCAAAAGCCCCAGAGCGATTGTTGCAAGACCTGTCCCAAGCAGGGCCACGATCTGTGCAAGGAAGAGATGCCGGTAAGTGCGATCAGCCAGGACAGAGAGCATGGGCCTTCCTCATAAGTACTTGGTGATCGCCTTGAACTCTGCTGTTGCGGGCGCGCCGTCCCTGCCCGCACCGGCCATTGCAGCATCAAGGCAATGGTCGATATGATCCTGAATCAGGGTGCGCTTGGCCTGCGTGATGGCCTTCTCGACAGCATGGAGTTGCTGCGCGATGTCGGTGCACGGGCGCTCCGCCTCGATCATCTCGATCACGCTGAGAAGATGGCCGTTGGCACGTTTCAGCCGCTTGATAATATTGGGGTGGGTTGCATGGGGCGTGTGTTTTGTCATAAACAGACGGTATCCCCCCTGGGGGGATAGAGCAAGCGGGCCAAGACCTGCAGAAACGGGCACATGAAACGACAGGTGAACTCAGTCCTGCGCTATGCAATGACCATCGCTTTGGCGGTCGGGATCATGGTGTCGTCTTATGCGCAGAGCGAGCTGCATGAATTTGCCGAGTTCGCAGAACTCCTGGCCGAGCATCAGGCCGAGATCGAAGACCATGGCCATTCCCATGATGATATCGTGGATATTCTGCACATTTTCCAAGGCCATGCCCATGAGATGGCCGATCACGACCACAACACCGCCTATCTATCCCCCAGACGCGGCTTGGGTTTCGTTGCGCCTTCAAGCACCACTTGGTCTCTGATTGAAATTGCAGCGTCCGACCGCAGCGCTCACGATTTAGATCGACCGCCACGAGTGTGATGTCGCGCCTATCCGGCGCTGTCCTCCATCAAACTCAATAAACGGAAAATCAAAATGAAACCCAACCGATCCTATCGGTCAGGGCACCCGTCGCATGCTTTGCGGCAGACCCTGATCCTATTTACCACTATCGTGCTGATACTGATCGCTTTCGCGACCTCGGCTTACGCCCATGCCGTGACCCCCGGTGACGCGGGCTATATCCAGGAGATTTTCGGGGTGCATATCATCTCGTTCATCTATCTGGGCGCAAAGCACATGATTACGGGATATGACCATATCCTGTTCCTGCTCGGCGTCGTCTTCTTCCTATACCATATGAAAGACGTGGCGATTTATGTCAGCATCTTTGCCGTCGGCCACTCCGTCACCATGATTGCGGGCGTCTGGTTTGGCTGGGGCATCAACGCCTATATCATCGACGCCATCATCGGCCTGTCGGTTGTCTACAAGGCGCTCGACAACCTTGGCCTCTATCAGAAATGGCTCGGGTTTCAGCCAAACACCAAGGCCGCAACCCTGATCTTCGGTCTGTTCCATGGCACCGGCCTTGCGTCAAAAATCCTGGATTATCAATTGTCCGAAGACGGGCTGCTCGCGAACCTTCTGGCCTTCAACGTGGGCGTCGAGGTGGGTCAGCTTTTGGCGCTCTTCGTGATCCTTATCGTGATGGGGTACTGGCGTCGCAGCCCCAACTTCATGCGTCAGGCTTCTGTCGCGAACATCATCATGGTCGGCCTTGGCCTTCTGCTCACCTACCAGCAGATCGCAGGCTACATCGCCAGCACATAGAGATTGGAAAGAAAAATGAACAACGCACCGAAACCCAACATCGAAGACCTGCCGACCCCCACCCAATTACGCCGGTCCACCATCATTGCCAGCCTGACGGCAGTCGCCATAGGCGTTATGGTCTACCTGCCCGCCGAATACGGCGCCGACCCCACAGGCGTAGGGAGCATCCTTGGCCTTACGGAAATGGGCGAAATCAAGCAGCAGCTTGCCGCAGAAGCGGCGGCGGACGAAGCGCTTCATGGCAACGATGACAGCTCATCTCTGATGAATGATATCTTCGGCCTATTCGTCGGGGCAGCGCACGCACAAGAGGCCTGGCAGGACGAGATCACATTTACCCTCGCGCCCGGCGCATCCACCGAGATCAAGGCCACGATGGAGGAAGGTGCCACTATGAACTACTCGTGGGTCGCTACAGGCGGGCGGATCAACTTCGATCTTCACGCTCATGCAGATGGTGAGGAAGTGACCTACGACAGAGGTCGCGGCCAAACATCAGGTGACGGCAGTTTTGAGACCCCCTTCGCGGGGGATCACGGCTGGTTCTGGCGAAACCGTGATGATGCTGACATCACCGTGATCCTGCAATTGCGTGGTGACTACAGCGAGATCGTTCGTAGCGAGTGATGCAAGAAACCAGCCACCCGCTCAGGGATGTGCGGGTGGCCGCAAGGCCAGTACTGGAAGGTTAAGCCGACATCCAAACGGTGTGCAGCATCGGTCAGGTTGGGCTCCTAGCGGCCGGTCGCCGCCCGCCGCCTCAATGTCGGCTTTATTGATCAACAAGTTCGGCGGTTTTGCTGCGTGGCTTTCTCTTTGTTGCTGAGGAGGGCGGATTGCGTTGACGGCCCGCCCTTCTTAATAGCTTTTGGGCCGGATCCCCTGAAAAGCGAAAGATGCCGTAATGGGGCTATCGGCGAATCGAGCACGTTTCGCTTGCTTGACAGCATGATGTGGAGTGCCGTTGCCCTTGATGCGCCTGCAGCGCGTCTACGAGGTCGTATGTTTCCATGCGCCTCAATTCCTAAGAATAGAAGGGCAACGACATGAATGTATTTATCGGACTGGATGTATCTCTGGCAAGCACGGCGATTTGTGTGCTGGGGCCACAGGGGAGGATTGTTGAAGAATTACAGGCGGAAAGCGAGCCTGAGGCATTGGTACGTGCAATAGCGTCATTGTCATATTCGATCGATGCGATCGGGCTCGAAGCCGGACCTTTGTCCCAATGGCTGAGCAAGGGAATGGAAGAAGCTGGCTTTGACGTGGTCATGATGGAAACGCGGTTGGTGAAAGCCGCTTTGAAAGCCATGCCGATCAAAACCGATCGGCGCGATGCTCAGGGCATTGCGCGCTTGCTTCAAATGGGATGGTACAGGCCCGTGCACCGCAAATCGGTGTCCTCCCAGGAAATCCGCGCGTTGCTGACAGCGCGCAAGTCAGTTCAGCAGGCCATCATCAACCTTGAGCTTTCCATGCGGGGTGTTTTGCGGAACTTCGGTCTGAAGCTGGGACACGTCACCCGGATCAGGTACGAGGCCCGGGTGAGGGAACTGGTTGAGCAGAATGAAATCCTGTCGGTGTCGACAGAGGCCCTTTTGCGCGCGCGTGCGCAGTTGCGCGCCGAGTTGGCTGAAATGGATGCGACAATCGCGGATCTGGCAAAACAAGACGACGTTTGCCGTCTGATGATGACGATGCCGGGCGTCGGTCGGATCGTCGCCCTGACGGTCAAATCCGCGATCGACGATCCGACCCGCTTTGCGCGATCGAAGGATGTTGGTCCGTGGGTGGGGCTGACGCCGAAGCGCACTCAATCCGGAGAGATGGACATCGTCGGGCAAATTACGCGAGCCGGCGACCGGGCCCTTCGAACGGCCTTGTATCAAGCGGCGATGATCTTGATGCACCGTGGGTCACCAAACTGGCTCCAGGCCTGGGCGCTCAGAGTGGCCCATCGGCGTGGATCGAAACGGGCTTTGATTGCACTTGCGCGGCGCATTGGCGTTGTTTTGCACCGCATGTGGCGAGACGGCACACCATTCCGCCATGCGCAGAGCTCCCCGGCAACGGTCTGAGTAATACAATTCCAGAACTTGATCGGACGGAGGAATGCACTGCACCTGACGACAGGTACGACGAGGTCCCTTGCCGGGACGGGGTTCCTGGAGATGCCGAAAGCCCGCTAGTTATCGGCTAACGCTGAATACGCGTAAAAGATGGGCACCCAGGACCAGATTTGGACCAGGCATAGAGTGGCAGTCATGAGGCTGACTACGGACGGAAGAGCGAAGCCCGTGCAGGGGGTGTCCTTCAGTCCTGACGTGCGGGTGCAGTGAAAAAGAAAAAGTAAGCTTCTGAATTTGTGTCTTAAAACTCGGCGAGGAATGAGATCTTCGCCGGGATTTTTGACTTGCCCGAAACCCTTGACAGAGGCCCGCCCCATTACGGAAGCGGGCTTTTTGTCCTTTGGAACTCAGACCCTGATCCAAAGGAAACCCCCATGACCAAGCCCAATCCGGCAAACCCGGCATTCCCAATCTCCGACACTGATCTCGTCTCTGCCATCGCGCAGATCGGCGCGGAGGTCGACCACCAACCCCTGCGCAGCTCAGCGCTCGCGCGCATCATGCGCGAGACGTTTCATGGCAGCGATGCCGGCGGTGCCTGGGACTGGCGCATGGCATATGACCTGATGCAGGCCGCGGCTGTCCAGGTGCTGCTGCGTGGGGACGGCGCGGCAGGTGACATGGCCGCTGCAAAGCTGCTTGCCTCACGGCTCCTGACGGAAACGCGCCGGTCAGAGCAGCAAATCCGGCTCCAGCAGTTTTCCACGCCGCTGGCATTCGCGGCGCTGGTCTTACGGGCGGCGGCGATCCGCAAGGGCGAGACCGTGCTGGAACCCTCGGCTGGCACTGGTGCCCTGACCGCTTTCGCTGCCCGGGCCGGTGCCACGCTTGTGCTCAATGAAATCGACCCCTTTCGCCAGCGCCTCCTGCGCGCGGTTTTCGGCGGCGAGGTCACAGGCCATGACGGCGAGCATATCGATGATCTGCTGCAGACGCCGGTTCTACCCGACGTCGTGGTGATGAACCCGCCCTTCGCCTCCTCGGTCGATCGCTCCCGAGACAAGCACATCGCCGCCAAACATCTCATCGCGGCAGCAAAGCGCCTGGCGCCCGGTGGGCGGCTGGTGGCGATCATGCCGCCGGGATTCACGCCCGAACGCGATGCCGCGCATTGGTCCCGCGCCTGCAGCCTCCTGACGCCGCGACTGGCGTTGACGATGCCGGGGCAGGTCTACCGCAAGCTCGGCACCTCTGTCGAAACCCAGCTGATGGTCTTCGACAAGGTGCAGGAGGATGGCGAGATGATCCGCGCCATTGTGTGCGATCTGGATGAGGCCCTTCCTTTTGTCGACGCCGTGGCCGCGACCCGGCCCGAGATGCGCCCCGTACAACAGGCAGCGGCGATCCCTCATGCTCAGCCGACCGTTCCATCATCTGCCCCGCGCAACCGCCGCGCTGCGCCTGTTGCCGCCTCCAAACCCCGGGCCAATGCCGTCCGTCCGCTCAGCTTCACAAGCTTTGAGACCCCTCGCGACAACACGCCCATCTCGGACATCTATGCGCGCTACCGTCCTCAGCGGATCGAGATTGCGGGTGCGCAGGAACACCCCACGCCGCTCGTCGAAAGCATCGCCATGGCCTCGGTTGCCCCGCCCATGCCCTCAAACACGGGCAGTGATGACTTGCGCTTGCCCGCACGGTTGATCGAGGAGGGACATCTCTCCGAGGCGCAGCTGGAAACCATCATCATGGCGCATGACGCCCATGGGCGCGACCTGCCCGGTCAGTTTACCATCGATGACGACCAGACCAAGCTGACGCGCGCCGATGATGACCCGGATGCACGTGCCTATCGCCTTGGCTATTTCCTCGGCGACGGCACCGGTTGCGGCAAGGGGCGCGAATGCGCGGGGCTCATTCTTGTGAACTGGCTTGCCGGGCGCAGGAAGGCGATCTGGGTTTCCAAATCCGCCACGCTCATCGAGGACGCGATCCGCGACTGGACCGATCTTGGCGGCTCGCCAGCTGACATCCAGCCGCTCTCCAAATGGAAACCGGACCAGCCTGTCCCTATGGGTGACGGTATCATCTTCGTCACCTACGCCACGCTGCGGTCCGCGGGCAAATGCGGCACCACGCGCCTGAGCCAGATCCTCGCCTGGATGGGTGAAGACTTTGACGGCGTTCTTGCCTTCGATGAGGCCCATGCCATGCAGAACGCGGCCGGGTCCGAGCAGGGCAGGGGGGTCAAACCCTCCCAGCAGGGCCTTGCTGGCCTGCGGCTGCAACTGGCAGCACCCCGCGCCCGCGTCTTCTACATCTCGGCCACGGGCGCCACGAGCGTGCACAACCTGGCCTATGCCGCGCGGCTGGGGCTCTGGGGGCAGGGACCCGAATACCCCTTCCCGAGCCGCGAGAGTTTCGTGTCGGCGATGGAAGCCGGCGGCGTTGCCGCCATGGAAGTGGTCGCGCGTGATCTCAAGACGCTCGGCCTCTACACGGCGCGCGCCCTCAGCTTCGATGGCGTGGAGTATGACGTGCTCGAACACGCACTTACTCCGGCCCAAATCGAGATCTACGACGCCTATGCGGGTGCCTTCCGCACCATTCACCACAATCTCGAGGCGGCGCTGACGGCGACCGGTGTCAACGATGCCTCGGGGGAGACCAACGCCTCCGCCGCACGTGCCTCGGCCAAGTCCCGGTTTGAAAGCACCAAGCAGCGCTTTGAACCGCCCTGGGTTTACCGGAGAGTAAAACACTCAAAGGATGAACCCTATGACAAAGAATCGACATACCCCCGCCTATCCTGCCGAACTGCGTGAACGTGGTGTTCGGCTTTTCAGAGAGAACCGTGCTGACTATGCCAGCGACACGGCAGCCTATAAGGCAATTGCGCCGAAGCTTGGCTGTTCACCGGACAGCCTGCGCGTCTGGTGTCAGCAGGCCGAACGCGATGCCGGGCAGCGGGCTGGGCTGACAATTGCCGAGAAGGATCGGATCAAGGAACTTGAGCGTGAGGTCCGTGAACTGCGCCAGGCCAACGAGATCCTGAAGAAGGCCAGCGCATATTTCGCAGCGGCGGAGCTCGACCGCCCGTTTCGCAAATGATCGTGTTCATCGACGATCACCGTCGTGTCCATGGTGTCGAGCCGATCTGCCGGGTTCTGGGGATCGCACCATCGACGTATTACGCCCTCAAGGCCGTGGAGCGTGATCCGGACCTGGCATCGGATCGGGCTAAGCAGGATCAACTGGACATGGCCGCCATAAAAGAGGCCTTCGATGGCAGTCGGGGCCGATACGGCGCGCGCAAGGTTTGGCACCAGTTACGCCGCAGCGGGCACGATATCGCTCGCTGCACTGTGGAGCGGCTTATGAAGGCTATGGGATTACAAGGGGTTGTGCGGGGCAAGAAAGTGACCACGACCAACCCCGATACGGCACAACCTTGCCCGGACGACAAGGTGAACCGGGCTTTCGTGGCCGCTATGCCGAACCAGCTCTGGGTCAGTGACTTCACCTATGTCTCCAGCTGGCAGGGCATGGTCTATGTGGCCTTCGTCATCGACGTCTTCGCCCGCAAAATCGTCGGCTGGCGCGTCTCGACCTCGATGACCACCGGTTTCGTGCTCGATGCCTTGAACCAGGCCATCTGCCAGCGCGCCCCGTCCGAGGCGGACAAGCTCATCCACCACAGCGATCGTGGCAGCCAATACCTGTCGATCCGATACACCGAACGGCTGGCCGAGGCTGGGATTGATACTTCGGTGGGCAGCGTTGGTGACAGCTACGATAACGCCCTGGCCGAAAGCATCATCGGCCTGTTCAAGACCGAGGTCATCAAGTTTCTCGGTCCATGGAAATCGGTCGGCCAAGTCGAATGGGAAACTCTCAAGTGGGTCGACTGGTATAACAAAACGCGCCTGCACAGCGCCATCGGATACATTACACCGAACGAAGCAGAGGAGGCATTCTACGCAAACTTGAACGTTGACGAAAAAGCAGCGTAATCATTGAACCACAAACTCTCCGGTAAACCCGGGGCGGTTCACTTCTTCAACCATCTCCTGATGGGCATGAAAGCCCCGACCATCATCCGCGCCATCGAGGATGACCTCGCGGCGGGCCACGCTTGCGTCATCCAGGTGGTCTCGACAGGTGAGAGCCTGCTGAAACGCCGGCTTGAAACGATGGACCCCGACGACGAGCTCGTCGAGGGTGCCTTGACGCCGCGCGACTATGTCTTATCCGGAGTTCCGGATAAAACATAATATGCCGCGTCACCGTTATGCGGAGTTCGGGATTTCAACCTGTTGTTCTGCTGATTCATTTTCGGGTTTCCACTTTGGATAATCATGATGCCTCTGCTCTCAACCGCAGAAGGACATCCCCCATGAACTCCCCCTCCAACTCTCCGCTCGGCGGCCGTGCTGACGCCGACGACGTCGCTCTGGTCAGTGCCTATCTCGCAGACAATCCCCGGCTCTCGAAGGGCGCCGTGGGTGCCGCCCGGCATTTTCTGAAGTGGGCACGCGCCCGGAAGATCCCGACCAGAGACCTCGACGCATCGGCGGTGGATCGGTTCCTTCGCCATCGCTGCCGCTGCGGCCGCTACAGCCCTGCGCAACTGTGCAAGCCTGCCTACGCCACAGATACACGCAGATTCCTGAGCTATCTCGAAGCCACCGGGGTGGTCTTCATTGCAAATGAAGTCGCCCGGCTCGGGCAATATCTGGAGGCCCATGCAGAGAAGCTCTGCGCCACCGGATATAGCAAGGTGACGTACTCGACGCAGCTGACTCAGGCCCGCCATTTCGCGGAATGGGCGCTGCTGATGCGTGTTCCGGCCCACGGAATCGATGAGGCTACCATCGATCATTTCGCACGGCATAATTGCCGTTGTGGGGAGAAGACCAAACATGGCAAGGACATGCTGGGCTCGCGCCTCAAGAACCGCCGCCGTGGTGCGCGTGCTTTTGTCCGGTTCCTGAGAGATGAGGGTCTGATCCCGCCTGAAGCGCCTGACTGCGTTACCACCTGCGATCCGCGCCTGACCGAGTTCTCGGAATGGTTGCGCCGCGAACGTGGGGTGACGCACGAGACCGTACGGCGCTTCTTGTACGAAGCGAGCCGCTGGCTGGATAGCCTCGGGGCAACCCCGAAAGACTACAACGCGGCGGCAATCCGCTCGATCGTTTTGAACCAGGGCGAAGAGCGCTCAAGATCTTCGGTGCGGATGACGGTGACCGTTCTGCGCGCTTTCTTGCGCTTCACGATTGTTCAGAATCAATGCGCCCCGTTGCTCCTGTATGCTGTGCCATCTGCCGTTTCGCGCAAGCTGTCAACGGTACCACCGACGATCCCTCGAACCAAAATTGAAGAGATAATAGCGTCCTGTGGAACCAAAACGCCTGTCGAGATACGGGACCGCGCCATACTCCTTCTGCTCGCGCGGCTGGCTTTGCGCGCCGGTGACATCTGGCAATTGCGGCTGTCAGACATTGACTGGCGTGCGAGTCGGTTGCGATTGCATGGCAAAGCCAGACGCGAAGTTTTGGTACCAATACCACAGGATGCTGGGGATGCGCTGCTGACCTATATCGAAGATGTGCGTCCGGTCGTCACAACTGACAGGGTCTTTCTGCGCATTCAGGCGCCATTCACTCCGTTTCGGTCCTCTGCTGAGATCGCCGGGATCGTTTCCCGTGTCCTTGCCCGGGGTGGCTTCACCGGTCTGCCGACGGGCGCGCACGTGTTTCGCCATTCACTGGCATCGGCCTGGTTGCGCGGCGGCGCGGATCTTGATCAGATCGGTGTCGCGCTTCGCCACAGCTCGCGTGATACGACCGCGATCTATGCCAAGGTCGATATCGAGATGCTGGCAGGTGTGGCCCAGCCTTGGCCGGAGTGCGCATCATGATGCATTCCCATGTCGATCGCTTCGTTCAACTGAACCGCGCCCTTGGAAAGAAGTTTGCCGCGCAAGAGACGTCCTTGCGCTCTTTCGCGGATTTCGCTGCAGACCGATCAGCCAGCCACGTGACAACTACCCTGATATTGGAATGGGCTGGTGGCGCCTCGACGCCAGGTGCCGTGCAAATCCGGGTCGATCAAGCCCGGGCGTTAGCCGTATTCCTGCATGCGGAAGATGCGCATCACGAGATACCGCCGTTGAATCTGCTGGGCCGTTCACGACGGCGGCGGCCCGCCCCGTATATCATGACGCAGGGCCAGATCAGTCGGATCATGCGGGAAGCGCTTCTGGTGCCGGGCCTGACATCAATCAGCCCGCTGACTTACCACAATCTTATCGGTTTGCTTGCATCGACAGGTTTGCGGATTTCGGAGGCTTTGTCCCTCCGGTGCGACGACCTGACCGACGACGGTCTCATGATCCGGCATGGCAAGTTCGGCAAGAGCCGCCTCGTGCCGATACATGCTTCGACCCGCGCCGCGCTTGACCGCTATCTCGAAGCCCGAGGCGTCGTGCGCAATCCCGGCGATGATCTTTTCGTACTCGGCCATGGCCGTGCCCCGACGGCGACCAGGGTCCACGTGGTCTTCGTCCGGATCGTCCGCAAGCTCGGATATCGCACTCCGACTGGTCCCGGACCCCGGCTGCACGATCTGCGCCATACATTCGCGGTGCGATCTCTGGAAGCCTGCGGGAACGATCCGCAGGCGGTCATGCGGCACATGAAGGCCCTGAGCACGTATCTCGGCCATGTCGATATCGCCAACACCTATTGGTACCTTGAGGCCACGCCAGTGCTGCTGGAGATGATCGCCTCGACCGCCGAAGAGACCTGGATCGGAGGTGCAGCATGACCCCGCTCGCTCCCGATCTTTCGGCCTTCATGCAAACCCATCTTCCGGGCGAGTGCGGTGCAAGCCGACATACCATCGCAGCCTATGCCCACGCGTTCACCCTCTTGCTGCGGTTTGCCGCTGGACGGCTCAAGCGCTCCCCTTCGGAACTCGCAATCGAAGACCTCGATGTTCAGATGATCAGGGCGTTTCTTGAACACATCGAGGTAGGGCGCGCCAATTCCGTCCGGTCCCGCAACGCGCGGCTGGCGGCGATCAAATCGTTCTTCCGTTTCGTCGAACATCGCCACCCGGCCTGTCTCGAGCAGGCGCTGATGATCCGAGCCCTGCCCGTCAAGCGCACGGATACAAGGCTCATCGACTACCTGACCCGGGAAGAACTCCAGGCCCTGCTTGCCGCACCGAACCGCCATACGCTTGGGGGACTGCGTGACCGGGCGATGCTGCACCTGGCCTATGCTGCGGGCTTGAGGGCGTCCGAGCTGCTCGCAGTGCGAATGGGCGATTTTCCTGAAGGCTCGTTTTCCAGCGTGCGGATTCTTGGCAAGGGTCGGCGGGAGCGGATTCTGCCGCTCTGGAAAGAGACCCAGGCCGCCATTCGCGCGTGGCTGGCTGTCCGGCCAGGCGATGCGGGGCCGGAACTATTCCTGAACCGTGATGGTCGCCAGATGACACGGGACGGGTTCGCCTACAGGCTCCGGCAGCATGTGGTGACAGCTGAACGCTCGGCGCCGTCGATCGCCGCAAAGCACGTCACCCCGCATGTGCTACGACACAGCTGTGCGATGCATACACTTCAGGCAACCGGCGATGTCCGCAAGGTCGCGCTCTGGCTCGGTCATGCCAGCATCCAGACAACGGAGATGTATCTGCGCGCAGACCCGACCGAGAAGCTCGCGCTCTTGGATGCCCATCACGCACCGTTGATCAAACCGGGCAAGTTCCGGGAACCCTCGGACAAGCTGATGCAGATATTGGCGGCGGCCACGCAGCGTTCCTGACCGGACGCGTAACAACTGGCGTCCCGCGTCCGGCGGGGCGCTATTCCATCACATAGCCGAGCGCCCGATAGCCTGTTCGTCGCTTGGTCGCCATTCTGGACAGGACCGGAACCGAACTGTCGACATAGTCGACCACCAGGACGTCTTTCTTTCCGTCATGTTGCCGATGCAACCTGCCGACATATTGCGCCAGCGTGCCTTTCCAGGCGATCGGCATGGTCAGGAACAGGGTGTCGAGCCGCGCATCATCGAAGCCCTCACCGATGTAGCGCCCTGTCGCGAGGATCAGCCGTTCCTCATCGTCATCGACAGTCAGCCCCGCATGCGCTGCCTTCCGGTCCTTTGCGGACATGCCGCCGCGGAGCACGATAATGTTTTTCGCAAATCGGGAGAACCGGTCCTGAAGATACTGGAGGTGATCCTTCCGTTCGGTCAGCACGATCGGCGAGCGTTTGGCCTCCAGTGATTTCAGCACATCGTCGAAGATCAGATCGTTTCGAGCAGGGTCCTCCGCTAACGCGGCATAAATTGCAGGTATGGATGGGCGCTCCGCCATGGCGAGGGGCTCCGGCAAACGGAATCTCGTGTGACGTTCACGCGCCCGATGGTGAATGCCGCTTTCGGCGGCCTGCGATTTGGCGCTCACCTGATGGCGCACGGGGCCGCATTGCATGAAGATGATCGGATGATGTCCGTCTTTTCGGACGACGGTCGCCGACAACCCGGTGACGTAGCGCGCCTTCGATCTGCGGGCGACCAGTTCAAAGCTTGACGCAGACAGATGATGGCATTCATCGACGATAAGGTGTCCGTAGTCGGCAACAATGTCGTCTACTTCGCCTTTGCGGACCAGGCTCTGGATCAGCGCCACGTCGATCACACCGGTAGGTTTGCGTTTGCCGCCGCCGATGGTGCCGATCAGCTTCGGGTCGATCTGCAGAAAGGACTTCAGCCGCTCGACCCATTGGTTTAGCAGTTCCCGGCGGTGAACCAGCACCAGTGTATTGCGTGCACGATGTGCGATCAGCGCCGCGGCCACGACCGTCTTGCCGAATGCGGTCGTGGCGGCAAGCACACCGGTATCATGTTCGGCCAGGGCGTCAAACGCGCGCGTTTGCGGCGGGCGAAGTTCGCCACGGAAGCGGACCGTCTCCGGCAAGCGGGTTCCGTCTGCACGTAAATCGTCCAGGTCGGCTGTCGCACCGTGATCGGACAGGAACCCGATCGCTTCGTCGAAGCAGCCGCGCGGCAGGGCGACGTGTCGGGGATGTAGTTCGGCACAGGACACAATTCGCGGCTTGCCGAATGTCGGCAGCCGCATCGCCTGGGCGCGATAGAATTCGGGGTTCTGGAACGCGGCCAGCCTGACCAGTTGGGCAATCATGGCCGAAGGCAGCTCTGACCGGTCGAGATAGATCTGGTCTGCGACTGTCACCTTGATGGTTTGCGGGATGGGCACATCCAGACGTCGTGGCGTGCTGTGGCGTGACGGAGACATCTTCCAGGGCTCATTCGCCTGTTCGTCATCCACCGGCATGCGCACGCCCAACACCCGCCCGGAAAGCTCCGCCGTTTCGACGAGGTCACTCACCGCTGACGCCGACATTCTCGGCAGGGAAGACAAAAAGGCCCACTGATCGTCAAATGGCCGCATTCCCGCGTCCACAAAGACGCTGTTGCCAGCCTTGCGCGCAGTGTTCTGAAGCGGCAGTGCGATCAGATTGCCGAAACCGCCGAGCGGCATGATATCCTGGTTTGGAAACAGCCGGTCATAGGAGGCAAAGCCAATCTCCGGCCGCCTTTCCATCGTTTCCGTGATCAAAACCGATCCGAGCTGGCGCGCCAGACGGGCGGACACGGGTTCTGAGAAGAAGATCCAGACATGACCGCCGTTGCCCGATCTCGACCGCTCCAGCGCTGCAGGGACTCCCTTTGCTCGGCAGGTTTCCAGCAGCGCACTGGCGTCTTCCGCCCAGGATGCCTTGTCAAAATCCGCAGCAAGAAACCAGCATGTATCACCCTGGAGCAGCGGGTAGACGCCCGCGACAAAATCCCCGCTGCGTCCATCATCACCGCGCAGGTGTTTTTCCATGATGCACTCATTCGGAGGGATGAATTTCTGATGTGGGCACTCGCCGCATTTGACCTTCGGCTTGCCGCAAATGCCTTTCACCCATTCGTTGGCACAAGCAGGCGAATATCCTGAGCGTTCGGTCTTCCTGTTTTCCCACCGCACAGGAAACACGTCAGGCCGACCGGCGAATAGACTTCGGAACAGATCGACCTTTTCATGCGACGGCGAACTGTTCGTCACCGGAGCGTCCTCGAAGGAAGGCTGTTTCACGGCTGGCGCGTGCTCAGCGGCGAGGCGAACCTCGAGGGACGCCATCTCGCGCTGAAGCTGCTGCCGTTCGGCATCCAGATTGGCTAGACGCGCTCGAACCCGCGCCATTTCCGCCTCGATGTTGCTCTTTTCTGCCACCGCGGTTTCCACCCAATCCTTTCCGTCCCGTCCAGCATAAAGCGGGAAAGCGGCTCGCGTAAGCAGGCTTTCTCGATCGTCAGCACGGCCGCCGAGCGGAGAGTTGGAGGGGGAGTTCATGGGGGATGTCCTTCTGCGGTTGAGAGCAGAGGCATCATGATTATCCAAAGTGGAAACCCGAAAATGAATCAGCAGAACAACAGGTTGAAATCCCGAACTCCGCATAACGGTGACGCGGCATATTATGTTCTGGGCTACCTCGAACAGGCATTCCCGATCCACGCGCAAAAGCTCGTGGAGATCGACGGCAACATGGTCGCGGAACCCTTGCGGGATGAGGCGGGCGCGCTCGTTGTCTCGCGCGAGGCGCTCGCTCTGCGGGATGCGGCCATGATGGAATTGATGGCGCTGGCCCCGATCCCCTCGGCGCTCGATCAGATCCTATGGGCCTTTGGTGAAGAGGCTGTCTCCGAAGTCACGGGCCGGTCCATCCGGCCCCTCAAGGCCGAGGATGGTCATCTCTTCATCGAAAAGCGCGCCGCCAGCAGCAATTCCTCCGAAACCCAAGCCTTCATGGACGCCGAAAAGGATATCCTGATCTTCTCCGATGCGGGCGGCACGGGCCGGTCCTATCACGCGGCGCAAACGGCGAAGAACCAGAAACGGCGGCGGCACTACCTGCTGGAGCCCGGCTGGCGCGCGGATGCGGCCATCCAGGGGCTGGGACGCACGCATCGCTCTGCCCAGGTCAGCGCGCCGTTCTTCCGGGTCTGCACCTCCGATGTGCATGGCGAGAAACGCTTCACCTCAACTATAGCCAAGCGCCTCGACCAGCTGGGGGCCTTGACCAAGGGTCAGCGCGAGACCGGCTCGCAGGGCATGTTCCGCGAGGAGGACAATCTCGAAAGCCCGATCGCACGGGCCGCGCTGCGTGGGTATTTCGCCGATCTTGCCGCCGGGCGCGCCGAGGCGATGAGCTACGAGAGCTTCACCGACTGGACGGCCCTGCGGCTGATCGACAAGGACGGGGTGCTCCTTGAGGAGCTTCCCCCGATCCAGCGGTTTCTGAATCGGGTGCTTGCCCTTCCCATCCACATGCAGAACGCGCTCTTTGCCGAGTTCATGAGGCGGATTGCCGATCAGTCTGAGCGGGCGCGCGCGGCGGGCACGCTCGATCTCGGCGTGGAAACCCTGCGCGGCGAAAAGATCGAACAGGTCTCCACAGAGGATCTCTGGACCTGCCCGAAATCCGGCGCCGTGACGCGGATCATCGGACTTGAGGTGACGGACCCGGTCCACGTCCTTGGGGCAGAAGAGGCCATGTCGCGCAATCCCGACAAGCTGCCGATGGTCAATCGCGCTTCAGGTCGGGCGGCGCTCCTCTCGGCACGGCCCATGCAGATGTATGACGAGGACATCGTCACGCTGATGCGGAAGGCGGTGCGGCCAAGCGGCTCGAGCTACCTCGAGGAGACACGGTTCGAGGCCTCGGCTTGGGAAGAGATCGGCAAGCCTGAGTTCGCACGGCTTTGGGATGCGGAGGCTGCGTCCCTGCCAAAAACCACCACGACCAAGCTCTACCTGTTGACTGGGCTGCTGCTGCCGATCTGGAAGGATATCCCGACCACGAATGAGCGCATCTACCGTGTGACGCCAGACGGAGCGATAGCGATGATCGGGCGCACGTTGAGCGAAGAAGGGGCGGCCGCGCTCCGCGCCCGCTTCCTCGTCTGCAATCCGCAAACGCCGCAAGAGATGCTGACTGCCGCCTTCGGCACCTCCGCGCCGGTCGATCTGGGCCGGGGTCTGACGCTGACCCGTCGCCGGGTCGCAGGCGAGATGCGCCTCGAGTTCTCTGGTGCGGATCGGGGCATGATTGAGGGTCTCAAGGCCCTCGGCTGTTTCACCGAGATCATCGCTTTCCAGCTACGGGTGTTCCTGCCGCATGGGGACGGGATCGACACGGGAAGCATTCTGGCCCGGATCGTGGGGCAGAGGCCTGCCATCACGGCAGACCAACCCGCCTGAAAAGCCAAAGCAGGCTTTGGGTGGGGCGTCGCGGATCGGGATTTGACCGGTCTGCGCGTTCCTGGTGCGCGGGCAGGCCAATGGCACGCCTGCGCGCGCCCCAAATTCAGACAAGAGGACAGACCCATGACCAATCCCCAGATCGACTATGCCGCGCTTGCGGCTCAGTGGCGCGCGGAGCGTGAAACCACCTTGAAGGCATCCCGAACGGAGCTGCTCGCGCAACTACGTGCGCTTGGCATCAGCGAGGTCACTGCCGAATACGAAGGCTATGGCGACTCCGGCAATGTCGAGGATGTGACGGTGCAGCCTGCAGAGGTCAAACTGCCGGAGGCGCTTGCCACAGAGGTTAGCGACTTCGCCTGGTCGCTCGCCTATCACCATCACCCGGGGTTCGAAAACAACGAGGGCGGCTATGGCACGCTGACCTGGGACATCACCGCCGACAGTGTCACCTTGGATCACGCGGACCGCTATGTCGAATGCTCGCACAGCTATGTCGAGGGTCTTTGAGATGGCGCATCCGCTTCATCATGCTGAAAGCTCTGCCCGAAAATTCGGCGGGGTGCCATCTGACTATCAGTCTGTGCACGATTGGTTTGACGCCTCGAAAGAGCACCTCGCGCTCTTCACGCACCGAGCCATGCGCCACCACGCTCAAGGCCTATTCGAGGCCGAACGTGTCTTCGGCCTGACCCTGACCAATAGCGCGGGTCGGGACATACCCGTGCGCTGGATCGGCGAGCAGCATATCCGCGAAGACTGTCAGGGCCGTATCCCGAGCATGGCGGACTGGCTGCGACGGATCCAGCCCGAGCCATGGATGGCCAATGGCCACACCGGCATGCCGGCGATGAGCCCTGCGGCGACCCAAGGGTTGCCTGGGCCTCCGAGGTTGCCGCCGGAAGAACGGTTCTTGGCCTGAAGGATTGGATGGCGGCGCGCGCGACGCAAGCCACGCAAGGTGCCTGACAGCTCTCGGCCGTTGGCCAAACAAATGCTGCATGGAAGCCCGGTTGGACGACCGGGCTTCTTGCGTCGTTTCCCCACCATTCTTCTTGAGGAGGTTCGCATGACATTCGAAGACATCAAGGCCGCCGTCGATGCCGGCCAGACCGTGCACTGGGCCAATACCGGCTACGTTGTCCACAAGGACCGGTTCGGTCAGTACCTCATCACCTATGTGCCGAATGGTAGCTGCATCGGTCTGACCGACCGGGGCGGGCACCGGTTGAACGGAAAAGAGGCGGAGTTCTTCATCGCGCGATTGGAGGACGGCGCGGAAAATCCGGGCAGCCAATCAAGACCAGACCGGCACGGGAGGGGCGTAGCACCCGGAGGCGCGGGGGCATTACCACTCGGACGGCAGCTCTGACCCGTGGGCGGGGCTGAAAGGAAAGCAGGCTTTCTGATTTGTGATCCCACGAGGGGTCGAGAATGCAATCCCGGATGCGCTGGCAAGGACGTCAGACACCGGCCAATCCAAAAGGAACCATCCCATGTTCGCAGGAACCCTCACCCGCAATGTCGAGACCGCAGCCGCTCAGTACACCGGCATGATCCACTCGACGCGCTTTGACATCGCCATCCAGTTGGAGGCGCGGGCCAAGATGTCCGAACGCAGCCCGGATTTTGACGTGACGGCAGTCAACAAATCAGGCCGCAAGGTGCGCATCGGCACGGCCTGGAACGAGACCGGCAATACCAGCGGCAACCCCTACATCTCGATGCAGATCGATGTCGGCTTCGGCCCGTTCCGGGTCAACGCGGTGCAGACGAAAGAGGCGCGTGCGGCCCAGAGCGGCGAATTCGAGATCATCCCGCTGGTCTCGAACGGCCTGATGAAATCCGGCTCGATCTCGGGCGAGCTCACCGCCATGGACGCCGACAACGCATTCACCGGCTACATCGCCAACATGATGTTCGATCTGGAGTTCATGCTGATCGAGAACGGCTACAAATCCGAGGAGACTCACCCTGATTATCGCATCGAGGTCAGCTCGCCCCGGGGCACGCCGATCCGCGTCGGCTCGGCGTGGATGGCCAAAAGTAGCCGCACGGGCAATGACTACTTGTCACTGCTGATCAACACGCCTGATGGCGACCTGCGCGTCAACGCCGTGCAGAACGAAGAGCAGCGCGGCGGGCAGACCTTCTCGATCATCCCGTTCATCGACAGCGGTGAGCAGCCGCAGGACGCGGGCGCGGGGTTGTCGCTGGTCGCATGATCAACGCGCGAGGTTAGACGAACCGCACAGAAAGGGGAGCCGTGGGATCACGGTTCCCCTTTTTCTGTACTGGTGTGGTTGAATGAACCCGGCGTACATTGCAGATGTTCGTGTCGCCCGCAGCTAATGCAACCGAAGAGCCCGAGTCGGCCATTGTGATTTTGTGCTGCGTGCGCTCGCAGCGTGATAAATGCGGCATGAGCGAAAAAGTTCGTGCTGCCGCGCAGCGGTTCAACCGGCCATTCGTGGATGTCGCGGCATAGATCAGGCGTCGAATTTACAAGATGCCGGACAAAACCGACCATGGAACTCTTCTGATGAGCGACCGCTTTCACTATGTTGCACTCTAAGTGAAGTGTTGCATTGCGCTGTACCGCCGTTCGCTGCTTCCAAAACAAATGACTGCGTTCTTGTGTAAAGCCGACATGGTCACTTTTTCCCTTGACCTGTCTATAGCTTCACACTTTAGGACGACCACAACGGTCAAGAATCGGTGTGAATGGACAAAGAAGCGGATGGTGCAGATTTCGGAACTGGCGGAGAGTGTGGGCCTGTCGCGCGCGACGCTACTCTACTACGAGAAGCTCGGTCTGCTGAAGGGCAAGCGGCAGGCGAACGGCTATCGTGTCTACACCGATGCCGACCGGCAGCGGCTACGGCTGATGCAGCAGCTTCAGGCGGGTGGATTGAGCCTGGAGGAATGCCGAGCCTGCCTTGATGGCAAGCTCGATCACGATGTTTTGGAACAACGGCTAGAGACCCTCGAGCGTGAGATCGCCGAGAAGACACGGTCGCGCGATCTGCTTGCGGCACTTCTCGGGCGTTCGAGCCTGAAGGGATGGCATGAGGAGGTTGAGCGGGTCGCGCCTGACCTGCATCGCGCCTGGCTGATGACACAAGGATTTTCCAGCGAGGAGGCCGCGCGTGTCGCGTGGGTATCGAAGGACATGAACGCACACGATGATTACATGGCCAGCTTCATGGAGGTGTTCTCCGAGCTCGACTGGTGGGGACCGGCAACACCAGCGGCGACGCGACGCGCACTTGGAATGGTGCCCTTCGCGCCACAAACGATCCTCGAGATCGGGTGCGGCCCCGGCATGGCGACGATGACACTAGCGGAAGCGACGACCGCCCAGATCACTGCAATCGACACGGACGACGGCGCATTGGATCGACTGCGGGCCCGGGTGGCGACACGGGATCTGGGCGAGCGGGTCACGGTGCGCAATCTGGATATGGCACAGCTTCCAGTGCCGGATCAGCCTTGGGATGTCATTTGGGCCGAGGGCAGCGCCTATATCATCGGTGTTGAGCGCGCGTTGACCGACTGGCGCAAGCTCCTGCGCCCCAACGGCGTATTGGTTTTTTCCGAGATGATGTGGCGCACACAGACGCCGTCGGACGAGCTGCGCGCCTACTGGGCCTCGGAATACCCAGCCATGACGCATGTTCCGGAGCGGCTCGCCCAGGCAAAGCACGCCGGTTACCGCGTGCTCGGCCATTTCGACATGGGGCGAGAGGCGATGGACACCTACTACCGCCCGCTGGAGGCACAGGTCGCGGCAATGGAGGCGCGTCTCGCGGGAAGCCGTGTGCTTGAAGACCTGCGCGCAGAACTGGCCGCCTATTACGCTTGCGACGGCCTCGTGAGTTTCGAGATGTTCGTGCTGCAGAAGCCCTGAAAAGGTGGCGCGATCTGAATTTCAAATACAACTGGGCGGGTCTCACCCCGCCAACGGAGAGAAGACAATGGAGTTTTCAACGGACTACGAGACCCACGCCGAGAGGATCGTGGACCTCTTCGGGGCGACCTTCACGGCGTCAGAGGGCGCGGAAGAAGGCGCGCTGATCGGCGGCCTAGTGCGTCGCCTGATCGCAGAGACACCCGGTGACGACCTTCGTGTGTTCACCGCATGGGAAGACCGCGCGCTCCTCGGCGGCATCCTCTTCTCACGTCTGGCTTACGAAGGCGATCCGCGCACGGTCTTCATGATGGCACCCGTGGCGGTGGCCACCGAGCATCAAGGCAAGGGCCTTGGGCAGCAGTTAATTTCCCACGGCCTCGACGTGCTCAAGCAGGAGGGTGTGGATATTGAACCGCCCCGGGTTTACCGGAGAGTTTGTGGTTCAATGATTACGCTGCTTTTTCGTCAACGTTCAAGTTTGCGTAGAATGCCTCCTCTGCTTCGTTCGGTGTAATGTATCCGATGGCGCTGTGCAGGCGCGTTTTGTTATACCAGTCGACCCACTTGAGAGTTTCCCATTCGACTTGGCCGACCGATTTCCATGGACCGAGAAACTTGATGACCTCGGTCTTGAACAGGCCGATGATGCTTTCGGCCAGGGCGTTATCGTAGCTGTCACCAACGCTGCCCACCGAAGTATCAATCCCAGCCTCGGCCAGCCGTTCGGTGTATCGGATCGACAGGTATTGGCTGCCACGATCGCTGTGGTGGATGAGCTTGTCCGCCTCGGACGGGGCGCGCTGGCAGATGGCCTGGTTCAAGGCATCGAGCACGAAACCGGTGGTCATCGAGGTCGAGACGCGCCAGCCGACGATTTTGCGGGCGAAGACGTCGATGACGAAGGCCACATAGACCATGCCCTGCCAGCTGGAGACATAGGTGAAGTCACTGACCCAGAGCTGGTTCGGCATAGCGGCCACGAAAGCCCGGTTCACCTTGTCGTCCGGGCAAGGTTGTGCCGTATCGGGGTTGGTCGTGGTCACTTTCTTGCCCCGCACAACCCCTTGTAATCCCATAGCCTTCATAAGCCGCTCCACAGTGCAGCGAGCGATATCGTGCCCGCTGCGGCGTAACTGGTGCCAAACCTTGCGCGCGCCGTATCGGCCCCGACTGCCATCGAAGGCCTCTTTTATGGCGGCCATGTCCAGTTGATCCTGCTTAGCCCGATCCGATGCCAGGTCCGGATCACGCTCCACGGCCTTGAGGGCGTAATACGTCGATGGTGCGATCCCCAGAACCCGGCAGATCGGCTCGACACCATGGACACGACGGTGATCGTCGATGAACACGATCATTTGCGAAACGGGCGGTCGAGCTCCGCCGCTGCGAAATATGCGCTGGCCTTCTTCAGGATCTCGTTGGCCTGGCGCAGTTCACGGACCTCACGCTCAAGTTCCTTGATCCGATCCTTCTCGGCAATTGTCAGCCCAGCCCGCTGCCCGGCATCGCGTTCGGCCTGCTGACACCAGACGCGCAGGCTGTCCGGTGAACAGCCAAGCTTCGGCGCAATTGCCTTATAGGCTGCCGTGTCGCTGGCATAGTCAGCACGGTTCTCTCTGAAAAGCCGAACACCACGTTCACGCAGTTCGGCAGGATAGGCGGGGGTATGTCGATTCTTTGTCATAGGGTTCATCCTTTGAGTGTTTTACTCTCCGGTAAACCCAGGGCGGTTCATATCGCCGTCACCTATGGCGATCCAGCTTTCTACGGTAGGGTCGGGTTCGCACCCGTCTCGGAGGTTGTCTTGTCCGCGCCCCACACGCTCCAGCAGCCGGAAGGCTGGATTGCCCAATCCCTGACTGACGCGCCGTTGACGCCAGTGAATGGTCCGGTGCGCTGTGTCGCTGCCTTCAACGATCCGGCGTTGTGGTAGCGTGATGGTCCGTGATTACTCGGCCTTCTTGCTTGGCGCGAAGACGACGCAGCGCACACCCACCGTCTTGGAGGGGCTGGGCTGGAGTCCGGTCTTCGCCAGGCAGATCGACGCCGACGCGCTGACCGCGACGCCTCCTGTACGTGTGCTCTCTGTGCATCGCAGCGGCTTGCAGGTGGCGGGCGATGGTATCGAAGAGACAATTCCACCGGGACCAGAGGCCACAGTGGGCGACTGGCTCCTTATGGAACGCGCACGTCCCCGCTCAAGCCAGGTGTTGGACCGCAAGAGCCTGATCAAGCGTCGCGCGCCGGGCACGGGGCGCGAAGTGCAACTGATCGCAGCGAACATCGACACGGTTTTCGTGGTCACTTCCTGCAACACCGATTTCAACATCGCCCGGCTAGAGCGCTATGTCGCGCTGGCCTTTGAGGCCGATATTGAGCCTGTGATCGTGCTGACCAAGGCGGATCTCGCAGAGGATCCCGCGTCCTATGTCACTGCCGCTCGAGCCATATCGGACCGGGTTCCGGTGGTGGCGCTCGACGCCCGCGGCGACGAACCTGCTCAGGCGCTCGTCGACTGGTGCAAGCCCGGCCGTACGGTCGCCTTTCTCGGCTCATCCGGCGTGGGCAAATCCATGCTCTCCAACGCGCTTCTCAGTGCGCAGGCCATCGCCACCCAGGGCATCCGGGAGGACGACGCGAAGGGCCGACACACGACGACACGCCGTGAACTGCACGTGACCCCGGGCGGTTGCCTCGTGCTTGACACGCCAGGCATGCGCGAGCTGCAACTGACTGAAGCCGCAGAGGGGATCGCAGGTGTCTTCGAAGACATCGAGGCTATGGCCGCGCAATGCCGCTTTGCCGATTGCCAGCATGAGACAGAGCCGGGCTGTGCCATCCGAACCGCTGTCGACGATGACAGGCTAGACCCCGCCCGCCTCGCGCGCTGGCGTAAGCTTCAGGCCGAGGACGCCTTCAACTCCGCCAGCCTAGCAGAGCGTCGTGAAAAGGACCGGGCATTCGGAAAAATCGTGCGCAGCGCGGTAGGGGCAAAACCGCGCAATAAAAAATAATCTGTCGCGTCGCTGTCCATACTTGCAAAGGCGCGCAACCAAGCCAGAATTTCGAAAAATGCCATACGGTCGCTCCCTCAATGTGAGCTTTGGGGGCCTAAGTGCAAGAGTTGTTGACGGTCTGAGAGTTCCGCTAAGGTCTGTGAGTTCTGAAGCGATTTCGCGGTCTACCCGTAGGCGGCCATTCGTTCACCGCGCAGCATCGGTCATTCTGGGCTCACTGCCGACTTTCGCTGCATTTTTGCCCAATGGCTGCTTTGGCGCAACGGTCAAACTTTGCGAACTCCGCTCCCTGCGCATAGCGGACATTCAAATTATTTGACGTTGCACGTGCAGCAAACGTCTGCCGGCAATCATGCCGAGCGGATCAATCTTGAAACACGGATACCCTCAAAAAGCCGCCCAATCGCGCGGACCATTGGGCGGCTTGTCCGGGGACGTTACCGCGTCTCCGATCGCATCTGGTGCTGTGCGGCCCAGTCAGCATACCCCAGCGTGGTCTGACGCGCGGCGACAGCCTGACGCCATGCCGTGATATCGGCATCGGTGATATCCATCTCGACATCCGGCAAGATTGCACCGTTCACCATCCAGCTTTCGATGGGCAGGTTTTTCAGCCAATCCGAAACCGTGGGGATGCACCGACAATCCTCGCGGACATG
The DNA here is from genome assembly GCF_002158905.1 of Yoonia vestfoldensis. Classification (NCBI taxonomy): domain Bacteria; kingdom Pseudomonadati; phylum Pseudomonadota; class Alphaproteobacteria; order Rhodobacterales; family Paracoccaceae; genus Yoonia; species Yoonia vestfoldensis. Next base: position 128,329 of record NZ_CP021431.1, read on the forward strand.
TTGCTCGCCGATGAACCGCACCGGCACAACGCGTCCGGCACTATTGGTTATGGTCGCGCCAAAGACCTGCTCGCTTTCCCATATGCCACTGGCATGATGACGCAATGCGCGATGACCCGGCAGGGCTAGGTGCTGCTTTGTTGCATCGAACCACGCGTGCACGGCAAGGTAATCATCGGGTTGGCCGCTGAACTTGCGGGCCGAGCTCTCCGCGTGATGATAGGAATGCGCCATCATCACAGGTCCTCATATGTGTAGAGGTTGTAATCGGTGAACCGTTCGCGGTGCTCGATCTGGATCTTGTCTGCGTCGATCTCCCAGACCACTTCGCCATCACCGCCGTCGTTGTTTTCGAAGCCGGGGTGAAGCGCATAGGCCATCGACCAGATAAAATCCCGCAATGCCTCTTCCTGTGCCGTCTCGATCATCGCGGTGACCGGGGTGAACGTGATATCTTCGACATTGCCGCTATCACCATAGGCATCGTATTGCGCGTCGACGCGCGTCACACCTTTGCTTTGCAGAAACGCGTGCAACACGGCGCGATCCTTGGCATTGCGGGCATCCCGTACCGCCTTGTCCTTCTCCATGAACGCCATGATATCGATCGCATCGATCATCGGTGTATCGGTTGGTGTTTCGTTCTCGCTGGTCATGTCCGGGTCTCCTTCAAAATGGACTGTTGAACACCCTGACACGAAGAAAACTTTCACCTTTCCAACCACGGCTCCGCCAAAGCCTGCGGGTTTTTTTGTTGCGCAAAAGATAGTTTACGCTCTAGCGTTTGTCCCGAGATCGGCCGTTCAGCCGATGGATGGACGAGTGCCGCCTTATGTCAGTTTTAACAATCAGACAGACCGTCATGATGTGGGGTGGATTTGGGCGTGGATTTCCAGTGACCCCCGCTGTACGCGCGATGGATGTAACGGCAGTTATTCGCGAGGTGCGGCCTTCCTGGGGACCAGCCAATCGCATTGCCAGTGTTCATATCGGGGTTGAGAAGTTTTTCTGGCCACGGCCCAAGGCAGACGAAGTTGCACTTCGGCGTCAGATTATCGATGCTCGCCGTGTTCTGCGCGAACAGGGCTTCACTCACATCGCAGTCACAGGACCTTTCCTGATCGATGTTCGCAGCCGGACGCTACTTGCAGAAGCAACAGCGTTTCGCAATGCGCGCGCGGTCGCCAAGCCGGTGCAATGGATATACCAAGCGCGCCTTTGGGGCGCCTGTCGGTTAAACCCGCGCAGGGCCAAAGCCCAAGGCGAACGCCTGCGCCAACTGAGGGCTTTTGCAGGACCCGGCTTTGCGACTTACGGAGTGTTCTGCCTGTAGCGGCTCTGGCGTCGGCGGTTGTTCACCGCAGTTTGGGCAATCCGCGGCGTCATCGGGGCGAACCCCGCCACAATACGGACATTTCACTGCGTCAGCATTATTGTGTGATCGTCACCTCAAAAGATATAGTAAATATACCTTTATCATCTTATGTAGAACAGATGAAGTTCGAGTATGACCCCGACAAGAGCACCGCGAACCGTGAAAAGCACGGGATCGACTTTGATGAGGCCCAGGCTCTCTGGAATGATCCTTATCTGATCGAGGCCCCTGCCAACGTCACGGATGAGCCACGCTTTCTGGCGGTTGGCATGATCGGGGCCAGACACTGGACGGCTGTCTACACATACCGGAGCGACCGGGTGCGGATCATCTCCGTGCGCCGCGCTCGCAAGCAGGAGATTGACCACTATGAAGGCGACTGAATTCGACGAACGCTTCGACGCGGGCGAAGACATGTCCGCCCATGTCGATTGGACAAAGGCGCGCCGCCTCAATGTCGAGGCAAAGCGGGTGAACGTGGATTTCCCGACCTGGGTCGTCGCCGGTCTGGACCGGCAGGCTCAGAAGCTCGGCATCACCCGTCAGGCGCTGATCAAGATGTGGATCGCAGAACGCCTCGAATGAGGGCCGTTGCGATCAGGCACGAATAAAGCCAAGGCTTGTCGCCATCCACAAGACAGCATCGTAAAGCCGACCGATGGCGGCAAGAAAGACCGATAGTTCATGAATTTGTTCAACCGTAAGACTCTGAAGCGCCACATCAAAGCCGATCCGATCCCGTCAGACCATCTGGCTGCGCTGGAAGCCTGGGCAGAGCTGATCAGCTCGGGCCGGATTGGGCGTCTGAAGGAAACCGCCCTGCATGGGCAGTTCGCCTCCAAGATCGTTGAAGATGTTCTCGGCTACCATGGTCCGGCTGGCGGGGCAGATTACAACGTCTCAACCGAACAAAATATTCTGCGCGGCAGCGTCGATCTGGCGCTTGGCCGCTTTGGCGGCAAGACGCCAGACATCGTGGCACCATTCGAGCTGAAGGGCGCGGATACCCGCGACCTCGATGCAATCATGCCGGGCCGGAACAAGAGCCCTGTTCAACAGGCGTGGGAATACGCCATGAACGCGCGCGGCGTGAAATGGGTGCTGGTCTCGAACATGATCGAGCTGCGCTTCTACGGTTTCGGGGAAGGCACCTCGGCCTATGAGGAATTCCGCCTCGACCAACTGACAGACCCCTCAGAATACGCGCGCTTCATGCTGCTTCTGTCGGCGGAAAATCTGCTGTCTGGCCGCACGGCTGATCTGCTGAAAGAAAGCCGCCGCGAAGACAAAGACATTACCGACAGCCTGTATCAGGATTACAAGGACCTGCGCCTCAAGCTCCTGAGTGCTGTCCAAAAGGCCGATGTCGCGATTGCGCCTCTCGATGCGATCGCCCTCGCGCAGAAGATCCTTGATCGGGTGCTGTTTATCGCCTTTGCCGAAGACACCGGCCTTCTGCCAGACAACACGCTGGAAAATGCGTTTGTCGCCCGTGACGCTTACAATCCCCGCCCCGTCTGGGACAATTTCAAAGGGCTGTTCCGCGCCATCGACGAGGGCAACAGCAATCTGAAAATCCCGCGCTACAACGGGGGGCTGTTCCGCAAAGACCCTGTGATCGACGGGCTGAACATACCCGATGACATCTGCGAAGGGTTCAAAACCCTGGGCGAGTATGACTTCGCCTCCGAGGTCTCGGTCACGGTCCTAGGCCATATCTTTGAACAGTCCATCGCGGACGTTGAACGCCTGCAAGCGATCGCGCGCGGTGAAGAGGAAGAGCCCGAGAAAACCACCGGCACAAGCGGGCGGCGCAAGCGCGACGGGGTGGTCTACACCCCTGATTACATCGCGCGCTTCATCGTGGCCGAAACCCTGGGAACGCATCTGCGGGAAATTTTTGAGGACACCTTGCGCGCTCACGCCAAGAAGGGCGCGGATGTCACCGACTACGAAAACATCCCCTGGCGGAAAAAGTCGGCCGAGCTGGAAGCCTGGCAAGCCTATCGCGATCGCCTGAAAACCTTGCGCATTGTCGATCCCGCCTGTGGCTCCGGTGTGTTCCTGATCATGGCCTTTGACTTCATGAAGGCCGAACTGACCCGCGTGAACGACAAGATCAAAGACCTGCTGCCCAAGGCCGAACATTTTGGCGATCTGCTCGACTATGTCCCAGACAGCGAAATTCTGACCGACAACCTCTTCGGCGTGGACGTAAACGAGGAAAGCATCGAGATCACCAAGCGTCGCTCTGGATCAAGACCGCCCGGCGCGGCAAGGTGTTGGACAGCCTGTCGGGCAGCATCCGCGTCGGTGACAGCCTGATCGAGGATAGCAACTTCGCCTATCTCGACCACGCCTTCACCTGGGAAACGGCCTTCCCCGGCGTCTTTGCCGAAGGCGGCTTCGACGTGGTCCTGGGCAACCCGCCCTATGTGCGGATGGAATTTCTGAAGCTGCTGAAACCCTATCTGGAAAAGCGCTATGAGGTCGTTTCCGACAGGGCCGATCTTTACTGCTACTTCTTCGAACGTGGCCTGCGCCTGCTGAAACCGGGCGGGCGCTTGGGCTATATTTCCTCAAACACCTTCTTCAAGACCGGATCGGGCAAGCCCCTGCGCGAATATCTGCGGCGCGAGGCGATCCTCGAATGCGTTGTCGATTTTGGCGACCTCCAGGTCTTCGAAGGGGTCAACACCACACCCGCCATTCTGACCATGAAGCGTGGATCGGCACCGAAGGGGCATGACCTGCGGTTCTGGCAACTGGACGCCCTGCCAGAAACCAACTTTCAGGCCACATGGGAAAAGGCCGCAGGGCCATATCCGCAGGCCGCCCTTGGGGCCGGTTCATGGGAACTGGAAAACACCGCCTTGCGCACCCTGCGCGACAAGATCAGAACAGGTAAAAGGACCCTGAAGGACGTCTACGGATCACCGCTCTACGGAATCAAGACGGGCCTAAACGCCGCCTTTGTGATCGACAGCGCCACCAAGGAACGCCTCTGCGCCCAGGACCCCCGGTCAGCTGATCTTCTGAAGCCCTTCCTTGAAGGCAAAGACCTTCAACGCTGGCGGGCGGTCCCGCGCGGTCTTTGGCTGATCTACATTCCCAAGAACCGGATCGAGATTGACGACTACCCGGCCATCCGCGACTGGCTACTACCCTTCAAGGCCGGTTTGGAAGCCCGCGCCACAAAACAGGAATGGTTCGAGCTGCAACAGGCGCAAGAAGCCTATGCGCCCCACTTCGCTGCGCCCAAGATCAGTTATCCCCACTTCTCGCAGGGCCGGAAGTTTTCCTTTGAGCCGCAAGGCTACTTTTCAAACGACAAAACCTATCTCATTCCATCTGAAGACAAGGCACTTCTAGGATTGTTGAACTCTACCCTGATCTGGGGTGTGCTACGCGGCATTTGCACCGCAATGCGCGGGGGCGAGTGGCGCTTAGAGCTACGGGTTCAGTATCTGGAACAAGTGCCCATCCCGGCGTGGAACGATAAGGCGCGGGCCGATCTCGCCGTAGCAAGTGAACGAGCCAGCAAGGCGGCACAGGAACGCCTGACCCTGCAAACCGCCTTGACCCGCCGCATCCCCGATCTCTGCCCGCCTGAACGCGAATTCAAGCTGACCAACAAACTCAAGGAATGGTGGACCATGCCCGACTTCGCCGCCTTTCGCGCCGAGGTGAAGAAAGTGTTCAAGGCCGACATCCCGCTGGCCGATCGCTCCGACTGGGAAGACTGGATCAACCGCGACCGCGCCGAGATCGCCCGCCTGACCGCCGAAATCGCCCAGGCCGAAGCCCAGATCGACAGCATCGTCTATGACCTGTTCGATCTGACCGAAGACGAAATCGCGCTGCTAGAGGCTGCAATATGACCGATACGCCAGCACGAAGTGATACAGCTCTCTATGCTGATGCTGTCGCAGCGATCACAGCACATCAACACCGCGCAACCGTAACAAAAATAAACTCGTGTGAGGGGCAGTAGTGGATTTTGCTCTCGCGCAATTGGCGCTTATTTTCATGCCCGGCATTATTTGGGCGACTATTGATGCAAAGTACGGCGCAGGCTTGAAGCCCCAGCAAACGACGCTTCTGATCCGGGCCTTCATGTTTGGAATGGCAACATACGCTGTTCTGTTCCTGATTTATCTAGTATTCGGAAAGTCTTTTGGGTATCAGGATTTGGTAAACGGCCCAGAAAGTGTGAATTTCTTCGAGCTGAAGGATGAAATCGCGTGGTCGGTTCCGCTTTCATTCTCCCTCGCGGTCTGTTGGTTGTGGATTGTCAAATTTCGGCTTTTGGTAAAGCTTCTGCATAAGATCGGAGCTACTCGACGCTATGGTGATGAAGATGTGTGGAGCTACACTCTCAACTCTGATCAAGCGAACGTGGAATACGTTCACTTCCGAGACCTTGAGAACGGATTCATTTTCGCGGGCTGGGTGAACGCATATTCGGAAAGCGAAGATTTTCGCGAGATTTTGCTCGCAAGCGTGATCGTGTATGATGAAGCCGGAAACGAGATTTCACGCCCCCCGTTTCTCTACCTGTCGCGCCCAAAAAACAGCATCTGGATGGAATTTCCCTACCGAGCTGAAGGATACAAAGATGTCAGAGAAGAAAATAATCATCAGAGATGGCAGCATCCAAAAGGGTGGGCAAAACGTGGCGACTTCACAAGTGACGTCACGCCCCCCACCTCCTACCCCGACTCGTCCGGCGGGCGGCTCTGATAAGAAATAGATTTAGCACCGCCCGGGGGCGTCTGCGGCAAGCGCTAGGCGTGTAAGTTTGTGACCTTCAGGTAGAGCTACCCACCCTGAAACAGCCCACATCCTCGCACTTATAGTCTGTGTGCTCTTTAGCACGATAGGGTATGCCGTGCAACTATGCAATGAAACGTACAGTTTTTTAACAATTCATAGTTGCGGCGCATAATAATGATTATGTTATTTAAGACGGTTCACCTGCGTAGCCGCGGCACCAAAGACACGCTCATCTGCTTGCATAAATCGCTATCACGCTCTATGTGGTCCCATGAACAACAAACATCGCAGGACACTTGATAACGTCTTTTCAGACCCAGTGTCTGGAACGATCGAATGGTTGGCAATCGAAAAGCTGCTTATTGCGGCAGGCGCTGAAATAATCGAGGGCAACGGTTCCCGGGTGCGCTTTGTAAAGGACGGTGTCGTTGAGACGTTCCATCGTCCGCACCCAGCGAAGGAAGCAAAACGTTATCAGGTTCGTTCCGCACGCGCGTTTTTGGAAAGGATTGGGGTTACTCCATGACAAATACTATGACTTACAAAGGCTATGCTGCCCGCGTGGTTTACGACGACGAAGACGGGATCCTGACGGGTCAGATTGCTGGCATTCGTGACGGTGTTGGCTTTCATGCCGACAGCGTCGAAGAGCTAAAAGAAGCGTTCTATGAGGCCGTCGATGATTACGTTGAGACCTGTGCGAAGATTGGGAAAGAACCACAAAAGCCCTACTCCGGCCGCGTCATGTTCCGCGTTGACCCAGAAGTTCACCGGAAGGCTGCATTGGCGGCGGAACTGTCAGGTAAGAGCCTCAACCAATGGGCCGAAGAAGTGCTGAACCGTGCAGCACAAGGCCATCCAGGTTAACATCTTCCCCATTTATCAAACGGAAGATGTCAGTTAGTGTATCAGGTCAACGCTGCTCACTGTTGGGTTCTGTCTCTGTATAGCGCTCGAGTAACGCCTCAATCACCTTCCAGTACGGCTGGTTAGTCTCAATACTAATAGTTCTTAACTGAGCCAATATACGTTCGGGTCCAGTTATTAGGATTTTGCCTTGCGGCTCCTTGTTCAACTGCCGTCGATCCTTGGGTTCGTGCGTACCAACGCTTGCAGTATCTCTTGGAATAAAGCCGATTTCTTGCCCCGCCTTTACAGCAGTTTGAACATTCTGTTTCGAAGTATTGCTGGTTCGCTTGGGCAATTTCGGAGGTGTAAATGTTTCGTCAGTCTCATCGAAGCCATAGTCAGACATTGTTTATCTCCGCCAGTTCTAGGATGATTTCTTTGGTGAATGCGTTAGCATTTTGAATTGCTTTGTCTACGTTTGCTACTTTTTTGTCAAAAAGTTCACTAAGCAGGTCAGCCTCACGGAATATCCGTGTGTACGCCGATCGTCTGACGATTGACGTTTTCAGAATTTCTACATTTGGTAACGATCGGCGCACATCCCGCTCATCATTTGTTTGAAATGCTGCATTTGTCCTTGTAAACACGAGTCTGTACTTCACTTCACGTCCAATCATTTTCGACGTTCGTTTCACCAGTTGGAGCGCCCTCCCCGCTTGCCTGGTCTCCATTGGCGTTGGTTCAAACGGAATCACACACATGTCACTTTGTGACAGAGCAAAGGTTACCAATTGACTGGCAGTCCCCTCCATATCCAAGCAGACAATATCGTATTTTGCTGATAATCGCTCTACAACTTCGATGATTTCATCTTCTGATCGACATGACTCAACGTGAAATGGGACCCCCCTATCCTCTTCTCTACGTTTCTTAGCCCATCCGACGAGATTTAGATTTGGGTCACAATCCAGGAGTGCCACGGTGTACCCCATCTGAGCAGCAGCTTCTGAAAAGAGCAGACACGTTGTTGTTTTGCCTGTGCCACCCTTGGGGTTAGCGAATGTAACGACTGACATGAAGTTAACCTCATTTTGATATCATATAATGATACTAGCACCTGCATATTAATGTCAATATAATATTAATCGCATAGCATCAAGAATATCATATTAATATTATAACGGTTCGATAAGATATTGCTATCATGTTGGTATTAGGTCAATATGAATGTAATATGCCTGAATGACACGTGAAACTGGGGATATAACCCCCCCCCTGCCCCAGCCTTGCAACACTTCCTCGGACCATAATTGGGTCATATATACAAAATGCGAACCCAAAATCGTTGTTCGCGTGTCGTGGGGAGAGCGATGCGCAGCGCCGTGTAAAACACGAGCGCTCCTTCGCTAATGGCCATCTCAGGCGGCACCGGCAGACCGCTTCATCAGCCCGTTCAGCAGGTTACGCCAGCCGTCCGCGTTATCTCACCTGGAACCCGTCGCTACTCATCCGTACGGCATTGCCAAGTTGTTTGTGCTGCTCGACTTGGGTAGAGGTGCAGCATGCAAATCCCATCGTCCATGCCGCGCCTGAAGGGCTTTCGTTATCCGCGTGAGGTCGTTGCTTATGCGGTTTGGGCGTACCACCGCTTTGCCCTGAGCACGGCGGATGTGGAAGACCTGTTGGCGGAGCGCGGCGTGATTGTCAGCCGCGAAGCTATCCGCCTTTGGGTCAACCGGTTTGGCACGCATTTTGCGGGCTGTATCCGTCGGGATCGATTACGTCCGAACGACAAATGGCACATGGACGAGGTTGTGATCACGATCAATGGCGTGAAGCACTGGCTGTGGCGTGCGGTGGATGCCAACGGCGACACACTTGATATTCTTATGCAAACACGGCGCAATGCCAAAGCCGCAAAGCGCTTTCTGGCAAAGCTGATTGCTCAATTTGGCCAACCGAGGGTGATCATCACCGACAAACTGCGTAGCTACATCAAACCAATCGCACGCCAGGCACCGGGAGCCGATCACCGTGCCCACAAGGGGCTTAACAATCGAATAGAAGGCAGCCACAGGCCGACGCGGCGACGAGAGAAAATCATGGGCCGATTTAAATCGCCAAGACAAGCGCAACGTTTCCTTGCAGCCCATGACCAGATCAACACGATCTTCAAACCTCGCCGCTATCGCCTCACCGCTAACTCCTATCGTCATGCAAGGGCAGATGCGTTCAACCTCTGGGCCGACTATGCCCGCGAGATGACCGCCTGACGGGCTTGGCTCAGGTTGCATTCGGTTCGGTAAAAATAACTTGGCAACGCCCTTGGGGGTCCAGCCCAACCGGCCTATCCGCGCGGAAGCCAGCAATTTGCGCGGCGTGCCGTCGGGTTTTGTGCTGTCGCAGACAATCTGGCCGGTGAAGCCTGTGATATCGGCGATCATCCGGGCCAGATCGAGGATGCTGATATCGTGCCCTGATCCGATGTTCAGATGGCTTTGCGTGGGCTGGGTTTCGGCGGCCAGCGCATCGGCATCCAGCCCCATCACAAAGACGGCGGCCGCAGCCAGATCATCGACATGCAGGAATTCGCGCCGGGGCGTGCCACTGCCCCAGATCGTCACGCGGTCAGCCCCGCTTTGCGCCGCCGCATGGAACCGCGCCAGCAGGGCGGGCAGGACATGCGCATTCTGGGGGTGAAAATTATCGCCCGGTCCATAAAGATTGGTCGGCATGATCGACCGGTAATCGGTGCCATATTGCTGGTTATAGCTTTCGCATAATTTGATCGCGGCGATCTTGGCCACCGCATAGGGGGCGTTCGTGGGTTCCAGCGGACCGGTCAGCAAGGCCTCTTCGGTGATCGGCTGGGGTGCATCGCGCGGATAGATGCAGGATGATCCCAATTGCAGCAGATGCTGCACGCCTGCGGCATGGGCGGCATGGATCACATTGGCGGCGATCATCAGGTTGTCATGGATGAAATCCGCCGGATAGGTGGCATTTGCCATGATCCCGCCGACACGGGCAGCGGCCAGCACCACCGCATCGGGGCGCTGGGCCTGCATGAAATCGCGCACCGCGCGCTGGTCGGTCAGGTCCAGCTGCTGCCGGTCCGCCGTGATCAGATCATGCCTGCCGGTCACCGCCAGTTGCCGCAGGATCGCGCTGCCGACCATGCCGCTGTGACCCGCGATATAGATGCGCATCCGTCTAACCCTGCATCGCCATCGGCAGGTCCAGCCCATAATCGCGCAGCACCGCCTGCCTGCGGGCGGCGCGGTAATCTTCGGCGACCATTTCGGCGCACATCTGGCGCGCGCTGATCTGCGGGGTCCAGCCCAGCTGTCTGCGCGCCTTGGACGGATCGCCCAGCAGCGTATCGACCTCGGCGGGGCGGTAATAGCGCGGATCAATCCGCATGATCGTATCCCCGACGCGGATCTTGGGGGCCAGATCGCTGCGCACGGCGGTGACGACGGCGGTTTCCGTGCGCCCCTTGCCGGTAAAATCCAGATCAAGGCCCAGTTCCGCCGCAGACCAGCGGATGAAATCGCGCACCGAATGCTGCACACCTGTCGCGATGACGTAATCCTCGGGCTGGTCTTGTTGCAGCATCATCCACTGCATCCGGACGTAATCCTTGGCATGGCCCCAATCGCGCAAGGCGTCGATATTGCCCATATAAAGGCAGTTTTCCAACCCCAGCGCGATATTGGCCAGACCGCGCGTGATCTTGCGGGTCACAAAGGTTTCGCCGCGCCTTGGGCTTTCGTGATTGAACAAGATGCCGTTGCAGGCATGCAGGCCATATGCCTCGCGGTAGTTCACGCAGATCCAATAGGCATAGAGCTTTGCCACCCCATAAGGGCTGCGCGGGTGAAACGGCGTGGTTTCGGTCTGCGGCGATTGCGTGACCTGCCCGTATAATTCCGAGGTCGAGGCCTGATAGAACCGTGTTTTGGACTCCAGCCCCAGAAACCTGATCGCTTCAAGCAGGCGCAGCGTGCCCAAGGCATCCACGTCGGCGGTATATTCGGGGGCTTCAAAGCTGACAGCGACATGGGATTGCGCGGCAAGATTGTAAATCTCGTCCGGCTGCACCTGTGCAATGATCCGGGTCAGGTTGGAGGCATCGGTCAGATCGCCATAATGCAGCATGAAACGGGGATGATCGGTTTGCGGGTCCTGATAGATGTGGTCGATCCGTGCCGTGTTCAGGCTAGAGGCGCGGCGCTTGATTCCATGTACCTCATAGCCCTTGGCCAGCAGGAATTCCGCAAGATAGGACCCGTCCTGCCCCGTCACACCCGTGATCAGCGCGCGTTTTGTCATCAGCCGGCCCCATTGCAAGGTTCAGTCACCACTTTGTCGCCAAGCAGGCTTAAGGATTGATTAACGCCGTAACGGTGCTGCAGCGGGGATTTAAGCATTTGGGCGTAGATTGCGGCTTCCCCCTTCAGAAAGGTGCCAGCTGATGTCTGACCAATCCCCCCGCCTGTCCTTGCCGTTCATCCTGCCCGCCCAAGCGCAAAAGCATGTCACCCATAACGAGGCGATCGAATTGCTGGACCTGATCGTGCAGCTGACGCTGCTGTCGGTGTCGCAGGCCACGCCGCCCGCCGCCCCGCAGGAAGGCCAGGCCTGGGCCGTGCCTGCCGGTGCCACGGATGACTGGGCAGGGCAGGAGAGTATGATCGCCACTTGGCGTGGTGGCGGCTGGCTGTTTGTCGCGCCGCAGGATGGCTGGGTGGCCTGGGTTGCGGATGCGGCGGCTATTCATGTGCGCGCAGGCGGGGTCTGGGTCGCGCAGGGCGATTTGCAGGATCTGCCCGGCATCGGGATCAATACCACCGCCGATCCGGTCAACCGGCTAAGCCTGCGCGCGCCCGCTGCCTTGTTCGACAATGAAGGTGGCGGCCATCAGATCAAGATCAACAAGGCGGCAGCGACCGATACCGCCGCCATGGTGTTTCAGACAGGCTATGGCGGGCGGGCCGAAATGGGGCTGGCGGGCAGCGATGATTTCAGCATCAAGGTCGCGCCCGATGGTGCAACCTGGCGACCCGCGATCACCATTGCCGCAGCCACGGCGCGCGTGCAGCTGGCCGAGGCTCTGCAGCTGGCACCGGGGGCTGAGCCTGTGACGGCTGCGGCAGGCGATATCTATTTTGATTCTGCAACTGCAAAGCTGCGCTGCTTTGACGGAACCGGCTGGCACGATCTGTTTTGAACCGATCATATGGCCAGACTGCATTGGGGCCGGATCGGTGACGGTGTGGCCTGCGGGATTTTGCGTCGAATTTATCAGAAAAATGACACAGATGCGCGCAAATCGCGGCCCGCATGCGTCATGCCGTCCTTATCGGGGCTTCGCGACCCGATTCTGGTCGCATGGCGCTTGCGACACCGTAGGACGTCTGCTACATCGCGCAAGATTTTGATGCTTTCGTGTAAACGAAGGCTTAATGAGCTGCCCCTTTGCTGTCCTTTTTCGGGTCGTCGTAAAGCTGGGCCAAGACATCGGAAGGGTGGACGTGTCCGAAACTGCTGGTATCTCCACAGGCATCGCCGCGCGCTATGCGACGGCCGTGTTTGACCTCGCCAAGGAAGGCAAGGACATCAAGGCATTGGAAACGGATGTCGCGGCGCTGCAAGCCGCGATCAATGACAGTGCGGATTTCAATACATTGCTGACATCGCCCCTGTATAACCGCGACGAACAGGGTGCGGCCGTTGCGGCCATCGCGAAAAAGATGAAACTGTCGAAAACCGTCGGCAATGTGCTGTCTTTGCTGGCGGCCAAGCGGCGGTTATTCGTGCTGCCACATATGCTGGCCGTGTTGCAGGATCGTCTGGCCGAAGAACGCGGCGAGATTACCGCCGAAGTCACGACCGCGAAATCCTTGACCAAGGCGCAGAGCGACAAGCTCGCCAAGACGCTTTCGGGCCAGGTGGGCAAGACCGTTACCATCAAGCAAACCGTCGATGAAAGCATCATCGGCGGTCTTATCGTAAAAGTGGGCTCTCGGATGATCGACACGTCGATCGCCGCCAAGCTCAACGCACTCCAGAACACCATGAAAGAGGTCGGATAATGGCGATCCAAGCGTCGGAAATCTCTGCGATCCTGAAGGACCAGATCAAGAACTTCGGTCAAGAAGCCGAAGTGGCCGAAGTCGGCCGTGTGCTGAGCGTCGGCGACGGGATTGCCCGCGTCTACGGGCTGGACAATGTGCAGGCCGGTGAGATGGTCGAATTCCCCGGTGGTATCCGCGGAATGGCATTGAACCTTGAGACCGACAATGTCGGTGTCGTGATCTTCGGGTCCGACCGCGAGATCAAGGAAGGCGATGTCGTCAAGCGCACCAAATCCATCGTGGACGTTCCCGTCGGTGATGAATTGCTGGGTCGCGTTGTGGACGGTCTGGGCAATCCGCTGGACGGCAAAGGCCCGATCAAGGCGAAAAAGCGCGCTGTCGCTGACAGCAAGGCCCCCGGCATCATCCCGCGCAAATCGGTGCATGAGCCAATGGCAACCGGCCTGAAATCGGTCGATGCGATGATCCCGATTGGCCGTGGCCAGCGCGAATTGATCATCGGTGACCGTCAGACCGGTAAAACCGCCGTGGCGCTGGATACGATCCTGAACCAGAAATCGTATAACGACGCCGCCACCAACGAATATGACAAGCTTTACTGCGTTTATGTCGCCATCGGCCAGAAACGGTCCACCGTGGCGCAGCTGGTGAAAAAGCTCGAAGAATCGGGTGCCATCGAATATTCGATCGTCGTGGCTGCCACCGCATCCGACCCCGCGCCAATGCAGTTTCTGGCACCCTATGCCGCAACCGCCATGGCCGAACATTTCCGCGACAATGGCCGTCATGCGCTGATCATCTATGACGATCTGTCCAAACAGGCCGTGTCCTACCGCCAGATGTCGCTGCTGCTGCGCCGCCCACCAGGGCGCGAAGCCTATCCCGGCGACGTGTTCTATCTGCACTCGCGCCTGCTGGAACGTTCGGCCAAGCTGAACGAGGATAACGGCGCCGGGTCGCTGACCGCGCTGCCGATCATCGAAACCCAAGGTGGTGACGTGTCTGCGTTTATTCCGACCAACGTGATTTCGATCACCGACGGTCAGATCTTCCTTGAAACCGAATTGTTCTATCAGGGCATCCGCCCTGCCGTGAACACCGGTCTGTCGGTGTCGCGCGTGGGTTCCTCTGCCCAGACCAATGCGATGAAATCCGTGGCTGGTCCGGTGAAACTGGAACTGGCACAATACCGCGAAATGGCGGCCTTTGCGCAGTTCGGGTCCGATCTGGATGCCGCAACCCAGCAATTGCTGAACCGTGGCGCACGCCTGACCGAATTGATGAAGCAGCCGCAATATGCGCCGCTGACCAATGCGGAAATCGTCTGCGTGATCTATGCCGGCACCAAGGGCTATCTGGACAAGATCGCCATCAAGGATGTCGGTCGCTTCGAGGCTGGTCTGCTGAAATATCTGCGCACCACCGGCAAGGACGTGCTGGACATGATCACCAAGGAAGATCCGAAAATCAAAGGTGACGCCGAAGCCAAGATCAAGGCCGCTCTGGACGCATACGCCGCCGACTTCGCGTAATCCTAAGATAAGGAGACGAAAACGTGCCTAATCTTAAGGATCTGAAAAATCGGATCGCGTCGGTCAAATCGACCCGCAAGATCACCAAGGCCATGCAAATGGTCGCGGCTGCAAAACTGCGCCGCGCCCAGGATGCGGCCGAGGCGTCGCGCCCTTATACCGAACGGTTCACAGCCGTGATGGCGCAGCTTGCGGCCTCGGTCGGCGGGTCGGATACCGCGCCGAAATTGCTGTCGGGCACCGGCAGCGATCAGGTGCATCTGTTGGTCGTGATGACCGCTGAACGCGGTTTGTGCGGCGGTTTCAACGGCAACATCACCAAGCTGGCGAAAACCCATGCGCAAAAGCTGCTGGCCCAAGGCAAGACCGTCAAGATCCTGACGGTCGGCAAGAAAGGCCGCGACGCGCTCAAGCGGGACTTTGGCAGCTATGCGGTGGGCCATGTCGATCTGTCGGCTGTCAAACGCGTAGGCTATATCAACGCGCAGGACATCGCACGCGACGTGCTGGCCCGTTTCGATGGTGGCGAATTCGACGTTGCGACGATCTTTTTCGCGCGCTTTGAAAATGTCGTCACACAGCACCCGACGGCGCAGCAGATCATCCCCGCCAAGTTCGAACAGGACGCGGATGCGGATGTGACGCTTTACGATTACGAACCCGGTGAAGAGGAAATCCTTGCCGATCTGTTGCCGCGTGGCGTGGCCACGGCGATTTTCAGCGCTTTGCTGGAAAATGCGGCGTCCGAACAGGGCGCGCGGATGTCCGCCATGGACAACGCCACCCGCAACGCTGGCGACATGATCGACAAGCTGACCATCCAATATAACCGTTCCCGTCAGGCCGTCATCACGAATGAGCTGATTGAAATCATTTCGGGCGCGGAAGCGCTCTAGACCCCGGAGAAAACCACTATGGCAAATGCAAAAGGCAAGATCACGCAGGTCATCGGCGCTGTCGTTGACGTGCAGTTCACCGATCACCTGCCCGAGATTCTGAACGCCCTGATCACCGATAACAACGGCAAGCAACTGGTGTTGGAAGTGGCGCAGCACCTGGGTGAAAACACAGTGCGTGCCATCGCCATGGACAGCACCGAAGGTCTGGTCCGCGGTCAGGAAGTGATTGACCAGGACAACACGATCACCGTGCCCGTGGGCGACGCCACCCTTGGCCGCATCATGAACGTCGTCGGTGCCCCCATCGACGAAAAAGGCCCCATCGGCGAGACCGAGCGCCGCTCGATCCATGCAGATGCGCCCCCTTTCGAGGCCCAGTCCACAGCATCCGAAGTGCTGGTCACCGGCATCAAGGTCATCGACTTGCTGGCCCCTTACGCCAAAGGCGGCAAGATCGGCCTGTTCGGCGGTGCCGGCGTGGGCAAGACCGTTCTGATCCAGGAATTGATCAACAACATCGCCAAGGTGCATTCGGGTTATTCCGTATTCGCGGGCGTGGGTGAGCGGACCCGTGAAGGCAACGACCTTTACTATGAATTCATCGAATCCGGCGTTATCAACATCGACGACCTGACCAAATCCAAAGTGGCGCTGGTCTACGGCCAGATGAACGAACCACCCGGTGCGCGTATGCGCGTCGCGCTGTCAGGTCTGACCATGGCGGAATCCTTCCGTGACCAATCCGGTTCCGACGTGTTGTTCTTCGTCGACAACATCTTCCGCTTTACGCAGGCCGGGTCCGAAGTGTCGGCGCTGTTGGGCCGTATCCCGTCCGCCGTGGGCTATCAGCCGACGCTGGCCACCGATATGGGCCAGATGCAGGAACGCATCACCTCGACCAAATCCGGTTCGATCACATCCGTGCAGGCGATCTATGTGCCTGCCGATGACTTGACCGACCCTGCGCCAGCGACCTCGTTTGCGCACCTCGATGCGACCACCGTTCTGAACCGTGCGATCTCGGAAAAGGGTATCTACCCCGCCGTTGACCCGCTCGATTCCACCTCGCGCCTGCTGGACCCTGCGATCGTGGGCGAAGAGCATTACCGCGTGGCAGCCGATGTGCAGAACATGTTGCAGCGGTACAAGTCGTTGCAGGACATCATCGCCATCCTCGGGATGGACGAATTGTCCGAAGAGGACAAGTTGACCGTGGCCCGCGCGCGCAAGATCGAACGCTTCCTGTCGCAGCCGTTTGACGTGGCGCAGGTCTTCACCGGTTCGCCCGGTGTGCAGGTGCCGCTGGAAGACACGATTGCATCGTTCAAGGCCGTGGTTGCGGGTGAATACGATCACTTCCCCGAAGGTGCGTTCTACATGGTCGGTGGCATCGAAGAAGTGAAAGCCAAAGCCGAGAAAATGGCCGCCGCCGCCGCATAAGGAGCTGCCGATATGGCAAATGTACAATTCGATCTCGTCTCGCCAGAGCGCCGTCTGGCCTCTGTCGCGGCGAGCGAGGTACGCATTCCCGCAACGGAAGGCGACATGACCGCGATGGCAAACCACTTGCCCACGATCACCACCCTGCGCCCCGGCCTTTTGGTGGTGGTGCATGATGGTGGCGCGGACGAATATGTCGTCTCTGGCGGTTTTGCCGAGATCAACGCGGAATCGGTCTCCGTGCTGGCGGAACAGGCGCTGCCCCGGTCCGAGGTCACGCAAGAGGTCTATGATCGCATGATCGCAGAAGCGCATGACACGCTTCGCAAGGCCCGCGACGCCCAGAACGAGGATGCCGATGTTGTGGATGCTGCCGCCAAGCTGCTGGCCGATATGGTCGCAGTGGGCACCCATATTGGTCTGGACCCCAATCAATCCAGCTTTGGTTGAACGGATCACAGACAGAAAAAGGCCCCGCATTGCGGGGCCTTTTTGCATTTCCGGGGGTCTTTATTCGGCGGCGTAAAGGCCTTCGTAGATCGGCCCCAGCGTCTTGTGATCGAACAGTGACGACACCGATGTGCCATTGGCCGTGTTCAGGATCGCTTGGGCGAACATCGGCGCGGTGGGCACGATGCGGATATTCGCACAGCCCCGCACGGCGGCATTGGGGGCAATCGTATCTGTGATAACAAGGCTTTTCATCACGGATTTGGAAATCCGGTCCACCGCAGGGCCGGACAGGACGCCATGGGTGATATAGGAATGCACCTCGCGCGCGCCGTTATCCATCAGCACTTCGGCGGCCTTGCACAGGGTTCCGGCGGTATCGACAATATCGTCCACGATCACGCAGACCTTGTCTTTCACCTCGCCGATCACGGTCATTTCGGCAACTTCGCCGGGCTTGCCGCGCCGCTTGTCCACGATGGACAAAGGCGCGTCGATCCGCTGCGCCAGATCGCGCGCGCGCGCCACGCCGCCAACATCGGGCGAGACCACCATCACATCATCCATCACGTCGCGGAAATGGTGTTTGGCATCCAGCGCATAGATCGGCGAGGCATAGAGGTTATCGACCGGGATATCGAAAAAACCCTGAATCTGCGTGGCGTGCAAATCCAGGGTCAGGATACGTTCGATACCGGCTTCGACCAGCATATTGGCCACCAGTTTCGCGGTGATCGGCGTGCGCGCCTTGGACCGGCGGTCCTGGCGGGCATAGCCGAAATAGGGGATCACGGCGGTAATCCTTGCCGCAGATGACCGGCGCAGCGCATCGGCGATGATCAGCAGCTCCATCAGATTGTCATTGGCGGGGTTCGATGTGGGCTGGATGACGAACATATCCTCGCCACGGACATTTTCGAAGACTTCGACGAAAATCTCGCCGTCGTTGAACCGTTCGACGCGGGCATCGACCAGGCTGACCTCGCGGCCACGGTGCATCGTCATCCGGCGGGCGATGGCGGTGGCCAGCGGCAGGTTTGCATTCCCGCTGATCAACTTGGGTTCCATTATGATGGGCATCGGAAAGGTCCTTTGGCAGCTGGGACAGACATGTCGGTCAAAGATTCGGAGCGTTGACACCGACTAGCACAGGCGTACCGTCGCGCATAGATTCTGCTAGCCAAGGATAGCCAAATTGCCACATATCGACTGCTACTTCGCCACAATGTCGCCCTACACCTATCTGTGTGGCCTGCGTCCCGCTGAAATTGCCCGTAAACATGGCGCGACGATCACCTATAAGCCGCTCGATATCATGGCGCTGTTTGCGCGCACGGGGGGTGTGCCGCCCAAAGACCGGCATCCGAACCGGCAGGCCTATCGTCTGCAAGACCTCGAACGCCGCGCCAGGGTGGCCGGGCTGCCGTTGAATGTGAAACCGGCTTTCTGGCCCACGAATCCCGCGCCATCCTCATTCGCGATCATTGCCGCGCAAAATACCGGCGCCGATGTCGGCGGGCTGGTCCATGCGATCACCCGCGCCTGCTGGGCCGAGGATCGCGATATCAGCCAGGACGACGTGATCCGCGCATGTCTGGAGTCTGAAGGCTTTGACCCCGCCTTGGTGGACCGCGACATGATGACCAGCGCTGATACCTATGCGCAGAACCTTGAACATGCCGTGCTGGCCGGGGCCTTTGGCGCGCCGTTCTTCATCACCGATACCGATGCCCGTTTCTGGGGCGAGGATCGCCTGACCGATCTGGATATGCATCTGTCCGGCAAGATCTGATGCATAAGGTCACGCTTGGTCGTGGCGCGCCTGTCGTCATGGTCCATTGCATGCTGGCGCGGCATGAAAGCTTGCTGCCGCTGGCGGGGGCCATTGGCGGGCAGGCCCGGTTGTTCGATCTGCCGGGCCATGGCCGCAGCCCGGATTGGGACGGCGCGCAGGATTACCAGGCGCAGGCCGTGGCCTGGGCTGCTGCCTGTTGCGATGGTCCGGCCCATCTGATCGGTCATTCCTTTGGCGCGACCGTGGCCTTGCGGCTGGCGCTGGACCGGCCCGATCTGGTTACCCGCCTGACCCTGATAGAACCTGTCTATTTCGCCGCCGCCCGTGGCACGCCGGCCCATGCCGATCACGCCGCCGGGTTCCGGCCATTTCTGGATGCGATGGCGGCGGATGACCATTCCCGCGCCGCCGCGACATTCAACGCGCTTTGGGGCGCGCTGCCCTGGGACAGGCTGCCGCCGCGCACCCAAAGCTATCTGATGGACCGGATCCATCTGGTCAGGGCCAGCGCCAGCGCGATCGAGGATGACAGGGGCGGGATCACGACAGCGGCCTGTCTGGCGCAGGTGACGGTTCCGGTGACGCTGATCCGCGGGGCGGACAGCCCGCCGGTGATTGCCGCGATCCATGCCGCCTTGGCAGATCGTCTGCCGGATGCGGTGGATCATGTCGTGGCGGGGGCAGGGCATATGCTGCCCTTGACCCATATAGCCGAGGTGGCCGCCCTTATCCGTGCAGCAGACCAAGGAACTGGCTGACCCCATCCGCCGTCATCGACCAATCGGTGACCAGACGGGCGGTCAGCATTTCATCGGGATCGCCCTGATCGGGATCGCCCGACATGACGTAATAGACAGCCCCCGCAGCCAGCATCCGCTGATGATCCTGGCGGGGCATCTCGAAAAAGATGATATTGGCAGCGGGGTCGCACAGCATCCGCGCCACGTTGTGTCGCCGCAGCCCTTCGGCCAGTTGCGCACACCGCGCATTGGCCGCGCGCGCCATGTCAAGCCAGAGCCCGTCCGCCAGATAGGCCTGCATCTGCGCTGACAGATAGCGATGCTTGGACAGCAGATGCCCACCGCGTTTGCGGCGCAGCTCGAATTCCCATGCCAGTTTGGGGTCAAAGATCACGCAAGCCTCGACGCCCATCGCGCCATTCTTGGTGCCGCCGAAACTGACCGCGTCAATGCCCGCTTTCCATGTCATTTCCGCAGGTGTGCAATCGAGGGCGACCAGCGCATTGGCAAAACGCGCGCCGTCCAGATGGGCGGGCAGGCCGTATTCGCGCGCGATATCGGTCAGCGCCTTGATCTCAGCCAAAGAATAAACGGTGCCTTTTTCCGTCACCTGTGTCACCGACACAGGCCCCCGCTGCGGCCCGTGAACGCCGCGCGTTTCCTCGGCCTTGATCTTGGCGCGCAGGGCGTCGGCGGTCATTTTACCAGCCGTTGTGGGTACCAGGGTCAGTTTGGCCTGGGTGTAGAATTCGGGCGCGTTGCATTCATCTTCGTGGATATGGGCGACATCGGTGCAGAAAATCGTCTGCCAGGGCTGGCACATCGTGGCCAGCAGCAGCGCATTGGCCGATGTGCCGTTGATCACCAGATAGACCGCCGCCTCGGGGGCTTCGAAAATATCGCGGATCTGCTGGCGCACCTCGGCCATGATCGGGTCGGCACCATAGCCCAAGGCATAGCCGGAATTTGCCTTGACCAGCGCATCCATCACCTTGGGATGCGCGGGGCCTGCATTGTCAGAGGCGAAAAACATCTACAGCGGCTCCTCGATAATGTAATCTTCCCAATCGTCTTCATCGACTTCGAATTCGGGGATGGTCATGCCCTGCACCGACACGCCCGCGCGATGCACGGACTGCGGATCGCCCGACACCAGCGGATGCCAGTCGAACAGGTCGCGCCCTTCCGCGACAAGGCGATAGGCGCAGGTCTGCGGCAGCCAATACATGTTGTCGGCCAGGGTTTTGGGCGTCAGCACGATACATTCGGGCACAAATTGGTGCCGGATCGCGTAATTGGCGCAAAGGCAGCTTTCATTATCCAGCAGGCGGCAGGCGACGCGGGTCATCGCGACCTCGCCTGTGTCTTCATCCTCGAGCTTGTTCAGGCAGCATTTGCCGCAGCCGTCGCAAAGCGCCTCCCATTCTTCACGGTTCAGCTTGTCCATCGGCTTTTTGGTCCAGAACCGGGGGGCAAGGCCGGTGCGGGCGATATCAGCGCACATCGGTCAGGATATCCCGCGCTGTCGCGCAATCAGCGTCCATCTGGGTAATCAGCGCATCAAGGCTGTCGAATTTCAGTTCCGGCCGCAGGTAATCGACCAAGGCGACCGACAGATGGGTGCCGTAAAGATCGCCCTTGAAATCAAAGATGAAGGTTTCGCAATTGGGTATATTTTCCCCGAACATCGGGCGCACGCCGATGGATGCGGCACCGGAATATGTGCCTTTGAACGCCCCTTCGAGCACATCGACCTTGACCGCATAGACCCCGAATTTCGGCGGATGCAGCCCGGCAATCGACATATTCGCGGTCGGATAGCCCAGTTCGCGCCCGCGTTGATGGCCGCGGATCACCGCGCCTTCGATCCGGTGCCAATGGCCCAGCATGGCCGCGGCATCGCGCGGGCGGCCATCGGTCAAGGCCGCACGGATCGCGGTGGATGAAATATTCGCCCCCGCGATCGCGATGATCGGGGCGATGGTCACGCCAAACCCCATTTCCGCGCCAAAGGCCTGTAGATCAGCGACCGTGCCTTTGCGGTCCTTGCCGAAACAGAAATCCGCACCCACGACGACATGGACCAGACCCAGCTGGTCATGGATGATCTTTTGTGCGAAATCACGCGGTGTCAGGCTGGCAAGGGCGGTGTTGAACGGCACTTCATAGAGCTTTTCGACACCCAGTTTCGCCAGACGGTTGGCGCGGGCCTCGGCGTTCATCAGCCGGAACGGCGCAGTGTCGCGGGCGAAATAGCTGCGCGGATGCGGCTCGAATGTCATGATCCCCAAGGGCGCTTTGGCCGCATCGGCCGCAGCACGGGCGATATCAATCACCGCGCGATGCCCGATATGCACACCGTCGAAATTGCCAATGGCCGCGGCGGCGCCACGGTCGGCTGGATCAATGAAAACGCTGTCGCGGATGATACGCATAAAGCTGCGTATCCCGACAGGCAGGGCCGTGCAAGATCAGTCGAACTTACGCGACGGCGCCAGCACGGTGGCATCGCCTGTCAGCACCTTTTTGTTGTTCACGATGCAGCGCGTGTTCATCGTCACGCGGCGGCGGGAATGGTCGATCTCGGTCACCTCGACCTCGGCTGTGACCAGATCGCCGGGGCGGACAGGGGCAAGGAATTTCAGGCTTTGCCCCAGATAGACCGTGCCATGGCCGGGCAATTGTTCCCCGATCACCGCCGAGACCAGCCCCGCCGTCAGCATCCCATGCGCGATGCGCCCGCCAAAGATCGTGTCCTGCGCATAATCTTCGTCCAGATGCACAGGGTTCCGGTCGGTCGATACCTCTGCAAAGAGTTCGATATCCCGGTCGGTGATGACCTTGGACAAAGACCGGACCATGCCGATTTCGATATCTTCGATACAGATCGTGCCGCGCGGTGCATTGTCCAACATGTCCGGTCCTTCAAGTAACAAAAAGCCATATAAAAGCTAGATATTGAAACTTTATTACTTTGCAAACGCAGAAAGATCAAGGGGTCTAGCGCAGGAAACCGATCGCATAGGTGGCGGATGTTTGTGCCAGCGTCAGAAACTGGTCCAGGGCCTTGGCCTCTGGCTGCGTTTTGGTCTGGGTTTCAACCATCGCCAGACCGCCGGTGATGAACAGCGAATCGATCTCTTCCTGCATCGCGCCCAGAATATCGGTATGCACACCATCGCCGATGGCGATGATGCGCGGGTCTTGGGGCAAGTCCGCCAGCTGCGCCATCCTGCGCCGTGCCAGATCATAGATCGGCGGATGCGGCTTGCCGAAATAAAGGCTCTCGCCGCCCATTTCGGTATAAAGCGCGGCCAGCGCGCCGGCGCACCATTCGCGCACCTCGCCCCGGTCCACCACGATATCGGGATTGGCGCAGAGCAGTTTCAGCCCCTTTGTTTTCGCATAAAGAAAATCGGCACGGTTCACGGCGATATCGGCCATCGGATCGAACGGGCCGCAGCAGACGATGCCTTCGGCCTGATCCAGCGGCACGCGCTGGATATCAACGGGGTTTTCGATGATCCGCAGCGGCGTGAAGAAATCATCATCACGCGGGCTT
The DNA here is from genome assembly GCF_002158905.1 of Yoonia vestfoldensis. Classification (NCBI taxonomy): domain Bacteria; kingdom Pseudomonadati; phylum Pseudomonadota; class Alphaproteobacteria; order Rhodobacterales; family Paracoccaceae; genus Yoonia; species Yoonia vestfoldensis. Next base: position 151,848 of record NZ_CP021431.1, read on the forward strand.
TCGCCCATGAAATAGACCTTTTGACCGACGATGCCGCGAAACATCGCCGCGCGCGCGCTGTCGCCCGATGTGGCGATAGCGTCCCAGGCATCCTCGGGGACGCCCATTGCGAAGATCTGCCGCGCGACCGATTCCCATGGGCGCGGCGAATTGGTGACCAGCACCACCTTGCCGCCGCCCGCGCGAAAGGCCTGCATCGCCGCGACCGCCTCGGGGAAGGCGCTGATCCCGTTATGCATACAGCCCCAGAGATCGACAAAGGCGACATCATATTGGTCCGCAATCGCGGCGAAATTGTCGATAATCCGGGTCATGGTGGGCCTTTACAGGGTCAGGGCAGGAATGATCTGCAATTTGCGGCTCATGATGCCGGGCAGGACAACAATGTCGCCATCCACGGTTGCGCCGAATGACTTTTCCGCCAGCACCTTGGTCAGATCATTGGGGACCAACAATGTGGCTTCTTCGTTCAGGATATCGACGATGAACAGCACGACCTGATCGACACCATCGGCCGCAGCCACGCCGGGCATGGCGGCCATCAGGCTGTCCTTGCGGTCCAGCAGCACGCGCGGCGAGGTGGTTTCCAGAACGGAAATCCGGAATTTGGTGCCTGCGACGGCATATTCCTTGCTGTCCATGCGCAGCAATTCTTCGTCGGAAAAGGCAGAGACATCGGATTTCGCGGTGAACATCTCATCGGCATAGCCGTTCAGGTCAAGCCCCAGATCGGCGGCCAGCTGTTCGGCCAGTTCCTTGTCCACCGGCGTTGTCGTGGGCGACCGGAACGCCAGCGTATCGGACAGGATGCAGGACAGCATCAGCCCTTTGATACCTTCGGGCATATGGGCCGCGTGATCGCCCATCATCTGATGCATGATCGTCGCGGTGCAGGCCAGCGGGCGGATCGTGATGTTGATCGGCGCTTTGGTTTCCAAACCCCCGACCAGTTTATGATGGTCGATGATCGCCACCACATCGGCGGCATTGATCCCTGCGGGCAATTCGGCAGGGTTGTTGGTGTCCACGATCACGCATTTCTGGCCTGCCTCCACATCACCGATGATCTGCGGCAGATCGAAACCCCAGCGTTTGGCAACAAAGGCGGCCTCGGTATTGGGATTGCCCAGCAGGACGGCCTTGGCGGGGATGCCGGTATGGTTCAGGAACCAGTCCCAGATCAGCGGCGATCCGGTGCTGTCGGTGTCAGGGGATTTATGGCCGAAAACGAGCGTTGTCATGATCAGGACTTTCATTGGATACGGATTTGGCCCGTATATAGAAGCGACGGCAGGCAGTGTCACCCCATGCAATCCTTGTTATAGAAGCCTTTGATGACACTTGTGCAGGTGCCTTCCATGTCCCCCAACGCCCCGCGAGAGGCCGATCTTTACCCGCCCGTCAAAGCCTATCTTCAGGCCCGCGGCTATGATGTCAAAGGCGAGGTGGGGGCCGCCGATATTGTGGCGCGGCGCGGCGATGATCTGCTGATCGTGGAATTGAAACGCGGCTTCACCTTGGGGCTGTTCCATCAGGCGGTGGACAGGCTGGCGCTGACCGATCTGGTCTATGTCGCAGTGCCTGCGGGCGGGCGGGCCAAGGCGCTGGCGGCCAATGTCAAACTGGCGCGGCGGATCGGGTTCGGGGTGATGACGGTGCGCTTGCGCGACGGGTTCGTGACGGTGCTGGCCGATCCCGGCCCCTATGCCGCGCGGTTGTCAAAGCCGAAACGCGCGCGGCTGTTGCGTGCTTTTGACCGCTTGCAGGGCGATCCGAACGCAGGCGGTGCGACGCGCCACGGCATCATCACCGGCTACCGGCAGGATGCTTTGCGCTGCGCGCGGTTTCTGGCAGTGCATGGCCCGTCACAGGGCGCCAAGGTCAAGACCTGGGCCGAGGTGCCGCAGGCCACGCGGATCATGGCGGATAATCACTATGGCTGGTTTCACAGGGTCGCGCGCGGCGTGTTCGATGTGACGCCTGCAGGGCGCAAGGGGCTGGCCGATTACGGTGATGAACTGGATGATGCGGCAGGCTGATCCGGTCAGTCGCGCCGTGCCAGATCCCAGCCATCGTTTTCCAGCAATTGCAGCACGCCGAAATCGCCGAACAGATGCGCCGCACCAAAGGCAAGGACTGCGCGGTCATGGTCGGCCATCGCCTGTGCGATCACGGGCATCCAGTTGCGGTTGCGCTGGACCAGCAGCATGTCTTCCATCTCGGCAAAGATCGCGGCACCGGTTGCGGGATCAAGCCCCGGTGTATCAGCCACCGCAAGGCGCGACATTTCCCACAGCCGCCCGATCTGATTGCTGAAATAGCTGTCCAGCATGGCGACGAACATCTGTTGTTGCATCTCGGGGCTGACAAGGCTGAGCCGCAGCATGTCGATCTGTTCCTCCATTGTGCCGGTCTGGAACATCTCGAACAGGGTCGTATAGGGTTCCAGCGCCTGCATCGGAATGTCATTTGCGCTGGCCAGATCGCTGATCATGGCGTCCAGCCCCCTGATCCCCTGCGCCAGATCCATCATCGCGCAGGGCGGGATGGCCAGCAGCAGCGACAGATACCAAGGCTGCATCTGCGCAACCATGAACCCCGGCACGCCCCGGTCGCTGGCCGCTTTGGACAGCTGCGCCCAGGTCTGCGCATCCAGCAGGTCGGGCAGGGTCGGGCCGTGCGTGATCATGACCATCTCGGGCCGTGCGGCCAGCATGGTTTCCAGCGCGCGCTGGTCGTCGGGGGTTGCTTCGAGCAGGACGACATCGGCAGCCAGCACATCCGCCGCGATCATGTCAAAGATCGGTTCCAGCCGCGCGTCGTAGATATGCATCGTGCCGACCAGGGTGATGGCCTTGCCATCTCGCGTGGCATCCCAGATCAGCCCTTCGGCATAGGGCAGATCGGCGGTGGCCTGATCCAGCTGCGCCAGCTGATCCTGGGTCAGCAGGTCGATATAGCTGGTGCCGACGCATTGCGCCGCTGCATGGCTGGCCGTCAGCAGCAGGGCGGCGGCAAGGGCGTGTCGAAACATTGCGTCATTCCTCTGGGTTGTGGCGGGGTCAGTTTAAAACAGGCGCGGGCCGGGTCAATTGCCCTGCGCGCGCCCGCCCGTTATTCCGCCGGATCGGCCCAGGGGGCGGCAACATCAACGGATAGCAGCGGCATGGCCCCCTGCCGTGCGGTCAGGCCGATCCTGCCGTGATGCGTGACACCGGGCAGATGCAGCGGCGCCAGCGCGTCCAGCAGCGCACTATATCCATGCAGCCGCGCGCCGCCGCAGGCCTTGATCCGCCGGGCGATCCTGGCATCGCAGCCCAGCAGCTCTGCCGCGCCAAGAAAGAGCGTCAGCACAGGTGGCTGTGCGGCCTTATGGCGGGTCGCCAGCGCGAAATGCAGATCGCCCAGCGGCAAGGGCGCGCCGGGTGCCGCATCGGCCAGCCCCTCAATCGCCCGCGCCAAAAGATCGGGCGAGACCTGCGCGATCTCGGCCAGCAAGGGCAGATGCGCCAGCGTCGCGCGCTTGATCGTGCCGTGCAACGTCCTGATGCCCGTGCTGCCATCACAGGCAAGCTGCGTCAGCCTGACATCATGCCTGCCGATCCCCGACAGGGCGGTGCTGATCGCGGGGGTCAGCAGCGCGCCCAGATCCGCCGCCGCCGCGGGCAGTTCGACAAGCAGGCGCATCTCGCGCTTTTGCGCATGCTGCGTGATGGCAAGCCGCGCGCCATAGATCAATGGCCCCGCACCCTGCGCCGCCGCCAGCACGTCGCGCAGCGCCGGTTGGGGCAGCGGATAACCTAGATCGGCCATGATCCGGCAGGCTTTGTCCAGCCTGTCCTGTGCCGGTTTGCCGGGATCGTCGATTTCCGTGGTGATTTGCAGGCCCCGCCTGCCGCTGGCAAAGACCACATTGGTTGGCGCGCCGGTGCGGGTCAGCGCGCTGGGCTGCCAATCGGCCCAGCCCGAATGATCCATGACGCCCAGATCATGCAGCAGCCTTTCCATGGCGTCGCCCGTGGTCCCGAACCGGCGCAGATAGGAACACCATTCAAAGTCCCGGCGCGACGGAATGGCAGGTGCAAAATTGAACATCACGACACCTTCGTCTATTGGCGGCAGATCATGCGCCTGATCAATCTGGCCAGCCTGCCATCGCGATCACGGCCATCATCATGCCGTCGGGGTGGCGGGTCGGCCACGCTGTCTGGGATCTTTGTATGTGTGCAAGATCGCGCGGCGCGATGCGATATTTTATCGCAGCCCTGCCCCCGGCGGCCATGGCGGGGGCCGCCATTTACCAATTTTTCACAATTTCCGGTGTTCCGATTGCATGCGCAGAGATGATCATGAATGATACATTATCCGCTGCTTGCCGATTGTCCTGACCGCAAGCATCCCGCACCGGCCTTGCAACCTGCTTTACAATTGTGACGTTAATCATGCGCATTCTCTTGGTTGAAGACGAGCCCATGCTCGCGCAGCAGATCAATACCGTTCTGGTGACCGAAGGCTATGCCGTGGATATCGCCGATGACGGTATCACCGCCGAGCGTCTGGCCCTCTTGCAGTCCTATGATACGATCGTGCTGGATATGGGGCTGCCCGGCCGCGACGGGATGCAGGTGCTCAGGAACTGGCGCGCTGCTGGTATGCGCGCCCCGGTCCTGATCTTGTCGGCGCGCGATGGCTGGACCGAACGGGTCGATGGGCTGGATGCCGGTGCTGACGATTATCTGACCAAGCCATTTCACATGCCAGAACTTTGCGCCCGGCTGCGGGCGATGATCCGGCGCAAATCCGACCAGCCCAGCCCGGTTTTCGAACAGGGTGATGTCCTGTTCGATTCGCGTATCAATCAGGTCATGCGCGCCGGAAAAAGCGTCAGGCTGACCGCGCAGGAAATGGTGGTCCTGGCCTATCTTTTCCATAACGCGGGGCGGTTGGTGTCGCGCAGTGAATTGTCACAGCATCTCTATCATCATGATGGCGAGCGCGAGTCCAATACGATTGCCGTCTTTATCAACCGTCTGCGCAAGAAACTGGGTGACAGCCTGATCGATACGGTGCGGGGCCGGGGCTATATGATCAAGGCGCCCGAATGACATCTTTGCGCGGTCGGGCCGTGATCGGCGGCATTCTCTGGGCGGCGGTGACAATCTCTTTGGGGTTCGCCGGGCTGCAATCCTTCATTGATCAAGGCGCCGAAGAACGGTTCGACGAATTGCTGCTGGCCCGCCTGTCACAGGTGGTCGCGGCCGTCGAAAATGTGGCCGACACCCCCGAGGCAATCGCGGGCGCGGTGGGTGATCCGATGTATCTGCGCCCGATGTCGGGGCTTTATTGGCAAGTCGAAAACGAAGCCGGTCAGCTGTTCCGCTCGCAGTCTTTGGGCGATCATATCTTGCCGCGCCCTGCGATGGCCGTTGACGGGATCATGACAGAGCGCTTGCTGGGCCCGCTGCGTGACCCGCTGCGCGGCATGTCCCGCCGCCTGGTGCTGGATGATGGCAATATCTGGCATGTGCAGGTGGCAAAATCGCTGCGCAGCCTGCAAAGAGAATTGGCCCAATTGCGTGAAATCATGCTGACGGCCTTTACCTTCGTCGTGGTGATCGGTGTCGTCGGCGCCTTGTTGCAGGTCACCGTCGCGCTGCGCCCCATCGAAAAGCTGCGCCGCGATGTGCAGCAACGCTGGACCAGCGAGGGTGGCATGGACCACGGCAAATACCCAGAGGAAGTCGCCCCGCTGGTCTATGATATCGACACGCTTCTGACCCGCAACCGCGAGATCGTGCAGCAATCGCGCAAACAGGCGGCCGATCTTGGTCATGCGATCAAGACCCCCGCCGCGATCATGCGCAACGAACTGGACGCGCTGGCGCGTCAGGGCCAGCCTGTGGATGCGGCGATTGCCGCGCTGGACCGTCTGGATGCCCAGCTGAAACGGGCCTTTGGCCGGATGCGCGCGCAGACCGGCATCGCCGCCTTGCCCGCCGTCACCGAGATGGACCGGTCCTTGGGTCGGATGGTCTGTGCTTTCACCGATATGGCGGCGCAGCGCGGCCTGACGCTGACCGCGCATTATCCACCCGGCCAGCGGCTGCGGATCGACCCGACCGATCTGGATGAAGTGCTGGGCAACCTGCTGGACAATGCGCTGAAATGGGCTGACAGCACGATCCGTTTGACGGCCAGCCCGCAGGCGGATGGCGTGGTCATCACGCTGGAAGATGACGGGCCGGGGATTCCGGCGGACCAGATCGCGCTTGCGATGGGCAGTGGCCAGCGGTTGGACAATGCCAAACCGGGGACCGGCCTTGGCCTGTCGATCGCGGCGGATCTGTTGCAGGCCTATGGCAGCGCGCTGGTGCTGGATCGCTCTGTGAATTTGCATGGGCTGCGTGCGGCGTTCCGGCTGCACAGCGTCCAGCCGCAGGGTTGACAAGCGGGCGTTTTCCCCTTGCATGTCCCGACCAGGACAATGCGCCAAAACGGAGACCGCCCATGCCCCGCCTGACCAAGATCCTGATCCTGGCCGTGCTGCTTTTCGGCGGTTACTGGTTTGCCGGATCGCAGCTGCTGCAAGCCGCACCCGACAGGGCGGCCCGCCTTTTGGCGGCGCAAGGTGTCGATATGCAGGTCGGCTCTGTCGCGACAACCGGTTTCCCCGCAAGGTTCGAGACAAGGCTTGGCGATCTGCAGCTGACCCATGCTGCATGGGCATGGCAGGGCACGGGGCTAGAACTGCAGGCCGATAGCCTGCGCCCGCTGGCGGTCAATGTCACTTTGCCGCCGGAACAGGATCTGCGCATCGCGGGCCAATCCTTGCAGATCACCAGCGCGGCATGGCAGATCGCAGCCGCGCTGCGCCCCACGACACGGCTGCCCTTTGATCGCGCCAGCCTGCGGATGGACCGGTCCGAAATCGTGTCGCAGGCCGGTTGGCAAATGGGGCTGCGCGCATTGGTCATGACCCTTGCGCTGGCCCCGGATCAAGAGACGATCTATGATGCCACGCTGACCGCCGAGGCCATCACCTTTCCCGCCTTGATGCGCGACCAGATCGACCCGCAAGGCCAGCTTGGCCCGCAATTGGACGCTCTGCGCGGTGCGGCCCGCCTCACCCTTGCCCGCCCGCTTGATCGTAATCTGCAAGGGCAGCTGCCGGATCTGGACCATATCGCGCTGGATGATCTGCAAATCGACTGGGGGCCGGTCACCGTGCAGATGTCGGGCGATATCGCGGTGGATGCGGCCGGTATGCCCACGGGGGTGATCATGCTGCGCACGCGGCAATGGCAAACCGTCATTGATCTGTTGATTGCCTCTGGCGTCATTGACGCGGGGCTGGCCCAGACCGTCACCCGGTTTGCGGGCTTCATGGTGGATGGCGAAGGCGTGCTGAACCTGCCCCTGACGTTTCAGGACGGGGTCGCGCTGGTCGGGCCGGTGCCGGTTGGCCCTGCCCCACGTTTGCGCTAGGCGGGGCTGAACAAGCCTGTCAGCGCGCGGCGCACCAAGGCGGTAACGGATGGGCGCGGGCTGGCGTGAAACGGCAGTGGGCGGCAGACCTCGATCGCCGCGACCCCGACACGGGCGGTCAATGCGCCGTTGACCACGCCTTCGCCGAACCGCCGCGACACTTTGGCCAGCAGCCCGCCCCCTGCGATGGTGCCGATCAGATCATCCCCCACCGCCAGGGCCCCTGTCGCCAGCAGATGTGTCAACACCCCGCGCGTCAGCCGCCAGCTGCCCAATGTGCCCGAGCGCCCGCCATAGATTTCCGCGATCCGCCGGATCATCCGCAAATTCGCGCTCAGCGCGGTGATCAGATCGGCCAGCGCCAGCGGCACAAAGGCCGTGACCATCGCGACTTGGCGGGCCGCGCCTTCCACCTCGCGCAGGGCGCGCTGGTCCAAAGGGTGCAGCAGCGTGGTTTCCGCCAGCCCCAGCAGCGCATCGGCATCCAGCATATCGCCCTGCCTTTGCGCCAGTTCTGCCTTGCCCCAAGCGGTGTCGTCACGCCCGGCATAAAGCTGGTCCAGCGCGCCGATCACCTGCCGCGCGCTGTGAAGGTCATTGCTGACCAGCGCATCCCGCGCGCTGATCTGCAGGGCGTCCAATTTGCGCAAGCGGCTAAAGGCCGATAATTCACGCAGCCCGATGATGACCAGCACCAACAGCAAAAGCCCGATCAGGACGGTCGCGATCCCGCCCAGCACCGGCGCGCGCGCCAGCAATCCGGTGACGTAATCCCACGCCGCCAGCGACACGACAAAGCCTGCCAGCAGCAGGGCAAGGCCCCAGAACCAGCGCGCCAGCGGCGATGGCGGGCGGCTGGCGACCACGGCAAGGCGTTGCATCGCGGCGCCCTGCACTGCGTCGGGGACAGCGGGGGCGGTGTCGGGGCGGGCCATGTCCTGCCCGTCAAGATCAATCAGAACCGGTTTGCGGGTCATAGCCTGTCGCCCAGCAGGAATTGCGCGGCCCGGTCCAGCCGGATATGCGGCGGCCCGTCACCGGGGCGCAGGGTCAGCCGGGCAGGCGCGAAATTCATCACGCTATAATCGGCATCGAGCCATTTACCCGCGCCTTCGCGTGCGGGGGCCAGCAGATGCGCGGGATCATCGGGCAGTTTGCCGGGATAGAACGCTGCCTGCTTGCCGCCCTCCAGCAACCGGCCGCGCACGACATCAAGGCGGCCATCCGCATGATCGACGGTATCCTCGACCGTGGTGCGCAGGGCGGCAATCGCCATCGCGGCGGTCTGCGCGCCCGCAAAATCCGCACGGTCGCGCGCATCGCGCAGCAGGGCCTGCGTGATCGCGGTCAATTGCGGATGCTGGGAATGGTGCAGATGATCGGCCTTGGTCGCGGCGAAAAGGATCTTTTCCACCCGCCGCCCTTTGAAGATCCGCGTCAGAAAGGCATTCCGCCCCGGTTTGAAGGCCGACAGGACAGCCGCCATCGCGCGGCGCAGATCCTCCAGCGCGGCAGGCCCCGCATGGATCGCGCCCAGCACATCGACCAGCACGATCTGCCGGTCGATTTTCGCGAAATGGTCGCGAAAGAAGGGGCGCACGATATTGGCTTTATAGCTGTCAAACCGCCGCGCCATTTCGCGCCCCAGGGATTTGCGCGCGAAACCGTCGCCCGGCAGCGGGGCAAAGGTCAGCACGGGCGATCCGGCCAGATCACCGGGCAACAGGAACCGCCCCGGCGTGCAATCGGAAAATCCCGCCGCGCGCGCGGCATTCAGATGCGCTGTAAAGGCAGCGGCAAGTTCAGCGGCCTGCGGTTCTGCCAAAGCCGCATTGCCATCGGTCTGCCCCGCCAGCGCCAGATAGGCATCACCGCCGGGGCGGCCCTTGGCGCGGTCCAGTGCTGCCTTGGACCATTGCGCATAGCTCAGATCCAGCAAGCCAAGGTCCAGCAGCCATTCGCCCGGATAATCCACGATATCGAGATGCACCACACGCGGCCCTGACAGCCCCGCCAGTAATCCACCCGGCTGCACCCGCAGCGACAGGCGCAATTCGCTGATCTGGCGTGTGCCTTCGGGCCAGCTGGGGTCCGGCGCGGTCAGACGGGCGAGATGCGTTTCATAGGCAAAGCGCGGCAATGTATCATCGGGCTGCGGTTGCAGAAAGGCAGTCTTGATCGCACCATTGGCGGCGGCGGTCAGCTGCGGCATCCGCCCGCGATCCATCAGATTGGCGACCAGCGAGGTGATGAACACGGTCTTGCCGGCCCGCGACAGGCCAGTGACACCCAGCCGGATCACCGGTTCGGTGAAAGGCGCGCTGAGCGTGCTGGTCACACCTTCGACGCCCCGTGTGATCTGATCGGCGATTGCGGCGATACCCAAGACCGGCCCTTTCCTCGTTCGCAAACAGATAAGCATGGCATGCGCGGATGTGTAGGGATTGATTTTGCGCACCGGCTCGCCTAATCGGGGACCTATGCCGCGTTATGCCCTTCTTGTTGAATATCACGGCGCGCCGTTTGCGGGATGGCAGCGGCAGACCAGCCTGCCATCCGTGCAAGGCGCGATCGAGGCGGCTTTGGCCAAACTCGAACCCGGCCCCCATACAATCGCCGCCGCAGGGCGCACCGATGCGGGGGTTCATGCGACAGGGCAGGTCGCGCATTGCGATCTGGCGCGCGACTGGGACCCGTTTCGTCTGTCCGAGGCGTTGAATTACCATCTCAAGCCCGATCCGGTCGCGATCCTTGATTGCGCGGTCGTTGCTGATGATTGGCATGCGCGGTTCGATGCGGTGGAACGGCGCTATCTGTTCCGGCTGATATCGCGGCGCGCGCCGCTGACGTCCGAGGCGGGGCAGATGTGGCGGGTCAATCACGATCTGGACGCAGAGGCGATGCAGGCGGGGGCGGATCACCTGCTGGGCCAACATGATTTCACGACGTTCCGGTCGTCGATCTGTCAGGCGAAAAGCCCGGTCAAGACGCTGGATGAATTGCGTATCGAGGTCGTGCCGCGCCCTGTGGGCACCGAATACAGGTTTCATGTGCGCGCGCGGTCGTTCCTGCATAATCAGGTCCGCAGCTTTGTCGGCACGCTGGAACGGGTCGGCGCGGGGGCTTGGCAGCCGGGTGATGTGGCCCTTGCCTTGGCTGGGCGGGACCGTGCCGCCTGCGGGCCGGTCTGTCCGCCGCAGGGGCTGTATCTGGCAGGGGTGCGCTATCCCACCGACCCTTTCGCCCGGGGCTAGGCGGTGCCGGAACCAATCGGCGCAGCGGACGTTTGCTTGGGGGATTGGTCAAGCCGGACCCATTGGGCTAGGTCTATCGTCAGAGGCGACCAAAGCTTTGAGAAAGGCGCTGCGTGAAAAGCAAGCTCTGGATAGCAATTGCCCTTGTTCTTGGCGCGAGCGGGGCCATTGCGCAGGATATCCGCCTGATCGCGACCACCGCGCGCGAGGCGTTGAACCGCGCCTCGCTGTTGCGCGCGCTGGACGAGACCGCGGTGCCGCAGGATTATATCGCCGCCGCGCGCGCGGATTACCGCCGCCTGCTGACAGCGCTTTATGCCGAAGGATATTATGGCGGCACGATCTCGATCACGATTGACGGGGCCGAGGCTGCGAACCTTGCGCCTTTGGCTGCCCCCGCCAGCATTGGCGAGATCGTGATCACTGTTGACGCAGGTGTCCCATTCACCTTTGGCGAGGTCGCCATTGCGCCTTTGCCGCCCGCTGCTGATATCCCCGCCGATCTTGGCCCGCGCGTGCAGGCCCGGTCGGGGGTGATACGCGCGGCGGCGCAGCAATTTTTGCGCAGCTGGCGCGATCTGGGCTATCCGCTGGCGCAGCTGGACAGCCAGCAGATCATCGCCCGACACCCGGATGCAAAGCTTGATGTGACCATCGGGCTTGATCCCGGACCGCAGCTGCGGTTCAGCGCGTTGGAGGTTTCGGGCAACCGGCGGGTGCGCAGCGAACGGGTGCGCGCCATCGCGGGGCTGCCCGAAGGTGCGATCTATTCCCCCGCCGCCGTGGATCAGGCGCAGGCGCGTCTGCGCCGGACAGGGACGTTCAACAGCGTATCGTTGATCACCGCCGATCAGGCTGGCCCGGGCGATACGATCGGATTGCGCGCGCAGTTGGACGAGGCCAAAAGGCGGCGGATCGGCTTTGGTCTGGAGCTGTCGTCGGTCGAAGGGGTGACGGTGTCCAGCTTTTGGCTGCATCGCAATCTGCTGGGCGGGGCCGAACGGTTGCGCGTCGAAGCGGTCGTGTCGCAGATCAATGCCGATGCGGAAGGTATGGATTACGCGCTGCGCGGCAGCTTTGGCCGCCCCGCGACATTCGGCCCTGATACCGATTTCTTTATCAACGCCGAAGCCTCGCGGCAGGATGAAGACACTTTCCTGATCGATGCGGTCGAGGTTGAGACTGGCCTGACCTGGTATCTGCGCGATGATCTGACCCTGCAGGGCGGGATCGGCGTGCTGACCGCGCGTGAAGACACCGATCTGGGGAAACGCGATTACACTTTGCTGACCCTGCCGCTGCGCGCCACGCTTGACCGGCGCGATGCGCCCTCTGACGCCAGCGCGGGCTATTACCTTGACGCGCGCGTGACGCCTTTTGCCAGTTTTGACCGCGATCTTGACGGCGCGCGGTTTTATGGCGACGCGCGGGTCTATCGGTCTTTTGGTGCTGATGACGGCTTTACCCTTGCCGCGCGCGGCCTTGTCGGCAGCCTGCTGGGGGCGCCAATAGCCGAGGCCCCGGCGGATTTTCTCTATTTCTCGGGCGGGGGCGGCACCGTGCGCGGGCAGCCCTATCAATCGCTGGGCGTGCAGCGGCAGGTCGGCGGGCAAACCGTCACAAGCGGCGGGGCGTCATTTCTGGCCGCACAGCTAGAGGCGCGCTATGCGATCCGCGACAAGATCGCGCTGGTCGGGTTCTACGATACCGGTTTTGTCGGAGAGACCGCCATCCCTGGCGAAACTGGCGATTGGCATGCGGGTGCAGGCGTTGGTCTGCGCTACAAGACCGGCATCGGCCCAATCCGGCTGGATATCGGCACACCCGCCAGCGGCGATGATGCGGGCGACAGCGTGCAGGTCTATATCGGCATAGGACAAGCGTTTTGAAGCATCTTTGCCTGATCTTGCTGCTGCTGGTCCTGCCTGTGTCCTTGGTCGCACAGACCGCGCAGGATGACCGCGGCTATCTGACCCGCCTGATCGAGGACAACCTGTCAGGCGCGGATCGTAATGTCACGATCACCGGTTTCGAAGGCGCGCTCAGTTCCGAGGCGCGGATCGCGCAGATGACCATTGCCGATGCCGAAGGTATCTGGCTGACGCTTGAGGATCTGGTTTTGCAATGGAACCGCGCATCGCTGTTGCGCGGCGCGATCAGCGTGCAGCAATTGCGCGCGGGCCGCGTGATCCTGTCGCGCGCGCCGCTGGGCGGTGACACTGGCCCCTCGCCCGAGGCGCAGCCCTTTGCCCTGCCGGACTTGCCGGTCAGCCTGTCGATTGACGTGCTGGACATCGCCCGGATCGAGATCGCCGAGGTCTTTCTGGGCGAACCTGTTGTCGCCAGCCTGCAAGGATCGGCGCAGCTGGCGGGCGGCGAAGGCAGTGCGGATATTCTGGCGACCCGGCTGGAGGGCAAGCAAGGTGCGTTCCAGATCGCGGGCAGCTATTCCAATGAAACCGATATCCTGTCGCTTTTGCTGGACCTGAACGAAGGCCCCGACGGGATCGCGGCGCGCCTGCTTGATTTGCCGGGGCGGCCCTCGGTCGCGCTGACGGTGCAGGGCGCGGGGCCGCTGGATGATTTTGGCGCAAGCCTGGCGCTGGCGACGGATGGCCAGGACCGTCTGGCGGGGGATTTCCGCCTGGCGACGCAGGATGATGGCCGCCAGCAAGTGCGGCTGGATGCCGGGGGGGACATTTCCGCGCTTTTCGCGCCGGAATACCGTGATTTCTTTGGCAGTGACGCGCAGGTGCGGGTGGCGTTCAACCGGGCTGCCGACGGCCGCATCGATATCCCGCAGATCACGCTGGATGCAGGCCGCGCGCGCCTGTCCGGCAGCATGCGGATCGGGGCGCAGGGCTGGCCAGAGGTGATCAATATCACCGGCGGCATCACCCCTGCTGCGGGCGAGGCTGTGCTGTTGCCGCTGCCGGGGCCGCGCAGCTTTGTCGATGGTGTCACGCTGGAATTGGCCTATGACGCGGCCATATCCGACGCCTGGACCCTGGATATGACGATCAACGGGCTGGCACGGCCGGGCCTGTCGATTGCACGGCTGGGCCTGCAGGGGGGTGGTATCCTGCAATCCGGCGAGGGCGATCTGGAGGGGCGGGTCACCGCCGATCTGACCTATGGCGCGCAGCGCCTTGCCTTTGACGATAGCGCGGCGGCGCAGGCCCTGGGTGATGCGGTGCAAGGCGCGCTGGCGCTGGAACGGATCGAAGGGCGCCCGATGAACATCACCCGCCTGTCGCTGGCAGGGGCGGGTATCGATCTGTCGGCCGAGGCCGAAATCGCAGGCGCGGGCCAGGGTTTTCAGACCGAGGCTGCCATCGCCTTGCAGGTGGCCGGGCTTGACCGCTTTGCCACGCTGCTGGGTCAGGATCTGGGCGGCAGCGCCCGTTTCGATATCGCCGCCGATCTGACCCCGCTGGACGGGCTGTTCCGCATCGGCCTGACAGGCAGCACCGAGGATCTGCGCATCGGGGTGGCGCAGGCCGATGCGGTGCTGGCCGGCAATGGCAGCATCGCGGCCACGCTGGTGCGCGATCGTGACGGGACACGGCTGCAAGATCTGCGCGTGGCAACTGACGCGGCAGAGATCACCGCCAGCGCCACCGCGACCAGTGCCGGATCGGTGGCGGATGTCACCGCGCGGCTGCGGGATCTGTCGGTCGTGCTGCCTGAACTGTCCGGCGCGGCCTCGACAAAGGGGCGGGTGACGCTGTCGGCGGATGACCAGATCGCGTTCACGCTGGCGGGTGATGCGCCTGCTGCAACCTACCGGATGACCGGCACGGTTGCGCCGCTGGCTGATGAGAGGCAAAGACTGGATATCGCGCTTGCCGCCGATGTCAGCGATCTGTCGCTTTATGCCGGTGTCGCGGGGCGCCCGCTGGCGGGGGCAGCGGCGGTGCATGTTGAAGGTTTCGTGCTGGATGATGGATCGCGTTTCACGTTGGATCTGCGCGGCGACACAGATGACCTGATCACCGGGGTCACGCGGCTTGACCCGCTTTTGGCGGGAACGGGCGAGATCGCCGCCCAGATCGTGCGCCCTGCGGATGATGCGCTGCAGATTTCGGATCTTTCGGTGCAGACCCCGGCCATGACCCTGCGCGGCGCGGCAGATGTGCGGCGGGACGGGCCGATGACGGCCGATCTTGCGCTGCAGATCGCGGATGCCCAGCTGATCGATCCTGCGCTGCAAGGGCCGCTGGCCCTGACGCTTGACGCCGCGCCGACCGCTGACGGGCAAACGGCGGCGCTGTTGCAGATCGCGGGGCCTGATACCGCCCTGCGCTTTGATGCGGTTGTGGCTGGTCGCGCCGCCGATTTCGTCACCACCGGCGCGCTGACGGCGCAGGTGGCCGATCTTGCCGCCTATGCCGGGCTGGCCGGGCGGCCCTTGCGGGGCAGTATTGACCTGAGCGCAGAGGGCCGCGTGGTGCCTGACCTGAGCGCATTTGATGCGCAGGTCAGTCTGCGCAGCGAAGATCTGGCCATCGGCAATCCGACGGCGGATGCGCTTTTGGCCGGAACCGGCCGGATCACCGCCGATATCGGCCGGGCCGATGGCGTGCTAGAGGTGCGCACGCTTGAGATCTCGACGCCGCAAGTGTCCTTTGTCGGCGCGTTGAACAGCAATGCGGGGTTCCGGCAGGGCCGGTTCAACGCCAGTTTGCGCGACGTGGGCCTGTTGACCGACCAGATCAGCGGGCCGGTGCGCGCCACCGGCAGCGCATCGCTGGATGCGGCGGGCAATTGGGGTGTGGATGCCACCGGCACCGGACCCGGCGGGCTGACCGCGCAGGTGCAGGGCACAGTCGCGCAATCGGGTGCGCTGTCACTGGCGATCACGGGCGCGGCCCCCTTGGCGCTGGTCAATACCGCGATCGAGCCGCGCCGGTTAAGCGGGACCGCCAATTTCGACCTGCGCGCAGAGGGGCCACCGGGGCTTGATGCGTTCAGCGGGCAGATCACCTTTGCCAATGGTCGCCTTGCCGCGCCGACGCTGGGGCAGGCATTAAGCGCGATCACGGGGGCGGTGCGGCTGGATAACGGGACAGCGCGTGTTGATCTGCGCTCTGGCGTCGAGGGCGGCGGCAATCTGGCGATCACCGGCCCTGTCGGGCTGGGCGAGGGCAATCAGGCCGATCTGACCATCCGCCTGAATGATGTCGTTTTGCAAGACCCGCAGCTATACCGGACCAGTGTCGCGGGCATGATTACCCTGCAAGGCCCGTTGCGGGGGGGCGCGCGGATCGACGGACAGCTGGCGCTGGGCCAGACCGATGTGCAAGTGCCGTCCTCGACGATCAGCACGCTGGGCGCCTTGCCCGAGGTTGTCCATTTGCAGCCTGACCGCGCAGCTGTGACCACGCTGGCCCGCGCGGGCCAGTTGCCAAGCGGGGCGCAGGCCAATGGCACCGGCACCGGCACGCGGCGCGCCTTTCCGCTTAATATCGTGATTGACGCGCCGTCGCGGATTTTCATCCGCGGTCGTGGGCTGGATGCTGAACTGGGCGGCCGGCTGACCATCGGTGGGACCAGCGCCGAGGTGATCCCCGTCGGACGGTTCGATCTGTTGCGCGGGCGGATCGACATCTTGCAACAGCGCTTTGAGCTGACCGAAGGCAGCGCGTCGCTACAGGGGGAATTTGAACCCTATATCCGGCTGGTCGCCTCGACCACCAGCGCGACTGGGACCCAGGTCAGCATCGTCATTGAAGGCCCCGCCAGTGAACCGCAGGTCAGTTTTGAATCCGTGCCCGACCTGCCGCAGGATGAAATACTGGCGCAGCTGATTTTCGGCCGCGATCTGCAAAGCATCAGCCCCTTGCAGGCGGTGCAGCTGGCGGGGGCGATCAGCACGCTGGCGGGCGGCGGTGGCGGCGCGGTTGACCAGCTGCGCCAGAGCCTGGGGCTGGATGATTTCGACGTCACCACCGACGAGCAAGGCAATGCCGCCCTGCGCGTCGGGCGCTATCTGTCCGAAAACGTCTATACCGATGTCACCATCAGCAGCGATGGTGGCACCGAGATCAATCTTAACCTCGATATCACCGATGAAATCGTGGCCAAGGGCGGCGTTGACGAGGAAGGTGACACCGGTATCGGGATTTTCTTTGAGCGGGACTATTAGCAATCGTGCGTGCTTGCCGGACCAGACCTGCGCCTGTGAACAGCGCCGGGACTGGTCAGGGCGGCGCGCAGGTATTAGCTGTCGATGACGCCAAGAGGAATGACTGATGTCCGATGAACTTTCCCTGATCAGCCGTGAAAAACTGCCCGATGCCTTGCGCGTGCTGCTGGCGGATTACCCGCGTGAGGCCTGGGAAAATGACCCCGGTTTCGATGGGCTGATCCGTTTTTGGCTGGACCGGCACCTGATGTTCCGTCGCCTGATGGCCGAGATGGGCAGCGTCACGGAAAAGCTGCTGGACCGCAAACTGGCCCCCGACCAATTTGCCGCGAATCTGTCGCGCTATGGCGGCATGTTCGTCAATGGCCTGCATGAACACCACACGATCGAGGATAGCGTCTATTTCCCCAAGCTGATGCAAAAGGACAAGCGGATCAGCCGTGGCTTTGACATTCTGGATGCCGACCATCACGCGCTGGACGAGTTTCTGGCCTCTTTTGTCACCAGCGCCAATGGCGTGTTGCAGGCGGCTGGCCCGCGCGATGCCTTGCAGGACAAGGCCGCTGCGTTTCAGGCAGAGCTGACCCGGCTGGAAAAGCTGCTGAACCGCCATCTGGTTGACGAGGAAGAACTGGTCGTGCCGGTGCTGCTGCGCTACGGCAGCCCCGATATGGGCTGATCATCTCAACCGAAAGGCGGCAGAGCGGCCAGCGCCCTGATCCACGGTGAAACGGATCAGGTCGTCGTTGATCTCGACCAATTGGCAATTATAGGGGATCAGCGATCCGCCCCAGTAAAGCTCGCGGCAGAAATAGCCGTCCTGCCAGCTCCAGGTGCCTTCGACGCCCCAGCCGATAGCGCTGCCGATCACCTGGCCGCTATCGAGAACATTCAGCGTGATCCCGTAAAAGCGGTGGCGCAATTCCTTGCCGTTGACCAGCGACAGAAATGTTTGCTCGTCGGTCACGGGCGCATAACTTGCCGATGCTGCGCCGGCTGTCAGCGACAGACCAAGCGCCAAAATCAATCTCTTCATGGTCACCCTCGGATGCATTCCTTGGTTTTACGCAAGGATGATCCGGTCGGTTCACTCGGGCCGGTTGTTTTGGCGGATCTTGGCCTGTGCGGCGCGTTACAGCCCCAGCACATCCATCATGTCATAGGCGCCGGGGGCCTTGTCCTGCCCCCAAAGTGCGGCCTTGAGCGCGCCCCGCGCAAAGATCGCACGGTCGGTCGCCAGATGGCGCAGCACGATCCGTTCGCCGGCGGCGGCAAAGATCACGTCATGTTCGCCGACGATGTCACCGCCCCTGATCGCGGAAAACCCGATATCGCCGCGTTTGCGCGCGCCGGTCATCCCGTCGCGGCCTGCGTCGCGGACATCGGACAGCGTCACGCCGCGCCCCGTGGCCGCAGCCTCGCCCAGCATGAGCGCCGTGCCAGAGGGTGCATCGACCTTTTGATTGTGATGCGCCTCGACGATCTCGATGTCGAAATCGGGGTCGAGGGCTTCGGCCACCTTTTGCGTCAGCTTGACCAGCAGGTTGACGCCCAGTGACATATTGCCCGCCCGCACGATCACCGCATGGCGTGCGGCGGCGTCGATGGCCTTGATGTCGGCGTCCGACAGGCCCGTGGTGCCGATCACATGCACCGCGCGCGCCTGTGCGGCCAATGCGGCAAAGCCCAGGGTCGCGGCAGGTGCGGTAAAGTCGATCACGGCCTGCGCGCGGGCGAACGCCTCTAGCGCGTCATCGGTGACGGCAACACCTACAGGTTGGCCGCCCATCGCCGTGCCGATATCCTGCCCGATCCAGTCGTGGCCTGCGCGTTCCAGCACGCCCGCCAGATGGCATTTGTCGGACGCCAGCACCGCCTTGACCAGCATCTGGCCCATGCGCCCCGATCCGCCTGTGATCACGATTCCCGGTGTGTCGGTCATATCCGCCCCCAAATTGTTCGTCCCGTCTTAGCGGCGCTTTGCCCCCGGTGCAAAGCCTTGCTTGGCTTTGCCGGTCACAGTGATTACATGCGGGGCATGGCAAAGAACACACAACGCGATGGCAAGGCCCCGACGCAGCGCATGTTGCGCGTGGGCGAGATGATCCGCCGGACCCTGTCCGAAATCCTGCAACGGGGCGAGGTTCACGACCCCGACCTTGCGCGCATGTCCATCACCGTGGGCGAGGTGCGGATGTCACCCGACCTGCGGATCGCGACCGCCTTTATCCTGCCGCTTGGCGGGATCGGCAAAGAAGAAGCGCTGGACGCCCTGCGCCGCAACCGTCACGAGGTTCGGCATCTGGTGGTCAAGGGCGGCACGATGAAATTCGCGCCCGAATTGCGGTTCCAGCTGGATGGCACCTTTGACCAGATGGATGCGACCCGCGCCCTGCTGGCCGAGGATCACGTCAGGCAGGATCTGGACGAGTGAGACTGGCGCTGGCGTTGCTGATCGGTTGGTTTGCCCTGCCTGCGGCGGCTGTGACCTGCGAGAACATCACCTATCTGGGCAAAAGCTATACCGCCTGCGATGTCGATCCGGCAGTGGATGATCTGCGCCTGTTTCTAAAGGATGAGGATCGCATCCTTGGCAGTTTCCGCGCCATCGAAGGCTTGGCCGGTGTGACCGCGCTGCCTTTTGCGATGAATGCGGGCATGTATCATGCCGACCGCGCGCCCGTGGGCCATTACGTCGAAAACGGGGTGCAGGTGATGCGCGTCATCCCCAATGCCGGGCCCGGCAATTTCGGCCTTTTGCCCAATGGCGTCTTCTGCATCACCGATACCACCGCGCAGGTGATCGAAACGCTGCGCTATGTCGCCGAATCGCCTGCCTGCCGCGATGCGACGCAATCAGGCCCGATGCTGGTGATCGATGGCGCGCTGCATCCACGGTTTCTGCCCGATGGCACGTCGCGGTTTTTGCGCAATGGTGTCGGCACGAGCGTTGACGGGGACCGCGCGGTTTTCGTGATCTCGAACGAGGCGGTCAGTTTCCACGAATTTGCCAGTTTTTTCCGCGATCATCTGCAATTGCCCAATGCGCTCTATTTCGATGGCAAGGTGTCGCGGCTGCATGCGCCCGCGCTGGGACGGTCGGATTTTGGCGCTCAGATGGGGCCGATCGTAGGCGTGGTCGAATAGGCCAAGGCGATGATGCGGTCTACATCCGCGCTGCTGGGCAAGGTGCGCACATCTGCAACAGCGATCCAGCCCGCATCCGTCACATCATCGGCGGCAACAGGCGTGCCGCTG
Source organism: Yoonia vestfoldensis (assembly GCF_002158905.1). Classification (NCBI taxonomy): domain Bacteria; kingdom Pseudomonadati; phylum Pseudomonadota; class Alphaproteobacteria; order Rhodobacterales; family Paracoccaceae; genus Yoonia; species Yoonia vestfoldensis. The sequence continues at coordinate 171,993 of NZ_CP021431.1, forward strand.
ACGTAATCACATAGCACCACTGCCAGCAGGAAATGGAACTGCAAGGCGCCCGCAGCATCGTGCAGGATGATGTCGAGATTGGTCAGATAGCGGACCGGGCGCGCGATCACGCCGGTTTCCTCGGCCAATTCGCGCGCGGCGGCGGCCAGCGCGGTTTCGCCCGCATCCACATGCCCGCCCGGAAAGCCCCATAACCCCGCATCCGGCGGGTTCTTGCGGCGCACCAGCAGGACCTTGCCCTGATGCAGGACAACAGCAATCGCACCAAGGCGGGGCAGCGCAGGTTCTTTCATGCCCGCAGCCTATGCTTGCCGCGGCCCAAGCGAAAGCGACATTGCCCCTTGGCGCGCGATGTGATTGCACACATATATACCGCAAGCCCGCTGAAGGAGACCGCCATGCTCGAATTGAACGCCCAACCACAGGCCCCAGTTGACCTGATCAAGGACGGCACCGATGCCAGTTTCCCGCAGGATGTGATCGCGGCCTCGCAGGATGTGCCGGTCATCGTGGATTTCTGGGCGCCATGGTGCGGCCCCTGCAAGACGCTTGGCCCCGCCATCGAGGCCGCCGTGACCAAGGCCGGCGGGCGCGTCAAACTGGTCAAGATCGACGTGGACCGCAACCCGGGCTATGCCGGTCAGCTGCGGGTGCAGTCGATCCCCACGGTCTATGCGTTCTATCAGGGCCGTCCGGTGGACGGGTTCCAAGGCGCGCTGCCGCCTTCCGAGATCAACGCTTTCGTGGATAAGATCGCGGCTTTGGCGGGCGAGCCTGACAACGGGCTGGCCGATGCGATTGCGGCCGCCGACCAGATGCTGACCGAAGGTGCCGTGACCGATGCGGCCGAAACATTCGCCGCGATCCTGCAAGAAGACCCCGCCAATGCCGCCGCCTATGCCGGGCTGGTGCGCTGCTATCTGGCGCTGGATGATATCGATCAGGCCGAGGCGGCGCTGAACGGCGCACCTGCCGAAATCTCGACCGATCCCGCGCTAGAAGCCTTGCACGCCCAGATCATCCTGCTGCGCGAGGCGGCGAATGCCGGACCTGTCGGTGAATTGCAGGCGCTGGTCGATGCGGACCCCGCCAACCATCAGGCGCGGTTTGATCTGGCCGTGGCGTTGCATGCCAATGGGCAGGTGGAACAGGCGGTGAATGAATTGCTGGACCTGTTCCGCCGCGACCGTGACTGGAACGACGGGGCCGCAAAAACCCAGCTGTTCAAGATTTTCGACGCCCGCGATGCCAAGGACCCGATCGTGCTGGCCGGGCGGCGCCGGTTGTCGTCGATGATATTTGCCTGAGGGCAAAGGCGGACTATGTCATGCCAATGATATCATCAACTGATCTGCCGGAGACGATTCCGGTATTCCCCCTGCCCGGCGCGCTGCTTTTGCCGCGTTCGCGCTTGCCGCTGCACCTGTTCGAGCCGCGCTATCTGGCGATGCTGGACGATGTGATGAAAACATCCTCGCGGTTGATCGGGATGGTGCAACCCTATGACGCCCCCGGCGCGGCGGGCAAGCTGCACAGCATCGGCTGCGCGGGCAAGCTGACCGCGTTTTCGGAAACCGAGGATGGGCGCTATATGATCACCCTGTCGGGCGCGTCGCGGTTCCGCATCGTCGAAGAGGTCGAGGGTTTCACCCCCTATCGCCGCTGCAAGGTGAACTGGAACGGGTTTTCGCGTGATCTGGGTCCAGTGGAAAAGGATGAAAACTTTGACCGCGACAGTTTCATGAAAGCATTGAACCGCTTTCTGGTGGATCATGGGTTATCGACCGATTGGGACAGTCTGAGCGAGGCAGAGGATGAATTGCTGATCAATTCGCTGTCGATGCTCTGCCCTTTCACCCCCGAGGACAAACAGGCCCTGCTGGAAGCCCCGTCGCTGTCCACGCGGCGCGAAACCCTGCTGACGCTGATGGAATATTCCCTGCGCGGCGGCAATGGCGAAGGTGTGATGCAATGAGCGATACCGGTTTCGACCCCAAGATGCTGGAGGCGCTCGTCTGTCCCATCACCCACGCCACCCTGCGCTATGACGCCGAGCGGCAGGAACTGGTCAGCGAGAACGCCCATCTGGCCTTTCCGATCCGCAACGGGATTCCGGTGATGCTGGTGGATGAGGCGCGACAGCTCGCGTAATCTGCCAGCGCTATATGCCGGGCGGTCGATGTCGTTGACAATGCTTGGTCCCTATCCGTAGACCTAGCCACAGTGTTTGCAGTGGTGTCAGGGTTAAGGTTGTGGATTTTCAAGTTGCGAGTTTCTGGTTCGGATCGCCTTTGTCATATGTGGAAAGAGTCTGCATCCAGTCCTTCCTGGACCATGGCTATACGTTCAATCTCTATGTTCTCGACCTGCAGATGGAGGTGCCAGAGGGTGTGATCCTGCATGATGCAAGGACCATCTATTCGGATGCGGAATTCCAGAAAGAACCCACATCCCGGCGGCGGGCGGCGGTTTATTCCGATGTGTTTCGTATATATCTTTTGCAAAAGACCGATCATGTCTGGGTCGATCTGGACATCTATTGCGTCAACCCGTTGGATTTTTCGTCCGATTACCTATTCGGTGTCGTCAGGCGCAAAAGCGCGGTCAACAATTGCGTCCTGCGCCTGCCGCGAGATTCGCTGGCGTTGAAACTGATCCTGACATTCCTTGCCTCAGAGGCACCGCTGCCCCATTGGCTGGGGCCTGACAAGATCAAGTCGCTTGTCACCAAATATCAGACTGACGGACAGCTTTCGCTTTATGATCTGCCCTGGACAACAACCGGTCCCAGCGTCACCCGTTGGGCATTGAACATGACTGGTGAAATCGGGCGCGGACAGCATTGGCATACATATTGGCCAGCGCGGGGATTCCTAGACCCCGAAAGACCGATTGACAGCTATGAGCAACCCTGGGTGCGGTTTCACCATTTCCAGGGCGAGACACGCACCGATCTGCGCCATCACTGCGGCGGCATCCCGCCGCGCGGAAGCTATATCGATATGATCTGTCAGCGGCACCAGATCGACGTGAACCGCTATCCCGTGACCTAACCCTGCATCAGCCGTGGCAAATCGCCGTTCAGCCCGGCCGCCTGCCGCATGAAGCCGCGGCGCAGGCGGGGGGCGCTGTTGACCAGCCCCATGCCGATATCGCGTGCGGCGCGGATCAAAGGATTGTCATTGGAAAACAGCCTGTTGAACGTATCTGTTGCCAGCGCCAGCGTCGTCGTATCGAACCGCCGCCATGCCTGATAGCGCTGCAAGGTCTGGGCGCTGCCGATATCCTCGCCCCGGCTGCGGGCCTGCGCCAGCACATCGGCGAGTGCTGCCACATCGCGCAGACCGGCGTTCAGCCCTTGGCCGGCAATCGGATGGATGCCGTGGGCCGCATCGCCGACCAGCGCCAGACGGTCGGCAATCAGGCTGTTGGCCAGTGTCAGGTTCAAAGGATAGCTGAAGCGTGCGCCGGTCAGGCTGATCTGTCCCAGAAAGCTGCCAAAGGCGGGTTTCAGCGCGTCCAGAAACGCCGCATCATCCATTGCGATCAGCTCTTGTGCGCGGGCGCGCCCTTCGCTCCAGACGATGGAGGAGCGGTTTTCCGTCAGCGGCAGGATCGCAAGCGGGCCTGCGGGCATGAAAAACTGATGCGCGATCCCGCCATGCGGTTTGTCATGCGCCACAGCGCAGACCACGGCGGTCTGCCCGTAATCCCAGCCGCTGCGCTTGATCCCGGCGCGTTCGGCGGTGCCGCTTTTGCGCCCATCCGCGCCGATCAGCAGGCTGGCGTCCAGCCTATCGCCATTGGCCAGCGTGACCTGCACGCCGCCCGGCGTCACCGTCTGCGCCACCACGGTTTGCCCTGCCAGATGGGTGATCCGGTCATCTGCTGCCAGCGCATCAAGGAAAGCGCGGCGCAGATGCCGGTCCTCGACAAGGTATCCCATCGGGCCTTCCTCGATCTCGGCATGGTCGAAATGCATCATCCAGGGGCTGGGGCCTTCGCCTGCGCGCCCGTCGGTGACCTTGATTTCCAGCATCGGCTGGGCATGGGCGGCGATCTCGGGCCAGATGCCGATGCCGCGCAGCAACCGCATCGAGGTCAGCGCCAGCGCATAGGACCGCCCGTCAAAGCCGGGGTCCTTGTGGATAGGCAGGGGCTGGCTGTCGATCACCGTGACGGTGAACCCCGCCTGTGCCGCAGCCAAAGCCAAGGCAGGCCCGTTCAACCCGCCGCCCACGATAAGGATATCTGTTTTCATAAGGCGCAATATGGGCGCTTGCGCGGGATTGTCCATGCGCCTTTGCGCCGCTACGGTCCCGCCAAACAGGAGTTTGAATGATGCAGGACTGGCGCTGGATGACTGCCGCGGATCTGGGGCGCGGGATTGCAGCGGGGGCGATTGACCCCGTGGCGCTGACCGAGGTCTATCTTGCCGCCATTGATGCGCATGAATACCGCGACCGGATCTATGCCCGCGTCACCCATGCCCGCGCCCGCGCCGAGGCGAAAGCGGCGGCAGAGCGCGCGGCCTCGGGGTTCCGGCGCGGGCCTTTGGACGGTGTGCCGGTGTCGTGGAAGGATCTGTTCGACAGCGCCGGTATCGGGACCGAGGCAGGCACCGCCCTGATGGCGGGCCGCGTGCCCATATCCGATGCCGCCGTGCTGGACACCGCGACGGCGGCGGGGCTGGTCTGTCTGGGCAAGACCCATATGTCGGAAATTGCCTTTTCCGGGCTGGGGTTGAACCCGATCACCGCCACGCCGCCTTGTGTCAATGACGTGGCTGCCGTGGCGGGCGGGTCGTCATCGGGGGCGGCGGCCTCGGTGGCCTTTGGCCTTGCTGCGGCGGGGATCGGCACGGATACGGGCGGGTCGGTGCGCATCCCTGCGGCCTGGAACGATCTTGTGGGGCTGAAAACCAGCCATGGCCGGCTGTCGCTGGAGGGGGTCGTGCCGCTCTGCCTGACCTTCGACACGGTCGGCCCGCTATGCCGGTCGGTCGAGGATGCCGCATTGCTGCTGGCCGCATTGGAAGGGTCGGGCCCTGTCGATCTGGGCGGCGCTGATCTGACCGGCATGCGGTTGATGGTGCTGGACACAATCGTGCCCGAGGATATGCGCGACGCCCCCCGCGCGGCATTCGCGGCGAGTGTCGCGAAATTGCGCGCAGCAGGCGCGCAGATCGAGCATCGCTATTTTTCGCAGCTTTTCGATGCGTTCAATATCGCGGGCAATCTTTATGCCGCTGACAGCTATGGCTGGTGGCGTGACCGGGTCGAGGCGCATCCTGAAAAGATGTTTCCCCAGATCCTGGAGCGGGTGCGCGGCGGCAAGACAGTCTCTGGTCCCGATTTTGTCGAGGGCTGGAACATCTTGCGCCGGATCCGCAAAGAATATGCCGCCGAGACCGCGCCATTCGATGCTGTCATCATGGCCACCGCGCCGATGCTGCCGCCGCAGGCTGCGCGATTATTGACCGATGATGCCTATTACAAATCCGAAAACCTGCTGGCCTTGCGCAATACACGCGTGGCGAACCTGTTGGATGTCTGTTCGATCACGCTGCCCACGGGTGTGCCGTCCTGCGGGATCATGTTCAACGGGCAGACCGGGTCCGAGGCGCGGCTGCTGCGGCTGGCGGCAGCGGCGGCGCGGGCGTTGCGATAAAAGATGTTGGGATAAAAGATTTTGGCCTCCGGCGGGGATATTTGGGCTCGGAAGAGGGGCAAAGCCGTCTGAAAAGCCACAAATTCCGGTTCCTGCAAGGCTAGTTCTGGACACAAGCGCCTTTGCTGCGTTAGTTTGCTTTGAAAGCGGGGCGAAATGATCCCGCGAATTGAGGCAGTTATGGATTTCCCCGCGCGGTTCTCGGATCTTCCGGTCGCGACCTGGCCACGCTTGCGTGCGCTGTTGGACGTGCCGACACAGGCCCCCGACGTCATCAACATGACGATCGGAGAGCCGCGCCATGCCTTTCCCGGCTTTGTCGGTCCGCTGCTGGAACGGCATCTTGGCGGGTTCAACAGCTATCCCAGCAATGAAGGCCAGGCCGATCTGCTGGCGGCGATGGCGGGGTTCTTGCAGCGCCGTTACGGGCTGGATCTGCCGGTTGATTGCATCATCGCGCTGAATGGCACGCGCGAGGGGCTGTATAATGCCGCGATGGCGCTCTGCCCTGAAACCAAGGCCGGCCAGCGCCCTGTCGTGCTGATGCCCAATCCGTTTTATCCCGTCTATGGTGTGGCCGCCCTGTCCGTGGGGGCCGAGCCTGTCTATGTCGCCGCCACATCGGCCAGCGGCCATCTGCCCGATTTTGCCAGCCTGCCTACCGAGACGCTGGACCGCACGGCGATTGCCTATATCTGTTCACCCGCCAACCCGCAGGGGGCTGTCGCCTCCGAGGCCTATTGGCGCGCGCTGATCGGGCTGGCGGAAAAGCATGATTTCATGATCTTCGCCGATGAATGTTATTCCGAGATCTACCGCGATGCGCCGCCGCCCGGTGCGTTAGAGGTCGCCATGGCGATGGGGGCTGATCCTGACCGCGTGGTGATTTTTCAATCCTTGTCGAAACGATCAAACCTGCCCGGTCTGCGCTGCGGGTTTGCCGCGGGTGGCCCGAATGCCATCGCGCGGCTGCGCCAGCTGCGTGCCTTTGCCGGTGCGCCTTTGCCCGGCCCTTTGCAATCGGTTGCGGCGGCCGTTTGGGCGGACGAAGCCCATGTTGTGGAGAACCGGGCGCTCTATCACCGCAAATATGAAATTGCCGATGACATCCTTGGCCATGTGCCGGGCTATCAATCGCCGCAGGCGGGGTTTTTCCTGTGGCTGCCGGTGGATGATGGTGCCGCGGCGGCGGTCAAGCTGTGGCAGCAGACCGGCGTGCGGGTGCTGCCGGGGGCCTATCTGAGCCGCGATGTCGCCGGCCAGAACCCCGGTCACGGCTATATCAGGGTCGCCATGGTGGCCCCGACACAAGAAATGCAGCGCGGTCTGACTTTGATCCGCGACTGTCTATACACATAGGAGATCCCCGATGGCATCTTATCAGTCCCGGCAGCGCGATCCGCTTTTCGACAGCAATACGCAGGCCGCGTTGGAAAAACGCAGCCGCGAATTGGTGGGCCTTGCACTGATCGTGGTGGGGGCCTTGTTCTCGGTGGTGATCGGGACCTATTCGCCCGATGATCCAAGCTGGATTTCCGCGACCGATGCGCCGGTGCAGAACTGGCTGGGCCATGTCGGGGCCTCGGTTGCGGCGCCTTTGATGATGGTGATCGGGCTGGGGTCGTGGATCATTGCCGCGACGCTGATTGCGGCGGGCCTGCGGTTTTTGTTTCATTACGGCCAAGACCGTGTGATCGGCCGCGCCATGTTTACCCCCGTGGTTGTCGTGGTGGCCTCTGTCTATGCCGCGACGCTGGCCCCATCGCAGGATTGGCCTGCCAATTTCGGCATGGGTGGGTTGTTTGGCGATACCGTGCTGGGCGTTTTGCTGACGGTTCTGCCGTTTGGCACCGTGTTCGGGGTCAAGTTTCTGTCGTTGCTGACTGCGATCGTGCTGGTGGCGCTGTTGACTTTCCTGCTGGGTTTCACCCGCCCCGAATTGCGCAAGGGGCTGCGCTTTGTCATGCGCGGGACGGTGTTGATCTATGATTTCGCGCTGCGGATGATGGGCAAAGGTGCGGTTTTGTCGGCGCAGGGCGCGCATGTGGCGACGGCGGCTGTGCAGGCCCGCCGGGCGCAAAGCCGGATGTTTGCTGATCCGCAGGTGACTGATGAGCGCATCAGCCCGCAGGACCCCGCGATGGTCTCTGACTTCGAGAGCCGCTTGCGCGCGGCTGCCGTGGTGCGCGCGCGTCCCGCCTTTGCGACCGAGGAACCGCCTGTCACCGCCTCGCAGATCCCTGCCGCGCCGCCGCCGCTGACAGCGCCGGCGCGTCATATGGCCCCCGAAGCCCCCCCCGCTGCGGGCGGGTTCCTGTCTGGCCTGTTGCGCCGCAATGACCCGATGCCGCCGCCTGAATTGGTCACGCCTGAACCGCGTCTGACGGATGCCGAACCTTTGGCCGATACCGCCCGCGTCAGCGCGCGCATCGCCGATGCCATCCGCAGCCGCACCGCGCCTCCACCCGCGCCGACCGGTCTGCGGATCGAGCCGTCCCTGACCGCCGGGCGCGGGCCGAAGCCGCTGGTTTATGCGCCTTACCCGCCGCTGGTCGTGCCTGAACCGCAACAGGATGATGCGTTGTTCGACGATGCGGATGATGATGAGGATGATCTGTCCTATATGGCGACTCCGCATATGCCGGTTCCGCCTGCGCCAGCCTTTGTCGCGCCACATGCTGTCGTGCAACACCCGCCCAAACGCGCTGTGCAACCGTCGCGTCAGGCCGTGGCCGAGGCGCAGCCTGCGCTGAATTTCGATGATCCCTATGCCGATTACGAACGCCCGCCGCTGTCGCTGTTGACCAATCCGATCGAGATCCAGCGCCACCATCTGAGCGACGAATCGCTGAGCGAAAATGCCCGCATGCTGGAAAGCGTGCTGGATGATTACGGCGTCAAGGGCGATATCATCGCCGTGCGCCCCGGCCCTGTGGTCACGATGTATGAACTTGAACCGGCGCCGGGCCTCAAGGCTAGCCGCGTGATCGGGCTGGCCGATGATATCGCGCGGTCGATGTCGGCTTTGTCCGCGCGGGTATCGACCGTGCCGGGCCGGTCGGTGATCGGCATCGAATTGCCCAATGAGAACCGCGAAAAGGTGGTGCTGCGCGAGATCCTGTCGCATCGCGATTTCGGTGATGGCAACCAGAAACTGCCGCTGGCTTTGGGCAAGGATATTGGCGGCGAGCCGATTATCGCGAACCTTGCCAAGATGCCCCATCTGCTGATCGCGGGGACCACGGGGTCGGGCAAATCGGTCGCGATCAACACGATGATCCTGTCGCTGCTGTATAAGCTGACGCCGCAGGAATGCCGGATGATCATGATCGACCCCAAGATGCTGGAACTGTCGGTCTATGACGGCATTCCGCATCTGCTGTCGCCCGTTGTCACCGACCCCAAAAAGGCGGTTGTCGCGCTCAAATGGGTCGTGGGCGAGATGGAAGAACGCTATCGCAAGATGTCCAAGATGGGCGTGCGCAATATCGACGGTTTCAACGGCCGCGTGAAAGAGGCGCTTGCCAAGGGCGAGATGTTCAGCCGGACCGTGCAGACTGGTTTCGACGATGAAACCGGTGATCCGATCTTCGAGACAGAGGAATTCCAGCCGGAACTGCTGCCCTATATCGTCGTCATCGTGGATGAGATGGCCGATCTGATGATGGTCGCGGGCAAGGAAATCGAGGCCTGTATCCAGCGCCTTGCGCAGATGGCGCGCGCCTCGGGTATTCACCTGATCATGGCCACGCAGCGCCCCTCGGTCGATGTCATCACCGGGACGATCAAGGCCAATTTCCCGACCCGGATTTCGTTTCAGGTGACCTCGAAAATCGACAGCCGCACCATCTTGGGTGAAATGGGGGCCGAACAATTGCTGGGCATGGGCGATATGCTTTACATGGCGGGCGGGTCCAAGATCACCCGCGTCCACGGCCCCTTTGTCAGCGATGAAGAGGTCGAGGAAATCGTCAACCACCTCAAAGGCTTTGGGCCGCCTGAATATATGTCCGGCGTGGTCGAAGGGCCGTCAGATGATCACGAATCCAGCATTGATCTGGTGTTGGGTCTGGGCGACGGGTCCGATCTGGAAAACGCGCTTTACGACACTGCCGTGGCAATCGTGATCAAGGATCGCAAATGTTCCACCAGCTATATCCAGCGCAAATTGGCCATCGGCTATAACAAGGCCGCGCGTCTGGTCGAACAGATGGAAGAAGAAGGCGTGGTCAGCGCCGCCAACCATGTCGGCAAACGCGAGATTCTGGTGCCGGAGCAGCATTAACGGATCGTTAAGCCATATTAATGCCATCAACCTCGCGTTTCATAGTGGATGGGTCCGCATGAAAGATGCGGCCTGCCAGTGTTGCTGCGTGAGGGTAAGGTTTTGGTTGATCGGACAATTTTTATTCTGCCAACGGCGCATGTCGCTGTTTCGAGTGGGCAACTGTCGGGCGTGACGCAAGGGACGGGGGCCCACCTTCTGGGCCAGACCATCACGCTGAAAAACAATAAGTGGGAAGCGGTGAACCTGACCGACAGCACGGTCGATTCCGGGCGTGGTTCGAGCGCCTCGCGGACCGGATTGGAATTCAGCGATAACGACGGCCGGCAGCGGTTGAATGGCGAGCAAACCATCGATGGCGCCACTTATGCCGATCGACTGGTCATCGAGAACGAATTTGCTCTGATAGTGCGTGACCCGGATGGCAATCTATACCGCCTGCTTGTCGTCAATATTCGTGAACCCCAGCCTTCATCGGCCACTTTTGCAACCGTCGAAGGGCTGGCCTTTGTCTCCAGCAGCACCGGCGGTTCTGCGGGGGGCTTTCCGCCGATCAATGTGCCGCTGACGGTTTTTCAAAATATTGAAACGCCCTCTGACACTTATGCCAGCCTTGCCGCGCCGCCCTGTTTTGTCGCAGGCACGCAGGTGCTGACGCCTGACGGATATCGTTTGATAGATGATCTGGCTGTCGACGATCTGGTCATGACGCTGGATCACGGGGCGCAGCCGATCCGCTGGGTCGGTGTCGCGCGCCTGCCGATGGCGGTGCTGGTCAATGAACCAAAATTCCGGCCCGTGACAATCAAACAAGATGCCTTTGCGGCGGGCTGCCCGCATTGTGACCTGCGGGTCTCACCCCAGCACCGCATTCTGGTCACAGGCTGGCAGGCTGAATTATTGTTTGGCGAGGGCGATGTTCTGGTGCCCGCGATCAAGCTGGTGAATGACGGCACGATCCGCTCGGCCGGACCGGATGGGGATGTCACCTATATCCACCTGATGTTTGACTGCCACGAGGTGATCTGGGCCGATGGTCTTGCCAGCGAAAGTTTCTTGCCCGGACTTGTCGGCGCCACTGATGCGCCTGACACAAGGGCCGAACAGGATGCATTATTCCCGCAGATGGCGACAGAACAGGTGCCGCATCTGACCGCGCGGCCCTGTATCTCGGATAAACGCACGCGGTTGCTGCGTGACAGCCTGACCCACTGACCACAGCGTCAGGATACGAAAAAACCCCCGCTGCTTGCGCAATCGGGGGTCAATCGTTTCAACAATCGGGGATGCTTTACAGCATGCCTTCGCGTTGCAGTTTCTTGCGCGCCAGCTTGCGCTGACGGCGGATCGCCTCGGCCTTTTCACGGGCTTTGCGGATCGACGGCTTTTCGAAATGTTGCTTGAGCTTCATTTCACGAAAAACGCCTTCACGCTGAAGCTTTTTCTTCAGAGCGCGCAACGCCTGATCGACGTTGTTATCACGAACACTTACCTGCATGTGGTTTTCACCACCTCTCTAAGTTGGATTTGCATAATTGCAGGAATTGGCCGTCTAGCAAAGTTGGGCTAGTTTGTCCAGTATGCCAACGAAGAGGAGGACCGCCATGACACCGACCCCCACCCAATCGGTCAAGATCCAGCTGCTGGATGCGATCATACCGCATGTGGCATTCGACGGCTGGGCGCCGGCCGCCTTTGACGCGGCCATCGCCGATAGCGGCGTGGACCCGGCTTTGGCGCGCAGCTTATGTCCGCGCGGTGCGATTGATCTGGCCATCGCCTTTCACGAACAGGGCGATCAGGCGATGGTGGCGGCGCTGCATGCGGCGGATCTGACGCATATGCGGTTTCGTGACAAGGTCGCCCATGCGATCCGCCTGCGCATCGCGGCCATCCCCGACAAAGAGGCGGTGCGGCGCGGGACGGCGCTCTTTGCCTTGCCGCATATGGCCGCCGATGGGGCAAGGCTGATCTGGGGCACGGCGGATCAGATCTGGACCGCGCTGGGCGACACATCCGAGGATGCGAATTGGTATACCAAGCGGCTGACCTTGTCGGGTGTCTATGCGTCGGTCGTGCTGTATTGGCTGGGCGATGACAGCACCGGCGGCCAGGCCACGGATGCTTTTATCGACCGGCGGATCGATGATGTGATGCAGGTCGAAAAGGTCAAGGCGCGGCTGCGCGACAATCCGGTGCTGAAGCCGCTGACATTGCCGTTTGGCCGGTTGATGGCGGGGATCAAGGCGCCACGCCGCAATATCGACCCCGACCTGCCGGGTATTTGGCGCGACCCGACATGATGCAGGCCGTCGAGATTACCCAGCCGGGCGGGCCAGAGGTACTGGCCCTGACCGAACGGTCGATCCCGCAGCCGGCCCATGATCAGGTCGTGATCAAGGTTGCCTATGCGGGTGTGAACCGGCCTGATGCCTTGCAGCGCGCGGGCCTCTATAATCCGCCCGCCGGTGCCAGCGACTTGCCCGGTCTTGAAGCCGCGGGCGAGATTGCGGCCCTGGGGGCGGGTGTGACCGGTTGGAAGATCGGTGACAGGGTCTGTGCCCTGCTGCCCGGTGGCGGCTATGCCGCCTATGTTGCAACCGCTGCCGCGCATTGTCTGCCAGTGCCGGCCGGGCTGACGCTGGCGCAGGCGGCTTGCCTGCCCGAGACGTTTTTTACCGTCTGGTCCAATGTGTTTCAGCGCGGCCGCCTGCAGGCGGGGGAACGGTTTCTGGTCCATGGTGGCAGTTCCGGCATCGGGACCACGGCAATCCAGCTGGCGCATGTGTTCGGGGCGCGGGTTTTTGCCACGGCGGGATCTGACGATAAATGTGCCGCCTGTCTGGCTTTGGGGGCCGAGGCCGCCTTGAACTATCGCGAGGTCGATTTCGTCGCGCATATGAAACAGGCCGGGGGTGCCGATCTGATCCTTGATATGGTTGGTGGTCCCTATATCCAACGCAATCTGGCGGCTTTGGCGGATGATGGTCGGCTGGTGCAGATCGCATTCCTGCAAGGTCCCAAGGTGGAACTGAACCTTGCGCAGATGATGACGCGTCGGCTGACCCTCACCGGATCAACGCTGCGCCCGCAATCCGACCTGGCCAAGGCGCGGATCGCCCAGGATTTGCGTCAACATGTCTGGCCATTGATCGCCGCAGGGCGGGTGCGCCCGGTCATGGATCAGGCTTTCGCCCTGGCCGATGCTGCCGCCGCCCATGCGCGGATGGAAAGCAGCGCGCATATCGGCAAGATCGTGCTGCAGGTTGCGGGGGAGCGCTAAAATTTTTCGCAGAAAAATTTCATGCGGGCGGCAGCAAAATTTTTCGTAGAAAAATTTCCCGCCCGCGGCACCTGACAGATGTTTCCGCAGAGGGGCTTCAACCTGTCAGGGCAAAGCCAACCAGCGCCGCATGATCGCAAACCATCAGCTGGGTCATCTTTTGTAAGGGGCCATGCCTGCACGGGCCAGCGCATCGGCGCGTTCGTTTTCGGGGTGGCCCGCATGGCCCTTGACCCATTCCCAGCGGACCTGATGCCGCGCGGTGGCGAGGTCCAGTCGCTGCCACAGATCGACGTTCTTCAGCCCGCCTTTCTTGGTCCAGCCATTGCGTTTCCAGCCGTGAATCCACTTGGTGATCCCGTCTTTGACATAGGCGCTATCGGTGACGATCGTGATCTCTGATTGGCGCGCCAGCGCCTCTAGCGCTGAAATGGCGGCCAGCAATTCCATCCGATTGTTGGTTGTCAGCGCCTCACCGCCCGAGAGCGGACGTTCTTTGATCACGCTATCGCCCTCGCGCGCGATCAGCAGCGCACCCCAGCCGCCGGGGCCCGGATTGCCTGAACAGGCACCGTCCGTATAGGCGTAAAGATCCGCCATCACAGCACCAGCGGCAGGAAGGACAGCACCACCAGCGCCGTCAGCAGGCTGCGCAGCTGCATCCACCAGCGCGGCGCAAGCCCCATCTGCCAGAAATGCCAATCCAGCAGCAGCAGGGCCAGAAACCCGACGATCAGGTTGACAGCCGCCCCCGTCGGCCCGCCCCCTGTCATGAAAAAGGCCCAAAGCGCGGGGATGACGGACAAGATATAGCTTGCGGTGGCAAGCCGGCCCGTGGCCTTGGTGGCAAAGCCCCATAACACGCCCGACATGAAGGACAGGATCACCGCACCATAGAATAATTGCACATAGGGGCCGATGAACCGCGGCCCAAACAGGGCTGCCCCCCAGAGACCCAGATCGGGGCGCAACAATGTCAGCGCGCCCCAGAAAAACGGGATCAGCCCGGCAAGGCCAAGCAAAAGGGCGGATCGGGGAATGGTCTGCATCCGCTTAGGCCGGTTCCCGCAGCACGCGCGGCACTTTGAATTCGACGTCTTCCTTGGCGGTTTCCACCATTTCGACCGTCACGTCATAGCGGTCGCGGAAAGCGTCGATCACCTCGTTGATCAGCACTTCGGGCGCGGATGCCCCCGCGGTGATACCCATCGAGGCGATGCCTTCCAGCGCGCGCCAGTCGATATCGGCTGCGCGCTGCACCAGTTGGGAATAATTGCAGCCTGCCCGCGCGCCGACCTCGACCAGCCGTTTGGAGTTGGATGAATTGGGCGCGCCCACGACCAGCATCGCGTCGCATTTCGGGGCCATGGCCTTGACCGCTTCTTGTCGGTTGGTAGTGGCGTAACAGATGTCTTCTTTATGCGGGCCGATGATCGCGGGGAAACGGGCCTGCAGGGCCGCAACGATATCGGCGGTATCATCGACCGACAGCGTGGTTTGCGTCACGAAGGCAAGGCGCGCGGGGTCGCGGACCTGCACATGGGCCACATCCGCGACGGTTTCGACCAGCAAAACCTCGCCTTGCGGCAATTGCCCCATCGTGCCGATGGTTTCGGGATGGCCGGCGTGGCCGATCATGAGCATCTGCAACCCGTTATCGGCGTGGCGCTGTGCTTCGATATGGACCTTGCTGACCAGCGGGCAGGTGGCGTCGACATAGATCATCTCGCGCTGGGCGGCGGCGGCGGGCACGGCCTTGGGCACGCCATGCGCGGAAAAGATCACCGGGCGGTCATCGGGGCAATCATCCAGTTCTTCGACAAAGACGGCCCCCTGGTCGCGCAGCGCATCGACGACGAATTTGTTATGCACGATCTCGTGGCGAACATAGACCGGCGCGCCCCATTTCTGGATCGCCATTTCAACGATCTTGATGGCGCGGTCCACGCCCGCGCAAAAGCCACGGGGTGCGGCCAGATAAAGGGTAAGGGGCGGTTTGGTCATCGCTTTCTCCTGCTGGTGCCAGAGGTAAAGCCTGATGCCCTGCGGGTCCAGCCCTTGCCGCGCGCAATCAGCGATTTGCCGCAGCGGTCAGCCGCCAGAACCGCAGCGGCAGGATGATGGCGACAAGGGTGATGCCGATCCCATAGCCGGCCCAGATGCCCAGCGGGCCAAGCTCTGCCCAGAACCCCAGCAGGGCTGCCAGCGGCAGCGCAAAGAACCAGTAGCTGGCCAGCGTCAGCCGCGTCGGCCAGACGAAATCCATGATCCCGCGCAGCGCACCCAGCGCGGTCGATTGCACCCCATCCGCGACCTGGATCAGGGCCACGATCACGAACATCGCGGTGGCAAGGGCAACAACCGCGCTGTCAGTCGATAGCGCAGCGGCGATCCGGCTGCCTGACAGGATCAGCGTGATCGTGACCGCGATCATCCAGGTCGTGACAACGCCGATGGCGGCTATGGCGATGGGGCGCAGCCGTGTGGGATCACCGGACCCGCTGGCCTGTCCGATGCGGATGGCGACGGCCGCCGCCATGCCAAGGGGCAGCATGTAAAGCACGCCACCAACGGCCTGCACGATCTGGTTGGCGGCCAAGGCGGTGGCGCCAAAGATGCCCAGCATCAGCCCGATCACGGCAAAGGCGGCCCCTTCACCGGTATATCCGATGGCCAGCGGCAAACCGTCCCGGGCCAATCTGCGGCGCAAGGCCGGATCGGGCCGCGCGCGCAACAGCCCGTGCCGCGCCAGCCAGCTGATCGCGACCAGCAAAGCCAGCGTTTCCGCGATCAGGCTGGCCAGCCCCGCGCCGATCAGCCCCAGCCCCGGCCAGTCGCCAACCCCCCAGATCAAGAGATAATTCAGCGGGATGTTCAGAACGACAGCCAGAAAGGCGAAACCGGCGGCTGTCCAGGGTCTGTCCATCGCATTCAGCACCTGCGCGATGACCATCAACAGCGCCACAGGCACCAGCAGCGCCGCCATCGCCAGCCAATAGGGGGTGATGATGGCCAGCACATCGGGCGGTTGGCCGATGAATGGCAGGCTGACAAGGATCAGCCCCATAAAGACCGCCGCGACCAGGCCCATCAGCGGGGCCAGAACCAGCCCCGCGCGCAGCGCAGCAGCCACCGCATCCGCCTGTGCGCCGCCATGCCGATGCGCCGCCTCGATCCCGACGGCAGAGACGAAACCATAGATGGCCGAATAAAAGATGATCATCGCCGCCGTCGTCAGCGACGCCGCCGCCAAAGGCAATGTGCCCAAAGGCGCGATCATAAGTGTATCGACCACGCCGATCAGCGTCGATGCGGCAAGCCCCGCCACGATCGGCAAGGCCAGGCGCAGCAATGGCGCGACTTCGGTCTGCGCGATGGCGGCGCTGGGCTGGGTTGGCATGGTCAAGGTCCGATGCGGAAATCAGACGCATCTTCTGGCGATGCCACAGCAACATGCAAGCCACAGGTTAACGCATACCCCCAGATTGTGCCGCCCAAGGGAAAAACCAGCCATGCGCGGCGATGATCGGTGCCGACCGCCGCTGCGCATGGTGCGTTTGCTGCATTTTTGGACGCTTGGCCGCGGCTATCCTAGCTATCGGTGCTACTGGCCTCGGCCATGTCGGTGCGTGGTTCGCGGGTGGGCCGGCCGATGACCTCGCGCAATTCGTCAAGCTCGATGAAATTATCCGCCTGACGGCGCAATTCATCGGCGATCATCGGCGGCTGGCTGCGGATCGTAGAGACGACGGACACCCGCACGCCCTTGCGCTGCAAGGCTTCGATGAGCGGGCGGAAATCGCCGTCGCCGGAAAAGATCACCGCGTGGTCCAGATGCGGCGCCAGTTCCATCGCATCCACCGCCAGCTCGATATCCATATTGCCCTTGACCTTGCGGCGGCCCATGCTGTCCGTGAATTCCTTGGCCGGTTTGGTGACCATGGAATAGCCGTTGTAATGCAGCCAGTCGACCAGCGGGCGGATCGGCGAATATTCGTCATTTTCCAGCAGCGCGGTATAATAGAAAGCGCGCAGCAGCTTGCCCCGCCGCATGAATTCTTGACGCAACAACTTGTAATCTATGTCAAACCCCAGCGCGCGCGCCGCCGCATAGAGGTTGGACCCATCAATAAAGAGCGCAAGACGCTCGTCTCGGTAAAACATGAAACACCTTTCGACTATTATCCTTGATCATCGTTGTGATGCGAGTGGAGGTTGATCAAGTAAACGCCGATCTTATATAGCGGTTCCATTGTGACAAGAGGCGCATTGCGGGATGATCGGCCAGATTGCGCTTATTGCTTTGGGCAGCAACGACGATTCCTTTCAAGGTGCCGTGGCGGAAAATGTCGCTTGGGCCGTGGGGCGCGTCAGCGCGATGGCCCAGGGTCCGGTGCGCGTCAGCCCGTTCTATGCAACCCCGGCCTATCCTGCGGGGTCAGGCCCTGATTTTGTCAATGCGGCGATGGCCTTTACAACCGTGTTGGATGCCGAGGCCATGCTTGCCGGGCTGCATGCCATCGAGGCAGAGGCTGGGCGTTTGCGCAGGATCCGCTGGGGGCAGCGCAGCCTGGACCTTGATCTGATCGCGCTGGGGGATCAGGTGCTGCCCGATGCCGCCACGCAGGCCCATTGGCGCCAATTGCCACCCGATGCGCAGGCGCAGATCGCACCTGACCGTCTGATCCTGCCGCATCCGCGCCTGCAGGACCGCAGTTTCGTCTTGGTGCCGCTGGCCGATGTCGCCCCTGATTGGCAGCATCCTTTGCTGGGGCTGAACGTGCTGCAAATGCGCGACCGGCTGCCAGAGCCCGACCGCGCCAGCGTTGTCGGCATCGCAAGACCATCGGCCAAAGGTTGAAAATACAGGCAACCCGCCGCCGCTGACCCTTGTCAATCCCTTTTGAACGCACTAGGGATGCAGCTTCCGAAGCTTCCTGTCCGGAGATCTGTCATGGCCCGCGTTACCGTCGAAGATTGCGTCGATAAAGTCCCAAACCGTTTCGAGCTTGTCATGCTTGCAGCGCATCGTGCGCGTGAAATCGCCGCCGGCTCGATGATCACGGTGGCCCGTGACAACGACAAGAACCCTGTCGTCTCGCTGCGCGAAATCGCCGAAGAAACCCAACAGGCGGATGATCTGCGCGAACGCATGATCGAGGCCAACCAGACCCAGATCGAGATCGACGAACCCGAAGAGGACAGCATGTCCTTGCTGATGGGCGCCGAAGCCGACCGCCCGGTCGAGGACGATATGTCCGAGGAAAAACTGCTGCGCGCGCTGATGGAAGCGCAAGGCCAGCGCTAGGGCGGGCTGTTCAGCCTGCCAATGATAGGCGCGGAACCAGATGACGAATGCTGACAGTCTGATCTCTCTGGTTCGCGCCTATAACCCGAAAACAAACCAAGCCCTGCTGCGCGATGCTTTTGCCTTTGGTGCCGATATGCACGAAGGCCAGTTTCGCCATTCCGGCGAGCCTTATTTCACCCATCCCGTCGCGGTCGCCCATATCCTGGCCTTGCAGCAGATGGATGATGCGACGCTGGTCACCGCCCTGCTGCATGACACGATCGAGGATACCAAGGCATCCTTTGCGATGGTCGAAACCCGATTCGGCCGCGAGATCGCCGAATTGGTCGATGGTGTAACGAAGCTGACCAACCTGCAATTAACCTCGACCCAGACCAAGCAGGCGGAAAATTTCCGTAAACTTTTCATGGCGACCAGCCGCGATCTGCGCGTCACCTTGGTGAAACTGGCCGACCGTCTGCATAATATGCGCACGATCAAATCCATGCGCCCCGAAAAGCAGGCCCAGAAAGCCCGCGAAACCATGGAAATCTTTGCGCCGCTTGCTGGCCGCATGGGGATGCAATGGATGCGCGAGGAATTGGAGGATCTGTCCTTTCGCGTGCTGAACCCCGAGGCGCGCAATTCCATCATCCGCCGTTTCATCACCTTGCAGCGCGAGACCGGCGATGTGGTGCAGAGAATCACCGCCGATATGCGGGTGGAGCTGGAAAAATCCAATATTCTGGCCGATGTCGCGGGCCGCGCCAAGAAACCCTATTCGATCTGGCGCAAGATGCAGGAAAAGGATCAGGGTTTCAGCCGTCTGTCCGACATCTATGGGTTTCGCGTGATCGTCGCGACAGAGGCCGATTGCTACCGCGTGCTGGGCACGATCCACCAGCGCTGGCGCGCCGTGCCGGGGCGGTTCAAGGATTACATCAGCCAGCCGAAATCCAACGGCTACCGCTCTATCCATACCACCGTATCGGGCCGTGACGGCAAACGGGTCGAGGTGCAGATCCGCACCCGCGAAATGCATGAAGTCGCCGAAACGGGTGTCGCGGCGCATTGGTCCTATAAAAACGGTGAACGTGTCGAAAACCGCTTTGCGGTGGACCCGGTGCGCTGGATTGCGTCGCTGACCGACCGGCTGGATGATGACCAGAACCACGAGGAATTCCTCGAGGCCGTCAAGCTAGAGATGTATCAGGATCAGGTCTTTTGCTTCACCCCCAAGGGCGAGGTGATCAAGCTGCCGCGCGGCGCGACGCCGATTGATTTCGCCTATGCGATCCACACCCGCATCGGGTCGGCCTGCGTGGGTGCCAAGGTGGACGGGCTGCGGGTGCCGCTTTGGACGCGGCTCAAGAACGGCCAATCGGTCGAGATCATCACCGCCGAAGGCCAGACCCCGCAGGCGACATGGATCGACATCGCCGTGACAGGCCGCGCGAAAACCGCGATCCGCCGGTCCTTGCGCGAGGAAGACCGCGAACGCTATGTCCGGCTGGGCCGCGAACTGGCGCGCGTGGCGTTTGAAAACGTGCGCAAGAAATCCACCGAAAAGGCGCTGCGCACTGCCGCCAAGGCGCTGGCCATCGACAGTGTCGCGGAATTGCTGGCCCGCCTGGGCAGCGCCGAGGTGACAGGCAGCGAGGTCGTGCGCGCGATCTATCCCGAGCTGGCCCATGTCACTGGCGACGAGGTCGATCAGGGCCGCGCTGTCGTGGGTCTTAGCCCCGATCAGGTCTATAAGCGCGGGGCTTGCTGTCAGCCGGTGCCCGGAGAGCGTATCTTGGGCATCACCTTTCGCGGCCAAGGCGTCACGATCCATGCCATCGATTGTGCCGCCTTGGTCGATTACGAAGACCAACCCGAACGCTGGATCGACCTGCATTGGCAAGAAGGCACCCATGCCGCCGTCAATACCGTGACCTTTGACGCGACGATCACCAATGACATGGGCGTGTTGGGGCGTATTTGCACATTGATCGGCGAACAGAACGCCAATATCTCTGACTTGAAATTCATCGACCGCAAGCCTGATTATTTCCGCTTGTTGATCGATGTCGATTTGCGGGATGCTGAACATCTGCACCGTGTGATGACCGCGCTCGAGGCGGAAAGCAACGTGTCATCCATCATCCGGCATCGTGATCCGGGCCTTGCGGGGACAATGCGTGGCTGACAGGCCAGAAGGGAAGTCGTGTCTTGGTATTCAAGCGCAGGGATAGGCGGCCGATCTGGAAGATCGTGCTGGACTTTGTCTATCCGCGCGGCGGCTGGGCGCGGGCCTTTGGCTATGTAAAGCACCGGTTGCGCCGGTTGCCCGACACCCCGGAAAAGATTTCCCGTGGCATCGCTGTGGGTGTCTTTGCGGCCTTTACGCCGTTCTATGGCCTGCATTTTGTGATTGCGATCCTGCTGGCGCGGATTGCGCGCGGCAATATGCTTGCGGCGCTGCTGGGGACGTTTGCGGGCAACCCGCTGACCTATATCCCGATCGGGATCGCCTCGCTGGGGACAGGGTATTGGTTGCTGGGCCGGCCTTTCAACGCCGCCGTCTTCGGATTATACACCAACGGCCCCAAGGATTACTGCACGCTTGGCTGTCAGTTCAGCAATGCGTTTTCGGATATCACCCATAATTTCATGGCGATCTTCACGATTGCCACCGCCGATTGGACCGGTCTGATCGCCTTTTATCACGAGGTTTTCGTCCCCTACCTGATCGGCGGCATCGCGCCGGGCTTGTTCTTTGGGCTTCTCAGCTACTATCTGTTCGTGCCGATCATCGCGGTCTATCAAAAACGGCGCCGCAAAGTGTTGCAGGCCAAGCTGGACCAATTGAAGAAATGACCTCTCTCGGCTGAAAGGGAAAACCATGACCAATCTGCGGCTCGGCGTGAATATCGACCATGTGGCAACCGTGCGTAACGCGCGCGGCGGGGATGTGCCTGATCCGGTGCGCGCCGCGCTGATGGCGCAGGATGCGGGGGCCGATGGCATCACCGCCCATCTGCGCGAGGATCGCCGCCATATCATCGACGCCGATATTGAACGGCTGATGGCCGCATTGCGCGTGCCGCTGAACTTTGAGATGGCGGCCACGGCCGAAATGCAGGCGATTGCCCTGCGCCACAAACCCCATGCTGTTTGTCTGGTCCCCGAAAAGCGCGAGGAACGCACAACCGAAGGCGGGCTGGAAGTTGCCGCGCAGCAAAGCGCGCTGGCAGATTACATCACCCCTCTGCGCGATGCCGGATGCCGCGTGTCGCTGTTCATCGCCGCCGACGAGGCGCAGATCAGGGCCGCGCACCGTATTGGCGCGCCGGTGATCGAATTGCATTCAGGCGCCTATGCCGATGCTTGGGCCGAAGGCGACTGGGCCACGCGCGACGATGAATTGCGCAAGATCACAGATATGACCGCCTTTGCCACCGATCTGGGGCTAGAGGTCCATGTCGGCCACGGGCTGACCTATGATTGCGTCACGCCCATCGCCGCCTTGCCGCAGGTGGCGGAACTGAATATCGGGCATTTCCTGATCGGCGAATCCATCTTTCGCGGTCTTGCCCCCGCGATTGCCGAAATGCGCCGCTTGATGGACGCCGCGCGCGCATGATCCTGGGCATCGGCACCGATCTTGCGAATATCGACCGGATCGCGGCCACGCTGGACCGGTTCGGCGACCGGTTCCGCAACCGTGTCTTTACGCCCGTCGAACAGGCCAAATCCGAGGCCCGCCATGACACGCCCGGCACCTATGCCAAACGCTGGGCCGCGAAAGAGGCGTGTTCCAAGGCGCTGGGCACCGGGTTGCGCATGGGGATCGCGTGGAAAGACATGGCGGTGTCGAACCTGCATACCGGCCAGCCCGTGATGGCCGTGACCGGCTGGGCGCGCGACAGGCTGGACCAGATGACCCCGCCCGGCCACGAGGCGGTGATCCATGTCACGCTGACCGATGATCACCCTTGGGCACAGGCCTTTGTGGTGATCGAGGCGCGGCCCATCGCTTGACTCCACCCCTTTGCGGGATCATGTAGCGTCAAACCCAAAAAGGAACGGAAAATGGCCGAAAAGACAGGCTTTGTCAGCAGCGTGAAAGAGACGATCAAGACGATCTTTTGGGCGCTGATCATCGCGGGCGTGTTCCGCACCCTGTTCTTTCAACCCTTCTGGATTCCGTCGGGGTCGATGAAGGACACCTTGCTGATCGGGGATTTCCTCTTTGTCAACAAGATGGCTTATGGCTATTCCTATGCGTCCTGCCCGTCGGTCCGTGTGCCGGCGGTCGGGATCGACATCGGCGCGGATGATTTCTGCGGCTGGTTCGCCGATAGTGACGACCGGCTGTTCGGGTCCGATCCGGAACGCGGCGATGTCGTGGTCTTCCGGCATCCGGTGACGGGCATGGATTTCATCAAACGCGTCGTCGGTGAGCCCGGTGACCGTATCCAGATGATCGACGGCGTGCTACATATCAATGATACCGCTGTCGGTCTGGCCGATGCGGGCCTCTTTACCGAGATCATGGAACCCCAAGGCCCGATGGGTGGCCGCCCGATGTGCGCCAATGACCCTGTCGGCATGGGCGCTGAATGTCTGAAACCGCGCCAGATCGAAACGCTGCCCAATGGCACCAGCCATGCGATCCTGAACATCGGCACGCGGGCCACCGACAATACCGGCGTGTTCACCGTGCCTGCGGACCATTTCTTTTTCATGGGTGACAATCGCGACAATTCCATCGACAGCCGCGTGCCGCAAACGCTGGGCGGTGTCGGTTTCGTGCCGCGCAGGGATATCGTGGGCCGCGCTGATCGGGTGTTGTTCTCATCCGCGGGCCGGTCGATGCTGGCCTTCTGGACATGGCGCAGCGACCGTTTCTTCAAGGCGGTCGAGTGAAACTCTCGGCTGATCTGGCTGCCTTTTCGCAGCGTCTGGGCTATCACTTCGTGAGGCCGGAATTGCTGGTGCGGGCGGTGACCCATTCATCCATGGTCAGCGTGCACCGCGATGATAACCAGCGGCTTGAATTTCTGGGCGACCGCGTGCTGGGCCTTGTGATGGCCGAGGCCTTGCTGAAGGCTGATCCCTCTGCCCCCGAAGGCCTGCTTGCGCCGCGCTATAACGCGCTGGTGCGCCGTGAAGCCTGCGCTGATGTCGCCCGGCAGATCGACCTTGGCGCGGTGATCAAACTGGGCCGCTCCGAGATGAAATCGGGGGGCCGCCGTAAAGAGGCTTTGCTCGCCGATGCGATGGAGGCGGTGATCGCCGCGATCTATCAGGACGGCGGGTTCGAAGCAGGGCGCAAGGTCGTGCTGGATCTCTGGGGCGCGCGCATCACCGATGTCGCCGATGATGCCCGCGACGCCAAGACCGCCTTGCAGGAATGGGCGCAGGCGCGCGGCGAAGCCCCGCCCAGCTATACCGAGGTGGCGCGCACCGGCCCTGACCATCAACCCGCCTTTACCATTGCGGTGCAGCTGGCCTCTGGCCAGTCCGAAACAGCGACCGCAGGGTCGAAACGGCAGGCGGAACAAGCCGCCGCCGCCGCCCTTTTGAAGAAAGTTGACCCATGACCGATGCAGCGACCAAAGCGGGCTTTGTCGCCCTGATCGGCGAACCGAATGCAGGCAAATCCACCCTGCTGAACCGGATGGTCGGCGCCAAAGTGTCGATCGTCACCCATAAGGTCCAGACCACCCGCGCGCGGATTCGCGGTGTCGCCATGGCCGGGCAGGCGCAGCTGATTTTCATCGACACGCCCGGCCTGTTCAAACCCCGCCGCAGGCTGGACCGCGCGATGGTCGCGGCTGCCTGGGGCGGAGCTGCGGATGCCGATGTCGTCGTCTTGATGATCGAGGCCCATCGCGGCATGAGCGAAGGCGTCAAGGCGATCCTGGCCAATCTGCCCGACCGTATGGGCAAGACCAAGGTCGCGCTGGCGATCAACAAGATCGACAAGGTGAAATCCGAAAGCCTGCTGGCCCTGACCCGCGACATGAACGAGGCGTTTGCTTTCGCCGAAACCTTCATGATTTCCGCCGAACGCGGCCATGGTTGCGATGACTTGCGCGCTTGGCTGGTCGAACAGGTGCCCGAAGGGCCGTGGCTTTACCCCGAAGACCAGATCGCCGATCTGCCGATGCGTATGATTGCTGCGGAAATGACCCGCGAAAAGCTGACCCTGCGGCTGCATCAGGAATTGCCCTATGAGCTGACCGTCGAGACCGAGAATTGGGAAGAACGCCCCGATGGGTCTGCGCGGATCGACCAGCTGATCTATGTTGCGCGTGATGGCCATAAAGGCATCGTGCTGGGCAAGGGCGGCGAGACGATCAAAGCCGTCAGCCAGGCCGCGCGCGCCGAGATCACCGAGTTTCTGGGCCGTCCCGTGCATCTGTTCCTGCAGGTCAAGGTGCGTCCGAACTGGCTGGAAGAAAAAGAGCGCTATTCCGAAATGGGGCTGGATTTCAAAGACGGCAACGCATGAGATTGACCGCCGACATCTGGGTGTCGGCCTATCTGACACGGCTGCGGCTGGCGGCGATCCCGGCCTTTGTCGTCGCGCGCGGCGATGCCACGGCGGGGGCAGTCATGGTCAAGCTGAACATGCTGGACGGGCGGGCCTGTTGTTACCAGCGCAGTTTCGATCTGATGACGGGCGCGCGGTCCTGGGTTGTGCTGGCCGAAGGGCCAGAGCCGGAGGTCGATCAATCGATCCAGCGCCAGCGCGGTTTTGATCCGGATCTTTGGGTGATCGAGGTCGAGGACCGGCAGGGCCGGCATCTGCTGGAGGAGGACGGGTTATCATGACTTTTATGCCTCTGGCAGGAGTATTTTTGGAAAAAAGAAGGTGCTGGCGCGATGATTTCATGGCGCGATGAAGCCGCGATTTTGGCGATGCGCCCGTTTGGCGAAAGCAGCGCCATTATCGAGGTGTTCAGCGCCGATCATGGCCGTCATGCCGGTGTGGTGCGCGGCGGGACCAGCCGCAAGATCGCGCCGCTGATCCAGCCCGGCGCGCAGGTGATGGTCAGCTGGACAGCGCGGCTGGATGATCATCTGGGCAGTTTCACGGTAGAGCCTGTCCGGTCACGCAGTGCCGCAGCCATGGCGGACCGGCTGTCGCTGGCGGGATTGAACGCGGTTTGCGCCTTGTTGCTGATGGTTTTGCCCGAACGCGAAAGTCATCCGCTGCTGTATCAGCGCAGCATCGCCTTGCTGGATTTGCTGGGCCAAGGCGCGCTATGGCCTTTGGCCTATCTGCGCTGGGAACAGGCCTTGCTGGAAGAGATGGGATTCGCGCTGGATCTGTCGGCCTGCGCCGCCAGCGGTGTGAACGAGGATCTGGCCTTTGTATCACCCAAATCCGGCCGCGCGGTCAGCCGCGATGCCGCCGGGGTCTGGGCGGATCGCTTGCTGCCCTTGCCCCCGGTTCTGGCTGGCAAGGGTGATGCCTCGGCGGCAGAGATCGCCAAGGCGCTGGGCACGACCGGGTTTTTCATTGAAAACCGTCTGATCAAGGGTTTGGGCGACCGCCCGATGCCAGCTGCCCGCGCGCGGTTGATCGATGCGATCCTGCGGCTGGAGGGCTAGGCGCGCCCCGGGCGGCCGACATGTTACCCCAACAAGCGCCGCGCGATCACCTGGGCCTGGATTTCAGCCGCCCCTTCGAAGATGTTCAGGATGCGCGCATCACACAGGATGCGGCTGATCTTATATTCCAGCGCGAAACCATTGCCGCCGTGGATTTGCAGCGCATTATCCGCACAGGCCCAGGCGACCCGTGCGCCCAAAAGCTTGGCCATGCCTGCTTCTAGGTCACACCGCCGGTCGTTGTCTTTTTCATGCGCGCTGAAATAGGTCAGCTGCCGCGCGATGGTGATTTCCACCGCCATCATCGCCAATTTACCCGCAACACGCGGGAAATTGATCAGCGCCGCGCCGAATTGCTTGCGGTCCTGGGCATATTGCATGCCCACATCCAGGGCCGATTGCGCCACACCCACGGCGCGCGCGGCGGTTTGGATGCGCGCGGATTCGAATGTCTGCATCAGCTGTTTGAAGCCTTTGCCGGTCTCGCCGCCCAAAAGGTTATCGCCTTTGACCATGAACCCGTCGAAGGCCAGTTCATATTCCTTCATGCCGCGATAGCCCAGCACCTCGATCTCGCCGCCGGTCATGCCTGGCGTGGGAAAGGGGTTTTCTTCGGTGCCGGGGGTCTTTTCGGCCAGAAACATCGACAGGCCGCTGTAATCGGTTGTCGCGGGATCGGTGCGTGCCAGCAGGGTCATCACATGGGTGCGGGTGGCATGGGTGATCCATGTCTTGTTGCCGGTGATTTCCCAATCATCGCCCTTTTTGACCGCGCGGGTGCGCAAGGACCCAAGGTCTGATCCTGTATTGGGTTCGGTGAACACGGCCGTCGGCAGGATTTCGGCCGAGGCCAGACCGGGCAGCCAATGCTGTTTTTGGTCTTCCGTGCCGCCGCACAAGATGAGCTCGGCTGCGATTTCGGTGCGTGTCGCCAATGACCCCACGCCGATATAGCCGCGCGAGAGTTCTTCGGACACCACGCACATCGAGGCTTTGGACAGTCCGAAACCGCCGTATTCTTCGGGAATGGTCAGACCGAAGACGCCCATTTCGGCCATCTCGTCGATGATCGCCAGCGGGATCAATTCATCCTTGAGGTGCCAATCATGCGCATGCGGTTCGACCTTTTCCAGGCTGAAACGCCGGAATTGCGCGCGGATCATTTCCAGTTCCTCATCAAGGCCAGAGGCCCCGACCGTCAGATTTGCCGCCTGATCCTGCATCAGCGTGACAAGGCGCATCCGCGCGGCCTGAGTATTGCCTTGCGCGCAAAGGGTCATCACGGCGGGGATCATCATCGCGCGCATCTGGTCGGGTGCCAGGCCGATATCTTGCGGGCGCAGAATCTCGCCCTGGCTCATCGGGATGCCGCCGCAGATCTGCGAGAGATATTCACCAAAGGCGATCTGGTGGATCAATTGTTCCACCTCGCCGCATTTGCCATCGGCGGCCAGACGCCCCGCCCAATCCTGCATCTGGTGCAAGGATTGCGCATAGGTCGCAAGCCAGGCCAAGCCATGCGCCGCCGTTTGATGCGTATCGAGCAGCGCGCCCGAGATACGCCCCTCTTGGCTGACCTTGGCGCGCAGGATGTCTTTGGCCTGCGCCAACAGCTTGTCCACGGCGGGCAGGGCCGCGCCGGTCAGATCCAGCAGGTCATCCAGAATCGGGTTCGAGGTCAGATGCAGGTCCTGTCCGTCATGGGGCATGGCATGTCTCCGGTTCATGTGCAGGTGCAGAGATAATCACTTTGCAGTCGCAGCGCAATATTAATTCGAAAAAAGCGATTGCGTTGAATGAAAATGTCGCACCCGATTTGGTGATGCCAAGCGTCGCAGAACGGCATATGACGCAGCATGTCACATTTTTTCGCGGCTATCACGCCTGAATTATTCGTCTTTGCCTGTGTCGTCACCTTCCTTGGCGGGTTCGTGAAGGGCGCGGTGGGTTTTGCCATGCCGCTGATCATGGTCTCGGGGATGGGGATCGCCATCGCGCCTGAACTGATCATCGCCGGAATTGTCCTGCCGATCGTGGTCAGCAATATCTTGCAGGTCGGGCGCGCCGGTCTGGGCCAGGCCCGTGATGCGGTGGTAGAACATTGGCGCTATATCGCGGCGGTCTGTGTGATGATCCTTGTTTCGGCGCAATTCCTGCGCCGTATCCCGACCGATACGCTGTTCATCGTGCTGGGCGTGCCTGTGGTGATCTTGTGCCTGATCCAGATCGCGGGCTGGCGTCCGGTCATACCGGCGCGGATGCGGCGTCCGGTGGAATATGTGGCGGGGATTCTGTCTGGGGTTCTCGGCGGGCTGACCGGCACTTGGGGGCCGCCCACGGTGTTGTATCTGCTGGCGCTTGGCACGCCGCGCGACCGGCAGATGTCGGTGCAGGGGGTGATTTACGGGCTGGGGTCGGTGATGCTGTTTCTGGGCCATGTGCAATCAGGCGTGCTGAATGCGCAGACATGGCCGTTTTCGGCGGCGCTGGTGGTGCCGGGGATGTTGGGCATGTGGGTCGGGTTCCGGTTGGGCGACCGTTTCGATGCCGATAGGTTCCGGCAGGTCACGCTTTGGGTGCTGGTGATCGCGGGGGTGAACCTGATCCGGCGCGGGGTGATGGGCTAGGACAGCAGATCGTCGTCGCCGCAAGCTGCGGCCAGACCGGGCAAGGCGCTGGGTGGGACCACCTCGAAATTGACGGAAAAGAGCTGCTCATCCCCCAGAACCGCCGTGAAGGTCCATGTGCCGGTGATGCGTTCGTAATCTTCGTCGAATTGGTAAAAGGTTGTCGATGGCCCGGTCCCGCTGATCCAGGAGTGATAGCTTTGCCGGGTCACCCCCGCATCGCCCATTGGCGGATGGGTCACGATGATCGTCACATCGGACAGACCTAGGGGGTCCACCGCCTGCACCTTGACCCCAAAGCCGACGCCAATGACTGCGGGGACCTGGGTGATTTCGGCGATGAAGGGCGGGGTTTGTGCGATCAGCTGCGTGCTGCCAGCGATCGTATCCGGTGCCGGCGCGGTGCCCGTGACAGGCGGGCCGCAAATGACGCCCGCGCGCAGCGAGGCAATCGCATCTTGCGCGACAGCGGCGGGCGGCAGCGACAGGGCGAACAGCAGGGCGAGCATCAGGCGCATGGCGCAACCATAGTCGGATGCGCCGCGATGTCGAGATGGTCGTAAGGTGGAACAGGTTCCACCTTACCCGTGTCAGCCGATGGCGGCTGCTTTCACATCATCATCAATAAAGGGCACATATTTCGCGAAATTATCGCTGAACATGCCCACAAGCTTGGCCGCCTGCGCATCATAGGCCGCCGCATCCGCCCAGGTCGCGCGCGGATCAAGCAGGCGCGCATCCAGACCCTCGACCGCCACCGGCACTTCGAACCCGAAATGCGGGTCCTTGCGGAAGGTGCTTTCGATCAGCGTGCCATCCAGCGCCGCCGCCAGCAGGGCGCGCGTCGCCTTGATCGGCATCCGGCTGCCAGTGCCATAGGCGCCACCGGTCCAGCCGGTGTTCACCAGCCAGCAGGTCGCGCCATGGCTTGCGATCTTGGACCGCAGCAGATTGCCGTAAACCTCTGGCCTGCGCGGCATGAAAGGCGCGCCGAAACAGGTGCTGAAGGTCGGTTCCGGTTCGGTCACGCCGCGTTCGGTGCCCGCCACCTTTGACGTGAACCCCGACAGGAAATGATACATCGCCTGCGCCGGTGTCAGCCGCGCGATGGGGGGCAGCACGCCAAAAGCATCGCAGGTCAGCATGATGATATTCTTGGGATGCCCGCCCAGCGCCGTGTCAGAGGCATTGGCGATATAATTCAGCGGATAGGCGCAGCGCATATTCGCGGTCAGGCTGTCATCCTCGAAATCCAGATCAAACGTTTCGGGATCGAAGACCATGTTTTCGATCACCGTATGCGGCATGAAACAGGTGGCGTAGATATCGGGTTCCGCCTCGGCGCTCAGGTTGATGGTCTTGGCATAGCAGCCGCCTTCGAAGTTAAAGGTGCCGCGATCCGACCAGCCATGTTCGTCATCCCCGATCAGCACGCGGCTGGGGTCAGCCGACAGCGTGGTCTTGCCGGTGCCGGACAGGCCAAAGAACACGGCCGTATCGACAGGATTGCCGGGCGCATGGTTGGCGCTGCAATGCATCGGCATGATGCCTTTTTCGGGCAGCAGGTAGTTCAGCAGGGTGAAGACGGATTTCTTGTTCTCGCCTGCATATTCGGTGCCGCCGATCAGGATCAGCTTGCGGTCGAAATTCAGCGCGATCACCGTGTCGGTCCGGCAGCCATGGCGCGCAGGATCGGCCTTGAAGCTGGGGCAGTTGATGATCGTGAATTCAGGGGTGAAACCGGCCAGCTCGGCCGCATCGGGGCGGCGCAGCAAATGCCGGATGAACAGCCCGTGCCATGCCAGTTCGGTCACGACGCGGACATCCAGACGATGCGCCGGATCCGCCCCGCCGAACAGGTCCTGCACATGATAGGTGCCGCCCTGCATATGCGCGATCATATCAGCATAAAGAACGTCGAAATCCGCAGGCGCCATCGGGGCGTTATTGTCCCACCAGATCGTGTCCTCGACAGATGGCGTGCGCACGACGAATTTATCCTTGGGCGACCGGCCTGTGTGTTTGCCCGTCGTCACCAGCAGGCTGCCACCCTTGCCTGTGACACCTTCGCCAGCGGCCACGGCCGCATCATGCAATGCGGCAGCAGAGCTGTTGTAATAGACAGAACCCAGCCCTGTGATGCCTTGGTCCTCAAGTTTCATCTGCGGGTTGACCGTACCTTGGTCCATGGGTTCGCTCCTTTTCGAATGGGCAATCCTGCCCGCGATGGGCTTGCATACCACCAAGCTTTCCTGCCTTGATAGGGGGTGAGCGAAGCGTTAGCGCAACCAAATGCATGTTAGCGCAACCAAATGTGTCTGGCCCCGCCAGGCGGCCCGCGGCATGGTAAATTTGGTGCGATCACAGGCGATCCTGCCGCGCGCAAAGCTTTGGGGATTGATTCGCCTCGTTAAACAGCGGAAAATCGCGGCGTGTTATGAGTTCGCTAAATACATAAAGGTAGTATGTCCATGTCGAGAATTGCCCTGGTTGACGATGACCGCAACATATTGACATCGGTGGCGATGACGCTGGAAGCGGAAGGGTTCGAGGTTGAGACCTATAATGACGGGCAGGCGGCATGGGATGCATTCAACAAGCGGATGCCCGATATGGCTGTGCTTGACATAAAGATGCCCCGGATGGACGGGATGGACCTGTTGCAACGGCTGCGACAGAAAACCTCGATGCCGGTCATTTTCCTGACCTCCAAGGATGATGAGATCGACGAGGTGCTGGGCCTGCGGATGGGCGCCGACGATTACGTCAAAAAGCCGTTTTCGCAGCGTCTGCTGGTGGAACGTATCCGGTCGCTGCTGCGCCGTCAGGATGCGATCGCCGGCGAAGAGATCGAAGAAACCGAAGAGACCAAGGTCATGGTGCGCGGTGATCTGGTCATGGACCCGCTGCGCCATGCGGTGAAATGGAAAGGCCGTGACGTGTCATTGACCGTCACCGAATTTCTGCTGTTGCAGGCTCTGGCCCAGCGCCCCGGTTTCGTCAAAAGCCGCGATCAGCTGATGGATGTGGCCTATGATGATCAGGTCTATGTCGATGACCGCACCATTGACAGCCATATCAAACGTCTTCGCAAGAAGATGCGCAACACCGATGACCAGTTTTCCGCGATCGAGACATTGTATGGCATTGGTTACCGCTACAACGAAGACTAGGGGATGACCTCTGTCCCCGAGATTGACGTCCGCGACCTCAAATCGGTGCGCCGGGCGACGCTGCCGCCCGATATCGTGCTGGGCGAGGATTGGGTCGATCCCGAGGTTACGCGCGGCGGCATGCCCTATCTGGATGCGCCAAAGCGCGGGATCATCGCGCTGCGCAAATCCCCCATCGCGCGCAAGATCGTCGTTTTCAACCTGATCGCGATGTTCATGATGATCGCGGGGGTGTTGTATCTGAATGCATCGCGCGACACGCTTGCCTTGCAGCGCGCCAATGGGCTGATCTCCGAAGCCCAGCTGATCGCCGATGTGTTCGAGGTGCAATTGCCCCGCCGTGCCGCCGTGAACCTGGTCTCGGGCCATGGGATAAACGCCGCCGACACCCTGGCCAGCCTGCACCTGCGCGGCGGGATGGAGGTGTCGGTCTTTGCACCTGATGCCACGCTGGTCGCGCGCACAGCCGGCCCGCTGGCCGAAACCGCCAATCCCGACGCGCGGATCGGCCGGACCTTTATCAGCGATTTTCTGGGCACAATGACGGGCGGGCTGTTTGGCCTGTTCAACACGGCTGCGCCAGCGCCTGACCAGCAGATGCTTGCCACCGCAACGCCCGAATTGATCGCGGTTGCGGTGCAGGGCAAGACCCAGCTCAATATCACCGAGGTCCGGGGCAGCTCGGTGCTGGTCGTGGCCACGCCCATCATGCAGGCTGGCACGCCGGTCGGTGTGATCGTGGCGGCCACGGCGGCGGGTGAAGTGGACGGCCTTGTGCGCCGCGAACGCGAAGAGGTGCTGCGTCTGCTGATTGTCGGGATCGCGGTCAGCATCGGGCTTAGCCTTGTGCTGGCCTCGACCATCGCCAATCCGCTGGCCGATCTGGCCACGGCCGCCGAAGCGAGCCATCAAAAGAATGCGCGCAGGCTGGCCCCGGTCCGCGTGCGCATCCCCGATCTGACCGCCCGCCCGG
Organism: Yoonia vestfoldensis; assembly: GCF_002158905.1. Lineage (NCBI taxonomy): Bacteria > Pseudomonadati > Pseudomonadota > Alphaproteobacteria > Rhodobacterales > Paracoccaceae > Yoonia > Yoonia vestfoldensis. The sequence goes on from NZ_CP021431.1 coordinate 204,905, forward strand.
ACGAGATAGGCCGCCTGTCGGGGGCGCTGCGCGGGATGGTCTCGGCGCTTTATGACCGGATCGAAAGCAACGAACAATTCGCCGCCGATGTCGCCCATGAAATCAAGAATCCGCTGGCCTCGCTGCGGTCGGCTGTCGGAACGATGCGTATCGCCAAACAGCCCGCCCAGCGCGAGCGTATGCTTGACCTGATCGAACATGATATCAAACGCCTTGACCGTCTGATCAGCGATATTTCCAACGCCTCGCGTCTGGACAGCGAATTGGTCAAGGAAAAAGAGGAAACCTTTGACCTGATCAACATGCTGCATCATGTGAACGCCCATCTGGGCAAGGATGCAGAGTCCCGTGGCATCGCCTTTATCGCCGATGTGCCGCGCAGGCCGATCTTGGTGCAGGGGCTCGAAGGACGGCTGGCGCAGGTCTTTGTGAACCTGATCAGCAATGCAATTTCCTTTTGTGAAGACGGGGATGCGATCCGCGTCTGGACCCGCACCCGCGAAAACCGCGTGCTGGTCGTCGTCGAGGATACTGGCCCCGGCATCCCCGATGCTGCGCTGCGCAAGATTTTCCAGCGGTTCTATTCCGAACGCCCCGCCGGACAATTCGGCAATAATTCTGGGCTCGGCCTCGCGATTTCGAAACAGATCGTCGAGGCCCATGGCGGCGTGATCTGGGCCGAAAACATTCGCCCGCCCGACAGCGACCCCGATTGCGCGCCCGATGGTGCAAGGTTCGTCGTTGGATTGCCGCTGTGACGGATCGTCATGATGCCGCCTGAAACGCATCACGCCAGCTGCGTTGCGCTGGGCGACAGCGCAGTGTTGATCCTTGGCGCGGCGGGGCGCGGCAAATCCACGCTGGCGCTGCAATTGATGGCGCTGGGCGGGGTGCTGGTCGCGGATGACAGGGTGCGGCTATGGGCCGACGGCGACCGGCTGCTGGCGGCATCGCCGCCCGCCATCGCAGGGCTGATCGAGGCGCGCGGCGCAGGCATTCTCAAAGCCGCCTGTCAGCCGCGCGCAGAGGTCGCACTGGTCGTCGATCTTGACCAGACCGAGGACCAGCGCCTGCCGGACCGGGACCAGATCCGCCTCTGCGGCTGCGACATTCCCTTGATAAAACGGATCGACGGGCCACATTTCCCAGCGATCATTGTACAAATCCTCAAGGCCGGCTGGAGCGACCGATGACAGATACCCCCCGGATATTGCCGATGACGGTCCTTGTGACCGGGCCGTCCGGTGCGGGGCGGTCCACCGCGATCAATGCGCTCGAGGATCTGGGCTATGAGGTGATCGACAACCTGCCGCTGTCGCTCTTGCCGCGTCTGCTCGACGGGCCGCCGCCGGGTCGGCCGCTGGCGCTGGGTCTGGACGTGCGCAACCGCGATTTCGGCACCGATGCGCTGATCGCCACCATTGACCAGCTGGCCGCGCGCAGCGATCAGGTGATGCAGGTGCTATATCTGGATGCCGCCGAGGAAGAGCTGGTCAAACGCTATTCCGAAACCCGCAGACGGCATCCGCTGGCACCTGCGGGCCCGCCCATGGCCGGGATCGCGCGCGAACGCGACCTTCTGGTGCCAGTGCGCAGCCGTGCCGATGTGCTGATCGACACCACGGGCCTGTCGCCACATGATCTGCGTGCGGAAATCGACCGCTGGTTCGCCACCGCCGAAGGGCGCAATCTGGGTGTCACGCTGCATTCGTTTTCCTATAAGCGCGGGCTGCCACGCGGCATGGATATCGTCATGGATTGCCGATTCCTGCGCAACCCGCATTGGGACCCGGATCTGCGCGCGCGTGACGGGCGCGACGATGATGTGGCGGCCTATGTCGCCGCCGATCCGCGATTCGACGACTTCTTCACCCGGGTCAAGGCGCTGGTCGATCTGGTCCTGCCCGCGCATAAAGACGAAGGCAAAAGCCACCTCTCCATCGGCTTTGGCTGTACCGGAGGGCAACATCGTTCCGTCATGATCGTCGAACGCATGGCACAGGCCCTTGCGAAAGACGGGTGGCATGTGTCTAAACGGCATCGAGAGATGGAAAGGCAGGACAGATTGCTCAGCAAGGAACGACAGGCTTGATCGGGATCGTCATCGTCGCACATGGCGGGCTGGCGCAGGAATACCTGTCCGCCGTCGAACATGTCGTGGGGCGCCAGTCGGGGATGGTCAGCATCGCCATCGGGCCGGATGACGACCGCGCGCTGAAACAGGCCGAAATCTGCGAGGCTGCCGATGCCGTCGATGCGGGCGCGGGTGTCATCATCGTGACCGATATGTTCGGCGGATCGCCCTCGAACCTGTCGCTGCGCGCCTGCAGCCCGGCCAACCGCAAGATCCTTTATGGCGCGAATCTGCCGATGCTGATCAAACTGGCCAAATCGCGCAAACGTTCGGTCCCCGATGCGGCCGAGGCGGCGATTGCCGCGGCGCATAAATATATCAACAGCCACAATGGCGGCCTTTCCCAATGACGACAGCGGTCCTGAAGATCGAGAATATCAAGGGGCTGCACGCCCGCGCCTCGGCCAAGCTGGTCGAGGTTGTCGAACGATTCGATGCCGATGCCACCGTGCGCAAGGATGGCGAAACCGCCAGCGGCGACAGTATCATGGGGCTGCTGATGCTGGCCGCCTCGATCGGCACCTATATCGAGGTCGAAACCCGCGGTCCGGACGCAGAACCTCTGCTGGCGGCGATCACAGCGCTTGTCGCGGATAAATTCGGCGAAGGCGACTGAGCGCCCAAACCCCCATCTTCCGAGCGTAAATATCCCCGCCGGAGGCATCAAATCTTTTTACGACAGACCGGCTCAGCGCGTCGGCACCGGTGTCTCGCCCCGGTAATCATAGAACCCGCGCTGGGTCTTGCGGCCCAGCCAGCCGGCCTCGACATATTTGGTCAGCAAAGGGCAGGGGCGGTATTTGGTATCGGCCAGCCCGTCATGCAGCACGTTCATGATCGCCAGACAGGTATCCAGCCCGATGAAATCCGCCAGTTCTAGCGGCCCCATCGGATGGTTCGCGCCCAGTTTCAGCGATGTGTCAATGGATTGCACCGATCCGACGCCTTCGTATAGCGTATAGATCGCCTCGTTGATCATCGGCATCAGGATGCGGTTGACGATGAAGCCGGGGAAATCCTCTGATGCGGTGCTGGTCTTGCCCAGCCGTTCGACGACCTGCTGACAGGCGCGAAAGGTCGGCTCGTCCGTGGCGATCCCGCGGATCAATTCGACCAGCTGCATGATCGGCACCGGGTTCATGAAATGAAACCCCATGAACCGCTCGGGCCGGTCCGTGCGCGAGGCCAGCCGCGTGATCGAGATGGACGAGGTATTCGACGTCAGGATCGTCTCGGGCTTCAGATGCGGCAGCAGGTCCTCAAAGATCGCGGCCTTGATCGTTTCGCGCTCGGTTGCGGCCTCGATGATCAGATCGCTATCGCCCAGATCGGTCAGGGTCTGGGTCGAGGCGATCCGGCGCATCGCCTGGGCCTTGGTCTCGGCGGTGATCAGCTCGCGGCTGACCTGGCGTTCAAGGTTCCGGTCGATCTGGGCCAAAGCGGCCGCCAGCGCATCGGCGCTGATATCGGTCAACAGCACGTCATAGCCCGCCACGGCAAAGACATGGGCGATGCCATTGCCCATCTGCCCAGCCCCTACAATTCCCACACGTTCGATCGCCATGACTTTTCCTTTACGGGTTCGCTCGCACCATAGGCCGCGCGACGGGCAGGCTTCAAGCCGGACAGATGCAGGAAATTTGTCAGAAATCCAAACATTAGCCTTTTGGCAAACCTATTGCGCGACTTTGGGTCAGCGCAACAACGGGGGCACAGATGCGGCACGACTCGATTGATATGGGCGATCTGTCCTATTCGCCCTGCCGATACGGCAATTCGCGAATCCTGTTCCGGGGGCCGCGCAAGCCATTGGACCGGCCCTATCTTGCCTTCATCGGCGGCACGGAAACCTATGGAAAATTTATCGAAAAACCATTTCCAACGCTGGTGGAAACCGCGCTGCGACAGCCCAGCGTGAATTTTGGCTGCGTGAATGCCGGGCTTGATACTTTCGTGAATGACCCCACGATCATGAAAATCTGCAATGGGGCGGATATGACGGTGGTGCAGGTGCTGGGGGCCGATAATCTGTCAAACCGGTTCTATGCGGTGCATCCACGGCGCAATGACCGGTTTCTGCGCGCGTCAAGCGTGTTGCAGGCGCTTTATCCCGAGGTTGATTTCAACGATTGCGCCTTTACCAGCCAGCTGCTTGCGCGCCTTTTCGCGACATCGCCAGACCGGTTCGACATCGTGGTGCATGAATTGCGTCAGGCCTGGCTGGCGCGGATGCAGACCATGCTGCGCCAGATCGGCCCGCAATGCATTTTGCTATGGTTCTCGGATGAACCGATCGACAATGCCGATTGGATGGGGCGTCCGGCCCAATTGCGCGCCGCCCCCTTGTTCATCACTGCCAACATGATCGATGCGCTGACACCCTTGGTGCGCGCGGTGGTGACGGCCATTCCCTCGCCAGAGGCTTTGGCCCAGGGTGCGAATGGCATGCATTATCCGCCCTCGCAGGCATCTGCGGCCGCCGAAATGCTGGGCCTGCGCTGCCATGTCGAAGCCGCGTCCAAGCTGGTCATGGCGCTGCGCGACGAAATGTTCGCGATCTGAAACGCGCAAGGGCCGGTGTTGCCACCGGCCCTTGCAGCATGCCCCAGCGCCGGGGTCACAATTTGCCGGTCAATTCCGGCAGCGCCTCGAACAGATCGGCGACCAGACCGTAATCGGCGACCTGGAAAATCGGTGCTTCTTCGTCTTTGTTGATGGCGACGATGACCTTGCTGTCCTTCATCCCGGCAAGATGCTGGATCGCGCCGGAAATCCCGACCGCCACATAAAGATCAGGTGCCACGACCTTGCCGGTCTGGCCGACCTGCCAATCATTGGGCGCATAGCCGCTGTCCACGGCGGCGCGCGATGCACCGACAGCAGCGCCAAGCTTATCCGCCAGCTTCTCGATCAGGGCGAAATCGGCCTGCGATCCCAGCCCGCGCCCGCCCGAGACGACAACGCCGGCCGATGTCAGCTCTGGCCGGTCAGAGGCGGCAACCTTGTCTTCGACCCATTCCGACAATCCCGCATCGCCGGTTGCCGTGATGGCGTCGACGCTGGCCGCGCCGCCCATATCCGCGGCGTCGAAACCCGCGGTGCGGATCGTCATCACCTTGGTTGCATCCGTCGATTTGACGGTCTGGATCGCATTGCCCGCATAGATCGGACGCTCGAATGTGTCGGCATCGATGATGCCCGTCACTTCGGAAATGACCATCACATCCAGCAAGGCCGCAACGCGGGGCATCACGTTTTTCGCATCTGTCGTGCCGGGGGCGGCGATATGGGTGTAATCCCCCGCCAGTGACACGATCAATGCGGCGGTCGGTTCGGCCAGACGGTGGCCAAGGGCCGCGTCTTCGGCGCAAAGCACGCGGGTCACGCCTGCGATCTTTGCGGCTTGCTCTGCCGCCGCCTTGGCCGAGGCACCGGCGCAAAGCACGGTCACATCACCCAAAGCCTTGGCCGCGGTCACGGCCTTTGCGGTGGCATCAAGGGCCAGCGTGCCGTCAGTCACTTCACCAATCAACAGAACAGCCATTACACAGCCCCCGCTTCTTTGAGTTTCTCGACCAGTTCATCCACCGATTTGACCATGATCCCGGCCTTGCGCGTGCCGGGTTCGACGGTTTTCACCACGCTCAGGCGCGGGGTGATATCGACACCGTAATCGGCGGGCGTCTTTTCATCCAAAGGCTTTTTCTTGGCCTTCATGATATTGGGCAAAGAGGCATAGCGCGGTTCGTTCAGACGCAGATCGACGCTGATGATCGTGGGCATCTTGACCTTGATGGTCTGCAAGCCGCCGTCGACTTCGCGGGTGACGGTCGCATGATCGCCGTCGATGCTGACCTCGGATGCAAAGGTCGCCTGTGACCAGCCCAGCAATGCCGACAGCATCTGGCCAGTCGCATTCATGTCATTGTCGATGGCCTGCTTGCCGCAGATCACCAGACCGGGGTTTTCCTGCTTGACGATACCGGCAAGAATTTTCGCAACGGCCAAAGGTTCGATATCCTGATGCACGTCTTCGCTGGCCACGACCAGGATGGCGCGGTCGGCCCCCATGGCAAGGGCGGTGCGCAGCGTTTCCTGGGCCTGCTTGACGCCGATGGACACGGCCACGACCTCTTCGACCTTGCCGGCTTCGCGCAGGCGGATCGCCTCTTCGACGGCGATTTCGTCGAACGGGTTCATGGACATTTTGACATTGGCAAGATCGACACCGGAACCATCCGCCTTGACGCGGACCTTCACGTTATAGTCGATCACGCGCTTGACAGGTACGAGCACCTTCATCTGCGTTTCTCCCATAGAATAATTCATGCGGTCTGCTGCACTTGTTATCCGCTACCGTCCGGTGACAACAGTGCAAAATCGACGCGGCAAGTGTCAGGGACGCCACGTTTGTGAGGTGCGGGTCAAGTAAGGTGGGTTTAAACCCACCTTCGCTTAGCGGTTCGCCCCCGGAATCCACAGCACATCGGCCCGCCCGTCGTCATTGGCGATGCGCGAGGCCTGAAAGAACCAATCCGACAGCCGGTTCAGATATTTTGCCGCCGCCGGATTGACCGCCTCGGCCCCGGCCAGTTCCACCGTCAGTCGTTCCGCGCGCCGCGACACTGTCCGGCACAGGTGCAGATGCGCCGCCAGCGCCGATCCGCCCGGCAGCACGAAACTGCGCAAAGGTGCGACCTTGGCGGTCATCGCGTCGATCTGGCTTTCCAGCCGCGCGACCTGTGTATCGCTCATGCGCAGCACCGGATAACCCGCCTCGCCATCCTTTTCCATGTCGGGGCGGCACAGATCCGCACCCAGATCGAACAGATCGTTCTGGATCATCGCCAGATGGCTGTCCATCTCGCCGGTCGCATGCAGGCGCGCCATGCCGACAGTGGCGTTGGTTTCATCCACCGTGCCATAGGCGTTCACCCGCAGCGCATGTTTGGCCACACGATCACCATTGCCCAGTGCCGTCTGCCCGGCATCACCGGTTTTCGTATAGATCTTGTTCAGCACCACCATGTGGTCAGCCCCCTTGTCCGCGAAGATAAACGAATAGCACGAGCAGGATCACCGCCACGAATTGCGCACCGATCCGCCAGCGCATGATCTTGTTTGCATTCTTGCGATAGAAATCGCCGCCCTTGCCGAAGGACCCGATGCCCAACAACAAGATGCCCAGCACCAGCAGCACCGCGACAGCCACAAGCCAGAAAAGAGGGTCGTTTGCCATGATGGTCTTCCTTTGATCCTGTCAGCGCGACCTAGCGCCACGCGCAAAGATAGCAAACCCCTATCCGCGCAACAGCACCGCATCAAGCAATCGCGTCGGCAGCATCCGCCGCATCAGCCCCGCCAGATAGGTGGGTCGCGTGACATAATAGCGCGGCTTCGGCTTGGCCGCCGTCACCGCATGCAGCAATTTGGCGGTCACCGCACTGGCGGGCAGTTCAAACCGGTCGGGCCCGCTGTCGGTATAAAGCCGCGCCAAGAGGGTCTTATATTCATCCGCGCGGGCCGATTCTTGCCAATTGATCCAGCGTTCGAAATGCGGGATCGCATTCTTGCGGATATCCGATGTGATCGGGCCGGGCTCGATCAGGATCACCTTGATCTGCGTGCCCGCCATTTCCAGCCGCAGCACATCGGTCAACCCTTCGAGCGCGAATTTACTGGCGACATAGGCCCCTCGCCAGCGGATGCCGACCAGCCCCAGCACCGACGAACAATGCACGATCCGCCCATGTCCCTGCGCGCGCATCACCGGAATGACCGCGCGGGTCAGCGCATGCCAGCCAAAGAAATTCGTCTCGAACAGGGCGCGCAATCCATCAACCGGCAGATCCTCGACAGCGCCCGGCAGCGCATGGGCGCCGTTGTTGAACAGCGCATCCAGCGTGCCGCCTGTCGCCGCCAGCACCTCGGCCAGACCTGCGGCGATACTGGTCTGGTCTGTGTAATCGATGCGGGGGCTTTCAAACCCCAGCGCCACCAGCCGCGCGCAATCCTCGGCCTTGCGGCAAGATGCGAAGACGCGCCAGCCCGCCGCCCGCATGCCCTGCGCCGCGTCAAGCCCGATGCCCGAAGAGGCGCCCGTGATCAGGATGGATTTCTGCACCATGGCGCAGCTTTGGCGAAACCCGCGCAAAAGGGCAAGCAGCCCGGCATTGCCATTTCCCCGCTTTACGGGTGAATCCTTGATCGCTACACCCCCTTGCATGAGTGATGAGAACGAGACCGCCCCCGGCCCCAATGACGTGACCGAATCGCTGCGCAGCGCGATCGGCGACCGCTATCTGACCTATGCTTTGTCCACGATCATGCACCGCGCGCTGCCCGATGCGCGCGACGGGCTGAAACCGGTCCACCGCCGCATCCTTTACGCGATGTCGCGGCTGCGCCTGTCACCTTCGGGCGGCTTTCTGAAATCCGCCAAGATCAGCGGCGACACGATGGGCGATTTCCACCCCCATGGCGATGCCGCGATCTATGATGCGATGGCGCGTCTGGCGCAGGATTTCAACGTCCGCTATCCGCTGGTCGACGGGCAGGGCAATTTCGGCAATATCGATGGCGACAACCCCGCCGCCTCTCGGTATACCGAGGCGCGGATGACCGCCGCCGCCGAGGCGCTGCTCGAAGGTCTGTCCGAAGATTCGGTCGATTTTCGTGACAATTACGATGGCCGCCTGACCGAACCCTCGGTGCTGCCCGCCAGTTTCCCCAACCTGCTGGCCAATGGGTCCAGCGGCATCGCCGTCGGCATGGCCACGAATATCCCGCCGCATAACCTGCATGAATTGATCGACGCCTGCCTGCATCTGATCAAATCGCCGGGTGCCGCCGATGACAGCCTGCTGACGCATATCCTCGGCCCCGATTTCCCCACCGGCGGCGTCATCGTCGAACCGCCAGAGAATATGGCCGAGGCCTATCGCACCGGGCGCGGCTCGTTCCGCCTGCGCGCCAAATGGGAGGTCGAGGATCTGGGCCGCGGCCAATGGCAGATCGTCGTGACCGAGATCCCCTATCAGGTGCAGAAATCGAAACTGATCGAAAAACTGGCCGAGGTGATCCAGACCAAAAAGGTCCCGCTGCTGGCTGACGTGCGCGACGAATCGGCCGAGGATCTGCGCGTCGTGCTGGAACCGCGCGCGCGGTCGGTCGATCCCGAGATGCTGATGGGCATGCTGTTTCGCAATTCGGACCTCGAAATCCGGTTCAGCATGAACATGAACGTGCTGATCGACGGGCTGACGCCCAAGGTCTGTTCGCTGAAAGAGGTTTTGCGCGCCTTTCTGGATCACCGCCGCGATGTGCTCTTGCGCCGCTCGCGCCACCGGCTGGGCAAGATCGACCACCGGCTTGAAGTGCTCGACGGCTTCATCATCGCCTTCCTGCATCTGGACCGGGTGATCGACATCATCCGCTATGACGACGACCCCAAATCCGCCCTGATGGCCGAGGATTGGGCGCATGCGCATATCCGCGCGACATCCGAAAAGGATTATGTCGGGCCAAAAGCCACCGACCCCGAAATCGCCCTGACCGAAGTGCAGGCCGAAGCGATCCTGAACATGCGGCTGCGGTCGCTGCGACGGCTGGAAGAACTCGAACTGATCGCCGAACGCGACGCGCTGGCCGCCGAACGCGCGGGGATCGTGGCGCTTCTGGGGGATGAGGCGCTGCAATGGGCGCGGATCGCGGATGAATTGCGCGAAACCCGCAAACAATTCGGCCGGACCAGTGCCGGTGGCGCGCGCCGGACGCAATTCGCGCTGGCCGCCGAAGTGGCCGATGTGCCGATCGAGGCGATGATCGACCGCGAACCGATCACCGTGGTCTGTTCGCAGATGGGCTGGGTGCGGGCAATGACCGGCCATATCGACCTGACCCGTGATCTGAAATTCAAGGATGGCGACGGACCCCGTTTCACCTTTCACGCCGAAACCACCGATAAATTGCTGGTCTTCGGTGCGAATGGGCGGTTCTACACGGTCGCGGCGGCCAATCTGCCGGGTGGGCGCGGCATGGGCGAACCTTTGCGCCTGATGATCGACCTGCCGAACGAGGCCGAAATCATCGACATCCTGATCCATAAACCGGGTGAAAAGCTGCTGGTCGCCTCGGCCGATGGCAATGGCTTTATCGTGCCCGAGACCGAGGTCGTGGCCCAGACCCGCGCCGGCAAACAGGTGCTCAACCTTGGCAGCAGCACCGCGCGGCTCTGCCAGCGGATCAGCGGCGATCATGTCGCGGTGGTCGGCGAAAACCGCAAAGTGCTGGTCTTCGGCATCGATGAATTGCCCGAAATGACCCGTGGCAAAGGCGTGCGGCTGCAAAAGTACAAGGATGGCGGGCTGTCGGATGCCACGACATTCACATTGGCAGAGGGGCTGATATGGCTGGACCCCGCCGGACGGACGCGCACGCAGACAGAGCTGGATGAATGGATCGGCAAACGCGCCAGCGCCGGACGGATGGCACCTCGCGGCTTTCCACGCGACAACCGCTTTACCTGATCATCTTCCGAGCTGAAATATCCCCGCCGGAGGCATAAAAGTCAAAAGCACCGCGCGCGGCGCATTGCGCTTGATTTCCCGCCCGTTTCCCAATACATCGCCCGCGATGTTGAAACGGGCCGCCGCGGCCCCTCTGAAATTAAGGTCCTGAAGAATGGCAAAGGCAAAGTTTGAACGCAACAAGCCGCATGTGAACATCGGCACGATCGGCCATGTTGACCACGGCAAGACGACGCTGACGGCGGCGATCACCAAGTATTTCGGCGATTTCAAAGCCTATGACCAGATCGACGGCGCGCCCGAAGAAAAGGCCCGTGGGATCACGATCTCGACCGCGCATGTGGAATACGAATCCGAAGCGCGTCACTACGCCCACGTCGACTGCCCCGGCCACGCCGATTATGTGAAGAACATGATCACCGGTGCGGCACAGATGGACGGTGCGATCCTGGTGGTGAACGCCGCTGACGGCCCGATGCCACAGACCCGCGAACACATCCTGCTGGGCCGTCAGGTCGGCATTCCTTACATGGTCGTCTATATGAACAAGGTCGACCAGGTGGATGACGCCGAACTGCTCGAACTGGTCGAGATGGAAATCCGCGAACTTCTGTCCAAATACGACTACCCCGGCGATGATATCCCCGTCATCCCCGGCTCTGCCCTGGCAGCGATGGAAGGCCGCGATCCTGAAATCGGCGAAAACTCGATCCGCGCGCTGATCGCGGCTGTCGACGAATATATCCCGACACCAGCACGCGCAGTTGACCTGCCGTTCCTGATGCCGATCGAAGACGTGTTCTCGATCTCGGGCCGTGGTACGGTTGTGACCGGCCGTGTGGAACGCGGGATCATCAACGTTGGCGACGAAATCGAAATCGTCGGTATCCGCGACACCAAGAAAACCACCTGTACTGGCGTGGAAATGTTCCGCAAATTGCTGGACAGCGGCCAGGCTGGCGACAACATCGGCGCGCTGCTGCGCGGTGTTGACCGTGAGGGCGTGGAACGCGGCCAGGTGCTGTGCAAGCCCGGTTCGGTCAAGCCCCACACCAAATTCGAAGCCGAAGCCTATATCCTGACCAAGGAAGAAGGCGGCCGTCACACGCCGTTCTTTGCGAACTACCGCCCGCAGTTCTATTTCCGCACCACGGACGTGACCGGCACGGTTGTTCTGCCTGAAGGCACTGAAATGGTGATGCCGGGCGACAACCTGAAGTTCGAAGTCGAGCTGATCGCGCCAATCGCGATGGAAGACGGCCTGCGTTTCGCGATCCGCGAAGGCGGCCGGACCGTCGGCGCCGGTGTTGTGGCGAAGATCCTGCTGTAAGCAAAGGTAAGGTGGGTCAAGACCCACCCGACACCAAACGAAAGGCCGCCCCGCAACGGGCGGCCTTTTGCATGTCACCGCCATGGCAATCTGGCCGCGCTTGAAAAAGCCGCTAGCGCCGGATCAAAGCATCGGCCCGCGCGGTTGTGGCATCGATGAAAAGGCGCATCCGTTCGCGCAGCGCGGCGCGCGCGGCCTCATCGGATTTGCGCGGGATCTTTTCGTCAAACCGCGCAAAGACCACCGCCCCGCGCCCGAACAGACGCGGCACCAGCATCCTGTCCCAGCTGTTCAACCGCCGTCCGCGCGTCGTCGCAAAAGCATAGCAGAACACCGGCACGCCCGTCACCCGCGCCCATTCCAGCGGCGCATCCTTGACCAGCTGCGCCGGACCCAGCGGCCCGTCGGCTGTCAACCCGATGCTGACCCCCGCGCGCACCCGTTTGAGCACGATGCGCGAGGCGGCCAGATTTGCGGTCTTGCGCGACATTTGTATCGATTGCAGCCCGACACGGCGTTGCAGCGCACCCGACACGCGCCCGATGGGCGAGGCATCGTAAAGGCTGGTCAGCGGACCATCCGCCACCGGCCAATGCAAGGCGCCCATGACCGAGCGGCCATGCCACATGACTAGCAGGACAGGCCCCTGCGCAAGCGCCGCGCGCAGATCATCCAACCCGGCGACCTGCCAGCGCGTCGTGCGATTGCACAGCGCCAGATAGCTGCCCGCCAGCCAAGCCAGCGCCGTGGCCAGCATGTGTGATTTTTCGATCCGTCTGCGCAGGGACAAAGGCAGCCTTTCGGTCTTGGGTTGATCCTCTGTTTCGACATTTCTGCCGCCGAAGACAAGTCTGCGCGACCTTGGCTCTTGATCCTGTCCGGATTTGCGACTAATCCGACAAGCGGCCATAGGGGTATAGCTCAGTTGGTAGAGCGACGGTCTCCAAAACCGTAGGTCTGGAGTTCGAGTCTCCATGCCCCTGCCAGGCCCAGATCGGACCGCATCGGCGCGGACCGGTCCAGATCGGCCAAGACGGCCAAGATCGGCCAAGATCGAACAGGCCCGTGCCGAAGGATCACCGCCGCCATGTTGAACCCCGCCTTGTCCGTGGCTTTCCATATCGGGGCGCATAAGACGGCGACATCGCATTTGCAGCGGTCCATCGGGGCCGAGGCGGATGCGCTGGCCGCACAGGGTGTGCACTGGTTCGGTCCGCGTTACCTGCGCAAATGGGACCAGACGCTGCCCGATCTGGCGCGCCTGAACGATGGCCATGCCCTGTCCGGCCCGTTGGGGTCATTGCTGCAGACAGCGCAGCGCGTGGTCTTGAGCGAAGAAAACCATATCGGCGTGCTGAACGATCCGCGCCGCAAGCCCGTCACCTGCCGCTATCCCAAAGCGGCGCAACGGATCGGCGCGGTGGCACAGGGCCTTGGCCGCGATATCGATGTCTTTCTGGCAATCCGGCAGCCGACCCGCTTTGTCAACGCGGCCTATTGCCAGCAATTGATGGGCGGCAAGGTGATTCCGATGGCGCAATATCGCAAGATCAACCCGCTGCAATCTGTCGATTGGGCCGATCTGGTCGCGCGGCTGCGCGCCGCCTCTGGCGTGGGGCGGCTGGTCGTGTGGTGCTATGAGGATTACGCTACCCATTTCAACGCGATCTGTGCGGGTTTGCTGGGGCCTGCCGCTGCGGCGCTGGTGCGCCCGATCGCGCATCATATCCACCGCAGCCTGTCCGCCGCCGCCGTGGCCGAGATTTTACATCGGCATGCGCTGGGTGGTTCGGGCGATCTGGGCGTTGGTCTGCGCGGGCTTTTGCCGGTCGAGGACGGCTATCCGCCCTTTGACGGTTTCACCCGCGCCGAACATGCGGCAGGCGACGCCAGCTATCGTGCGCAGATCGCCGCCATCGGCGCGATGCCAGGGGTGACATTGCTGGACCCGCTTTGGGCGGCTGGCCCCATGCGGGCTTGAATTCGGCCCCGCGACCCCGTATGTCGCACCCAGTTTCGATAAAGGACCGTGCCGATGGCCATCGCCAATCCCGTGAAGTTCATTCAAGAAGTCCGCGCCGAGGTGGCCAAGGTCGTCTGGCCCACCCGCCGCGAGGTGGTGCTGACCACGATCATGGTCTTTATCCTTGCCGCGTTGACGGCCGTGTTTTTTTCGCTGGTCGATTTCGTGATCCGCTTTGGCCTGTCCGGCGTGCTGGGCTACTTCGGCGGCTAGGGCGTCGCGGCTTATTCTGCCCCGCCCCTCTTGAAAACGGGTGATGGCGGCGGTAAAGGCAGGCAACTTCGGAAATATGGCGTGCGGCGAATCGAGTTGCACGCCGCTTTTATTTTCGACACCGGCGCAGGCGTCGGATCAATGTGAACCAGGGGCCGGTCCGGTCTCGTGACGACAAGGTGCTCTGACAGATGGCTAAACGCTGGTATTCGGTAAGCGTTCTTTCGAACTTCGAAAAGAAGATCGCAGAGGCAATCCGCGCAAAGGCGGAAGAAAAAGGCCTGTCCGACCAGATCGACGAAGTCTTGGTGCCCACCGAAGAAGTCATCGAAGTGCGTCGCAACAAGAAAGTGACGACCGAACGCCGTTTCATGCCCGGCTATGTGCTGGTCCATATGGAAATGTCGGATGAAGGCTATCACCTGATCAACTCGATCAATCGCGTCACCGGGTTTCTGGGGCCACAGGGCCGCCCGATGCCGATGCGCGACGCCGAAGTGCAGGCCATCCTTGGCCGCGTTCAGGAAGGCGAGGATAGCCCACGCACCCTGATCCATTTCGAGATCGGCGAGAAGGTCAAGGTCAACGACGGGCCGTTCGAGGATTTCGACGGCATGGTCGAATATGTCGACGAAGAACATCAGCGCCTCAAGGTGACGGTGTCGATCTTTGGCCGGGCCACCCCGGTCGAGCTGGAATTCACGCAGGTTTCCAAACAATAACCTTGCGTGTTCAGACGTGGGAGGCAGCGGATCATATCCGGGCCGAACCACGGCATCACCGCCCCGATGGGGCAAATGTAGGGTGGGCTTCAGCCCACCGCTGAAAAAAGGAGAGGCCAGATGGCCAAGAAAGTAGTCGGCATGCTCAAGCTGCAAGTTGCAGCTGGCGACGCCAAGCCAAGCCCGCCGGTCGGCCCAGCATTGGGTCAGCGCGGCATCAATATCATGGAATTCTGCAAGGCGTTCAACGCCAAGACCGCAGATATGGAAAAAGGCGCGCCTTGCCCGACCGTGATCACCTATTACGCGGACAAGTCCTTCAGCTTCGAGATCAAGACGCCGCCTGCGTCTTATTACATCAAGAAAGCGGCCAAGCTGTCCTCGGGGTCCAAGACCCCCGGTCGTGCAACCGCCGGTTCGATCACCGCCAAGCAGGTGCGCGAAATCGCCGAAGCCAAGATGAAAGACCTCAATGCGACATCCATTGAAGGTGCAATGCAGATCATCATGGGCTCTGCCCGTTCGATGGGCGTGGAGGTCAAGTAATGGCAAAGCATGGTAAGCGCACAACCGCAGCCCGCGCCGCCTTTGACGGCAAAGTGAATGTGTCGGTCGCCGAAGCGATAGCGCTGGTCAAAGGTAATGCATCCGCAAAATTCGACGAAACCGTCGAAATCGCGATGCAGCTGGGTGTTGACCCGCGTCACGCCGACCAGATGGTCCGTGGCACGGTGACCCTGCCCAACGGCACCGGCAAGACCGTCCGCGTGGCTGTTTTCGCCCGTGGCGACAAGGCCGAAGAGGCGAAAGCCGCTGGTGCCGATATCGTTGGCGCCGAGGATCTGATGGAAACCATCCAATCCGGCAAGATCGATTTCGACCGTTGCATCGCGACCCCTGACATGATGGCCATCGTCGGCCGTCTGGGCAAGGTGCTTGGCCCCCGCAACCTGATGCCAAACCCGCGCGTCGGCACTGTGACCATGGATGTCAAGGAAGCTGTCGAAGCAGCCAAGGGCGGCCAAGTGCAGTTCAAGGCCGAAAAAGCAGGCGTCGTGCATGCCGGTATCGGCAAGGCGTCGTTTTCTGCCGAACAGCTGCAGGAAAACATGCGCGCTTTCGTGGATGCCGTCGGCAAGGCCCGTCCAACGGGCGCCAAGGGCACCTATATGAAAAAGATCGCCGTCAGCTCGACCATGGGCCCCGGCGTGACGGTTGATGTTGCCTCGGCGACCGGCAACCTCTGATCCGATTGTCGGGTTAATCGCAGAACGGCAGGTCATCACGGCCTGCCGTTTTCTTTTTTGTCGCCATTTTTTGGTGTGACAGGAATGCGATGAAAGCTGGTTCTTGCAGCGGCGGGGCCAGCAGCTTGCCCTGATAATAGACGCAGCCGATGCTGCGCACGGCGGCGATATCATCGGCGGTTTCGACACCTTCGGCGGTGGCCGCAATGCCCAAGGCGCGGGTCATTTCAAGGATGGCCGCAACCACCTTGCGTTTGCGCGGATCGCGCAGCGCCGTGCGGATCATGCTGCATTCAATCTTGAGCCGGTCTGGCTGCACCTTCAGCAAGCCGATGATCGACGCCCGCCCGCTGCCAAAATCATCGGAATGTATTTCGACCCCCATGTCGCGCAGCTGTTGCAGATTTTCCTTGATCTGCGGCACTTCGCGCCGGTCGTCGAAATAGATCGTTTCCAGCAATTCGATCGACAGGCCGCATCTGCGATCAATCCAGGAACTGGCCACATCAGCGGGCAGGCGCGGGTCCATCAGGCGCGGTGCGCTGATGTTCACCGACATTGATGGCAGGTTAATCCCGCGCGCCTGCAATTTATCCACCGCCGCCAGCGCCAGGCGCAGCACCTGCCGGTCGATATCTTCGATCATGCCCATTTCGGCGGCGATATCCAGAAAATCGGCCGGATACAGCAAGCCGCATGCGGGGTGATGCCAGCGCACCAGCGCCTCTGCGCCGACGATTTCGCCGGTGTTGATATCGGCCTGCGGTTGGAAATAGGCGGTAAATTCGCCGCGGGCCAGCGCGCCCGGGATGGTGGCTGCAATCTGGCGTTTGACCTGCATCCGCTGGGTGATTTGCGGTGTGATCTGGCAGACCTGGTTGCGCCCGTTGCGTTTCGCCTCGTAAAGCGCGACATCGGCATGGGCGATCACCGTGGCGGCGGTATCCTGCCCCGCGATGCCGGGGGCGATCCCGATGCTGATGCCGATCGTGACCTGCCGCTGCGCCAGATCGATCGGGCAGGTGAGGGCGGTGACGATCGCAGTCCCGATCTCATGGGCGAGATCGGCCGCGATATCCTGCGTCAGCAAGACCATGAATTCATCGCCGCCCACGCGGTAGGCTTGCCCCCGGTCGCCCGCCGCCGCCGAGATCCGTTGCGCGGCGGTGACCAGCACCGCATCCCCGCTTTGGTGCCCGAGCGTGTCATTCACCCATTTGAACCTGTCCAGATCAAGGTGCAGCAAGGTCACCTGCCCACCCGCCAGACCCAGACAATGTTCCAGCGCGCGTTCAAAGGCACGCCGGTTCGGCAGCCCTGTCAACGGATCGTGATAGGCCGCCTGTTCCAAGGCCTGCCGCGCGGCGTCAAGTTCGCGATTGCGGATGGCCAGCGCGGCATTGCTTTGTTCCAGCTGCATCATGGCCATCTTTTCGCGGGTGATATCGTGCCCGGTGCCGCGATAGCCGGTAAATTCCCCCGCCTGGTCAAACTGCGGTTGACCGGCGATGCGCAGCCACATCACCGACCCGTCCGTCGGCCGGATGATGTGATATTCGAAATTGCGAAATGCACGATGCGCCCGCAAATCATCGAGATGCGCCTGCCATGCCGGGCCAGAAGGTTCTGCCGCAAAGATATCACGTTCGCGCCCCAGGATATCCGCCCTGCGCAGCCGGGTGACCTGTTCCATCTGGTTGGAAAAATAAATGAACCTGTGCCGACGGTCGGTTTCCCAGAACCAGTCAGAGGCAATTCCTGCAAAATCTTCGAGGTTGCGGAAATAGGGTGGGTTCTGCGTTGTCATCCGCTGGACCATAGAGCGTATTTCTTGCACAAAGGTTTACCCCGCGCGGCTGCCGGCCGGCGCTCTGGCCCAAATCGGCCCTTGGCAAACAGGCGTTCAGACGATAACCACCCGTTAGGCCCGAAAGTTTGATTCGTTCGGGCCTTTATTCGTCCGAGACGGTGGGTTGGTCGCAAGACCGTTAATTCCTGCCTGAGACGGGATAGACCAGAATTTTTCGAGGCTCTCCTCGGTTCAACTTGGCTCGCCCCGTTTACGTGGACACCGACTGTCGGGTGGTCCGCTGCCCGGCAAAAACGAGAGCCGGTGCCAGACTATTTGGCACCTTAATTGGAGTGAAACTGTGGATAGAGCACAAAAAGAACAATTGGTCGATGAACTCGGCCAGATCTTTGAAAGCTCTGGCGTTGTAGTGGTCGCCCACTACGAAGGCATGACAGTTGCTGAAATGCAGGACCTGCGGGCGCGTATGCGTGACGTCGACGGGGCCGTACGCGTTGCCAAGAACAAGCTCGCCAAGATCGCCCTTGAGGGTAAGCCATGCGCAAGCATCGCCTCTTACCTGACGGGCATGACCGTGATCGCCTATTCCGAAGACCCTGTCGCAGCAGCGAAAGTGGTCGATGCCTTTGCCAAGACGAACGATAAATTGGTCGTTCTGGGCGGGGCAATGGGTGACACGGCACTGGATCCAGCTGGTGTGAAAGCCGTTGCCGGGATGCCAAGCCGCGAGGAGCTTATTGCTTCCATCGTGGGCTGCATCGGGGCACCTGCCGCCAACCTTGCCGGGGCCATTGGCGCGCCTGCTTCGAACATCGCGAGCATTCTTTCGACCATCGAAGAGAAAGCTGCGTAAAGCATCTGAATTGACTTGGGGTGATCGCCTCACGTTGGAACACACTTAAAACGAACGGAAAGCATAAAATGGCTGATCTGAAAAAACTGGCTGAAGAGATCGTTGGTCTGACCCTTCTGCAAGCACAAGAACTGAAAACCATCCTGAAGGATGAATATGGCATCGAGCCCGCTGCTGGCGGCGCTGTGATGATGGCTGGTCCTGCTGCTGGTGCAGCAGAAGCTGCCGAAGAAAAGACCGAATTCGACGTCGTCCTGAAAGACGCCGGCGCACAGAAGATCAACGTGATCAAAGAAGTGCGCGGCATCACCGGTCTGGGCCTGAAAGAAGCAAAAGACCTGGTCGAAGCTGGCGGCAAGGTCAAAGAAGGCGCTTCCAAAGCCGAAGCCGACGAAATCAAAGCCAAGCTGGAAGCAGCTGGCGCGACCGTCGAACTGGCGTAAGGCGGGGTTAACCCCGCCCTACGGTGATTTCCGATCATCGTGGGCGATTGAAAACGGCTGGACCTGCAATTTGCGGGTCCAGCCAAACCTGTCTTAGCGGTCGGCCATGCGTGGCCCACCCCTTGGGCTAGGTTGAAAAGTCGGGAGGCAGCCGGTGGGACGGCAGCCACGAATAGACTTGAAACCCCCGGTCAAATGGATGTGGCGGCGCAGCCCGGGCGCGGCACGTTCGAGAGACAAACAAAAGGTGATATCGCACATGGCTTCCTCCTTCCTTGGTCAGAAACGCCTGCGCAAGTATTACGGCAAAATCCGTGAAGTGCTTGAAATGCCGAACCTCATCGAGGTTCAGAAATCTTCCTATGATCTGTTCCTGCGTTCCGGCGACAGTGACGCGCCGCTGGACGGCGAAGGCATCAAAGGTGTGTTCCAATCGGTTTTCCCGATCAAGGACTTCAACGAAACCGCCGTGCTGGAATTCGTGAAATACGAGCTGGAAAAGCCCAAATACGACGTCGAAGAATGCATGCAGCGCGACATGACCTATGCCGCACCGCTGAAGGTGACGCTGCGTCTGATCGTGTTCGAAGTGGACGAGGACACAGGGTCCAAATCGGTCAAGGACATCAAGGAACAAGACGTGTTCATGGGCGACATGCCCCTGATGACGCCGAACGGCACATTCGTCGTGAACGGCACAGAGCGTGTGATCGTGTCCCAGATGCACCGCAGCCCCGGCGTGTTCTTTGACCATGACAAGGGCAAGACCCATTCGTCTGGCAAATTGCTGTTCGCCTGCCGCATCATTCCCTATCGCGGCAGCTGGCTCGATTTCGAATTCGACGCCAAGGATCTGGTGTTCTGCCGGATCGACCGTCGTCGCAAACTGCCTGTGACCACCCTGCTTTATGCGCTGGGGCTGGACCAGGAAGGCATCATGAATGCCTATTACAACACCGTCGATTACGCGCTGGACAAAAAGGCGAATGCCTGGACAACCAAGTTCTTCCCCGAGCGCGTGCGCGGCACCCGTCCGACCTATGACCTGGTCGATGCCGATACCGGCGAGATCATTGCAAAGGCCGGCGAAAAGGTGACCCCGCGGTCGGTCAAGAAGATGATCGACGAAGGCAAGGTCAAGAACCTGCTGGTGCCTTACGAACATATCGTCGGCAAATATGTCGCCCGCGACATCATCAACGAAGAAACCGGTGCGATCCATGTCGAGGCCGGTGACGAGCTGACGCTGGAAATGGACAAGACCGGCGATGTGATCGGCGGCACCCTGAAAGACCTGATCGATGCGGGCATCACCTCGATCCCCGTGCTGGACATCGACAACATCTCTGTGGGTGGCTACATCCGCAGCACGATGGCGGCCGACAAGAACATGAACCGCGAAACCGCGCTCATGGATATTTACCGCGTCATGCGCCCTGGTGAACCACCGACCGTGGATTCCGCATCGGCGCTGTTCGACACGCTGTTCTTTGACGGTGAACGCTATGACCTGTCCGCCGTGGGCCGCGTCAAGATGAACATGCGTCTGGACCTTGATGCCGATGACACGATCCGCACATTGCGCCGTGAAGATATCGTCGCCTGTATCAAGGCGCTGACCGAATTGCGCGACGGCAAGGGCGACATTGACGACATCGACCACCTTGGCAACCGCCGTGTGCGGTCCGTGGGCGAGCTGATGGAAAACCAGTATCGCGTCGGCCTGCTGCGCATGGAACGTGCGATCAAGGAACGCATGTCCTCGGTCGAGATTGACACGGTGATGCCGCAGGATCTGATCAACGCGAAACCTGCTGCCGCTGCGGTGCGCGAATTCTTCGGCTCTAGCCAGCTGTCGCAGTTCATGGACCAGACCAACCCCTTGTCCGAGGTGACGCATAAGCGTCGCCTGTCCGCACTTGGGCCCGGCGGTCTGACCCGCGAACGTGCCGGGTTCGAGGTCCGTGACGTTCACCCGACCCATTATGGCCGGATGTGCCCGATTGAAACGCCCGAAGGTCCGAACATTGGTCTGATCAACTCGCTGGCCACTTTCGCCCGCGTGAACAAATACGGCTTCATCGAAACGCCCTACCGCAAGGTCGTCGACGGCAAGGTGACGGATGATGTGCAATACATGTCCGCGACCGAGGAAATGCGCCACACCGTGGCACAGGCCAACGCGTCGATGAATGACGATGGGTCGTTCCGCAACGATCTGGTCTCGACCCGCGTGAACGGCGATTACACGCTGGCCCCGCGCGAAAATGTGGACCTGATCGACGTGTCGCCGAAACAGCTGGTTTCGGTCGCCGCCTCGCTGATCCCGTTCCTTGAAAACGACGACGCCAACCGCGCGTTGATGGGCTCGAACATGCAGCGTCAGGCTGTGCCTTTGCTGCAGGCCGAGGCGCCATTGGTCGGCACCGGCATCGAAGAAGTCGTGGCGCGCGATAGCGGCGCTGCGATCATGGCGAAACGTGCCGGTATCATCGACCAGGTCGATGCGCAGCGGATCGTGATCCGTGCGACATCCGATCTGGAACTGGGTGATGCGGGCGTCGACATCTACCGGATGCGCAAATTCCAGCGGTCCAACCAGAACACCTGCATCAACCAGCGTCCGCTGGTGAAGGTCGGCGATCTGGTCCAGAAAGGTCAGGTCATCGCCGATGGCCCGTCCACCGATCTGGGTGAATTGGCGCTGGGCAAGAACGTGGTCGTCGCCTTCATGCCGTGGAACGGTTACAACTACGAAGACTCGATCCTGATCTCCGAACGCATCGTGCGCGATGACGTCTTCACCTCGATCCATATCGAGGAATTCGAAGTCGCCGCGCGTGACACGAAGCTTGGGCCAGAGGAAATCACCCGCGACATCCCCAATGTCGGCGAGGAGGCTTTGCGCAACCTCGACGAAGCGGGCATCGTCTATATCGGGGCCGAGGTTGGGCCTGCGGATATTCTGGTCGGCAAGATCACCCCAAAAGGCGAAAGCCCGATGACGCCGGAAGAAAAGCTGCTGCGCGCCATCTTTGGTGAAAAGGCATCTGACGTGCGTGACACATCCTTGCGCCTGCCGCCCGGTGACTTTGGCACCGTGGTCGAGGTGCGTGTGTTCAACCGTCACGGCGTGGAAAAAGACGAACGCGCGCTGCAGATCGAGCGTGAAGAAGTCGAACGCCTGTCGCGCGACCGCGATGATGAACGTGTCATTCTGGACCGCAACATCTATGCCCGTCTGTGGGATATCATCGGGGGCAAGACAGCTGCCAAAGGGCCAAAAGGCTTCAAGGCGGGGTCTGTCGTCACCGAAGAGAGCGTGTCCGAGCTGAGCCGTGGCCAGTGGTGGCAGCTGGCGATGGAAGACGAGGATGACGCGAAAATCGTCGAGGCGTTGAACCAGCAATATGAAATCCAGAAACGCGCGATGGATGCACGGTTCGAGGATAAGGTTGAAAAGGTCCGTCGCGGTGACGATCTGCCGCCGGGTGTGATGAAGATGGTCAAGGTCTTCGTCGCGGTGAAGCGCAAGCTGCAACCGGGCGACAAGATGGCCGGTCGTCACGGCAACAAGGGCGTCATTTCCAAGGTTGTGCCGATGGAAGACATGCCGTTCCTTGCGGATGGGACACCGGTGGATTTCTGTTTGAACCCGCTGGGCGTGCCGTCGCGCATGAACGTCGGTCAGATCCTTGAAACCCACATGGGCTGGGCCGCACGCGGTCTGGGTATCCATATCGACGAAGCTTTGGGGGAATACCGCCGGTCCGGCGATCTGACCCCTGTGCGCGAGGCCATGAAGATCGCCTATGGTGATGATGTCTATGACGAGGGCATCGCCGGCATGGGCGAGGATGATCTGGTCGAGGCTGCGGGCAATGTCACGCGCGGTGTGCCGATTGCGACCCCCGTTTTCGACGGGGCGAAAGAGGCTGACGTGAACGATGCGCTGCGGCGTGCCGGTTTCGACACTTCGGGTCAGTCGGTCCTGTTCGACGGTCGCACTGGTGAACAATTCAGCCGCAAGGTGACGGTGGGTGTCAAATACCTGCTGAAACTGCATCACCTTGTGGATGACAAAATCCACGCGCGTTCCACCGGGCCTTACAGCCTTGTCACGCAGCAGCCTCTGGGTGGTAAAGCCCAGTTCGGCGGCCAGCGTTTCGGGGAAATGGAAGTCTGGGCATTGGAAGCCTATGGCGCGGCCTACACGTTGCAGGAAATGCTGACGGTCAAGTCGGACGACGTGGCCGGGCGGACGAAAGTCTATGAAAGCATCGTCAAGGGCGAGGATAATTTTGAGGCTGGCGTGCCTGAATCCTTCAACGTGCTGGTGAAAGAAGTCCGTGGTCTCGGGCTCAACATGGAACTCCTGGATGCGGAGGATGAGGAATAGGTGCGCATGAATGCACACCCTACGGATGACACGTAGGGTGTGCGCTTTGCGCGCACCACGACCTGCCCCACCGCACCCCAATTCAAGGAATTGAAGATGAACCAGGAACTGACAAACAACCCGTTCAACCCGGTTGCCCCGGCGAAGACGTTTGACGAAATCAAGGTGTCTCTGGCATCGCCCGAACGGATCCTGTCGTGGTCCTTTGGCGAGATCAAGAAGCCCGAGACCATCAACTACCGCACGTTCAAGCCTGAACGGGACGGTCTGTTCTGCGCGCGGATCTTTGGCCCGATCAAGGATTACGAATGCCTCTGCGGCAAATACAAGCGCATGAAATATCGCGGCGTCGTCTGCGAAAAATGCGGCGTGGAAGTGACCCTGCAAAAGGTCCGCCGCGAACGCATGGGCCATATCGAACTGGCCGCACCTGTTGCGCATATCTGGTTCCTGAAATCGCTGCCAAGCCGCATCGGCCTGATGCTGGATATGACGTTGCGCGATCTGGAACGGATTCTGTATTTCGAAAACTACGTCGTGATCGAACCCGGCCTGACGGACCTGACCTATGGCCAGCTGCTGACCGAGGAAGAATTCAACGACGCGCAGGACCTTTATGGCATGGACGCGTTTCAGGCCAATATCGGCGCCGAAGCGATCCGCGAAATGCTGGCCCAGATCGATCTGGAATCCGAGGCTGAACAGCTGCGCGCCGATCTGAAAGTGGCGACAGGTGAACTCAAGCCCAAGAAGATCATCAAGCGCCTGAAGATCGTCGAGAACTTCCTTGAATCTGGCAATCGCCCGGAATGGATGGTTCTGACCGTGATCCCCGTGATCCCGCCGGAACTGCGCCCGCTGGTCCCGCTGGATGGCGGCCGTTTTGCGACCTCTGACCTGAACGATCTTTATCGTCGTGTCATCAACCGCAACAACCGCCTGAAGCGCCTGATCGAACTGCGCGCGCCTGATATCATTGTGCGCAACGAAAAGCGCATGCTGCAGGAATCCGTCGATGCTTTGTTCGACAACGGCCGTCGTGGCCGCGTGATCACGGGTGCCAACAAGCGTCCGCTGAAATCGCTGTCCGATATGCTCAAGGGCAAGCAGGGTCGTTTCCGCCAGAACCTTTTGGGCAAGCGCGTCGACTTTTCGGGCCGTTCGGTCATCGTGACCGGGCCAGAGCTGAAGCTGCACCAATGCGGGTTGCCCAAGAAGATGGCGCTCGAATTGTTCAAACCGTTCATCTATTCGCGGCTGGAGGCCAAAGGCCTGTCCAGCACCGTGAAACAGGCCAAGAAACTGGTCGAAAAAGAACGGCCAGAGGTTTGGGATATCCTGGATGAAGTCATCCGCGAACATCCCGTCATGCTGAACCGGGCGCCCACGCTGCACCGTCTGGGCATTCAGGCGTTCGAACCGGTCCTGATTGAAGGCAAGGCGATCCAGCTGCACCCGCTGGTCTGTACTGCTTTCAACGCCGACTTTGACGGCGACCAGATGGCTGTGCATGTGCCCCTGAGTCTCGAGGCGCAGCTGGAAGCCCGCGTGCTGATGATGTCCACGAATAACGTGTTGTCGCCTGCCAACGGCGCGCCGATCATCGTGCCATCGCAGGATATGATCCTTGGCCTTTATTACACGACCATCATGCGCGAAGGCATGAAGGGCGAAGGCATGTCGTTCAGCAATATCGACGAGGTTGAACATGCGCTTGCTGCGCGTGAAGTGCATCTGCACGCCAAGATCACCGCGCGGATGATCCAGATCGACGACGAAGGCAACGAAGTGCTGGAACGGTTCGAGACAACACCGGGCCGTCTGCGTCTGGGTGCCTTGTTGCCGCTGAACGCCAAGGCGCCTTTCGCGCTGGTCAACCGCCTGTTGCGCAAGAAAGAGGTGCAGCAGATCATCGACACCGTCTACCGCTATTGCGGCCAGAAGGAATCGGTCATCTTCTGCGACCAGATCATGACCATGGGCTTCCGCGAGGCGTTCAAGGCGGGCATTTCCTTCGGCAAGGACGACATGGTCGTGCCGGATACCAAATGGACGCTGGTCGATGAAACCCGCGATCAGGTCAAGGATTTCGAACAGCAGTACATGGACGGTCTGATCACCCAGGGTGAAAAGTACAACAAGGTCGTCGATGCCTGGTCGAAAGCCAACGATAAGGTCACCGAGGCGATGATGACCACCATTTCCACCGCCGGCCGTGATGCCGATGGATCGGAAAGCGAGCCGAACTCGGTCTATATGATGGCCCATTCCGGTGCGCGTGGCTCGGTCACGCAGATGAAACAGCTGGGCGGGATGCGCGGCCTGATGGCCAAGCCGAACGGCGAGATCATCGAGACGCCGATCATCTCGAACTTCAAGGAAGGTCTGACCGTTCTTGAATATTTCAACTCGACCCACGGTGCCCGCAAGGGTCTGTCGGATACCGCGTTGAAGACAGCGAACTCGGGGTATCTGACGCGTCGTCTGGTGGATGTCGCACAGGATTGCATCGTCCGTCAGGTCGATTGCGGCACTGACCGTGCGATCACCGCCGAAGCGGCCGTGAATGACGGTGAGGTCGTGTCCTCGCTGGCCGAACGTGTGCTGGGCCGTGTGTCCGCCGATGACGTGCTGAAGCCCGGCACCGACGAGGTGATCGTCCACGCAGGCGAGCTGATCGACGAACGCAAGGCCGATATGATCGACGCCGCTGCCATCGGCAAGATGCGCATCCGTAGCCCGCTGACCTGCGAGGCCGAGGATGGCGTTTGTGCCATGTGCTATGGCCGTGATCTGGCGCGCGGTACCCGCGTGAACATCGGTGAAGCGGTCGGCATCATCGCCGCCCAGTCCATCGGTGAACCCGGCACCCAGCTGACGATGCGGACCTTCCACATCGGCGGCGTCGCACAGGGTGGGCAGCAGTCCTTCCTCGAAGCATCGCAGCCCGGCAAGGTTACTTTCCGCAATGCCATGTTGCTGGAAAATGCCGCTGGTGAAAACGTCGTCATGGGCCGGAACATGGTCATCGCGATCGTTGGACCCGAAGGCGAGGATCGCGCGACCCATAAGGTCGGTTACGGTTCCAAAGTCTTGGTCAAGGAAGGCCAAGAGATCCTGCGCGGCGACAAGATCTTTGAATGGGATCCTTATACCCTGCCGATCATCGCTGAAAAATCGGGAACGGCGAAATATGTCGATCTGATCAACGGGATCGCCATGCGCGAAGACACCGATGATGCAACGGGCATGACCCAGCGCATCGTGTCCGACTGGCGCGCTGCCCCCAAGGGCAACGAGCTGGCGCCGAAGATCATCGTCGTCGGTGCGGATGGTGAAGTCGTGCTCAAGGATGACGGCAACCCCGTATCCTATGGCATGTCGGTTGATGCCGTCCTGTCCGTCGAAGACGGCCAAGAGGTAAAAGCCGGTGACGTGATCGCCCGTATCCCGCGCGAAGGTGCCAAGACCAAGGACATCACCGGTGGTCTGCCGCGTGTGGCCGAATTGTTCGAAGCCCGTCGTCCCAAGGATCACGCGATCATCGCCGAAATCGACGGCTATGTGCGCTTTGGCAAGGACTACAAGAACAAGCGCCGCATCGCGATTGAAAGCGCCGATGATCCGGATCTGAAGGTCGAATACATGGTGCCCAAGGGCAAGCACATTCCCGTCGTGGAAGGTGACTTTGTCCAGAAGGGTGATTACATCATGGATGGCAACCCAGCCCCGCATGATATTCTTGCGGTCATGGGGGTCGAGGCCCTGGCAGTCTATATGATCGACGAAGTGCAGGACGTGTATCGTCTGCAGGGCGTCAAGATCAACGACAAGCACATCGAAGTCATCGTGCGCCAGATGCTGCAGAAATGGGAAATCCAGGACAGCGGCGATACGGTTCTGCTGAAAGGCGAAACCGTGGATAAGGCTGAATTCGACGAAGCCAATGCCAAGGCGCTCAAGCGCGGCGACCGTCCGGCAACGGGCGAGCCGATCCTGCTGGGCATCACCAAGGCATCCTTGCAGACACGGTCCTTCATCTCGGCGGCCTCGTTCCAGGAAACCACGCGCGTGCTGACCGAAGCATCGGTGCAGGGCAAGCGGGACAAGCTGATCGGCCTGAAGGAAAACGTCATCGTCGGCCGTCTGATCCCGGCAGGCACAGGCGGGGCGACCCAGCAGATGCGCAAGATCGCCGCCGACCGCGACAATGTCGTGATCGAGGCGCGCCGCGAAGAGGCCGAACAGGCCGCAGCGCTGGTCGCACCGGTGCGCAACGAGGAAACCGATGTTTTCGGTGCCCGCAGCGAAGCGTCCGACGACAACGACGCATAAACGCGCCTTAGGCTTGTCCAAGGGGCCCCCGGAACTGCCGGGGGTCCCTTGTTTTACCCAGTAAAGTAGGCAGTTATGGCCTTATTCGTCAGACGACTTCTTGTCCGCGCCGGCCTGTGCGCAAAGAAAACCACGGCCGTCGGCAGGAGTGTTTTTCCACTGACGTTTCCGCCGGATGTGGCGGAGCATGTGCGCGAATGCTATCAACAGGCGCAGGGCATTGTTGAATATGGCAGCGGTGGTTCGACCAAGCTCGCGGCAGAGCTGGGCGTGTCATGCCTCTCGGTCGAATCTGATCCTGACTGGGCTGCCGCATTGACGCGTCATCTTGATTCTATGTCGGATGAACCAGCGTCAGCGCAGGTCATGCATATCGATATCGGCACCACAGAGGCCTGGGGCTATCCGACTGATCCGTCGCACTGGGATCAATATTGGCGCTATCCGTTGCAAGTCTGGGAACAGGATCCCGCGCCCAGCCATGTTCTGATCGACGGGCGTATGCGCAAGGCGTGCTTTGCGGCGACCCTGCTGAACATCCGGCGCGAAACAACGATCCTGTTTGACGATTATACAGACCGTCCGTTTTATCATGGGGTCGAAGACATCCTCGCGCCGACCCTTACGATTGACCGTATGGCAGAGTTTCACGCAAGACCCGGAATGCTGGACCAGGCAGGGTTCGCGGCTTTGATCTCGTGGTTCTTTGACCTGAGATAATCGCAGCCTGAACAATCTCTCTGGTGGCGGTCATGCGACGCTGATACCTCCATCCGATGAAGGTCGTTTCAGATAATATCCGCGGCGCGCTGCTGATGACGGGGGGCATGTGCGCCTTTACCGTCAACGATGCTTTCATGAAATCCGTCTCTGATCAGATCCCGCTGTTTCAGGCGGTTTTCTTGCGGGGAATCGGCGCGATCATCTGCCTGACCTTCATGTGTCGCGTGATGAACCAGCTGCATTTCAACCTGCTACGGCGCGATTGGGGACTGATCGTATTGCGCACTTTGGGCGAGGTTGGCGGCACCTATTTCTTTCTGACCGCGCTGTTCCATATGCCCATCGCCAATGTCAGCGCGATCCTGCAGGCGCTGCCGCTGGCCGTCAGCCTGGCCGCGACGCTGTTTCTGGGCGAGGCGCTGGGGTGGCGGCGGCTGGTGGCGATCACCATCGGCTTTGTCGGTGTGCTGTTCATCATCCAGCCGGGCGGCGCGGATTTCAGCAGCTACAGTATCTATGCGCTGATCGCGGTCGGCTGCATCACATTGCGCGACCTGGCGGTGCGACGGATGTCCGTGCGGGTGCCGGTGGTTTTCGTGGCGCTGATCGCGGCAATCGGTGTTACGGCCTTGGGCGCCATCGGGTCGCTGTTCATCACATGGGCACCGATGGCGACGACATCGGCCTTGCAAATCGGCGGGGCCACGATCTGCCTGATCTTTGGCTATATCTTTTCGGTCAGCGCGATGCGGTCGGGCGAGATCAGCTTTGTCGCGCCCTTCCGCTATACCAGCCTGCTCGTGGCGCTGCTTCTTGGGATGGCGGTGTTTGACGAATGGCCGAATGCGCTGACGGTCATCGGTGCGTCAATCGTGGTTGCCACCGGGCTTTTCACGCTCTGGCGCGAAAGACGGCTGCGGATCCGGCACAACCTGTCGCCCGATCGCATTCGCTAGACCCCGGCGGGAATCGTTGTGCTGCCGCGCGGGGCCAAAGACCTGGCGCAGGGGGGTGGCGCGCTGCCATAACCTCTTTTTTTATGGGCGATGGCTGCGCCCGCTGGCCCGATCCGGCCCTGTTGACAGCCCCAGCGCAAGGGCCTATACGCCGCTCATCCGGGCGGGGTTTTCCCATTTGTCCCGATATCACATCTGTCGTGGCCAAGAACCGGGCGCTTATTGCCTTGTTCCTCTGGATACAGACCGCACCGAACCTCCGGTAAGGGTTCGACGCGGAATTTTTGTGCTTTTCATAGGTGAAAAGCATGTTTTGAAACCCGCGTTTGCCGGACGCATAAATGTGAATAGATGGGAACATCACACGATGCCAACGATTCAGCAGCTGATCCGCAAACCGCGCCAGCCAAAAGTCATGAAATCCAAGTCGCAGCACTTGGAATCCTGCCCTCAGAAACGCGGCGTCTGCACGCGCGTTTACACCACCACACCAAAGAAACCGAACTCGGCCATGCGGAAAGTCGCCAAGGTGCGTCTGACCAACGGCTTTGAGGTGATCTCTTACATCCCCGGTGAAAGCCACAACCTTCAGGAACACTCTGTCGTCCTGATCCGTGGCGGCCGTGTAAAAGACCTTCCCGGTGTGCGTTATCACGTCCTGCGCGGTGTTCTGGATACCCAAGGCGTCAAGAACCGCAAACAGCGCCGTTCCAAATATGGCGCGAAGCGTCCGAAGTAAGGGAAAGATCACATGTCACGTCGTCACGCCGCTGAAAAGCGCCAAGTTCTGCCAGACGCCAAGTTTGGTGATATCGTTCTGACCAAGTTCATGAACAACCTGATGGTCGATGGCAAGAAAGCTGTCGCCGAACGGATCGTCTACAACGCGTTTGATCGTGTTGAAGGCAAGCTGAAAAAATCGCCTGTGGAAGTGTTCCACGAGTGTCTGGACAACATCAAACCATCCGTCGAAGTGCGTTCGCGCCGCGTCGGTGGTGCGACCTACCAGGTGCCCGTCGAAGTCCGCCCCGAGCGTCGCGAAGCGCTGGCAATCCGCTGGCTGATCGCCGCTGCGAAAAAGCGCAATGAAAACACCATGGAAGAACGTCTTGCAGGCGAATTGCTTGACGCGATCCAGGGCCGCGGCACGGCCGTGAAAAAGCGCGAAGACACCCACAAGATGGCCGACGCGAACAAAGCGTTCAGCCATTACCGCTGGTAAGAGGGACGATCTGACATGGCACGCGACTATCCACTGAACCGCTACCGCAACTTCGGTATCATGGCGCATATCGATGCGGGCAAGACGACCTGTACCGAACGGATCCTGTATTACACCGGCAAGTCCCACAACATCGGCGAAGTGCATGATGGCGCGGCGACCATGGACTGGATGGAACAGGAACAGGAACGCGGCATCACGATCACATCCGCTGCGACCACCACATTCTGGCAGCGTCAGGACGATCCCTCCGCTGACGGGATTTCCGACACCAAGTTCCGCATGAACATCATCGACACCCCCGGCCACGTTGACTTTACCATTGAAGTCGAACGTTCGCTGGCTGTGCTTGACGGTGCGATCTGTCTGCTGGACGCCAATGCCGGTGTCGAACCCCAGACCGAAACCGTCTGGCGTCAGGCCGACCGTTACAAGGTGCCGCGGATCGTTTTCGTCAACAAGATGGACAAGATCGGCGCTGATTTCTTCAACTGCGTGCGGATGATCGCTGACCGGACAGGTGCTGTGCCTGCCCCGATCCAGCTGCCCATCGGTGCGGAAACCGAACTTGAAGGCATCATCGACCTCGTGACCATGGAAGAATGGGTCTATCAGGGCGAAGATCTGGGTGCATCCTGGGTCCGTCAGCCGATCCGTGACAGCCTGAACGATATGGCGCTGGAATGGCGCGGCAAGCTGATCGAGCTGGCCGTGGACATGGATGACGACGCCATGATGGCCTATCTCGAAGGGCAAGAGCCTGACGTGGACACATTGCGCAAGCTGATCCGCAAGGGCACGCTGGCGATGAAATTCGTCCCCGTTCTGGCTGGTTCCGCCTTCAAGAACAAAGGTGTGCAGCCGCTGCTGAACGCTGTCATCGACTATCTGCCCAGCCCGCTGGACGTGGTCGATTACATGGGCTTCAAACCCGGTGACGAAACCGAAACACGCTCCATCCCGCGCCGCGCGGATGACAGCATGCCGTTCTCGGGCCTTGCGTTCAAAATCATGAACGACCCCTTTGTGGGTTCCTTGACCTTTACCCGGATCTATTCGGGCAAGCTGGGCAAGGGCGATGCGATGCTGAACTCCACCAAAGGTGGCAAGGAACGTGTCGGTCGCATGATGATGATGCATGCCATCAACCGCGAAGAAATCGACGAAGCCTGGGCCGGTGACATCATCGCGCTGGGTGGTCTGAAGAACACCACGACCGGCGACACGCTGTGTGATCCGTCCGAACCCGTCGTGCTGGAAACGATGACCTTCCCAGAGCCGGTGATCGAAATCGCGGTCGAGCCAAAGACAAAGGCCGACCAGGAAAAAATGGGTATCGCGCTGGCACGTCTGGCCGCCGAGGATCCATCCTTCCGCGTCGAAACCGATTTCGAATCCGGTCAGACCATCATGAAGGGCATGGGCGAATTGCATCTCGACATTCTGGTCGACCGCATGAAGCGCGAATTCAAGGTCGAGGCCAATATCGGTGCGCCACAGGTGGCTTATCGTGAAACTATCGGCCATGAAGTCGAACATACCTATACTCACAAGAAACAATCCGGTGGGTCGGGCCAGTTCGGCGAAGTGAAGCTGCTGATCCAGCCCACAGCCCCCGGCGAAGGTTACTCGTTCGAGTCCCGCGTTGTTGGTGGTTCGGTGCCCAAGGAATACATTCCCGGCGTCGAAAAAGGGATCAAATCGGTCATGGATTCCGGTCCATTGGCAGGCTTCCCCGTGATCGACTTCAAAGTGGCTTTGCTGGAAGGCAAATATCACGATGTGGATTCCTCGGTCCTCGCCTTCGAGATCGCAGCACGGATGTGTATGCGTGAAGGGATGCGTAAGGCCGGTGCGAAACTGCTGGAACCGATCATGAAAGTCGAAGTTGTGACCCCCGAGGAATATACCGGCGGGATCATCGGCGACCTGACATCGCGTCGGGGCATGGTGCAGGGGCAGGATAGCCGCGGCAATGCCAATGTGATCGAGGCTTTCGTGCCGCTGGCCAATATGTTCGGCTACATCAACACCTTGCGGTCGATGTCGTCGGGGCGCGCCAACTTTACGATGATCTTCGATCATTATGAACCGGTGCCGCAGAACATCAGCGACGAGATCCAGAAGAAATACGCTTAACGGTGCGGCGGGGATAACCCCGCCCTACCACCCCCCGTAGGGCGGGGTTATCCCCGCCGCCCAATCATCAAGTTGAAGGAGCCAGCAAAATGGCAAAGGCAAAGTTTGAACGCAACAAGCCGCATGTGAACATCGGCACGATCGGCCATGTTGACCACGGCAAGACGACGCTGACGGCGGCGATCACCAAGTATTTCGGCGATTTCAAAGCCTATGACCAGATCGACGGCGCGCCCGAAGAAAAGGCCCGTGGGATCACGATCTCGACCGCGCATGTGGAATACGAATCCGAAGCGCGTCACTACGCCCACGTCGACTGCCCCGGCCACGCCGATTATGTGAAGAACATGATCACCGGTGCGGCACAGATGGACGGTGCGATCCTGGTGGTGAACGCCGCTGACGGCCCGATGCCACAGACCCGCGAACACATCCTGCTGGGCCGTCAGGTCGGCATTCCTTACATGGTCGTCTATATGAACAAGGTCGACCAGGTGGATGACGCCGAACTGCTCGAACTGGTCGAGATGGAAATCCGCGAACTTCTGTCCAAATACGACTACCCCGGCGATGATATCCCCGTCATCCCCGGCTCTGCCCTGGCAGCGATGGAAGGCCGCGATCCTGAAATCGGCGAAAACTCGATCCGCGCGCTGATCGCGGCTGTCGACGAATATATCCCGACACCAGCACGCGCAGTTGACCTGCCGTTCCTGATGCCGATCGAAGACGTGTTCTCGATCTCGGGCCGTGGTACGGTTGTGACCGGCCGTGTGGAACGCGGGATCATCAACGTTGGCGACGAAATCGAAATCGTCGGTATCCGCGACACCAAGAAAACCACCTGTACTGGCGTGGAAATGTTCCGCAAATTGCTGGACAGCGGCCAGGCTGGCGACAACATCGGCGCGCTGCTGCGCGGTGTTGACCGTGAGGGCGTGGAACGCGGCCAGGTGCTGTGCAAGCCCGGTTCGGTCAAGCCCCACACCAAATTCGAAGCCGAAGCCTATATCCTGACCAAGGAAGAAGGCGGCCGTCACACGCCGTTCTTTGCGAACTACCGCCCGCAGTTCTATTTCCGCACCACGGACGTGACCGGCACGGTTGTTCTGCCTGAAGGCACTGAAATGGTGATGCCCGGCGACAACCTGAAGTTCGAAGTCGAGCTGATCGCGCCAATCGCCATGGAAGACGGCCTGCGTTTCGCGATCCGCGAAGGCGGCCGGACCGTCGGCGCCGGTGTTGTGGCGAAGATCCTGCTGTAAGCACAGGTAAGGTGGGTCAAGACCCACCCGACACCAAACGAAAGGCCGCCCCGAAACGGGCGGCCTTTTGCATGTCACCGACGCTTGCGGTCTTTGACGTCATCAAAAACAGGCGTGATCGCCGTGGCGACCAAAGCCGCGGCCAGCGGCAAAGTCGCGGCATAGCCCAGCGCCTGAAACCCGATTGCCCCGGCCAGCCCGCCCACAAAGAACGCGATCAGCAGGATCGCCAGCATCGGCATGCGCTGCGGTGTCGGGGCAAAGGCGGTGCCTGTCGCGGCTTTGCGAAATACCCAGCGTCCCATATCAATCCCCAGATCCGTGGCGATGCCGGTGATATGCGTGGTGCGGATCACGGCGCCGGAAATCTTGGTAATGACGGCATTTTGCAGACCCATGACAAAGCACAACAGCAAAATGGTCACGGTGACAAAGACGCCCTCGATATCGGCAATCTGACTGCCCAGAAGGCCGAAGGCCATCAGCAGCGTTGCCTCGAGCAGCAGCGGGATCGCGAATTCGCTTTGGAGCTGGCGGCTGCGGGCATAATTGACCAACAGGGCGGTGCAGGCCGCGCCGCTGATGAATGTCGCCAGACAGGCCAGCCCGAAGAGCGCGATCCGGTACTGTCCCAAGGCAATGAGATCGGCCATTTCCGACACGATCCCCGTCATATGCGAGGTATATTGCTGCACCGCAAGAAACCCGCCCGCGTTGATGGCACCGGCCACGAAGGCCAGCAGATAGCCCAGGCCACGATTGCCCGATTCGGTGCGCGATGTCCCGGTCAGATGCCGCGACAGATTCCTTACCATCGTGCTGCCTTTCGTGCTGCATCCGGCCCCCAAATGGCAGCGGATGCCGGCAGACAGCACCACCATTAGTGTTGAAACGCAAGGCCGCGTGGATCGCGCGGATTTCTGCAATCAGCCCTTGCCAGCTTGGGCGCAACCCCCTATACGGCCCCAATCCGACAAGGGTACGCGATGCGTGCCCTTTTTACGTTGGACCAAAAGACGCGACGAGGGTTCTGGATGAGCCATGATCCTCCTCTCCGATCTGGACCCTATTCAAAAGGGTGATGAAATGGCAGCCAGCCAAACCATCCGTATCCGCCTTAAGGCGTTTGATTTCCGCGTGCTTGACGCAAGCACCGCCGAAATCGTCAGCACAGCCAAGCGCACAGGCGCTTCTGTTCGCGGCCCGATCCCATTGCCGAACAAGATCGAAAAGTTCACTGTTCTGCGCGGCCCGCATATCGACAAGAAATCCCGCGATCAGTTCGAGATCCGCACGCATAAGCGCCTTCTCGACATCGTTGACCCGACACCGCAGACCGTGGACGCGCTGATGAAGCTCGACCTGGCCGCTGGCGTCGATGTCCAGATTTCCGTGTAAGGAGGATTATTGATGCTCCGTACAGGACTTATCGCAAAGAAACTGGGCATGACCCGGTTGTTCATGGAAGACGGCAAGCAGATCCCTGTGACCGTTCTTTCGCTGGAAAACCTGCAGGTTGTCGCACAACGCACCGCTGAAAAAGACGGCTATGTCGCTGTCCAGCTGGGTGCCGGTGCTGCCAAGGCCAAGCGCACAAGCCAGGCCATGCGTGGCCATTTTGCCGCTGCCAAGGTCGAACCAAAGCGCAAGGTTGCCGAATTCCGCGTGGCCCCCGAGAACATGATCAACGTCGGTGAAACCATCACCGCGAACCATTATTTCGAAGGCCAGTTCGTGGACGTGTCCGGCACATCCATCGGTAAAGGTTTTGCCGGTGCGATGAAGCGGCACAATTTTGGCGGTCTGCGTGCATCGCACGGCGTGTCCGTCAGCCACCGTTCGCACGGGTCCACCGGCCAGTGTCAGGACCCTGGCAAGGTGTTCAAAGGCAAGAAAATGGCCGGCCACATGGGCTCTGCCCGCGTGACGACCCAGAACCTGCAAGTCGTGCGCACCGATGCCGACCGTGGCCTGATCATGGTCAAGGGCGCGGTTCCCGGGTCGCGTGGCGGTTGGGTGACGTTGAAGGATGCGGTCAAAAAGCCGACACCTGAAAACGTGATCTATCCCGCAGGTCTGAAGTCGCTGGATGAAGAAGCCAAGCGTCTGGCCGAAGAAGCTGCCGCAGCCGCCGCCGCTGAAGAAGCCGCAGCCGCAAAGGCCGCTGCCGAAGCAGAACAGGCCGCGCTGGAAGCTGCTGAAGCCGCCGCAAACGAAGCCCCGGCTGATGCCGATACGACAGAGGGTGATAAAAATGAAGGCTGATGCAATCAAACTGGATGGCGGCAAGGCTGGCTCGGTCGAGCTGAATGACGCGATCTTCGGTCTGGAGCCTCGCAAGGACATCCTGCACCGTGTCGTCCGCTGGCAGCGCAACAAGGCCATGGCAGGCACACATGACGTGCTGGGCCGGTCGGAAGTGTCCTATTCCACCAAGAAGATCTATCGTCAAAAAGGCACCGGCGGCGCACGTCACGGGTCCAAAGGCGCGCCGATCTTCCGTCACGGTGGTACCTACAAGGGCCCGACCCCGCGCAGCCACGCCCATGACCTGACCAAAAAGTTCCGCGCCTTGGGGCTGAAGCATGCTTTGTCCGCAAAAGTCGCGGCAGGTGAGCTGGTCATCGTGGACAGCATCGATGTGAAAGACGCCAAAACCTCGGCGCTGGCCAAAATGGTCGGCAGCTTGGGCTGGAAGCGCGCGCTGATCATCGACGGGGCCGAAGTGAACGCAAACTTCGCCCGCGCTGCTGCAAACATTGAAACCATTAACGTTCTCCCATCCATGGGTGCCAACGTTTACGACATCCTCAAGTCGGACACGCTGGTCCTGACCAAGGCGGGTGTCGCAGCACTGGAGGCTCGTTTGTCATGAGCGTGAAAGCTGAACATTACGACGTGATCCGCAAGCCGATCATCACCGAGAAAGCAACCATGGCCTCCGAGGCCAATGCGGTTGTGTTTGAGGTCGCGATCGACGCCAACAAACCGCAGATCAAACAGGCCGTCGAGGCGCTGTTCGGTGTGAAGGTCAAGGCCGTGAACACGACGATCACCAAAGGCAAGGTCAAGCGTTTCCGCGGTGCCCTGGGCACCCGCAAGGACGTGAAAAAGGCCTATGTGACCCTGGAAGCAGGCAACACGATCGATATCTCCACCGGGCTGTAAGGCTTAGGCGAGGTCGAAGAAAGAAAGCCCTCGCGGGAACGCGGGGGCTTTTTTGTTGGGTGCGCATCCTGCGCACCGATGCGGAAGGTTGGTGCGCATAATGCGCACCCTACCTCTTGCCACCCTCACCCCTCCCCGCTATACGCCACCAATCACGGCCTCGGATTCGTTCCGGGGCCTTGTGTCCTATGCGCAGGCCAGGGTTTACCCCGGCAAACGTAGGTCGGGGGTCACCCCGACAACCCTTCACTTGGGGACCTTCGGGGCCCTGTAAACCATAGTCCCGGACCTGTCCGGGACGCCAAGCAAACGGAAGAAGCAAACATGGCACTCAAGTCGTACAAACCGACGACGCCGGGCCAGCGTGGGCTGGTGCTGATCGACCGTTCGGAGCTTTGGAAAGGTCGCCCTGTCAAGGCCCTCACAGAGGGTCTGACGAAATCGGGCGGACGGAACAACACCGGACGGATCACAATGCGTCGCATTGGTGGGGGCGCAAAGCGTCTTTACCGCATCGTCGATTTCAAGCGCAACAAGCTGGATATGCAAGCTGTCGTTGCCCGCATTGAATATGACCCGAACCGGACAGCATTCATTGCGCTGATCCAGTACGAGGACGGCACACAGACCTACATCCTGGCCCCGCAGCGTCTGGCAATCGGTGACAAGGTCATCGCCTCGGCCAAGGCTGACATCAAGCCCGGCAATGCGATGCCTTTCTCGGGCATGCCTATCGGGACAATCGTCCATAACATCGAGCTGAAAGCAGGCAAAGGCGGCCAGATCGCCCGTGCAGCCGGCACCTATGCCCAGTTCGTTGGTCGCGATGGCGGCTATGCGCAGATCCGCCTGTCATCCGGCGAATTGCGTCTGGTCCGCCAGGAATGCATGGCCACCGTCGGTGCCGTGTCGAACCCTGACAACAGCAACCAGAACATCGGTAAAGCCGGTCGCAACCGTCACAAGGGCATCCGCCCATCTGTGCGCGGTGTCGCGATGAACCCGATCGACCACCCGCATGGTGGTGGTGAAGGCCGCACATCCGGTGGTCGGACGCCTGTGACCCCATGGGGTAAGGATACCAAAGGTACCCGCACCCGTAACAAGAACAAAGCATCGCAGCGCCTGATCGTGCGCACGCGTCATGCCAAGAAGAAGGGTCGGTAATTATGGCTCGTTCCGTCTGGAAAGGCCCGTTCGTCGACGCCTATGTCTTGAAAAAGGCAGAAGCAACGCGCGAAAGCGGCCGCAACGAAGTGATCAAGATCTGGTCGCGTCGTTCCACTATCCTGCCTCAATTCGTTGGCCTGACCTTCGCGGTCTACAACGGCAAGAAGCACATCCCTGTCAACGTCACGGAAGACATGATTGGTCAGAAGTTCGGTGAATATTCGCCAACCCGCACCTATTACGGTCACGCCGCCGACAAAAAAGCGAAGCGGAAATAAGCCATGAGCAAGGATAAGAATCCCCGCCGCGTGGCTGATAACGAAGCAATGGCAAAACTGCGCATGCTGCGTACTTCCCCGCAGAAACTGAACCTTGTTGCTGCGCTGATCCGCGGCAAGAAAGTCGAAAAGGCCCTGCAGGACCTGACTTTCTCTAAAAAGCGGATCTCGGACGATGTGAAGAAATGTCTTCAATCGGCCATCGCCAATGCCGAAAACAACCACAACCTGGATGTTGACGCGCTGGTCGTAGCAGAGGCTTATGTCGGCAAGAACCTGATCATGAAACGCGGTCGCCCCCGGGCCCGTGGCCGTTTCGGCAAGATCGTCAAGCCGTTTTCAGAACTGACCATCAAGGTGCGTCAAGTTGAGGAGCAATCATAATGGGTAACAAAGTCAACCCAATCGGGATGCGTCTTCAGGTCAACCGCACCTGGGACAGCCGCTGGTTCGCAAACACCAAGGAATACGGTGATCTGCTGCTGGAAGACCTCAAGATCAAGGCGTTCATCCGCAAGGAATGCGCACAATCCGGCGTCAGCCGCGTGATCATCGAACGCCCGCATAAAAAGTGCCGCGTCACGATCCATGCCGCCCGTCCCGGTGTGATCATCGGCAAGAAAGGTGCGGACATCGAAGGTCTGCGTCAGAAGCTGGCGAACCTGACCAAATCGGAATTGCACCTCAACATCGTTGAAGTTCGCAAGCCCGAACTGGACGCAGCGCTGGTCGCTGAATCCATCGGTCAGCAGCTGGAACGCCGGGTGTCTTTCCGTCGTGCGATGAAACGTGCCGTGCAGAACGCGATGCGCATGGGCGCCCTGGGTATCCGGGTCAACCTTGCCGGTCGTCTGGGTGGTGCTGAAATCGCGCGGACCGAATGGTACCGCGAAGGTCGCGTGCCGCTGCATACTTTGCGTGCGGACATCGACTATGCGCTCTACGAAGCCATGACGCCCTATGGCATCATCGGCATCAAGGTCTTCATCTACAAAGGTGAGATCATGGAGCATGACCCGCAGGGCCACGACCGTAAACATGCCGAGCTTCAGGAAGGCGCTATCCCGCGCGGTCCTGGCGGCCCGCGTCGCGACAGGTAAGGAGTAGACAAGATGCTGCAACCAAAGCGCACGAAACACCGCAAGCTGCACAAAGGCCGGATTCGTGGTGAAGCAAAGGGCGGGTCTGACCTGAACTTTGGCACCTATGGCCTGAAAGCGACCGAGCCAGAGCGGATCACCGCTCGCCAGATCGAGGCGGCACGCCGCGCCATGACGCGTCACATGAAGCGTCAAGGCCGCGTCTGGATCCGGATTTTCCCGGATCTGCCCGTGACCTCCAAGCCCATCGAAGTGCGTATGGGTAAAGGTAAAGGTTCGATCGACTTCTGGGCATGCAAGGTCAAACCCGGCCGTGTGATGTTCGAAATCGACGGCGTCAGCGAAGAAATCGCCCGCGAGGCCCTGCGCCTTGCTGCGATGAAGCTGCCGATCAAGACACGCACCGTGGTGCGCGAAGATTGGTAAGTCGGGGTTAACCCCGACCTACGTCACTGCATGAAGCCCCCGTCGAGACATCGGCGGGGGCTTTTGCGTGGTCATGCTGTATCGGGGCGCAGTGGGCCGAATGTCAGGCTTGCCCGCGCGGGGCACGGCGATCTTGCAAGAAGGCCGCGCGCGTGCGCTGGAAGGCGGCGATCAGCCGTTCATCATTGCGGCAGATATCTTGCAGCTGCTGGGCAAAGGCGGCGTCGGTCTGGCCGTAAAACGCCTCTGCGGCGCGGTCTGCTGCGGTGTTGCGGGGGGCTTGCGGCATTGTCAGATTCCTTCACGCGGTCATTGGCGTCACATTGCGCGGACCGTCAGTCCATCATAGGCAGACCACCAAAAGATTAACGCGGGCCTGCCCCGTGGCGAAGATATCTATAGTTAAGCCCAGGCGTAGTTAAAGCTGACGCTGATCCGCTCTTCTTCCTCGGCCATGTTCATTGGCACCTCGTGGCGCAGCCAGCTTTCCCATAGCAAGACGTCACCGACGGCGGGGGCGACATAGACAAACTGGCGCAATTCCTCACGCGCGGCTTTCTGGCGGGGTGGGGCGGCCATCATCATCGCCAGGCGCGGATCTTCGAATTTGATTGCGCTGGCGCCCTGCGGCATCGCCACATAGGTGGTGCCGCTGATCACAGCATGGGGATGGATATGGCCGGTGTGGATACCGCCGGGGGGCAGGATATTGATCCAGATATCTTCCAGCTTCAGCATCTTGTCGCCCAGATCGAAATCGAGATCCTTTGCAAAGGCCGCGACATGTTTGTCCAGCAAGGCGACCAGGTCCTTGAAGATCGGGAACCGCCAGGGCAGATCGGTCAGCGAGGCATAAGAGGTATAACCCGGATAGCCCTGTTCTTCGCACCATTGCTGGCCGGCCTCGTCATCATCGGCGATGACCAGGCAAGAGTTTTCCAATTCCACCGGGTCGATCGCGCCATGGGCGGATAGCGGGGCATGATAAAGGCGGGTGGCGAACAGCGATCTGATATGGGTCATGGGCCTGTCTTATCCGCTTTGCCCGCAGCGGTATAGAGCAGGCATCACCGGCCTTGCCCTGCCTTGCGCGATTTGCGCAAACCGCTGTGCTGCAAGGGGTTGCTTTATCGCGGAATGGGGTCTAAACGGCGCACTTCTACCCCCACTCCATCGGGAATCGGGTAACGCTTTGCGCGGCCTGCCGATGATGTTGAAAAAGGAAAATGGCATGGATGCCACTGAACTGCGGGCTAAAACGCCCGATCAGCTGCGTGAAGAGCTGGTCAAACTGAAAAAAGAATCGTTCAACCTGCGCTTTCAGCAGGCCACCGGCCAGCTTGAAAATACCGCTGGTTTCCGTGCGGCCCGTCGCAATGCCGCACGCGTCAAAACAATTCTGAACGAAAAGGCCGCTGCTGCGGCTTCGGAGGCTTAAGAGAATGCCTAAGCGTATCCTTCAAGGTGTTGTCACAAGCAACCAGAACGCCCAGACCGTGACCGTCCAGGTCGAGCGTCGCTTCAAGCACCCTTTGCTGCAGAAAACCGTCCGTAAGTCCAAGAAATACCGGGCGCATGACGAAAACAACGCATTCAACGTCGGTGATCAGGTCCGCATTCAGGAATGTGCGCCGAAATCGAAAACCAAACGCTGGGAGGTTATTGCTTCTTAAGCGGTAACCCTACAGCTCAACGAAACCCTGGGGCTCCGGTCGGAAATCGGAAAATCCCCAAAGGTCGGAAGGAAACCAAATGATCCAGATGCAGACCAATCTGGATGTAGCTGACAACAGCGGCGCTCGCCGTGTTCAGTGCATCAAGGTTCTGGGTGGTTCCCACCGCCGTTACGCCAGTGTCGGTGACATTATCGTCGTATCGGTGAAGGAAGCCATCCCACGCGGTCGCGTGAAAAAAGGTGACGTGCGCAAAGCCGTCGTCGTGCGCACCGCCAAAGAAGTGTTCCGTGAAGATGGCACCGCCATCCGCTTTGACAGCAATGCCGCTGTCATCCTCAACAACAACAACGAGCCGATCGGCACCCGTATCTTCGGGCCAGTTGTTCGCGAGCTGCGCGCAAAGAACTTCATGAAAATCATCTCGCTTGCTCCGGAGGTGCTGTAACCATGGCTGCGAAACTCCGTAAAGGCGATAACGTGATCGTTCTTGCCGGCAAAGACAAAGGGATGAAGGGCACGATTGCTGCCGTTGACCCCAAGTCCGGCAAAGCTGTTGTTGATGGTGTCAACATGGCGATCCGTCACCAGAAACAATCCCAGACCAGCCAGGGTGGCCGCACGCCAAAAGCGATGCCGATCCAGCTGTCGAACC
The DNA here is from genome assembly GCF_002158905.1 of Yoonia vestfoldensis. Lineage (NCBI taxonomy): Bacteria > Pseudomonadati > Pseudomonadota > Alphaproteobacteria > Rhodobacterales > Paracoccaceae > Yoonia > Yoonia vestfoldensis. The sequence continues at coordinate 247,717 of NZ_CP021431.1, forward strand.
TGGCGATCGTTGACAAGAATGGCAAACCGACCCGCGTTGGTTTCCGCATGGACGGCGAAAACAAAGTGCGTTTCGCCAAGACGACAGGGGATGTGATCTGATGCTTGACGCTGCAAACTACACCCCCCGCCTGAAGGCTGAATATGTCTCCAAGATTCGCGCCGCGATGAAGGAAGAATTCGGCTATAAAAACGAGATGCAGATCCCGCGTCTGGACAAGATTGTCCTGAACATCGGCTGCGGCGCAGAAGCTGTCCGTGACAGCAAGAAAGCCAAATCCGCGCAGGAAGATCTGACAACCATCGCCGGTCAAAAGGCGATGACCACGAAGGCCAAGAAATCCATCGCTGGTTTCCGCGTGCGTGAAGACATGCCATTGGGCGCGAAAGTCACCCTGCGCGGTGACCGGATGTATGAATTCCTTGATCGCCTGATCACGGTCGCAATGCCCCGTATCCGCGACTTTCGTGGTGTCTCTGGTAAATCCTTTGACGGTCGCGGCAATTACGCCACCGGCCTGAAGGAACATATCGTATTTCCCGAAATCAACTTCGACAAGATCGATGAGATGTGGGGAATGGACATCGTTATCTGCACCACAGCGAACACTGACGCTGAAGCAAAGGCATTGTTGAAGCTCTTCAACATGCCATTCAACAGCTAAGCGTTAGGGAGATTTGACAAATGGCTAAGAAATCCATGATCGAGCGCGAGAAAAAGCGCGAAAAGCTGGTGGCGCAATATGCTGGAAAGCGTGCGGCGTTGAAGGCAATCATCAACGACCAGTCCAAGCCGGTCGAAGAGCGTTTTAAGGCGACGATGCAACTTGCAAAATTGCCGCGCAATTCCTCGGCTGTGCGTCTGCACAACCGTTGCCAGCTCACCGGGCGTCCACATGCCTATTACCGCAAACTCAAGATCAGCCGGATCGCGCTGCGGAACCTTGGTTCCAATGGCGAAATCCCCGGCATGGTCAAGTCGAGCTGGTAAGGAGAATTTGATATGAACGATCCTATCGGTGATATGCTGACACGCATCCGCAATGGCCAGATGCGCGGCAAGGCTGCGGTGGAAACACCGGCGTCGAAACTGCGCGCTTGGGTGTTGGATGTGCTGGTCGCAGAAGGCTATATCCGCGGTTATGACAAGAAGGACGGCAAAGACGGCCATCCTGCTTTCAATATCGAACTGAAATATTACGAAGGCACACCTGTCATTCGCGAAGTGAAGCGGGTCTCCAAGCCCGGTCGCCGCGTTTATCTGGGTGCCGATGACCTCCCATCCGTCCGTCAGGGCCTGGGTGTGTCGATTGTCTCCACCTCCAAAGGTGTGATGACGGACGCGAATGCACGGGCGGCCAAAATCGGCGGCGAAGTGCTTTGCACAGTGTTCTAAGGGGAAAACATGTCTCGTATTGGTAAAAAACCGGTTGAGCTGCCCTCTGGCGTCACTGCCTCGGTGTCCGGTCAAACCGTCGAAGTCAAAGGCCCCAAAGGGACCCGCAGCTTCAAGGCAACGGATGATGTCACCATCACCGTTGATGGCAATATCATCACTGTCAAACCACGCGGCACGTCCAAGCGGGCGCGCCAGCAGTGGGGCATGTCGCGCAGCCAGGTCGAAAACCTGGTGACCGGCGTGACCACGGGTTTCAAGAAAGAGCTTGAAATCAGCGGTGTGGGTTATCGTGCGCAGATGCAGGGCAATACCCTGAAACTGGCACTGGGCTACAGCCATGATGTGAATTTCGACGTGCCCGCGGGTGTCACCGTGACAGCCCCCAAGCAGACCGAAATCATCGTGGAAGGGATCGACCAGCAGCTTGTTGGCCAGGTCGCGGCGAATATCCGTGAATGGCGCAAACCCGAGCCTTACAAAGGCAAGGGCATCAAGTACAAAGGCGAATTCATCTTCCGCAAAGAAGGCAAGAAGAAGTAAGGAACGCACAAATGGCAAACAGCAAAAGAACACTGTTTCTGAAGCGCCGTATGCGCGTTCGGAACAAACTGCGGGGCGTAACAGCCAACCAGGGGCGCGCGCGTCTTTCGGTACACCGCAGCAACAAGAACATCAGCGTCCAGCTGATCGACGATGTGAATGGTGTGACGCTTGCGTCGGCATCCTCGCTCGAAAAGGATCTGGGCGTTGTCGGCAAGAACAATGTCGAAGCCGCTGCCAAGGTGGGTGCCGCGATTGCGGAACGCGCCAAGAAGGCGGGCGTCGAACAGGCCTATTTCGACCGTGGCGGTTTTCTGTTCCACGGCAAGATCAAGGCCCTTGCCGATGCGGCCCGCGAAGGCGGGTTGAAGATCTAATGTGGCGGTGCGCAGGAATGCGCACCCTACGCAGCTCTGTAGGATGTGCCTGTGGCGCAGCCTCGATGATCCGGCTTCGACCGCGATTGGATAACGCCCTCGGGCATCAAGATAAGGACGCCACCTATGGCAGAACGTGAAAACCGCGGGCCACGTCGCCCCCGTGAAGAACAAGCACCCGAGTTTGCCGACCGTCTGGTCGCGATCAACCGGGTGTCCAAGACCGTCAAAGGTGGTAAGCGTTTCGGCTTTGCCGCGCTTGTCGTCGTCGGTGACCAGAAAGGCCGCGTCGGTTTCGGCAAAGGCAAAGCCAAGGAAGTCCCCGAGGCGATCCGCAAGGCCACCGAACAGGCCAAGCGTCAGATGATCCGCGTCGCCCTGCGCGACGGCCGCACGCTGCACCACGACATCGAAGGTCGCCATGGTGCTGGCCGCGTCGTGATGCGCACAGCCCCAGCCGGTACCGGTATCATCGCCGGTGGTCCAATGCGCGCCGTGTTCGAGATGCTGGGCGTGCAGGACGTTGTGTCCAAGTCGATCGGGTCGCAGAACCCTTATAACATGATCCGCGCCACGATGGATGGCCTGCAAAAAGAGCAATCTCCGCGCAATGTGGCCCAGCGCCGCGGCAAGAAAGTCGCTGACATTCTGCCCAAGCGCGAAGATGCCGCCGACACATCCGCACAAGTCGCCGAGGAGGCTTAAACCATGGCAAAAACGATCGTCGTCAAGCAGATCGGTTCCCCGATCCGCCGCCCCGAAAAACAGCGTGCTACGCTGATCGGCCTAGGCCTGAACAAGATGAACCGCACCCGCGAGCTGGAAGACACACCTTCCGTGCGCGGCATGGTCAACAGCATCCCCCATCTCGTCGAGATCATCGAAGAGCGCGGGTAAGCGATAGGTCTGGTGGATCAGAATCCACCTTACAAGTTTGAAAACGCCCTCGGGAAACCGGGGGCGTTTTTTATTGGCAGCTTTGGATCTATGCGTGAAACAGGCGGATCGCATCGCAGGGGGCCGTGCCGCAGGCTGATGAAAGCCTTTGCGCGGCATCTGCGGCATCAGCTGATCCTTGGCAGATCTATGCGGGGCGCGCATTGCTGCGCGCGCCCGGTTCTTATTGGGCAATCAGATTGCGCAATCAGATATCGAACCGCAGGGGTTTGACCTGCTTGAACTTGCCCGTGGCCTCCAATTCGGCAATCGCCTTGGCGGGCAGCGGCGCGTCGAGATAGAGCAGGGCAATCGCCTCGCCTTTGGCCTCTGACCGGCCAAGGGTGAAGTTGGCGATATTCACCTCATTGGCCCCCAAGGTGCTACCCAGCACACCGATGATGCCCGGCACGTCGTTATTGGTGGTATAGACCATGTTTTCGCCGACCTCGGCATCAATATTGATGCCTTTGATCTGGATGAACCGTGGCTTGCCATCGTTGAACACGGTCCCTGCGATCGAGCGCTCGCGGCTTGGCGTGACGACGGTGACCTTGATATAGCCCTCGAAGGCGCCGGATTGATCCTGCTTGGTGGTGGAAATCTTCACGCCGCGTTCCTTGGCGATCACCGGGGCAGAGACCATGTTCACGTCAGGGTTCGTCGCCTTCATGATGCCCGCAACGGTAGAGGCCGTCAGCGCCTTGAGGTTCATTTCCGAGGCCGTGCCGTCGAACAGGATATTGATCGCGACGATGGGTTCATCCGTCATCTGGCCGATGAAATTGCCCAGATGGCCGGACAATTTGATCCATGGGCCCATGACCTTTGCTTCTTCGGCCGTGACCGATGGCATGTTCAGCGCGTTGCTGACGGCACCGGTCAGCAGGTAATCCGACATTTGTTCGGCGACCTGCAGGGCCACGTTTTCCTGCGCCTCGGTGGTGGCGGCACCCAGATGCGGGGTGACCACGACATTGGGCAGGTTGAACAGCGGGCTTTCGGTGGCGGGTTCCACCGCGAAGACGTCAAACGCGGCACCGGCGACATGGCCCGCCTTCAGCGCATCGGCCAAGGCTTCTTCATCGACCAGACCGCCACGGGCGCAATTGACGATCCGCACGCCTTTTTTCAGCTTTGCGATATTGTCGCGCGACAGGATATTGCGGGTCTGCTCGGTCAGCGGGACATGCATCGTGATGAAATCGGCCCGCGCCAGCAGATCATCCAGTTCGAGTTTCTCGACCCCCAGTTCGGTGGCGCGGTCTTCGGACAGGAAGGGGTCATAGGCCACAACCTTCATCCGCAGACCCAGCGCGCGGTCGATCACGATAGACCCGATATTGCCCGCGCCGATCACGCCCAGCGTCTTGTTGGTCAACTCGACCCCCATGAAACGCGACTTTTCCCATTTGCCGGCATGGGTGGATGCGTTGGCTTCGGGGATTTGACGCGCGACAGCCATCATCAGCGAAATCGCATGTTCGGCGGTGGTGATCGAATTGCCGAAAGGGGTGTTCATCACGATGATCCCCTTTTTCGACGCGGCGGGGATATCGACGTTATCGACACCGATTCCGGCGCGGCCGATCACCTTGAGGTTGGTGGCGGCGGCGATGATCTTTTCGGTCGCCTTGGTTGCGGACCGGATCGCCAGACCATCGTAATTGCCGATGATTTCAAGCAGCTTTTCCTTGTCATTGCCAAGTTTCGGCTGGAAATCCACGTCGATGCCGCGATCACGAAAGATCTGCACGGCGGCTTCGGACAATTCGTCAGAGATAAGTACTTTGGGTGCCATCTTGGGCGCTCCTTAAAAATGGGGGTATCCGCGCCCCGGATATGATCCGGGGCCTTTGGTGAAGGTCCCGGGTCACGCCCGGGACGGGGTCATTGGTTTGAAATCTCGGCGTGATAGGCCCATTCGAGCCAGGGCAGCATCGCCTCGATATCCGAGGTTTCCACCGTGGCACCGCACCAGATCCGCAGACCGGCAGGCGCATCGCGATAGGCCCCGATATCGAGCGCGATGTTTTCCGCCTCCAGCCGCTTGGCCACGGCCTTGGCAAAGGCTTCGCCATCACTGATGCGCGGATCGGTGAATTTCAGACACACCGATGTGTTTGACCGTGTGGCCGGATCAACGGCCAGATTGTCGATCCAATCATGCGCGGCGCAGAAATTCCAGATCGCACGCGCATTGGCATTGGCGCGGTGGATCAGCGCATCCAGCCCGCCGATGGACCGGCCCCATTTCAGCGCGACAAGGTAATCCTCGACCGCCAGCATCGAGGGCGTGTTGATCGTCTCGCCTTTGAAGATGCCCTCGATCAGCTTGCCTTTGGATGTCAGGCGGAAAATCTTGGGCAGCGGCCAGGCAGGGGTGTAGCTTTCCAGCCGTTCCACCGCGCGCGGGCTGAGGATCAGCATGCCATGCGCGCCTTCGCCACCCATCACCTTTTGCCAGCTGAAGGTGGTGACATCCAGTTTGTCCCAGGGCAAGTCCTGCGCAAAGGCGGCAGAGGTGGCATCGCAGAGCGTCAGGCCCGCCCGGTCGCCGGGGATCATCTCGCCATGCGGCATCCGCACGCCTGATGTTGTGCCGTTCCATGTGAAACAGACGTCATTGTCATAATTCAGCGCGGCCATATCGACGATTTCGCCGTAAGGGGCTTCATGCACGGTCGCTGCGATTTTCAGCTGCTTCACCACATCGGTGACCCAGCCTGCGCCAAAGCTTTCCCAGGCGACCATATCCACATGGCGTTCGCCCAAAAGCGACCACATCGCCATTTCATAAGCGCCGGTATCCGATGCCGGCACGATCCCGATGCGGTAATCCGCGGGCACGCCCAGAATCTCGCGGGTCAGGTCGATGGCCTCGGCCAGTTTGGCCTTGCAGATGCTGGCACGGTGCGACCGACCCAAAGGGGCGTCGCGCAAAGCATCCAGTTTCCAGACGGGGGGTTTGGCACAGGGGCCGGACGAAAAACGCGGGTTGGCCGGCCGCGATGCCGGTTTGGTCGTAACCATTGCTGGTATCCTCTCAGATAATCGCCCTTCGTTGGGGAAGGGTGTCCCACCGCCGCAGATAGAGTGTGTCGCGCACTTTCACAATCCGGAAAATACAGCTAGACCGCCGCTTGACCCGCTTTTTGCGACATCGCTGCCGCCAATCGGAAACTACGTCTCAAAGGACAAGATCATGTTCACCGCAACTTTGCTGACCAATCCCGTAAGCCGTGGTCTTGACCCGGCCTTGGTCGAGAATCTGCGCAATGCATGGGGCGGCGGTGACGCGCTCTGGCTGGCCCCCGACGAGGCTGCCGAATTCATGCTGCCGGTCGTGCCCGCCAATCGCTGGGAGATCTGGGCCGATCTGCAAGGCCATGGCGTCGATCTGGTGGTCCAGCCAGCGCGGAACCGCCGCAAAAAGATGCTGCTGGCCGATATGGACAGCACGATGATCCAGCAAGAATGTATCGACGAGCTGGCAGATGAGGCGGGCGTCGGTGCCCATGTCGCAGGGATCACCGCGCGCGCGATGAACGGCGAGCTGGATTTCGAGGCCGCCTTGCTGGAACGCGTCGGCCTGTTGCGCGATCTGCCAGAGCCGGTGATCGCGCAGGTGCTGGCCAGCCGGATCACCTATATGCCCGGCGGCGCGGTGCTGGTCGCCACGATGAAGGCGCAGGGCGCTTATGCGGCGCTGGTGTCGGGCGGGTTCACGGCCTTTACCGCGCAGGTTGCCGCTGCTTTGGGTTTTGACGAAAACCGCGCCAATACCCTGTTGGTGGCGGATGGCAAGCTGACCGGCGATGTCGCGCGCCCGATTCTGGGCAAGGCCGCCAAGGTCGCGGCGCTGGATGAGATCACCGCCCGACTGGGCATTGCCGCAGCTGATGTGCTGGCTGTGGGCGACGGGGCCAATGATCTGGGGATGCTGTCGCGCGCGGGCGCAGGCGTGGCGCTGCATGCAAAACCCGCCGTGCAGGCGCAATGCGATATCCGCATCAATCATGGCGACCTGACGGCGCTGTTGTATCTGCAAGGGTATGGCAAGGATGACTTTGTCGTCTGACGCCCCTTGTGCTGGGTTGTCTCTTTCCGCCAGATAGCGCCATGAAAAAGCCATTGCACCCCGCCACCATCGCCGCCCATGCCGCAGGCGCGCTTGACCCGCAATCAGGTGGTGTCGTGCCGGCCTTGCAGCCCTCGACCACCTTTCTGCGTGACGAGGATTATGCGCTGGTCCGTCCCGACAATATCTATTCGCGCGACAATTCCGACAATTTGCGCCAGGCTGAGGCGGTGATCCGCGCGCTGGAACATGCGCAGGACACGCTGCTGTTTCCCTCGGGCATGGCTGCCATTGCCGCCGTGTTCCGCGCGCTGCCGAACCGTGCCACGGCGATTGTGCAATCGGGCATCTATTGGGGCACCACCGCCTGGGTGCGTGACTTTTGCGCCCGCCGCGAGATCAGCTTGATCGAAGTGCCTGCCGCCGATCTGATCACCACCTGTCAGGGCCAAGCCGCCGATCTGGTGCTGATCGAGACACCCTCGAACCCGTGGCTGCTGACGGTCGATATCGCCGCCGTGAAGGCCGCGACCAAGGGTCTGTTGCTGGTCGATGGCACTGCGGCGACGCCGATCCTGACCCGCGCGCTGGATCACGGCGCCGATATCGTGATGCATTCCGCGACCAAGGCGATCAATGGCCATTCCGATGTGCTGGCGGGGGTTTTGTCCACTGCCGCCCCCGAGACAGGCGTCTGGCAGGCGATCAAGGCCGACCGCAAGATGGCCGGCGCGATCCTTGGCCCGTTCGAGGCGTGGTTGCTGACCCGCGCCATGCGCACCCTGCCTTTGCGCGTTGAACGCATGTCGCAGAATGCGCTGGCGCTGGCGCAGCACCTGATGGCGCATGAGGCGGTCGCGGATGTCTTTTATCCCGGTCTGCCGCATCATAGCGGCCATGATATCGCGCTGCGCCAGATGCAGGGCGGGTTCGGCAGCCTGTTGTCGGTGCTGGTCAAAGGCGGGCGCACGGATGCGCTGCGTGTGACGGGCAAGCTGGATCTGTTCTTGCGCGCCACGTCACTGGGCGGCGTGGAAAGCCTTGTCGAACACCGGCACACGATTGAACCGCATACCGGCATTCCCGAAAACCTGATCCGCGTCAGTACCGGGATCGAACATATCGCCGATCTGATCGCGGATTGGGACCAGGCGCTGGCTTAATCCTCGACCGGGCCGCCTGCCTCTTTCCATGCGCCGATCCCGCCGACATTGATGACATTGGGATAGCCCATATCCTTGAGCGTCTTGCCCGCAAGAGCCGCCTGTCCGCCAAGGCCGCAGACCAGATAGAAGGTGGCATCCTTGTCAAAGATCGGCTTGTGAAACTGCGATGTCGGATCGGCGGCGAATTCGAGAAAGCCGCGCGGCACGCGGTGCGCGCCTTCGATCGTGCCTGATTTCATGATATCGCTGCTGTCGCGCACGTCGATGAAGGTGCCGCCACCTGCGGCATGTTTGGTGATCGCATCTTCGCTGCTGATGCGGGTGACGATGGCATTGGCTTCGTCAAGATAGTCTTGTGCGGTTTTCATCATTTTATCCTGTCTGTTTGTGACGTTGAAAAAAACGCCCGGGCACAAGGCCCGGGCAAGTCCAACAGGGAGGGTGGTGATATGACCCGATCACCGGCGGGATATTCATGAAACGAGCCGATAGCCGCCTTGTTCCGTCACCAGCAAACGCGCATTGGATGGATCGGGTTCGATCTTTTGGCGCAGCCGGTAGATATGGGTTTCCAGCGTATGGGTGGTGACACCGGCATTATAGCCCCAGACCTCGTGCAGCAGCACGTCGCGGGCGACGACGCCATCGGTCGCGCGATACAGGTATTTGAGGATATTGGTTTCCTTCTCGGTCAGGCGCACCTTCTTGTCATCTTCGGTGATCAGCATCTTCTGCGCGGGCTTGAACGTATAGGGCCCTAGCTGAAAGATCGCATCCTCGGATTGTTCATGCGTGCGCAGCTGGCTGCGGATACGGGCCAGCAGGACCGGAAACTTGAACGGTTTGCTGACGTAATCATTGGCCCCGGCATCCAGACCCAGAATCGTATCGGCATCGCTGTCCTGCGCGGTCAGCATGATGATCGGGCATTTCACGCCCTGTTTGCGCAGACGACGACACAATTCGCGCCCGTCGGTATCGGGCAGGCCGACATCCAGAATCATCAGATCGTACAGACTTTCCTTGGTCTTGACGATGGCGCTGGCCCCGTCGTCCGCCTCGAACACGTCGAAATCTTCGGTCATCAACAATTGTTCGCCCAGCGCCTCGCGCAGGTCGTCGTCGTCGTCCACCAGCAAAATCTTTTTGAGTTGCCCCATGACAGCCTCCATCATTACATCATCGATTTGTGAACAGATACGGATCAAACAAGATTTCCGGCCGATGGTTCACACGGACGTGTCATCAGGCGGGGTTTTGTTTCACTTTGCGTCGAAACGGGCTATCAGGTGAAACAATTGACAGGTGCATGATGACAGGTTTTTCCCCCGATATCACCGAACGGCTGGCCCGCGCGCGGGCTGACCTGCGCATGGGCGTGCCCGTGGTGCTGGATGGCGGGGCGGTCATGCTTGCCGCCGAGACGCTGGATGCCGACAGGCTGGCGCATCTGCGCAGCTTGGGCGGTGCGCCCGTGCTGGCCATCACCGGCTGGCGGGCGCAGACGCTCAAGGCGCGCGCCTATGACGGCGATCTGGCGCGGATTGCGCTGCCTTGCGATGTCGGGCTGTCATGGGTCCGGTCTGTTGCTGACCCTGCCGATGATCTGCGCGCGCCGATGAAAGGCCCGCTGCGCAGCCTGCGCGAGGGCGATGCCGCGCTACACCGCGCCGCCATCGCCCTGACCAAGGCCGCGCGGTTGCTGCCCGCCGCCTTGGTGCTGCCGGTCGATGATGCGGCCGGTTTCGCCAAGGCGCATGACCTGACCCTGATCCCAGGTGCCGCCGCGCTTGACCTGACCCTCAGCCCGCTGCGCCCCGTCATCAGCGCCCGCCTGCCGCTGGATGTCTCCGAGGCAGGCCGGTTGCACATCTTTCGTCCCGACGACGGGGCCGAGGAACATTACGCGGTCGAGATCGGCCAGCCTGATAGGTCACAGCCGGTGTTGTCGCGGCTGCATTCTGCCTGTTTCACCGGCGATCTGCTGGGGTCGCTGAAATGCGACTGCGGCCCGCAATTGCGCGGCGCGCTGGCCCAGATGGGCGCCGAAGGATCGGGCGTGCTGCTGTATCTTAACCAAGAAGGGCGTGGGATCGGCCTTGCCAACAAGATGCGCGCCTATTCCTTGCAGGATCAGGGGTTCGATACGGTCGAGGCCAACCACCGGCTGGGTTTCGAAGATGATGAACGCGATTTCCGTATTGGCGCAGAGATTTTGAAGAAAATGGGTTTTAGCGCAGTGCGGCTGCTGACAAACAACCCCGCCAAGGTCGCGCGGATGCAAAGCTGCGGCATCACGGTGTTCGAGCGGGTCCCGCTGAAAGTGGGCGAGAACCGGCACAACACCGGCTATTTGGCGACCAAGGCCGCGAAATCAGGACATTTATTGTAATCGGGCGCGCTTTGCCGGACAAAGCCGCGCTGCGATGACGCGTGAACGCGGCTGTGGCGTGGGCTTGCGCTGGGCGGATGATTGCTGACATCGGCCTTGCGCATAAAAGTGTTATAATATAGCATAAATCTGGATTGCTGAAGCCGGACCTCTCCAATGCCAGATTTGTTTCCCGTTATGTTTTTCACCGGTTGTCGGCATGGGTTCAGGCCGCCCTTTTTTCACCGTCTAGGCGGCATGGTGGCGGCGCATAAAGACCGCGCTGCGACAGGGCGCTGCGCTGCGGTTCTTGCGCCTTTGCTACCGCTTGGCAGCGATCTTGGCCCGCCCGCAAGCGCCAAGGTGATCGCATGAGCTGCCCGCCCGGGACACCGGCGACCTTGGCGCTTGAAAGGCTATGCTGGGGCGACGGTATTCTGCATCCGGTCACCCTGCGGCTTGGTGCGGGCCGGGTTCTGGCCGTGCTGGGGGCCAATGGCGCGGGGAAATCGACGCTGCTGCGCCTGATCTATCGCTATAACCACCCGCAAGCCGGGCGCGTGCTGGTCGATGGGGACGATATCCACCGCCTGCCGGCGCGCCGCGTGGCCCAAAGAATTGCCGCCGTCCTGCAAGAACAGCCGACCGATTTAGCCCTGACCGTGGCCGAGATTGTGGCGCTGGGGCGTGCGCCCCACCGGCGGGGGTTTGCCGGTCCTTCCGCGCGCGATCTGCATCTGGTGGACCATGCGCTGGAACGGCTGTTGTTGCAGGATTTCGCGCATCGCGCCTTTGGGACATTATCCGGCGGTGAACGCCAGCGCGTCATGGTCGCCCGCGCGCTTGCGCAGGAACCGGGGCTGATCGTGCTGGACGAGCCGACCAATCATCTTGATATCCGCCACCAGCTCGAGGTGCTGCGGCTGGTGCGCGATCTTGGCGTGACCGTGGTGGCGTCCTTGCATGATCTCAATCTGGTGCATGGCTTTGCCGATGATGTGCTGGTGCTGGCAGAGGGCCATCCGCTGGCATTCGGTCCGGTGGATGCCGTGCTGACGCCTGATCTGATCGCCCGCGCCTTTGGTGTCGTTGCCACACGGCGCGGCACTGCGCGGTTTGATTTTTCCCTTCCCGACAGTGTTCAAAAGGAACATATCGCATGAAATATCTGCCCTTCGTTGCCGTGCTTCTTGGCCTTGCCGGACCCGCGCTTGCCCATCCGGTCACCGTGCAAAGCTGTGACCGCGAGGTCACCTTTGACGCGATCCCGCAAAGAGCCGCCTCTAACGATGTGAACCTGACAGAGATGATGCTGGTGTTGGGGCTGACAGATCGGATGGTCGGCTATACGGGCATTTCCGGCTGGAACAAGCTGGACGCGGATATGCGCGCCGGAATAGCGGCCTTGCCGGAACTGTCCGAAAAATACCCCTCCAAAGAGGTGCTGATCGGCGCCGATCTCGATTTCTGGTTTGCAGGCTGGAATTACGGCATGCGCATCGGTGGCGAGGTGACGCCCGAGACGCTCGCCCCGTTCGGCATTCCGGTCTATGAGCTGACGGAAAGCTGCATCCACATCATGGCGCGTGACGGGATCGCGGTTGATGACATGTTCACCGATATCCGCAATCTTGGCACGATCTTCGGCGTGGCTGACCGGGCCGAGGCCCTGATCACCGGCTGGCAGAGCGAACTGGACGCGATCGCCGCCACGCTACCGCAGCAGGACCCGCTGCGCGTCTTTGTCTATGACAGCGGCGAGGATACGCCCTTTACTGCGGGGCGCTATGCGATGCCCAGCGCGATGATCGCGGCAGCGGGTGGGCGCAACATCATGGAGGATGTCGACAGCAGCTGGACCCGCGTTGCATGGGAACCCGTGGTAGAACGTGATCCGCAGGTCATCGTGATCGTCAACTACGGCGATGTGACGGCAGAGCAGAAGATGGATTTCCTGCGCAATACGCCCGCCTTTGCCGGTATCGATGCTGTGGTGAACAATCGCTTCGTCGTGCTGGATTATGTCGAGGCGACGCCGGGGCCGCGCAATATCCGGGCCATCCGCACACTTGCCCAAGCCTTTCACGGTCAATGACGATGCGCGGCACCCCGGGGCCTGACACTGCGGTGCCGCTGCTGGCGGCGCCGCCTGCGCGCTTATCTGTGCTGGCGCGTCCGGTCAGGGCGGGCGTCTGGTGCTTTGGGCTGGCTATGTTGGTGGTGTCGCTGTCGGCGGCGGTCAGCATCGGGGCTGTGCCGGTGCCACTTGCGACCGTCTGGGGCGTGATCCTTGACCGGCTGGTGCCGGGGATCGTCACGCCGGACTGGACGGCAGGGCGCGCGGCGATCGTTTGGGATATACGATTGCCGCGCGCTTTGCTGGCGGCGCTTGTCGGCGCCGGATTGGCGCTGGTGGGGGCCGTGTTGCAGGCGGTGACGCGCAATCCGCTGGCCGATCCGCATCTGCTCGGGATTTCCTCGGGGGCTGCCTTTGGCGCTATTCTGGCCTTGCTGCATACAGGGATGTTCCTTGGCGGTGCGACCGTGCCTTTGCTGGCCTTTCTGGGGGCGCTGGCTGCGACGCTTTTGGTGCTGGCAGTGGCCAGTTTCGCGCAGGCGACCAGTGCCGACAGGCTGGTGCTGACGGGGGTGGCGGTGTCGTTCATTGTCATGGCGCTGGCGAATGTGCTGATCTTTCTGGGCGATCCACGCGCCGCGCATACGGTGGTTTTCTGGATGCTGGGCGGGCTTGGCCTTGCGCAATGGGCGCATCTGGTGTGGCCGTTTCTTGTGCTGACAGGGGCAGCCCTTTGGTTCCGGATGGTGGCCGGGTCGCTGAACGCCATGAACATCGGCGACGAGACAGCCACGACCCTGGGCATCGCCGTGGCGCGTTTCCGATTGGCCGCCTTTGTCGTCGCGGCGCTGGTGACGGGGGTCATGGTCGCTTTTTCCGGGGTGATCGGTTTTGTCGGGCTGATGATCCCGCATATCATGCGGCTGGTTGTCGGCGGCGATAATGCCCGCCTGCTGCCTGCGTCGATGCTGGCGGGGGCGATCTTTCTGATCTGGGCCGATATCGCCGCGCGCACTATCATGCGCCCCGAGGATATGCCCATCGGTATCGTCACAGGCCTTGTGGGCGGGCTGTTTTTCGTCTGGCTGTTGCGGCGAAAAGGGGCGCAGCGTTAGCGCGCAGGGCGAAACGCGCTTCACATCATGCTGAGATTTATGTTATATGACAACATTAATGCGGCGGTGGATCACATGTCCCGCCCGCCCTGACACCAAAGACCGGAGTATCCCGCAATGGCTGCGTCAAATCTTGTTCCTGTTACCGTGCTGGCCGTCTGTTGCTGGCAGAGGATGAAGGGCGCGTGATGTGGGCCGATCTGTCTGCGATCTGAACAGCGCTTGCGCCATTGATCACGAATAGCGAAAGGCGCTACTGCCAGTCATCACCGCTGATCTGCATTTTCTTAATTCTTGAATAGAGCGTCGTTGGCTGGATCCCCAGCAATTGCGCCGCGCCATCCTCGCCTGCGACCTTGCCGCTGGTGCGCCGCAGCGCCGAGATCAGGTTATTGCGCTGCGCGGCGGCCATTTGTGCTTCGGACAAGACGGTCAGATCCGGGCCAAGCGCCTGGGGTGGGGCGACAGCCAAGTCGATCTGCAACTTGCCCCCAGTGGATAGAATGCTGCCGCGGTCCATCACGTTTTGCAATTCACGCACATTGCCGGGCCAATCATAGGCGACCAGCTTTTCCATTGACAGCTTGGAGACGACGGGCGGTTTGATGTTCAGCCGCTTGCAGGACAGTTTCAGGAAATGTGTGGCCAGCGCGGGGATATCCTCGCGCCGGTCGCGCAGCGGCAGGCAGGTGATCGGAAAGACGTTGAGAAACATCCATAGTTCCTCGCGAAACCTGCCGCGCCGGGCGAGCGTTTCCAGATTGCGGCGGCTGGCGGCGATGACGCGCAGGTCGATCGCGCGGGCGCGGGAATCGCCAAGCCGGGTGACGCTCTTTTCCTGCAAAGCATGCAAAAGCCGCCCCTGCAGGTTCAGCGGCAATTCATCCACATCATCCAGAAACAATGTGCCGTTATGGGCCAGTTCCAGCACCCCCGGTTTATCGCGCAGCGCCCCCGGAAAGGCGCCGCGGATCTGGCCGAACAATTCGGCCTCGATGGCGTCAGTGGTCATTGCGCTGCATTTGAAATGGATCAACGAGCGCCTGCGCCGCGGGCTGCCCTTGTGAATGGCAGAGGCCACAAGCGCTTTGCCGGTGCCCGCCTCGCCAGAGATAAGAACCGATGCTTCGGTCCCCGCGACAAGGTCGATCTTGCTAAGCAATTGCAGGATCGCGGGTGAACTGCCGATGATTTCGTGATGCGCGCGTTCGGTGGCGATCGTTTCCTGCAGATAGGCGTTTTCCTGTTCCAGCTGGTCGCGCAGGGCCTGCACCTGTTCCATCGCATTGCGCAGCTTGCTTTCGTTTTCCTTGCGTTCGGTGATGTCGCGAAAGATCACCACCGCCCCCGCAAGCACGTTCTGGTCATAGATCGGGGTCGAGACATATTCGACGCGGATCGGCTTGCCATCCTTGCGCCAAAAGACTTCATCCTCGATCCGGTTGACCTGTTCAAAGCGGAATGATTGGTAGATCGGGCAATCATGGGCGGGATAGATTTCGCCGCTCAGATGATGATGGTGGATCATCGAATGGATGTCGCGGCCCAGCAGGTCTTGCGCGCTCCAGCCCAGCATTTCGCGGGCGGCGCGGTTGACGAAGGTGGTCTTGCCATCGGCATTGACGCCATAGATGCCTTCGCCCGCGGCATTCAGGATCAGCTGGTTCTGGCGTTCCAATTCGCTGAAAAACGCCTGCGCACGCTGCCATTCCAGCAGGCCAAGGCGCTGCACCTCGCTGGCCTCGGCGATCTGGTCGTGGCGGGACATCTCATTCAGGTCGATCAGGGTCAGCATGACCATATGCGCGCCCTGACCGATCAGCGTGCCGCGCAATTCGCACGACAAGGGCAATTGGTCACTGTCCTGCAAGGGAATGTCGCGCCGCCATGCGCGATGACGATGCGCCACCTCGTCCAGAAACACGACAAAGCCTGCGAAATTCCCCGCGATATGGGGCGCAAAGCGAAAACCATGGTCTTGTGGTTGGGTGAACAGGCGCATGGCCAGCCGGTTCGCCGCGACCACAACATCGCGTTCGGTATCCAGCACCAAGGCGGCATGCGGCACCGCCTCGAGCAGCGAATCAAGTCCAAGCGTGGGTATATCCATGACCCGGACGATGCCCGCGCTGATATGCGCAGCGCAATACGATATTTCGTAAATTATGAAATATCGTAAGTGGATATCTTGGGATGTGACATTAAATCACTGTTAATAAACATTTTTATAATATGAAAAAACGCAGCGACATATATTTCGCTGCGCTGCGGCACGCGTATCCTTGGCCTCAAGTGACCGAATTCACAAAAAAGAGGGACAGCATGTCGAATAAAAGCCTTGGAAATCCGTTCTCGCACAAGACCGATCTCAGACATGGCGCAGGATGCGGATGTGACAGCTGTGCGGCGGATAAACACGCCTCTGCCGAAGCGCCCACCACAAGCGAGGCCATGCTGGAACGCGCGGTCGAAAGCGCGATTGTCCGGTCCGTGTTCGGACATAACGACATCAGCCGCCGGTCGATGATGGGCATGCTGGGTGGTGGGGCCTTTGCGGCCGCGCTCGCCTCGGTCTTTCCGATGGATCAGGCCAAGGCGATGATCCTTGACGAACTCGGCCCCCCGGAAAAGCCCGATCTGCGGGTGGGTTTCGTGGCCATCACCTGTGCCACGCCGATCATCATGGCCGAACCGATGGGGTTCTACAGCCGCTATGGCCTGAACGTCGAAGTCGTCAAAACCGCTGGCTGGGCCGTGGCGCGCGACATGTCGCTGTCGGGCGAATATGATGCCAGCCATATGCTGACGCCGATGCCTTTGGCGATGACGCTGGGCGCGGGGTCGACGGCGACGCCCTACATCATGCCCGCGGTCGAAAACATCAACGGCCAGGCCATCGTGCTGTCAAACGAACATCTGGACAAGCGCGATCCGCAGCAATGGAAGGGCATGACCTTTGGCGTGCCGTTCGAATATTCCATGCATAACTTTCTGCTGCGCTATTACGTGGCCGAACATGGGCTGGACCCCGATCAGGATATCCAGATCCGCGTGGTGCCGCCGCCTGAAATGGTCGCCAACCTGCGGGCAGGAAATCTGGATGGCTATCTGTCCCCCGACCCGTTCAACCAGCGCGCCGTCTGGGAAGGCATTGGTTTCATCCACATGCTGACCAAGGATATCTGGGAAGGCCATCCTTGCTGCGCCTTCGCCGCGCCGCGCAAGTTTGCAACGGAAATGCCCAATACCTATGGCGCGCTGCTGAAATCCATCATTGACGCGACGCAATATGCCTCGAACCCTGATAATCGTGTCGAGATTTCGGCCGCGATTGCGCCGACCAATTACCTGAACCAGCCTGTCGAGGTGATCCAGCAGGTGCTGACCGGCACCTATGCCGACGGTCTGGGCAATGTGCAGCGCGTGCCTGACCGGATCGATTTCGACCCGTTCCCGTGGCAGTCGATGGGGGTCTGGATTCTGACCCAGATGAAACGCTGGGGCTATATCGAGGGCGATGTCGATTACAAAGCGATTGCCGAACAGGTCTATCTGGCCTCTGACGCGCGCAAGGTGATGACCGACCTGGGCTATGACGCGCCAGAGGTGAATTACAAATCCCACATGATCATGGGCAAAACCTTTGATCCCGACCAACCCGAGGCTTACGTCGACAGCTTCGCGATCAAGCGGGGTTGATGATGCGGACCCTGTCCCTGAATGCGCGCGCCGCGATCCTGTCTGCTGTGCTATTGGTGGTCTTTCTTGGCGCATGGGAGGCATCGGTCACCCGGCAAGTCATGGGCGAGGCCCTGACCGAATATGACATTCTGATGGGGGTCGGCCAGCCGCGCGCTGCCGTGCCGCCGCCCAGCGATGTTCTGGTCAAGGCATGGGAACAGCTTAGCGATCCATTCTATGATGCCGGTCCCAATGATAAAGGGATCGGTATCCAGCTGGCCTATTCGGTCGGTCGCGTGCTGTCGGGGTTCGGGCTGGCCGTGATGGTCGCCCTGCCGCTGGGGTTCCTGATCGGCATGTCGCCTGTCGCCTATAAGGCGCTGAACCCGTTCATTCAGGTGTTACGCCCGATTTCACCCCTGGCATGGATGCCACTGGCTTTGTTCATCATCCAGGATGCCAATGCCAGTGCGGTTTTCGTGATCTTCATCTGTTCGATCTGGCCGATGCTGCTGAACACCGCCTTTGGCGTCGCGGGCGTCCGGCAGGATTGGGTCAATGTCGCGCGCACGCATGAACTGGGCAGCTTGCGCACGGCTTTCACCGTGATCCTGCCAGCCGCAGCACCCACCATCCTGACCGGGATGCGCATTTCCATCGGCATCGCCTGGCTGGTGATCGTCGCGGCCGAGATGCTCGTGGGGGGGACAGGCATTGGCTATTACGTCTGGAACGAATGGAACAACCTCGATCTGACCTCGGTCATCTTTTCGATCCTGATGATCGGGCTTGTGGGCATGTTGCTGGATGCGTTTTTCGCCGCATTGCAACGCGCCGTCACCTATGCCGAATGAAAGGCCGCTATCATGAGCAAACATTTCCTGAGTATCGAACGGCTGACCCAGACCTTCCCCGACGGGGCAGGCGGCACGCTGACAGTGTTTGAAAACGCAAGCTTCGGCATCGACAAGGGCGAATTCGTCTGCATCCTTGGCCATTCGGGCTGCGGCAAATCCACCATCATGAATGTGCTGGCGGGCCTGGCCGAACCCACATCCGGCGTGGTCAAGATGGACGGTTTCGAAGTCGCAGGCCCCAGCCTTGACCGTGGGGTCGTGTTCCAGAACTATTCGCTGCTGCCATGGCTGTCGGCGCTGAAAAACGTGACCTTCGGCGTCAAGGCGCGGTATCGCGACTGGTCGCAGGATAAGGTCGTGGACCATGCCACCAAATATCTGGCCATGGTCGGTCTGGAAGGCGACGTCATCCACCGCAAACCCAGCCAGTTGTCGGGCGGCATGCGCCAGCGCGTGTCCATCGCGCGGGCCTTTGCCAACCAGCCCAAATTGCTGCTGCTGGATGAACCTTTCGGCGCGCTGGATGCCCTGACGCGCGGCACCATTCAGGAAGAATTGCTGAAAGTCTGGAGCCAGACCGAACAGACCGTGTTCATGATCACCCATGACATCGACGAAGCGATCCTGCTGGCCGACCGTATCCTGTTGATGACGAACGGCCCTTTTGCACGCGTCGCGGAATCGGTGGAAATCACCATCCCGCGCCCAAGGGTGCGCACCGATATCGTGAACCACCCCAATTATTACGCGATCCGCAACCATCTGGTGCAGTTCCTTGGCAAGCGATCAAAAGAACTCGCAGGCCAGCAATCAGATGGTGCAACCCAAAGCCCAGCACCCGTGCGCATCGATATGACCCAGCCCGCAGCTGACGCAGATCCAAAACCCGGCCCTTCCCGTCTTCAGGCGGTCAACGGCTGAATCCGCCCAGATTTCAATAAAAGGAAACGCATGATGAAAGACCTGATTACCGCCGCCGAGATGCTGACAAAGGAAGATGTCACCAGCCTGATCCTGCTTGCGAAAAAGCGCAAGAAACTGACCTGGGACGCCATCGCCCAAGGGATCGGCCTGTCGCCGGTGTTCACCCATTCCGCCTGCATGGGCATGAACGCCATGCCCGCTGACAAGGCTGCTGCGCTTGTCGCCTTTCTGGACCTGCCCGCCGAGGCGCAGGACGTGCTGGAGGAATACCCCACCAAGATCTGGGAACAGGCCGTGCCGACGGACCCCTGCATCTATCGCCTGTATGAAATTGTCGGCG
Organism: Yoonia vestfoldensis; assembly: GCF_002158905.1. Classification (NCBI taxonomy): domain Bacteria; kingdom Pseudomonadati; phylum Pseudomonadota; class Alphaproteobacteria; order Rhodobacterales; family Paracoccaceae; genus Yoonia; species Yoonia vestfoldensis. The sequence continues at coordinate 267,580 of NZ_CP021431.1, forward strand.
TTTACGGCCCGACCATGAAGGCGCTTATTCAAGAAGAATTCGGCAATGGGATCATGTCTGCCATCGACTTTGACATGGTCATCAGCCGCGTCCCCAGCCCCAAAGGCGACCGGGTAAAGGTCGAGATGTCGGGCAAATTCCTCGCCTACGCCAATTGGTGATCATGCGGGGGTCTGGCCCTCTGACACATTTGGGTGGCCAGACCCCGTAATGCTGCCGACGAACGCCGCAACAGCCGCATGTCATCAGACTGGCGGTTGCCGCTCATCCACGCCTCGTCGCGCAAGATAGAGATGAGACTCCCCTTTACACCTTGTCGCGAAAGCCGCAGGCTAGGCCCGCAATGCAAGATGTTGCCAAACGTTCACCAGTCGCTCTTTGCGTTGGATTGGTGAAGAACCACGGGAGCAAAGTGAATGAAATATATCAAAACAGCAGTTTTTTCCACAATGATGGCGGTCGGCATGGCCAGCGCATCTTTCGCGCAGGACTTGGAGTTCTTTACAATCGGCACCGGCGGCACGGCGGCCACCTATTATCCCGTGGGCGGTGTGATCGCCAATGCGATTTCCAACCCACCAGGGTCGCGCGGCTGCGATGAAGGTGGCAGCTGCGGCGTGCCTGGCCTGATCGCCTCGGCCGTGTCGTCGCGCGGATCGGTTGATAACGTCAACGCGATCACATCTGGTTTGCGAAACTCGGGTTTTGCCCAGTCTGACGTGGCGTACTGGGCTTACACAGGCACCGGCACCATGGAAGGTCAGGCGCCAGCGGAAAATCTGCGCGCGATCGCGGCCCTGTTCCCAGAGCATATCCACCTTGTCGTTCTGGCCGATAGCGGCATCGATTCGGTCAATGATCTCGAAGGCAAACGCGTTTCGCTTGATGAGCCCGGATCGGGGACATATGTCGATGCCAACCTGATCCTTGAAGCCTATGGTCTGTCCAACGAAATGGTGACGGCCGAAGCGCTGAAGCCTGATGCAGCCGGTGACGCGCTGCGCAATGGCCAGATCGATGCCTTCTTCTTTGTCGGTGGCTATCCAACCGGTGCGATTGTCGAACTCGCCTCGGCGGTCGATATCAAACTGGTGCCGATTGATGGTGACGGCGCTGCTGGCCTGACCGAGGAATACGGGTTCTTCTCTGTCTCGGACATTCCCGATGGGGCCTATGACGGTGTCGCCGCGACAACAACCGTTGCTGTGGGCGCGCAGTGGATCACCTCTGCCGAGCAGGATGAAGAGCTGATCTATCAGATCACCGCTGCCTTGTGGAATGACAAGACCCGCGTGTTGCTGGATGTTGGCCACGCCAAAGGTGCCTCGATCAACAAGGACACTGCGCTGGACGGTATCGGCATTCCGCTGCACCCCGGTGCCGAACGTTTCTACCGCGAAGCCGGTTTGTTGGACTAAGCTTTCACACATAACGACGGGCGGCCCTGATCATGCGGGGCCGCCTTTTTTTGTGGCGCCCCATTGCCACCACAAGGACAGTCCCGATGAAGACCACAGAACTCACTGCCGCCGAACTGGCCGAGATCGAGCGTAAATATGATCCCGAGACGGCATTTCGCGCGACAGGGTGGTATCTGGGTGTCGTTGTATCGGCTTTGCTTGTGGCAATGTCGGTTTACCATTTCTACGCGTCAGGCTTTGCGCTGATCCCAGAGCTGATGCACCGTGGCATTCACATCTCATTTGTTCTGGGTTTGGTTTTCATCCTCTTTGGCTGGCGTAAAGCGCCGACAACACAGGTGGCCCCAGCGCGCTGGTGGCGCTTTCAGGGCGTGCCTTATCTTGACCTGCTTTGGGCTGTTCTGGCGATATCCGCCGCGATGTATCTGCCGCTGCTGCCGCCGGAAATCGTTGCGCAGCGCGTGGGCAATCCCAACCAGACGGATATTTTCATGGGCACGGCGCTGCTGCTGCTGACGCTCGAGGCTGCGCGGCGCTCTGTCGGGCCGACATTGCCGATTATCGGCATCGTTTTTATCCTGTTTGCGCTTTTCGGCCCCTATGCTCCGGGTGCGTTGAAACATGGCGGCACAAGCTGGCTGGGATTGATCAACCATCTTTATATGACCAATCAGGGCATCTACGGGATCGCCATCGGGGTCATGGCGAAATATGTCTTCTTGTTCATCCTGTTCGGCGTGCTTGCGACCCGCATCGGGTTGGGGCAGCTTTTTATCGACCTCGCGATGGTGATCGCTGGGCGCTATGCGGGCGGCCCTGCAAAAGTGGCCATCTTTTCGTCGGCCTTCATGGGCACGATTTCCGGCTCTTCAATCGCCAACACCGTGACGACAGGCGCTTTGACGATCCCCGCAATGAAGAAAGTCGGCTATTCGGGCCGTTTCTCTGCCGCGGTAGAGGCCACCTCGTCAACAGGTGGGCAGATTACGCCGCCGATCCTTGGGGCGGCGGCGTTTATCATGGTCGAATATCTGGAAATCCCGCTGCGCGACATTCTGGCCGCGGCACTGTTTCCGGCGCTGCTGCATTATTTCGGCATTTTCATCATGGTGCATCTCGAGGCAAAGCGGCTTGGTCTGCGTGGCCTGACTGCCGAGGAAATGCCCAAGCTGGGGCTGGTTCTGAAACAGCATTGGCTGTCTGTCATCCCGCTGATCATTCTGGTTTACATGATCCTTGCCGGGCGGACGCCCGATTATGCCGCTGTCTATGGCATCATCGCTTGTGTCGTGGTCGGTGTGTTGAACCCGGTCAACCGGCTGACCCTGTTGGATTTTTGGAATGCGCTGGCTGACGGTGCCAAAAACACGCTTGCGGTCGGGGCTGCGGCCGCCACCGTGGGGATCGTGGTCGGTGTTGTGACATTGACCGGCGTTGGCTTTCGGCTTGGCTATGTGGTGGTGCAGACAGCGTCAGATATGGGCGCTTTCATCGGGCAGATCTGGCCGTTCTCGATTGCGACCGTCGCGCAATGGTCGCTGTTTTTGTCACTGGTCCTGATCGCTGTGGCCTGCATCATCATGGGGGCAGGGATCCCGACGACAGCCACCTATATCATCCTTGTGGCCGTCGCGGCACCTGCACTGGCCGTGCAGAATATCGAACCCATCGTGGCGCATTTCTTTGTCTTCTATTACGGGGTGTTGGCGGATATCACGCCGCCTGTCGCGCTTGCCGCTTATGCGGCCGCAGGCATCGCGGGGTCCAATCCGTTCCAGACCGGAAATACCGCCTTCCGTTTGGGTATCGCCAAGGCGCTGGTGCCTTTTGTCTTTGTCTATTCGCCAGCCTTGTTGCTGGTGGCTGACGGCTTTACCTGGTCCGCCTTCACCATCACGCTGATCGGCGCGATGCTGGGCATTGCAAGCCTGGGCGTAGCCTTTTCCGGCTATCTGTTGACCACCTTGCGTCTATGGGAACGGTGGTGGGTCGCTGTCGTGTCATTGCTGTTCATTGCGCCGGGCATTTTGACGATGGGCCTGGGGATCGCGTTGATGTTGCCGATCCTCTTGCTGCAAGTCAGCCGCGCAAAGGCGGTGCCGCAAGCCAAAGTGCAAAATACCGACTGAAAGAAATCCAAGGCGTCACCACCGCCAAGATGAACGGCCAGGGCCGCCGCCTGTGACCATTGCCAAAGATTGTTGACAATCGACAATTTTAGCGCAGTGTAGATTTCAGACAGAAGGAGTGGTGCTCAAATGGTCTCGTCACCGGTCAAGCGCGAAACGATGAGCGCGCAGATTTCCGTGCTGTTGCGACGCGCGATCCTGACAGGTGAACTTGGTCCCGGCGAACCTGTCGTGGAAAGCGCGCTTGCCTTGCGTCTTGGCGCCAGCAGGGGGCCGCTGCGCGAAGCCATGCGCCAGCTGATTGACGAAGGCTTGCTGGTCAACGTGCCCTATACCGGGACCCGCGTTGTCGATATTTCAGTGCAGGACGTGAATGACATTTACGCCATGCGCACCTGTCTGGAACAATTCGCCTTCGCGCAGATCTGGGACCGGCGCAGCGACGCATTCAAGGCCGAATTGATCGCGTTGAACCGCGCGCTGAAATCCGCAATCGACCGGCAGGATCATGTTGCAGCCATCGAGGCCGAGCTTGATCTGCACGGGCTTGCCTATGCTTATGCGGGCAACCGGCTGCTGCTGAATAGCTGGACGGGACTTCGCGGGCATCTGCAGATGTATTGGGCCGCGCATCACAATGCGCATGGCACGACCGGCCCCAAGCGCGAAAGCCATGATGATTATGTAAAACATGCTTTGGGCGACAGTCTGGCGGCGATGCAGCAGGAATTGAGCGCACATATGCGCCGCGGGCTGGAGACCACGAAAGCCTTTGTGGAAAGCCGCAAAGAGAGTCTGAAAGACAATGGACCATCATAAACCAGCAAGGAGAAAACGATGCAAAGACGGATGATATTCAGCGCTGCGATTGCAGCCGTTACGCTAGGCTTTGGCACGCTTGCCCAGGCCCAAGACAGCACGATGGATCAGGTGCGCGACAGCGGTGTTCTGCGGGTTGGCGTGACCCAGGCGCCGCCTTGGTACGCCAAGGATATCACCAGCGGCGAATGGACCGGCGGGCTTGGCGTGTCCATGGGCAAGGCGATGGCAGAAACCTTGGGCGTCACCTTCGAACCCGTCGAGGTCACATGGGGCACTGCCGTTGCGGCCTTGCAGGCAGACCGGATCGACATGATGTTCGTGCTTGATGCAACGGATGAGCGCAAAGCAGCTGTCAACTTTCCCGACACACCGCTGCTTTATTATTCGCTTGCCGTTCTGGCCCGTGATGACCTTGAGATCACCAATTGGAGCGATCTGAACTCCCCTGAGATCAGCATCTCTGTTCCGCAGGCCACAAGCATGGATGCCTTTCTGACCGAAAATGCACCGGATGCCGACATTCAGCGTTTTCCCGGTAATGCCGAGGCCATCGCCGCCTTTCAGGCGGGGCGTGTCGATGCGGTGACGCTGTTCCATCCGCCATTGATTGCTGCACGTCAAAAGCTGGGCGCAGGTCAAATCATCGTGCCGCAGCCGGTTGAATCGCGCCCCTCTTCTGTGGCTGTTCGTCAAGAAAGCGACACCACTTTCGTGGATTGGGTCGATGAACAGATCGACGGCTATTACAAATCGGGTCAGACCCAGGTCTGGTACGAAGAATTCCTCAGCGACTTTGGTCTCGATCCGTCCACCGTTCCCGCCATCATCCGCGAACGGCTCTGATCACAGTGGCAGGGCAAACCAGAGATGTATGAATGGGACTTCACTGTCGTCATCGAGAACGCTGATCTGTTATGGCAGGGGCTTCTCGGGACGTTGAAGATCACGGGCACAGCGCTGGCCTTCGGGCTGCCGCTGGGTCTGGCGCTTGCGCTGTCACGCCTGTCACCGCGCAAGTGGCTGGCCTGGCCCGCGGGCTTTGTGATCGAATTCTTTCGCACGACACCCCCGCTGGTACAATTGTTCTGGTTCTTTTTTGCCCTGCCGATCCTGATGGATATTCGCATGACGCCCTATCTTGCGGCGGCGATCACTTTCTCGATCCAGTCCTCTGCCTTCTTCGCCGAAGTGTTCCGCGCCGGGATTGTGTCTATCGAACGCGGTCAATGGGAAGCGGCCCGCGCGATTGGTATGGAACGCCCGCAGGCCATGCGCCGCATTATCCTGCCGCAAGCAATCAAACGCATGATTCCCGCCTTCACCGAGCGGTCAATCGAGCTGATGAAGACCACAACGCTGGTGGCGACAGTATCTTATGCGGATCTGCTGTATCAGGCCAACGAATTGGCGCAGAAATCCTTTCGCCCGATCGAGGTTTTGACGGCAACCGCATTGATCTATTTCGTCGTGATCTTCGGGGCGAGCCTGTGCGTCCAAGCCGTCGAACGCAAACTGGCGATCAGCGGCGACAGCACGGTGCGCTGATATGGACTATATCTGGGATTTTGGATCGGTCTGGGACTATCGCGCGGCCCTTTGGGTCGGGCTGGTGAATACGCTGCGCATTTTCGCCATTTGTCTGGTCGCGGGGCTGTCCTTGGGCCTTGCGATTGGTTTGGCGCGCTATTCCACACGGCGCTGGCTGCGCTGGCCCGCCGCCTGTTTCATCGAATTCTTCCGCAACACGCCGGTTCTGGTGCAGATCTTTTGGTTCTACTTCGCATTCCCAATCCTTGCGCCCTTTGAGATATCGGCGCTGATGGCCGCAGCCCTTGGTATCACGCTGAACTCTGCCGCATTTTCTGCCGAGATTTTTCGCGGCGGCATACAGACAATCGACCCCGGCCAATGGGAGGCAGGGCGCGCCATCGGGATGCGCTATCGCGACATCATGGCCCGCATCATCCTGCCGCAAGCCGTGCGCCGGATGCTGCCTGCGCTGACCAATCGGGGCATCGAAATCTTCAAGATGACAACGCTCGCCTCTGCCATCGCCTATGCCGATGTTTTGCATCAGGCGCGGTTGATCGCTTCGGTCAATTTCAACCCGATCGAGGCCTATACCGTCGTCGCGCTGGCGTTTTTCGTGATCCTCTACCCGATTGTGCGCGCCACCTATGTGCTTGAACGGCGTCTGGCCAAAGGAGACTGACAGCATGACCCAGCAGCCGATCCTCAAGATACGGGGGCTACACAAGTCCTTTGGCGACAACCATGTGCTGCGCGGCATTGATCTGGATGTCAATCAGGGCGATTGCATTGCGATTCTAGGGGCGTCCGGCTCTGGCAAAAGCACGTTTCTGCGCTGTTTGAACTTCATGGAAATCCCCTCGGACGGCGAGATTACCCATGCCGGCAAAACCATCGGCACGATGCGCGCGGGCAAATCCCGCATCTATCCGGAAAGCGAATTGACCAAGCTGCGCCAAAAGGTCGGGATGGTCTTTCAGCAGTTCAACCTGTTCCCCCATATGAATGTTTTGGGCAACATCACCGAAGGCTTGCGGATCGTGCAGCGCATGGACAAGACCAGCGCCGAGGCCCGTGCTTATAACGAGCTGACCCGCGTGGGCCTGGCCGAAAAGGCACAAGAATATCCCTCGCGCCTGTCGGGCGGTCAAAAGCAACGCGTCGCCATTGCCCGTGCGCTGGCCCTCGCGCCGGATCTGATGCTTTTTGACGAACCGACATCGGCGCTTGACCCGGAACTGGTCGGCGAGGTTCTCAACGTCATTCGCGGCATTGCTGATGAAGGGCGCACCATGTTGCTGGTCACCCACGAGGTGGGGTTTGCCTATCACGTCGCCAACCGGGTCATCTTTATGGCCGAGGGCCTTATCCAGGAAGAGGGCCCCCCGAGCAGGTTTTGAAAAACCCGCAGAACCCCAAGACCCAGGCGTTTCTCGCACGCCACAAGCAATTCGCATTCTAGGCAGGACCAACATGACCAACACATCCCAGGAAAGCGCCCAAAGCTACGCGCCCGACGCCCGCAACGACAGCGTCGAAGTCTATGTGAACGGGTCGTTTTTTGCCCGCGACAAGGCCATGGTGCCTGTCTTTGATAGTGGCTTCGTGCTCGGCGATGGCGTGTGGGAAGGGATGCGCCTGGTCAAAGGACAGCTTGTGGCCATCGATGATCACATGGCCCGCCTCTATGAGGGCGCGAATGCAATCCAGCTGGATATCGGGATGCAACCCGACGCCCTTGTCGGCGAGATTTGGAAGACGTTGCACCATAACAACATGCAGGACGGGGTGCATATCCGCCTGATGATCTCGCGGGGGCTGAAATCGACGCCAAATCAGGACCCCCGCTTTATCATCGGTTCCGCGACCATCGTGATCGTTGCCGAATATAAACGCCCCAATGCCGCCCTCAAGGCGGTTGGCCTCAAGCTGATGACCTCGACCACGCGCTGCTCTACGCCGGATGTCTTTGATCTGCGGCTGAATTCCCATTCGCGGCTGAACTTTATCCAGGCCCTGTTGCAGGCGATCAATATGGGCGCAGATGAAGCATTGATGCTTGATGACCGCGGCTTTGTGGCCAGCTGCAATTCGACCAACTTTTTTATCGTCCGTGGCCAGGAATTATGGACATCGACAGGCAGTACCTGTTTCAACGGGATCACACGGTCAAAGGTGATCAAGCTTTGGCGCGATGCCGGAAAACCGGTGTTCGAAAAAGACTATACACTTGCCGAAACCTATGCCGCCGACGAAGCCTTCGTGACAGGAACTTTGGGGGGGATCACGCCTGTCTCTCGCATTGATGGGCGCAAGATTGGTCAGGGGCAGCCGGGGCCGGTCACGTCCGAAATCTCGGACCTCTATCGCAGGTCTATTGGCGAATGACGCCATAGACGCCGCGCTGGCAAGCTGACCTTGGCATATTCCTGCTGACACAAGCAGCACGGCCCGCTATCCCTGCGCCCATGAAGCCCACCGACCTTGTCCTGACCCCCAGCCATCTGCGTTTTCTCAACCGGCGCTTTCCCTGCACCATCGGGCGGGGCGGGCTTGCCAAGCGCAAGAAAGAAGGCGACGGGGCCACGCCCCTTGGCACGCACCGGCTGGTGGGGATGCTCTACCGTCCCGACCGGATGGCGCGGCCTGCCGATTGGGCGCTGCCGATCAAGCCCGGTGATCTGTGGTCTGACGATATCCGCGACCCCGATTACAATATGATGTTGCGCGCGCCGCACCCCTTTCGCCACGAACGCCTGCGCCGGGCCGATCCGATGTATGATCTGATCATCCTGACCGACTGGAACTGGCCCTATGCGGTCAAGGGGCGCGGATCGGCCATTTTCATCCATCAATGGCGGGGCAAGGGGCGGCCCACGGCGGGCTGCATCGGGCTTGACCGGCATCACCTGCGCTGGATCGCCGCGCGTATCCGGCACGAAACACGGCTTGTTATCGCATAACCGCTGGACCTTATGGCTATCTCTTGATCAAAGAAACAGGAGCAGCCCGTGACACATCAAGGCCCTTTCATGACCATCGACGAAATCGCCAATCTTCCCTACCGGCCCTGCGTCGGGATCATGCTGATCAATCCGCGCGGCCATGTCTTTGTTGGCCAGCGCCTTGATCGTGATAGCGATGCCTGGCAAATGCCCCAAGGCGGCGTCGATCCGGGCGAAAACACCCGCAGCGCCGCCCTGCGCGAGCTCGAGGAAGAAACCGGCATTCCCCCCAATCTGGTCAGCATAGAGACCGAAACCACCGGGCTGATCCCCTATGATCTGCCGGTCGAACTGGTGCCCCATATCTGGAAAGGGCGCTATCGCGGGCAGGAACAGAAATGGTTCCTGATGCGGTTCCACGGGCAGGACAGCCAGATCAATCTGCAAACCGCCCATCCCGAATTTTCTGCCTGGAAATGGGTGCCACCCGCCGATCTGGTCGCGGGAATCGTGCCGTTCAAACGGGCGGTCTATGAACGGGTCCTCGCGGAATTCGCATCCCATCTTTGACCCGGCCGCCGCCCTGATGGCGGCGCCGGGCTTGATCATCTTCCGAGCCCAAATATCCCCGCCGGAGGCATAAAAGTCCTTATTTGCGGCTGCGCTTGACCTTGCGGGCGATCTTGGCGGCCTTCGCCTTGGTGCCCGCCTGTTTGCGGCGGGCAGGCTTGCCACGGGTCAGGCCTGGGCCGCGCGGCATGTCGCGCTCATCCAGCGTCAGCAATTCCACGATCAGACCGCCGGTCACGGGGGCGGCCTCGATCAGTTTCACCGTCACCCGCTGACCCAGCCGGATCAGAATGCCGCTATCCGACCCCATCAGCGTCTGGCTGTCGGGATCGTAATGGAAATATTCGCGCCCCAGACTGCGGATCGGGATCATGCCATCGGCACCGGTCTCATCCAGTTTCACAAAGACACCGAATTTTGCGATCCCGCTGATCCGCCCGCCCATTTCCACCCCGATCCGGTCGGACAGAAAGGCCGCCAGATAACGGTCGGTGGTGTCACGTTCGGCCGCCATCGACCGGCGTTCGGTATCGGAAATCTTTTGCGCGGTATCGCCCAGGTTCTCGACATCCCAGGGCGACAGCCCGTCCTGGCCCCAGCTATGGGCGGCCACCAGCGCGCGGTGCACGATCAGATCGGCATAGCGGCGGATGGGCGAGGTGAAATGCGCATAAGACCGCAACGCCAGCCCGAAATGGCCGAAATTGTCGGGGCTGTAATAGGCCTGCGTCATCGACCGCAGCGTCGCCATATTGATCAACTCGGCTTGCTCGGTCTCGCGCGCGGCTAGCAACAGCCGGTTCAGATGCGCGGTTTTCAACACCTGCCCCTTGGCCAGCACCAACCCCGAGGCTTGCACAACCTCGCGCAAGGCATCCAGCTTGTCGGGGTTCGGTTCTTCATGGACGCGGAACAGCAGCGGAGATTTCCTGTCGATCAGCGTCTCGGCGGCGGCGACATTGGCCAGCACCATGAATTCCTCGATCAGCCGGTGCGCGTCCAGCCGTTCCTTGAACTGCACCGAGGTCACCTTGCCCGCATCATCCAGCACGATCTGGCGTTCGGGCAGGTCCAGCTCCAGCGGCTGGCGCTGGGCGCGCGCTTTGACCAGCGCGGCATAGGCGGCATAGATCGGCTGGATGATATCCGTCAGCAGCGGTGCCGTCTTGTCATTCGGCTGGCCGTCGATTGCATCCTGCACTTCTTCATAATTGAGCGAGGCCACCGATTTCATCAGCCCACGATGGAATTCATGCCCGATCTTCTGTCCATGCGCGTCGATCCGCATGGCCACAGCGATACAGGCCCGGTCCACACCTTCGTGCAAAGAACATAGATCACCCGACAACCGGTCCGGCAGCATCGGCACCACGCGGTCGGGGAAATAGGTGGAATTGCCACGCTTGCGCGCCTCATGGTCCAGCGCGGTATTGGGCCTGACATAGGCGGCCACATCGGCGATGGCGACCCAGATGATGAACCCACCGGCATTCTTGGGGTCGGGGTCCGGTGCGACATAGCAGGCATCGTCATGGTCGCGCGCATCCCAGGGATCGATGGTGATCAAGGGCAGATCGCGCAGGTCCTTGCGGCCTTTGATGCCCATTGGCTTGGCGGCATCGGCCTCGGCCACGGCATCATCGGGGAAATGGTCGGGGATGCCATGCTGGTGGATCGCGATCAACGACACGGCACGCGGGGCAGTGGGATCACCCAGCCGCGCTACAATACGGGCTTTGGGCAGGCCAAGGCGGCCTTTGGGACCGGCCTGTTCGGCCTCGACCAGCTCGCCGTCCTTGGCGCCACCCGTGGCACCGGCGGCGACGACCCATTGTCTATCCGCACCCTTGTCGATGGGCAGTACGCGCCCGCCTTCGGAGCCTGCACGAAACACGCCCAGGATACGCATCGGATTGGCCCCGATCCGGCGGATCATGCGCGCGGTATGGGTGTGATCCTCGGTCTTGTCGACCGTCAGCCGCCCCAATATCCGGTCGCCCGCGCCCAAGGCCGGATCGCTGGAGCGCAGCATCATCAAGACACGCGGTTCCGGCCCTTGGCCTGTCCATTCCAGCGGGCGGGCAAAGAGATCGCCATCCGCATCGGGTGCCATGATTTCCAGCACGGCCACAGGCGGCAGGTCTTCGACATCGCGGTAAGAGGACCGGCGCTTGGTCAGCTTGCCCGCCTCTTCCAATTCCTTGAGAACGCGCTTGAGGTCGATCCGCGCCGCGCCCTTGATCCCGAACGCGCGCGCGATGTCACGCTTGGCGGTCTGGGTCGGGTTATCGGCGATGAAGGCGAGGATTTCGGATTTCGAGGGGATCTGTGTCATCTCGCTGCCCTAGCATGGCGCAGGCAGGGCGTCATCACATTTACCTGTAAGGTGGATTCAAATCCACCTTACGCGGTATTGCGCATGACCAACGGCCTGTTACTTACGCGAAGTGCGGGGCATGTTACGCAACAGATACATGCCTGTTTCCACCGGGTCTGTCGTCCGTGACACGAAGGACAGCTTGTCAACAATACATCCGGTCGGTTCGACAAGGCGCGATGCATCACGTCGCCACCACCCCTGCTCTTGCGGGTTGTTGAAATAAAGATGGTTCGCAATCACATATCGCTCATCCAGAAGCGTCTGTGCCTGCGCCACCCGGGCCAGCGCATTGTCTGCAAGACAGGTCATTTCATAGGTCACATCAAGAATAGCGGCACTCCGCCCCGCTGGGGTCGTGTTATAGGACCCGCTCACCCCCCGCAGAAAGCTGTCGTCCGTAAACGAAAACGCGACGGTTGCAGCGCCTTCGGGCAAAGCGGGTTCTTCAACCGCAGGTCCGGTGCAGGCTGTCAGGCCAAGAGCAGCGGCGAATACCAGATAGAATTTCATTCTATGCCTGCTTGATAGGGATGTCCGCTGAAAGCTTGCTGTGACATCCCCCGCTGGGCAATATGTGAGAGATATTATTCTCCCTCAGGTTGCAAAGTAATCACGCAGGATGCGGCTGTAGATCGCCTTGAGCTGCAGGATCTGGTCCACCGCCACCCGTTCATCGACCTGATGCATCGTCTGACCCACCAGCCCGAATTCCACGACAGGGCAATGATGCTGGACAAACCGCGCATCCGACGTCCCGCCCGAGGTCGACAGCACCGGATCGCGGCCGGTTTCGGCCTTGACCGCGCGGCCCACCAGATCGGACAGCGCGCCGGGCGGTGTGATAAAGCTTTCGCCCGAGACTTTGACCTGCATCGCGATCCGCACGCCGAAATCGGCGGCGACCTGATCGGCGATGCCCTGCATCCAGTCCGTCAGGCTGGCCCCGCTATGCAAGTCGTTGAACCGGATATTCACCCCCGCCCACGTCTGCGCGGGGATCACATTGGTCGCTGCATTGCCGGTGTCGATTGTCACCACCGCAAGGGTCGAGGGATCAAAATGCGCGGTGCCTTGGTCCAGCGGGTGGCTGGCCAGAATATCTACCAGCCGCGCGATCGCCGGCAGCGGATTTTTCGCGCGATGCGGATAGGCAGAATGGCCCTGCACACCGGTCACGGTAAAGGTGGCGTTCAGCGACCCGCGCCGCCCGATCTTCATCGCCTCGCCCATGACATCGGGGCAGGTCGGCTCGCCCACCAGACAGACCGACATGGTTTCGTTATTGGCGGCCATCCAGTCCAGCAGGGCGGTGGTGCCATCGCGCGCGTCGCCTTCCTCGTCCCCGGTGATCGCCAGAATGATTGCGCCATCGGGGGGCGTGTCGGCCACGAAATCCAGTGCTGCGGCGGCAAAGGCCGCGACGCCCGATTTCATATCGGTGGACCCGCGCCCGTAAAGATAGCCGTCCTTGATGACCGCGCCGAAAGGCGGCACCGTCCATGCGGCCGCGTCCCCCAAAGGCACGACATCGGTATGGCCGTTGAAGCCAAAGGTCCGGTTCGCGCCCTGCCGCCCCCAACGCGCGAAAAGGTTGGACACATCGCCCCGATCAACGCGGGTGCAGGTAAAGCCGCCCTCGGTCAGCAGCTTTTCGAGCAAGACCAGCGCGCCGCCTTCGACGGGCGTGACGGATGGGCAGCGGACCAGATCGGCGGTCAGGGCGACGGGATCAATCATGGGATTTCTTGAACGCTTGTTGCGCGGCGGGGCTGGCCTCTGTCTGGTACTGGGCGCGCCAGTCGTCATAGGGCATGCCATAGAAAATTTCGCGGCCTTCATCCTTGGTCATGGCAATGCCGCGCGCGTTCGCGGCTTCTTGATACCAGCGCGACAGGCAGTTCCGGCAGAAACCGGCAAGGTTCATCATGTCGATATTCTGCACGTCCACGCGGTCGTTTTGCAGATGCTGGCGCAGGCGGCGAAAGGCGGCGGCCTCCAGTTCGATCCGTGTCTGGTCGTCCATATTTATCTCCTTCATAGCTGGCTGTCTTTGAGGACATCTTGCAGGATCGGCGCGAGCCTGTCGGCCCAAGCCATCTGGCCCGCCTCATCCGCGATCAGGTCTTGGCGCAATTCGATCAAGACATTGGGGCGGCCATGTTGCAAGGCGTGCCGGTCAATCGCATCGCCGGGCAAATGACCTGCATAGGGTTCGTTTTCGCCGGTGCACCAGCCCTGCGCGCGGCAGGCGGTGATAAAGGGCTTTGCCAATCTTTCGTCATGCGCGAAGAGAACGCCAACCTCCCACGGACGCGGTGCGCGCGACCGCAGGCGCGGGGTAAAGCTGTGGATCGCGCAGATCACCGGGGCCTGCATCTTTGCGGCCAGATCGGCATAGGCGTCATGATAAGGCCGGTAGAGCCGGTCCAGCCGTTCGGACAAATCCTGCGGCCCCGCATGGCGGTTGGCCGGAATGATCGTGCCATCGTAAAGGCGCATCAGCAGGGTCGGGTCATCCTCGCCCCGGTTGGGGTCGATCACCAGCCGCGAAAACCGCGACAGGATCGCGGGGCTGTCCAGCAAGGCCGCCAGATGCCGCGTCACCCCCGCCGCCCCGATGTCATAGGCGATGTGGCGGCCCATATCGGCGGCGGGCAGGCCCAGATCACCGCCATTGACCCAATCGGGCACATGATTGGTCGCGTGATCGCAGCTAAGCAGCCAGCGACCGGCGCGACCGGCGCCCTCGATCTGATAGGCGGGGTGTGTCATTCTCATGTCACTGCATTTAGGCTAGTTGTCGCCGGAAGGGAATTGCGCAATAAGGGCACAAAGACTGCCGTTACCGCTAACGGGCATTACCAAAGGGATTGAGTATGAAACGCCACCGCAATGTCAAGATCGTCGCCACGCTTGGCCCAGCTTCCAACGATTACGCGATGATCCGAGCCTTGCACGAGGCCGGCGCCGATGTGTTCCGCCTGAACATGTCGCATGGCGATCACGCAGAAATCCGCGCGCGGCATGCGATCATCCGGCAGGTGGAAAAAGACCTCGACAGCCCGATTGCCATTCTGGCGGATTTGCAGGGGCCGAAACTGCGCGTCGGCGTCTTTGCCAAGGGCGAGGAAGAATTGGTCCCCGGTGCCGCGTTCCGGCTTGATCTGGACAAGGCCGAAGGTGATGCGACCCGCGTCTGCCTGCCGCATAAGGAAATCTTTGACGCGCTGGAACCGGGCGCGCATCTGCTGGTCAATGACGGCAAGATCAAGCTGCGGGTAAAAGATTGTGGCGCGACCTTCGCCGATTGCGAGGTTATCGTCGGCGGCACTATTTCAAACCGCAAGGGCGTGAACGTGCCGGATGTGGTGCTGCCGCTGGCGGCATTGTCGGACAAGGACCGCAAGGATCTGGAATTCGTCTGCGAATTGGGTGTCGACTGGCTGGCGCTGTCCTTCGTGCAGCGCCCCGCCGATGTGGACGAGGCGCGCGCGCTGGCCAAAGGCCGTGCCGCGATCCTGTCCAAGATCGAAAAGCCCGCAGCGGTCAAGAATTTCGACGACATCCTTGCCGTCAGTGACGGGATCATGGTCGCGCGTGGCGATCTGGGGGTGGAACTGCCGGTCCAGAACGTGCCGCCGATCCAGAAACAGCTGGTGCGCAAATGCCGTGCTGCGGCCAAGCCCGTGATCGTGGCCACACAGATGCTCGAATCCATGATCGAAAGCCCGATGCCGACCCGCGCCGAAGTCTCTGACGTGGCCACCGCAATCTATGAAGGCGCCGATGCGATCATGCTTTCGGCGGAATCGGCGGCGGGGTCTTATCCGATCGAGGCGGTGACCACGATGGATAACGTGGCGACCGAAGTCGAAGCCGACCCCACCTATACCGAGATCATCGAAGCCTCGCGCCGGGCCGTGCGCACCAGCGTCGCCGATGGCATCGTCTCAGCCGCCCGCGAAATCGCCGAAGCGACCAACGTCAAGGCGATCTGCTGCTTTTCGCAATCGGGGACCACGGCGCTGCTTGTGGCGCGGGAACGTCCGCGCGTCAGGATCATCGCGCTGACCAGCAATATCGGCACCGCGCGGCGGCTGTGCCTGTCATGGGGGACCAATTGCGTGGTCACCGGCGAGGTCAACCGCTTTAAGGATGCGGTCATTGCCGCCGTGCGCGCGGCGCTTGCGCAGGGCATGGCGACCAAGACCGATATGATCGTGGTCACCGCCGGTGTGCCTTTCAACACGCCCGGATCGACCAATATCGTGCGCGTCGCACCTTGCGAGGAACGTCTGATCTATGCGTCCGAAACCGAATAAGACGTGGCCCCGGTGACCGGCAGGGTGATCGTTTCGGTCATCCGCTGTGATCTGGGCTGAACTGGCTTGCACCTTGGGCGGTTGCGTCATATAGGACAGCCTTCACCCGCGCGTCCGGCCAGTATGGCATGCCGAGTCGCGCGTAAGACCGACCTTAAGAGGAGACGGAAATGCCGAAGATGAAAACGAAATCGAGCTGCAAAAAGCGGTTCAAGGTGACGGCCACGGGCCGCATTCTGGCCGGTCAGGCCGGAAAGCGCCACGGCATGATCAAGCGCACCAACAAATTCCTCCGCAACGCGCGTGGCACCACGACGTTGAGCAAACAAGACGAAGGTATCATCAAGCCGATGATGCCTTACGCACGTTAATTAGAGGGATTTGAGATATGCGCGTTAAAGGCGGAACCGTCACCCATCGTCGTCACAAGAAAGTTCTTGATGCGGCAAAAGGTTATTATGATCGCCGGTCCAAGACCTTCAAGGTCGCCAAGCAGGCCGTCGACAAAGCCAACCAATATGCCACCCGCGACCGGCACAACCGCAAGCGCAATTTCCGCGCTTTGTGGATCCAGCGGATCAACGCCGGTGTGCGTTCGGTCGATGCGACCCTGAACTATTCCAAGTTCATCAACGGTCTGGCGCTGGCCGGTATCGAAGTCGACCGCAAGGTTCTGGCCGATCTGGCCGTGAACGAACCCGAAGCGTTTGCGACAATCGTTGGTCAGGCAAAGGCAGCGATGCCTGCATAAGGTTCGCTGCTGTGTGATACGAAAGGCCGCCCTGTGATGGGGCGGCCTTTTGCGTTTGCGCCCCACACCTTGCGCGAACCCCGCCCTTTCGCTAACCCCTGCACAACCAGATCAAGAGGCGCGACATGGACGACCTGAAAGCCAAATACCTTTCCCTGATTGCCGCCGCCGGTGACGAGGCCCAGATCGAGGACCTGCGCGTCAGTGCCTTGGGCAAAAAGGGCGAGATCAGCCTGCAGATGCGCGAACTGGGCAAGATGACCCCCGAGGAACGCCAGAAAGCCGGCCCCGCGCTGAATGCGCTCAAAGACGAGATCAACAGCGCCTTGGCTGCGAAAAAAGCTGCCCTTGGCGATGCCGCCCTTGATGCGCGGCTGCGCGGCGAATGGCTCGACGTGACCCTGCCATCGCGCCCCCGCCGTCAGGGGACGATCCATCCGATCAGCCAGGTCACCGAAGAAGTCACCGCGATTTTTGCCGATATGGGGTTCAGCGTGGCCGAAGGGCCGCAGATCGAATCGGATTGGTATAATTTCGACGCGCTGAACATCCCCGGCCACCACCCCGCGCGGGCGGAAATGGACACGTTCTACACCCACCGCAGCGAGGGCGATAACCGCCCGCCGCATGTGTTGCGCACCCATACCAGCCCCGTGCAGATCCGCAGCATGGAGGCGTCAGGCGCCCCCACCCGCATCATCTGCCCCGGCCGTGTCTACCGCGCCGATTACGACCAGACCCACACGCCCATGTTCCATCAGGTCGAAGGGCTGGCCATCGACAAGGACATCTCCATGGCCAACCTGAAATGGGTGCTGGAGGAATTCGTGAAATCCTATTTCGAGGTGGACCACGTCGATATCCGCTTCCGCGCGTCGCATTTCCCCTTCACCGAACCCTCAGCCGAGGTGGACATCCGCTGTTCATGGGAAGGCGGCACGCTGAAAGTGGGCGAAGGCGATGACTGGCTCGAAATCCTTGGCTCCGGCATGGTGCATCCCAAGGTGCTGCAAGCGGCAGGCGTGGACCCGACCCAATGGCAGGGCTTTGCCTTCGGCATGGGCATCGACCGGATCGCGATGCTGAAATACGGCATCCCCGATCTGCGGGCGTTCTTTGATAGCGACCTGCGCTGGCTGCGGCATTATGGCTTTGCGGCGCTGGATGTGCCGACACTGCATGGTGGGTTGAGTAGGTGAAACGGCTAGTTGCAATGACCGTTGCTGTGCCTAATATACCTTTGTAGCGAAAGGTTGCGTCAATGTTTGGATGGCTGAGAAAGAGAGAAAGGCGTGAGCATATCAAGCTTCTGAAACAGAATGTGCTGGCTGCTCAGTACCTCTCGGAGTTTCAGTCGCAGCGACTGGCCATGGATCCGTCGGCAGACACCGACTTTTTGTCTACTTTAAAACTCGCCGCATTTTCTTCGGATCAGTATCTGTTCGATTTGGAGAGCTATAGGTTGATGGATCCAGATCGTTTCAACGAACAGTACGGAGCAAACAAAAATTTTCGGCGGCTCTACGACCAAATACTCTATGGCAGGAAAGCGTTTGCCCGCCAGTTTGGAAAAGCCGCAGAGAAACTTGAGCCATTTGACCAAAAATTTCAGCCTAATGAGGGATGGGACATTTTTCTTGAGAGATTTCCCACGTCAATGGAGGAAAGGTTTAAGGGTCAGTAGCAAGTTAATCGTCGTCTGCTAACACTTCTCGGCACATTGTAGCAGAAGTCCGAAACTCTACTTTTCCTGCGCCGCCGCCCTGACCGCGCTCAGCGTGGCGCCTGTGCTCAACGCCTCTTCATCCACCTTGCAGGCGATGATCGCAAAGGTGCCTGCGGCCTGCGCGCGCGCGAAAGCGGCGGCGAAATCGGCAGAGGTCGTGACCGTCTCGCCATAGCCGCCATAGGCACGGGCGAGGGTGGCGAAATCGGGGTTGGCCAGCATCGTGCCGGACACGCGGCCGGGATAATGCTTTTCCTGATGCATCCGGATCGTACCGTAACGGCCGTTATCCATCACCACGATGATCGGTGTCGCGCCGTGCTGCGCGGCGGTGGACAGCTCGTTGCAGGTCATCTGGAAACAGCCGTCGCCCGCAAGGCAGACCACCGTCCGGTCGGGATATTCCAGCGACGCCGAAATCGCCGCCGGAAAGCCGTAACCCATCGACCCAGACGTTGGTGCCAGCTGTGTGCCGTGTTTCTTGTAGACGAAATAGCGGTGCAGCCATGCCGCGTAATTGCCCGCGCCGTTAGTGACAATCGCATCATCGGGCAGATGATCCGACAGCCAAGTGATGACCTGTTCCTGTTTCAACGCGCCGGGGCTTTCCTGCGGGCTGATCCAGGTGTCGTAATCGGCGCGCGCGGCGGCGGTCCAGTCGGACCAGCCACCCACAGGGCTGGCCGCGACCAGCGCGCGCAGGGCGGCGGGGGCGGTTGCCACCACGCCGATATCGGGGGCATAGACGCGCCCGATCTCATCCGCATCGGCATGGATATGGATGATGGTTTTCTGCGGGGCGGCGGGATCGACGAGCGTGTAGCCCTGCGTCTCGATATCGCCGAAACGCGTGCCGATCAGCAGCAGCAAATCCGCCTCGCGCAGACGCGCGGCAAGGCGCGGATTGATCCCGACGTTCAGATCACCGGCATAGCAGCCATGCCGGTTGTCGATGTAATCCTGCCGGCGGAAACCCACCGCGACAGGCAGCTGCTGCTGTTCGGCAAAGGCTTGCAGATCGGCCTGCGCCTGCGCGTCCCAATGCGGCCCACCCACCACGACCAGCGGGCGTTTGGCCTGTCCTAGCGCTTGCAGGATGGCCTCTGTTGCCGCGCTGGGCATCTGGGCCTCATGCACCTCGCCCAGCCGGATATCGGGCACATCGGCCATATCGCTCAGCATGTTTTCCGGCAGGGCCAGCACGACAGGGCCGGGCCTGCCAGACATGGCCACACGAAAGGCGCGGCCAATATATTCGGGCAGCCGGTCGGTGTCGTCGATCTGGGCGACCCATTTGGCGATGGGGCCGAACATGGCCTTGTAATCAACCTCTTGAAAGGTCTCGCGGTCGGTGTGGCGGTTGTCGATCTGACCCACGAACAGCACCATCGGCGTGCTGTCCTGCATCGCGATATGGATGCCCGCACTGGCATTTGTCGCCCCCGGTCCGCGGGTGACGAAACACACGCCGGGCTGGCCTGTCATCTTGCCATAGCTTTCCGCCATCATCGCGGCCCCGCCTTCCTGACGGCAGACGATATTGGTGATGCCGCTGTCATAAAGCCCGTCGAGGGCGGCGAGAAAGCTTTCGCCCGGCACCGAAAACACGCGCCGCACCCCCAGTTTCACCAATTGATCGCTGAGTATCTTGCCGCCGTGCCGTTCCATGATCTGCTCCTTGCCGTTTTGGCCGGATCATCTGTGAAAGCCGCGCCTTGCGCAATCGCACAATCGGGTTAGGTCTAGGCGCGAACAAGGAAAGATGAACAGATGACGACATTACTTGGCATTTCGGGATCGCTGCGCAAGGCGTCGACCAACACCATGCTGATGCGCAATGCTGCAGATATTTTTGGGGCTGACAGCTTTGTCGAAGGCAACATCCGCTTCCCGCTTTATGATGGTGATCTGGAACAGGCCGAGGGTATCCCCGCCGCTGTCCAGACACTTGCCGACCAGATCGCTGCCGCCGATGCAGTGATCATCGCGACACCCGAATATAACAAGGCCATTTCGGGCGCGCTGAAAAACGCGCTCGACTGGGTCAGTCGGACCAAGGGCGGCGTCTGGAAAAACAAGCCGCTGGCGATCATGTCCGCGACAGGCGGGCGGGCAGGCGGCGAGAGGTCGCAGTTTTCGCTGCGCTTGGCGATGATGCCGTTTCGCCCGCATATCCTGCAGGGGCCAGAGGTGCTGGTCGCCAATTCCGCGCAGGAATTCGACGAGAATGGCAAGCTGACCGGCGAGATCTATATCAAGCTTTTGACGGAATTGATGGGTGATCTGCGCGCATTGACCTGATCCGCACGACAGCACTGGCAATTATGCCATGCGCCACCTACATCGGCCAGAACCACAGTAAAAGGTGATTGGTGATGGGTGCAGGTGGCAGCGATGGCGGAACGGGGCAATTTCTGATCGGTCTGATCATGATGATTGGCGGCGGTTATCTGCTGCTGAACGGGATCGTCATACGGCCCAGTCTGGGCGGGCGAATCTTCGGTCTGGGTGGTATGCCGGTCACATCGGGCATGATCCTGATCCCGCTGATGTTCGGAATCGGGCTGATCTTTTACAATGCCAAAAGCCGGATCGGCTGGATCATCGCGGGCGCATCGCTGATCGCGCTGATTTTCGGCGTGATCGCCAATACATCCGTGCAATTCGCAAGGCTGAGCGTGTTTGACCTGTTGGTCATTATGGTGCTGCTGGTGGGCGGTCTGGGCCTGTTCCTGCGCAGCTTGCGCAAATCGGGCTGACCGTGCCTGCCATCAATCAATAACCCAGCGCGCACCCATCCTTGCGCGGGTCACTGCCGCCTTCCAGCACGCCATCCGCATGGATCATGATCGCCTGTGATCCGCCGATCGCTGTGTCCGGCTTCTGCAGCTGATGGCCCATCGCGGCCAGTTCCGCCTTGACCGGATCGCTATAGCCGTTCTCGACATTCAGCACAGCGCCTTCGGCAAAGCTGCGCGGCGCGTCAATCGCGGCCTGCGGCGACAGGCCGAAATCGGTGACATTGGACACGAACCGCGCATGGCCGGTCGCCTGATATTGCCCGCCCATCACGCCAAAAGGCATGATGACCTTGCCGTCTTTTTTCAGCATGGCCGGGATGATCGTATGCATCGGGCGCTTGCCGCCGCCGACCTCGTTCGGATGCCCCTGTTGCAGGGTAAAGCCCGCGCCCCGGTTGTGAAACAGAATGCCGAACTTGTCCGAGGCAATGCCCGACCCAAAGGCATGGAACACCGAATAGATCAGCGACACGGCCATCCGGTCCTTGTCGACGACGGTGATATAGATCGTGTCTTTATGCACGGCCTCTGCGCCCGGCAAACCTGCGGGCATGGCGCGTTTGGGGTCGATTAGCGCTGCCAGCTTTGCCGCCGTTTCGGGCCCGGTCATGTGATCCAGCCGCGTCATGTAATCCGGATCAGCCATAAAGCGGTTGCGCGTGTCATAGGCAAGCTTGGTCGCCTCGGCCTCGATATGTGCGCGCTGGGCGCCCCAAGGGTCCATCGCGGCGATATCGAACTGCTTGAGGATGTTCAGCAGCAGGATCGCGGTCGCCCCTTGGCCATTGGGTGGATGCTCGCACAGCTCTAGCCCGCCATAGCCGCCGCTGATCGGATCGGTGTAATCGCTTGCGGTGGCGGCGAAATCTTCCAGCTGATGGGTGCCGCCTTGGGCGCGCAGGGCGGCGACCATATCCTCGGCCACCTCGCCTTCATAGAAACCGGCGCGGCCTTCCATGGCGATACGGCGCAGGGCCTCGGCCTGGCGGGGGGCGGCAAAGACCTGACCGGGGCGCGGCGGCTTGCCGTCCAGCAAAAACAGATCGCGCGCTGTGCCCGACAGGTTGCCATCGGCCCTGGCCCAGTCGGATGCGACACGTTCCGCCACCGGCACGCCGGTTTGCGCATAATGGATCGCGGGGGCGAGCACGGCTTTCAGCCCCAGCTTGCCCCAATCTTTGGACAAACGACAAAAGGCATCCACCGCCCCCGGCACGCTGACAGCATCGGCACTATAGGGCGCGATGACCGGACCCTTGGCGCGCAAGGCATCCGCATCAATACCCGCAGGCGCACGGCCCGATCCGTTCAGCGCCAGCACGCGGTCTTCACCCGGAGGGGTGAAAAGCACAAAGCAATCGCCGCCGATACCTGTCATCTGCGGCTCGCAGATACCCAGCAGCACCGCCCCCGCGATGGCCGCATCCATGGCATTGCCGCCTGATTCCAGCATCTGCACCGCGACCTTGGCCGCCAAGGGATGCGACGTCGCACACATGCCATTGGTGGCGTAAACGGCCGACCGGCCCGGTTTGTGAAAATCGCGCATCTGCTGTCTCTCCCTGCGATATGCTGGCGAGCCTACGACAATCGCGGCGGTCTGCAACGGCAAACTGGGGGCTTTTCCTTTGGGCGGCGGGGGCCTAGTTTCGGGGCAATCAAGGAAAGGTTCACCGATGCAGGATGTCGTGATCACCGGGGCCGCGCGGACGGCAATGGGCGGCTTTCAAGGCGTTTTCGCGGCTGTCGACGCGCCGACATTGGGCGGTGCCGCGATTCGGGCCGCGCTGGAAAATGCGGGCCTGGCCGCGGTGGACGAGGTGCTGATGGGCTGCGTCCTGCCCGCGGGTCTGGGCCAGGCCCCGGCGCGACAGGCCGCCTTTCTGGGTGGATTGGGCGAAGAGGTGCCCGCCACCACGCTCAACAAGATGTGCGGATCGGGTATGAAGGCTGCGATGATGGCCTATGACCAGATCGCGGCAGGCGGTGCCGATGTGATGATCGCAGGCGGCATGGAAAGCATGACCAACGCCCCCTATCTGATGCCGAAACTGCGCAGCGGTGCGCGGATCGGGCACGCCCAAGTGATCGACAGCATGTTCCTCGACGGGCTCGAAGACGCCTATGACAAGGGCCGCCTGATGGGCACCTTCGCCGAGGATTGCGCCACGACCTATCAATTCACCCGCGCGGCACAGGATGAATATGCGCTGCAATCGCTGGCGCAGGCGCTGGCCGCCCAGGACAGCGGGGCCTTTGATCATGAAATCACCCCCGTCACGCTGAAATCCCGCGCGGGCGAGATCAGGGTCACCGCTGACGAACAACCCGCCAAGGCGCGGCCCGAAAAGATCCCCACGCTCAAACCCGCCTTCCGCGAGGGTGGCACGGTGACAGCGGCCAATGCATCGAGCATTTCCGACGGTGCCGCCGCCCTCGTGCTGGCGCGCGGCGATACGGCCACCAACATCCGCGCGCGGATCATGGGCCATGCCAGCCATGCGCAGGCCCCCGGTCTTTTCACCACGGCTCCCGTGCCAGCGGCGCAAAAACTGCTGGCGCGGCTTGGCTGGACCACCGATGATGTCGATCTGTGGGAAGTGAACGAGGCTTTTGCCGTGGTCCCCATGGCCTTCATGCGCGAAATGAATATCCCCCGCGACCGCGTCAACGTGCATGGCGGCGCCTGTGCGCTGGGCCATCCGATTGGGGCCTCGGGTGCGCGGATCATCGTGACCTTGCTCAACGCGCTGGAAACCCGCGGCTTGCGGCGCGGGATCGCTGCGATCTGTATCGGCGGTGGCGAAGGCACGGCGATTGCCATCGAACGCCCGTAACATCTTTCGAGATTAAATATCCTCCGGGGGACATGCCGCAGGCATGGGGGGTGGAAAACCCCCTGCATCATCAGATCAGGACACAGAATGCGCGTTGATTACCCAAGCTTGCAGAAAACCATCGCCGCCCTCACCGCAGGCGAGACCGATAGCGTGGCGCTGATGGCCACTGTCGCCTGCGAGGTCCATCACAGCGATGAGCGGTTCAACTGGACGGGGTTCTACCGGGTTGTCGCCCCTGAATTGCTCAAGATCGGTCCTTATCAAGGCGGGCATGGCTGCCTGGTGATCCCCTTTGCGCGTGGCGTCTGCGGCGCTGCGGCGCGCACGGGGGCGGTGCAATTGGTGCCGGATGTCGATGCCTTTCCGGGCCATATCGCCTGCGCCAGCAGCACGCGGTCGGAAATCGTGCTGCCGGTTTTTGATGGCAGCGGTGCCCTGATCGGGGTGTTTGATATCGACAGCGACCAGCCCGATGCCTTTTGTCAGGCGGATGCCGATGCGCTGACTGACATCCTGCACAGCGTCTTTGCGCGCTAAGGCATTTGCCGCGGCCAAGGCCGCGTCAAGCCTCCGGCGGGGATATTTGGGCTCGGAAGATGTCGGGGATGGGCGCTTTTTTGGCGCAAAAGGCGTTTGCAGAATGGTGGGAACCCCCTAGCGTGAAAATTGATGGAAGATTTTCACGCCCCCGCGTCGTTTGACCTGCAAGGAGCCGATCTGCGGGCCCTGCGCCGGGCGCGCGGCCTGACGCTGGCGGCGCTGGCGCAGCGCGTTGACCGCTCTGTGGGGTGGCTCAGCCAGGTTGAACGTGATCGGTCCAATGCCAGCCCCGATGATCTGGCTGCGCTGGCCGATGTGCTGGATGTCTCGACATCCAGCCTGCTGGCCGTTTCTGGCAGCACCGAAGAGGCGGGCAAAATTGTCCGCCCGCATACCCGCCGCCCGATCGGTAACCGCACCGCGGGTTTGACCGAGGCCTTGCTTTCGCCCGATCTGACCGATGATTTCGAGGTGATCCATTCCCGCTTTGCCCCCGGCGCGCGGCTGGATCATGCCGTCAGCCGTCCAACGCAAGAGATCGGTTATGTCGTTGCCGGTCGCTTTGATCTGTGGAT
The DNA here is from genome assembly GCF_002158905.1 of Yoonia vestfoldensis. NCBI lineage: Bacteria > Pseudomonadati > Pseudomonadota > Alphaproteobacteria > Rhodobacterales > Paracoccaceae > Yoonia > Yoonia vestfoldensis. The sequence goes on from NZ_CP021431.1 coordinate 292,932, forward strand.
CGACGGCACGCTGTTCCAGCTGTCGCCGGGCGACAGTTTCCGGCTGCGCGGCGATCTGTTCCGCTGGGCCAATCCCTATCCCGAAACCTGCGAGATCATCTGGGTGATCTCTCCGCCCGTTTATTAGAAAGGTGCCGCCCATGTCCGATTTTCCCACTTCGGCCCGTGTGGTCATCATCGGCGGCGGGGTCGTGGGGGTGTCCACGCTCTATCATCTGGCCAAGAAGGGCTGGACTGATTGTGTCTTGCTGGAAAAGAACGAATTGACCGCAGGGTCCACCTGGCATGCGGCGGGCAATTGTCCGTCCTTCAGCACGTCCTGGGCGGTGATGAATATGCAGCGCTATTCGCTGTCGCTGTATAAAAATCTGGCGGCAGAGGTCGATTATCCGATGAATTACCATGTCACCGGATCGATCCGGCTGGCGCATTCCAAGCAGCGGATGCAGGAATTCGCCCGCGCCCGCGCGATGGGCAATTACCAGGGGCTGAACCTTGCGCTGATGACACCCGAGGAGGCGCAGGCGGCCTATCCGTTCCTTGAAACCCATGATCTGGCGGGGGCGCTTTATGATCCCGATGATGGCGATATCGATCCCGCGCAGCTGACCCAGGCGCTGGCCAAGGGTGCGCGGCAGATGGGCGCGCGGATCGAACGGTTCTGCCCTGCGACAGGTGTGACGCAGACGCCGGATGGCTGGATCGTCCACACCGACAAGGGCGATATCGCCTGCGAAAAGGTGGTCAATGCCGCGGGGTATTATGCCCAGCGTGTCGGCGAATGGTTCAAGCCATATGGCGGGCGCACCGTGCCGATGGTGACCATGTCGCATCAATATTTCCTGACCGATGAAATCCCTGAACTGGCCGCATGGACCGCTGCCAATGGCCGCAAAGTGCCTTTGCTGCGTGATGTGGACAGCAGCTATTACCTGCGCCAGGACAAGAACGGGCTGAACCTTGGCCCTTACGAGCGGAACTGCCGCGCGCATTGGGTCACGCCTGACGACCCGCAGCCTGATGATTTCAGTTTCCAGCTTTACCCCGACGATCTGGACCGTCTGGAATGGTATATCGAGGATGCGATGGCGCGCGTCCCGATCCTTGGCACCGCTGGCGTGGGCCGCGTGATCAACGGCCCGATCCCCTATGCGCCCGATGGTCTGCCTTTGCTGGGTCCGATGCCCGGCGTCAAGAATGCCTATGAGGCTTGCGTCTTTACCTTTGGCATCACCCAGGGCGGGGGCGCGGGCAAGGTGGCGGCGGAATGGATCGTGGATGGCCAGCCCGAATGGGACATGTGGTCTTGCGATCCGCGCCGCTATACCGATTACACTGATCAGGATTATTGCCATGCCAAGGCCGTTGAAACCTATGGCCATGAATATGCGATGCATTTTCCCTATCATGCCTGGCCTGCGGGGCGCGACAAGCGCCTGTCGCCTTTGCATGCCAAGATCAAGGCTCTTGGCGGTGTGATGGGGGCTTATAACGGCTGGGAACGGGCCAATTGGTTTGCGGGGCCGGGCGATGACCTGTCCGAGGACGCCACCCAGACATGGGGCCGTGCTGGCCCTTGGCAGCCGCGCATCGCCGCCGAATGTGCCGCCGTGCGCGACCATGCCGGTGTGATCGCCATATCCGGTTTCACGCGTCTGGCTGTGACAGGTCCGGGCGCGCGGGCGCATGTGGACCGGCTGACAGCCTCGACCCTGCCCAAACCGGGGCGCGTGGGCCTTGCCTATTTCCCCGATGATCGGGGGCGTATCCTGACGGAAATGTCGGTGATCCCGCAGAGCGATGATGAGATCTGGCTGATCACCGCCTCGGTGGCACAATGGCATGACCGCGATGTCTTGCTGCGCGATCTGCCCGATGGTGTCACTGTCCACGACCGCAGCGACAAATACGAATGCCTGCTGGTGACCGGGCCAAAGGCGCGCGCCATGCTTGCACCGCTGACCGATGCCGACCTGACCCTGCCCTGGCTGTCGTTCCAGAAGGCGCAGGTCTGCGGCAAGCCCTGCCACCTGCTGCGCGTGTCCTTTGCGGGCGAGCTGGGCTGGGAGGTTCATTGCGCCAATGAAGATGCCGCCGCGATCTATGAGGCGATCCTTGGAAATGGCGCTGTCCCCTTTGGCATGTTCGCCTTGAACGCGCTGCGGATCGAAAAAGGCTATCGGGCGTGGAAAGGCGATTTGTCGACCGATTATTCCCTGCTTGAAGGCGGGCTGGACCGCTTTGTCAATTTCGACAAGCCCGATTTCGTGGGCAAAGCCGCCTTGCTGGCGGAAAAACAGCGCGGCGTGGCCAAACGCTTTGTCACGCTGGTGCTGGATGATGCGGGCGCATATGACGCGCCATATATGGCGACGATTTCGCATGATGGTGCCGTCGTGGGTGAAACCACGTCAGGCGCCTTTGGCTACCGCGTGGGCAAATCTATCGCGCTGGGGATGCTGCGCGCCGATCTGGCGGTGGCAGGCACCAAGGTTGCGATTGATATCTACGGCACGCAGGTCAGCGCCACGGTGCAAGCTGATGCGCCGTTGTGGGACCCTGCCAATGCAAGGATCAGGGCGTGATATTGAAAGTTTGGAACAGGTAGAAAAAATGACGAAAATCACGCTTCTTGACGGTGGGATGGGGCAGGAACTGATCCGCCGATCAGGCGAAGCGCCAACGCCCCTCTGGTCCACGCAGGTCATGATCGACCATCCGGGGCTGGTGGCGCAGGTGCATGAAGATTACCGCGCAGCGGGGGCAACAGTGCATACCACCAACAGCTATGCCGTGCACCGCGACCGGCTGGCAGGTACCGGATACGAGGATCACTTCGAAGCCCTGATCGCCGCCGCCTTGGAAGAGGCGCAGGGTAGCGGGCGCATCGCAGGATCGATCGGGCCTTTGATCGCAAGCTACCGCCCCGACATTCACCCCGCGCATGATGTCGCTGTACCGCTTTATGCCGAGGTGGCGACCTTGCTTGCGCCCGGTGTCCAACTGCTGCTTTGCGAAACCGTGGCCTCTGTCGCCCATGCCCGTGCGGTGCTGGCCGCAACCCTGCCTTTGGGCAAACCCGTCTGGCTGTCGGTGACCATTGATGACGAGGACGGCAGCCGCCTGCGTTCGGGCGAGCCTGTGGCTGACGTGCTGGAGGCAGCGCAGGGCGCAAGCGCGCTGCTGGCGAATTGTTCCGCGCCAGAGGCGATGGCCGCCGCGATGGCCGCCTTTGCCAAAGGCGATCTGCCCTTCGGGGCCTATGCCAACGGGTTCACCCAGATCACCAAGGATTTCCTGAAAAACAAACCCACCGTGGATGCGCTATCGGCGCGCCGTGATCTGGGGCCAGAGGCCTATGCCCATTTCGCGCTGGGCTGGATCGACCAAGGGGCCACCATCGTCGGCGGCTGCTGCGAGGTCGGCCCTGCCCATATCGCGCGACTGGCGCAGGCGATTGTTGATGCCGGACATGAGGTGATTTGATGCTGCCCAAACATGCGCGCGTGGTGATTATCGGCGGTGGGGTGATCGGTTGTTCGGTCGCCTATCATCTGACCAAACTGGGCTGGCAGGATGTGGTCCTGCTGGAACGCAAACAGCTGACATCGGGCACCACATGGCATGCTGCTGGGCTGATCGGGCAGTTGCGGGCGACCGCCAATATGACGCGTCTGGCGAATTATTCTCAAGAGCTTTATGGCGGGCTAGAGGCGGAAACCGGCATTGCCACGGGGTTCCGGCGCGTCGGCTCGATCACCGTCGCCCTGACCGACGAGCGGCGCGAAGAGCTTTTCCGCTCTGCCGGTATGGCGCGCGCCTTCGGGGTCGAGATCGAGGAGATTTCACCAGCCGAGGTCAAGAACCGCTATCACCATCTGAATATCGACGGGGTGACGGCGGGGGTGTTTCTGCCCAAGGACGGGCAGGGTGATCCGGCCAATATCACGCGGGCCCTGGCCAAGGGCGCACGGATGCGCGGCGCGGTGGTCGCCGAACAGACCAAGGTCACGGCGATCAACCGCAGCGGCCGCCGGGTCACCTCGGTCGATTGGCAATCGGGCGAGGATAAAGGCCAGATCAGCTGTGACATGGTCGTCAATTGCGCGGGTATGTGGGGCCATCAGGTCGGCCGCATGGCGGGCGTCAATGTCCCGCTGCATGCCTGCGAACATTTCTATATCGTCTCTGAACCGATCTCTGGGCTGACCCAGATGCCCGTGCTGCGCGTGCCCGATGAATGCGCCTATTACAAGGAAGACGCGGGCAAGATCATGCTGGGCGCCTTCGAGCCGAACGCCAAACCCTGGGGCATGGCAGGCATTTCCGAGGATTTCGAATTCGACCAGCTGCCCGAGGATTTCGACCATTTCGAGCCGATCCTTGAAATGGCCGTGAACCGGATGCCGATGCTGGCCGATGCGGGGATACATACATTCTTTAACGGGCCGGAAAGTTTCACCCCCGATGACGCCTATCATCTGGGCCTTGCGCCAGAGATGGACAATGTCTGGGTCGCCGCCGGTTTCAATTCCATCGGGATTCAATCGGCCGGTGGCGCGGGCATGGCACTATCGCAATGGATGGACGGGGGCGAAAAACCCTTTGATCTGGGCGATGTCGATATTTCGCGGATGCAGCCGTTTCAGGGCAACAAGACCTATCTGTTTGAACGTTCCAAGGAAACGCTGGGTCTGCTTTACGCGGATCATTTCCCCTACCGCCAGAAAGCCACCGCGCGCGGCATCAGGCGCACGCCGTTCCACCGGCATTTGCTGGATCAGGGCGCGGTCATGGGCGAATTGGCGGGGTGGGAAAGGGCAAATTGGTTCGCCACGCCGGGGCAAGCCCCGGCCTACGCCTATTCCTGGCAGCGGCAGAATTTCTTTGCCAATGTGGGTGCGGAACTGGCCGCTGTGCGCGGCAATCTTGGCATGTATGACATGTCGTCTTTTGGCAAGATCAGGGTCGAAGGGCGGGATGCCTGTGCCTTTCTCAACCATATCTGCGGCGCGCAGATGGATGTGGCTGTGGGCCGGATCGTCTATACCCAGTTTCTGAATGCCAAGGCGGGGATCGAGGCCGATGTCACCGTCACCCGCCTGTCGGAAACCGCCTATCTGGTGGTCACCCCTGCGGCGACGCGGCAGGCCGACCAGATATGGATGCAGCGCCATCTGGGCGATTTTAATGCGGTCATCACCGATGTGACAGCGGGCGAGGGCGTGCTGGCCGTGATGGGCCCCAACAGCCGTGCGCTGCTGCAAAAGGTCTCGCCCAATGATTTTTCCAACGACCACAACCCCTTTGGCACCGCGCAAGAGATCGAGATCGGCATGGCGCTGGCCCGCGTCCACCGCGTGTCCTATGTCGGCGAGCTTGGCTGGGAAATCTATGTCAGCGCCGATATGTGCGGGCATGTCTTCGAGGTGCTGCACGCCGCCGGGCAAGATATGGGGCTAAAGCTGTGCGGGATGCATATGATGGATGCCGCGCGGATGGAAAAAGGTTTTCGCCATTTCGGCCATGACATCACCTGCGAGGATCATGTGCTGGAGGCGGGCCTTGGCTTTGCCGTCAAGACCGACAAGCCCGCCTTTATCGGCCGCGACGCCGTGCTGCGCAAACGCGATGCGGGGCTGGCACGGCGGTTGGTGCAGTTCAAACTGACCGATCCTGCGCCGCTGCTTTATCACAATGAACCTGTGCTGCGCGACGGGCAGGTGGTCGGGCATCTGAGCTCTGGCGGCTATGGCCACCACCTCGGCGCGGCGGTTGGCATGGGCTATCTGCCCTGCGCGGGCGAAAGCGTCGATGACCTGCTGGCCAGCCGCTATGAGATTGACGTGATGGGTGTTAAGGTGATTGCTCAGGCGCAGATGAGACCGTTTTACGATCCATCTGGCGCGCGGGTGAGAATGTGAGCGACAGGCCAAAGCCAGCCATCCGCAAGGCCGTTTTGGCCGATGTCCCCGCAATCGTCGCTTTGCTGGCCGATGACGACCTGGGCCAGCACCGCGAAATGGTGACTGATCCTGTCGATCCTGCCTATCTTGCGGCTTTTGCCCGGATCAGTGCCGATCCCAATCAGGTGTTGGCCGTGATGGTAGGCGCGGACGGAGTGATCCTCGGGACATTGCAGATAAGCTTTCTGCATTATCTGACCCATCGCGGTGCAACCCGTGCTCAGATCGAAGGTGTCCGCATCGCCAGCGGCGCGCGGGGGATGGGCGCGGGCGAGGAGCTGATGCGCTGGGCCATCGCGCAAGCACGCGACAACGGGTGCCGCGTGGTGCAACTGACGACCGACAAAAGCAGGCCTGCAGCGCATGCGTTTTACAGCAAGCTCGGGTTTGCACCGTCGCATCTTGGGTTCAAGTTGGCGTTGTAGAAGTTACCGCAGCACGAACCCGCCGGGCCAGCGCAGGGTGGTTTCCATCACGACCTCTTGTTCGCTGCCCGCAGGCACGCGCAGGTCCCATTCCACGATGCCGCGCTGCCCTTCGGGGTCGCGGCGGGTGACGGCGGGGGTGGCGGTCAGGCTGACTTGCAGATCGTCTTGTTCGGAATAGGGCACAGCATCGCGCAGCAGCACGTCCCAATCCTGCCCGGTCAGGTTTTCCACCGTCAGGATCGTGCGTTCGACCAGCTGGTTGGACGCGGAAAAGACGCCCCTGTCGCCTTGGGACCGCTCTGGCGTGATCCGTGTCAGGTGCAGGCCATCCAGCGGGCCAAAGCCCAGCTCCAGATCGGCCCCCGCCGCCAGAAGGGGCAACTGGCTGAACCCGATCATCGTGCCATCGGCATGCAGCATCACGCGCCCCGGCAGCAGCATTTCGTCGGTCAAGTTGGTGAATTCCGCCATACGGTAGGCATTGGCATCGGTCATCGGCGTCGCCTCGGCCCAGATATCGGCGTCAAAACGCAGCTGATCCAGCGGCAGGCGCAGATCCTCGACCCCGTTGCGGATATCGACGCGGTCTGGATAGACATAGGTCACCGCCGCGCCGCTGAAATCGGCCTGCGCGGTGATGGGTTCTGCCTGCATCATCGGGGCGGGCATCATGGCGCTGTTACGCTGCAAGGTCATCGCATCGGCGGCCATGCCCTCGGCGCGTTCGCGTTCCAGCGCCTCTTCGGAAATGATCCGGCGCAGTTCGGCCCAAGCCCCGCCGGGGGCGATCTGCTCGCCGGGGCGGGCGGTGGACAGGATCAGCTGCACATCCAGCCAATCCTGCCCCGTCGCCTGACTGATGACGACCGCGCGGTCGATGTCCAGCTGCGGATCATCGCCCGTGGTCAGGCGCAGGTCATAGACCGGTGACCAATTGGCGAAACCTTCGGTCGTGGCGATTTCCAACGTGACCTCGCCTGCCTCGGCGGCGTCGAGCGTGAAGGTCAGGACCGAGCCCTGATCCTCGGGGGCCAGCAAGGCGGCCAAGGCGCGGCGGGCCTCTTCCAACGCCTCGGCATCATCTTTGCGCGCGCGGATCGCGGCTTGCGCCTCTTGTTCGGCGGCAAAAGCGGCCATCCGCAGGGCCAGCGCCTCTGATCCGACCATCTGTGCCAGGGCCTGCACATCGGCGATGCTGGTCAGGGCCTCGCCCGCGCTGGCCTGCCCAAGGCTTTGCAAAAAGGCGATCTGATCCTCGGCGGCCTGCGCGCGCAGCCGGATCGCGGCAATCGCGACATCGGTTTGGCGCAGCACCTCTTCCAAGCGATCAACCTCGGCGCGGGCGGCGATGATGGCGGGGCTGGACTGGTCGGGCGTCACCGGCAGACGGTCAAAGGCAAGGTTCACCGCCCCCAGCCTGACCTGCCCCGGCGCGGCAATGCGCAGACCATCGGCGGACAGGTTCTGCGGCAGACCGGGGATGATGATATCATGCTGGCCCGCAGGCAGATCAAGCGTCACCAACCGCGTGACGCTGGCCAGACCGGGATAGATCGTGACGGTATCGACACGGGCAGCGCCGGTCATCGTTTCGGCAAAGGCGGGTGCGGTCACGGCGATCAGGCTGGTCGTGATAAGAAGGCGGATCATAGCAAATCTCCAGGATGTTTGCTTGAACCCTACAAGGCGGCGCGGCCCCTCGCATGCCCCGAAATCAACCATCGGCAGATTTCGCCGCATTAAAAAAGAGGCGCTGGATCAGCGCCTCTTTCGGTTGGATCTATCCGGCGATCAGCCTTTTTTCAGACATTCGCGGCCCAGCACTTCGGCGATCTGCACCGCGTTCAGCGCAGCCCCCTTGCGCAGGTTGTCGGACACGCACCACAGGTTCAGCCCGTTGTCGATCGTGCTATCCTGCCGGATGCGGCTGATGAAAGTCGCGTAATCGCCGACACATTCGATCGGCGTGACGTAGCCGCCGTCTTCGCGCTTGTCGATCACCATGATACCGGGGCTTTCGCGCAGGATGTCGCGGGCCTCGTGTTCATCAAGGAAATCCTCGAATTCGATATTGATCGATTCCGAATGGCCCACGAAAACCGGCACGCGCACGCAGGTCGCGGTGACCTTGATCGCGGGATCAAGGATCTTCTTGGTCTCTGCGACCATTTTCCATTCTTCCTTGGTCGAGCCATCGTCAAGGAACACGTCGATATGCGGGATCACGTTGAAGGCGATCTGCTTGGTGAATTTGGTGGGCGGCTTGCTGTCAGTGGGGTTGTAGATGCTTTTGGTCTGGTCCCACAGCTCGTCAATGCCGTCCTTGCCGGCACCGGATACCGATTGATAGGTGCTGACAACGACCCGCTTGATCCGCGCGCGGTCATGCAGCGGCTTCAATGCCACAACCATCTGGGCGGTCGAACAATTGGGGTTGGCGATGATGTTTTTCTTGGCATAGCCGTGAATCGCCTGCGCGTTCACTTCGGGCACGATCAGTGGCACATCGGCGTCATAACGATAAAGCGAGGAATTATCGATCACCACGCAGCCGGCCTTGGCGGCCTTGGGCGCATAGGTCTTGGTCGCCTCTGATCCCACGGCAAACAGCGCCATGTCCCAGCCGGTGAAATCGAAAGTCTCAAGATCCTTGGTCTTGAGGGTGGTATCGCCAAAGCTGACTTCGGTGCCCAGCGACCGGCGGCTGGCAAGTGCGACGATTTCATCCACCGGAAAAGTCCGTTCGTGGAGGATGTTCAGCATTTCGCGGCCCACGTTGCCCGTGGCGCCGACAATGGCGATTCGATAGCCCATTTGGCTGGCTCCTTGTTTGCAAGTGCTGCCTCTTACCGCGTGTTTTCCCTAAGGAAAAGGGCCGTTGCCAAGTGTAAATCAAACTGGACAGGGGGACATGGCAGGGTAAGGTCGCCAGATGACGATCAGCACGCCCGATTTTGCCCTTCCGGCCCCGCGTGGGCTTTGCACCGATTGCGGCGTGTCGCGGATGGCGGATGCCAGTGCCTGTGGGCGGGCCTGCCAGTTCATCAAGCCCGATTATCCCGCGCTAGAGGCCCGCGTGCATGGCCGCGCCGCTGGCCCGGATGGGGATGAGCCGTTCTTTGGCGTCACCGGGGCGATGTATCGCGCGGCGCTGACACAGCCCCGCCAAGGCGCGCAATGGACCGGCCTGACCACGCGGCTGGCCGAACGCTTGCTGGAAACCGGCGCTGTCGATGCGGTGCTGACGATGGTGCCCGATCCCGCCGACCGCTGGCGCCCGCGTCCCGCGATCATCACCGAGGCCGCCGAGATGGCCGAAGCGCGGGGCATGCGCATGGGCTATGCGCCTTTGCTGGCCCTGTTGGAACCGGCGCATGCGGCGGGGCATCGCCGGATGGGCGTGATCGGGATACCTTGCCAGATCTACGCGCTCCGCGCGCTAGAGGCGGAATTGGGGTTTGATCGCATCTATGTCATCGGCACGCCCTGTTCGGATAATACCACGACCGAGAATTTCCATGGCTTTCTGGCCCGGCTGACCGATGCGCCCGACACGGTGACCTATCTGGAATTCCGCGCCGATTATCATGTCGAATTGCGCTTTACCGATGGCAGTCGCCGGCTGATCCCGTTCCTGAAACTGCCGATTGCCGATCTGCCGCGCGATTTCTTTCCCACCACCTGCCGGACCTGCGTGGATTACACCAACCGGCTGGCCGATATCACCGTGGGCTATATGGCGGGCGAGGGGGAGCAATGGCTGATCGTTCGTAACGCGCGCGGGCAGGAAATGCTGGATTGCTTGGGGTCCGAGGTTACGCTGACCGCCCCCGGATCGCGCGGCAAGCGGGCGGGGGCGGTCAAAGGCTTTGTCGCAAATACGCGGCTGGCGGCGGGGGGCCTGCCTTTGCGCCGGATGCCGGATTTCCTGCGCGGGATCATGGGTTGGCTGATGCCCAAGATCGGGCCGCGCGGGCTGGAATTCGCCCGTGCGCGGGTCGAGATGAAAGCAGCGGAAACCATTCTGCACCTGCGCCGCGAAGAACCGGCCAAGATGAAGAACATGGTTCCCGCCCATGTCTGGAACCTTGCCGCCCCTTACGGGCTGACGCCAGAGGCGGGCGAGACCCCATCCCCACCCGCGAATGACGGTGATCCGCGCTGAATAGCGTGCGCTTGCGTCAAAATGCCTAGACCGGCAGCGCCGTGGTCTGGCGCACATTGCGCAGCGCAAAGGATGATTGCATCTGCGCCACACCCGGCAAGGTCGCCAGATGTTTGCGGTGGATGCGGGCGAAATCTTCGGTATCGCCGGCCACGACCTTCAGCAGGTAATCCGCCGTGCCGGCCATCAGGTGACATTCCAGCACATCGGGCACTTTGGCGACGGCCTTTTCAAAAGCATCCAGCAATTCATCGGCCTGACCGCTGAGCGTGATTTCGACAAAGACGGTCGTGGGCCGCCCCATCTTGCGCGGGTCCAGAAGCGCGACATAATCGCGGATATAGCCGTCTTTTTCCAGTCGCTGCACCCGCCGGTGACAGGCCGAGGGCGACAGGTTCGCGACCTCTGACAGCTCTGCATTGGAAATGCGCCCCGATTTTTGCAGAACCTCGAGGATTCGGCGGTCGATGCTGTCAAGCTCCATGTGATGCACGATCCTTTCGTCTAACGCCCGTCTGGCGCGTGATCCTAGCGTGAAACAGCCTTTGACCCAAGAGAAGATTCCAAGAAATTGCAACCACAGCCGCGCAGGATGAACCCATAACGCGGGAGGTGTGCAATGCTGATTGGCTGTCCGAAAGAAATCAAACCACAGGAATTTCGTGTCGGGGTGACGCCCGATGCGGCGCAAGAGGCGGTCGCCCATGGCCATAAGGTCATGATCGAGACCGGCGCAGGCGATGGCGCGGGGTTCAGCGATGCGGATTATACCGCGGCCGGGGCGCAGATCGCGGGAACGGCGGCGGATGTATTCGCCAGCGCCGATATGATCGTCAAGGTCAAGGAACCGCAGGCCGGTGAACGCAAGATGCTGCGCGCAGGGCAGATCCTGTTCACCTATCTGCACCTTGCCCCCGATCCCGACCAGACGCGGGATCTGATGGCCTCGGGCGCGACCTGTATCGCTTATGAAACCGTCACTGATGATCGCGGTGGCTTGCCGCTGCTTGCGCCGATGTCCGAGGTTGCGGGCAGGCTCGCGCCGCAGGTCGGCGCTTGGACGCTGCAAAAGGCCAATGGCGGGCGCGGCGTGCTGATGGGCGGTGTGCCGGGTGTCGCACCTGCGCGGGTTGTCGTCATTGGCGGCGGTGTCGTGGGGACCCATGCCGCGCGCATCGCGGCGGGGATGGGCGCGGATGTCACCGTGCTGGACCGGTCACTGCCGCGTCTGCGTTATCTGGACGACAGCTTTGGTGGCCAGTTCAAGACCAGCTATGCCAGCAAGGCCAATACGATCGCTTTGGCGCGCGCGGCGGATATGATCATCGGGGCCGTGCTGATCCCCGGTGCCGCGGCGCCCAAGCTGATCTTGCGCGCGCAACTGGCGGAACTGAAACCGGGGGCGGTGCTGGTGGATGTGGCCATTGACCAAGGCGGCTGTTTCGAGACATCCCGCGCCACGACGCATCACGACCCGATCTATGAGGTGGACGGGATCATGCATTATTGCGTGGCCAATATGCCCGGCGCTGTGGCGCGCACATCGACCATCGCGCTGGGGAATGCGACCATGCCATTCATGCTGGCATTGGCGGATAAAGGCTGGCGTCAGGCCTGCGCCGATGATCCGCATCTGCTGGCGGGATTGAACGTGCATGCGGGGCAGCTGACCTATGACGCCGTCGGTGCCGCGCTGGGGATTGCGGTGCTGTCGCCCGCGCTGGCCTTGAAGGCGTGACGCCAAAGGCCCGCTGACCGGCGGGCCTGTCGCGGGTCGTCTGTCGCGGATCAGGGGCGCTTGGCCAGCGCGTCGCGGATCTCGATCAGGATATCCAGTTGCGACGGGCCGGTCTTGACCTCTGGCGCGATGTCATCGGGCTTGTCCGCGATGGATTTGATGCGATTGACCGCCTTGACCAGCATGAACACCACGAAAGCGATGATCAGGAAATTGATCGTTGCGGTGATGAAATTTCCATACATGAATTGCGCGTCGCCCAAGCCAAAGCTGAGACCGCTAAAGTCGATCCCGCCGATGATCAGCCCGATCAGCGGCTGGATCAGATCATTGACAAGGCTGCTGACGATGGCGGTAAAGGCCGCGCCGATGATGATACCGACGGCCAGGTCCATCACGCTGCCCTTGGCGATGAAATCCTTGAATTCGTTAAGCATGGGATAATCCTCTGATTGACTCGTTCTGCGCATAACTGGGGCGTATGTTAACGACACCGCATCAGAAAGCCACGGGTTTTGCCGTGGCCTAGGCCGGGCTTAACCCCGGCTTACGCGGGGCAAATGACTGGCCAGCCTGCCGCCCGACATCGCGCCGGTTTACGCCCGCGCGGGGGGCAGGCTGCCATGCAGCACATAGATCAGTAGATCGACCACCTGCTGCGGCGTTTCCACCACGGCCAGCGCTGCGGCATCGACCTCTTTGAGCGCATGTTGATGATCCGGCCCATGCATCACGATCAGTGATTTCCCCATCGCCGCCGCATAGCCCGCGTCAAAAGCCGCGTTCCATTGCTTATATTGATCCCCAAAGCGGACCACGACGATATCGGCGGTTTCAATCCCGTGTCTGGTGCGGATCGCGTTGAGCTTGGCGCCTTTATGATCATGCCAGACCTTCTGCGTCTCTGGGCCCATGATTGCCACGCCGCAATCGTCGGATGCGGCATGATCGGTCACAGGACCCGAAAAAGCGACGTCAAGGCCGGCGGCCCCTGTCACGATATGGTCGCGCCAGTCGGTGTGGATTTCGCCGGACAGGTAGATGTGCAGTGTCATTGATCGTGCTCCTTTGCTCGTCCCCGACACTAGCGCCTTATGCCGTGCTGGCCACCCCCGGCTTGCGCGCCACTATATAGCGTGCGGGGGTTGCGAAATCTCCGCTCTCGACAATCTCGAACCCTGCATCGCGCACGGCCTGTTCCAGCTCTGCGGCACTGAACTTGCGCAGATAGGGGGCCTTGCCGACCAACTGCGCTAGCGGAATCACCGCGCTGATCAGGGTCCACTTCAAACCGCGCCCTTTCAGCGTCGCGGTCTTGGAAATGAAAAAGCCGCCCGGCGTAAGCAGGTCGTAAATCCGCGCCATGCGCCGTTCCATATCGGGAACGAGGTGGAAAAACGAATGCGCAAGTATCGCGTCGAACTGGCCCGTTTCCGGCAGATCGCCCGTCACATCGAAGCTCAGATCAGCGCCCGCAACGGGTAGTTTGCCCCGCGCGATGCGGATCATCTCGGGCGAGATGTCGGTCCCAAGATAGCTTGCCACATCAGGCGCCAGCAAAACGGCGGTCGATCCGGTGCCGCAGGCGATTTCCAGCACATTGTCCGTCGGTCGCAGATAACTGCGGGTGCGGCCAAGCGTGTATTCATAGGCGGCAGGATTGCCGATCTTCGACGCCTCATATTTATCAGCGGCGCGGTTCCAGAATGTGGCGGTGTCGATCATCGGTGGCTCCTACTTCCTGTCTGGTTGGTCAGCCATGGCGACCTTTACACACCAGCCCGCGGATCAGGCTGGTGTTCGATGTGCTGGCAGACCACTTAGCCGCGTAGGTTGCCGCCGGTCGCCTTGGTGACCTTGTCCACGATCCTCGCGCTGACAGCCTCGATCTCGGCTTCCTTCAGCGTTGCGGTCGTGGGTTGCAGGCGCACGGTGACAGCGATGGATTTCTTGCCCTCACCCAGATTGCCGCCGATGAATTGGTCAAAGACCCGCACATCGCTGATCAGCGCCTTATCAGCACCAAGCGCGGCATTGACCAGCGTCAGGGCCTCTATCTCGGCATCGACGACGAAGGCGAAATCGCGTTCGACCGCTTGCAGATCGGCGGCGATCAAGGCAGGGCGCGTCGCGGTCTTGGTTTTCGGCACAGGCACCTCGTCGGGCCAGATCGTAAAGCCGACGGCGGGGCCTTTGATATCCATCTCGCGCAGCACCTTGGGATGCAATTCGCCAAAGACTGCCAGCACCTTTTTCGGGCCAAGGCAAATCATGCCGTGCCGTCCGGGGTGCCACCAATCTGCCGCGCCGCGCAGGATTTGCACCTTGGCGGGCGCGCCGATGGCGGCCAGCACGGATTCCGAATCGGCCTTGGCGTCGTAAAGATCGACGGCGCGCGATGTGCCATGGACCTCTTTGCTGGCGGTCTTGCCGATCAACACGCCGGTGATCAGGTTGTGCTGGTCTCCCGGCTCGCCGCCGTGGAAACCGGCACCGACCTCGAACAGGGCGATATCCATGAAACCGCGCGCCTGATTGCGGGCAGCGGCGCGCAAAAGGCCGGGCAGCAGGTTGGGGCGCATATGCGACAATTCGCTGGAAATCGGGTTTTCCAGCATGGTTGCATCATCGCCGCCACCAAACAGCGCCGCCGCCTGCGCATCGACGAAACTATAGGTGACGCATTCATTATACCCCAGCGCCGCCATGGTCCGGCGCGCGGCCTGCTGACGCTGCTGGCCGGTGGTCAGGATCGGTTTGGGGACGCCGGCATCCATGCGCGGCAAAGGCTTGCCTTCCAGCTTGGTCAAGGATGCGATGCGCGCGACCTCTTCGACCAGATCGGCATCGCCCAGCACATCGGGGCGCCATGACGGGACATGGGCCATGTCGCCTTCGAGACGAAAGCCAAGTGCGGTCAATGTCTGGCGCTGGGTGCTTTCGGGAATATCCATGCCGACAAGGCTGATGACACGCTCCGCATCCAGACGGTAGGCGCGGGATGTGTCGGGCACCGCGCCTGCGATGATCAGCTCTGACGCCTCGCCGCCCGCGTGATCGACGATCATCCGCACGGCATGTTCCAGCCCTTCGGGGGTGAAGGCAGGATCAATGCCACGTTCAAACCGGTAGCGGGCGTCGGAATTGATCTTGAGCGCGCGGCCGGTATAGGCGATCTGGACCGGGTCCCAATAGGCGCTTTCGACAAAGACATTGACCGTCTCATCGGTGCAACCCGTGGCATCGCCACCCATGATGCCCGCGATGCTTTCCACGCCCTGATCGTCGGAAATGGCGATCTGACCGGCCTGCAAAGTATAGGTCTTGTCGTCGAGCGCCAGGATCGTCTCGCCGCCCTTGGCGCGGTGGACGCGCAGGTTGCCCTGCACCTTGTCGGCATCAAAAACATGCAGCGGGCGGTTCAGGTCATAGGTGAACCAATTGGTCACATCGACAAGGAAACTGATGGGCCGCAGGCCGATGGCGCGCAGCTGCGTTTGCAGCCATTCCGGGCTGGGCCCGTTCTTGACGCCGCGGATCAGGCGGCCACAGAAAACGGGGCATCCGTCGCGCGTATCGTCATCAATGGATACGGTCATATCGGCGCTAAAGCTGGCAGGCACCGGATTGACGCCCAGCGGCTTCAGCGTCCCCAGCCCCCGCGCCGCCAGATCGCGCGCAATGCCGCGCACGCCCAGCGCATCGGGGCGGTTGGGGGTGATCGCGATCTCGATCACCGGGTCGACGCGGTCGGGCTGGTTGGCGGACAGCCAATCGGTGAACCGCTGGCCGACGCTGCCCGAAGGCAATTCGATGATCCCGTCATGTTCCTCGGACAACTCCATCTCGCGTTCGGAACACATCATGCCATGGCTTTCGATGCCCCGGATCTTCCCCACGCCGATGGTGGTGTCGATGCCGGGGACATAGGTGCCGGGGCTGGCGATAACGACGGTGATGCCCGCGCGCGCATTGGGCGCACCACAGATGATCTGGGTCAGACCGTCCTTGGTCTGCACTTGGCAGACACGCAGCTTGTCGGCATCGGGATGCTTTTCCGCGCTTTCCACATAGCCGATGGTGAAATCGGCCAGACGTTCGGCGGGGTTTTCCACGCCTTCGACCTCTAGCCCGAGATCGGTCAGGGTTTCGGCGATCAAATCGACCGAGGCATCGGTTTCAAGGTGGTGTTTCAGCCAGGACAGCGTGAATTTCATCTGTTCATCCAAGAAAAGTCATTTGCAAGCGATCTAGCCGATCTCGCCGCAATGCGAAAGGCCCGTAGGGTGGGTCATGACCCACCTTACCGTCGCCGATGCGCCGCCGCCCATTTGCTGACCGCCCAGGCGGGCAGCAGGATCACCGCCCAGCCCGCCGCATTGATGATCGTCAGTCGCAAGGCCAGATCGCGCGGCATATCCGATGTCCACATCGCGATATGCGCGCCGATGATCAGGATCAGCAGGCAGGCGATCCACAGGCGCATGTCAGAGCGCGCGCCCGGCCAGATCCTCGACCAGCGTGAAATGCTCGAACACCAGCATCATCTCGGGATCGAAACCGCCGTTACGTTTGAAATAGGCCTTGTGATCCTTGCGCCAGCCCAAAAGGCTGTCATTCTCGCCCTCGGCCAGCGCCATCTCTTCGGTCACGTCGCAGAACCGGATATGTTGCACTTTGGTCGTGCGGATCACCAGCGCGGGCGTGCCATCCCAATTGGCGGCAATGTCGCAGCGCCCGACGACCGGCATGGAATCGGGATCATCGGCGAATTCCGAGGCCGCCCCGCAGGTCGCGGTTTTCTTGCGCTGTCGGACAAGGCCGATCAGATATTGGCATAATTCGGGCGTATCGCCGAAACGGAACGTGCCCGCGCCGGGATAGATGTCTTGCAGGTCTTCGGTATCATCGGTCATGGGTGTCTTTCGGGGCTGTCGCGATGGTCTGTTCTACGCTGTAACGCCTGGACAGCCAAGCCACCTAGCTGGGCAGCGCGAATTGCCGCGCCTTTGGGTCCCAGCGCAGCCCGGTATTGCGGGCCAGCCGCTTGCAGCTGTCGTCCAGCCCGATCCGGTTGGACCAGCGCGCCATCGACCGCACGGGGATTGCGTGGATATCGCCGAACCCGTCCACCAGGACGCATTCTTCGGGGCCGGGACCGGTGCCATTGTCACGATGGCCAAAGACGAAATTTGCGGGGTTCATGTCGCTGGCGCGGATGTCATTGGCATAGATACGGGCGATCGTGTCGTTCAACAGCGCCAGTTGCGCGGGTGTCAGACTGCCTGCCTGCGCCTTGGCCCCCAGCGTTTCGCCAAGCCGGCCATCGGGCTGCATGACCCGTTCGGTGATGCAGCCCAGACCTTCATTCGTGGGGGTAAAGCCGAACATATGGGCGATGGGCGCGTGAAAATCCGGCTCTGGATGGGTCAGCATGACGCGCAGATATTCGGCATATTCCTTGCGGATCTGGCGCAGCCGGGTGCTGGGCAGCAGCCGGTCCATGATCCCGTTGAAATTATTGCGCCGCGGCATCGTGGTGGCGGGCCGCAGCACCTTGATCAATTTGGTCGGATCAAGCGGATGCAGATAGACCGCGCGCTGCACGCCCTTTGCGACAAGATCCGAGGATCGAAGAACCATTGCACCCATCGCCTGTCTATATCTGAACCGGTCGGTTCAGTGCAAGCGATGTAACGATTTTATGCCCGATTTGTGACGCTAGAATTCCACACCGATCTGCGCCTTGATGCCCGATCGGAACGGATGTTTGACCAGTTCCATCTCGGTCACCAGATCGGCCAATGCGATCAGATCCTCATGCGCGTTGCGCCCCGTCAGCACGACATGGGTCATCGGCGGTTTGTGGTCGCGCAGAAAGGCCACGACATCGCCGATGGCGACATAATCATAGCGGATCGCGATGTTGATTTCATCCAGCAGAACCATGGTATTGGTCTCGTCCAGGATCAGCTCTTTGGCCTTGGCCCAGGCAGCCTGCGCCATTTCGATATCGCGCGATTTATCCTGCGTTTCCCAGGTAAAGCCTTCGCCCATCGTGTGAAACGCGCAGATATCGCTGAATTTTGCCAGAATCAGATCGCGTTCCCCGGTGGACATGCCCCCTTTGATGAACTGGACGACGGCGCATTTCATATCATGCGCAATACAGCGAAAGATCATCCCGAAGGCCGCCGAGGATTTGCCCTTGCCCTTGCCGGTATGGACGATGACCAGACCTTTCTGGTCGGTCTTGGTCGCCATGATCTTGTCGCGGGCGGCCTTTTTCTTGGCCATTTTCATCGCGTGGCGGTCGGGGTCATCGGTCATTGGCTGTCTCCTTTGCGCAGATCATAGCAGGCCCGCGATGCGCGCGCGCGCAGAATTCGAGGCGGGCTGCCACAGGTTGCGGTCAATCGCCTCTTGCAGGCGTTCGGCTATCTCGCGCAATGCGGGGGCATTGGCATCGGCGATGAAGGTGCGGGTGGCGTCATCGGCCAGAAAGGCGGCCTCGACCAGGTCGAAATGGTGGTTGCGCACGGCCCCGGTAGTGGCGGCGAAAGCGAAAAGGTAATCGACCGTCGCCGCGATCTCGAAAGCACCTTTATAGCCGTGGCGTTTTACCCCTTCGATCCATTTGGGATTGACCACGCGCGACCGCACAACGCGGCCGATTTCATCATCCAGCGTGCGGATGACAGGGCGTTCGGGGCGGGAATGGTCATTGTGATAGATCGGCCGGTCGCGCCCTTGCAATGTGCTGACGGCGGCGGCGGCCCCGCCTTCGAATTGGTAGTAATCGTCGCTGTCCAGAATGTCGTGTTCGCGGTTGTCCTGATTTTGCACGATGGCGTCGACCTGGGACAGGCGCGCCTTGAAGGCGGCCTCGCGCCGGTCGCCGCTGGCCTTGGCACCGTAAGCATAGCTGCCCCAGGTCAGATAGGCGGCGGCGAAATCGGTTTTATCCGACCAGATCCTTTCGTCGATCAGCGCTTGCAGCCCCGCGCCATAAGCGCCGGGTTTGGACCCGAAGACGCGGGTGGGGTCCTCGCCCGCTTTGCTGCGCGCGGCGGCAGGGTTCAGATCGGCGGGCTCGTCGAGGTCCTGCACCGCGCGCGCGGCACTGTCGACCAGCGCGATCAGCTGCGGAAAAGCGTCACGGAAAAACCCCGAGATACGCAGGGTCACATCGACGCGCGGGCGGCCCAGCACGGATTGCGGCAGCACCTCGAACCCCGTCACACGCCGGTTGGCGCTGTCCCATGTCGGCTTGACGCCCATCAGCGCCAAGGCTTGCGCGATATCATCGCCGCCGGTGCGCATATTGGCGGTGCCCCAAGCGGTGACCAGCATGGCGCGCGGCCAGTCACCATGGTCCTGAAGGTGCTTTTCGATCAGCAGGTTTGCCGATTTCCATCCCAAGGCCCAGGCCGTCGGTGTGGGCACGGCCCGGCTGTCGACACTGAAGAAATTGCGCCCCGTGGGCAGCACATCAAGCCGCCCGCGTGTGGGCGCACCCGACGGGCCGGGGGGGACAAAATGGCCGGCAAGGGCGGTCAGCAGGGCCGATCCTTCGGCAGGGCCGCAAGCGCGGACCCTGGGCAGGATATCGTCGTGGATGGTTCGGAGAACGGCCTGCGCCGCGCCAGGGGTAAACCCCGGGACGCCCCGCCCGCCGTCCCGCACAAGCCGCTGCGACAGGTTTTCCAGCCGTTCGACGGTATCGCCATTGCTGCGCCATGTCGTGTCATCGGCCAATGCCTCGGGCTTTTCCGCCGCCGGGGCTGCCATATCACAATCCAGCGGGTCGATGCTCAGGCCAAGATCCGCAGCCAAGGCCCGCAGCAAGGATGCATTCTGCCCCTTGCCATCGCCACGCGGCACCCGGGCGAGGGCGATGGCCAGGTCCAGTTCCTGCTGGCCTGAGGGCGATTGGCCAAAGATATGCAGCCCGTCCCTGATCTGCGCCTCTTTCAAATCGCAAAGGTAGGCGTCGAGCTTGCCAAGATCGCCATCCTTGTCGCCGGTGAAACCCACATCCCGCGACAGCCCCGTCGCATCCGACAGCGACAGGATCTCGCGCCGCAGATGGGTCATGCGGCGCGGATCGACGCCTGCGGCCTCGTAATATTCATCAACCAAGGCTTCCAGATCGCGCATCGGCCCATAGCTTTCGGCGCGGGTCAGTGGCGGGGTCAGGTGGTCGATGATGACGGCGGACGTGCGCCGTTTGGCCTGTGTCCCTTCGCCCGGATCATTGACGATGAAAGGATAGACATGCGGGGTGGGGCCAAAGACCGCCTCGGGCCAGCAGGTTTCCGACAGGGCGACGGATTTGCCGGGCAGCCATTCCAGATTGCCATGCTTGCCCATGTGGACGATCGCATCGGCGCCCCAATGGTGCCGCAGCCAGAAATAGAAGGCGAGGTAATTATGCGGCGGGACCAGATCGGGGGAATGATAGGTATCGGCCGGGTCGATATTATAGCCGCGCGCGGGCTGCAGCCCTACGATCACATTGCCGAAAGCGTGGATGGAGAGCGCGAAACCTGCGCCGCTGGCGCGGCTTGCGGCCTCCGGCGGGGATATTTCGGCTCGGAAGAAAGGGTCGTCTTCGGGTTGACCCCAGCGGGTGGTGATCTGTTCCTTGATATCCCACGGCAGGGCGTCGAAATGCTGGCGGTATGTGTCGAGGGCGAGCAGCTCGCCGCCCGCTTTGTCGGCGCGGTCGGTCAGCCAGTTGGTGGGGCCTGCCATGATCTGCGCCATCAGCGCGGCGCTGTCGGCGGGTGGGGTGGTCTGGTAGCCCGCCTGCGCCAGCAGGTGCAGCGTGTGGATCGTGGCCGCAGGCGTGTCGAGGCCGACGCCATTGGCCAGACGTCCGTCCTTGTTGGGGTAATTGGCGAGGATCAGGGCGACTTTTTTATCCTTGGTGGGGGTTTGCCGCAGGCGTGCCCAGTTGCCGGTTAGCTGCGTGACGAAATCGACGCGGTCGCCGCGCGCCTGATAGGTGGCGATGGGGCATTCGGTGGCGTCGTCGAAAAACGCCTCGCCCTTGAAGCTGATCGCGCGCGACAGGATGCGCCCGTCAACTTCTGGCAGGGCCACGTTCATGGCGATGTCGCGCGCGGTCAGGCCGTGCAGGCCCTCGGCCCATGACGCCTCGGAGGCACCCGACAGGATCACCTGAAAGATCGGCGCATTGTTGGCCAACAGCGGGTTTTGCGGGCTGTCGTCGCCGTCATGTGGGCTGCCCACCGCAAATGCGGTGCAGTTCAGGATCACATCGGGCGGGGCAATGGTGAACAGATGGTCCAGCGTTGCGGTGCTAACGGGGTCTTTCAGGCTGGCCACGAAAATGGGCAGCGGGTTCAGGCCGGCGCGCGACAGGCTGCGGGTCAGGCGGTTGATCGGGTTCAGCCCGCCGCCCTGCACCAAGGCGCGGTAGAAGATGATCGGCACGACGGGCGCGTCAGCGGTCCATGCCGCCTGTGCATTCGTCAGATCGGCGATGCCCGCCCCCGGCCAGTAGACGCCGGCGCGCAGCAAGGGGGCAGCGGCGGCGGGTTTTTCGGTGCTGTCCAGCATCGCCTTTGCATAGGCCAGCGCATTGATACTGTTCTGCGGCCCGCCTTCGACCAGATAGGACCAGAGCGCGTCGTAATCCGTGCCGCTGACGGTGGACAACCCGCGCAATTCGGGGTCGGGTTTATCGTCGCCAGGCAGGAACGCCACCGGCACGCCCGCATCATGCAGTCGCGCGGCATATTGGGTCAGGCCGTATTTCCAGTAGGCTGCACCACCCAGCACGCGGGCGATCACCAGACGCGATTTGGTGGCGCAATCGTCAAGATGCAGATCGACCGACATCGGATGTGCCAGATGCAGCATATTGGCCAGCCGCAAGGTAGGCGGGTTGGTCATTTCGGCCCGTGCTTCGGCCAGGGCGGCCAGTTCGGTATCGGCAGCAGAGATGATGACTACATCGGCAGGCGTCTGGCCCAGATCGACCGGTTCGGTCCCGTCCGAAATCGCACCGGGGGTGGCGGCGAGCAGGTGCATCAGCTTTTGCCCTGTGCTAAGAGGCGGTCAAACACGAGGATAGACCCATGGATTACAACGCTGCAGGAGCACCGAAGATGGCGAAAAAAGGCCCCAAGCACGAGGAACACAACGCGCCGGGATCGAAGAAAAAGCCCTTTGGCGCGCGTCCCGACAAGGCCGAATTGCTGGCGCGGATGAAAAAGGCCGCCGAGGAAAAGAAGGGCTGAGATCACAGCCGCTTTTCCATGAAAACCGAACTGGCGATCTCTGGATAGTCGCCGAACGGTCCGCAAGGCGTGAACCCATGCCTTGCGTAAAGCCTGTGTGCTGCATGCAGGATGTTGCCGGTTTCCAGTTTCAGTAGCGGCAATGATAGGCTGCGCGCCTGATCCTCGATCTGGCGCAGGATTGCATCAGCGATACCTTTGCCGCGCGCAGTCTCATCCACGAACATCGACTTGATCTCGCCATAGCCGTCGCAGACCCGCAGCGCGCCGGTGCCCAGAATCGTGTCACCAATACGGCCGGTGTAGAAATGGATGTCGCTGGCCACCAGATCGTCGATGGACAGGTAGAAATTATCCTCTGGCGGGAACAGCGCCTGCATCAGCGCATGGCTTTGCTGTAGCAGGGCTGTGGCCTGCGCATCATGCGGATCTGTGATGCTGACGATGATCATGCTTGCAGGGCGGCGGTGATGGCGGATTGGTTCAGCCCGGCCTCGCCGATCACGACAAGCCGGGTTTGCCGGGGGGCATCGCCGAAGGGCTGGTCGAAATAGGTTTCCACGCGGGGGCCGACGGCCTGCAGTGTCATTCGCATCGGTTTGCCCGTGATTGCGACGAAACCTTTCAGGCGCAGGATGTTATTGGCCTTGATCGCGGCGCTGACCTGGGCGGCAAAGGCTGCGGCATCGGCTACCTCGTCACGGGTGACGATAAAGGATTCAAACTCGTCATGGCCGTGGTCATGGTGGTGATCGTCGTCGTGGTCATCCGCGTCATCATCATGGTGGTGATGGTGGTGGTGGATTTCGTGGCGGGATTCCAGATCAGCCTCTGCCCCGATCCCTTGGCCCAGCAGCACATCGACAGGCAGCGCACCCATGCTGGTTTTCACTACCTGCACACCGTCGCGGCTGTCGGTGCGCAATTGCGCGGCAAGGCTGTCGGCCTCGTCTGCCGTCAGCAGGTCGGTCTTGTTCACCACGATCATATCGGCGCAGGCGATCTGGTCCTCGAAGAGTTCCGACAAAGGCGTTTCATGGTCGAGGTTGTCATCGGCGGCGCGCTGGGCATCGACGGCGGCGATGTTATGGGCGAATTGGCCGTCCTGCACGGCGCGGCCATCGACGACGGTGACAACGCCGTCCACGGTGACGCGGGTGGAAATGCCGGGCCAGTTGAAGGCGCGCACCAAGGGTTGCGGCAGGGCAAGCCCCGAGGTTTCGATCACGATATGATCGGGGGCGGGATTGCGCGCCAAAAGCGCCTCCATCGTGGGGATGAAATCATCGGCGACGGTGCAGCAGATGCAGCCGTTGGACAATTCCACGATATCATCCTTGGCGCAGACCTCGTCGCCGCAGCCTTTGAGGATGTCGCCATCCACGCCCAGATCACCGAATTCGTTGATGATCAGCGCGATGCGCTTGCCTTGGGCGTTTTGCAGCATGTGCCGGATCAGCGTGGTTTTGCCAGAGCCGAGAAAGCCGGTGACGATGGTGGCGGGGATTTTGGCGGGCATGGGGTATCCTTGGCGGCGGGGAACAGAAAAAGGGACGGCCCTTGCGGGCCGCCCGATAAATCGCGGAACGCGGCTTTAGCCGGTGATCGCAGAGACGATCGGCCCTTCGATGATTTCCAGCGCAAGGAACAGGCCGACGCCTGCGACCATCGCGCCACCCAGACGGGCGGTCATCGCGCTGGCGTCGACCGCGCCCAGTTTGCGCGTGGCCCAGCCTGCGCCGATGGCGATCAGATATTGGATCGCGCCCAGCCCGATCAGATAGCCGACCAGCACAGCGCCGCCGACGCCGCCTTCTTGTCCGGCAATCGACCCGCCGAAGGCAGAGCCGTGGAACAGGCCGAATGTCGCGAAGACCAGCAGCGCATTTGTCGTCGACAGGGTTTTGCCCGACAGGACGATCCCGCCGATGACCAGAAGCGACAGCACGATCACGGTTTCAGCGAGCGGCAGGGCGATCCCCGCATACATCAGGCCACAGCCCGCCAGCATCGCGCCGATATAGGCGGCAGGCGTCAGCAGACGGTTGGCGGTAAAGGTTGCAGCGATGCCCATCGCCGCGACAAAGAACAAATGGTCAAAGCCCAGCACCGGATGGCCGACGCCCGACAGCAGCCCATGGGTGAAGGTTTCCATTGGCAAGCCACCCAGCGGGTGATGCGCAAGGGCTGGCGATGCCGCAAGGCTGAGGCCTGCGATGGTCAGAAGTTTTTTCATTTTCGTCCCCTTTGGATCGACTAAAGGGGGGATTTCATGGGAAGCACGACCCTCCGGCCAATGCAGAACCCCCACGGAACACCCCGTCCGTTGTTGTTGGCCGAGGCGGTCGCCCCGGTGCATGGCTGGTCTCCTGGCTTGCGGGTCGATGCGCCTTGTTGCCTTCCCGGGCGGACCCAGTGGCGTTTCAACAAGGCACTCTCCGCATACAGTCGCGGGGGCGGCTGTGGCTTGGCATCTCCCTGACAGGATCGGTGCGTCCACATTCCCATTTGATCCCCTGACGCTGCGCGCCGTGCGGGGAACCATGCCTGTCCGTTGTGCCTGCATCGGCGGCCCGCGGTCAAGGCCGTAAACCGACGTTGACAGGGCCAATAGCGCCTCCGGCGCTGCCTCCGGCGGGGATATTTTGGCTCCAAAGAGGGGAATTTCACAATATCTTGTGGATAAAAGGCTGCAAATGACCTGATCTAGACAGGTTTCGTTGACTCGCACCCGTGTCAGGCGTCAGGCTTTCTGGCAGCGGAGAATCAAGGGCAGCGGATAGTGCGTTTCAGCAAACTGCGATTGAATGGCTTCAAAAGCTTTGTCGATCCCACGGATCTGATCATCGCCGATGGTCTGACCGGGGTGGTCGGCCCGAATGGCTGTGGCAAGTCCAACCTGCTGGAAGCCCTGCGCTGGGTGATGGGCGAACATCGCGCCTCGGCCATGCGGGGTGGCGGCATGGAGGATGTGATCTTTGCTGGTGCCGCGACCCGCCCTGCGCGCAATTTTGCCGAAGTTTCGCTGATCATCGACAATGCCGAACGGCTGGCGCCCGCTGCCTTCAACGATGCTGACCAGCTGGAGATCATCCGCCGCATCACCCGCGATGCCGGATCCGCCTATAAGGTCGGTGCCAAGGATGTGCGCGCGCGCGATGTGCAGATGCTGTTTGCCGATGCCTCGACGGGTGCGCATTCGCCCGCCTTGGTCCGGCAGGGCATGATTTCGGAGCTGATCAACGCCAAGCCAAAGTCGCGCCGCCGTATTCTAGAGGAAGCGGCCGGGATTTCCGGCCTGTATCAGCGCCGCCACGAGGCCGAGCTGAAGCTGAAAGGCGCGGAAACCAACCTGACCCGTGTCGATGACGTGATCGACCAATTGGCCGCACAGCTGGCACAATTGGCGCGTCAGGCGCGGCAGGCGGCGCGCTATCGCGAGATCGGTGAAAGCCTGCGCCGCGCCGAAGGCATGTTGCTGTTTCGCCGCTGGAAAGAGGCCGATGATGCCTTGCTGGAGGCCACGACCCTGTTGCAAGACCGCACGACCGCCGCCGCGCAGGCCGAACGTGCCGCGCGCGATGCGACCAAGGCGCGTCAGGGGGCCGAGGATGCTTTGCCCGCCCTGCGCGAGGAAGAGGCGATTGCAGCGGCCGTCTTGCAGCGCCTGCAGGTCCAGCGCGATGCTTTGCAGGATCAAGAAGACCGCGCCCGCGACATGATTGCCACCCTGCGTGCGCGCATCGACCAGCTGACCCGCGATATCGACCGCGAGGCCGGGCTGAACAAGGATGCCGGTGAAACCATCGCCCGGCTGGAATGGGAAGCCCGCGAGATCGCCAAGGCAGGTGAAGGCCACGAGGCCCGGCTGGAGGCCGCACAAGGCGCTGCGCGCGCGGCGGCGGGTGTCTTGCAAGAGGCCGAGGCGGCCTCGGCGCAATTGGCCGAAGATGTCGCCCGTCTGGCTGCGCGCCACCAATCGACGCAGCGCCTGATCGACGACCATCGCGCGACCATGGCCAAGAACGAGGCCGAGGCCGCCAAATCCAAGGCTGCATCACAAGAGGCCGCGACCGCCTTGGCCAAGGCCGAGGCGGATTTTGCCGCCGCTGGTCTGGCCGAAGCCGCAGCCCTTGCCGCCGCCGATGCCGCCGAAGAGGCGTTGGCCGCTGCCGAAGCCGCCCGTGCCGTGACCCAGACGCAGGAAAGCGAGGCCCGCGCCGCCCGCTCCGAGGCCGAAGGCGAGGCGAATGCCCTGCGCGCCGAGGTGACCGCATTGGCGCGTCTGGTGGATCGCGACCGTGCCGAGGGCGGGCAGGTGCTGGATCTTCTGTCGGTGCAAAAAGGCTATGAAAAGGCGCTGGGTGCGGCGCTGGCCGATGATCTGCGCGCCCCTGCGGTGGCGGGGGATGCGCCGACCGGCTGGGCCAGCCTGCCCGATTATGCGCAGGCGCAGCCCTTGCCTGCGGGTGTGTCGTCTTTGGCGGATGTCGTCACCGTGCCGCAGGTGCTGGCCCGCCGCATAGCGCAGATCGGTCTGGTCGATGCTGCCGATGGTGCGCGTTTGCAGGCGGATTTGCAGCCCGGTCAGCGGCTTGTCTCGCTGGCGGGTGATCTGTGGCGCTGGGACGGGTTCCGGTCGGGGGCCGAAGATGCGCCTTCGGCGGCGGCGCTGCGGTTGCAGCAGCTTAACCGGCTGGCCGAATTGCAGCGCGATCTGGATGCCGCGGCCGCCAAGGCGCAGCAGGCGGTGGCGGCGCATGACGCGCTGACCCATGCTTTGCAGGATGCGACTGCTGCCGACCAGGCTGCCCGTGCTGCCCGCCGCGATGCTGATCGTGCCGTGGCCGATGCCAATCGTGCCGCCAGCCGTGCCGAGGCGGATCGCAACCTGTCGCAGGGGCGGCTGGAAAGTCTGGGTCTGGCCCTGCGCCGGATCGAGGAAGAGGCGATGGGCGCGCGCAAATCCTTGGCCGAGGCCGAACAGGCCGCCGCCGCATTGGGCGATCTGGCAGCCGCGCGCGCATCGGTCGAGGATGTCAAGATGACGGTCGAAGCCGCGCGTATCACGATGATGTCGCGCCGGTCCGCATCCGAGGAATTGCGCCGCGAGGGCGACGCCCGCCTGCGCCGCGCGCAAGAGATCACCAAGGAAATCAGCGGCTGGAAACACCGGCTGGAAACCGCAACCAAGCGCAGCGCCGAGCTGGCCGAGCGCAAGGCCGCATCCGAGGCGGAACTGGCCGCAGCCTCTGCCGCACCAGAGGAGATCGCCGCCAAACGCGCCGAACTGGCCGATGCGATCGACACGGCAGAGATCCGCCGCCGTGCCGCGGCCGACAAGCTGGCCGCGGCCGAGACCGTGCTGCGCGATGCAGGCCATGCCGAGCGTGATGCCGAACGTCTGGCGTCAGAGGCGCGCGAGGCCCGCGCCCGTGCCGAGGCCCGCGCTGATGCCGCGCGTGAAACCATCGCCTATGCCGCCGAGCGGATCATGGAAGCGCAAGAGGTCACGCCTGCGCAATTATTCGCGGCTTTGGGCGTGCCGGTAGAAGATATGCCCCCCGTCGCCACGGTCGAGGCCGAGGTCAATGCGCTGAAGCGCCAGCGCGATGCATTGGGGGCGGTCAACCTGCGCGCCGAAGAAGACGCCAAGGATGTGCAGGTCGAACATGACGCGCTGGTGGGCGAAAAGGCCGATTTGCTGGCTGCTATCGCCGCGCTGCGCACCGGGATTGCCAGTCTGAACAAGGAAGGCCGCGAACGCTTGTTGACGGCTTTTGAACAGGTCAATGACAGTTTCGGGCTGCTGTTCACCCATCTCTTTGGCGGGGGCGAGGCCAAACTGGTGCTGGTCGAATCCGATGATCCGCTGGAGGCGGGGTTGGAAATCATGTGCCAGCCGCCCGGCAAGAAGCTGAGCACCTTGTCGTTGCTGTCGGGGGGTGAACAGACGCTGACGGCGCTGGCGCTGATCTTTGCGGTGTTTCTGGCGAATCCCGCGCCGATCTGTGTGCTCGACGAGGTGGATGCGCCGCTGGATGATGCCAATGTCACCCGGTTCTGCGATCTGCTGGACGAGATGTGCCGCCGCACCGATACGCGGTTCCTGATCATCACCCATCATGCCGTCACCATGAGCCGGATGGACCGGCTGTTTGGCGTGACCATGGGCGAACAGGGCGTGTCGCAGCTGGTGTCGGTCGACCTCAAGCGGGCGGCGGCGATGGTGGCCTAAGGACTTTTATGCCTCCGGCGGGGATATTTAGGCTCGGAAGATGGGTTAGAGGCGGTTCAATAGATCAAGCGTCGGCCAGGCATCTGCCGGAAGGCCGAGGCGGACCTGTTCTGCCTGCACGGCGTTGCGCGTCATGGCCCCGAGAATCCCGTCGATGCCGCCCACATCATGGCCCCGTGCTGTCAGCCGTTGCTGCAACAGCCGCATCTGGTCACCCGTCAGCGCGGGCGACGGATTGCCTGCGTCATAGACCGGCGCGCCGCTGAGCCGGGTGGCGAAATAGGCGGCGGTCGTCACATAGACAAAGCTGCGGTTCCAGTCGAAATAGACGTCGAAATTGGGATAGGTCATGAAGGCCGGTCCGTTGCGCCCCATCGGCAGCAGGATCGCCGCAGGCAGGTTGGCGGGGCCAAGCCCGCCTTGGCGTGCGGTCACGCCCATGGCGGCCCAGTCGCTGACCGGGCGTTTTTTCGTCAGGCCGGTCTGTGACCAGTCCAGATTGGCGGGCACCACGATTTCCTGCATCCATGGTTCATTTGGCCGCCAGCCGAGCGAGGACAGCACATTCGCGCCGGTCATCAGCGCGTCAGGGGCGGAGTTTTTCAGGTCGACCACGCCGTCCCCGTCGCCATCCATGCCTTTTTCGACAATCTCGCGCGGGAGTTTCTGCAGCTGGCCGATTTCACCGGCCCAAGCGCCCAAAGTGGTTGCAGGGTCCATGCCCCCGCCCCGGTAAAGTTCGATCCCGGCGATCAGTTGCGGGCGGAACAGCTCTGGCCGGCGGCAATCATGCGCCAGCGTCAGTAGGGCGTTGCGGGTGTTGAAGTTGCCCTGCACCGCGCCGTAATCGGTCTCGAAGGCCCAGAAGGCCAGCAGCACGCCGCGCGGGATGCCAAAGCGGTTTTCGATCTGGCGGAAGGTTGCATCGAACCGCTGGCTGTTGCGCGCGCCGTTATCGATCCGGTTCTGGCTGATCAGATTGCGCGAGAACTGGATGAAATCCTGTTGGAACACGCCTTGCGCGCGGTCGGCGCGCAGCACGGCATCGTCAATCTGCGCGCCTGCGAAAAACGCATCCGCGGTGACGGCGGGGATGCCTGTCGCCACGGCCTCGGCTTTGACGCCTGCGATGAAGCTGTTGACATCGCCGCCGCAGGTCTGGGCTGTTGCGGCCCCTGTCAACAGGGTCAGGGCGGTGGCAAGGGCAAGGCGCATGGCGGGCTCCGGGTCTTTGGGTCGGCGCGAGCCTAGCAGGGCAGACAGGTGGTGCAAGATGCCGGTGGCCCGATCGGCGGAAACCGGTCAGGCGGCGGTGATCAGCGCCAGGACCAGCATCACCGCCCATGTTTTCCACAAGATGGTGACAGCGCGGTCGATGTCATCGGGGGTCAGGTCGTGTTCACCGCCTGCGTTGACGAAAGGATAATCGCGCAGCTGCCCGTCATAGCTACGCGGCCCGCTGAGCGCGATATCCAGCCCATGCGCCATGGCGGCCTCTGGCCAGCCGGCATTGGGCGAGCGGTGCAGCGGCGCCTCGGCCAGGATACCGCGCGGGTCGGGGCGGTGTGTGACGGCCCAGATCAGAGCAGCCGTCAGCCGCGCGGGGATCAGGTTGAGCAGGTCGTCGAACCGCGCCGCCGCCCAGCCGAAATCGGCGTGGCGCGGTGTGCGGTAGCCGATCATGCTGTCGGCGGTATTGACGATCTTGTAGATCAACAGCCCCGGCAGCCCGGCGATCAGGAACCAAAAGGCCGGCGCGATCACCCCGTCAGAGAGGTTTTCCGCCGCACTTTCGATGGCCGAACGGGCGACGGCGGGCCGGTCCATGCCGCGCGTGTCCCGCCCCACGATCATCGCCACCGCGCGTTTGCCATCGCCCAGCGACAGCCGCAAAGCATCGCCGACCGCACGGACATGATCGGCCAGCGATTTTTGCGCCAGCAGCATGGCGATGACCAGAATGTCGATGATCTTGCCGGGCAGCGCGTCAAGGACCAGCCCCAGCAGCCCCGCGCCGATGACCAGCCCCGCCAGCACCGCGCTGCCTTTGGCCTTGCGGTCGGGGCCTGCGTTGAAACGCAGGTCACACCAGCCGATCAGCCGCCCCATCAAAACAGCCGGATGGGGATAGCGCGACCAGAGCCATTTCGGCTCTCCAAACAACGCATCCAGGATCATGCCAAGAAACAGGGTCACAATGCGGCCTCGAGTTGCGCCCAGCGGTCGGGGGCGGGCAGGCCAAGGCGCAGCCAGTCGCGTGCATAGGGAAAGACGCGCGACCAGACATGGCCTTTTGCCAGCCGGTCCTGCCAGCGTGCTGCGTCATCCACCTGGTAAAGCCGGAACAGGGATGTGCCGCCCAGCAATGTGGCACCCTTGGCCGCCAGGCAATGATCAAGCCTGTCCGCATCCTGCGCCAGCCTTGCCCGTGTCGCATCGGCCCATTGTGGATCGGCCAGCGCCTCTGCCCCGATCGTCAGCGCGGGGCCGGACACTTGCCACGGACCCAAGATATCCGCCAGCCGCGCGATCACGGCAGGATCCCCGATGGCAAAGCCGAGCCGCAGGCCCGCCAGCCCCCAGAATTTGCCAAAGCTTTTCAGCACAAGCGTATTCGGGCGGCTGGCCAGATGGACCAGTGATCTTTCCGGCATCACGTCGCAGAAGCTTTCGTCGATGATCGTGATCGGGGTGGTGAAATCGGCCGCGCGCCAGATCGCCCCGTCGGGGTTGTTGGGATGTACGGCCACCAGCGCCTGGCGCGGCACCTTGCCAATGGTCCAGCCCGCGGCGCGAAAAGCGGCTTCATGTTCGTTATAGGTGGGGCCGGGGATGCAAACCTCGCCCTGGGCAAAGACGCGTGGCAAGGCCGCGATGATGGCCGAGGCCCCGGTTGCCGCAAGAACACCCGCCTCTGCAGGCACGCCCCAAAAGCCGCGCGCCAGATCATGCAGGCGCGCAAAGGCGGCCTTGTCGGGCAGCGCGGTCCAGCTATCGGCGGCGAATTGTGGCAGCGGGTATGGCTGCGGGTTGATCCCCGTGGACAGATCGAGCCATGTCGCCCGGCTGCCGCCATAGCGCGCAATGGCGGCATCAAGCCCGCCGCCATGATCGCGCGCCATATTCATTCGCTGTCGGGCAAGGGCGGGTGGCGTGTGACGAAATGGCCTTTGATGCTGTGTGGCCAGTCGCGGAACGGGACCTGACCTGTCGCACTTTGGGCATGGGCCTGCGCATAGGCCACGATGCCTGCTGCGGCCTCGTCATCAGGGATAAAATCGCCCAGCGTGTAATTCAGCTTGTCACGGGATTGAATGGCGACGTTGCAGCCGGACTTGCAGCCCATCAGGCACGACACCCGGCGTGTTTTCACCCCTGCCACCCCAGAGGCTGCTGCCTCGATCAGCCCTGCCAGCGCTTCGCCGTCGGTCTGGGCCATCGCGGCCGCATCCCAGCCTTCGCGCTTGCACGTGTCGCAAATGGTTATCCAAGTCGTCATTTTTCGCAGCCTTTTTTGATCCTCGCCTTTCAAGCGGATAATCGCATGATCCGCAAGGTCAGTCGAAAGATACTATCTTTTGACAAGATAGTATGTTCGTGGATGATGGGTCCGCGCTTGGGGACGGCTGGCCCCCCGTCATCCGGATTCGCCGGAGAACCAGCAAGGATCGACCCAATACATGCATGTTCTGATCATTCATGGCAATGGCGGGCTTGCTGCAATCTGGCAGCGGCATCTGGAAATGCTTGGTGCGCAAGTCACGCAGGCGCCGACCAGCGCGGCGGCGCTTGGCGCGCTGGAAACAATCGGTTTCGACGTCATCGTTTTGGATGTGATGCTGGACGGCGGCAGCGCGCTGGCGGTCGCCGATATGGCGCAGTTTCGCCAACCATGGGCCAGCGTGGTCTTTGTCACCGATACGACCGTTTTCTCTGACGGCTCTATTTTCGGCTATAGTGGCAATGCGCGCGCTTTTATCCAGACCGCGACCCCGCCTACAGACCTGGCCGCGATCGTCTATCATTACGGCGGTCTTAGCTCCGGCCGTGCGGCGCTGAAAGATCGATGACCGGGTTGATCGGGATGATCCGGTTCGGATTGATCGTGTCATGGCTGTAATGATAATGCCGCACGATATGATCCATATTCACCGTCGCAGCCACACCCGGCACTTGGTAAAGGTCGCGCAGATAGCCTGACAGGTTTGGATAATCCGCGATCCGCTTGCGATTGCATTTGAAATGCAGGTGATAGACCGGATCGAACCGCAACAGCGTGGTCCAGAGCCGCCAATCCGCCTCGGTCAGCCTATCGCCCATCAGATAGCGGGTCTTGCCCAGCCGGTCTTCGAGCCAGTCGAGGCTGTCGAACAGCGGATAGACCGCGTCTTCATAGGCTTGCTGCGTGGTGGCAAAGCCGGATTTGTACACGCCGTTATTGACCGTGTCATAGATCCGGTCGTTCACGGGGGCGATGGCGTCGCGCAATTGCTCGGGCCAGTAATCATCAGTATTGCCGGTGATCCCGTCAAAGGCTGAATTGAACATGCGGATGATTTCCGACGATTCGTTGGACACGATGGTTTCGCGCTTTTTGTCCCATAGGATCGGCACGGTGACGCGGCCGGTCATATCGGGCAGGGCGCGCAAATAGATCTCGCGGGCGTAATCATAGCCGAACAAAGTATCGCCGGTCGCGCCCTTGTCGTCCTTTTGAAAGGTCCAGCCATCGCCCAGCATATCAGGATGCACGGCAGAGATGCTGATGTGATCCTCCAGCCCTTTGAGGCTGCGAAAGATCAAGGTCCGGTGCGCCCAGGGACAGGCATAAGACACATAAAGATGATACCGCCCTGTTTCTGCGGCAAAGCCACCCTCGCCCGAGGGTCCGGCAGATCCATCCGCCGTGATCCAGTTGCGAAATGACGCGACACTGCGTTCGAATTTGCCGCCGGATGTCTTGGTATCGTACCAGACGTCATTCCAGACGCCGTCAACCAATTGGCCCATGATGATGCTCCTTTGTTGGCCCCGACCTAACCGCTTGGCGGCAATGAACCAAGCCGAATGATGGCGCAGCGATGGTGCGTCTGCGCACAGTGAGGCGCATTGCCGGGCAGGTCGTCTCACGCCCGCTTTGCGTCGCTTAACCGTTTGCCCCCTCTGCATGGGACGTCTATACCGCCCCCAGACGACGCCCTTACAGGGCCAGAGCGGTTGGAGACAGCGCGGTCGACCCAAACGGGGACCAGCCTGTCGCATCGTCGCACCCGTGGCTTGCGGGTCTCTGGTCGTATTGGGCACAGAAAACGCGGTCAACCGCAAGCGGCAAGGGAAAACGGCATGAAAACAGGCGTGATGATTTGTGGCCATGGCTCGCGCAGCCAATCGGCCGTTGATGAATTCGCCGTGCTGGCGGAAAAGCTGCCGGCCTATCTGCCAGACGATTGGATCACCGATTACGGCTATCTGGAATTCGCCAATCCGGTGATCCGCGACGGGCTGGACCGGCTGCGCGCAGCCGGTTGTGACCGGATTCTGGCGGTGCCGGGGATGCTGTTCGCCGCGATGCATGCCAAGAACGATATCCCCACCGTGCTGAACACCTATGCCGCCAAGCATGGCATCAGCGTGAATTATGGCCGCGAATTGGGCATCGACCCCAAGATGATCGCCGCCGCCGCTGGCCGCGTGCAAGAAGCCGTGGACCGCGCCAATGTCAAACACGGGCCAGTCGCGCTGACCGATACCTGCCTTGTCGTCATCGGGCGCGGGGCCTCTGACCCTGACGCCAATGGCAATGTCGCGAAAATCGCGCGGATGCTGCAGGAAGGCATGGGCTTTGGCTGGTGCGAAATCGGCTATTCCGGTGTCACCTTTCCCCTGGTTGAACCCTGCCTGCAACATGCCGCAATGCTGCCTTACAAGCGGATCATCGTCTTCCCCTATTTCTTGTTCTCGGGCATCCTGATCGACCGGATCTACGGGTTCACCGATCAGGTCGCCGCCGAACATCCGGGCATCCAGTTCGTCAAAGCCGGCTATCTGGGCGATCATCCCAAGGTGCTGGAAACCTTTGCCGAACGGATCCTGGAACAAGACAGCGCCACCCCGCCGCCCAATTGCGGCATCTGCGGGTATCGCGCGCAGGTCTTGGCGCTCGAGGATGGCCACAGCCACAAGATCAGCGCCGCCGACCGCAGCCATCCGGCCTTTGGCGCGGTGCCGCCCGCAACTTGCGTTTTGTGCAAATACCGCACGCAGGTGCTGGGCTTTGAATCCGAGGTCGGCGCCGTGCAGGAAAGCCACCACCACCATGTCGAAGGCCAAGGCGCCAGCGCGCCGGGGTCGAACGTGGCCGATTGCGCGCTGTGCGATACGTTCTGCACCGGCATGTGCCGCCTGATCGCGCAGGACCATCACCACGATCACCACCACCATGACCATGACCACCACCA
This sequence comes from Yoonia vestfoldensis, assembly GCF_002158905.1. NCBI lineage: Bacteria > Pseudomonadati > Pseudomonadota > Alphaproteobacteria > Rhodobacterales > Paracoccaceae > Yoonia > Yoonia vestfoldensis. The sequence goes on from NZ_CP021431.1 coordinate 328,196, forward strand.
CGCGCCTTACCCCCATGCCAAACACCCGCATGGACCCGAAAGCGCGCGCAAGACGCTAAAGCGTTGAGCGGGAAAGGTATCGCCTTGCGCCCCTATGAAACCGACCCCAAGGCGATCTATGCGCAAAGCTTTGCCACCGTGCGGACCGAGGCGCGGCTGGACCGTTTCGCGCCTGCGCTGCATCCGCTGATGACGCGGCTGATCCATGCCTGCGGGATGGTGGAAATCGTCGACAGGCTCGCCTATTCCGCGCAGGTCGCCGAGGCAGGGCAAGCCGCCCTGCGTGCGGGCGCGCCTGTGCTGTGTGATTGCGAAATGGTCGGCGCGGGGATCATCCGGCGCTATCTGCCTTCAGGGAACGAGGTGATCGTGACGCTGAACGATGCATCCGTGCCCGCGCTTGCCGCCAAGATCGGCAATACCCGTTCCGCCGCTGCCGTGGAATTGTGGCGCGACCGGATCGAGGGCGCGGTGGTCGCCATCGGCAATGCGCCCACGGCGCTGTTTCACCTGCTGGAGCTGCTGGATGCGGGCTGGCCGAAACCGGCGGTGATCCTTGGCTTTCCCGTGGGTTTCGTGGGGGCGGCAGAAAGCAAGGCGGAACTTGCCCGCGATGCGCGGGGCTGCGATTACATCGCCCTGCGGGGCAGGCGCGGTGGCTCGGCCATGGCCTCTGCGGCGGTTAATGCTCTGGCAGCGGGATTGCCCGAAGATGTCTGATCCATGGCTGCATATCGTCGGGATCGGCGAGGATGGCATGGCCGGGCTTTTGCCCGCCACCCGCGCCGTGGTCGAAGCGGCCGAGGTCATCATCGGTGGCGACCGGCACCATGTGCTGGCCGAAAATTTAGCGGCAGAGCGGTTGGCATGGCCGCATCCGTTTGATGCGCTGATCACGACGATCAAGGGGCTGCGCGGGCGGCGGGTGGTCGTGCTGGCAACGGGGGATCCGTTGTGGTTTTCCGTCGGCGCAAGGATCGGGCGCGCGATTGATCCGGCCCAGATCGTCTATCACCCGCAATTATCGGCCTTCCAGCTGGCGGCGGCGCGGATGGGCTGGTCGCTGCCGGATGTCGAAACACTGACCGTGCATGGCCGCCCCGTGGAACAGATGATCGCCTTCATCCAGCCCGACGCGCGGCTGTTGATCCTGACGACGGGGGCTGAAACGCCCGCCCAGATTGCGGCCTTTCTGACTGCGCGCGGCTTCGGGCAGTCGCGCATGACGGTGCTGGCCGCGATGGGCGGCAAGGACGAGGCGCGCTTTGACGGGCTGGCCGAAAGCTGGGCGCATGAGGTGCCGGCCTTCAACACGCTGGCGGTTGACTGCATCGCCGCCCCTGATGCCGCGCTTTTGCCGCGTGTGCCGGGGCTGGCGGATGAGTTGTTTCAATCCGACGGCACCATGACCAAGCAAGAGATCCGCGCCGTGACGCTCGCCAAGCTGATGCCGATGCGCGGGGCGCTTTTGTGGGATATCGGCTGCGGCTGCGGCTCTGTGGCCATCGAATGGATGCGTGCTGCGCGCTATGCCCGCGCCATCGGGATCGAGCCGCGCGCCGATAGACGCGCCTTTGCCGCGGCCAATGCGCTGGCCTTGGGCGCGCCGAAACTGGAACTGATCGACGGGCTGGTGCCAGCGGCGCTTGATGGATTGGACGCCCCCGACGCGATCTTCATCGGTGGCGGGCTAAGCCGTGTGACATTCGAGGCCGCTTGGGCCGCCCTGCGCCCCTTGGGCCGGTTGGTCGCCAATGCGGTGACGCTTGAAAGCGAGGCCGAACTGATCGCCTTGCACAAGGCCTATGGTGGCGATCTGGTCAAACTCGCGGTGCATCGGGCCGAACCTGTTGGGCGGCTGACCGGCTGGCGGCCATTGATGCCGGTCACACAATGGAGCCTGGTGAAAAGATGATATGCATGGACAGGAAGGAATGATCATGCCTCTTGATCTTTGCGACTTCTTTTTTCCAAAAATACTCCGGGGTGAGGCGCGCAAGCGCCGAGGGGCTGCGCCCCTGAAGCGGCTCCGCCGCTTGCCTCCGGCGGGGATATTTGGGCTCGGAAGATGGGTGAAATGACGGGCGTGCTTTATGGCGTGGGTGTGGGACCCGGTGCGCCTGACCTGATCACCTTGCGCGCCGCGCGGCTGATCGCTGGGGCCGGGGTCATCGCCTATCCGACATTGGCGGGGGCGGCGAGTTTCGCGCGTGCGATCGCGGCCGATCTGATCGCGCCTGCCGCCCGCGAGATCGTGATGGATGTCCCGATGAGCGTAGAGCGCGCGCCCGCGCAAGCCGCCTATGACGCCGGCGCGGCAGAGATCGCGGCGGCGCTGGATGCGGGGCAGGATGTGGTCTGCCTTTGCGAAGGGGATCCGTTCTTTTACGGGTCTTTCATGTATCTGTTCGCGCGCTTGTCGGGGCGCTACCGCGTCGAGGTTGTGCCGGGTGTGACATCGATCACGGCATGTGCGGCGCGTGCGGGCAAGCCACTGGTGGCGCGCAATGAGCGTTTGACCGTCTTGCCCGGCCCCTTGCCGCAAGATGAATTGCGCGCCCGCATCGATGGCGCGGAAAGTGTCGTCATCATGAAGGTCGGCCGCCATTTGCCCAAGATCCGCGCGGTGATTGCGGATCTGGGGCTGACGGAGATGGCGGTCTATGTCGAACGCGCCACCCTGCCGGACGAGGTCGTGTTGCCTTTGGCTGATGCGCCCGAACGCGCACCTTATTTTTCGATGATCCTGCTGACCAAAGGGGCTGATCCATGGCTGTGAAACCGGTTGTTCTGACGCTCTCTGCCGCGGGCGAGGAGGTGGCGCATCGTGTCGCCGCTGTTCTGGGCGCGCAGGTGCATGGTCGCGCAGGGCGCGTCGCGCAGGCGGATGCGTTTTTCCCCAATGCGCTGGATCACGCGCGCGGTCTGTTTGCGGCGGGTGTGCCTATCGTGGGGGTTTGTGCGGCTGGTATCCTGATCCGTGCCGTCGCACCCTTGCTGGCGGACAAGACGGCGGAACCACCTTTGATTGCGGTGTCCGACGATGGCGCGGTGGTGGTGCCTCTTTTGGGCGGCCATCGCGGGGCGAACCGTTTGGCGGCGCAGATCGCCGACGCGCTGGGCGCTGTGGCGGCGGTGACGACGGCGGGCGATGTGGCGCTGGGCGTGGCGTTGGATGAACCCCCCGCAGGCTGGCGGCTGGTCAATCGCGCGGATGCCAAAGGGGCGATGGCAGCGCTCTTGGCGGGGGGCGGGGCGCAGGTCGTGGGCGAGGCAGCTTGGCTTGCGGATTTGCCCAAAGGCGATGCCGTCCGCCTGTCCGGCACGATGCAAGCGCAGCCCGATCTGGGCGCGGATCATCTGCAATTCGCGCCGCAGCGTCTGACACTGGGTCTGGGCTGTGCGCGTGATTGTCCCCCGGCCGAGATGGCGGCTTTGGTGGCCGAGGTGCTGGCCGAGGCCGGTGTCGCGCCCGAGGCGGTGCAATCCGTCAACACGATCACGCTGAAGGCGGATGAGCCGGCGATCATCGATCTGGCGCGGGCGCTTGATGCGCCTTTGCGCCTGTTCGAGGCGCCAGAGCTCGCGGCATTGACCCCGCGTCTGGCCAACCCGTCCGAGGCGGTTTTCGCCGAGGTCGGCACCCATGGCGTGGCCGAGGCGGCGGCACTGGCGCAGGCGGGCGCGGAGGCGACATTACTGATCGCCAAGCGCAAGACCGCGCATGCGACCTGTGCGCTGGCGATCGCACCCACCCCGATCACTGCGCTGGCGGGCCGCGCGCGCGGGCGGCTATCCGTTGTCGGGATCGGGCCGGGGCAGGCGGCATGGCGCACGCCCGAAGTCTCGCGATTGGTGGCCGAGGCCGAGGAATTGGTGGGCTACGGGCTATACATCGATTTGCTCGGGCCTTTGGCTGTGGGCAAGCAGCGGTCGGATTTCCCGCTGGGGGGCGAGGAGGATCGCTGTCGCTATGCGTTGGAACAGGCAGGCCAGGGCAAGAATGTGGCTCTGGTCTGTTCGGGCGATGCAGGAATTTACGCGATGGGCGCGCTGGTGTTCGAATTGCTGGATCGCAGTGCTGACCAGATGGGCGTGTCAGATGCCGCGCGGCGGGTCGAGGTGATCTGTTCGCCCGGTGTCAGCGCCTTGCAAGGGGCGGCGGCGCGCGCGGGCGCGCCTTTGGGCCATGATTTCTGTGCGATTTCGCTGTCGGATTTGCTGACGCCGCGCGGTGATATCATCAAGCGCTTGCAGGCCGCCGCCGAGGGCGATTTTGTCATCGCCTTCTACAATCCGGTGTCGCTGCGCCGTCGCACCCTGCTGGCCGAGGCGCGCGATATTTTGCTGCAACATCGCCCTGCCGATACGCCGGTGATGCTGGCCTCGTCGCTGGGCCGGCCGGAAGAACATATCCGCTATCGCCGTCTGGATCAGCTGGATGTCGACGAGGTCGATATGCTGACGGTGGTGCTGGTGGGGTCGTCGCATTCAAAGCTGGCGCAGCTGGGAACCGGGCCGCGCATGTATACGCCGCGCGGTTATGCGCGCAAGATTGATGGCGATCTGGCGGCAGGATGACATATTCCGCCTGCCGGCGGGAGTATTTGGGGAAAAAAGAAGATGACGGTCTATTTCATTGGGGCAGGCCCCGGCGATCCGGAATTGCTGACGCTGAAAGCGGCGCGGGTGATCGGGGCATGTCCGGTCTGTCTTTATGCCGGATCGCTGGTGCCCGAGGCTGTTGTCGCCTGCGCGCCTGCGGATGCGCTGGTGATGGATACCGCGCCGATGACGCTGGATGATACCCATGGCGTGATATTGGCGGCCCATGCCAAGGGGCAGGATGTGGCGCGGGTGCATTCGGGTGATCCGTCGCTTTATGGCGCCATTGCCGAACAGATCCGCCGGTTGAAGGCGGATGGGATCGATTACCAGATCATTCCGGGTGTGCCGGCCTATGCCGCGGCGGCGGCGGCGCTGGGCACGGAACTGACCGTGCCGGAAGTTGCGCAATCCATCATCCTGACGCGGATGTCGATGAAATCCACGGGCATGCCTGCAGGCGAGACGCTAGAGAATTTCGCGCGGTCCGGGGCCACGCTGGCGATCCATCTGGGCATCCGCGCGCTGCGCGAGATCGAGCGGCAGCTGGTTCCGTTTTATGGCGCGGATTGTCCGGTGGCGGTGATCTACCGCGTCGGCTGGCCGGATCAGATGATCCTGCGCGGCAGGCTGAGCGATATTCATGCCCAGGTCCGGGCTGCGAAAATCACGCGCACGGCGCTGATCCTGGTGGGACCGGCACTGTCGGAAAACCACGGCTTTCCGGATTCCGCGCTTTATGATGCCGCCAAACCGCATGTGCTGCGCCCGCGCGTCAAGGCGGATTGACTGGCGCGTGCCTGCATCACGCTGCGCTGCGGCGGATCGCGTTACTTGATTTTTACCTTTCTGTGCGCAGACTTAGCGCATCAGGGGGGATTCGAATGTATACGTTTTTACCGGAAGCCGTGCGCCAGGGATTGGAAGATGCCCGCAAAGCCGCCTTGCGCCGCAAGGACAGGTTGTCGGTCTGCGATGGTGATGCAACCTATCGGATCAGGCGGTTCTGGGACGGTGGATTTGCGCTGGATCTGAAAGGGTCCGACAAATTGCGCGGCCATGTGGATATCTATGATGGCCCCCGGCATCTTTACCAATGTCTTGTGGTCTCTGCCGTCGCGGATGACGAGGAACGCGTGTTCGAGTTCAAATGGCTGACCCCTGTCGCCGACCGTCCCGCCGCCGATTTCGTGCAGCCCGATTTCGTGCCCGCCGCCCTGATCGAAAGCCGCAATTGACGCCTGTCACTGCAGGTCGCGGAAGGCCTGTTGTAGCCGCTGCACCGCCTCTTCGACCACATGGCGTTGGGTGGCGAAATTGATCCGCATGAAGCTTTCGCCACCCGTGCCAAAGGCCGGGCCGGGCGAGACGGCGATTTTCGCATCATCGCGGATGCGCGACACGATCTGCGCGTGATCCATGCCCGTGCCCGAAAAATCCACCCAGGCCAGATAGGTCGATTGCAGCGGCATCGACCAGATTCCGGGGATCGCGCGCAGACCGTCCTGCAACAGGTCCCGATTGGCCTGCAGGTGATCCATTTGCGCATCGGCCCAGGCCGCGCCTTCGGGGGAATAGGCGGCGGTGATCATCGCGATGGCAAGGCTGCCGGGTTTGTAATCCATCATCGCCTGCCAGGCCTGCGCCTGCCCGCGCAGATGCGCATTCGGGATGATCATATTGCCGGTGCGCTGGCCTGCGATGTTGAAGGTCTTGGACGCCGCCGTCAGATAGACGGTATTATCGGCGAAATCGGGGGCGGCCACGGCCATCGGCACGAAATCATGGTCGCGGTAGACCAGATCGTGGTGAATCTCGTCGCTGATCAGTAGCATCCCGTTGTCGCGCGCAAAACCCGCGACGGCGCGCAGTTCATCGCTGGTCCAGACCCGGCCCGAGGGGTTTTGCGGCGAACACCAGATCAGCAGCTTTTCGCGGCCGGTCAGCCGCGCCTTGGCGTCATCAAGGTCAAGCGCATAGCTATCGCCGTCGCGCACCAGCGGGCAGGTGGTCACGACACGGCCCGCGCGGGTGATCTTATGCGCGAATTCATGGTAAACGGGGGTAAAGATCGCGGCCGCATCGCCCGGTTCGGACCAGAGTTGCAGCGACAGCGCGATCGCATTGCCCAGACCTTGGGTCGTGACGATCCAGTCAGGGTCAACGGTCCAGCCATGCCGGTTCTGCATCCACCATGTGATCGCATCGGTATAATCCGTCCCGTCGATCCCGTAGCCGAACACGCCATGGTCGCGGGCCCGGTCGATGGCGGCCAGCACGCAGGGTGCGGTCTGGTAATCGCTGTCGGCGGTCCACATCGCCAGCCCGTCCTGCGGCGAGACCCCAAAGAGTTTCTCCATCAGGTCCCATTTGGAACTATTGGTGTTGCGGCGGTCGATGGGCGTATTGAATGACATGCGCGGTTCCTTTTGCTTGGGCGCAGCCTATCCCGCTGGTGGCGCTGTGCAAGCGGTCCGCGTTGCATTTCTGCCCGCCGCGGCCTAAATGCGCTGGCATGAGTATTCGCCCCATTCTGATTCATCCCGATCCGCGCCTGAAAAAGGTGACAGCCCCTGTTGCATCCATTGATGATGATCTGCGGCGGCTGGCCGATGACATGCTTGAAACGATGTATGACGCGCCCGGTATCGGGCTGGCCGCGCCGCAGGTTGCCGTGATGCGCCGCGTCATCGTCATGGATTGCCAGAAAGATTCCGAGGCGACGCCCGAACCCATGGTGCTGATCAACCCCGAGATCGTCTGGACCTCGGAGACGACATCCGTCTATGACGAAGGCTGTTTGTCGATCCCCGAACAATATGCCGAAGTCACCCGTCCGGCGGAGGTCGAGGTGGCGTGGCTGGGTCTTGACGGCAAGCCGCAGCGCGCCCGCTTTGACGGGTTATGGGCGACCTGCGTGCAGCACGAGATCGACCATCTGGATGGCAAGTTGTTCATCGATTACCTCGGCCCGCTGAAACGCCAGATGATCACCCGCAAGATGCAGAAACTGAAACGCGAAATGGCCCGGGGGTAACGGCATGGCACTGGATTTGCGGTTTGACGGCGATCCGGTGCTGCGTGCCGTGGCAGCGCCCGTGCTGGCCTTCGATGATGATCTGGAACTGCTGGTGGCTGAAATGCTGGCGTCCATGTATGCCGCCCCCGGTCGCGGGCTGGCCGCCCCGCAGGTGGGGGTCTCGCAGCGGGTCTTTGTCATCGACACGACATGGAAAGACGGCGATGCCAATCCGCAGGCTTTCGTCAATCCGCAGATCATGGCACGGTCCGACACCACCGCCACCGGGGTCGAGGCCTGCCTGTCGATCCCCGGACGCAGCTTTGCCGTCGCCCGTCCGACTTGGGTTGAATTGCGTTGGCAGGATATCGGCGGCGCGGTGCAGCAAGGCCGCTTTGACGGGGTCGCGGCGATCTGCATCTGCCATGAATATGACCATCTGGATGGTGTGCTGATCAGCGATATCGGGGTGGCGCAATGATTCATCGCCCTTATGTCCCTTGGCCGCATCCGGTGCTGCGCAGGCCCGCGCAGTCTGTTGCCGCGATCACGGATGAGATCCGCGCGCTGTGGGATGAGATGATCGTGGCGATGGATGAGATGCCCGGCGTCGGGCTGGCCGCACCCCAGTTGGGCGTCGGGCTGGCCTTGGCGGTCGTCGATGCCTCGACCGCGCGGGGGCAGGCGGTGCGCATGGCGAACCCAAAGATCCTGCATAGTTCGGTGGAATTTCGCGACCACGAGGAAGGCTCGCCCAATCTGCCCGGCGTCTGGGCGCGGATCAGCCGTTCGCGCGCGGTGACGGTGCAATATCTGAATGCGGATGGCGCGGTTGAAGACCGCGATTTCGTCGGTCTCTGGGCGACGTCGGTGCAGCACCAGATCGACCATCTGGCGGGTCAGATGTTCTTTGACCGCATGACCAAGATGCGCCGGGACATGCTGATCAAGAAAGCGCATAAAATCGCGGCCAAAACGGCCATCTAAAGCAAGGGAAACGCCATGCGCATCATCTTTATGGGCACGCCCGCGTTTTCGGTCCCGGTGCTGGAGGCGCTGGTCGCCGCAGGCCATGACATCGCCGCTGTCTATACGCAGCCGCCGCGCCCTGCTGGGCGTGGCAAAAAGGACCGCCCGCAGGCGGTGCATCTGCGCGCTTTGGATCTGGGCCTGCCGGTCCGCCACCCTATATCCTTGCGCAACCCCGATGATCAGGCCGACTTTGCCGCGCTGCAGGCCGATATCGCCGTTGTCGTGGCTTACGGGTTGATCCTGCCGCAGGCGGTGCTGGATGCGCCGCCTCTGGGGTGCCTGAATATTCATGCGTCACTGCTGCCGCGCTGGCGCGGTGCGGCCCCGATCCACCGCGCGATCATGGCGGGGGATGCGCAGACCGGCGTCTGTATCATGCAGATGGAGGCCGGGCTGGACACCGGCCCCGTGCTGCTGCGCGAAACGACTGATATTGCGCCCGATGACACGACCGGTGCCCTGCACGACCGGCTGTCCGCGATGGGCGCGCGGTTGGTCGTCGACGCGTTGAACCGCTTGCCCGATCTGACATCGGAACCACAGCCCGAAGATGGCGTCACCTATGCCGCCAAGATCGACAAGGCCGAAGCACGCGTGGATTGGGCGCAGCCCGCCGCAGCCGTGGCGCGCCAGATCAACGGGCTGTCGCCCTTTCCAGGTGCCTGGTGCGATGTGGCGGGCGAAAGGGTCAAGCTGTTGGGCGCTGTCGTGACAGATGGCGATGCCGCCCCCGGCACGGTGCTGGACGGGTTTACCATCGCCTGCGCCACGGGCGCTGTCAGCATCACCAGCGCCCAGCGCGAAGGCAAGCGCGCCATGCCCGTGGCAGAGGTTTTGCGCGGGCTGACCTTGGATGACAGGCTGGCTTGATTGACTGGCTTGATCGGCCGCGCGGGCTGGGCTAGCAATAGCGCGTGGCGATGGCGTCGCTACCTTTGGCTTTGTCCGTCCTGAACGCCGGGACCCATAAGGAAAGGGTCCGCCATGACAGCGCGTCCACAATTCTATAAATTCCACCAAGGTGAAAAAACCCTGCCTTTCGCCCCTGCCGAATATGAGGCACGGCTGGCAGGTCTGCGGGCCATCATGGAAAAGGCCGGGGTCGAGGCGGTGTTATTCACCTCGATGCAGAATATCGCTTATTATTCCGGTTTTCTTTATTGCAGCTTTGGCCGCCAATACGGGCTGGTGGTGACGCCAACCGATTGCGTGACGATCAGCGCAGGCATTGACGCCGCCCAGCCGTGGCGGCGGTCCTATGGCGATGCGATCACCTATACTGATTGGGACCGCAGCAATTACTGGCGCGCGGTGCGGTCGGTGACGGGCTTGGGCAAGGTGCTGGGCTACGAATCGGACCATCTGACCGTGGCGGTCCGGATGGCGCTGCGCGACAATCTGCAACCCTCGCGGCTGGTCGATATCGCAGCGCAGACCATGGCGCAGCGGATGCGCAAATCGCCTGCCGAACTCGATCTGATCCGCGCCGGTGCGGCCGTGGCCGATGTCGGCGGCTATGCGATCCGCGATGCGATCAAACCGGGTGTACGCGAGATTGATGTGGCGATGGCGGGCCGCGACGCGATGGAACTGGAAATCGCCGCCCGTTTTCCGCAGGCCGAATACCGCGATACCTGGGTCTGGTTTCAATCGGGGATCAACACCGATGGCGCGCATAATCCGGTGACATCGCGCCGGTTGGAACGGGGCGATATCCTGTCGCTAAACACCTTTCCAATGATCAGCGGCTATTACACAGCGCTGGAACGCACGCTTTTCGTGGGCGAGGCCGATCCCGCCAGCCTGGCGATCTGGGAAGCAAATGTCGCCGCCCATGAATATGGCATGTCGCTATTGGTGCCGGGGGCCGTCTGTGCAGAGGTGACCACCAAGATCAACAGCTTCCTGGCTGACCGCGACCTGCTGCAATATCGCACCTTTGGCTATGGCCATTCCTTTGGCGTGCTGTCGCATTATTATGGCCGCGAGGCGGGGCTGGAACTGCGCGAGGATATCCCCACCGTGCTGGAACCGGGCATGGTCATCTCGATGGAACCAATGCTGACGATCCCCGAGGGCCAGCCGGGGGCGGGTGGCTACCGCGAACATGATATCTTGTTCATCACCCCGGATGGCAACGAGGATATCACCCGCTATCCCTATGGTCCGGCCTTCAATATCGTCGCATGATATCGGCGCAGAATGGTTTGCCCCCCGGTTGAGGGGGTAAACTGTCACGCAAAATCACGATTTGTCGATCAATGGCACCTTTTTGCCTGTCACGCGTTTCGTTCTCTGGCGCGGCGGTGGTAACACTCTGCCTGACACAGAAGGAATGCCGGATGACCTTGTCCTATGATATCAGCCGCCGCGCTTTTGGGGCGATGTTGCTTGGCACGACCGCCGCTTGTGCGCCACGGATCGACGATGCCATCGCCGAACCTGCCGTGCCAGTGCAGCAAGATTGGGTCGCAGGCTATGGCCCGATCTTTGATGCGGGCTACAACCTGCCGGGGATTCCTTCGCGCTATCTAGAGGGCGTCAACCGCCGGATGACAGGGCTTTATCAGGGCGAGGCACCGCCGAATTCGCTTGATGTCGATCCCTATGCCAAGTTTCTGTATCATGTGAAGGACGATGGCACCGCGACACGGTATCCTGTGGGCGTGGGCCGTGCGGGCCGGTCGATCCGGGGGCGTGCGACGATGCAGTTCATGCGCGCATGGCCCGGCTGGACACCGACGCAGAACATGCTGCGCACCGAACCCGAGGTTTACGGCGATTTTCGTGCGGGCATTCCCGGTGGGTTGCGCAGCCCGCTGGGGGCGCGCGCGCTCTATCTGTTTCGCGGCGGGCGCGATACATATTACCGCATCCATGGCACCAATGATCTGCCGTCGATCGGCAATTCGGGCTCGGCGGGATGTATTCGGCTGTTCAATCAGGACATCATCCACCTTTATGACCAGATCACCGCCCCGATGCCGGTGCTGATCCGCACGCCAGAGGAATCCCTGCGCGTCGATCCCGAGAATTACAATCGCGGGGTGGAACTGCCGCCCACCGTGATTTCAGCCGAAGAGCTGCTTGGCCCCGAAGCCGACGCCCTGGCCCGGCCGCCCGATCTTGACGCTTTGTCGCCGGGCATGATCTGAGGGCGGGCTAAAGCCGGATCACATAATCCTTGACCGTTGTCTCCACGACCTCCCATGTGCCGGTGAAACCGGGGCGGATGATATAGCTGTCACCTTTGGTCAAGACCAAAGGATCGCCACCATCGGGCGTGATGATGGATGTGCCAGCGGTCAGGCTGAAATATTCCCATTCGTCATAGGCGATACGCCATTTGCCCGGTGTCGCTTGCCAGATCCCCGCGTAAAGACCATCGGCCTCTTCGATGCTCCAGGTCGTGAACACCGGATCGCCCGCGATCAGCCTGTCGGCGGCGGGCTTGCCGGTTTCGGGAATAATGTCGTCCTTGGTCACCTTTGCGATGGCGGCTGGCATCATGGGGTCCTTTCATGGCAAGACTGCCACAGCATTGGGTGGCATCGGCCCGCCCTGTCAAGAACCGGTGCAAGCGGAAAGGCATCAGACGCATGGGCAGCATCATGTCGGACGGGTTGGTCCTGCCTGCGGTGCTGCTGGCGCTGCTGGCCTATGTCGTGCCACGCCTGATCGCCCCTCTCCTGCCCGAAGGCCTGCCCGCCCTGATGGCGAATGCGGTCCTGTCCGCTTTGTCCATGTGCATCCTGAGCGGAGTTTTCTTTTTCGGCCTTTATGTCTGGCAAGGCGTGCCCGCGCGCGAATTGCTGGCCCATGGATGGGGGCGCAATCTGGCGACCTTTGGCAGGCTGGGCGTGATCTCGGGGATCATCTGGGCGCCGATCATGGTGCTGTCGGTTGCGGGTCTGCCGCGCAAATGGGTCCACAAGACGTGGTAAGCTGGCTATGCTATCTTGGCATCGGGCAAAGCGACATTACTTGTCACCGCAGTGACACAGGACGGGACAGCAGGATATGGCATTCATCAAACTGGTGATTTTCGGCTTCATCGCATTGACGGTGATCTATTGGTCCATCGCGATCTATGCGCGGTCGGTGCGCAAAGAGAACCTTGAAAAATCCTTTGACGCCGCCAATCCGGGCAGCCTTGACCTTGCTGCGCGGGACGCGTTTGTCAGCGCGGGCATGACCGCCTATAACGCGTCGATCCGCCCGAAACTGGTGGGGTTGGTCTATGTGGTGCCGACGCTTGTGATCGGATCCATCATCTATCTGATCAACCTGAACTGAGGATCGCCATGGCCCGCGTCAAATTTGTCTTTCGTCTGCTGGTTCTGGCAGCTGTGGCCATGTTCCTGCATTACGTCCTGCCCCAGCATGATGTGGTCAAGGTGACCTCGACCGAGGTAATCCGCACCGATGTGGGGGCGTTCAACCGCATCTTCTTTGCCAGTGCCGACAGCGGGTCCGCGACCGCCGATACCCGCGACTTGCGGCTGATCAATACCCAAAAACAGAACACGTTCCTGCTGGGGTTTATCCCGCGCGATTCGTCGCGGGTCATGGTCTATCGCAATGAAGATACCGGCTGGATCTGGCCGCCTTATTTCAAGTTCAATTCCGCCGATCTACAGGCCGAGGCCGCCAATCTGGCGCGCGGTGACGCTTGGGTCGTGGTCACGCATTATGGTTGGCGCAATCGTTGGCTCAGCATCTATCCGAACGCCGTGGGTCTGCGCGTCGTCGACAGCCCCGATGTGACGATCATCCCGTGGTTCAATATCGCCTTTTTCGTCTTTCTGCTGATCGCCCTGCTGATGCTGCGCGCCATGTGGCGGCAGCTATGGGAACGCGCGGTCGATCCGGTGCTCGATTCCGCGACCCATCGCATCGACGAGGCGCAGGCCGGTCTGGCCGAACGCCGCAACCGATGGTTCGGGCGCAAATAGCTATTCGCCGTAGGGAATCCAGATATTCTTGACCTCGGTCGCCGCCGCCAGCCAGTCGCGCGCGGTCGGGGCGATGGACGTGCCGTTATTGACCCATGTCCGCTTGAGGTTGCTGGCGCTGCCCTTTTCGATCACGGCTGAAATATCCGTGCCTGAAAATGACCAGACCGCGTCGATGTCGTGATGCTTGGCGGCATGGCCCGCCAGATCGGCATGATCGCCGGTCAGGATATTGACGACACCGCCGGGCAGATCGGAGGTTTCCAAGATCTGGTAGATCTCGGCCACGATCAGCGGGAAGGGTTCGGACGCCACCAAGGTCACGCGGTTGCCCATGCTGATCGCCGCCGCCATCGGTGTGACCAGCCCCAGCAGCGGCGATGCATCCTCGCAGAACACCGCGATATTGCCGACCGCTTCATGCATCGCCAGCGCCACGCCCCTTATCGGCACGCCGTGGACCTTGCCGTCGTATTTGTCAGCCCAGGCGGCAAAGGTGAACAGCGCGTGGATGGTCTGTTCTACCTCGTCCGTGCCGGATTTGCCGGTCAGGTCCTTGATGCGCTTGGCCAGTTCATCGCCCCGCGCCGACAGGTTTTCAGCGATGTAATACAGGATTTGCGCGCGCAGATGGCCGGTGGATTTGGTCCAGCCTTTCGCCGCATTCATCGCCTCGACCGCATTGCGCAAATCCTTGCGGTTTGCCTCTGCCACATGGCCCAGCAATTTGCCGCGCGGGTTGAACACCGCATGCGAATAGCCGCCATCAGGCCGCGCCTGTTTGCCCCCGATGTATAGCTTCGCCGTCCGGTCCAGCGGGTCGGTGGCTGTGCCGCCAGCGGAGCCAAAGGGCGCGATGCGTTTGACCGGCTTGGCGCTGGTCTTGGGCCGGGTATAGCCTGCCAGCCCTTCCCAGCCGCCTTCGCGCCCAAAGCCGCTTTCGCGGATACCGCCGAAACCGGCAGCCGCATCCATCATATTGGTCCCGTTGACCCAGACGATCCCCGCCGCCAGCTTTGGTGCGATATCCAGCGCAAGGTTGATATTCTCTGACCAGACCGAGGCCGCAAGGCCATAGCGCGTGTTATTGGCGATCTCGACCGCCTCGACCGGGGTGCGAAAGGTCGTTGCCACCAGCACGGGGCCAAAGATTTCTTCTTGCATCAGATGGGACGCGGGCGACAGGCCGGTGATCAGCGTGGGGGGATAGAAACAGCCCTCGGGGGCCTTGGTCTGATAGGTCTCGCCTTCACGATTGCCGCTGACCATCGCGGTGATCTGCGCCAATTGCACCGGATCGACGATCGCGCCGATGTCGATGCATTTATCCAGTGGATCACCGATGCGCAGCCCGTCCATGCGCGCTTTCAGCTTGGCATAGAAACGATCTGCGATGCCTTCTTGGACCAACAGGCGCGACCCGGCGCAGCAGACCTGACCCTGATTGAACCAGATCGCATCGACCAGGCCTTCGACGGCGCTATCCATATCGGCATCGTCGAACACGATATATGGCGACTTGCCCCCCAGTTCGAGCGATAGCGCCTTGCCTGTCCCCGCCGTGGCCTGCCGGATTTTGCGGCCGACCTCGGTTGATCCGGTAAAGGCGATCTTGTCGACATCTGCCGTGACCAGCGCGGCACCTGTTTCGCCATCACCCATGACGATATTGACGACACCGGCAGGCACGCCCGCCTGCATGCAGATATCGGCGAAAACCATCGCGGTCAGCGGGGTATATTCGGCAGGTTTGAGCACCACCGTGTTGCCCATCGCCAGCGCAGGCGCGATTTTCCATGCCAGCATCAGCAGCGGGAAATTCCACGGGATGATCTGGCCGCACACGCCGAGCGCTTCGCGGTCGGGCAATTCGTCCTGCATCAACTGCGCAAAGCCCGCGTGGTGATAGAAATGCCGGATCGCGAGTGGTGTGTCGATATCGCGCGCCTCGCGGATCGGCTTGCCGTTATCCAGCGTTTCCATCACCGCCAGCAGGCGCGCATGTTTCTGCATCAGCCGCGCGATGGCATAAAGCACGCGGGCACGTTTGTGGCCGGATTTGGCCCAAGCCGGTTGCGCCTTGCGCGCGGCCGCCACGGCAGCGGCGATATCGGCGGGGGTGCCTTTGGTGACACCGGCTAGCTTTTCGCCCGTCGCGGGGTTGGAGGTCGCGAAATCATCGCGCGCGGCGGTCCATTTGCCATTGATGAAATGGCCGACAAGATTGTCATGTTGGGCCAGCCACGCCAGCGCCTCGGATTTGCTCTCAAGCGCGGGGCCGTAATCCATCGTGGTAAAGATATCCTTGATCGTCATGGCCTTATCCAATCGCGTGCCGCCACTGGGCGGAATAGCCCCCCGTGACGTGGTGTTCGAGTTGCCGTTCGATATCGCCCAACAGGCTGGATGCGCCAAAGCGGAACAGATCGGGTTGCAGCCAGCGGTCGCCCAATTCCTCCTTGATCATCGATAGATACACCAGCGCATCCTTGGCCTTGCTGATCCCGCCCGCAGGTTTGTAGCCGACCATCACGCCGGTCCGGTCATGATAATCGCGGATCGCGCGGATCATCGTCAGGGTGACGGGCAGGGTGGCGTTGACGGGTTCCTTGCCGGTCGAGGTCTTGATGAAATCCGCCCCCGCCATCATGCAGACCAAGGATGCCCGCGCGACATTGCGCAATGTGCCCAGCTCGCCCGTGGCCAGGATCGCCTTGACATGGGCGTCACCGCAGGCCGCGCGCATTTGCTGCATTTCATCATAAAGCGCTTGCCAGTCGCCAGTCAGCACATGGCGGCGGCTGATGACGATGTCGATTTCCTGCGCACCGGCGGCAACGCTTTCGCCGATTTCCGCGATGCGCAGATGAAACGGCGACAGGCCAGCGGGGAAACCGGTGCTGACAGCCGCAACCGGAATGCCCGAGCCTGCCAGCGCATCCACAGCCGTGGCGACCATGTCGTGATAGACGCAGACTGCCCCCGTGGTCAGGCCCTGCATGCCCAAAGCGTCCAGAATATCCGCGCGCACCGGCTGGCGCGCCTTGGCGCACAGGCGGCGCACGCGGCCCGCGCTGTCATCGCCCGACAATGTGGTCAGGTCCATCAGGCTGATCGCCTTGCATAGCCACGCCGCCTGATAATCCTTCTTCACGCTGCGCCGCCCCGGCAGGCTTGCTGCGCGCCGTTCGATGGCCGATGTATTGGCCTGCACCGCCATGACCCAATCAAGGTCAAGGGTGGTGCCTGCGTTACGGGCAAGATGCAATTGCGGCAGATGGGTCACGGTGGGCGGGGTGGTGGTTTGGTGCAAGGGAGCCTCCTGCATTGTCATAGATAGGTGGCACTTTGCGGATGACTTGGCAAGTTTTGACCAGCTGGTCAAACACTATGACGGCTGCACGACCCGACGTTGCCGTTTCTGGCGATATTGCAGCGGGGTGTCGCCATAGGCGGCGCGGAAGAGTTTGTGAAAATGCGACATGTTCGGGATGCCGCAATCGGCGGCGATCTGGCTTACTGTATCGGCATCGGTGGTCAGCGCGCGGGCGGCGTGATCCATGCGGATCTGGTTCATGAAATCGGACGGGGTCATGCCGAAATGCTTGCGCATGCTGCGGCTGACATGCGGATGCGCCTTGCCGGTCAGCGCCACCAACCCCGCCGCCCCGTCGCGGAACACGGCCGGATCACGCGCCGCGCGGCAGGCCCGCAGCAGCCAGTCGGGGGCATCGGCCGGAAAATTGTCGCGGGTCAGATCAGCACAAAGCGGCAGCAAGAACGCCTCGGCCGCGATCGTGTCACAGCGGCTGCGTTCCAGCTGCACGGCGGCATGGTTCAATGCCGCCAGTTCGCGCATGTCGCGGTGATGCTGGGCGATGCCATTGGCGGACCAGAACAGATGCCCCGCCAGCGACGGATGCCGCTGCGCCAGCGCCTGGACCAAGCCCGGATGCAGGCAGAGCGAGACCACCAGCGCATGGTCGCCGCGTCCTTGCAGCGCATGGCTCTGGCCGGGGCCGATGAAAACAACGCTGCCTTCGGCCAGGGTTTGCGCGCCCTCGGGCAGGTGATGGCGGACCTTGCCATTCTGCACCCAGAACAATTCGTAAAAATCATGCCCATGCAGCGCGCGTGGCCGTTCCGCCGTCAAGGTGGCCCTTGTCAGATGGACTTGCGCATCAAGGCGCAGGATATCGGCATGGCGCAGGACCGGGTTCATACCGCGAGGCTAGCACAGGTTTTTCTGCGGCGCAGCATTTATTCACGGCTGCATCCGGGGCGTGACAAGCCCGCCGCCGCGGTCTATGTCGCTGCCCAGATAGCAAAGGGGCCTGCGCCATGACTTTCGACCGTTCCATCAAGATCGCGCCGTCGATCCTGTCGGCTGATTTTGCCAATTTCGGCGCGGAATGCCGCGCGATCGAGGCGCAGGGCGCCGATTGGGTCCATGTCGATGTGATGGATGGCCATTTCGTGCCCAATATCACCTTTGGCCCTGCCACCTGTGCCGCGATCCGCCCCCATATCAAGGGCGTGATGGATGTGCATCTGATGATCGCCCCCGTCGATCCTTATATCGAGGCTTTTGCCAAGGCCGGGGCCGATATCATCACCGCTCATGTCGAGGCAGGCCCCCATATCCACCGCAGCATGCAGGCGATCCGCGGCGCGGGGGCCAAGGCCGGTGTGGCCTTGAACCCCGCCACGCCCGCCGCTGCGGTGGAATATCTGCTTGATATGGTCGACCTGGTCTGCGTGATGACGGTGAACCCCGGTTTCGGCGGGCAGAAATTCATCCATAGTCAGGTGGACAAGGTCCGCCAGCTGAGCGCCATGATCGGCGACCGCCCCATCCATATCGAGATTGATGGCGGCGTCGATCCTGTGACTGCGCCATTGGTCGCTGCAGCCGGGGCTGATGTGCTGGTCGCCGGATCGGCGGTGTTTCGCGGCGGGTCGGTCAGCGATCCGGCCCCCTATGGTGCCAATATCCGCGCGATCCGTGACGCGGCAAGGGTCTAGGGGGCTGCCGCCCCCGCGGATTTACGTCAAATCGCGCCTAGCGCGAATTGACGGACTCGAACGATGATCAGTCTGTTGCGGCGCGGTACCATGCGGCGAGCGTGGCGCGGTCCTCATCCGGCAGGCCGGTGATGTTGGCGGGCGGCATCGCATGGCTGATCCCCGATTGCACATAAATCGCGCGGGCGTGGTGGGCGATATCGGCTTCGGTTTCCAGAAACACGCCTTTGGGCGCCCAGTGCAGATTGCCCCAGACCGGTTCGCGCGCATGGCACATCGAACAGCGCCCGATGACGATGTCATGCGCCTCCTCGAAGCCCGCCGCAGAGGCGAAGCGTTGTTCATAGGCTGTCAGCGCGCGCGCCTCGGCCTCTTCATAGCTGTCGTGGCCGGGGAAGGTCGACAGCCACGCGATCGCGATGAATAGGATCACGGTGACCACCCATGTCCATGTCGGCTTGCCTTTGCGCGCATGCATGGAATTGAAATAATGCCGGATCGTGACCCCCATCAGGAACACCAATGCTGCGATGATCCAGGCGTATTGCGTCCCGAACGCCAGCGGATAATGGTTCGACAGCATCAGAAAGATCACCGGCAGCGTCAGGTAATTGTTATGGGTCGAGCGTAATTTCGCGATCTTGCCATATTTCGGATCTGGCTTGCGCCCGGCCTTGAGGTCCGCGACCACGATTCGCTGGTTCGGCATGATGATGGCGAAGACATTGGCCGTCATGATCGTCGCGGTGAAGGCCCCCAGATGCAGCAAGGCGGCCCGTCCAGTGAAGACCTGGTTATAGCCCCAGGACATCACCACCAGCAGCGCGAAAAGCAGCAGCATCAAAGTTGTTGGTGTTTCTCCCAGCCGCGATTTGCAAAGCTGGTCATAGATCACCCAGCCGATCCCCAGCGAGGCGGCCGAGATCAGCACGCCCTGCCAGATCGCCAGATCCGCCTTGGCCGGATCGATCAGGTATAATTCCGCCCCGACCCAATAGACCACCGCCAACAGGGCCGCACCCGATAGCCATGTCGCATAGCTTTCCCATTTGAACCAGGTCAGGTGGTCGGGCATCGCATCGGGGGCGACGAGGTATTTCTGGATATGGTAGAACCCGCCGCCATGGACCTGCCATTCCTCGCCATCGGCGGGGCCTTGGATGTTGCGGTTCAGCCCCAGATCAAGTGCGATGAAATAGAACGACGACCCGATCCAGGCGATGGCCGTGATCACATGCAGCCAGCGCAGGGCAAAGGCCAGCCATTCCCACAAGATCGCCACATCATACATCTGTCGGCTCCTTTTAGCGTCAGCACCCGATCTTGTCGCCTTGTGCCGCCTTGTGCCAGCGGAAAATGCCTGCGGCGGCACTGTGCCGATGCGGGCTTGCAAAACTGCCCAAAGCTCCGGCACAAAGCTTGTGACTGATCCTGCAGGAGGCCCAGGTGCAACGCTACCCCCGTGATATGACCGGCCATGGTGCCGAACCGCCCGTCGCCAACTGGCCCGGTGGCGCGCGCATCGCCGTGCAGATCGTGCTGAATTACGAAGAGGGCGGCGAGAACAACATCCTGCATGGCGATGCCGCGTCAGAGGCCTTTTTGTCCGAGATTGTTGGCGCCGCCGCCTGGCCCGGCCAGCGGCATTGGAACATGGAAAGCATCTATGAATATGGCGCAAGGGCCGGGTTCTGGCGCTTGCACCGGATGCTCGCTGATCTGCCGGTCACGGTTTACGGCGTGGCGACAGCCTTGGCCCGCGCCCCCGAACAGGTCGCGGCCATGCAGCAGGCAGGCTGGGAAATCGCCAGTCACGGGCTGAAATGGATCGAATACAAGGACGCCCCCGAAGATGTCGAACGCGCCGATATGCTGGCGGCGATCCGCCTGCATACCGAGGTCACAGGCAGCCCGCCGCGCGGCTGGTATACGGGGCGCTGTTCGGTCAATACCGTGCGCCTTGCCGCCGAGACCGGACAATTCGCCTATGTTGCCGACAGCTATGCCGATGATCTGCCCTATTGGATGGAATATGGCAGGCGCGACCAGCTGATCGTGCCTTATACGCTCGATGCCAATGACATGCGTTTCGCCACGCCGCAGGGGTTCAACGCAGGCGGGCAGTTTCTGGATTACCTCAAGGCCAGTTTCGATACGCTCTACCGCGAAGGCGGGCGGATGTTGTCCATCGGTCTGCATTGCCGCCTGATCGGCAGGCCCGGCCGGGCCGAGGCGTTGCGCCAGTTCATCGACTATGCGCAGGGGCATGAGGGCGTCTGGTTCGCGACCCGCGCCCAGATCGCCGACCATTGGGCGGCGACGCAGCCACATGTCCGGTTCGCCCGCCCGTCACAGATGGACCGCGACGCCTTTGTCGCGGCTTACGGCGGCATCTTCGAACATTCGCCCTGGATCGCCGCAGAGGCGCATGCGCTGGAACTGGGGCCTGCGCATGACACGGCGCTGGGCCTGCACAACGCGCTCTGCCGCGTGTTCCGGTCAGCAGGTGACGACGCGCGGCTGGCCGTGCTGAACGCGCATCCTGATCTGGCAGGCAAGCTTGCCGCCGCCAAACGCCTGACGCCTGACAGCACGGCCGAACAGGCCAGCGCGGGGCTTGATGCGCTGACCGATGCCGAACGTGCGGGCTTTCAGGCGCAGAACGCGGCCTATCTGGACAGGTTCGGCTTTCCCTTCATCATCGCGGTGCGCGACCATGACAAGGCCGGGATCATGGCGGCCTTTGCCGCGCGGTTGCAAAACGACCGCGCATCAGAACTGGCCGAGGCCTGCCGCCAGGTCGAACGGATCGCGCTGCACCGCTTGCGCGGGCTGTTGCCACGATGACGGATATCCGTGTCCAGCCGCTGACCGCCGCCGCCTTTGCGCCTTACGGTGATGTGCTGGATTGCAAGGGCGCGCCTGACCGCATCATCAATGCGGGGCTTTGCGGCCGGTTTCATGACCGCGCGCAGATGGATATGGGCGATGGGCGGGCGGGCATCAGCCTGTTCCGCTCAGAGCTGCGGGCCTTGCCCTATCAGCTGGATCTGATCGAACGGCATCCCCTGGGATCGCAGGCCTTCATCCCGATGAGCATGGATGGCTTTCTGGTCGTGGTCGCGGGCGATGATCTGGTGCCGCAGGCCTTTGTCACGGCACCGGGCGAAGGGATCAACTTTCACAGGGGCACATGGCATGGCGTGCTGACGCCGCTTGCGGGGCCGGGGCTCTTTGCGGTGATCGACCGGATCGGCGCAGGGGCCAATCTGGAAGAACACCACTTTGCCGCGCCTTACCGGATCATTCCCTAGAAATCGACGATTGTCGCAACGCCCTTGGCCACCGCCAGATCGACGACGGCGGAGGCAACCGCCAGATCCTGCAAGCCGACACCCGTGCCGTCGAAAATCGTGATCTCATCTGCGCTGGTGCGGCCTGGATGGGTGCCGTTGATCACCGCGCCCAAAGGCGTGATCTTATCCGCAGCAACGATCCCCGCGGCCACCGCATGCTGCGCTTCACCGATGGTCACGGATTGTGCGATCTCGTCGGTAAAGACCGTTGCGCGGCCAAAGATCGCCGCTTCCAGTTCTTGCTTGCCCTTGGTGTCGGTCCCCATGCAGGCGATATGCGTGCCGGGGCGGACATGGGCATCCAGCAAGGATGGGGCATGGGCAGAGGTGATAGAGATGATGACATCGGCCTCTGCCCCCAGCCTGTCAAGGTTGACCGCCTCGAAAGGCAGATCAAGCTCTGCCGCGACAGATGCAAGGCGCGCCAGCATTTCGGGGTGGTAATTCCAGCCGATGATCCGCTCAAAGGCGCGCTGTTCCACGGCGGCACGCAGCTGGAACAAAGATTGATGACCCGCGCCGATCATGCCCAGCACCCGCGCATCCGTTCGCGCCAGATGGTTGATCGACACCGCCGATGCCGCCGCCGTGCGCAGCGCGGTCAACAGATTGCCCCCCACGATGGCACGGCACTTGCCGGTATCGGCATCGAACAGGAACACCGTGGATTGATGGTTGGTCAGGCCCTTTGCCTCGTTGCCAGGCCAATAGCCGCCCGATTTCAGCCCAAGCGCCAGCCCATCGCGATCAAAGCCCGATTTGAACCCGTAAAGCGCATCGGCATGGCCGATCGCCTCGCGGATCACCGGAAAATTATAGGCGCTGCCCTTGGACATCGACGCGAAAACCTGTTCGACCGCGCGATAGGCATCGGCGCGGGTCATCAGGCCAGCGATTTCTTTTTCGGGAACGATGATCATGGGGCACCTCTTGCGCCGGGGTGCTGCTGCGCCCCCGGCTTCTTTTTTCCAAAAATACTCCCCGCCGGGAGGCCGCCTACGTCAGTAGGCCTTCCCACGCGCGGAAACAGGCCAGACCACCTCGACCTTGCCGCCGCGCAGCCCGACATACCAGTCATGGACGTTGCAAGTCGGGTCGCAATGGCCGGGAACCAGTTTCAGCTTGTCATTGACCTTCAGCACACCGCCCGGATCCGCAACAACGCCGTGTTCATCGGAACATTTGACATAAGTCACGTCATCGCGGCCATAGATCAGGGGCAGGCCGCTATCGACCGACTGCACCTTCAACCCTGCATCGACGATGGCCTTGTCGGCCTTGGCGTGGCTCATCACGGATGTCAGGATGAACAAAGCGTTTTCCCATTCGCCCTTGTCGATCCGCTTGCCGTCCTTGTCCAGGATGCGGCCGTAATCGGCATCCATGAAGGCATAGGACCCGCATTGCAATTCGTTGAACACGCCCGATGCGCTTTCGAAATAATAGGATCCGGTCCCGCCGCCGCCGACGATATCGCTCTCGATGCCTTCGGCTTTCAACAGATCAAGCGTCTCGCGGACCTGCTCGATGGCGATCTGCGTCTTGGCCTGCCGTTCGTCGTATGAATCGAGATGCTGCATCGCCCCCTGATAGGCCTGAATGCCTGCATATTTCAGGCCGGGTGCGGCATTGATCGCTTTGGCCAGTGTGACAACAGGCGCGCCATATTGCACGCCGCAACGGCCGGCGCCCACGTCGATTTCAACCAGACATTCGATCTGGGTGCCATGTTTCTGCGCAGCCGCCGACAGATCGGCGATATTTGCGATGTCATCGACGCAGCAGATCGCGCGCGCGCCCAATTTGGGGATGCGCGCCAGACGGTCGATCTTGGCCGGGTGGCGGACCTGGTTGCTGACCAGCACATCCTTGATGCCGCCACGGGCGAAAACCTCGGCCTCGGATACTTTCTGGCAACAGACACCGACCGACCCGCCCAGTTTTTCCTGCAACAAGGCCACATCGACGGATTTATGCATCTTGCCATGCACGCGGTGGCGCATGCCGTGGGATTTGGCGAAATCGCCCATCTTCTTGATGTTGCGTTCCAGCGCATCCAGATCCAGCACCAGGCAAGGTGTCTGGATATCGGCCTCGTCCATACCGGGCAGGGCGGGGATGTCATAGCCGACATCGAGATTCTTGAGGTTGCTCATATCGTTCATGTGGTGCTCCCTTCGCCTTAGATCCAAGGCAGTTTATCAAGATCGACATTGCCGCCGGTGATGATGACACCGACACGTTTGCCTTTGAAAAATTCGCGGTTCTTGATGATCGTGGCCAGCGGCACTGCACAGCTGGGTTCCATCACGATCTTCATCCGTTCCCAGGTCAGTTTCATCGCGGCGATGATTTCCTGCTCTGATGCGGTGAAAATATCCGTGACATGATTGCTGACGAAATGCCATGTCAGGTCTTTCAGCGGCACTTTCAGGCCGTCGGCAATGGTGACCGGCGCATCATCGGCGATGATATGGCCTGCCTTGAAACTGCGATAGGCATCATCGGCCTGTTCAGGTTCCGACGCGATGATCTGCACCTCGGGCGCGATATGCGACAGGGTCAGGCAGGTGCCCGAAATCATGCCGCCGCCACCGATGGGGGCGACCATCATGTCCAGACCGTCGGTCTGTTCCATGAATTCGCGGCTACAGGTGCCTTGGCCTGCGACCACGCGGGGATCGTTATAAGGATGCACGAAATCGCCACCCGTGCGGGCCTGCACCTGCGCGAAAACTTCCTCGCGCGATGTGGTGGAAGGTTCGCATTCCGTGATGATCCCGCCATAGCCGCGCACGGCGGCCTTTTTCGCGTCAGGTGCGGTGCGTGGCATGACCACATGGCAGGGGATACCCCTGCGCCCTGCGGCATAGGACAGCGACAGCGCATGATTGCCCGATGAATGGGTGCAGACACCTTTGGCAGCCTCCGCATCCGACAGGCCGAACACGGCGTTCGACGCGCCGCGCACCTTGAAAGCGCCGGCTTTTTGAAAATTCTCGCATTTAAAGAATAATTGCGCGCCGATCAGATCATCCAGATAGCTGGATGTCAGGACCGGCGTGCGGTGGATATAGGGCCGGATCCGGTCATGGGCGGCGATCACATCGTCATAGGTCGGGATATACATATCAAGGTCTTTCATCACGCGGCAACCTGCAAGGCCTGGCCTGTCGTGCGGCGGTAATGGTCTTGCGCCGCCGCCACGCCGGACCCCAGCTTGATATCAAGTCCCAGATCGACCATGCACATTTCCGCCGTGGCAATGCCGGACAGCGCCATCACATCCGTCATGCTGCCCAGATGGCCGATGCGGAACACCTTGCCCGCAACCTCGCCCAAGCCGGTGCCGAAAGCCACACCATAGGCGCTGGCCGCATGGTTGACGATGCTGGTCGCGTCAAAGCCTGCGGGCGTCTTGATCGCGCTGACAGTGTCGGAATAAAGATCCGGGCGCGCGGCGCATAACTCCAGCCCCCAGCCATGCACCGCCGCCCTGATGCCCGACGCGATGCGCGTATGGCGGGCAAAGACATTGTCCAGCCCTTCGCGCAGCAGCATGTCAGAGGCCAGCAGCAAACCGTTCATCAACCCGACAGGCGGCGTATAGGGAAAGGCGCTGTTGTCATAGCCTTTGGCCATATCGTTCACGTCGAAAAAGGTGCGCGGCAGGGTCGCGGTTTTCGTCGCGGTCCGCGCCTTGGCGCTGAAGCCGAGGATTGCCAGACCCGCTGGCAGCATGAACCCCTTTTGCGATCCGGTCACGGCGATATCGACGCCCCATTCGTCAAAGCGGAAATCCATCGACCCGATGGAACTGACGCCATCGACCATCAGCAGCGCCGGATGAGACGCCGCATCAAGTGCGGCGCGTACGGCCGCGATGTTGGATTTCACACCGGTGGCGGTCTCGTTATGGGTGGCCAGAACGGCCTTGATCTTATGGGATTTATCGGCGGCCAGCGCCTCGGCATAGCGGTCGGCAGGCAGGCCCTGACCCCAAGGCGTTTCCACGATCTGCACATCCAGCCCATGGCGCTGGCACATGTCGATCCAGCGGTGGCTGAACATACCGTTGCGCGCGGCCAGCACGGTGTCACCAGCCGACAGCGTATTGGTGATCGCGGTTTCCCAACCACCGGTGCCGGTCGATGGAAAGATGAACACATCGGCGCTGTCAGATTTCAAAACCTTTTGCACATTGGCGCGGGCCGGATGCAGGATCTGGCCGAACAAGGGCGAGCGGTGGTCGATCGTCGGCATGTCGCAAGCCTTGCGGATCGATTCCGGCATATTGGTTGGGCCGGGGATAAAGACCGGATTCTGAAAGCTCATCGCCTATCCTCCATTAGGGTTGGTCTCTTTGTCGCAGACCCTGCGCTGCGGCTCAATTTTTTTGAAAAACCTCTGCCCTGCGGGACATATCATGGAAAAACAAGCGTTGCCATGGGGTTACATTTTTCATATAGTGAAAATGTATTTCAGAAAGTTTCGCACTTGCAGCATGACGCCCGTAAAACCCGTGGTCGGCCCAAGGCTTGGGATGATAAGGCCGCGCAGAACACGGTCAAATCGCTGGACCGCGCGCTTGAGGTTTTGATCGCGCTGGGCGAGATGCAGGGCGGCACCCTGTCGGAAATCGCAAGCCAGCTGCGCCAGTCGCCTGCCACGGTCTATCGCGTGCTGACCACGTTCCAAGGGCGCGGTTTTGTCGATTTCGACCGGCAGGCGCAGGTCTGGTCCATTGGCGCGGCTGCCTTTCTGACCGGATCGCAATTCCTGCGCCGCACCTCTTTGGTCGAACGCGCCCGCCCGATCATGCGCGACCTGATGGAGGCGACGGGCGAGACCGCCAATCTGGGCATCGAACGCGATGGTAAGGTCCTGTTTCTGGGGCAGGTCGAAACCCATGCGACGATCCGGGCGTTCTTTCCGCCCGGCACGGTCTCGGCGATGCATGCGTCTGGCATTGGCAAGGCGTTGCTGGCGCATATGGATGATGCGCGCCAGCGGCGGGTGCTGGTGGCGGGCAAGCTGGAACAATTCACGCCCCATACGCTGATCGACCCCGAGGCGATGATCGCCGATCTGCATGCAGCCCGGCTGCGGGGCTATGCCTTTGACGGTGAGGAACGTAATCTGGGGATGCGCTGCATCGCGGCGACCGTGCATGACGTCTCGGGCGATGCCGTGGCGGGCTTGTCGGTCTCGGGCCCTACCAGCCGGATCACCGATGACAAGATCGCCCCATTGGCCGATGCCGTGACCGAGGCCGCGGCCCGCCTGACAGCGGCCATCGGCGGCGCGGCGCGCTAGGCGGCAAACCAATGCCGCGTGCGGTTGGCGAACCAGACAAGGGTCAGCATCACCGGCACTTCAACCAGCACACCGACGACGGTGACCAGCGCCGCGATGGAATTCAGCCCGAACAGCCCGATGGCGACCGCGACGGCCAGTTCAAAGAAATTTGACGTCCCGATCAGCGCGCAGGGCGCGGCCACGTTATGGGGCACCCGCCAGACCTTGGCCGCCCAATAGGCCAAGGCGAACATGCCATAGGATTGGATCAGCAAAGGCACCGCGATCAGCGCGATGATGAAAGGCTGGGACAGGATCACCTCGCCCTGAAAACCGAACAGCAAGACGATTGTCGCCAAAAGGCCGATGATCGAAAAAGGTTTCACCCTTGCGGTAAAGCCCGCAACAGTACTGGCCGCGTCACTGCGCCCCCGCGTCAGCCAGACCCGCGTCACGATACCCGCCGCCAGCGGGATCACGACGTAAAGAACGACCGACAGCACCAATGTGTCCCATGGCACGGTGATATCCGTCACCCCCAGCAGCAGCGCGACGATGGGCGCATAGGCAAAGACCATGATCGCGTCGTTCAGGGACACTTGGGCCAGCGTATAATTCGGATCGCCCTTGGTCAGCTGCGACCAGACAAAGACCATCGCCGTGCAAGGGGCCGCCCCCAACAGGATCAGCCCGGCGATATATTGGCCCGATGTGTCGGGCGCGATGAAAGGCGCGAAAAGATAGTCAAAAAACACGACCCCCAACAGCGCCATCGTGAAAGGCTTGATCAGCCAATTCACCGCCAGCGTGATGATCATGCCCTTGGGCCGTTCATGCACCCGCGCCAGTGACGCGAAATCAACCGAGACCATCATCGGATAGACCATCGCCCAGATCAGCACGGCCACCACGAAATTGACCGACCCATATTCAAGCGCCGCCAGAAACCCCACAAGGCCGGGGGCCAGCTGCCCAAAGGCGAGGCCCATGATGATCGCAAGCGCCACCCAGATGGACAGAAACCGTTCAAAAACTGGCATATGACCGATCCTTTGCCGCGACAGCCCAGCGATAGAGGGGCCGCCGTGCTGCGTCAACCAAACCGCAAAGCCCGAGTCGCGCCGGTGGTGAACACCCAGTTTCTGCATCGCAGCGTAAAAATTGTGCAGCCGCCGCATTTTCTGTCCGATTTAACGGCAGACTGCCGATGCATCCTCTGGCCGGGCAGGCCCTGATTGCAAGCCCGCCGCCGAGCACGAATGTTAAGATCACGAAATCGTCACAATGCATGTCCGGCATCACGATCCTCCCAGACTCGGCGCCGGACATGCGCAACATCACTGCTGCTGACCGAGGATATGGTTTGAACAGACCATTTAGCAACCGCCTCATCCTGCGGACCAGAGCACAACCGCTGGAGCCTTCTTCATGATTAAAAAAACTTTATTATCGGCAGTGGCTGTCACTGCCCTGACCACTGCGGCCAATGCACAGGCCGCATGCCCGATCAAGGTGGGCGTCTTGCACTCGCTTTCGGGCAGCATGGCCATTTCCGAAACCACCCTGCGCGATGTGATGCAGATGCTGGTCGCCGAACAAAACGCCAAGGGTGGTGTGCTGGGCTGCGAACTGGAAGCCGTGGTCGTGGACCCGGCCTCCGACTGGCCCTTGTTCGCCGAACTGACCCGCCAGCTGCTGACCGTGGACGAAGTTGACGTGATCTTCGGCGCATGGACATCGGTCAGCCGCAAGGCGCTGTTGCCGGTGCTCGAAGAATTGAACGGCCTGTTCTTCTATCCGGTGCAATATGAAGGGCAGGAAAGCTCGCGCAACGTGTTCTATACGGGGGCCGCGCCAAACCAGCAGGCCATTCCGGCGGTTGATTATTTCATCGACGAATTGGGCGTGGAAAGCTTTGCGCTGCTGGGCACCGATTATGTCTATCCGCGCACCACGAATGCCATTCTGGAATCCTATCTGCTGTCCAAGGGCATCGCGCCCGAAGATATCTTCGTCAACTACACCCCCTTTGGTCATGCTGACTGGTCGACCATCGTGTCGGATGTCGTGGCCTTGGGGGCCGGTGGCAAACAGGTCGGCGTGATTTCCACGATCAACGGCGATGCCAATGTGGGCTTTTACACCGAACTGGCCGCTCAAGGCGTCAGCGCCGATGATATCCCCGTCGTCGCGTTTTCGGTCGGCGAAGAGGAATTGTCGGGTCTCGACACTTCGCGTCTGGTCGGCCATCTGGCGGCGTGGAACTATTTCATGTCCGCCGATACGCCCGAAAACGAGGCCTTCATTTCCGCATGGCATGACTTCATCGGCAGCACCGATCGCGTGACCAATGACCCGATGGAAGCGCATTACATCGGCTTTAACATGTGGGTGAACGCGGTCGAAGCGGCGGGCACCACCGATGTTGATGCCGTGCGCGCGGCGATGTGGGGGCAGGAATTCCCCAATCTGACCGGCGGTATGGCGGTGATGAACGCCAACCACCACCTGTCCAAACCCGTGCTGATCGGTGAAATCCGCGCCGACGGCCAATTCGACATCATCAGCCAGACACCTGAGGTCGCGGGCGAGGCTTGGTCGCCTTTCCTGACCGAAAGCGCGACCTGGACCAGCGATTGGCAGACCCTGGAATGCGGCATGTATGACACCGCGACCAGCACCTGCGTGCAGCTGACCTCGAACTACTAAAGCTGTGTTGGGGGCGCGACCTGCGCGCGCCCCCGATCCGATGACCCGTAACCGAAAGTGCCCCATCATGTTGCGACGCCTTTGCGCCCTTGCCCTGCTGTGGCCATTGCTGATTGGTCCGGCGCTGGCGCAGGATGCCGCCGAAACGCCTTTGCAGGATGTGCTGCAAAATGTGCAGGAAGATGTCGCCAATCCGTCGCGGTCTACCGTGCCGGATGTGTTGCGCGCCCTGCTTGCCGCAGATGCGCCGGGCACGGTTGATTTTCTACGCCTCTGGTCCGACCGCGCGGTGTATGAACGCCCCGGTGACGGGCTGTTCTTTTATGCCACGCCCGCTGGTGGCGATCTGACCCTGATCGACATCGACAGCGGCGCAGAGCTGGCGATTGTCGGCACCCGCGAGGTCAACCAGATCCGCCCCAATGCCGGTGTGCGCCGTGAAATCGGCGCGGCTTTGGTCGCCTTCGAGCTGATGCATCCCGACCCTGCCCGCCGGATCGCGGCCCTTGATGCCGCCGCCCGCAGCCCCGACGCCGATCAGATCGCCGCCATTCGCGCCGCCCGCGCGACCGAGGATGACGCCGCCATCGCCGCCCGTATGGACCGGCTGATCGCCCTGCTGGTCGCGCGGTTTGACCCTGACAGCGCTGCGCGGATCGCCGCGATTGACGCTTTGCGCGGCGATGTCAGCACGCCCGCCCGGTCTGTCCTGAACCAATTGCTGCAAAGCCGCGCCGATGTCGCCCCCAGCCTGCCTGCGGATGTGAACGTCGCCTTGGTCAAGACACCGGGGCAGGACATCACCCTTGCCGCCGCCTATGATGCGCTGGTCGCCGCGGGCCTTGCCCCTGCCGCACCGGGGCGCAATGCGATCCGCGACGCGCTGCGCGTTAATGTGGTCGATGGGGCGGTGGGCGGCGTGCCTGTCCACCAGCTTGACACCGATGCCAACCGGATCATCGCCTATCAGGCGCTGCAGGATGCAGGCACCGTGCCGCCTTTGGTGACGCAGGCCGATATGCAGGCTGCCGTCGCGCAATATGTCTTTTTCGACGCCTATCTGGAACCCGATCCCGCCGTGACCAGTGCCGCCGCCACAGCACAGGCGGCCACCACGACCAAAGTCGCGCTGTTCCAATTCCTCAGCCTGGGTTTTGACGCGCTGTCGCTGGCCTCGATCTTCTTTCTGGCGGCCATCGGGCTGGCGATCACCTTTGGCGTGATGCGGGTCATCAATATGGCGCATGGCGAATTCATCATGATGGGGGCCTATACTGGCTATGTCGTCCAGACGGTCATTCCCAATTACACCACCTCGCTTGTCGTCGCGCTGCCACTGGCTTTTGCGGTGACTTTTCTGGCGGGTGTGGTGATGGAAAGGCTGGTGATCCGGCATCTCTACACCCGCCCGCTGGAAACGCTGCTGGCGACCTTCGGGATATCCATCGCCTTGCAGCAACTGGCGAAAAACATCTTTGGCACGCAGGCCCGCCCGTTGACCGCCCCCGATTGGCTGGCCGGCGCGATACAGATCAACGATCTGGTCTCGGTCGCCGCTGTGCGGGTCGCCATTGTCGTGATGGCGGCGCTGTTTTTGCTGCTTTTGCTTTATATCCTGAACCGCACCCGTCTGGGGCTAGAGGTCCGCGCCGTCACCCAGAACCCCGGCATGGCGGCCAGCATGGGGATCAACCCCGACCGGATCAACATGCTGACCTTTGGTCTGGGGTCGGGCATCGCCGGTGTGGCGGGTGTCGCCATCGGGCTGGTCGCGCAGGTCACATCCGAGATGGGGGCGAATTATATCGTGCAAAGCTTCATGACCGTGGTTGTCGGCGGTGTCGGGTCTGTGTTCGGCACGCTGGCGGGGGCCGCGCTGATCGGGTCGCTGCAAAAGGGCATCGAATGGTTCAACCCCGCCAATACGCTGGCCGCCCAGACCTATATGGTGCTGTTCATCATCCTGTTCATCCAGTTCCGGCCCAAGGGCATCGTCGCCCTCAAAGGCCGCGCGGCAGGGGATTGATCCGATGACGATGGACAGCACCGCCACCCCGCCCAACCGCAGCTTTCTGCGCGATAACCCTTCGGTCCCGTGGTTCATGGGGCTGCTTGGTCTGTTCACCCTGATCGTGACCCTTCTGTCCGAGGGCATGGGGGCGGGCGTGATTTCAACCAATCTTGTGAAGATCCTTGGCATGACCCTTTGCCTCTGCCTGATCGCCATCGCGATGGATGTGGTCTGGGGCTATTGCGGCATCCTCAGCCTTGGGCATTTCGCCTTTTTCGGGCTGGGCGGCTACGCCATCGGGATGTGGCTGATGTATGCGCGCACCGAGATCGTGATCCGCGACAACCTGGCCCAAGGGGCGATCCCCGCGACCGAAACCGAAGTGGCCGAGGCTGTCGCGGCCCAGATTTTCGGCGTTGTCGGCAGTTCTGATCTGCCGCTGATCTGGACCTTTGCCGGATCGCTGCCCGCACAGCTGGCGCTGGTCGTTCTGGTGCCGGGTCTGCTGGCGCTGGTCTTTGGCTGGCTGGCGTTCCGCAGCCGGGTGACAGGCGTCTATCTGTCGATCCTGACACAGGCGATGACATTGGCGCTGTCGCTCTATCTGTTTCAGAACGACACCGGATTGCGTGGCAATAATGGGCTGTCCGGTTTGCAGAATATCCCCGGCGCGCTGGATGTGCCGCAGGCGGTGATATCCGTCTGGTTCTTCTGGGCATCGGCACTGGCGCTGGGGCTTGGCTATCTGCTGTTCGCTTGGGTCGTGTCGGGCAAGTTCGGCTCTGTCATCCGCGCGATCCGCGATAACGAGGCGCGGGTGCGGTTTCTGGGCTATCATGTCGAAAGCTACAAGCTTTTCGTTTTCACCATCACCGCCGTCGTCGCGGGCATTGCAGGCGCGCTTTATTATCCGCAGGCGGGCATCATCAACCCCGCCGAGATTGCGCCCATCGCCTCGATCTATCTGGCGGTCTGGGTCGCGATTGGCGGGCGCGGGCGGCTTTATGGCGCGGTGATCGGGGCGGCTTTCGTGTCGCTGCTGTCCAGCTGGCTGACCGGCGGTGGCGCGCCGAATGTCGATCTGGGGCTGTTTCGCATCGTCTGGACCGATTGGTGGCTGGTGCTGCTGGGGCTTGGGTTTGTCGCCGTCACGCTGTTCTTTCCCAAGGGCATCGGCGGATTGTTCGATTATCTGGTAAGGAAAAAATCATGACCCTGCTGGAAGTCTCGGGCGTTTCGGTCACTTTCGACGGGTTCCGCGCGATCAACAATCTGTCCATTGCGATAGGAGAGCCGGAATTGCGCGCCGTGATCGGCCCCAATGGCGCGGGCAAGACCACGTTCATGGATATTGTCACCGGCAAGACGCGCCCCGATGAAGGCCGCGTGCTGTGGGGCGAGCTGTCCACCGATCTGGTCAAACTGTCCGAAAGCCAGATCGCCAAGGCCGGCATCGGGCGCAAGTTCCAGAAACCCACCGTGTTCGAGGATCAGACCGTGCGCGCCAACCTGTCGATGGCGCTGAAAAACAAACGCGGCCCCTTTGCGGTGCTGGCGTGGAAGGCAGGTGCCGCCGATAATGCCCGGATCGTCGATCTGGCCGCAGAGGTCGGGCTGGCCGACCGCCTTGACCACCGCGCGGGTGACCTGAGCCATGGACAGAAACAATGGCTGGAAATCGGGATGCTGCTGGCCCAAGACCCGCGTCTATTGCTGGTCGATGAACCCGCCGCTGGCATGACCCCTGCGGAACGCGAACATACCACGGATCTGTTGAAACGTGCCGCCCAGACGCGGGCGGTGGTGGTGATTGAACATGACATGGACTTCATCCGCCGCTTGGATTGCCGCGTGACCGTGCTGCACGAAGGGTCCGTGCTGGCCGAAGGGTCACTCGATCATGTGACCCAGAACCAGCAGGTGATCGATGTTTATCTGGGGCGCTGAACCATGCTGAAAGTTGAAAACCTGACATTGCATTATGGCGCATCGCAGATCCTTTGGGGCGTGTCGCTGGATGCGCCGGCGGGGGCGGTCACGGCGGTGATGGGCACCAATGGCGTGGGTAAGACCAGCCTTTTGCGCGCCATCGCGGGGCGGCATCCCTATTCGGGCGGTACCATCACGCTGGACGGGCAGATGCTGCACCACCCCCGCGCGGCACAGGCCGCTCAGGCGGGCATCGCCTATGTGCCGCAGGGGCGCGAGGTATTTCCGCTGCTGAGTGTGACCGAAAACTTGCAAACCGGTTTCGCGTGTCTGCCGCGTAGCGAGCACAAGATCCCCGACCGGATCTATGAGCTGTTTCCGGTGCTGTTCGACATGCGCGACCGGCGCGGTGGCGATCTGTCGGGCGGGCAGCAACAGCAGCTGGCCATCGCGCGCGCGCTGATCGCGCGGCCCAAGGTGCTGTTGCTGGATGAACCGACCGAAGGTATCCAGCCCAATATCATCAAGCAGATCGGCAAGGTGATCGCGCTTTTGCGCGACGAGGGCGAGATCGCCATCGTGCTGGTCGAGCAATATTTCGATTTCGCCTATAGCCTCGCCGACCAGTTCTGCGTGCTGAACCGGGGCGAGGTCGTGCTGTCGCAACCCGCCAGCGCCGTGACGCGGGATGCGATCTTGCAACAGGTGTCTATCTGACGTCTGCGCCCGTGACGGCCAGCATATCCTGCTTTTCCTCGAAATGGCAGGCAACCAGATGGCCGTTCTCGGCATCAATCATCGGCGGGCGGATCTCGGCGCAGAGGGCCTGCGCCTTGGGACAGCGCGTGCGGAACACACAGCCCGAGGGCGGGCGCAGCGGAGAGGGCAATTCGCCTTCCAGCACAGGCCGTTTGCGCGCGCGTTCCAGCACCGGATCGGGGATCGGCACCGATGCGATCAGCGCCTGACTATAGGGATGGCGCGGCCCGGTGGTCAGCGGTTTGCTGGCGGCCATTTCCATCATCCGGCCCAGATACATGACCATCACCTTGTCGGACACATGTTTCACCACGCTCAGGTCATGCGCGATAAAGATCATCGACAGCCCCATATCCCGCTGCAATTCGCGCAGCAGGTTCACCACCTGCGCCTGCACCGACACATCGAGCGCGGAGACAGGTTCATCGCAGATCAGCAATTTGGGTTTCAGGATCAGCGCACGCGCGATCCCGATGCGCTGGCATTGGCCGCCGGAAAACTCATGCAGATAGCGGTTCACCAGATTGGGCAGCAGACCCACACGCTCCATCAGCGCCTGCACCCGTTTGCGGACCTCGGCGCGGGGGACTTTTGGTTCATGCGTGATCAGCGGTTCGGCGATGATATCGCCCACGGTCATGCGCGGGTTCAGGGCCGCCAGCGGGTCCTGAAAGATCATCTGCACATCTTTGCGATGCACGCGGCGTGCCGATGCGGACATCGCCGCCAGATCGTGGCCTTCGAACAGGATCTTGCCCTGGCTTGATGGCACGGTGCCGACGATGGCGCGCGCCAGGGTGGATTTGCCCGACCCGCTTTCGCCGACAACGCCAAGGCATTCACCCGGCGCCAGATCAAGGCTGATCCCGTTCACGGCATGCAGTTTTTGCGGCTTGGTCCAGGGCCAGGCGCCTTGGGAATGGATGTCAAAGGTGACGCTTAGGTCCTGCACGGAAAGGATCGGTGCCATCATGCGACCTCGTCTTTTGGCAGGTGGCAGGCGCGGCGGCGATTGCCGTCGAAACCGTCCAAGCGGGGTTTGTCGGTGGGGCAATGCGGCATCACGGCGGCACAGCGCGGCGAGAACGGGCAACCCGCAGGCAGGCGCGACATATCGGGCGGTTCACCCGCGATGGTCAGCAAGGCGTCATCATCGCGGTCAAGGCGCGGCACGGCGCGCAGCAACCCCGCCGTATAGGGATGCGAGGGGCGTGCGAAGACATCATCGGTCGGCCCTTCTTCCATGATCTGCCCACCATAAAGCACCAGTGTGCGGTCGCAGGCATCGGCCACGATCCCCAGATCATGGGTGATCAGGATGATCGCCGTGCCGAAATCGCGGCGGATATCGGCCAGCACCCGCATGATCTGGGCCTGCACCGTGACGTCCAGCGCGGTTGTCGGTTCATCCGCGATCAACAGGCGCGGTTCGCAGAGCAGCGCCATGGCGATCATGATCCGCTGGCGCATGCCGCCGGAAAATTCATGCGGAAAACTGCTGATCCGCGCTTTGGCATCGGGGATGCCGACCGCATCCAGCATCCGCACGGATTGCGTGATGGCGTCGCCTTTGCTGATCCCTTTGTGCAGGGTCAGCACTTCGGCCATCTGGTCGGAAATGCGGATATAGGGGTTCAGCGATGTCATCGGATCCTGAAAGATCATCGCGACATCATTGGCGCGGATCTTGTTCAGCGCCTTTTGCGGCATCGCCAGCAGGTCCTGCCCGTCGAACAAGGCCTGCCCAGAGGCGCGGCCATTGCGCGCAAGCAGGCCCATGATGGCAAAGGCGGTCTGGCTTTTGCCCGACCCGCTTTCGCCGACGATGGCCAATGTCTCGCCTTTGTCGATGCTGAAATTCACGCCATTCACCGCGTTTACGGGGCCATCGGCCGTCTGGAAGGTGACGGTCAGGTCTTTGGTCTGCAGGAGGGTCATGTCAGCGGTCCTTGGGGTCGAGCGCGTCACGCAGCCCGTCGCCCACGAAGAAGAACGCAAAAAGCGTCACGATGAAGAAAAACAGCGGAAAGGCCAGTTGCCAGATGACGCCATATTGCATCTGGCCCGCGCCCGCCGAAATCAGCGCGCCCAGCGATGTGGCGGGTTCCTGCACGCCCAGCCCCAGAAAGCTGATGAAGCTTTCGGTGATGATCATGGTCGGCACCAAAAGCGTGGCATAGACAATGACCAGCCCCAGCAGGTTCGGCACGATATGGCGCAGGATGATGGTCATCGGGCGCACGCCGATGGCAATGGCGGCCTCGACGAATTCCTTGTTTTTCAGGGTCAGGGTCTGGCCCCGCGCGATCCGCGACATATCCAGCCATGAAATCAGCCCGATCCCGATGAACAGCATCAGGATCGACCGACCAAAGATCACCAGCATCAGGATCAGCACGAACATGAAGGGGATCGCCATCAGGATATCGACGATCCGCATCATGATCCCGTCGGTGCGGCCGCCAAAATAGCCCGCGATGGCCCCGTAAAGCGTGCCGACAATCACCGCGATGGCGGCACCGACAAACCCGACCAGCAGCGAAATCCGCGTGCCCTGCACCGTGCGCGCATAAAGATCGCGGCCCAGTTCATCGACGCCGAAATAATGGCCGTTCGACAGGCTTGGCCCGCCGGCCTGCGCGACATTGCCCATCATCGCCCAGTCGATTTCCTCGGCGCTCCACCTTGCCAGAAGCCCGCCGAAAAACGCAAACAGCGTGATCAGGATCAGCGCGACCAATCCGGCCACTGCCGCCTTGTTGCGCATGAACCGCTGGCGCGCGTCTTTCCACAGCGACCGGCCTTGCACCTCGGCCAAATGGACGGCATCGACCAAACCAGCGCCGGTTGTCTTGTCGGGATACATTGGGCGCCCCTCAATACCGGATCTTGGGGTCGATCCATGCGTAAAGCACGTCGACCAGAAGGTTGAAAACAATGGTCAGCACGCCCACCAGAATGGTGATCCCCATGATGACCGCATAATCGCGGCTAAAGGCCGAATTGACGAAAAACTGCCCGATGCCACCGGTCGAGAAATAGACGTCGATCACGACCGATCCCGTGATCATCAGCACGAATGCAGGCCCCAGATAGGACAAGACCGGCAGCATCGCGGGTTTGAGCGCATGGCCCAGAATGATCCGCCATGTTGGCAGACCCTTGGCACGCGCCGTGCGGATGAAACCGGCGTTCAGCACTTCGAGCATGGATGATCGCGTGATCCGCGCAATCGACGCCATGTAACTGGTGGACAGCGCGATCACCGGCAGGATCAGATATTGCCATTGGCCGCCTTGCCAGCCACCGCCAGGCAACCAGCCCAGCCACAGCGTAAAGACCAGCACCAGAATAGGCGCCATGACGAAATTGGGCAGCACCTGCGCGCCGACCGAAATGCCCACGGCAAGGTAATCCAGCCATGTGTTGTGTTTGATCGCGGCAACCACGCCCAGCGACACACCGACGATCACCGCGACGACGAAGGACCAGAACCCATAGGTCAGCGTGACCGGAAAGCCTTGCATGATGACATCTGTCACCGTCCGGTCGCGGTATTGAAACGAGGGGCCGAAATCAAACCGCGTGACCACGTTCACGACGTAATCATACATCTGTTTCCAATAGGGCTGGTCCAGCCCGTAACGCGCCTCCAGATTGGCCAGCACCTGCGGCGGCAAAGGGCGTTCGCTGTTGAACGGCCCGCCGGGGGCTGCAAACATCAGCATGAACGACAAGATCACGAGGATCAGAATTGTCGGCACGGCAATCGCAAGCCGTTTCAGCACGAAATTGAACATGGCTGTCCCTGTGGTCGAAAAGAGAATACCTGCGCCCCGGTCGCAGGGCGCAGGTCTGATACCGCAAGATCGGCTTATTCGCTCGCGACGAAATAAAGCTCGCGGCTGTACCAATTCTGTTCGACGTTATCGACGGGCCAGCCCTTCAGCGTCGGGTTGAACATGTAGCCATCGGCATAATGATAGATCGGGATGATCGGCACTTCTTCGGCGATGATCTGTTCGACGCGGGTATAATTCGGCTGTGGGTCTTCGGCGGTCTTGGCCGCGGCCATCAGTTGATCGACCTCGGCGTTGGAATATTTCGCATCGTTATAGCCCGAATTGGTGGTGACCAGATCAAGGAAGGTCGAGGCTTCGTTATAATCGCCACACCATGCGCCGCGCGCCATTTCAAAGTTCTGGTTGCCGCGGGTCTGCAAGAATGTCTGCCATTCCTGATTGGCCAGCGTCGTCTGGATGCCCAGCGTCTGCTGCCACATCTGGCCAAGCGCCACGGCGATGTTCCGATGCGCCTCGTCCGTGTTGTAAAGCAATTCGATGCTGAGCGGCTCACCACCGATGCCGTAACCGGCCTCTGTGATCAGCGTGACGGCCATTGCGTTGCGGTCTTCCTGCGTCATGGCGGCAATCGGCAGATCGGGCAAGGTGAAATCAGCTGTGCGCACGGGGGTAAAGTTATAGGCCGCCGTCTGGCCCGCACCCAGCACGTTATTCACGATCACATCGCGGTTCACGGCCAGGTTCATTGCCTGACGGACGCGGACATCTTGAAACGCCTCTGGCCCACCTTCGGACAGGTTGAAGTTATAGTAATAGGAACACAGGCGCGGAATGCTGATCGCCTGATCGGGGTATTCGGCGGACAGACGCTGGAACTGGCCGGGGGGCACCTCGGTCCGGTCAAGCTCGCCGGCCAGATAGCGGGTCAGGCTCTGATTGACATCATTGATGACCAAGGCGGTCACTTCGTCGATGATCGTGTTTTCATTGTCCCAATACATCTCGTTGCGCACACGGACCAGACGTTCCTGCGGGACATGTTCTTGCAGGATATAGGCCCCGTTCGACACGATGTTTTCCGGGCGGGTCCAGGCATCGCCATGCGCCTCGATGGTGGCGGGATGGACGGGGAAGGTGGTGGAATGCGTTGTCATCTGCGCAAAATAGGGCAGGGGCTGGGACAGGGTGACGACAAAGGTGCTGTCATCGGGGGCGGTGACGCCCAGATCGTCCTTGTCCATCTCGCCCGCGATGATGGCCGCGGCGTTTTCGATCGACATCAATTCCATGAACCAGGCATATTCCGATGCGAGTGCGGGATCGACAGCCCGTTTCCACGCATAGACGAAATCGCTGGCCAGCACCGGGTCGCCATTGGACCAGCGGGCATTGTCACGCAGGGTGAATGTATAGGTCAGCCCGTCATCCGAGACCTCGAATCCTGTGGCGACACCGGGGATCAGCTCGCCTTGGGCATTCTGGTTCATCAGGCCTTCGAAGAGGTCGCGCACGACCTCGGCACCGGTCACATCCTCGACCACCTGCGGATCGACGGAGGAATGTTCGTCCAGCACGCGGTAGGTAAAGCTTTGCACCTCGGCCAGCGTTTCGCCGGTTTCGGGATGCGTCGCCTGCGCATTGGCGGCGATGGCCGATAGCAGGACAATGGCGCTGCTGGCCTTGAGTAGCGTTGTAAGTGTCACGAGAATCTCCCTGTTGCCTTTGTTGGAAAGGGCTGCTGTTGGAAAGGGCTGGTGGCGCCTGCCGCAGATTGGTTGTGCCCCGCTTTTGACGGCTGGCCGCGCAACCCTTAGATGTAAAAATTGGATTGACAAGCCCGCATTGCGGGTGTCGCCACGGCATTCCCCGCCAACAAAGTGACCGATGCCTGCAAATGCTCCGACGCTGCCTTGTTAACGGGCAAGATAAATATGCACATGCACCAAGTTTCCTTTTTTCAGAGGTTGTGGCCTGTTGCTGTGCAACATGCAGCGGCGGGCAATGTTCCGCGGATCACGCCGAATATGCGCGGCCCGTCCATCGCGGCGCTGGCCCGTGGCACCTGTCCGGCAGGTGCGCATGGGTCTGCGGCGTCAAAAAACTGACAGAGAGGGGCCATTGCGTGGTGACACGCGCGCCCTTTGGCAAATGAATGACGGATGAATGAAACAGCCCGTCACCCCGCGCCTGTCCAAGCTGCAAGAGGGCGGGATCAGCCTGTTCGCACCAATTGATGCGCTGAATTCATTTCAAAAGGCCAGCGGGCGGCGGCAGGGCGAGGGCGTTTCATGGCCCAGCTTTTGTCGCAAACCGCCTGGCCGCGATCACGCTTAGTGATCGACAATCCCCATATCGCGGCCGATCATGGCCGCATGGGCGCGGTTGCGCGCATCAAGCTTGCGGCAGATCGTGCGCATATGCATCTTGATCCGGGCTTCGTTCATATCAAGGTTATTGGCGATATGCTTGTTGGTCATGCCCGATGCCGCCATCTGCAACACCGCCAGTTCGCTTTCGCTTAACAGGGATTGGCCGCGGGCATCGCCGGGGGCGACGCGGTTTTCGGCGGGGATGAACATCTGGCCCGATTGGATCAGCCGCAGCACGCTGCCCAATGATTGCAGCGGCAGGGTCTTTGGCACCAGACCGCGCACGCCGACCTCGATCGCGCGGGTGACGGTATGGGTGTCGGCATTGGCCGAGAACAGCACGACATTCGCGTCACCAGCGGCCTCGACCACCTTTTTGATGCTGTTGATCCCGTCCATGCCGGGCATGCGCAGGTCCAGCATGACAATGGCATAGGGCGGTTCCGACACGATTTTTTCCAGCGTCGAGGACAGGCTGTCGGAAACTTCGACCTCGAATCCCTCGCTCATCGAAAGAGACAACGAGACAGATTCCGCGATCAATCGGTGGTCGTCAGCGACAAGTATGCGGGTCATGATTGCTGACCTGCGAGAAAACGTATTTGTATCACTAAACGTGCCTCCCTTGATATTTCCACACAGCCGATGCGTGCGTCGAAAGATATTTCTAACCCTATAAAGTGATTTTTCTAAGTCGCGTCTCGCGTTGCCCCGTGTAAAGTTCTTAAACTACCAGAAGGAAAAGTAACACAATAACTTAAGATAACTTTGTATCGAAAGTTATCTTTCTATTGCTTTTGGCCACTGTTACCGCTTTGTTGGGGGGAGTACTCGTGCCGGGGCAAACCTTTCATCGATCATGTGGCGTTTTTGCCACGTTGGCTGTAACCCCGGCAGCGGTCACTGCATGGTATGGTGATATTCCCGCAGTTTTTAAAGGCAAGATCTGTGCCAATCTGCCCTGCACCGGCCTGCGGGCATGCGTGATTTCATGGCGCGGCCGCTTGGTTCGCGGGGCCGCGATCACGGCAGGGCCGGTGGCGTGTTTTGTGTGCGTGGCAAAATAATGGAAATGGTGGATTATCCGCGTGATCGCACCATTTGGTATCTGACCGGTAAATTTTTAGCGTTAAGAATTTCGTAACAAACTCAGGCCGAGGGTCTTTCGGACTGAAAGGGTGTCATGGCGTCCGCTACATCCAATATCTTTGCGCCCGTGAAATCACGTCGTTCTGTCGTCGTGTCGCTTGTTCTTTTGCTGCTGTTATCGACCGGGGCGATGCTTTTGAATGCGGCGTCATTGCATGAC
Source organism: Yoonia vestfoldensis (assembly GCF_002158905.1). Taxonomy (NCBI): domain Bacteria; kingdom Pseudomonadati; phylum Pseudomonadota; class Alphaproteobacteria; order Rhodobacterales; family Paracoccaceae; genus Yoonia; species Yoonia vestfoldensis. Next base: position 370,375 of record NZ_CP021431.1, read on the forward strand.
CGCCTAAAAGTGATGCGCAGCGCGGCTGTCGAAGGCGGCGCATGGCATCTGGCCGATCTTGACGCGGCCTATCGCGCGCTGGTGATGGCGGCCGATGATCTGTCTGCGCGCCCTTCCGATCCTCTGGCCGACCAAGAAAGCGCCGTGGCCCGGTTGCAGGCTGCGTCCGACCGGTTTTCCCAACATGCTGCGACGGCGCGGCTCATCTTGCCTGACCCTGCCGCCGCATCCGGTCTTGGCGAAAGGCTGATGGCGCTTGATGCGGCGCGCAGCGCGGTTGCGGATCATGTCGCTGCGATCACGCCTGCGGATAGGGCCAGGCTGCCGGCATTGCTGGCGCGCCTAGAGGCGGCAGCGCCGATCATCCGCGATATCACCGCGGCCAGTGCGGCGCAGGCCGCCCGCGCGCGCGATGCGGAACGATCGATGCTGCGCGCAATCTGGGTCCAGACCATCATGGCATCCGCGGCCCTGCTGGGGGGGGCGGTCTGGCCCTGTGGCTGTGGTATGGGGCGGCAAGGCGGATGCCGCATCTGCCCGGCCTTGCGGGCCAGGTGTTTGATGCGTCTTCAGAGGCGATCCTGATCGCCGACGCCGATGGCCGGATCATGCTGACAAATCCGGCAGCGCCCCGCCTCTTCGGGCGGCCGGGTGACGGGCTGACCGGCCTTCACATCGCGGCGCTGATCGCGCTGGATGCAGGTGATGGGCCTGATCTGGCCGCCTTGCCGCCGCAGATGATCGGCGCGGGGGCGCTGCGTGTCACGGCGCGCCGGCCGAACGGGCCGTCTTTTCCGGCTGAAATCTCGGTGACGGCGCAGCCCGGCCCTGATGGCCGCCCGATCCTGATCGCCTTCATCCGCGACGTGACCGGCGTTGCCGCAGCCGAGGACCAGCTGCGCACCGACCGCGAGACCGCCGAGCGCAACGCCGAGGCCAAATCGACCTGTCTGTCGATGATGAGCCATGACATGCGCACCCCCTTGCAAGGGATGATTGCCGCGCTTGACCTGTTGGACCGGGCCGGGATGGACCAGACCGAACGCAATCTGGTGCAGACCGCGCGCGATTGCAGCCTGCGCGCCCTGCAACAGATCAATGACGTGCTCGAGACGACACGGCTGAACTGGCAGCGCCAAGAGGCCCCTTTTGACCCCAAGGCCATCGTCTCTGATATCTTGTATGAATTGACCCCGCTGGCCGCGGCGCAGAATAACCAGCTTAACCTGCGTCTTGATCTCGGCGACCGGCCGCTGCCGTCATTTACCGGCGAGCCTGCCGCCTTTGCCCGTGCGATTTACAACCTTGTGGGCAATGCCGTCAAATTCACGACAAACGGGCGCGTCACGGTCGCGCTGACCTTCCGCGAGACCGCCACCGGAAAGTTCCGGCTTGACGTGGCGGTTGTAGACACAGGTGTCGGAATCGCGTTAGACAAGCAAGATCGTATGTTTAAAGAGTTCAAAATGTTAAATGGTGATCGTGCGCATCAGCGCGAGGGTGCCGGGCTTGGCTTGATTATTGCCAGCGCGGCTGTCCGGCAGATGAATGGCGCCTTGGGCCTCAAAAGCAGGCCGGGCGAAGGCAGCACCTTCAGTTTCAGCATCGATCTGGCCACGGCGGCGATGTCTGGCGCGGCGCCGGCCGCATCCACACCGACCGCAGATGACCCGCGTGATCAACCGCCTGTCAGGTGCGCGAATATCCTAGTCGTTGACGATAATGCCATCAATCTTGGGCTGCTTGCGGCGGTGGTCCGCAAGCTTGGCCATAGCGCTGATGAAGCAACCGATGGCAGCATGGCTGTCGGTCTTGCCGCCATGCGCGCCTATGATGTCATCTTGATGGATGTCAGTATGCCGGTCATGGATGGCTATACCGCGTCTCGCATCATCCGCGCGGGTGGCCCGTCCAGCGCGGCAATGATCGTCGCGGTCACTGCCTATTCCGACATCGAAGACAGCGAGGATGTGCGCGCCGCAGGCATTGACGCCGTCTTGACCAAACCGGCGACACAGGCCGAGATTGCGGCGGTTCTGGATGGGTATTTCCAGCAGAAAACCGCACCCGCTGGCCTGCCTGCCGCGCCATCTCTGGCTGCTGATCCTGCCGGGACAGAGGTGCAGCGCGCCCTTGTCTCCTTGTCGGAAACGCTTGGGGGGGACAATGCGATCAGGTTGATCAAGGCCGGGCTGACAGAGGTCGCCGATCTGCTGAACATGCTGGACGCCGATCCCGATGTGGATGATCAGGTCGCGGCCGCGATCCACCGCGTCGTCGGATCAACCGCCGTTCTGGGGCTATCGGAATTGTCGCAGGCGCTCTCTGCGGCAGAGCAGGCCGCCCATCAGCGCGACCGCCAACAGCTGTTGGCCCTGCGCACAACAATCAAGACCAACAGGGACCGGATATCCGGGGCCTTGGCCGCCTATATCGCCTGATAAATCGCTGTGAATGCCGGGTCTTAGCGGTAAGTGCCGCCCCGGCTTTTGTTGTTCAAAATCCCGCTTTCGATGGCCAGCGCAAGCGACACATCCGTGCAGGGCAGGCGCAAGGATGCATCCGCGATCGCACGTCTTTGCAGCGAGAAATTGTTTTTTGCGAATGTCCGGCTACAGATGATCACCGGCACATCCGGCAAGGCCAGCTTGACCGCGAGCAATTGTTCCACGGCGTCATGCATATCCGCGATCAGGTCGATGTTCAGGACCAAGGCCACATTTTCATCGGGATTATCCATCGCGGTTGCGACCGCCGCATCAATGCTGGCAAAGCTTGTGACCGATTTCGCCGTCAGCGCCACATGGCTGACCTTGGCGGATAACGTCCCGCCGCTCTGATCGACGATATAGATCGCGCTGTCATCAATCAGATCGGGCGCGATCAGATCAAAGCTTGCATGCGTCGCGTCAGAGGACGGATCATCAAGCCGCGTTTGATTGCAGGTTGCGACCTCGCCATCCACCCAGCGCAGGATATCATGCATGACACCGCGCAGACCGCTGGGCCTGTTCAGCTTTGCGTCCAAAGAGTTGATGTTGATAAACGACATGGTCAGATCGGCTCTATCCGTTCATCATCCGCTTTCATTCCGCTGAAAGACACGTTATTTTTACCATCTTACCATCGGATACATCATCAATCCGGAAGTATGGTTTTGCTATCTTTCGACATGTATCGCGCCAAAGATCATCTGATTTGCGGTCTGGACCCGTGCCCAGCGTGGCTTTGCGCAGGCCGCCGCTCATCGCCATGATGGCCCTTGACCTTCCATCTGCTGGAACGCCCATGTTGCTGGGAATGATATCAACCGCCTTGGAGGACAGATGCAGTTCCAGATCGACAATATGGGATGCGGCGGCTGCGCCAGATCCATCACCACGACCATTCAGGCGCATGACCCCGCAGCACAGGTCATGATCGACCTGCCGGCCAAGCGCGTCACGGTGACAACGCAGGCCGATGTCACGGCGATAGAACAGGCGCTGTTGCAGGCCGGTTTCCCACCACAGCGCATCGCATGACCCGCATCGCCCCACCCCACGTGATATTGCGGGTGGCGATGCTGCCGGTCTTGTTGCTGGTCGCGCTATGCGTTTGGCTGCCCGCCGAGGCTGCCGCATCACCCCGCCATGACCGGGCTTTGCATCTGTCCCATGCGCTGCACCATGATGCTGCTGGCGCAGATAGCCAGCAGGGGCCGTCCGTCGTCGCCGATTGCCCGGGGGCTGCGTTTTTCTGCGCGATGATGGGCCTGTGCCATCCGGCCCTGTCGCCTTTCGTTTTTGTCATGCCAGAGCGGTCGGATCGCACCGATCCCGCCGCGCTGGCCGTTGCAGGCAGTTCTGGCCGTGATCCTGCAATCATCACCCCGCCACCCCGGCCTGTGTTCATTTGACCATCCCTGACATTCCGAAACCGAGGAGAAAACAAATGAACACTTTCAAAACACTGCTGGCGAGCGTCATCGCGGCAACCACATGCGCATCTGTGGCATTCGCGCAGGACGCAGCTTTCCAGCTGCCCCAAGAATGCACGACCGTCGCTGCGCCGGGTGCTATGGGTCATGGTGCTATGGACCACGGCGCAATGGACCACGGCGCAATGGGTCACGGGGCAATGGACCACGGGGCCATGGGACATGGCGCGCCATCCGCTGGCATGATGGGCATGGGCGATGCCGGTCTGTAATCCATGCCCGAACATGTGCAGGACAACATGCGCCGCATGATGATCAGCATGCCCGCCATGCGGGATGGCATGATGCATGAAAACGCCGATGTGGCCTTTGCCTGCGCGATGATCGCCCATCACCAAGGGGCCATCGATATGGCACAGGTCTTGATCGCCCATGGCGAAGATCCGCAGATGCTGGCCCTTGCTGATGCGATTATCGCCGCACAGCTGGTCGAGATGGACGAGATGCGCGATTGGCTGGCTGAAAACGCCAAGTGACGCATCGCGCACCGCGCGGCCCCAAACCGCGCGGTGTTGCCCCGACTGCCACGGGATGCCAAGGGGCGCGCAAGGCCGGATGCCCGCATTGGCTGCGCGGCAAAAGTAAAGGATCACCGCTGAAAGCCGTTACTGTCACAAAGGAGGCAGCTTTCACTTGGTTGACATCAAAGCCCATTCCTTGGCCGATGGCGCGCTTTCGGAACGGCGCATGCCGACGGGTCCGTCCGTGCCGGTGCTTTGCGCGGTCGCTGCGGCGGACCGTAATTCCGCGCTGACAGAGCGGTCGGTTGCCAGCGTGCAAACGGCGATCTCGGTCAAGGCGCAGATCATGCAGGCTTTCAGCGGCCTGAGGGCCTCGCTTGAAACGTTGGCCAAGGCGGGGCAGTCGCCGTCCGGCACCGCGGCTGCCGCGCCCAGCCAGACGGCGCTGTCGGCAGGCGATGGCGCGCGGCCGCAAGGCACGGCGCAGATCATTGTCGCCAGATTTGCCCCCCATGTCCGGGCGGATACCCTTTTGCAGCCGCCAACGGGCCCCGTCAAACTGTCCACCGCCCTGTCGGACCATCTGTTGACGATGGGACCGGGCAAACAGACGCTGACATCTGTGGTCCAGAGCCTGAACAGCATCCCCGGTCTAAAGGCCTGGCTTTTGCCGACACAACAGGGCCTTGCATTGGTCGTGAAAAGCCTTCCGGGCACGGCAAATGCGCTGCAACCGGCATCACTCCGGACCCTGTGGGGGCTGTTGCAGGCCTTGTCGCCGCAGGATCAGCCGCTGGTGGTTGCGATGGACGACATCCCCGCCACGGATCGCAGCCCGGCGACCCTGCAGACCCAATTGCCCGGCAAAGAGACGGTTGCCGCCTTGCAAGTCAAGGTCGCGGCCTTGATCCGTGAAATGAACGCGATCATCACCTTTCTGGCGAGCTTCGCCAAACGCGGGGCCAGCAACGGCACCCCGATCAGCGCGCAAGACCGGATATTCGCGCAAGCTCTGCTTGACCGGCTGCGCAAGATCGCGACCCGCCCGGTCTATGGTTTTGCGTCAGATCCTGTCTTGCCCGCCGATGTCGGGGTCGATCTTGGCGCGGATGGGTTGCTGGTTTTCAACAAGGCCTGTTTCAACAGCTTTGCCAGCCATCGCCAGGACCTGCTGGCCGCGATGATCGGCCCGGATGGCGGTCGCGATGATAGGGTCCCATCCCTGACACCCGCAGATCTGCTGGACAAGGGCGTCTATCGGTTGATCTATGACCCGACGCAAAGACCTGTCATCGCAACTTTGGGCGGGGCTGCGCTGCCATTCTGCCATGATCCGCAGGGGCGGCCGGTTCTGACCCTTGGCGCGCCGGATCAGGCGCTTGGCATCGTGCTGGCCAAGGATGCGCCGATGGCAACAGACCTTGTCTACCGGCTCAGCCTGTTTGATCAGCTGGCCGGTATCGCGGGCGCTGCGCAGGACGGCAGCCGCGCCTCTGCCCCCAGCGATCACGCCGCATCCGAAAACCTGATCCTGGCTGTTCTGGCGCAAGCCGCCGATACATCCGATATCACCGCGCCGGCCGTGCAAGACACATTGCCCCCGCAGCTGGCCGAGCTGTTGTTCTACCTGCTGTGGATCGGTCTGTTTGTGCCCCGGGTGGATCGTGACCGGCGCAAGAGGCCGCATCGCAGCCGGGGCCCCATGCCCGATGGCGCATCGCTGCCCATGTTCTGGCAGCCGCTGCCGCAGCCGCAGCCCGATGATCCCTAAACCGCCGAACGCGCGATCACAGATGCGGATATCACGCACCAGCCGCCGGTGACGGCGCGGGCAACCCGCAAAGTGCGGCCATATGCCAGGCAAGGCATTGGTTGGAACTCAGCACGGGCAGCCCCAATTCCTGCGTCAGCGGATCAAGAATATCGCGCGTGCGCAGATTGGTGCAGGACAAAAAAAGCCCGTCCAGCGGCGTCTGCCGCGCCAGCGCGCGGGCGGCATCGGCGATGGATGCGGGGGCGATGCGGGCGACCTTGGCCTCGACATCTTCGCCGAATGACAAGGTTGCAGGCACGGCGATGCCCTTTGCTTCAAAGGCGGCACGGATCGGCGCGGCAACCGATGCGATATAGGGCGAGACAATCCCGATCCGGCCCAGCCCCAGGGCATGGCATTGCGCCAGCGCCGCTGTCAGCGGGTCGGTGACATGGCGGCTTTGCGTTGCGGGGCTGATCAGATCGCGCACCCTTTGCGCCCCGATCAACGTCGTGCCAGAGGTGCAGGCATAGCCGACGACATCCAGCCCGCTTGGCAACAGGCTGGCCGCCGCCGGCAGCGCGGTTTCCATCTGGGCAATGCTGTCGGGTGTCAGCTCTGCGCCCGAGGGAATCCGGCTGATATGCAGCTTGGTGCTTTGCGGGGGAAAAAGGTGGCGGAAATCCTGCTCGATGGTTTCATCGACCTGCAACACGATCAGCCCAAGGCGCGGCAGGCTGTCATCCTCCAGCAGATAGGGAAAGGCGGTCATGCCGCGATCTCTGGCAGGTCAAAAGCGGCGCGGGGGGATAATATTTCCGCGCCCTCTGCATGCAGCAGGATGTTTTCCTCATGCACCATGATCCGCCCTTCGGCTGTCACGCAGCCCGGTTCCAGTGTCAGCACCATGCCTGCGCGCAAAATGGTGTGATCCAGCGGCGTGAATGATGGCCATTCGGTCAGCGTGACCCCAAGACCATGGCCCAATCTGCCGCCCGAGGGTGTCGCGCCATGGCGGCGCAGGCTGTCACAAAGCAGCCCATGCACATCACTGGCCCGCAAGCCCGGGCGCAGTGCGGCCAGCGTGTCCTCGGTCGCCTGCCACAGCGCGGCATGGTTGCGTTTTGCGATATCCGAAGCCGGGCCAATGGCAAAATTGCGGTCGAAATCGCAGAAATAGCCGTCTTTCACCGCGCCCGTGTCCAGCATCAAGACATCACCGCGCCGCAGCGGCGCTGGCCCTGCGGGCGAGATGACATCGCCATAGCCATCCGGCCCAGCGCCGCCTGCGACATAGCTGACCCATTCCGCGCCCTCGGTCAAAAGCGCGATCTGGAAGTCGCGGAAAACAGCTGAAAGCGGGCGGCCCTCGGCCACGAAATCGGGCACGCGGGCGAAGGCGCGGCCTGCAATGGCACAGATCTCGCGGATCTTGGTGACCTCGGCTGCGGATTTGACCTCGCGCACGCGCTGGACACAGGCGGTCGCATCGACAAGCTGACGTGGCGCAAGTGCTGCGCCCAGCCGCGCATAATCTGCCAGCGGCATGCGCAGATGCGTCTCTTGTCCCATGGGCAGGCCGATCCGGCCCTTTGCGGGGACATGTTCGGCCAGAACCCCGGCCAAGAGGCTGACCCCGTCATCATGCGGGTCGGGCGCATCCCAACTGCGGATATCCTGCAACCATGTCCGGCCCATCAGCTCTGCCCCGATCGCGGGGATCACCGCCACCGGATCACCGCTTGGCGGGACCACCACGAACCAGGGCCGCGCTGGGCTTTCCCAGAACCGGGTCAGAAAACCGGTGGTATAGAAAACATCTGCGGGCGTTGTCAGCAAAAGCGCGCCCAGCCCCTGTGCCGCCATCTCTGCTTGCAGCCTGGCCAGGCGGTCCCGGTATTCTTGTGCTGCAAAGATCATCGCGCGGTCAGCCATCCTCTGGCCCTTCGCTGAGGATGGCCATGACGCGGGCCGTGCGCGGCAGTTCCAGCCCCGCCAGCAAGGCCGCGATGCCCGCCGCGCCAGATGGGGTGGTGGGCAGATCATGTTGCGCCAAAAGATCAACCGCGCGCTGGGCCTCATCCTCGGACAGCGTCATAAAGCCATCCGCATCATGCGCCAGACCATGCAGCGCGATCATCGACGGGGTCTTGCAATCCAGCCGTCCCATGCAAGACACGGGGCCGGTGGTCGTCACCAGCGTGCCCGCGCGGATGCTGTCGATCAGGGCAGGGGCGGCTTGGGGTTCGACCACGATGATCTGCGGGCCATCGCCCCAGATATGGCGGGCATGGGCCGCGACCGCCGCCGCCAGCCCACCGACACCCGCTTGCAGCAGGATATGGGTCGGGGGCTGGTCGATCTGGGTTGCGGCCTCGGCGGCCAGTTGCAGATAGCCTTCCATCACGCGCAGCGGCAAAGCACTATAGCCCGGCCAAGAGCTGTCAGACAGCAGCGTCCAGCCATTGGCCTGTGCGGCCTGCGCCGCGGCCTGCATGCTGGCCTCGTAATCGGCGCCGTCACGGATCACCTCGGCACCTTTGGCCCGCAGACGGGCGGCAAAAGGCTCTGGCACGGCGCGGGCCAGATAGATCACCGCGCGCGCGCCAAAGATCTGCGCCCCCGCCGCCACCGACAGCCCGTGATTGCCTGCGCTGGCGGTGACATAGACCCGGCCTTGCAGCGCATGGCGCAGGTCGGGCGCCTGTGTCGCCGCCGCTTCGCGGGCAATCGCATAGGCCGCACCAAGCGCCTTGAAACTGCCCAGGCCCATGCGCCCACGTTCATCCTTCAGCCAGAGCTGGGCGATACCCAGCCGGGCGGCCAGTGCCGGTTCGTTGCGCAGCGGCGTCGGCATATGGGCCGGACAGCGCTGCAACAGCTGGGCGACATCGCTTGCATCGGCCAGCGGCAAAAGCGCCGTCGCCTCGGGCGGCTGCCCGCGCCAGTGATTTTTCGCATATTGGCCCATGCGCGCCCCCTATCCTGCGGCCAGATTAATGCCGATCACAGCCGCGCGGGCATAAATCTTGCGCCGGTTTGCCCCTGTTTTCCGACAGATCAGCGCCATGCGGGCCGGTTTTCGGACCGGGGGTTAAAATCTGCTTCGCTTTGGGCCGGTTTCGCGCGATGCCTGTCGGCATGGATAGATTCGATGCCCGCATTCTAGAAGCTTTGCAGCTGAACGCCCGCGCCACGGCCGAGGCTTTGTCGGACCATGTCGGCCTGTCCGCGGATGCCTGCCGCAAACGTCTGGCACGGCTGCGCGCTTCTGGCGTGATCGAAGCCGAGATCGCGGTGCTGGATCCGGCCTCTGTCGGGCGCGGTCTGATCCTGATCGTCGAGGTCACGCTGCAACATGAACGCAAGATCGCGCTTGACCGGTTCAAGGCCGCCATGCAGGCCGCGCCGGAGGTGATGCAATGCTATTACGTCACCGGACATGCCGATTTCATCCTGATACTCTCGGCGCGCGATATGGCCGATTACGAAGATTTCACCCGACGCCATTTCTTTGCCGAAGATAACGTCCTGCGGTTTCGGACCAGCGCGGTGATGGACCGGGTCAAGACCGGCTTTGCGCTGCCGGTTGATGCGGCATGACGGCACGGATCAGCGCTGCGCGGCATCTGGGGTTCGCGGTCTGAACCGGTCCTGCGGCCGGGGTCAGATAATCTCGTTTTCGGGCAGAAAGCGCTGGGTCAGCACCGTTTCCTGCATCAGCATCAGGCGATGCGCATTCTGCATATGATCAGACAGTATCTGCCTTGCGGCAATGGCATCACCGGCGCGCAGCGCGGCGATCAGGCGCGACTGGTAATCAAGCCCGCTGGACCAAAGCTCGCGGTTGGGCTGGACATACAGGCGGCGTGAAACGGTGATCTCGGCCAGCATATTGGCGGTGAAGCGGATCAGAAACCGCAACAGCGCATTGCCGGACATTTCGGCCAGCAAGGCATGGAACCGCAGCGAGGCAAGATGCTGTTCGCGTTCTTCCTCGGCGGTGCGGGCGGGGTCGGAATAGCAGGTCATCACCTCTTGCAGCGCGGCCAGCTGGGTCTCGCTCAGGCGGCCGGCCAGCGTGGCGGCAAGTTCAGGTTCCAGCGCCTGCCGGATCTGGTAGATATCGTCGATGGTCAGATGTTCGAAATAAAAGTAATTGCCCAGCAGGGCGGTTGCGCGTTCCTCGGACACTTGATGCACGAAAACGCCGCCGCCGGGGCCGGTGCGGGATTTGACCAGCCCCTGTGCCTCTAAGATGCGGATCGCCTCGCGGATCGTGCCTTTGGCCATGCCAAAGCGGTCGATCAGCTCGGTTTCCGAGGGCAGGCGCATACCCGGCCCCCAGCCGTTCTGCATGACCCAGGATTTGATCGCCTCGGCCACCTGTTGCGGCCGGGACAGGCGATCATGGGTCGAGCGGGTGGTGGCAGGCGGCAAATTGGTCTCCTTCAACAACGCGCAATGCGGGCATGACGCTTTTGCACAGATCAGATGCGCGCGGGCATCGTGTGGCAAAGGCGCAGCCCGGCGGCGGGTTCAGCGGATCGGGCAATTCCCCTGACTGCGCCCCCCCCAGCGGTCGGCCCACGACCGGCGCCGAGTCCGCCAGAAGCTTGGTATAGGGATGGCGCGGCGAGGCAAAGACTTTTTCCGCAGGGCCGGTTTCCACCAATGAGCCGAAATACAGCACGGCAATGCGGTCGCTGACCGCCTCGACCACGGCAAGGTCATGGCTGATGAACAGATAGGTCAGGTTCAGCCGCGCCTTGAGATCCGCCAACAGGTTCAGAACCTGCGCCTGCACCGAGACATCCAGCGCCGAAACAGGTTCATCCAGGATCAAGATACGCGGGCTGGCTGCCAGCGCCCGGGCGATGCCGATCCGCTGCGCCTGCCCGCCAGAAAATTCATGCGGATAGCGCGTCAGGAATTCAGGGCGCAGATTGACCGCGTCAAAAAGCTCCGCAATGCGCGCGTCCAGCGCGGCACCTGTCATCGCATGCAGGTTGCGCAGGGGGGCTTCGATGATCTGCCGGATGGTCTTGCGCGGGTTCAGGCTGGAAACCGGGTCTTGGAAAACATATTGGATCAGCCGACCAAAGGCCGCAGGATCGGCGCGGTCCAGCGCGCGGCCTTCAATCTCGATCTGGCCCGATGAGGGCGGCAAAAGCCCGACCAGCATCCGCGCCAGCGTGGATTTGCCGCAACCGGATTCGCCGACGATCCCCAGCGTCTCGCCTGTGTGCAGCTCGAATGACATCGGGTTGACGGCATGGACCCGCGCGCGGGGCGCGCCGAACAGCCGCTTGCCGATGTCGAATGTCCGGGTCAGGTCGGTGGTTTTCAGCGCGGGCGTCATGGGGCGATCTCCGGGAACAGGCAGCGGACCTGACGATCTGCGCCGGTCAGCGGCACATCCTGCGCGCGGCAGGCCTCTTGGGCCTTGGTGCAGCGCGGGGCAAAGGCGCAGCCGGTGGGCAAGGCATCGACGGCGGGCGGCAGGCCGGGGATTGCCGCCAGCGCACGACGCCCGCCGCCCAAGGCGGGAACGCAGGCGATCAGGCGCTTTGTATAAGGATGCGCCGGGGCGGCCAGAACAGCGGCCGTTGGCCCGGTTTCCACGATGCGCCCGCCATACATCACCGCCACGCGGTCGCATAATTGCGCCACAACGCCGAAATCATGGGTGATGAACAAGATCGCCAGCCCGCGACTGCGGCGCAGATCATCCAGCAGGGCAAGGATCTGCGCCTGCACCGTCACATCCAGCGCCGTGGTCGGTTCATCCGCGATGATGACGTCAGGATCATTGGCCAGCGCCATGGCGATACCCACACGCTGGCGCATCCCGCCCGATAATTCATGCGGAAAAGCCTTTGCGCGCTGCGCGGGATTGGGGATGCGCACATCCTCCAGCAGCTTGATCGCCCGACGCTCTGCCGCGGCATGGCTGATGGGGTCATGGACGCGGATCGCCTCGATCAGCTGGTCTCCGATGCGGTATAGCGGATGCAGGGTCGATAGCGGGTCTTGGAAAATATAGGCCACTTTGCGGCCCCGGTAAGCGCGCAGCATGTCATAAGGCGCGCCGATCAGGTCCTGACCGTCAAACCGCACCGCCCCGCCGGCGATCACCCCGGGCGGAGAGGCGACCAGCCCCATCACCGATAGCGCTGTCACCGATTTGCCAGAGCCGGATTCGCCGATCAGGCCCAGACATTCGCCGCGACCCAGATGCAGCGTTACATCATTGACGGCGCGGTAAATGCGCGGGCCGACATGGAACTGCGTTTCCAGCGCGTCGATCTGCAACAGGCTCTTACCCTGCGCGGGGGGCACTTTGGACCGGTCCACCCGCGTTGCAGCTTGCGGGCGGGTCAAGGCCCCCGCACGCAGCCGCGGGTCCAGCGCATCGCGGATACCGTCGCCCAGCAGATTGACCGACATCACGATCAGCAGGATCATCACCCCGGGCACGATGGATGTATGGGGTGCGGAAATCAGCGCCGCGCGGGCCTCGCCCAGCATGGACCCAAGATCCGCCTGCGGGGGCTGGCTGCCCAGCCCCAGAAAGGACAGACCCGCCGTTTCAAGGATCATCCAGCCGATGGTGGTGGACATGGCGATCACGATCACGGGGATGATATTGGGCACCACCTCGGTCAGCAGGATGCGGGTATTGCCCATGCCCGCCAGCCGCGCGGCATCGATGAATTCGCGATGCGCGATGCCCACGGTCACACCCCGGATATTGCGCGCAAAGAACGGGATATTGACGACCGCCACCGCCACCAGCGCGTTAAACAGCCCCGGCCCCAGCACGGCGACAATGGCCAAGGCCAGCAGGATATAGGGAAAGGCCATCAGCATATCGATGCCGCGCATGGTCACATTATCCGTGCGGCCGCCGTAAAAGCCCGCGATCACCCCGATCATGGCCCCCAGAAGCCCCGCCACCAATGCGGCGGCGAAGCCCACCGCCAGCGACAGCCGCGTGCCCCACATCAGGCGCGACAACAGATCCCGGCCCAGATGGTCCGTGCCCAGCCAATGCCCCTCTGACAATGGCCGCAGAAAGCGGTTGGCAGTATTGGTCTCATTCGGCGGATGCAGCGGCAAGAGCGGCGTCAGCAGTGCCAGAACCACGATCACCCCCAGCACCACGGCACCAAAGCCCGCAAGGCGGTTGCGAAAGACAAGTCGCAGAAACAGGGTCATGTGCGGATCCTCGGGTCCAGCAGGCTTTGCGCCACATCGACCAGAATGTTGAAGCCCACATAGCAGGCCGCAACGAAGACCACGCCACCCTGCACCAACAGGATGTCACGTTTCAGGATGGCATCAACCAGCATGCGGCCCACGCCGGGCCATTGAAAAACCATCTCGATATAGACCGCGCCCGACAGCACGAACCCGGCCTGAATGCCCAAGACCGGAATGATGCCCACCATCGCCGCGCGCAGCGCATGGCGCCAGATCACGCGCCGTTCATGCACGCCCTTGGCGCGGGCGGTGCGGATGAAATCCTGGCGCAGCACCTCCAGCATCGCGCCGCGCGACAGCCGCGCGATCACCCCAGTCGCCACCACCGCCAGCGCCAGGGCTGGCATGGTCAGGTGGCGGATCAGGTCCCAGACCCCGCCGCCGCCCCAGACCGCATACATCCCCGAGGCCGGCAACCAGCGTAATTGCACCGCAAACAGCAGGATCATCATCATGCCCAGAAAGAAAGACGGCACCGAGATACCAAGGATCACCACAAAGGTGATCGCCCGATCCGCGAACCCATATTGCCGCGCGGCAGAGACAACACCCGCCGCGATGCCAAGCGCCGAACAGAGCACAAAGGCCGTCCCCGCAAGGATCAGGGTGGCCGAAAAGCGGTCGAGGATTTCATCCAGCACCGGCCGGTTCAGGGCAAAAGAGCGCCCGAAATCGCCTTGCAGCAGATTGCCCAGCCAGATGAAATATTGCTGCCACAGTGGCCGGTCCAGGCCAAGCTGGCGGTTCAGCCGTTCGACATTTTCCGGCGTGGCATAGGCCCCCAGGATCGCGGTCGCCGGATCGCCGGGGATCATCGCCATGATCAGGAAGACGATGATGGTGATGCCGAAAAGCACCGGCACCGCCGAGACCAAGCGTTTCAAGATATAGCTGCCCATTGCGCCTTGATCCCTTTTATTCTCTTTACCAAAGCCGCGCATGGCATGGCCATGGCCATGTCACGGTTTGGCCATGGCCCAGTTTGGCGGGGGCCAGAGGCCCCCGGTCCTGTCAGGTCAGTTTTTGACCACATCCTTGAGCAGCAAGAAGAACGACGGCTCTAGCGCGAAATTCGCCACTGCAGCCGAGGTCACGGCATTCTGTTTCCAGTTTGCCACAAAGACCCAGGGCGCGTCTTCCTGTACGATCACCTGCATTTCCTGGTAAAGCCGGGCGCGTTCCTCTTGATCGGTGGCCACGCGGGCGGCCTCTAGCAGGGCATCGACCTCTGGATTGGAATAATAGCCAGAGTTGAACCCGCCTTCTTCGGGCCAGGCTTGGGTGCGCAGCGCAAGAAATGGCAGCGTGTCGGGATCATTCGTCATCCAGGCCATCTGCGCCATATCGGCCTTGCCTTCCATCCCCGGATTCACCCGGCCAAGAAAGGTATTCCATTCGTAGGTTTCGATCTTCACGTCAAAGCCGACAGCGGCCAGATCGGCCTGGATCGCCGTGCCCATCGGCACCGGGTCCAGCATCCCCGATCCGCCTTCGGTGACATAAAAGGTCAGCGTGGCGCCCTCGGCCCCGGCCTCTGCGATCAGGGCGCGGGCGCGGTCAGGGTCATAGGGATAGGGTTCCAGCGTCTCGTTATAGGCCCAGGCAAAGGCGGGTGGCGTCGGGCCTGCGGCGATTTCGGCAGTGCCTTCGAGCACGTCATTCACCAATGCTTGCTTGTTGATGGCGTAATTGGCCGCCTGGCGCACGCGCTTGTCGGCAAAAGGGCCTTCCTTGGTGTTCAGGATCAGGAACCAGACATGCGGGCCTGCCTGTTCCACCATCTGATAGCGGGCGTCCTGAAACTGCGACAGCGCCACGGGCGGCACCTCGACCATCATGTCGATCCCGCCGGACAGCATTTCGGCGACGCGGGTATTGGCATCGGTGATCGGGCGAAAGACCACGGCCTCGGATGCGGCCACGCCATCCCAGTAATCATCGTTGCGGGTGATGACCACCGCCTCGTTCGAGCGCCATTCGGCAAAGCGGAACGGCCCGGTGCCCGACGGGTTGCGGCCGAAATCCGCGCCATGCTGCATCACGGCGGCGGGCGACACGATCAGGCCGGTCGGATAGGCAAGGTTCGACAAAAAGGGCGCATAGGGTTCGTTCAGGGTAAAGCGCACATTGCGCGCATCCAGGGCCTCGACCTGCTGCACCGCGCTAAAGAAGAACGACAGCGGAAAGGGGCCGGTGTTGTGATATGGGTGATCTTCCTTCAGCATCCGGTCAAAGTTGAACACCACCGCTTCAGCGTCAAAGGCGCTGCCGTCATGGAAGGTCACACCCTCGCGCAGGGTGAAAGTATAGACCGTGCCATCCTCAGAGATCGTCCAGGATTCCGCCAGGGCGGGTTCGACCTCCAGCGTGCCAGAGGCATAGCGCACAAGGCCGTCATAGATATTCATCAAGATGCGGAAATCGTTGACCGCTGTCACGGCATGCGGGTCAAGCGCCTGCGGCTCTGCGATCTGGCCCACGACAAGCACGCCGGCCGGTGTCTGGGCGGCAGCCGGCGTAACCAATGCCGAACTTGCCAGAAGTGCGGCTGTCAGTACCCCAAAGCCACGGCGGGTCAGTGATGAAAAGGCCATATCCGGCGCTCCCTGTTGGTTTGATTATTCTTGGCTATTTATCATGATAAATTGCATTCGTCAAAATTTTCATGATAGATTGGCAAGATAAGGGGAAACAAACAGATGACTTTCTCGATTCTTGCACAAGATTTGAACAGTGGCGCTTTCGGGGGCGCTGCGGCGACCGGGTCGCTTTGTGTGGGCGGCTGGGTGCTGCGGGGCGATTCGCGCGCCGGGATGTCCGCCTCGCAAGGGGCGGCGCCATCGACGATGTGGGGCGAAGATACGCTGCTGCGGATGCGCGCAGGGGACAGTGCCGAACAGGCGATTGCGACCGTGACCTGGCCGGATGAAGGGCGCGCCTGGCGACAATTGGCGGCGCTGGACCGCGCGGGCGGCACGGCCTGCCACACCGGATCTGCCAATACCGCATGGCGCGGGGCGCTGATGGCACCGGGGCTGGTAGTCTCGGGGAATATGCTGGCTGGCCCACAGGTGCTAGAGGCGTTGCGCGGCGGTTTCCTGGCCGCGCCCGGCACGCTGGCAGAACGCCTGCTGGCGGCGCTGGCGGCGGCCGAGGCGGCAGGCGGCGATACCCGCGGCCTGCAATCGGCGGCGCTTTTGGTGGTGTCCGACGATGCGCCCACGCTGACCCTGCGGGTGGATTATTCCGAAAACCCGGTCGCCGCGCTGGACGATCTGCATAGACGCAGCCAGAGCGGTGATTACGCGGCCTGGCTGCCCAGTGTGCCGACCCGCAACAACCCCTGGCGCGGCCATGATTGAGACCGATTGGGGCGCGCTGGCGCAGGATTGGCTGGACCGGCTGGCGGGCTGCTCTGAACCCGGCCCCGGCGTGACGCGATTGCCTTTTACCGGCGCACATCGCAGCGCCTTGGCGCTTTTGACCGCCTTGATGGAACAGGCGGGGCTGGTGGTGCATCTGGATGCCGCCGGAACCTTGATCGGATGCTGCGATGGCCCGGATGATGCGCCTGTTCTTTTGATGGGGTCGCATCAGGATTCGGTGCGCGAAGGTGGGGCCTATGACGGGATCATGGGCGTGGTCTTGCCGGTGCTGGCGCTGCAAAAGCTGCGGCAGGCGGGGGTGACGCTGCCCTTCGCGGTCGAGGTGATGGCCTTCGCCGATGAAGAAGGCGTGCGCTTTCCCACGGCGCTGATGGGGCCGCGCGCCCTTGCCGGGACGTTCGATATGGCCGCGCTGGACCTGCGCGATCGCGATGGGATCACCCTGCGCCGCGCGATGGCAGATTTCGGTCTGAACCCCGATGCCCTGCCGCAATTGCGACGCCACCCGGCACAGGTGCTGGGCTGGGTGGAAATCCATCTTGAACAAGGCCCTGTTCTGGAAACCGCAGCGCAGGATATCGGGATCGTCACCGCGATCTGCGGGATCGAACGCCATATGGTCACATTGACCGGCAAGGCCGCGCATGCCGGCACCCAGCCCATGGATCTGCGCCGCGATGCGCTGGTCGGTGCGGCAGAGCTGACGCTGGCCGCCGAAACACTGGCCCGCAAAACCGAGGGGTTGCTGGCCACGGTCGGGGCCTTGCAGGTCCGCCCCGGCGTGGTGAATGCCGTCCCCGGCGAGGTGACGCTGACCCTTGAAATCCGCGCGCCCGATGATGCGTTGCGCGAACGGGCCGGGGCAGCGCTGACCCAGGCTGCCCGTGATATCGCCACCCGCCGGGGCCTGACCCTGCAGATCCTGCGCAGCTATGCCCAACCGGCCACGCCCTGTTCGCCGCAGATGATCGCAGCGCTGTCCAATGCGGCCGCGTCCGATGGGCGTGCTGGGGCGGTGCAAAGATTGGCCTCTGGTGCGACGCATGATAGCTCTGCCATGGCCGCGCTTTGTCCGGTGGGCATGGTATTTACGGCCTGTCGGGACGGGGTCAGCCATCACCCCGACGAGCATGTCCCCCCCGCCGCCATGGCCGCAGGTATCCGCACCATCGCGCGGTTTCTGCAGCAAATGCAGCCAAGCGATCAGGCGGGCGCATAGCCTGCGGCGATGACGGGCGCACGGCGCTGTTTGGCAAAGGTTCAAGCCTCTTGTCGGGCTCTGCCATGTCACCAGCCCAAGCCAGCCGATTTGTCCGTTGCAAATAATTCATGCGCGCTTTGCGTGATTGTCACACTCACAGGCCATTCATTCGGATGACTGATCACTGGAGGGTGTCATGAGATTGAATTCACTTATTTTGGGGCTCGGCCTGGTGACGGTGTCGGCCCTTGGCGCAGCGGCGGCAGATTGGAAAATTGCCGTAACCGATGTGGAAGGCATGGAACGCCTGCAATTGGAATGGGGTCCGTTCAGAGACGCGCTTGAAACCGCAACAGGTGACACATTCGCATTCTTTCCGGTGAATTCGCGCACCGCTGCCGCAGAGGCGCTGCGCGGCGAGACAGTTGATTTCGTCATCTCTGGGCCTGCCGAATATGTGGTCATCAACACGCTGACCGATGCGACCCCGCTGATCGGTCTGGGCCGCCCGGATTACCATTGCGCGATCATCGTGCGTGCGGATAGCGGCATCAACACACCATCGGACCTTGTCGGGCGGCAGGTCGCCTTTGGCGATATCGGCTCGACCTCGAATATGTTGTGCCCGATGCAATTGCTTGCCGATTACGGCATTGATCCCGTCAACGATATCGAAAAGATCCACACATCGCGCAACATTGCCCATGAAGCGCTGAAAAGTGGCGATATCGATGCCATCGGGATGAACGCCGGCACTTTCATGGGCATCCGCAGCACCGAGACAGAGCTGCCTTACGGGTTCTTCAAGATGATCGCGCGCTCTGGCGATCTTCCCAACGACATGATGATGGTTGGCGCCCATGTCCCACAAGACGCGGCAGTGGCTGTGCGCGACGCAATTCTGGCAAACAAGGCCTTGGTGATCGCGGGGATCACGGCGCATGAGGAGAACGATAAATACATCGGTATGGATCTGGTTGCGATCGATGACAGCGCCTATGATTACGTCCGGTCGATGTATACCAACGCCGGCTATCCCCAGTTTGACAGCTTTATCGGTGACTGATCTGTCGGTTCAGAACGCGGTCGCGCCGATAGCGCGGCCGGACCGGGTTTTGCCACGCAATCTGTCGATTTCGCCGGTGGATATCGAGGCGCGGACCATCGCAAAGACCTATGGTGACACACCGGTTTTTGCGAATGTCAGCTTTCGTTTGGCGCGTGGCGAAGCCGTGGCACTTGTTGGGGCGAATGGCGCGGGAAAATCGACACTCTTGCGCTGTCTCATGGGCCTGATCCCGGTCAGTGATGGTCAGATCACGCTGCTTGACGTTGCCGCGCATAGGGCCAGGGGCCGCGAATTGCGGGCGCTTCGGGCCCGCCTGGGGCTGGTGTCGCAAAAGCATAATCTGGTTCCCCGCATGTCCGTGCTGTCGAATGTGGTGCATGGCTTGCTTGGCAAGGCGCCGGGCCTGCGGCACTGGAACCACGGCTTGGCCCCGAAACCTTCGCGCGATGCGGCCATGACCGCGCTTGAAAAGGTCGGGCTGGCGGATGTCGCGCTGCGCCGCGCCGACAGATTATCTGGCGGGCAGTCACAACGGGTGGCCATCGCACGGGCCATCGTCAGCGCGCCCGAGATCCTTTTTGCGGACGAGCCTTGCGCCTCGCTGGATCCTGCGGCCGGCGAAGACGTGATGGAGCTGTTTTTCCGGCTGGCAAAGGACGAGGGCGTGACGGTCATCTTTACGTCGCATAATGTCGATCATGCCCTGCGATATGGCGACCGGGTGCTGGGCCTTGCGGGCGGAGCGTTGAAACTCGACGTCACAGCCGCATCGCTGAGCCGCGCCGATCTTCGGGGGCTTTATGACTGATCTCACCCCGGCACGTTTTGAACGCCCGACGGCGCTCGCTTTTCTGGGATATGCTTTTGGCATCACCATCGTCTTTTGGTGTCTGGCCGGTGCGGGATTTTCGATCGACAAGGTCGTGTCTTCGCCACCGCGCTTTGCAGATTTTGCGGCGCGGGCATTTCCGCCCAATCTTGACCCTCAGGTCCTGTCCCGGCTTGGCTGGAAAATGGTCGAGACCCTGCAAATCGCCGTCGCAGGGGCTGCGATCGGTGTGATCCTTTCCCTGCCGGTCGCTTTGTTGGCTGCGCGCGGCCTGATCGCGGGGCCTTGGGCGAACCAGATCACCCGGACCCTGCTGAGCTTTATCCGCGCTGTCCCTGATATTGCCTGGGCCTTGGTTTTTGTGGTGGCCGTGGGCCTTGGCCCCTTTGCCGGCATGCTTGCAATTGTCGTCGATACCATCGGGTTTTGCGGCAGGTTCTTTGCCGACGACATGGAAAGTGCAGAGAAAGGCCCCGCGGAATCGCTGACCGCAACGGGGGCACGCAAGATGGATGTGGTCGTCTGCGCGACCATCCCGGCCGCCACACCGGCGTTCATTTCCACCTCGCTTTATGCGCTGGAAAAGGCGGTGCGGTCATCCACGATCCTTGGCCTGGTGGGCGCGGGCGGGATCGGGATCGAACTGAAGGTCGGGTTTGACCTGTTCGACTATCCGACCGCGATGACCGTCATTTTGATGATCGCGGTCGTGGTGATCGGGATCGAACAGGTCAGCGGTTGGGCCCGGACAAGGATCATTGGAGAAGAACGTTGAAGACAGATACAGCAGACCAGCATTGGAATGACCAATGGGCCGGGATCGCTCCGGACAGCAAATGGTTGATCCCTGAACCCGATGTCACGACCTGGGCCAAAGGGCTGGCCGCAGGTGCGCGCATCCTTGATCTGGGGGCGGGCGTCGGGCGGCACGCGCTGTGGCTGGCGGGGCAAGGGTTCAATGTGACGGCGCTTGACAGCGCCCCCGATGGTCTTGCCCAGATCGACAAGACCGGCGGCGTGAAGACCGTGCTGGCGCGGATGGACGCGCTTCCGTTTCCCGATCAGGCGTTTGACCATATCCTCAGCTGGAACGTCATCTATCATGGCGACGAAGACGTGCTTTTGCGCACCATCGCTGAAATCCGGCGGGTCCTGCGGCCGGGCGGCTCTTATCTTGGGACAATGCTGTCCAAACGGCGCCTGCCGCACGAGAAAGCCGCCTATCAAGGCCGCGAGATCAGCCGCAATTCATGGGTGTTCGACGCGCCGGGCACGGACAAGATGCACCCGCATTACTTTTGCTCGGCCGCTGAATTGCTCGCGCTGTTCTCGGGTTTCGAACTGCTTGGCCTGAAAGACCTGGAACATGAGACCCCGGGGTCGTTTCACTGGCACATGATCATGGAACGACTCTGATGGTGATGACATTCCAAGGGGCGCAGGTGTTCCTGCCCGGCGATATTGTCGAAACGAGCGTGACGGTTGACGACGGGCTGATCACACAGATCGGCGGCCCGCCGCAGGGGCGGGTGATCGACGCGCGGGGGATGTATCTTGCGCCCGCGATGATCGATGTGCATGGCGATGCCTTCGAGCGGCAGCTGATGCCACGTCCGGGCGTCTATTTCCCGACAGAGGCCGCCGTGATCGACACCGATCGCCAGCTTGCCTGCAATGGCATCGCCACCGCCTATCATGCGGTCACGCTCAGCTGGGAACCGGGTTTGCGTGACATCGCCCGCGGGCGTGACATGATGCAGGCCCTGCGCGACCTTGCGCCGCGATTGCTGGTCGAAAACCGCATGCAGTTGCGCTGGGAAACCTTTGCCTTTGAGGCGCTAGAGACGATTGAATGGGCCCTCGCCGGACCGCTTTTGCCTGCGCTTGCGTTCAACGACCATACCTCGATGACGATGCGGGCCTTTGACGTCTCCATGCAGGATCGTGCGTTCGAGTTCAGCCCCGATTTCAGCATCGCCGCATTGGATGATGCGCGCATGAAAAAGCGCACGGCGTCCAAGGCCCATCGCGCAGGTTTGACCGATGACGCCTATATCGCGCTTTTGGACAAGGTCTGGGACCGGCGCAGCGCTGTGCCTGACATGATTGAACGGGTTGCCGCCCTGGCCCGCGCCGCAGGGGCGCCGATGCTCAGCCATGACGACACCAAAGCCGAGACCCGTCACTGGTTTCGGGGGCATGGTGCCCATGTCGCAGAATTTCCCATGGTGATGGAAGCGGCAGAAGCGGCGCGCGCGCATGGCGATCTGATCGTCTTTGGTGCGCCGAATGCGGCCCGTGGCGGCAGCCATATCGGCTCTTTGTCGGCGGGTGACATGGTCGAGGCCGGGCTATGCGATGCGCTGGCATCCGACTATTTTTATCCCGCCATGCTGGCCGCTGTCGCACGGCTCGATCTGGACAGGCGCGCGGAGCGCAGCCGCCTGTGGTCCTTGGTGTCGCAAGGGCCTGCGCAGGCGATGGGCCTTGGCGACCGCGGCGAAATTGCCTTGGGCAAGCGCGCCGATCTGGTGCTGATGGACTGGCCAGAGGGTCACATGCCGTCGATCCGTGGAACTTGGGTCGCGGGGCGGGCCGCCTATCTTGGTTTGCCGCGCGGATGATCCACCGCGACTATCTGCCCGCCATCGGTCTGGGGTTCACCCAGATCATGGGCTACGGCACGCTGATGTATGCCTATGCGATCCTGTTGCCCGCGATGGCCGCAGATCTTGGCCTGTCCTTGTCGAACATCTTTGGAATATTGTCGCTTGGGCTGTTCTTTGGCGGGCTTGTCGCCCCTCTGGCCGGGGGTCTGGTCGACCGCATCGGTGGCCGTTGGGTAATGACGGTGGGGACCATCGTGGCGGCCTGTGCGATCATGTCGCTGAGCGCCGTCAAAAGCGTTGCAGGGCTATGCATGGCCATTTTTCTGGCCGAGGCTGCGGGCATGTTCGTCCTTTATAACGTGGCCTTCGCATCGGTCGCGCGGCTGGACCTCAGCGTGCCGACGCAAAGATCCATTTCGATCATCACGCTGTTCGGTGGCGTGGCCTCGACGATTTTCTGGCCCGTGACCCTGGGGCTTTACACGGCATTCGGATGGCAGATGACCTGGGTGTTGCTGGGGGCTGCCTTCCTGATCACATGCACCCCAATCAGCTTTCTATGCTTGCGCGGTGCAGAGATCACACCTGACAGCCCGCGCCGCGACACAGCGCCGAATTGGCCGGAACTGACCGGTGCCGCGCGGCGACGCGGCATGTTCTGGATGGTGGTGTCTTTCGTGTTCTCTGGTTATCTGATGGGGGCCGTGATGACGCTTTGGGTGACCAATGTGCAGGACCTGGGCCATTCTGCTGTCATGGCGGCCCTCGCAGGGGCATTGATTGGGCCATTCAAGACGGTGGGCCGGCTTTTTGAGATGCTGGTCAGCCGGATGATGTATCCGCTCTTTACCTATGCGCTGAGCCTTGGCTTGATGTTGACGGGTTTTGCCGTGCTGCTTGGTGCAGGCTTTACGCTGCCCGGTGTCATGATCGCGGCCGCGCTTTACGGGATGGGTGACGGGATCAAGACCATCGCGCGTGGCACATTGCCCCTGGCGCTTTTCGGCGCCAAAGGCTACGGCGCGCGGCTTGGCTGGATTTCCTTTGCCCAGATGAGCGTCAACGCCTCGGCCCCTTTCGCTTTTGCATGGGTGACACAAGCCTACGGCGGCTGGTGGTCCTTTGCGGCGATGAGCTTGTGCCTATGCGCCGCCCTCGCAACCTTCATCTGCATTCCAGACCCAAGGAGAGACCAAGATGACACAGCTCAAGATCGGCGCATGTCTGAAAATAGCTGAGATCGGCACATACCGCGACTGGTTGTTCGATACAGGCCGCGACATCGAATTGCAGGATTTCATGTCGCATGCCGCACTGACCACTGATCTGGAAGACATGATCGTCGCGGCAAGATCTGCGCTTGCGGGCTATGCGGGGCGGATCGGCATTCACGGCCCCTATGAAGGGCTTGATATCGACAACAAGGATGCGGAATTGCGCCCGCTTATCACGGCGCGGTTCCTGACAGCGCTGCAAGCCGCAGACCGGATCGGGGCGCGGCAGATGGTGCTGCATTCGCCCTATACGCTCTGGTATCAAAACAATATCTTCAGCTCGCCGGATTATGCCACGTCCAAGCTGGGCCGGATTCACGACATCCTGGGACCGGTCGTGCGGGCCGCAGAATCGATGGGGATCACGCTTGTCATCGAGAACATCCATGACGTGCGCCCCGAAACCCGCCGCGCGATGGTCGATAGCTTTGGCTCGAAGGCGATCGCGCTATCCATCGACACCGGCCATGCGCAGCTTGCGCGCGCGATGTCGGGCGCGCCGCCGGTCGAGGATTTTGTGCGTGACGCGGGCCAGCAGCTTGCCCATGTGCATCTTCAGGATGTGGATGGGCATGCAGATCGTCACTGGGCCCCGGGCCGAGGTCAGATCGAATGGACCGCCGTTTTCCGTGCGCTGGCCGATTGCGACAACGCCCCGCATCTGGTGTTGGAACTGCGCGACAAGGCTGAGATCCCCAAGGGTTTTGCCTGGTTGCAAGCTTTGGGACTTGCCGTCTAGCAAGTGCAGGCGCCCGTCACGACCCCGCGAAACCGGATCGGGCCGCCGTCACAGCGCATAGGCAAATGCTGCGACGACAAACGGCACCGGCAGGCTGATCAGGATGCGGGTCAGCGTGGCCTTGCGCCCCATAAAGGACAATTCATAAGCGAAGATCTTGGTCATCGAAAAAAGTGACCAAGAGGTGACATAGCCAATTGTCGCCACAGGCGAAGCCCCGGCCTTGAGCGCTGCGGCACCGATTGCAAAACTGACAAAGGCACCGCCCGGCGTCAGCGGCCCCAGCGCAATAGCCAACACGATCGCAGCGATGCCAGCATCCTCGCCCAGCAGTGCGCGCACCTGGTCTGCGGGCAGCAATTCGGCAAAGAAACCTGCGCCCAGCAGGGCCACCAGCACGCGTGGCGCGGTGAACATAAAGGTATCGAGTGCCGCGCGATAAGATGCGCGCCGCCAGGTCTGATTGGGCAGCCGCCACCACAGCACAAGCGCCGCTCCGCCGATCAGGATGGTGCCGATCAGGATATTCATACCGGCCGCCTGCGCGTGATGGCCCGCGCCACAAGCCCCAGCAGGACCGGAACAGGCAGACAAAGCAGATAGCGGGTCCAGACCAGATGGCTTGGCAGAAATGAAAACTCCCAGATCAATGTCCGGTTCAGGCCCAACAGGCTCCAGCCCGAGACAAAAGCGACCATTGCCCCGAAATCGGCCCCCGCAACGGTCAGGCCCGCCGCAAGGGGAAAGGTCATCATGGGTCCGCCGGGAATGGCGGCGCCGCAGGCTGCCGCGACGGCAAGACCTCGCAGACCGCTTTCCTGGCCGATCAGACGACCCACCCTGTCACGCAGCAGCAGCATCGGTAATGTGGCGGCAATATAGATGCCTGCCGCGATCTTTGGCGCCAGAATGCCCAGCAAACCAAAGGTTTCCGCGATGATATCCAGGGCGCGCGCCACCCCTGCAATCCACAGGACCGCCGCAGCACCGGCCAGCGTGAACCCCAGCAGCACAAGCAAACTGCCGTCAATGACTTTGCGGGGGTGACGCTCTGCAGGCGGATCAGCCGCGATATTTTTCAATGAAAGCATCAATTTCAAGCGTCCGGATATCGGGGAGTGCAGCACGATAAGCGTCGCGGGACCAATCCCAGACGGCTATTTCCATCAGCGCCTCGGCTTGGGGCGGGGTGAACCCGCGCTTGATAAGCCGGGCCGGCACACCGCCCACAACCGTGTAGGGGGCGACATCGCGCGTCACAACGGCCCCCGCACCGATGACGGCACCTGTCCCGATCACAACACCTGCCGTCACCGTCACCCCGTGGCCGATCCAGACATCATGCCCGATGGTCACCCAATCAGCCTTGCGCCATGCAAAGAAGTCCTGGTCGTCGTCGCCCAGCCCGTAAGCCTCTGCCCGGTAAACCGAATGATGCTGCACAGCGCGCCAAGTGGGGTGATTTCCCGGGTTGATCCGCGTTGCATTTGCGATGGAACACATTTTGCCGATGGTCGTCCAGACGATGTGGCAATCCTGGGTGACATATGACCAATCGCCCATCGTGGTTGCGCGCAATACCGTCCCTTTGCCGACCTCGGTCCATGCGCCCAGCTCACAATCGACGACATGGGCGTCGGGGTGGATAGTGGGGGCGGGGTTCAGCCGCTTTTTCGGGGCTGCGGCGCTCATCGTGCTTGCTCTGACTTGCCGATCAGGCGTTGACGGATCATCGCGGACAGCCAGTCGATAAGATAGACCATGGCGATGATCAGGAAGATGATCGACCATGCCTCGTCCCACCGATAGGCCGAAATGCGGTCCGACAGCAAAAACCCGATGCCGCCTGCGCCGACGATGCCCAGAATGGTGCCGGATCGGACATTGGATTCAAAATTGTAGAGCAGGATTGACAAGATCACCGGGTTGACCTGCGACATGATTCCAAAACGCACCTGCTGCAGCCTTGATCCGCCAGAGGCCTTGACCCCTTCGACAGGCTTTTCTGATGTGTTTTCAATGGCCTCGGAAAATAACTTGGCGAAAGTACCGATTTCGCTGACCGCAATGGCAAGAATCCCCGCCAGCGGCCCCAGCCCGAAGGCGCGGATGAAGATCAGCGCCAGGATCAGCGTCTCGAAGGCGCGGATCACATCGTAACCACGGCGCACCCCAAGCCGCAAAAAGTTCAGGCGGTTGATATTCTTGGCCCCCAGAAAGGACAAGGGAAAGGCCACGACAGCCCCCAGCACGGTGCCTAGAAAAGCGATCGCCAGGGTTTCCCCCAGACCGGTCAGGATCGGCGCGAATTCGGCCCAGCTGGTCCAGATATGGGGTGGAAACATGAAGGCCAAGACAGACCCAAGACGCTCTAACCCGACCCAGATGCGCTGTGGCGTGATGTTGAAATCGTAGAGGCACCAAGAAAAGAGCCCAATGAACAAGCTCCATAACGCATAGCGCCGAAGCCGCACAGGCAGCGGCGCACGAAACGCCAGCGGCACGCGCGCGCGGGCGGCATCAATGTCTTTCGGTGTTGGGGTCATGGGTGTTTCTCCATTCCGATGACCCGGTGGCGCAGCTTTTCCGACCCATAATCAATCACCATGACAGTGACGAAAATGATGACGAACAGGGCCGAGAGGTCTGTATATTCCTGCAAGCTCATCGCTGTGCGAAATTCCTGCCCCAGACCGCCGGCACCGACATAGCCGATGATGGACGAGGCACGCACATTGATTTCAAAGCGTAAGAGCGTGTAGCTGATGATATTGGGCAGAATTTGCGGCACCGCCCCATAGCGGATCTGGTCGAACCATGTGCCACCCGCGGCCTTGACCCCGTCAAGCGGCCGCATGTCGATGTTTTCGTTCACCTCAGAGTAAAGCTTGCCCAAAGCGCCGGTCGCATGCAGCCCGATCGCAAGGACGCCCGCCATCGGGCCGACAGAAAAGCAAAAGACAAAGATCAGCGCCCAGACCAGTTCGGGCACGGTGCGCGCAATTTCGAGATAGCGGCGGCTGATCCAAAGCACCCATTTGTTCGGAGACAGGTTGCGCGCGGCGGGAAAGGACAGCAAGAACCCGCCAACAACGCCCAGAACGGTCGCCATGAAAGCGATCAGAATGGTTTCGATCAGCAAGACCAGCCAGATACGCCACCGCCAGAACCATTCGGCCAGATCGCTGCCCAGGGTCTCCCACCGCAGGGTCGGGATCATGTTGACGAGATAATCACCCAGGCGCGGGATACCCGCAGGGATGATCCAGCGCCAGTCGCGTGACCCGTCGGGCAAAGTGACCTGCGTGACCTTAAAGAAATCCCCCAGCCAGGCCGTGATCAT
This sequence comes from Yoonia vestfoldensis, assembly GCF_002158905.1. NCBI lineage: Bacteria > Pseudomonadati > Pseudomonadota > Alphaproteobacteria > Rhodobacterales > Paracoccaceae > Yoonia > Yoonia vestfoldensis. The sequence goes on from NZ_CP021431.1 coordinate 398,284, forward strand.
GAACAGCACCACAAAGATGGCGCTGCCCAAGAACCAGTTCAGCCGCGCGCTGCGCCTTTTCGCGGCGAATTCCGTCTCAAAACGCGAGATCGCATCGCCTTGCACATCGGACGGGTCGGTCACTGCGGTCATGGTCTGATCCCCGTGGTTATTGGATGGGGCGCGCTTGTGCACGCGCCCCTTGATCGACAGCTGCGGTCTAGCCGCGGCGCTGCGCGCGCAGCCAAGCGCGCATGTCGATGATCCACTGATAGCGGTCATGATCGACGCGCACATAGCCCACTGTCGGGTTGTCGTCCTCGGGATCGTAGGAGGTGTAGAAATTCCATCCCTCGGGATCGGCGCTGGGGAATGCTTCCACCGCGGCGGTAATCTCTTCGATCATCTCTGCGGGCAAGTTGGCGCGCGCGGTCAATGGGCCCGAGGTGATCTCGGGGGATTGCCAGATGACGCAGACTTGACCGGGCTCGATCATCCCCTTGAGCTCCATCCGCTGATAAACGCCGGACAATGCGGAATCTTGCCATGTCGCTGCGGCATCAAAGGTGCCGTTGACGACACCCTGGACACCGGCCTCGTGGCTGCCGGAAAATGGAACCGCCGCGAAATAGGTCGTAGGATCAAGGTCTTCGCGTTCAACAAGGTTGAAATAGGGGACAGCATAGCCACTGGTGGAATCGGGGTCAGCAAAGGCCAGAACCTTGCCTTGCAGATCGGCCAAAGAGGTCAGACCGCTGTCACAGCGCGTCGTGATGATCGAGTAATAGCCGGTCGAGCCGTCCTTGTTCTGCGTGGTCAGCAGCGGGATGATGTTGCCATCTGTCGCCGTATAGGCCGCCGCATAAGAGGATGAGCCGTGAAACGCGAATTCGATCTGGTCGGCGGCCATGGCCTGGATCACGCCATCATAACTTCCGGCAAGGAAAATCTCGATCTTCACGCCAAGCGTGCGTTCAAGGTGGTTTTTCAACGGTGCTGTGCGGGTCAGGCGGTCTTGTTCATTTTCGCCAGACAGGAACCCGATATTCACAGTCTGGTAATCCTCCTTCCAGCCCTCGGCAAATGCCGGAGCCGCGATCAGCGTTGCAAGAGCAGTCACAGTGATGAAACGCATGGTGATATCCCTTTTGGTTGCGTTGTCAGTTGCTTCAAACCGTTTCATTCACGCGCCCCGTGGCGCGCGCGGTGGTCGAGGTGACGGCTTCGTTGAACTCGGCAAAGCCATCGAGCCCGTAGATGTCGCGCACCACGTCGTCGGTGAGCTGTCTGGCTGTGCCATCGAACATCACGCGTCCGGCGCGCATCGCGATGATGCGGTCGCAATAGGCGCGGGCGGTATCGAGCGTATGCAGGTTGACCATGACGGTAATGCCGTCGTCGGTATTGATCCGTTTGAGACCATCCATCACGCGCGTGGCATTGGCCGGGTCAAGCGATGCGATGGGTTCGTCCGCAAGCATGATCTTTGGCCGCTGGACAAGGGCCTTGGCGATTGCGACGCGCTGCTGTTGGCCCCCTGACAATGTGCCGGCCCGCTGCAGCGCCTGTGGCACAAGGTCGAGCCGGTCCAGCGCCTCGATCGCCATGGTGCGTTCGGCGTCGCTGAATTGCATCGCCATCGAACTCAGAAACCCATGTTCGGCCAGCCGCCCGATCAGCACATTGGTCAGCACATCTAGCCGGTCAACAAGATTGAACTGTTGAAAGATCATCGCACAGGACCGCCGCCAATCCCGCAGCGCCTTGCCCCGCAGTGCGGTGATCTCTGTCCCATCAAATGACACCGACCCCGAGCTGGGGTCGATCAGCCGATTGATCAGGCGCAGCATCGTGGATTTTCCGGCGCCAGAGCGCCCGATCACACCGACAAACTGGCCGGGGTTGATCGTCAGACTTACGTTATCGACCGCCTTTGTTTCGCCAAAGCTGCGCGACAAGGAGGTCAGGGTCAAAGAGGCTGTCATGGCAATTCATCCGAATGATTCTGATGCCACCATCGGCCTTGCCGGTAACAGCTAGCTAACTGCTGTATGAAGGTTCCGTGAATGCAGCAGCGTCGCTGTGCGGGTCGAATGAAAGCAGGCCTTTGCTAAAGATCAGCTGCCCGCCGCGCAGGCTGGCAACGACATGGTGGCCTGCCACAATGGCCAGATCGGCGCGTTTGCCCAGCCCGATCCGTCCGCGGTCTGACAGCCCCAGCGCCTTTGCCGGGTTGGCGGTGGCCAATCGTGCGGCACCGGCCAAACCCTCTGGGTTGCTCTCGGCCAGAATCCGGATCGCGGGCAAGATCGTGGCCGGATGATAATCCGCCGCCAGAATATGCAGCAATCCGGCGGCATGGGCCTCGCGTGCGGATAGATTGCCGGAATAGCTTTGGCCGCGCATCGCATTGGGCGCGCCCATGGCGATCATCATGCCGCGCGCAGCACAGGCGGCTGCGGCGTCTTTCGTGACCGGAAACTCCGACAGGATCGCGCCAAGGTCTGCCATCAGGTTGGCCTTGTCGGGCGAATCGTCATCATGGCTGGCCAATGGCACGCCATGGTCGCGGCACAATTGCGCGACAGTCCGCATATTCGTCAAAAGGTCTTCTTGCGGGCGGCTTCGTTCCGCAATCGCCGTGCTGATCATCTGGCGGGCTTCGGTTTCGGACACACCGTGAAAGGCGGCCTTGTTCCGGATATGAACTTCGAGGTTGCGGTATTGCCCCTGGCCTGGCGTGTGGTCCATCAAGGATACCAGATCGACGCTTCCGTCCCCAAGCAGACCAGCCAGCACATTGACGGCATTGTCGAAGGTGATGTCAAATCGTGCATGGATCCGGTGATCGACACGGGCTTGCCCGCGCGCCTTTGACAGGTCACGGATCACTTGGCTGGTATGTTCGAATGACCGGCGCTCGCCCGCGCGAACACCGCGCGAGAATGACACCGCCGCATAAGCCGTTGTCACACCCGAGGCGGCCAGCCGCATATCGAGATGGTGCAGCGCGACATCCATCGGAAAATCCACAAGTGCGCGCGGCTCAAGCTCGACCTCGATCATGTCGCCATGCATGTCGATGAAGCCGGGAAAGATTTCCATTCCCTGCCCCTCGACGCCGCCTTTGACCGGGCCTTCGACGATGTCGGTGATGATGCCATCCTCGATCCGCAAAGAGCCATGCGGCATCACCCTGTCAGGCAGGACAAGCGCGAAATCAGATAACCACATCTTGCCGGTCCTCGTGGCGTGCCGCATCAGGGGTCAGGTCGATCACGCGATCTATCAGATGCGCGACATCATCAGGGTGGTGAAAAACGCCAATCATCGCCGTGCCTTGCGCCTTGAGGTCGGCCAGACGCTGCACCAGCGCCGCGCGGGCATTGGCATCCAGCGACGCGGTCGGTTCATCAAGCAAAAGCAACTTTTGCGGGCGGATCAAGGCACGGGCAAGATTGACCTTTTGCTGTTCACCGCCCGAAAAGGTGGTCGGATAGGCCGGCCAGAGATTTGCCTTGACCCCAAAGGTTTTCAGCCAGTGCCGGGCCTCGGTCAGGCTTTCGTCGGCATCGACACCGGCCAGCCGCAACGGCTCTGCGACCAATGCTTCGGCGCTGACCCGAGGCCGTGCGACCAGAAATTGCGTGACAAAGCCGATTTCGGTCTGGCGCAGATAGGTGATATCGACATCCGCGGCGCGGGCCAGATCGATCTGGCCATGATCGGACCGGAACAGGATCTGTCCGGCCTGCGGCAGATAGCTGCGATAAAGCGTGCGCAGCAGCGTGGATTTGCCCGCGCCATTGGCCCCTTTCAGTAGAACGAATTCCCCCGCCGCCACAGCAAAGGAAACATCATCGAAGGCCGCGAAACCCTGACCCAGATGATGCATGGTAAAGCCTTTTTGGAGGCCGCGAATGTCCAGAACGGGGGTCATAATTTTGCATGCACCAATTGTTGCGTATACGCATGTTGCGGATCCTGAAAGACTTGGTCGGCCAGCCCGGCTTCGACCACTTCGCCGCGCCGCATGACCATCACACGATCCGCCAAGGTCCGGATCACGCCCAGATCGTGACTGACGATCACCATGGTGATCTTGCGGTCCTGTTGCAGCCGTTTCAGCGTATCCAGCACAAGCGCCTGCACACTGACATCCAGCCCCGTTGTCGGTTCGTCCAGCAACAAGAGTGCGGGTTCAAGGGCGATGGCCTTGGCAAGCTGGACCCGCTGCTGCATCCCACCCGACAATTCGATCGGCGGCGCATCAAGCCGTTCAAGCGGAAATTCCGATGCCGCCAAGGCGCTTGTCGCCTTTGCCCGCAGCACGGCAAAGCGTCGCTCGCCCGCCACCAACAGGCGTTCGGCCACATTGCCAGAGCTGGAATGCGTCATCAAAAGCCCAAGATGGGGGTTCTGATAGACAATGCCGATCCGCGTCGCACAGAGCATGCGGCGCGAAAACCGGTCAAGGTCAAAGAGGTTTCCATCCACATCCGGCAGGTCCAGCGTATAGCTGCCGCTTTGTGGCGTTTCTTCCAGGTTCATCATGCGCAGAAGGGTGGATTTGCCAGAGCCGCTTTCCCCCACGATGCCCAGCACTTCACCGGGATAGACGGCGACATGCACATCGCGCAGCGCGACAACCGGCCCGTAGGATTTGTTCACACCGTGCATCTGCACCAAAGGGGCGGCGGTGACGATCCGCGGCGGATCGCGTTCCAAGATCATTTTGACAATTCTCCGTCCTTGTACCAGGTCTCGCCCTGATGTGTCTGTTCGCCCATGCGGTGCTGGATCGCTTTCACGCCGAACTGGCTGTCGGATATCTCAAAGGTGGATGACCCGTCGGCCTGTGGGATTTCATTCATGAAATAGCCCTTCGCCCCCGAGCGCGCGCAAACCAGCTTGCCGTGGTCTTCGACCCGATAGGGCACATCGTCGAAAACCAGCGGTTCGACCCGACAATATGGCGGTACCGCAAAGATGCGCTTTTCGCGGCCAGCAGACAGGATCGTCAGATGCTGCGCCATATGCAGCTTGGGCACATCCCAACGCGGGATCGGCGAGGGTGTCATGACATGGCGTCCATTGACCATCGACGGATAGCTTGCGCCCTGCATGACGCGCCCTGATCGCACGATCTGTTCATAAAGCTGCAACCACATCCGCCCGTAATCGGCATCGGCATGCATCTGTCGCGCAATCGACATATTGGGCTGCACGCCGCGCAAAGGTTCGGGGTTGGGCACCTGCAGCACGAGGATCTGATCCTCGCGCAGGATTTCTTCGGGGATGCGGTGCCGCGACTGGATCAGATCAGCCTGCAACGTGTCCAAGGTCACCGGCGCGCCCGATACCCGTGCCAGAAACCCCCGGATCGAGGCTGCGTTGACGCTGTCATCGGCCCCTTGGTCGATTACTTTCACGCAGGTCCGCGGGTTGATCAAGGTCAACGAAACCTGCAAGCCACCGGTGCCCCACCCCCGCGCCATCGGCACTTCGCGGCTGGCATAGGGCATCTGGCAGCCGGGCACGCAGACCGCCTTTATCATCTTGCGGCGCAATTCACGTTTGGCAGAGGCGTCCAGAAAGCCGTAACTCATCGGCGCCCAAGGCTTTGTCAGGCTGGCAAGGGTCATTCTGCTGGCTCCTGTGCGGCTGCGCGTTTTGCCTTGGCATCCCGCATCGCGTCCAATGATGATTGGAAGGTGACGTAATGGGGCAGTTTGAAGTGGATGCAAAAGCCCGATGCTTCGACGCCTTCGGTGTGATAAAGAAAGAATTCTTCTTCTGTCGCAGAGCCTTTGGGCGCATCTTTGCTGTTCAGGTCGAGTGTCGCGGCCGCGATACATTTTACCTCGTTCCACCCAAGTGTCGCCGCAAAACCCAGACGCAGCTTTTCACCTTGCTTGGATACCACTTCGGCTTGGGACACTTTGACCCGGCCGGCCGAGAATTTTGTGCCATTGGGATGGGTGACGACGACCTCCGCTTCGGCCAAGCGCAATTCGTTGACCGTCGGATGGGCCTGTCCGTAACCGCGCATAGCGGCATAGCCCAGCGCCAGCACACCGCCGGTTTCGGCCCGTGCAAGGCTTTGCAATGTATGGGCGCGCTTGGCAGGAAACAGAAGTGGTTCGCGGGTCAGATCGGCAATCTGCTCTCCTGCGATGGTATCGGGTTTGGGGATATCAACCAGATCGTTTGCCGCCTGCCATGCGCTGACCGACGGCTGCTGCGCAGGGGCCGGATCGGCCGCCGGTTCCACCTGCGGGGGATCAAATGGGGTGCCGGTCAGAACATCCGTCGCCAGCACCCGGTGCGTGTAATCCAGCGTCGGCCCAAGCAGCTGGCCCCCCGGAATATCCTTGAATGCCGCTGAAATCCGGCGATGGGTAAACAGGCTGTCTTGTTCCACCGGCGCCGCGACGCTCAGGCGGGGTTGGGTCGTGCGCCATGCGCGCAAGACCAGCACCGCCTCGTAAAGTTCGCCGCCCGTTTGCGCCAGGGCAAGCGATGCCAGGTCCTCGTCGTAAAGCGATGCTTCGCCCATGACCCGGTCAACCAGATAGGGCAGTGCCTGTTTGATCTCTGCGACGCGGTCCGCGCTGATCTGTCCCAATGCCGCGCGAAACAGACGTTCGGATTGTTCGATTGCCCGCTCGCCGCCGCGGGTTGCCACATATGCCATCAGGCGACCTCTACCTTGGTTGATCGCGGCAAACCGACCAGACATTCGCCGTCGAGGAAAAAGATGTCGAACCCCATCGGATACCGGATCAGCCTGGCCCGTTCCTGCCAGAAGCCCGCAGGCAAACCGTCAAGCTGGATCACCACGGCGCCGTCCACACCGGGGCCGGTCAGGCGTATCCTTGGGCCTTGCGCGAACTTTGCGCGGATCACCAAGGTCGCCCCCTGATCGGGATAGAGGTCGGATCCGGTCCGGCATTGCCCCAAAAGGGTGATATCCTGAAGCCTGCCCAGAAACGCATGATCCGCCTGACACAGATCGACCAATCCGGCCCCGGTCTGCGCCAGAACGGGGATCAGCAAAGGATCGCCAGCATAGGCGGCACATTCACGGTCCAGCAAGGCCGCGATCAAGGCAGCTTCGCCCGGTGCTGGCAGCTGTCGCGGCAGCCCCGGCCGACTGCAAGCCCAAAGGGCGGCCTCGAACGCGGCATTGGCTTGTGTTTCTTCTGCGTCGGGCGCGGGGGTGGTCAGCATCAGAATGTCTCCATATCGACGCGGGTTGCTTGGATGCGGCGCAGCCTGTCGTGGTCATCTTCTGTCTGGCGCGTGGCCTCTTGCTGACAAAAGGCCCTGCATCGTGTGACCTCGATGCCGCTGGCGATGGCCAGATCGACCAGTGCCATGGCCATCGCCGCCTCTAGATCACGGCCGCGGCGCATCCCGTAGCCGTCAATGCCGTCACGCGACACATGCGCCTGGCTGACCAGAACCTCGCCAAGGTGGAACGTGGCCCCGCCAGCGGTATCGCGCATCGGCAACATGACCAGGCCGGTACGGCTTTGCTGCACGTTGATCGGCCCAAGCGGCGCAATCAGGGTTTCGGCAAATTGCTTGATCCGCGCGGCATCTGCACGCGCCAGCGTGGACAAGGTGTGACTGTCGGTTTTCGGGGTCATGCTTGATTACCTGCAACACTGAACCGGACCCGCGACGCGGCCCAGACGACATCGGAAAAAGAAATCGGCGTGCCATCTGGCAGGGCATCGACGGCACGGATGATCGTGACGGATAAATCAGGATGCTGTTGCAGCAGCCGGGCCTCTTGCTGATCGGCTTGGCGGGAATGAAAGCTGGTCTCGGCGCGGATGTAATCCGCGATCCCGTAAGAACGGTAGGTTTCCGTTATCGACCCAAAGACCGCACGCCTGTCAAGAAAGGCCGGAAACCGGTCGACCGCGTGAAAGATTGTGCCGAACGCAATGGGCAGACCATCCGCGAGCGTCAACCGATGCGCGAAATACACCTTTGCATCCGTCGCAAGGCCAAGCGCCTCGCGCACCCGTTCAGGTGCAGTGATGATCCCCGACCTCAGCAACTCGCGCGAGATATCGATCGTCTGGGACGCCAGGTTTTGGCGCAGGCGTGTGCGTTTGCCCAATTCGTAATGCAGCATTTTCGGCGCGCTCACAAAAGTGCCGCGGCCCTGTTCGACGCGGAGCATGCCCTGTTTGGCCAGTGCCGCGATCGCGCGGCGCAGACTATGCCGCCCCGTCCCATATTGCTTGACAAGCTCGGGTTCTGTCCCGATCTGGTCGCCAGGTTGCAGGTGCCCAGCCGCAATATCTTGTGCGATGGCGTCTCGGACATATGTCCAGTCAATCGTTGTCACATCAGCCTCAAATTCATTCGAATGACTTTGCGATATCGCAGGCGTGTAACGCAGGTGTGACGGCGTGATGGCGATTTGACAGAGATCTGGCCCTATAGAGGCGCTGTGAATGTCACGGGATCAAAAAGCAGCGTGATCATTGGACCAGAAACTCTCTGGTAAACCCGTGGCGGCGACGACTGATGGCGCGACCGACCCGCGGCATTGGCGCGCGCCTGCCGGTCTTGGGGCGCGGCGCGGATCCGGGCGGATTTTTTTGGCTGGCTTCGCGGGGTGCCCCAACGATATCATGCGAGCGACATTCACGCATCGATGGGGGGCGACGCCGATGGCCAAAAGACAAACAGACGCTGTGACGCAAACGATCCTGCATCGGATCGAAAACGGATCCCTGATGCCCGGCGATTTGATCGAGGAAAAGGATCTGATCGAGACGTGTAACGTGTCACGCACACCCGTGCGCGAGGCGATGATCCAGCTAGAGACAGACGGGCTGATCGTGCGGCACCCCCGCAAGGGTGTGACCCTGTTTCAGCCGAACACGGACCAATTCCTCGCCATTCTTGAGGTCCACGCCACGCTCGAAGCGCAGGCGGCAGAGCTTGCGGCGGAACGGCTGTCACCGGACACCGAAGCGGTGATCGAAAGTTGCACCCGCGCATGCGAGGCCTTTGCCGAAACCGCCGACCCCGATCAGCACACGACGTATTACGACCTCAACAGGGTCTATCACGCCGCCATCGCAGAGGCGTCTTGTAACCCCTACCTTCTTGAAATGATCAAGCTGAATGCGCGAAAGTTGATGGCGCATTACCGTCTGCGCTACCGCACGCCCGGGACGATTGAGCAATCCGCGCAGGAGCATCGTGCGATCACAGATTCGATCCGTGCCCGCGACAGTGCCGCGGCGCGGACGCAGATGCTTGCGCATTTCAATTACGAACGTGAGACGGTCATGCATATGATCGCGTCGGTCAGGTAGGCGCGGTCTCTGCGACTGCGGCCTCAAAGAAGGCGGCGATGGATTGCGCGAAAACCTCTGTATCGGCGCGCTGTTTCAAAGAGGCGCGCGCGCGGCTGATGACGTCGGTGTCCATCTTGGTGGCATATTCCTCGACCAGGGCCGCGACAAACTCCGGTGTCATTTCGGGGTGGTTTTGGGTGGTATAGACCCGATCGCCAATCGCAAAGCCCGCCACATCGCAATGGGGTGAGGTGAAGAGGCGGCGCGCGCCCGTGGGTAGTTGCGTGACGTGTTCCACATGGGCGCCATACTGCAGCAGCCGCGCGTCACCGTCGTACCACGGGGCCTTTTCGACCACCGCCATTTCGATCAGCCCGAACCCCCAGCCGTTCGGATTTTTTTCGACCGTGCCGCCAAGGGCCAGTGCAATCGCCTGATGACCAAAGCAGGCCCCGAAAAGCGGCAGCCCGGCTGCGTAGGCGATGCGAATCTCCTCGAGAAGACGCGCGACCCAAGGCTGGCTGTCCAACACAGAGGCGGGGCTTCCAGTGATCATGACACCATCGAAGGCAAGGAGATCATCCGGGAAGATATTGTCTTTTACGCGGAAGGACGTAACCGCCCAATCGGGGCGAACACTTTGAATCAACACCTTAAATTTCTCACCATCCTTCGGGTGTTTCTGCGCGAAATCGCTTTCGTCGGTATTTGTCATCAGAACGGCAAGGTGCATTGTTTTTCCTTGGTGGGTCAAATTTTTGTATATTTATATATTGCTCAGGTATACATTACAACAAACAAGGAGACCTCCATGACGATTTGGACCCCCACCGACGACGGACATGCCGATCTGACCAGCCACGACACTTTTACCGCCGGCGCACCGCACAACACGTTCAAAAGGCTGCGTCACGAAGACCCCATTCACTGGACAGAATGGGATCAGGGTAAAGGTTTCTGGTCGATTACGCGGCACGCCGACATCATGGAAATGAACCGCAACACGGCGGTCTTTTCGTCGGAACACGGCATCCGCATGGAGGATCAATCCCCCGAAGAGGTCATCGCGCGCCGCACCTTTCAGGAGATCGATCCGCCAGAGCATATGAAAACCCGCATCAAGCTGGCGAAAGCCTTTTCCAAGGGCGTGATCGAGGGGTTCAACAGCGACATTCGTGACCTCTGCGTCACCATTCTGGACGATGTGCTGCATGAGCGGGAATTCGACGCCACCAAGCGGATCGCGCGCGTTCTGCCCATGCTGATGCTGGGCCGGATCATCGGCACACCAGAGGATGATCTGCCTTGGCTGGTCGAAAAGGGTGACGAGCTGATCGCCAACACCGACCCCGATTTCACGGACCACGTCCTCGACAAGATCACAACGGACGAATTCCGCATGATGCCATTCAACTCCCCCGCAGGTGCAGAGTTATTCGCCTATGCCAAGGAGATGTTGGAGCGTAAAAAGCGCGAGGGCGACACCTCTGGCGTGCTGCACATGATCCTGCAACCCGGCCCCGACGGCGATGTGATCTCGGAAACCGAGTTCCGCAATTTCTTTTGCCTGCTGGTCGCTGCGGGCAACGACACGACGCGCTATTCCATCGCGGGCGGTATTCAGGCGATGTGTCACCAGCCTGAACTGCTGGCCCAGATGCAAGCAGGCGGTGACATCTGGGAAACAGCACCGGATGAGATCATCCGGTGGGCCACTCCTGCGCTTTACTTCCGGCGCACGGCGCTGTCGGATTATGAGATCCACGGCAAGACGATCAAGGCGGGGGACAAGGTTCTGTACTGGTTCTCGTCTGCCAACCGCGATGAGGCGGTGTTTGACGACCCGTTCCGCGTGGACCTGTTCCGCACGCCCAACAAGCACCTGTCCTTTGGGCAGGGCGGCCCGCACCTGTGCCTTGGCATGTGGCTGGCGCGGCTTGAAGTGCGCGTGCTGTTTCAGGAATTGTCCAAGCGCATCACCCATATCGAGGCCGCAGGCCCCCACCAATTCCTGCGGTCCAATTTCGTGGGCGGCATCAAATCCCTGCCGGTCCGCGTCACGCTGGCCTGAGAAAAGAAAATAAAACCACAAAGAACAAACCAACACGGAGAGACCCCATGGCCGAACGACTAAGAGCGATGTTCTGCGATCACCTGAGCATCATGCGCGGCAAATACCTGCCCGCCTCAAAAATCCGCGACGACGAGACACGGTTTTGCCGATCGACCTTCGGGGTCCATTACGACAAGGACTTGCTGCCCGCGCCGGGGTCCATGATGCTCGAAGGTTTGCCGGATATGGCGCTGCACTGGATCCATGACGAAATCCGCGAAGGCTGGGAACGGGACACGAAAATTGTGTTGGGCGATCTCTATGACCACAACGGCCAGCCGCTGGCGCTATGCCCACGCGGTGCGCTGAAACGGGCGGTTGCGGCCTGGGGTGCGCGGGGGCTGTCGCCCAAAGTCGGGATCGAGTTGGAGGCTTTCGCCTTCATCCATAACGAAGACGGCGCGCTGGTCCCTTATAACAGCCGGGGTGCGGTGGTTTATGGCACGGGGCCGTTTACCGACCCGCTGGGGTTCAACGACCAGATCTGGGACATGGCGGACAAGCTGGGCTTCCGGCTGGACATGATCACCGCCGAATACGACACGCCGCAGTTCGAATACACGCTGACCTTCGATGACGCCGTGAAGGCTGTCGATGACATCGTGCTGTTCCGCCAGATGGCGCGGGAAATCGCATTGCAGGCCGGTGTGATCCTGACCTTCATGCCTAAACCGATCCCCCAGGCGGGCGGGTCGGGCATGCATATCAATTTCTCTTTCGTGGATGAAACGGGTCGCAATGCCGTGGCTGGGCAGGGCGGCGGCGGGCCGGAGCACCTTAACGATTTGGCGAAGGGCTGCATCTCTGGCCTGTTGACCCACCACAAGGCGCTGGCCGGGCTGATCGCGCCGACGGGCACATCCTACAGGCGTTTGGCGCCTGCATCCTTGTCGGGCTATTGGCGCAACTGGGGCGGGGACCACCGCAACGTGACCACGCGGATCAGCGCCGAAGGGGGGGCCAAGGCGCGGCTGGAACACCGGATGGCCGATGCCTCTGCCAATCCCTATACTGCCGTGGCCGCCGTGTTGCAGGCCGCCTTGCTGGGGCAGGACCAGACGGCAGAGCTGCCCCCGATTGAGACCGGCGACGGGTTCGAGACGACGGATGCCACCGAAGGCACCGCGACTGATCTGGGCGCTGCGATTGCCGATCTTGCGGCTGACACGGCGCTTTGCGGGGCGGTCGGCGATCTACTGACGCAGAACCACATCTTCATGAAATCGCAGGAGGTCGAGAAGACCGCCGATCTGGACGATGCGGCGCTGCGCGATTTCTACATTTACTACGTTTGAGGAGGCCGCCATGAAAGTCACCTGGACCTTGCAAGACGGCGGGACCCGCACCGCCGACGTCGCCCCCGGCACCAACATGATGGAGGCCGCCGTGGCCAATGGCATCAATGGCGTGGTCGGAGAATGCGGCGGCTGCCTGTCTTGTGCCACCTGCCATGTCTATGTCGCCGACGATTGGGCGGATAAGACCGGCGGGCCGGAGGATTTCGAGGACGCGATGCTGGACGCCACAGAGGCCGAGAGGAAGGCCACCAGCCGGTTGTCCTGCCAGATCGTGGCCGATGACAGCCTTGACGGTCTGCACCTGATCGTTCCCACACCCTGACCGGACTGGGGCGAGAGATGCAGCGCATTGTCATCATCGGGGCCGGGCAGGCGGGATGTTCCGCCGCCTTCGGTTTGCGCAAACACGGGTTTGAGGGAGAGGTGATCCTGCTGGGGGCGGAGGCCGATCCCCCCTACCAGCGCCCGCCTTTATCCAAGGCCTATCTGCTGGGCGACATGGCGCGCGAGAGGCTGTACCTCAAACCACCCGACGCCTATGCCGCCGCGGGGATTGATCTTCGCACGGGCTGCGCCGTGACCGGGATTGATCCGGCGAATATGCGGGTTGAGACAGCGCAGGGGACGCTCGCGGCCGATGCGATCATCCTCGCCACCGGGTCGGACCCGATCCGCCTGCCTCAGGCAGTGACGGGCGGTTTGGCGGGCATTCACTCTGTTCGCGGGCTGGCCGATATTGATGCCATTCGCGATCGGGTCGCCACCAGCACCCACGCCGTGATCATCGGCGGCGGCTACATCGGGCTTGAGGCTGCCGCCGTGGCGACCAAGGTCGGGTTGCGGACGACGGTCGTCGAAATGGCGCCGCGTATCCTGCAACGGGTGGCGAGCGAGCAAACCTCTGACGCGATCCGCGCCCTGCACCAGCACCACGGGGTGACGATCCGCGAGGGGGTTGGGCTGGCCCGGTTTGAAGGCGACGGTGCGGTGACCAGGGCGGTGCTGAGCGACGGGACAGCGCTGCCCTGCGATCTGGCCATCGTCGGTGTCGGCATCCGCCCCAATACCGCCCTGGCAGAGGCCGCAGGTCTGCGGATCGACAACGGCATCTGGACGGACGCGCGGGGACAGACATCGGCCCCGGGCATCTGGGCGGTGGGCGATTGCGCGTCCTTCCCCCACGGCGGTGCATGGCTGCGTCTTGAAAGCGTGCCCCATGCGATTGATCACGCGGATACCGTGGCGGCCAATGTGATGGGGCAGGGCAAAGACTATGCCGCGCGGCCCTGGTTCTGGTCGGACCAGTTTGACGTCAAACTGCAGATCGCGGGGCTGAACAATGGCTATGACGCGGTGGTGACGCGGCGGGGCAACACAAACTGGTCGCTGTCGCATTGGTATTTTGGCGCCGGGCGGCTGCTGGCGGTCGATGCCTTGAACGCGCCGCGCGACTATATGACCGGCAAGCGCTGGATCGAGGCGGGGCAGACACCGGACCGAGCGGGTCTTGCGGACCCTGCGACGGACCTCAAAACCTTGGTTTAACGAAAAAGGGCGCGGCTGGATTGCCGCGCCCTGATCCGTGTTAGGGCAGGCTGATCCGTAGCCCATCCTTGCCGATCCAAAGCGTGCCGGACCAATCGTCCTTCACCGCCGCTGTCCAATCGCTTTCGTTATAAGACGGATCATCCGACGGGATCAGATGCGACAAGGCGAGCGCTTTGACGCCGGCGGCCGTCGCCGTGCGGGCCGCATCATGGGCAAAGGAATGGGACCGCAGCCAATGGGCGTAAAGCTTGTCACTGCCGTTGCCGATGCGCGACATCAAGGCGGGCAGCGCGCTTTCGAGCATCGCCTCGTGGATCAGCAGGTCCGCGCCCTTGGCAAAGTCGGCGAGCCTATCCAGCGGGGCCGTATCGCCCGAGAATACGACATGATGCTCCGCCGTCCGAAACGACAGCGAAAAGCAATCAACCAGCGGCGGGTGGATCGTGCGGATCGCGGACACGGTCAGGCCGCCCGTTTGCATCACGGTGCCCGCGTCGATGGTGTGGAAGGTGACAAGATCGGCAAGCGGTGGCCGCCCCTCGTCCTCTGTGCGCAGGTCGATGTCGCATTTCATCGAGGCAAGGAAACCTGTCCAGTAGGCGTCCAACCCCGGCGGGCCGTAGACCGCGACAGGAGTCTTGAGGCCCGCGGTCCAAGCGGTGTGGATCAGCGGGCCGAGTTCAAGGAAGTGATCCGAATGCAGATGCGTGATGAAGATCAAAGACAGATCCTTCAGCGACATCCCCTGATCGACCAGCCCCCGCGTCACGCCGAGGCCGCAATCGACCACAATCTGCCGCCCCTTGGTGACGTAGAGGTTTGATGTCGGCATGGACGATCCCGGCCGGATCGCAGGCCCGCCCTTGGTACCCAGAAGGGCGACAAAGCTGTCTGACGTAGCGGTGCTCATAGCGCGGCGAAGCCTTTGTCCAGTGCGTTGAGGATCGTGGTGGCGTCGGCCTCTGTCAGCACCAGCGGTGGCGACAGGATCAGGTTCGGGCCAGAGACGCGGACCATCGCGCCGGATTGATAGGCGACCTCTTGCACATTTGTGGCGCTGGCCGCGTCGATGGGTGCTTTGGTGGCGCGGTCACTGACCATTTCGATGGCGGTCATCAGCCCGTGGCCCCCGCGCACGTCTCCGATGACGTCGTATTTTTCCTGCAAAGCCAGGCAGCCTTGATACAGCTGATCGCCCCGCGCGGCGGCGTTGTCGACCACGTTAAGGCGCTGCGTTTCCGCCAGACAGGCCAGCGCGGCGGCGGCCCCGACCGGGTGGCCGGAATAGGTATAGCCGTGGCCGATCTTGGCGGATGGGTTGTTTTCGAACACCTCCTGCATGCGTTGGCCGATCATCAGCGCGCCGAAAGGGAAATAGCCGTTGGTGATGGCCTTGGCGGTGCACATCATATCGGGCTGGATGCCCCAGAGCCGCGCGCCAGACCAAGCACCGGTGCGGCCATAGGCGGTAATGACCTCATCGGTGATCAGCAGGATGCCGTTGCGCGCGCAAACCTCGGCCACCATGGGCGCGAAGCTTTTGTGCGGTGGGATGACGCCGCCCGCACCAAGGATCGGTTCCATGATCATGGCGGCGATGGTGCTGGCACCCTGAAACGCAATCTCGTCCTCCAAAGCGGCAACGCATAAATGCGCCAGCTTTTCGGGATCACTTTCGTTGAACGGGTTGCGGTAGGTGTAGGGCGCGGGGATGTGATGGCAGCCGGGCATCAGCGGCTCATATGCCGTGCGGAAATTGGCATTGCCGTTCACACTGGCACCGCCGAAATGCGTGCCGTGGTAACCCTTTTTCAGGCTGAGGAACTTGATCCGCCCCGGCTCGCCGCGCAGCTTGTGATACTGCCGCGCCAGACGCAGTGCGGTTTCGACGGAATCCGATCCGCCGGAGGTAAAGAAGGCGCGGGTCACGCCGTCGGGGGCGAAAAACGCGCCCAGCTCATACGCAAGCTCGATCGCGACATCGTTGGAAGACCCGCGGAAGGTGGAATAATAGGGCAGGCGGTCCAGCTGGCTGGCGATGGCCTCTTTCACGGGGGCGCAGGAATAGCCGAGGTTGACGTTCCACAGCCCGCCGACCGCATCGACGACTTCGTGACCGTCGATGTCGGAAATGCGCACGCCGTTGGATCCGGTGATGATCTTCGGCGGGTTCTTGATGCTGTCGTCAGGCGACGTCATCGGGTGCCAAAAGCCGCGCCCGTTGTTTTCCTTTAGGAAGTTTGAATCCTTCATGTGGTCTGCTCCGTCCCTGTTTGGCCGCCAAGGGTGGCGTCCCATCTGTCTATGAGGTGTGGGGGGATGCGTCCGCCCCAGTTTCGGGTGATCTCCTTGGACGCCGCGACAAGGCCCTCCATGATTGTGCGTTCGAGTGCGTCGTCGAACCGGGTCGCCACGCTGGCGACCGACACAGAGCCGGCAAAGTGGCCGTCTTGATCAAACAGCGGGGCCGACATGCTGTAGATGTCAGCCTCGAAGGTGCCCATCGACCGGCTGAACCCGGACTGGCGCGCATGGGCCACGGCGCTGGCCAGCGCCTCCTCGGTCATCGGGGTTGAGGCGGTAAACTGTTTCAGCTCTGCCTGCGCGAGGCCGACGAGATCGGCACTGCCGAACGCGAGCGCGCAGAGGCCCGATGCGGTGGCGTGCAGCGGAAAGATGGTGATGTCGATGATCGCCCGCGTGCTGTGTTTTTCCGATTCGCAGGAGTCGAGCGCATAGAGCGTGGAGCCCGACATGACGCTGACGTGGGTCGTTTCCCCCGTGACATTGGCGAGGGTTTGAATGGCGGCGCGGGCGGCGGCCTTGCGCGGGACCGTCTGTTCGCGCAGCTGTGCCAATTGCAACAGGGCTGGGCCAAGGCGGTAATTCTTCGTCTCTGGGTTTTGTTCAATGAGACCAGCGGACTGTAGCGCCTGAAGGTGGCGGTAAGTCGTCGCCTTATCCCGCCCGGCAAGGCGGCGCATTTCGGATAATCCGATTTCGGGGCGGGTGGCGGAAAAGAAGGTCATAAGCTCAATCGCATTTGAAACAGACGACATTTGTACTCCTCTCTGGCGACCTGATTTGGCCCGATCTTAAAAAAGATTTGACAGGTGAAGCCGCGCAAGGCAAGCTTTTTTATGAACCGATGGTTCAATATATGAACCGATTGTTCTACAAGATAAAGAAACCCACAACAGGAAGTTCCAATGTTCAGACTCGCAAAAACAATGACAGCGCTGTCGCTCTCTCTTGCCGCTTTCGCGGGGCCGGTCCTCGCTGAATATCCCGAAAAGCCCGTTGAATTTGTCGTGCCGTGGCCTCCCGGTGATCTAGAGGACGTGCTGACCCGCATGATCGCGAACGACTTTCAAGAAACTTACGGCGTGCCTGCGGCGGTCGTGAACAAGCCCGGCGGCGGCGGTGGCCCCTTCCCCGGTGCCATCGAAGTGGCGAACGCGCCCGCGGATGGCTACACGATCGGGTCTTTCATCATCGCGGTGCCGGTTGTTGGCCCGACCATCGGTATTCCTGAACTGAACCCCGATCCGTTCATCCCGCTGGGCAACTTCCTCACCTATCCTTTCGTGATCGCCGCTGCGGGTGACGCGCCTTATGATGACATGGAAGGTCTGGCGGCCTATGCGCAGGACAATGACGTTGTTCTGGGCCACTTCGGTGCACCGCTGACACCGACGCAGGTGACCATGGCGCTGGCAGGTGAGCTGGGCTTTTCCTACGCCTCTGATGCGCCGTTTGATGCACTGGATTGCAACACGCTGGCCTCTGGCGATGTGGATGTGATCAACACCACGCTTCAGCTGATTTTGCCCTGTCTTGACGACGTCAAAGTGCTCGCCTCCATCGGGGCAGAGCGGATTTCCCTGACGCCGGATACGCCCACCGTGGCCGAACTTGCCCCCGCTCTGAACGTGGCGCTGTGGAACGGTTTGTTCGTGCACAAGGACACGCCCGTTGACGTGCAGGAAAAGATCATCGCCGTCGCCCGTGAGACGGTGATGTCCGAAAAGGCACAGCAGCTGGCCGCCGAAACCGGCGCGCTGGTCTACTGGCAGGACGCAGAGGCCGCCGCCGCACAGATCGCCCAAGACATCGAGACGATGGCGAACATCGGTCAGATGCTGGGCAACTGATCCAACACGATGCGGGCGACCCCGGTCTGGGTCGCCCGCCTTTCACTTGCCAAGGATCGGCCATGCTCAGATTTCAGACGCTTCAGCAAATGTTTCAGCGCAATCGCCGTCCGGGGGATATCGTCTTTGCCTGGTTCGCGCTGATTGTTGCGTTGTTTTTGCTGTCGCAGCTTTGGGATCAGACCGCCTGGCGCAATGGGCAAAAGCTGATCGCGCAGCCGCGGTTCTGGCCTGCCGTATCCTTGGGCGGGATGGTCTTTTTCGCAGCCCTGCACCTGATCGGGTCGATGGTATCGGAGCGGATTGAAGGTCGCTGGCGTGAGGTGTTCACATGGATCCGCGCGGTGGAATTCGCGCTGTGGTTCATCGCCTACGCCGTTATCGTCCCCTACATCGGCTACCTATTGGGGACCGTGGGGTTTGTCGTCTTGCTGAGCTTGCGCATGGGCTATCGCAGCCGGTTTATCCTGATCGCCGCCACCCTATGCGCCGTGCTGATCGTCGTGGTGTTCAAATCACTTCTCCATGTGAGCCTACCGGGCGGCCAAATCTACGAGGTGCTGCCTGGAGGGCTGCGCCAATTCATGCTGACATATTTCTAGGCAGGATCGCTGAGCATGGAAAATCTTTTGGCCGGTGCCGAAATGCTGATGCGCTGGGACGTGGTGCTTGCGCTGTTCATCGGGTCTATCGGGGGCGTCGTGATCGGCGCGATCCCCGGCGTGGGGCCCGCCGTGGCCATCGCCATCCTCTTGCCCGCAACCTTTTCGCTGGACCCTATCGTGGGGCTGACGATGCTTTTGGGGATTTACGGCTCGTCCATGTATGGCGGCGCGATTCCGGCGGTGCTGATCAACACGCCGGGCACGGCGGTCAACGCGCTGACGTCCTATGATGGTTTCCCGATGACCCAGAAGGGCGAGGCGCACCGCGCCGTGTCCATCGCCTATTCCGCATCTTTCTGGGGCGGCATTTTCGGCATCCTGTGCCTGATCCTGCTGTCACCCGTGCTGGCCTGGATCGCCCCGATGTTCGGCAGCCGAGAGATTTTTCTGGCGGCCCTGCTGGGCATCATCCTCGTGATCTTGGCTCACCGGGGGCAGATCATGGTGGCGGGGATGCTGGCGATGTTCGGGATCTTCCTGCAAACGATCGGGCTCGACTCGGTCACTTACACGCAGCGCTACACCTTCGGGCTGTCGTTCCTGAGTTCGGGGATCAACCTGATCGTTGTGGTCCTTGGCCTTTTTGCGCTGAGCCAGGCGTTCTTTCTGCTAACGATGCCGGACAGCACACCCGATGCAAAGCCCGTGACCGGCCGGATGAGCGCAGGCATCAAGGAACTGTTGAAGCACAAGCGCGTCGCCACGGTCGCATCCAGCTTTGGCGTGATCCTTGGCATGATCCCCGGCACCGGCGAATTCACCGCGCAATTCATGAGCTATACCTACGCGCAGAAAACATCGAAAACGCCGCAGTTGTTCGGCAAGGGATCGCCCGAGGGTTTGATCGCCTCCGAGGCTGCGAATAACGCCGTGCCCGCCGCCGCGATGATCCCACTGCTGGCCCTTGGCATCCCCGGTGAGGCGCTGACGGCGATGATGCTGTCGGTGTTCTACGTCCATAACGTCATCCCCGGACCGCAATTGTTTCAGAACAATATCGACCTTGTATATGGCCTTTATATCGCGCTGATCCTGCTGAACGTGATCGTGTTCGTGTTCCTGCTGTTCTCGACCAACCTGATGACAAAGATCATCCGCGTGCCGACACGGTTTCTGGGCGTGATGATCCTCGTGCTGTCGTTCGTTGGGGTCTATGCCCTGCGCAATTCCCTGACCGACTGCATGATCGCCGCGGGGTTCGGCGTGCTGGGGCTGGTGCTGAAAAGGCTGAACCTGCCGATTGTGCCGATCATCCTCGGCATGGTTCTGGGCGGCATCATGGAGGTCAAGCTGCGCTCTGCCATGCCGCGATTGAAGACGCCACTGGACATGATCGACCGGCCCATCGCCTTTATTCTGTTCGTGATGATCCTCTTGGTCATTGCGATGCACATCCGGACCCTTCGCCGCGAATATCGCGCGGACCGGGCCGACGGCGATCATGGCATTCACGACACACACCAAAGGTAGACCAATGGATCAAGCCTCAATCGACGCGCTGCGCACCGCAGCCGTGCCCATGCAAATGCATATCATCAACGGGCAGTCTGTGCCGGCCTCTGACGGACAGCAGATGGAGGTGCTGTCGCCCCTGAACGGCCAGCGCCTGACGATGGTTGCCAAAGGCACAAAGGCAGACATGGACGCCGCCATCGCCGCCGCCCGCGCCGCGTTCGAGGACCGTCGCTGGGCCGGGCAACCGCCCGCCGCCCGCAAGAAGGTGCTGCTGCGATGGGCCGATCTGGTCGAGGCGCATGCGCTTGAACTGGCGGTCTTGGGCGTGCGCGACAACGGCACCGAGATCGGCATGGCCCTGAAGGCAGAGCCGGGATCTGCGGCGGCGACCATCCGTTACTACGCCGAGGCCATCGACAAGAACTACGGAGAAATCGCGCCAACCCAAGAGGGCTTTCTGGGCCTGATCCACAAGGAACCGGTTGGCGTTGTCGGCGCGATCATCCCGTGGAACTTTCCGCTGATGATTGGTGCATGGAAACTCGCGCCCGCGCTGGCGATGGGCAATTCCGTGGTACTGAAACCGGCCGAGACCGCATCGCTGTCGCTCATGCGTCTGGTTGAGCTTGCCCATGAGGCCGGGTTGCCCGCCGGTGTTTTGAATGCCGTCACGGGCGAAGGCCCTGTGGTGGGCGAGGCGATGGCGCTGTCGATGGATGTCGACGTCTTGGTCTTTACCGGGTCTGGCGCGACAGGGCGACGGCTGTTGACCTATGCCGCGCAGTCCAACCTGAAACGGGTCTATCTGGAACTTGGAGGTAAATCCCCTAACATCGTCTTTGCTGACGCCCCCGATCTGGCAGAGGCCGCGAAGGTCACGGCCTTTGGCATCTTCCGTAATGCGGGGCAAGTCTGTGTCGCGGGATCGCGGCTTTTGGTTGAGGCGTCTATCCACGACGATTTCGTGGCCGAGGTCGCCCGAATTGCCGAAGCGATGAAGGTCGGAGACCCGCTCGATTTGTCCACCGCGATTGGCGCGGTCAATTCAGACTCTCAATTGCGCCAGAACCTGCAATTCGTCAGGGCCGCAGTGGACGAGGGGGGCACGCTCGCCAGTGGGGGCAGCCAACTTTTGCAGGGCACCGGCGGATACTTCATGGCGCCGACCATCGTCACCGGTGTCGCGCCCAAGGCAACGCTCGCCCAGAAAGAAGTCTTCGGCCCGGTTCTGGCCGTCACCTCGTTTGAGGACGAAGCCGATGCGGTGCGGCTGGCGAATGATTCCATCTACGGGCTGGCGGGCGGTGTCTGGACGTCGAACCTGTCGCGCGCGCACCGGATGATCGGGGCCGTGCGCACCGGGGTGATGCATGTCAACACCTACGGCGGACCGGATATGACCGTGCCCTTGGGCGGCGTCGGCCAGTCCGGCAACGGTCACGACAAATCGCTGCACGCGCTGGACAAATACACAAATCTAAAGACCGCTTGGATCAAGCTGTAGCGCCTGAGGAGGCACCACATGTCTGACAAAACCATTCTTGTGATCGGCACCTACGACACCAAGGACGATGAGTTGGGATATCTTGCACAGGTCCTGCGCGATCAGGGCGGGCAGGTCGTGACGATGGATGTGTCGGTTCTGGGCGATCCGTCCAGCCCCACGGATTATTCAAAACACGCGGTGGCTGAAGAAGGCGGCAGCAGTATTCAGGCGGCGGTTGACGCAGGCGATGAAAACCACGCCATGCAGATCATGGCAAAGGGTGCCGCGATGATGACCGCGCGGCTTTATGCCGAAGGCCGCTTTGACGGGATGATCGTGTTGGGTGGCACAATGGGCACCGATCTGGCGCTTGATGTCTGCACGGCGCTGCCCTTGGGCGTGCCGAAATACGTGGTCTCGACCGTGTCCTTCTCTCCGCTGATCCCGGCGGAACGTCTGGCGGCGGATACGCAAATGATCCTGTGGGCGGGCGGGCTTTATGGGTTGAACTCGGTCTGCAAAGCCTCTCTCAGCCAAGCCGCCGGGGCGGTGTTGGGGGCGGCCCGCGCGGTGGATGCTCCCGATCTGTCCAAGCCTCTGATCGGCATGACATCCTTGGGCAAATCGGCGTTGAAATATATGGTCCCGCTGAAGCCTGCGCTGGAAGAGCGCGGCTATGAGGTGGCCGTGTTTCACGCCACGGGCATGGGCGGGCGCGCGTTTGAAAGCCTTGCGTCGCAGGGGGCCTTTGCCTGTGTCTTTGATTTTTGCACGCAGGAACTGGGCAATCACCTGCATGGGTCGAACATCTCTGCCGGGGCGGACCGCCTGACGAACGCGGGCAAGGCGGGCATCCCGCAGATCGTCGCGCCGGGGTGCTATGATCTGGTCGATATCGTGGGCTGGCAGGACGTGCCGGACAAATGGTCGGACCACATGATGCACGCGCATAACCGCCTGCTGACCTCGATCGTTCTGAACACGTCCGAACGCCAAGAGGTCGCCCGCGCCCACGCCAGACAATTGGCAACAGCGCAAGGACCGGTCGCGATGATCCTGCCCGACCGGGGCTTGGGAGAATGGGACCGAGAAGGGGAACATCTGCATGACAAAGCAGGGCTCGACGCGTTCCTGACCGAGCTGCGCAAGACACTGCCCGCCAATGTCACGCGTCACGACCTTGACGCGCATATCAATGACGCCGCCTTCGCGGATAAAGCGCTAGAGATATTTGATGTCTGGCGGGCGAAGGGGATCGTGCCATCCGCCTGATAGCGGCTCTGCCATATCGCCACGCCGGCCCGCGCCAGACCCGGTGGCAGCCTGCGCCTGCGCGGCAGGGGGAAGGATCGCCAACGCAAAGGGCTGATCGCCTAGATCTGGTCCTTCAGCAAGGCTTCCAGACCAACCTCCAGTTTGCGAAAGGCCAAGCCGAGCCTGTTTTCAAGATCCTGTTGATGCGCCTTGGCCATTGGCAGCAGGTCGGCCATCATCGCGTGCCCCTTGGGCGTCAGCGACATAATCACAAGTCGCCGGTCGGCGGGGTTTTCCCGGCGTTCGATCAGCCCCTCTTCGCGCAGGCGTTTCGCGGCGCGGCTGACCTCATATTTCTCCATCGCGACGCGGGCTTCAATGTCACGGACGGACACTTCGCCCGAATGGGCCAGATGCACCAGCACGCGCCATTCGGGGATCGAGATGCCGAACCGGTCCCGGTACTGGCGGGCCAGCTCCTCGCTCGTGCGTTTGGCCGCGACCGCCAGCCGATAGGGCGTAAATCCGTATAGATCAAACTCGGGCAGGGGGGGCATGTCCGTGGTCATCGCGCGTCCTTTCGCATCTGCCCATTATCCCCGCCTGGGCGGTTCTTCGCAAGCCTTCATTGCAAATGCTACGAGTCTCTTGACATCGTAGCATTTGCAACGTTTAGTCACATCAAAGATTGAAGCGCCCGTTTTCACGCGCTGGGCGTCACATTCAGGAGGTTTTGACATGACCAAACACGCGCTTCCACAGGACATGATCCGCGCAACCGGCACCACGGGCCCGCATGAGGGGTATATGCCCGGTTTCGGCAACGATTTTGAATCAGAGGCGCTGCCCGGCGCGCTGCCGCAAGGCATGAACTCTCCCCAGAAATGCAACTACGGGCTTTATGGTGAACAGCTGTCCGGCACCGCCTTTACCGCCCATCCGCCAGAGCGGACGTGGACCTATCGCATCCGGCCATCTGTCAAACACTCTGCCCGCTATGAACGCATCGACCTGCCGTATTGGAAATCCGCACCGCATCTGCCCGAAGGGGTTACGTCGCTGGGCCAGTACCGCTGGGATCCGGTAGAACCCGTGGGCGCGGATCTGACATGGCTTACCGGGATGCGCACCATGACGACGGCGGGCGATGTGAACACGCAGATCGGCATGGCGGCCCATGTCTATCTGGTGAATGCCTCGATGGAGGACAGTTATTTCTATTCCGCCGATAGTGAATTGCTGGTCGTGCCCCAGCAAGGCATGCTGCGCTTTGCCACGGAACTGGGCGTGATCGATGTCGCCCCGCAGGAAATCGCGATCATCCCGCGTGGGCTGGTTTACCGCGTCGAAGTGCTGGACGGCCCGTGTCGCGGTTTTGTCTGCGAAAACTATGGCCAGAAATTCGAACTCCCCGCCCGTGGCCCGATCGGCGCAAATGCGATGGCGAACCCCCGTGACTTCAAGGCGCCCGTCGCCGCCTTCGAGGACCGTGAGGTGCCCTCGACCCTGACGATCAAATGGTGCGGGCAATTCCATGCGACCAAGATCGCCCAATCGCCGCTGGATGTCGTCGCGTGGCACGGCAATTACGCGCCCTACAAATACGACCTGAAAACCTATTGCCCCGTGGGTGCGATCCTGTTCGATCACCCGGATCCGTCGATCTTTACCGTGCTGACCGCCCCGTCTGGCGTGCCGGGCACCGCGAACATCGATTTCGTGCTGTTCCGTGACCGCTGGATGGTGGCCGAAAACACTTTCCGCCCGCCGTGGTACCACAAGAACATCATGTCCGAACTGATGGGCAACATTCACGGTCAGTACGACGCCAAGCCTCAGGGCTTTGTGCCCGGCGGCATGAGCCTGCACAACATGATGCTGCCCCACGGGCCGGATAAACAGGCGTTCGAGGGGGCGTCGAATTCCAACCTCGGGCCGGAGAAATTGGAAAACACGATGTCCTTCATGTTCGAAACCCGTTTCCCCCAGCATCTGACGGAATATGCCGGCAAAGAGGCCCCCTTGCAGGACGATTACATTGACTGCTGGGACAGCCTCGAGAAAAAATTCGACGGCACGCCGGGGTTGAAATGATCGCGCGCGGGCGGGTCTGACATGGCGCTGACGCTCTATTCCTACTGGCGGTCCACGACGTCGCTGCGCGTGCGCGCGGCGTTGAACCTGAAGGGCATCGCCCATGACATCCGGCCGGTCGATCTGTTGAAGGGTGACCAGCATGGTGAGGATTTTCGCCAGATTAACCCGCTCGCGGGCGTTCCCGTGCTTGTGCTGGAGGATGGCACGGTGCTGACGCAGTCCATGGCGATCCTCGACTGGATCGAAGAGACCTATCCCGACCCAAAGCTTCTGCCCGCAGACACAACCGACCGCGCCCGCGTGCGTGCAGCTGCACAGGTCATCGCGATGGACGTCCATCCGGTGAATAACCTGAAGGTTCTGCGCCGGTTGAAAGCCATAGGGCAGACGCAGGACGATTGCACAGCCTGGATGCAGCACTGGATGCAGGACGGTTTTGCCGCCTATCAGGCGATGCTGCCAGAGGGCACCAAATACAGCTTTGGCGACACGATCACCCAGGCCGACCTGTGCCTTGTGGGGCAGATGGTGAACGCCCGCCGCTGGGGGCTGGACCTTGCGCCTTTCGACCGCCTCGTCGCCCTTGATGCGGCCGCCCGCGTCCTCCCCGAAATCGCCGCAGCGCTGCCAGAGGCGCAGCCCGACGCCACATTCTGACCAAAAGGATAAACACCTTGGCCTTGATGAAAAGCTGGGTTGCCAGCGCCAATTCTCCCAACACCGATTTTCCGCTGAACAACCTGCCCTACGGCGTGTTTTCCTGCGGCAATGACACGATGCCCCGCTGCGGAGTGGCCATCGGCGACATGATCTTCGATCTGTTCAAAGCCGAAAGCGACGGCCTGCTGGGCGACCTCGCCCCGGTGTTCGACGTGCCCTACTGGAACGACTTCATGGCGCTTGGGCCGGACGCCTGGGCCGGCCTGCGCGCCACGCTGATGGACCTGTTGAAAGACGGGGCAGAGGAACGCCCCGACTATCTGGTCGCGCAATCGGATGTGCGGATGGTGCTGCCGTTTCAGGTTGCCGAATACACCGATTTCTACGCCAGCAAGGACCACGCGACCAATGTCGGCACGATGTTCCGAGGGCCGGAAAACGCGCTGCCGCCGAACTGGCTGTCGATCCCCATTGGCTACAACGGGCGGGCGTCCTCGGTCGTTGTCTCCGGCACGGATGTGCGTCGCCCTTGGGGCCAGATCAAAGGGCCGGATGATGATCTGCCCCGGTTTGAACCCTGCAAGCGGTTCGATCTGGAACTGGAATTCGGCGCCATCGTGGGCCAGCCGTCGGACGGACCTGTCACAGTGGCAGAGGCCGACGCGATGATCTTTGGCTATGTCCTTTTGAACGACTGGTCCGCGCGGGACATTCAGGCCTGGGAATACCAACCACTCGGGCCCTTTCAGGCCAAGGCGACGGCCACGACGATCAGCCCGTGGATCGTGACCAAAGAGGCTTTAGAGCCGTTCCGCACCGCGACCCCCGACCGTGAACGGGATCTGCTGCCCTATCTGCAAGAACCCGGCCCGATGCTCTATGATATTGATCTGGACGTCGCGCTGGCCCCCGATGGTGGGCCGGAAACGGTGCTGAGCCGGACGAACTACAGCGTCATGTATTATTCCTCTGCCCAACAGCTGGCGCACCACACGACGTCCGGCTGTCCAATGCGGGTGGGCGATTTGCTCGGCTCTGGCACGATTTCCGGGCCGCAAAAACACCAGCGCGGCGCGCTGCTTGAACTGACCTGGGGCGGAAAAGAGCCTGTGACGCTCGACGGCGGGGAAATCCGCACCTTCCTTGAAGACGGCGACACCCTGACCCTGCGCGGCGCGGCCAAAGGCGACGGATACCGCGTGGGCTTCGGCGATTGTGCGGGCAAGGTTCTGGCCGCATTTGCCGCCCCCTACAGCCGCTAACACATAGGCGCCGCCAACCGCGCGGCGCAAGAGCAGACAGATTTGAAAGGACACAACATGGCCAAGGCATTCGCATCCGCAGGCGATATGGAAGAAAAGAAGATCAGCTTCACCCAGGTGGGCGAGGGGCTTTATGCCTTCACCGCAGAGGGCGATCCCAACACCGGCGTGATTATCGGCGACGACAGCGTGATGATCGTCGAGGCGCAGGCAACCCCGCGTCTGGCCCGCATGGTGATCGAAAAGGTCCGCGAGGTAACGGACAAGCCGATCAGCCATCTGGTGCTGACCCATTACCACGCCGTCCGCGTGCTGGGCGCCAGCGCCTATGGCGCGCGCGAAATCATCATGTCCGACGTCGCCGCCGCCATGGTCGAAGAACGCGGACAGGAAGACTGGGACAGCGAATTCGACCGCTTCCCGCGCCTGTTTCAGGGGCACGAGGAAATCCCCGGCCTGACACGGCCCACCACAACATTTTCCGACAGCATGACCGTCTATCTGGGCAAGCGCCGCGTCGACATCATGAAGCTGGGTCGCGCCCACACCGCGGGCGATGCGGTCGTCTGGGTGCCCAATCAAGAGGTCATGTTCACCGGCGATATCGTGGAATACCATTCTGCATGCTACTGCGGCGACGGGCATTTCAACGACTGGGAAGAGACGCTCCAAAACATCGCGGCCTTTGAACCCAAATCCATCGCGCCGGGCCGTGGCGATGCATTGCTGGGCGAAGAGATGGTCGCCAAGGCGCTGGAAAGCACAGCTGATTTCGTCCGCTCCACCTATCAGCCCATCGCGAAGGTCGTGGCGCGGGGTGGCACCATGAAAGAAGCCTGGGACGCCTGCCGCGCGGCTTGCGACCCGAAGTTCAGCGATTACGCGATCTATGAACATTGCCTGCCGTTCAACGTGGCGCGCGCCTACGACGAAGCGCGCGGGATCGACACGCCCCGCGTCTGGACCGCAGAGCGGGACAAGGAGATGTGGAACGCCTTTCAGGGCTGAACCACGCGCGAACGGCCTGACCGGTGCAATCCCGGTCGGGCAGGGGCCCCTAGGCCCTAATCTGATGAGGAGAGACCGATGCCGCTTGACGACCGATACCAACTCGCATTCAAACTCTATCCCTACGCGCGGTCTGCCGATCAGGACGCCAAGACGCCCGTGCGCCATCCGGTCGTCGTGGTGGGCGGTGGTCCCGTCGGGCTGGCAACAGCGCTGGATCTTGGGTTGCAGGGCGTTCCGGTCGTGGTGCTGGATGATCACGAAGGCATCGGGCAGGGTAGTCGCGCCATCTGCTTTGCCAAGCGCAGCCTTGAGATTGCCGACCGCTACGGCTGTGCCGGCCCGATGCTGGACAAGGGCGTTGTCTGGAACCTCGGCAAGGTGTTCCATGAGGACCGCAAGGTATTCGAATTCAACCTGTTGCCAGAGGACGGACACAAGTTTCCCGCCTTCATAAACCTTCAACAGCCCTATTTCGAAAAGTTCCTGTTCGAACGCATCCAGGCCGCGCAAGCCGAAGGTGCGCCGATCGAAGTGCGCGGCAAGAACCGCGTGGCCAGCGTTGAAATCCACGACGACCACAGCGTGCTCAGCATCCAGACACCAGAGCAGGACTACACCCTGCACGCCGACTGGCTGATCGCCGCAGACGGTGCGGGGTCTCCGCTACGTGGCATGATGGGCCTCGATTTTGACGGGCGCGTGTTCAAGGACAGTTTCCTGATCGCCGACATCAAGATGCTCAGCGGCAACTTTCCCACCGAACGCTGGTTCTGGTTCGAACCCAGCCACAAGGCCGGGGCATCGACACTGCTGCACAAACAGCCCGACGACATCTGGCGCGTCGATTTTCAGATCGGCTGGGACGTGGACCGCAAGGAAGAGCTGAAGGAAGAAAACGTGCGCAAACGGCTCGACGCGATGCTGGGGGCAGAGGTGGACTACGACATTGTCTGGTCGTCGATCTATACGTTCCAGTGCCGTCGGATGGACAAATTCCGCCACGGCCGGGTGCTGTTTGTCGGGGATAGCGCCCATCAGGTCAGCCCCTTTGGCGCACGCGGGGCCAATTCGGGCATGCAGGACGCCGACAACCTGGGCTGGAAACTGGGCATGGTGGTGCGGGGCGAAGCGCCTGACACGCTGCTCGACAGCTACCATGACGAACGGGCCTACGGGGCGGATGAAAATATCCTCAACTCGACCCGCGCGACGGATTTCATCACGCCAAAATCCAAGGTCAGCCATATCTTCCGCAACGCGGTGCTGGAACTGGCAGAGCAGTTCGAATTCGCCCGCCCGCTGGTCAATTCCGGCCGCCTGTCGATGCCCTGCACCTACGACGGCCTGCCATTGTTCGGGGAGGACAGGCTGGACGGCGGCCCGGACCGCACCCGCCCCGGCAGCCCGTGCCCGGATGCGCCGCTTGGCGATGG
The DNA here is from genome assembly GCF_002158905.1 of Yoonia vestfoldensis. Classification (NCBI taxonomy): domain Bacteria; kingdom Pseudomonadati; phylum Pseudomonadota; class Alphaproteobacteria; order Rhodobacterales; family Paracoccaceae; genus Yoonia; species Yoonia vestfoldensis. Next base: position 428,031 of record NZ_CP021431.1, read on the forward strand.
GTTTCTTCTCGATGCTCTCGGAAGTGGCTTCACGATCCTGACCCTCAATACAGATGCGCCGACCACCGTGACCGAAGGAGGCGTGACCGCCGCAGCCGTGGCGCTCTCTACTGATGACGACGCAACCGGCGCGCTCTTCGCGCGGTATCTGGGCGATGCGGACAGTGCCGTCTACCTTATCCGGCCCGACCAACATGTGGTTGCCCGTTGGCCTCATTTCGATGAAACCGCCCTGCGCGCCGCCCTGCGCCGCGCCTGCGGCATGGAGTGACCGCCATGACCCTGAACACCAAACCCAACATCTCTGGCCCCGATGAATTCTACGCGGACCTGATCCAGTGCCACGACGGATTGTCCGACGACGAAAGCGCCGCCTTCAACGCGCGGCTGGTGCTGCTGCTGGCCAACCACGTCGGCGACCGCGCAGTTTTGTCCCGCGCATTGGTGGCGGCGAAAGCCCCCCGGCGGTCGTGACGCCAGCGGGATAGCCGAAGAGCAGCAGTGAACTGATGCGGGTTTACCAGAGAGCTTCTGGTCCAATGATGACGCTGCTTTTTCGTCAAGGTTCAACTTTGCGTAGCCTGGCAGGCCGCCCTCGCATCAGTTCGCGGCGTGTAAAGCTGGCAGCTACGATCTGCCGCGTCATGGCTAAGTTACACTTGAATCACATCCGTAAGTCATTGAAATTATTATATCAAAATATTGTTCGACATCCCAGGCGCTTCAAATGCGACTGCAGTCCAACTCTGCCACTGGGTGGTATCCTTTGCCTCTCAAGACGCTTCGAGAAGAAACGCGCAGGCTTCTGCCAAACTAGCGGAAAAACCCGGCCGCGGCGGGATCGCGAGAACGCTTTCTCAAGGGCAAGTGGCGGAGACGAAGGGATTCGAACCCTCGAGACGGTTTCCCGCCTACTCCCTTAGCAGGGGAGCGCCTTCGACCACTCGGCCACATCTCCGCCGCGGGGTCTAGCAGGTATGAAGCGCCAAGAACAAGCGGAAATTGTCGCGGCGCGCGTTTGTTTCACTCCGGCGCAACAAGGCTTTCGCCTGCGGCATTGCGTGGCACTGGTGGCGGGCGGATTGTCAGAATCAATGTGATGAAATAGAACAAAGCATGAACATTTTGATCACAAATTAGGTGCATCGTGTATGGCGTTGCTTCATATGCAGAAAACCGCGACAGGCCAGCTGCCCCCGCCGGGGCTGTCCCGCCTGACCCTGTCCGAAATATTTGTCGAAACGGCGGCGGATGCGGCCGCTTTGGGCTTTGCGCTGGCGCGGTTGCCGCAGGGTCAGCGGCCTGTCCTATGGGTGCAGGATCGCCTGTCGCGCAAGCAAACCGGATTTCCCAGCCTGGCAGGGGCAGGCCCGCGGCGCCCGATCATCTTGGTCAGCCTGTCACGCGCTGTCGATGTGCTTTGGGCGCTGGAGGAAGGTCTGCGCTGCCGCAGCCTTGGTGGTGTGATCGGCGAGATCTGGGGCGATCCGGCGGCGCTGGATTTCACCGCGACCAAGCGGCTGGCCTTGCGGTCCGAGGCCGCCGCCGTGCCTTGCTGGCTGATCCGGCGCGCGGCGCATCCCAATCTGAGTGCCGCGCGCGACCGCTGGCGCATTGGCGCGCGCCCCTCCGCGCCGCATCCGCACGACCGCCAAGCGCCCGGTGCGCCGCGCTGGGCGGTGGAATTGTTCCGCTCGCGCGATGCAAGGCCGGGCCAATGGGTGGCCAGCTATGACCGGGCGGCGGATCGTGTCGATCTGGTTGCCGCAATTTCCGATGGAACGCTGGACGCGGGTGATGGAAAGGCAGGGCAACGCGCCGCCGGATGACATCGCGCTGGTGCTGGCGCGCGAGGGACATCACGGCCCTGTCGTGCATGCCGCCAACCGCCCGGCACGGCTGGCGGGGATCAGGGCGGGGTCGCGCCTGGTGGATATGCGCGCGATCTGCCCTGATTTGCAGGTCGCCTATGCCGATCAGGCGGGGGATCTTGCCGCGCTCGACCGGCTGGTGCTTTGGGCGCGGCGCTGGTGTCCGTGGACCGTGCGCGACGGCGAGGACGGGCTGATCCTTGACACCACGGGGTCCGATCACCTGCTGGGCGGCGAGGCGGCGATGCTGGTCAAGATGGAAACGCAATTGGCCTTGCTGGGTCTGGGCGCGCGTTTGGCCGTGGCCCCTACCTGGGGGGCGGCCTGGGCGCTTGCGCGGTTTGGTCCGGTGCGCGCGATCTGTGGTGCGGATGATCTGGCGGTGAAACTGGGGACTTTGCCTGTCACCGGATTGCGGCTGGATGGTGCGACGGTGCTGCTGTTGCGCCGTCTGGGGTTGAAAACCATCGGCGCGGTGATGGATGTGCCGCGCCTGTCGCTGACCCGCCGTTTCGCCAAGGCCGCCTTGCCCGCCAATCCGCTGCTGCGGCTGGATCAGGCTTTGGGTCAGCTGGCGGAACCTGTGTCCAGCGTCGATCCCGCGCCCCGATTCATGGCGCAAAGCCGCCTGGCAGAGCCGATTTTCGACCCAAGCCCCTATCTGCCCGCGCTTTGCGCCGATCTCTGCGACCAGTTGGATCAGGCGGGCCAAGGCTGCCGGCGACTGCATCTGACCATCTATCGCAGCGATGGCGATATCAGCCATCTCTCGGTGGCTATATCCGCGCTGTCGCGTGATCCTGTGCATCTGCACGGGCTGTTTCGCGACAAACTGGACCGGATCAACCCCGGTTACGGCTTTGATCTGATCACGCTCGCGGCCGCCGATCTGGGCGCGATGCCGCAGGTCCAAAGCCGCCTTGATGGTGGTGCGGATGATGATCTGCAATTGGCGCATCTGCTGGACCGGCTGACCGCGCGTTTCGGGGATCGTGCCGTGACCCGCCCCGTCCTGCGCGCCAGCCACATCCCCGAACGGGCCGAGGCGCGCCTGCCCGCCATGGCCGATATGCCCGCCGATATGCCTGTGCCCGCCAGCGAACGCCCGCTGCGCCTGCTGGACCAGCCCGAAGAGGTGCGCGTGCTTTACGCCGTCCCCGAAGGCCCGCCCGCGCAATTCATCTGGCGCCGCCAGACCCACCGCGTGACCCGGTATGCTGGCCCCGAACGTATCGCGCCCGAATGGTGGCGCGACCGCCCCGGCACCCGCCTGCGCGATTATTTCAAGGTCGAGGATCAGGCGGGCCGCCGCTTGTGGCTTTACCGCGAAGGGCTGCACACGGACGGGCGCGGCGGTGATCCGCGCTGGTTTATCCACGGGGTCTTCGTGTGATGGGCACGGGTTGCGCTGCCTCCGGCGGGAGTATTTCTGGAAAAAAGAAGTTGCTGTGTCATGCCGCAGAATGACCACCAGCATCCCAGACGGGAATTGGAAGGCGGCGGTTTTGCCCCCAATCCGCGCGCGGATTTCGTCGAACTGGGGGTGACGACCTGCTTTTCGTTCCTGCGCGGGGCCTCTGATGCCGTGGATCTGGCGACGACCGCGCATGGCTTGGGCTATGACAAGCTGGGCTGTGCTGATCTTAATACCATGGCCGGGGTCGTGCGCCTGCATGCGGCGGCGCGCAAGGCGGGGATCACCCCTGTGATCGGTTGTCGTTTGGCATTGGTCACGGGCGAGGTATTTCTGGCCTATCCGCGCGATCGCGCCGCTTATGGGCGGCTGTGCCGGTTGTTGTCCAAAGGCAAGATGCAGGATGCGGGCGGCGATTGGCAGGCCAAGGGGGTCTGCGATATCAGCCTTGATGATCTGGCCGCCCATGGTGCAGGCGTCCAGCTGATCGCCGTGCCGGGGGCGGATCTGGGGCATTTCGCTGCCCTGCTGCCGCGTCTGGCGCGCGCCTTGCCGGGGCTGCGCCATATCGCGGCCAGTTATCTGTATCGCGGCGATGACCGCGCGCGGATCAACCGTCTGGATGCTTTGGCGCGCAGGCATGGTCTGTCCATTCTGGCGACCAATGATGTGCATTATCACGCGCCCGACCGTCGCCCTTTGCAGGATGTGATGACCTGCATCCGCCACAAGACCACGATTGCCAAGGCGGGGTTCCTGCTGGATGCCAATGCCGAACGCCATCTGAAATCGCCCGCGCAGATGGTCCGGCTTTTCGCCGATTGGCCCCATGCGATCCGTGCGACCCGTGATGTGGCTGATGCCTGCACCTTTGATCTGCGCGATCTGGCCTATGAATATCCGCATGAAACCGTCCCCGAAGGGCGCAGCGCGCAGGAATATCTGGAGGAATTGACATGGCGGGGGGCGGCGGCGCGCTATCCGGGCGGGGTGCCTGCGGCTTTGCAGGCGACGTTGCGCAAGGAACTGGCGCTGATCGCCAAGCTTGATATCCCGCAGTATTTCCTGACCATCCACGAGATCATCGATTTCGCCCGCAACCAATGCAAGCCGCCGATCCTGTGTCAGGGGCGCGGGTCTGCCGCCAATTCCGCCGTCTGCTATATGCTGGGCATCACCGCCGTGGACCCCGCCAAGAACGACCTGCTGTTTGAACGTTTCATCAGCGAGGAACGCAAGGAACCCCCCGATATCGACGTGGATTTCGAACATGAACGCCGCGAGGAGGTGATCCAGCATATCTATGCCAAATACGGCCGCAACCGTGCCGCATTATGCGCCACCGTGATCCATTACCGCCCGCGCATGGCCGTGCGCGAGGTGGGCCGCGTCATGGGCCTGTCCGAGGATGTCACAACTGCGCTGGCCAAGACGATCTGGGGGTCATGGGGCCGCGAGATCGGGGCCGCGCAGGCCGCCGAGGCGGGGATCGATCTGCGCGATCCGCTGATGGCGCGCACGATCAAGCTGGCCGATCAGATGATCGGCATGCCGCGCCATCTGGGCCAGCATGTGGGCGGGTTCATTCTGACCGAAAAGGCGCTGACCGAAACCGTGCCCATCGGCAATGGCGCCATGCCGGATCGCAGTTTCATCGAATGGGACAAGGATGATATCGACGAATTGCGCATATTGAAGGTCGATGTGCTGGCTTTGGGCATGTTGACCTGCATCCGCAAGGCGTTCGATCTGATCGCCGCGCATCACGGCCAGCGGTTCGATCTGGCAAGCGTCCCGCAGGAGGACGCGGCCGTCTATGACATGCTGTGCAAGGGTGACAGCCTTGGCACGTTTCAGGTCGAAAGCCGCGCGCAGATGAACATGCTGCCGCGTCTGCGTCCGCGCCAGTTTTACGATTTGGTCATTCAGGTCGCCATCGTCCGCCCCGGCCCGATCCAAGGCGATATGGTGCATCCTTACCTGCGCCGCCGCAGCGGGGCCGAACTGGTGGAATATCCCAGCCCCGGCCCGCAGCATGACCCTGACGAGCTGAAAAAGGTGCTGGGCCGCACGCTGGGTGTGCCGATCTTTCAGGAACAGGCGATGAAGATCGCCATGGTCGCCGCCGAATTTTCCACCAAGGAAGCCAATGAACTGCGCAAGGCCATGGCCACCTTCCGGTCGCATGGCACCATCGGCGCGCTAGAGGAAAAGATGGTCGGCCGCATGATCAGGCGCGGCTATGATCCCGAATTCGCGGCGCGTTGTTTCAACCAGATCAAGGGCTTCGGCGATTACGGCTTTCCCGAAAGCCATGCCGCCAGTTTCGCGCTGCTGGTCTATATCTCTGCTTGGATCAAATGCCATTATCCGGATGTCTTTTGTGCCGCGCTGCTGAATTCCCAGCCGATGGGCTTTTACGCCCCCGCCCAGATCGTGCGTGATGCCCGCGCACATGGGGTGATCCTGCGCGCGGCGGATGTGAATTATTCCGATTGGGACAACAGCCTTGAACCGCTGGCGCCCGGTGTCTTTGCCGTGCGGCTGGGTCTGCGCCAGATCGACGGGATGCGCCGCGATATGGCGCAGCGGATCATGGATGCGCGCGGGCGGCCTTTTGATGATCTGAAAGATATGAAAACCCGCGCGAAACTGGATGCAGGCACGGTGCAAAGGCTGGCGGCGGCGGATGCGCTGCGCTCGATGAAGCTGGACCGCAGGCAGGCGTTATGGGAGGCGCGGGCCCTGCGCGATGCGCCCGATCTGCCGCTTTTTGCCGATACCCGCGACGAAGGGGCAGAGGTCCGGTTCGATCTGCCGCAGATGCCCATCTGCGAACAGGTGGTCGCTGATTACCAGACCCTGCGCCTGTCGCTGAAGGCGCATCCTTTGTCCTTCTTGCGCCGCAGCATGACGCGACAGGGCTATCGTCCGGCGGCCGATCTGGCGCAGATGCGCAGCGGGCAGCCGGTGAAACTGGCGGGCGTCGTGCTGATCCGCCAGCGCCCCGGCAGCGCCAATGGCGTCTGCTTCATCACGCTGGAGGATGAAACCGGTGTCGCCAATCTGGTCGTCTGGCCCAAGGTGATGGAGGCCAACCGCAAGACCGTGATGCAGGCGCGCCTGATCGATGTGCATGGCGTGGTGCAGCGCGATGGTGACGTGATCCATGTGGTCGCCCATGTGTTGACCGACCGCAGCGATGCGCTGGAACGGCTGTCCGAGGATCGCATGAACCCGCCCCTGGCCCATGCCGATGAGGTGCGCCGCCCCATCGGGGGTGATCCGCGCGCAAGCCATCCGCGCGATCTGCGGGTGATCCCCAAATCGCGGGATTTCCACTAGGCTCAGATGCCGCGGTTCTGGTCCAGATAGGCCCTGATCTTTTCCAGCTGCGGGATCAGATCGCTGATCATGTCATCGCCCAGATCATCGGTGATCTTGCGGATCGGGTCGGCCATGCTGGCAATCGCTTCGGCATGCAGCTTGCGGCCAGCCTCGGTCAGAAAGACGATCTTGCTGCGCCCGTCGCTGGGATGCGGGGCCAGCCGGATCGCGGCGCGCTTTTCCAGCACGGCGATCGTATGGGTCATCGTCGTTTTGGGCACCTGAAAGGCCGAGGCCAGCGCCAGCGGGGTCTTTGCATCGCCCAGCCGGACCAGATGGTTTAGCAGGGCGAAATGCGACACATGCAACCCGCCGGGTAGCCGGGCCGCAAAGATCGCCCCGGCCAACTGGTTGATGATCCCGATTTCATTGAAGAACCGGAATACGCCTCTGCCTTTTTCGTTCATGTCGCCCTCAGATCAGCTTGGCCTCCAGCGGCCAACGCGGGCTGGGGGCGATGGTCGGACCATAGCCCAGACGGCACAGCATCTGAAGGGTTTCCCCGTCCTGCGCCAGCAGCGCATGTGCGGCGCTGTAATGCAGGGCCATTTCGGGGAATTCCTGCAAGGCCTGGCTGAGCGGTTGCATATCCACGCCCACAGCCGTGGCCGCAAGGTTCAGCCGCAGCCAATCGCGCCCCGCGATGATCTGGTCGGCGCGGCTATTGCCACGGGTTGCCTGCCACAGATGGCCCATGGCGGTTTGGGTATTGGCCAGCACGGCCGCCTTGCCTTGGGCGAACATGCTGGTGGTGGGGTCCGCCATCGCTTCGCGGGTCATCAGGCCGAAAGTGCCCAAAGTCTCGAACAGGGGGCCGGAAAAGTCGATGCCGTCGGGGTTCGCCTCGACCTCGGCCTTGCCGATGCGGAACAGGTCCACACTTTCCTGAAAGGTGTGCGGCGTGTCGATCTCGACGATCATCGCGTCGGTGGTCAATTGGCGCAGCATGGCGATGCTCGGCTCTGATGCATCGCCTGTGACCCGGCTGCCATGGATCGCGGCGCTGGCGATCTGGGCAATCGTCTCGGGCGCGACAGGGCGATTGGTGTCGAAAGGGTCCTTGTTTGACCGGCGCGTCATGACATGGGCGAACAGCGGATCGGGCATTGCGGCACCGGCGCGGAAGGTCGCGATGGCGACAGGGCGGTCGTCCAGCGCCAGATCGTCAGAGCCTTGCGGGAACACCTCAAGGTCCACGGCGAATCCGTCCTGCGCCGCGGCCATGACCAACAATTCCAGAAAACAGCCCAGCCCCACCGTGATCTGGCGGTTGAACGGATCGGTATCGGGCAGCAGGCGGTCGGTATCGACGCGCAGCACCACCTGGCCGGGCCGGGACAGATCGACCAGCCATGGCTGGCGGTTATGCGGATTGGGCGCAAGGATCGCATAGGACAGCGCGCGCATACGCGGCTCTTCATACATCTGGCCCGCGCGGTCCCAAGGTGCCAGGGCGGCGGCGGGCGTTCTGCTGGCGATACTGCCAAGGGTCGCGGTCGCGGCAAGGATGATGCCACCACCGGACAGGGCAAGGAATTTGCGACGGTTCATGTCTGGTCTCCTGTGATTCTGTTAAATGATACGATGTCGTACTAAGTAATGCGATATCGAACTAAATGCAAGCACGCAGCTTGCCCTGTGCCGGTCATCGGCTGTATCCCTGCCGGACATCCGGTGCGAAAGGTCCGCCATGCGGCTTAATCTCAAACAGCTTGAAGCCTTCGTCTGGGTCGCTGATCTGCAAAGCTTTCGCGGTGCCGCCGACAGGCTGGGCACGACGCAGCCCAATATCTCGGCGCGGATCGCGGGGCTGGAACAGGCGCTGGGCACGGTGCTGATGACGCGCGATGCAGGGTCGGTGGTGCTGACGGCCAAGGGGCGTGACCTGCTGGCCCATGCCCGCCGCGTGCTGGATGCCACCGATGCGTTGATCGCGGCGGCGGATCAAAAGGCGCTGATCGACGGCACTTTGCGGCTGGGTGTGACCGAGATGATCGTCCACACCTGGCTGCGCGATTACCTGCGGCGTCTGAAAGAGACCTATCCCCAGCTGAGCGTCGAATTGACCGTCGATCTTTCCGTCAATCTGGAAACCATGCTGGCCGAAAGGCGCATTGATCTGGCGGTGCAGAACGGGCCTTTTACCCGGTTGGTGACCGGCGAGATTGATCTGGGCGCTTACGGGTTGATCTGGGTCGCCAGCGCCAGCCTTGGCCTGCCGGCTGTCGTGTCATCCCAGGCGCTGGCCGCCCATCCGATCCTGACCCATGCGCGCGATACGCATCTGTTCGCGCAGGTCGCTGACCATTTTGCAGCGGCAAAAGTCCCGGTCCGTCTGGTCCCGTCCAGCAATCTGGCGGCCTGTCTGCATATGACCATCGACGGCATGGGCGTGGCGACCCTGCCCGAAGCGATGGCCGCCGATGCGCTGGCGCGCGGTGATCTGGTGCGGGTCGGCTATGACTGGACGCCAGCACCTTTGCATTTCTTTGCCCGCTACGATGTCGGACGCACGCCGCGCGTCGTGGCCGATGCGGCCTTTGTGGCGGCGCGGGCCGCACAGGTCTTTGATCAGGAATCCTGATCCAATCAATCGCATAAAATAATTGGATGTGATGCATTCACGCGCTTAACCTGCCGGTGGCAGCAAAGGGGCAGATCATGCAGCATGCAATCCGGCTTGGTGTCGATATCGGCGGCACTTTCACCGATGTGGTGCTGGAACTGGCGGGCGCCAGCCATTCCACCAAGGTGCTGACCACCTATGCCGCCCCCGAGGATGCGATCATCGCGGGGATGCACCAGGTCTGCGCCAAGGCGGGGATCAGCCCGGCGCAGATCGGCCAGATCATCCATGGCACGACACTGGCCACCAATGCGCTGATCGAACGGCGCGGCGCGCGCACGGCGCTGATCACGACGACAGGCTTCCGCGATGTGATCGAGATGCGCACCGAAAGCCGGTTTGAACAATATGACCTGAACCTGCAATTGCCCGAACCCTTGCTGCCACGCCAGCACCGCTTTACCTTGACCGAACGGGTCGATGCGCAGGGCAAGGTCCTGATCCCGCTGGACCGCGAAGAAATCATCGCCTTGGCCGAGGATCTGGCCAGCTATCATTTCGACTCCATCGCCGTGGGCCTGATCCATGCCTATCTGAACCCCGCCCATGAACGCATGATCCGCGAGGTGCTGGCCGCGCAGCTGCCGGGGGTGATGATATCGCTGTCATCCGAAGTCTCGCCGCAGATGCGCGAATATGAACGGTTCAACACAACCGTGGCCAATGCCTATATCAAGCCTTTGATGAAATCCTATCTGGGCCGCCTGAAATCGCGGCTGGCAGATGAGGGCGCGGATTGTCCGGTCTTTCTGATGCATTCGGGGGGCGGGATCATCAGCCTTGAAAACGCGGCGGAATTTCCGGTCCGGCTGGTGGAATCGGGGCCAGCGGGCGGGGCCGTTTTCGCCGCCCATATCGCGGCGCGTTACGGTTTGGACAAGATCCTGTCCTTTGACATGGGCGGCACCACGGCCAAGATCTGCCTGATCAAGAACCAGACCCCGAAAACCGCCCGTGTGTTCGAGGTCGCGCGCAGTTACCGGTTCAAGAAAGGATCGGGCATGCCGATCTCGATCCCGGTGATCGATATGGTGGAAATCGGCGCAGGCGGCGGCAGTCTGGCCCATGTCGATAGCCTGCGGCAAATCCGCGTCGGGCCGGAAAGTGCGGGGTCCGAACCCGGCCCTGCCTGTTACGGCCGCGGCGGGCAGCGCCCTGCCGTGACGGATGCCGATCTGGTGCTGGGCAAGCTCGACCCCGATAATTTCGCGGGCGGGTCGATCAAGCTGCACAAGGATGCGTCTGACGCGGCGCTGACAGCGCTTGGCGCAGAGCTGGAGATGGACGCGCTGACCGCCGCTTATGGTCTGGCCGAGGTGGTGGATGAAAACATGGCCAATGCCGCCCGCGTCCATGCCGTGGAAAACGGCGAGGATCTGGCCGGCTACACGATGATCGCCTTTGGCGGGGCCGCGCCGCTGCATGCGGGCCGGTTGTGCGAAAAGCTGGGGGTGGCGCGTTTGCTGGTGCCGACGGGGGCCGGTGTCGGCTCTGCCATCGGGTTTCTGCGCGCGCCGTTCAGTTTCGAGGCGACCCGCAGCGCCTATATGAAATTATCCGCCTTTGACGCGGATCAGGTCCGCGATCTGCTGGCCGCCTTGGCGACAGAGGCGACAGGGTTCGTGCGCAATTGCGATGCCGCAGCCGCGATCACGGCGCAATATAAGGTCTATATGCGTTATTCCGGCCAAGGCTGGGAAATTCCTGTCAGCCTGACCGCCGATCAGGCCGCCAATCCCGATGCGGCGCGTTTTCAGGCGCTGTTCGAGGCGGATTATACCGCCCTGTTCGGCCGCATCGTCACTGGTATGGATATCGAAATCACCGTCTGGGCGGTCAATGCGACCACGGCGCGCGCTGCCGCTGATCCGCTGGCCGCCACCCCCGCAGGCCGCGTGATCACGGGCTATCCCACCCGCGCCCTGTTTGACCCGGCTTTGGCGCAGATCGTGCAGGCGCAAATCGCGCCGCGCGCGCAGCTGGCGCCGGGCGACCTTGTCGCTGGCCCGGCGCTGATCACCGAGGATGAAACCACAATGGTCATCCCCGCCAGCCGACATGCCATTGCCCGCCCCGATGGCAGTATCGACATCACGGAGGCGCAATCATGAGCAATGTTGCCAATCAGGTCATGTGGAACCGTCTGATTTCCATTGTCGAGGAACAGGCGCAGGCGCTGGTCCGCACGGCCTTTTCGACATCGGTGCGCGAGGCGGGTGATCTGTCCGCAGGGGTCTATGATGCCGCCGGCCTGATGCTGGCGCAGGCGGTCACCGGCACGCCCGGTCATGTCAACGCGATGGCCGATGCCGTGCCGCATTTCATCCGCCGGATTGGCCGCGACACGATGCGCGAAGGCGATGTCTATATCACCAATGATCCATGGGAAGGCACCGGCCATCTGCATGATTTCACCGTTGTGACGCCGTCTTTCTATCAAGGAAACCATGTCGGGTTTTTCGCCTGCACCGCCCATGTCGTTGATGTCGGCGGGCGTGGCTTTGGCGCGGATGCGGCCAGTGTCTATGAAGAAGGCATCCATATCCCGATCATGCGTTTCGCCCATGCGGGCCGCGTCGATGAGACGCTGATCGCGATCATTCGCGGCAATGTGCGTGAACCGGATCAGGTGGTCGGTGATCTTTATGCGCTGGCGACCTGTAACGAGATCGGCCAGCGGCGGCTGGCGGAAATGCTGGCGGAATTCAGCCTGTCGGATCTGGACGGGATCAGCGATTTCATCCTGACCAATTCGCGCCGCGCCACGCTGGAACGGATCGCCGCCTTGCCGCGCGACAGCGCCACAGGGGCGATGCGGATCGACGGGTTTGATGTGCCGATTGACCTTTGTGTCAGTCTGAAAATCGCGGCGGACCGGATCATCTGCGATTTCACCGGCACATCGGGTGTGGACAAAAAGGGCATCAACGTGCCGCTGGTCTATACCAAGGCCTATGCCTGCTATGCGCTGAAATGCGCGATTGCGCCGGAAATACCCAACAACGCCGCCTCGCTCGCCCCGTTCGAAATCACCGCACCCGAAGGCAGCATCGTCAATGCGGTCCATCCCGCCCCTGTCGCGCTGCGCCATATCATCGGGCATATGATCCCCGATGTGGTGTTCGGCGCGCTGGACAAGATCTTGCCTGCCACGGTCCCTGCCGAAGGGGCGGGCTGTCTGTGCAATTTTCAGGTCAGTCTGCGCCCCGCCAGCGGCCAAGGGCGCAGGGCCGAGGTGCTGACCTTCAATTCCGGCGGGGCTGGCGCGCGGCCAGCCGTGGACGGGCTGAATGCCACCGCCTTTCCGTCCGGCGTGATGACCATGCCGGTGGAGGCCACCGAACATACCGGCCCCGTCATCATCTGGCGCAAGGAATTGCGCCCCGATAGCGGTGGCGCGGGCCAGTATCGCGGCGGGCTGGGCCAGTTCATGGAGGTGGGTCCCGCGCAAGGGTTCGAGGCTGATTTTTCCGCCATGTTTGACCGTGTGCAGCATCCTGCACGCGGACGGCAGGGGGGGGCGGATGGCGCAGCCACAACGATTGCGCTGGATGATGGCCGCGCGATGCAGGGCAAAGGCAAGCAATTCGTCTCTGCCGGGCGGCGCGTTGTGCTGGGCCTGCCGGGCGGTGCGGGATACGGGCCTGCGGCAGAACGCGACCCAGCCCTGATCAAGCGCGATCTTGCGCGCGGCTATATTTCTGCGAAAGCTGCGATGCGCGATTATGGCCTGACCGAGGCCGACGTCGCCGCCGTGCAAGCCCAGGTCACCAAGGGAGAAACCGCCTGATGCAGACCCACGCCAAATCCAGTTACGACGTGGTCATCATCGGCGGCGCGATGCTGGGGTCGGCGGTGGCGTGGTTTCTGACGGATAACCCCGATTTCGACGGCTCCATCCTCGTCGTGGAACGCGACCCGACTTACGCGCAGGCCGCCACATCGCTGACCAATTCCTGCATCCGCCAGCAATTCAGCGCCGCGATCAACGTGCAGATTTCGCAATTCGGCGCGGATTTCGTCAAGAATTTCCCCCGCTATATGGGCAACGACCCCCGCGTGCCGCAGCCGCGCCTGCACAGCTTCGGCTATCTCTATCTGGCTGATACGCCTGCATTCGCCGCCGCCTTGCGCGATGCGCAGGTGGTGCAGGCGGCATGCGGGGCTGGCACCCGCCACATGACCCGTGATGAAATTGCCGCCGCCTATCCGTTCTACCAGCTGGGTGACATCATCGCGGGCAACCATAATCTGGTGGATGAGGGCTATTTCGACGGCAATACCCTGTTCGACTGGTGGCGGCGGTCCGCGCGTGAACGCGGCGTGGACTATGTCACCAACGAGGTCACCGCGATCACCCGCGATGCCAGCGGCACCCGCGTGCAAAGCGTCACGCTGGCCAGTGGCGAGACTATCGCCTGCGGCCAAGTCGTCAATGCCGCTGGCACGCGCGGCGCGCAGGTGGCGGCGATGGCGGGGATCAGCATTCCGGTGGAACCGCGCAAACGTTATACCTTTATCTTCGAGGCGGCCCAAAGGCTTGACCGTGATCTGCCGCTGACGATTGACCCATCAGGCGTGCATATGCGCACCGACGGGCAATATTACATGGCCGGTTGCCCGCCCGAGGATGACCAGCCCGTCGATCCGACGGATTTCACCGAAGATCACAGCATCTGGGAAGATCACGTCTGGCCCATCATCGCCACCCGCATCCCGCAATTCGAGGCGATCAAGCTGCGCAATTCATGGGCGGGGCATTACGATTACAACACGCTTGACCAGAATGCGATTGCGGGGCCGCATACGCAGGTGGAAAACTTCATCTTTGTGAACGGGTTTTCCGGCCACGGTTTCCAGCAATCGCCCGCCATGGGGCGGGGCATCGCGGAATGGATCACCTATGGTGCCTACCGCACGCTGGACTTGACCCCGTTCGGCTATACCCGCATCGCCAAGGGCGAAAAGTTTATCGAAAAAGCGGTGATCTGAACCGCGACGAAAGGAAATGCCATGAAGAAACTTGTCCTGACAGGGGCTGCGGGCCGGCTTGGGTCTTATCTGCGTGAACCGCTGACGCGGATGTGTGACGAACTGGTTTCCACCGATATCGTGGCGGATATCGGCAAGCTCTATGACGGTGAAAGCTATGTGCAGGCCGATCTGACCGATCTGGCCGCGATGGAAGCTATTGTCAAAGATGCCACGATGGTCGTGCATTTTGGCGCCATCGGGGACGAGGCACCATGGGACGATATCCTGCGATCCAACATCATCGGGGCCTATAACGTCTGGGAAGCGGCCTATCGTCAGGGCGTCAAACGCGTGGTCTATGCCAGTTCGGTCCATGCGGTGGGGATGCATCTGAAAACCGACACGATCGGCCTAGACGCGCCGCATCGGCCCGACACCTATTACGGTCTGGCCAAATGTTTTGCCGAGGATCTGGCGAGCCTTTATTGGGACAAGCGCGGCATTGAATCGGTCTGCATGCGGATCTTTTCCTGTGCGCAGGCGACGAATGCGCGCAGCATCGGCACTTGGCTATCCTATGACGATCTGATCCATCTGGTGGAACGGTCCATCGACAGCGCTGTCGTGGGCTTTACCAAGGTCTGGGGCCTGTCGAACAATGACCGCGCAGTGGTGGATAATAGCAAGGCGGGGCATCTGGGGTTCCGGCCCAAGGATAATGCCGAGCAATTCGCCAAGGATGTCTTTGCCAAGACGCCGCCTTTGGACAACAAGGATCTGGCCAATCTGTGCATCGGCGGCCCCTTTGCCACGGTCGAGCTGGGCAATTCCGGCGTCGCGGCGCTGGGCGTGGTCAACGACAAGAAAACCACCTGAGCCTGCGCGCGGTCAGTCCCTGGCCGACCGCGCCACCCACATGCCCGCAAGGATCAGGGTCACGCCGGTGACGCGCGCCCATGTGTTGCCTGCCGTGCCCATGATGATGTCGATCACCACGCCCGAAATCATCTGCCCCGCGATGATCAGCAGCGCGGTCTGCGCCGCACCGATCCGCGCGATCAGCCATGATCCTGCGGCGATAAAGACCACGCCGACCGGCCCGCCCAGATAGGCCCACCAGGGCGCGTCTTGCGGCGCGCCTGCGAACAAGCCGCCAAAGACCAAGGCCGCCAGCGTGATGAACCCCAGCCCCACGATGTGATTCCAGAATGACGATTCCCAGGCCGATGTGGACAGCGCCAGCCGCCCGTTAATCTGGCGCGACAGCGACACCAGCATCCCCGCCAGCAAGGCAAGGGCGGCAAAGCCGATCATGCCGCACCGCCAAGAAAGATCAGCACCAGACTGCCCGCGATGATCAGCGCCAGCGCCAGATAATCACGCAGCTGCGGCAGCCGCCGCGGCAGGCCGAACAGCCCGCGGATGTCTGCAAACAGGCTGAACAGCATCTGCCCCGCCAGCCCCAGCGCGATCGTGCCCGACAGCGCCAATGCCGTGTTCATCGTGGCCGAGGTCAGCATCACGGTCACACCCCCCGCAATCCCGCCCAGATAGGCCCAAAGTGGCGGGCGCTGCCGGCTTGCGCGGGCCGGGCGCAACGCCAGCAGGATCACCACCGCCAGCATTGTGCCCGTCAGATGCGGCACCCAAGAGGCAAAGAGCAGCGATCCATAGCCCGCCAAAGTGCCGTTCAACAGCACCATCAACGACAATAACCCACCCGCGCCAAAGGCGGCGGCGATATGCAAAAGACGCGGGGCAGGGGCGGGGCTGGACATGGTGTGATCTATCGGCCGATCTTTGGGCAAAGGCAATCGGATCTGGCTTTGCGCTGGATCAGGTGGGACAGCAAGCAATAACTGGCAAGCGGCGTGCAATCCGCTGCGCCACGTGCGGAACCAAGGTTCCGCGACCGCAGCACGAGCCAAAGGTCTGCCAACTCATGAAACAAAAACCACGGTACAAAAGGCGCTCGGGTTATCGTTGCTGTCCCGGGATCATCATGACCGGGACTTGTGGTGACAATTTGGCGAAACTTTTACTTTCCTGCGTTCGAGGTAAAAAGAACTGCGAAAAGACGGGCCGTTGACACCACCCGATTCCTGTCTATAAGCCGCGACTTCATTGGTGTTGGTGGACCGTGCAAGCGGAACCCTGTCGGCGTGGCAAAATCCACGCAAAGGACAACGCCCTTCGCAACATAAAGAAGGAGATCAGCGCGTGACCAAACGTACCGCTGCCAAGTATAAAATTGACCGCCGGATGGGTGAAAACATCTGGGGCCGTCCGAAATCCCCCGTCAACCGTCGTGAATATGGCCCCGGCCAGCATGGTCAGCGCCGCAAGGGCAAATTGTCCGATTTCGGCACCCAGCTGCGCGCCAAGCAAAAGCTGAAGGGCTATTACGGCGATCTGACCGAAAAGCAGTTCCGCCGCATCTATGCCGAGGCCGAGCGCGTCAAGGGCGACACCGGCGAGAATTTGATCGGTCTGCTGGAGCGTCGTCTGGATGCTGTCGTTTACCGCGCCAAATTCGTGCCGACTGTGTTTGCGGCCCGCCAATTCGTGAACCACGGCCATGTGACCGTGAACGGCCAGCGCGTGAACATCCCGTCCTACCGCGTGAAAGAAGGCGATGTGATCGAAGTTCGCCAGAAATCCAAGCAGCTGGAAATCGTCCTGGTCGCCGCACAATTGCCAGAGCGTGACGTGCCCGATTACATGGATGTCGACCACAACAAGATGACCGCGACTTTCGTGCGCACCCCCACGCTGGGCGATGTGCCTTATCCGGTCACGATGGAACCGAATCTGGTCGTCGAATTCTACGCCAAGAACTGATCCGACGCTGACGTCGCGATTGCAAAGCCGCCCTTCGGGGCGGCTTTTTCGTTTTGTGCCGCGATCTGCCAAGGTTTCTTTTCCGGCCATGATCCGCTATCCCTTTGTAATGAAAAACAAGGGGATGATGATGGCGCACCCAATCCATGGCCGGATCGACGGGCCGATCGTGATGATCGGTTACGGCTCGATCGGCAAAGGCAGCTTGCCGCTGATCCAGCGCCATATCGCCCATGATCCGGCTTTGCTGAGCGTTATCGAACCCAATCCCGCCGCTGCCCCCCTGCTGGCCGCGCAGGGGATCACGCATCACCAGATTGCGCTGACACCGGATAATTACCGCGCCGTGCTGGGCGGGCTGTTCCCCGACGGGCGCGGCTTTTGCGTGAACCTGTCGGTGGATACATCCTCGCTTGATCTGATGAAATTCTGCCGCGCGCTGGGCGTGCTTTATATTGATACCGTGGTCGAGCCTTGGGCCGGTTTCTATTTCGACACCAATGACAATGCGCAGCGCACGAATTACGCCCTGCGCCAGCAGGTCCGCGATGAAAAAGCCGCCAATCCCGGCGGCACGACTGCGGTGTCCTGCTGTGGGGCCAATCCCGGCATGGTCAGCTGGTTTGTCAAAGAAGGGCTGATGATCCTGTCGCGCGATCTGGACCGCGACGATCCTGTGCCCGCTGATCGGGCCGGTTGGGCGCGGCTGATGCAGGATCTGGGCGTCAAGGGCGTGCATATCGCCGAGCGGGACACGCAGGCCCGCGCCAAGCCGCGCCCGCGCGACGTGTTCGTGAATACATGGTCGGTCGAAGGCTTCATCGCCGAAGGCTTTCAGCCCGCCGAATTGGGCTGGGGCACGCATGAGACGTGGTTTCCCGATGGCGCCCATCGCCATGCGACGGGCTGTCAGGCGGGGATCTGGATCGCGCGGCCCGGCGCCATCACCCGCGTGCATAGCTGGTGCCCGACACCGGGGCCGCAATTCGGCTTTCTGGTCACCCATAACGAGGCGATCAGCATTTCGGATTATTATACCCTTGGCGATCCGGCGGCCCCCGATTTCCGCCCGACCTGCCATTATGCCTATCACCCCTGCGATGATGCGGTCCTGTCGCTGCATGAGATGTTCGGCGCGGGCCGCCAGCAGCTGGTGCATGAGATATTGGACGTGGATGAGATCGTCACCGGCATCGATGAATTGGGTGTGCTGATCTATGGCCACGCGAAAAACGCGCTTTGGTTCGGCTCGCGCCTGTCCAATGCAGAGGCCAAGATGCTGGCCCCTGATCAGAATGCGACGGGGTTGCAGGTGACCTCGGCCGTGCTGGCGGGGATGGTCTGGGCGCTGGAGAATCCGCAAGCCGGGATTGTCGAGACCGATGAGATGGATCACGCCCGCTGTCTGCAGATCCAGCGCCCCTATCTTGGCCCGGTCGAGGCGCATTATACCGATTGGACCCCGTTGCAGGACCGCTGGGAGCATTTCCCCGAAGATATCGACGACACAGACCCGTGGCAATTCCGCAACGTGCTGGCAAGCTGATCCGGGTTTTGGCAAACCCGGAGGCGCTCCGCGCGGGGATATTTTTACTCGGAAGATGATCGCGCTGTCTTGTCTCTGGTCACGGCGTGGTGGCGCGGGTAGAACGTGCCAAACGTTACGCGGAAGACTTTGACATGGCGACTGGCATTCAACCCCAACCCGGCATTCTGGATATCGCGCTTTATGTGGGCGGGGCATCGCAGCTGGATGGGCAGAGCAATGTGCTGAAACTCTCCTCGAATGAGAACCCGCTGGGGGCGAGCCCTGCGGCGGTGCAGGCCTTTGCGCGCGCTGCCCATGATTTGCATCGCTATCCGTCCACCGATCATGCCGAGCTGCGCGCCGCGATTGCCGATATCTGGGCTGTCGATGCCGCGCGGGTGGTGTGTGGCGTCGGCTCGGGCGAGATCCTGAAGCTGTTGGGCGAAGCCTATGCCGGGCCGGGCGCGGAGGTGGTTTTCACCGAACACGGCTTTTCGATGTATCCGATCTATGCCCATGCCTGCGGGGCCACGCCGGTGATCGTGCCTGAGCGCGACCGCGTGGTCGATGTCGATGCGATCCTTGCGGCCTGCACGGATCGCACGCGGCTGATCTATCTGGCAAATCCGGCCAATCCGTCGGGCACGATGATCCCCGAGGCCGAGGTTGCGCGCCTTGCCGCCGGTCTGCCGCCGCAGGCATTGCTGGTGCTGGACGGGGCCTATGCCGAATATGTCGCGGATTTCGACGCAGGCCGCGCCTTGGTTGAGGCGCGCGAGAATGTTGTCATGACCCGCACCTTTTCCAAGATCTACGGTCTGGGCGGGATGCGTGTTGGCTGGGCTTATGGCCCGCAGCCGGTGATTGATGTGCTGAACCGGCTGCGCGGCCCGTTCAACCTGTCGGCACCCGCCCTTGCCGCCGCCGAAGCCGCGATGCGCGACACTGCCCATACCGAGCGTTGCCGCGTCGAAAATGCGCGCTGGCGTGATTGGCTGGCGGCGGGGCTTGCGGAATTGGGCGTGCCGTCCGACCCGTCCAGCGCGAATTTCATCCTTGCGCGGTTTGCCGATACCGCCGAGGCGCAGGCCTGCGATGCCTATCTGCGCTCTCAGGGGATCATCGTGCGGCAGGTGGCGGGTTACGGCTTGCCGCATTGCCTGCGGATCACGGTTGGCGACGAATCCGCCTGTCGCCGGGTTGTCCATGCGGTGGGTCAGTTCAAGGGGTCGCGCTGATGGCGGTGATCTATGACAGGGTCGCGCTGATCGGGCTGGGCCTGATCGCGTCATCCATGTGCCACGCGATCCGGCGCGCGGGTCTGGCGCGCGAGATCGTCGGCTATGCGCGCTCTGCCGAGACCCGCGCCACGGCGCGTGAGATCGCGCTATGCGACCGCGTGACCGAAACCGCGGCAGAGGCGGTGGCCGAGGCCGATCTTGTCGTTCTTTGCGTGCCGGTCGGCGCGATGGAAGCAATCGCCGCCGAGATCGGACCGCATCTGAAGCCCGGCGCCACGCTCAGCGATGTCGGGTCTGTCAAACGGGCCGTGATCGACGCGGTTGCGCCTTTTGTCCCCGCAGGCGTGCATTTCATCCCTGCCCATCCTTTGGCCGGGACCGAACATTCCGGGCCGCGTGCGGGGTTTGCCGAATTGTTCGACAACCGCTTTTGCATTCTGGTGCCGGTGGCGGGCAGTGATCCGGCCGCTGTCGCCCGTCTGGCCGATCTGTGGCGCGGCATCGGCAGCAATGTCGATGAAATGGACGCCGACCACCATGATCTGGTGCTGGCCGTGACCAGCCATACGCCGCATCTGATCGCCTATACGATGGTCGGTGTCGCCGATGAATTGCGCCGGGTGACCGATAGCGAAGTCATCAAATATTCCGCCGCCGGTTTTCGTGATTTCACCCGGATCGCGGCCTCTGATCCGACCATGTGGCGCGATGTCTTCTTGCACAACAAGGACGCGACGCTGGATATCCTTGGCCGCTTTACCGAGGAATTATTCGCCCTGCAACGCGCCATCCGGCTGGGCGATGGCGATCATCTTCACGCCTATTTCACCCGCACCCGGTCTATCCGCCGGTCCATCATCGAGGCCGGGCAGGATACCGACGAGCCCAATTTTGGCCGGAGCAAGGCGAAAAAGACCTGATCCATGCGCCTTTACCCGCCCAACCTGCAGTTCTATAAGGCCCGCATGCAGCGCCTGAAGAACATCGTCATTACTTGCCCGGCGGCCTGAGATCGGGCTGGCCGGGAAAAGGTGTCTGCGCCAGCGCACCGCTTTTCATCTGCATTCTGACCGAAGGACACGCGATATGTGCGCCGAAACCAATGATTACAAAGACACGCTGAACCTGCCGCAGACCGATTTCCCGATGCGCGCAGGCCTGCCCAAGCGCGAACCCGAATGGCTGGCCCGCTGGGCGCAGATCGGCGTTTACGACAAGCTGCGCGCCAAGGCTGCAGGCCGCAAGCCTTTCACCCTGCATGACGGCCCGCCCTATGCGAACGGCAACCTGCATATCGGCCACGCGCTGAACAAGATCCTGAAAGACATGGTCGTGCGCAGCCAGCAGATGATGGGCCGTGATGCACGCTATGTGCCGGGCTGGGATTGCCACGGCCTGCCCATCGAATGGAAGATCGAGGAAAAATACCGCGCCAAAGGGCAGGATAAAGACGCGATCAATGTCGTGGATTTCCGCCAGGAATGCCGCAAATTCGCCGAAGGCTGGGTCGATATCCAGCGCGAGGAATTCAAACGCCTGGGCATCACCGGCAATTGGGACGACCCCTATCTGACGATGGCCTTTCACGCCGAACGGGTCATCGCGGAAGAATTCCAGACATTCCTGATGAATGGCACGCTTTATCAAGGCTCCAAGCCGGTGATGTGGTCGCCTGTGGAAAAGACCGCCCTGGCCGAGGCCGAGGTTGAATATCACGACCGCCAGACCGATGCGATCTGGGTCAAGTTTCCCGTCGTTTCCGCCGCCTCGGCGGAGCGCGACAATATGGCCGCCCTTGCCAATGAGGAAGAAACCCCCGAAGCCCGCCACGCGATCATGGCCGCAAGCATGACCCGCGAGGCGCAGCTGCTGGCCGCCAAAGTGGTGATCTGGACCACGACGCCCTGGACCATCCCGCAGAACCGCGCGATCTGTTTTGGCCCCGGCATCGGTTATGGCCTTTACGAGGTGACAGGCGTGCCCGACGAAAGCTGGGCAAAGGTCGGCGATACCTATCTGCTGGCCGATGCTTTGGCCGCGGATGCGCTGGCGGCGGCAAGGCTGGATGACACGATGTATCGCCGCATCCGCAATGTGCAGATCGACGAACTCGAAGCTTTGGTCTGCGCCCATCCTCTGCGCGGGGTAGATGGCGGCGCGGGCGAATGGGATTTCGACGTGCCCTTGCTGCCCGGCGATCATGTGACCGACAGCGCCGGCACCGGCTTTGTCCATACCGCGCCCAGCCACGGCGATGACGATTATGCCATCGGGGTCAAACATGGCCTGCCGATGACCTATAACATCCTTGATGACAGCTCCTACCGCGCAGATCTGCCGTTCTTTGCGGGCGAGGCGATCCTGAAACCCAATGGCAAACCGGGCGGGGCCAATAAGGTCGTCATCGACAAGCTCAAAGAGGTCACAGCTCTGATCGCGACCCGGCGCATCACGATTTCCGATGCACATAGCTGGCGGTCCAAAGCCCCCGTGATCCGCCTGAACCGCCCGCAATGGTTTGCCGCCATTGACCGCGCCGTGGGCGACGGGAACGACACCTATGGCACCACGATCCGCGAACGGGCTTTGCGGTCCATAGATGAATTGGTGACATGGACGCCCAAGACCGGGCGCAACCGGCTTTATTCCATGATCGAGGCGCGCCCCGATTGGGTGCTGTCGCGTCAACGCGCCTGGGGCGTGCCGCTGACCTGTTTCACCAAGAAAGGCGCGCAGCTGAGCGATGCCGACTTCCTGCTGCGCAATACCGAAGTGAACGCCCGCGTGCTGGCAGCTTTTGAGGCCGAAGGCGCGGATGCCTGGTACAAGGACGGGGCCAAAGACCGGTTCCTGTCCGGCATCGTGGACCCTGACGCCTATGATCAGGTCTTTGATATTCTGGATGTCTGGTTCGATTCCGGATCAACCCATGCTTTCGTGCTGCGCGACCGCGCGGATGGGTCGACCGATGGCATGGCCGATCTTTACCTCGAAGGCACCGACCAGCATCGGGGCTGGTTCCATTCCTCGATGTTGCAGGCCTGCGGGACCAAGGGGCATGCGCCTTATCGCGGGGTGCTGACGCATGGGTTCACGCTGGACCAGAAGGGCATGAAAATGTCCAAATCCATCGGCAATACCATCGCGCCCGAAAAAGTCGTGCAGCAATATGGGGCCGATATCCTGCGGCTCTGGGTGGCGCAGTCGGATTACACGGCCGATCTGCGGATTGGGGATGAAATCCTCAAAGGTGTGGCCGATAGCTATCGCCGCCTGCGCAATACGATGCGCTATATGCTTGGGTCGCTGGCCGATTTTTCAGAGGCTGACCGCGTGGCCCCTGCCGATATGCCCGAACTGGAACGCTGGGTGCTGCACCGTCTGGCCGAACTCGACGAGACCGTGCGCGAAGGTTATGCGCGTTACGATTTCCAGGGCGTGTTCCAGGCGATCTTTACCTTCGCCACGGTGGATCTGTCGGCCTTTTATTTCGACGTGCGCAAGGATGCGCTTTATTGCGACGGTGACACCGCGCGCAGGCGGGCCGCGCGCAGTGTGCTTGATATCCTGTTCCACCGGATCACCCGCTGGCTGGCCCCGATGCTCTGCTTTACAATGGAGGAAGTCTGGCTCGAACGTTTCCCCGGCGACCAAAGCTCTGTCCATCTGGAAGATTTCGCCGAAACCCCCGCCGATTGGCGCGATGATGCGCTGGCCGCGAAATGGGCCATTGTCCGGCGCGCCCGCCGTGTCGTCACCGGCGCATTAGAGGTCGAACGCACCGCCAAGGTGATCGGCGCCTCGCTGGAGGCCGCACCCACCGTCCATGTCAGCGCAGATGTGGCGCGGGTGCTTGACACCACCAGCTTTGACGATCTGTGCATCACATCCGCCATCACGATCAGCACCGATGCCGCCCCCCAAGGCGCATTCTGGCTGGATGACGTGGCCGATATCGCCGTGGTCTTTGGCCATGCGCAGGGTGCGAAATGCGAACGCTGCTGGAAAATCCTGCCCGATGTCGGCACATATGCGCATCCGGGTGTCTGCGGGCGCTGCGATAGCGCTTTGGGATAAAACACAAAAAGGGCGGCCCCAAGTGCCGCCCTTCATTATCTTCCGAGCTCAAATATCCTCGCCGAAGGCCTAAAAGTTCTTTCTTCAGCCGTCCTTGCCATAGATGATCTGCTGCGCGATCCCTGCGAATAACAGATAGACCGATGTGATAATCAGCCCCCAATGCGCCAGCGTTTCGGGGTGGAAATCGACCCAGGCCGCCCAGCCCGCAAAGAATGTCCAACCCAACGCCATCGGCAAGGTCACGTTCCGCCACCGTTTCGTGCGGACGGGATGGACGAATTTCAGCGGGGCGAACATCGCCATCGCCAGCGACGAGACCAACAAAAGCGAGACCCAGAAATTCGGCTCCAGCGCGAAGATCACCAAGACCAGCATATTCCAGCATCCCGGAAAGCCCGAAAAGGAATAATCCTTGGTCTTCATCCGGGTATCGGCGAAATAAAGCGCCGAGGCAAAGGTGATCACGATAATCGCCGTCCAGCCGGTCCAGCCCGGCAAGAGGCCGGATTTGAACAAAGCATAGGCCGGCACGAAGACATAGGTCAGATAATCGATGATCAGATCCAGCAGCACGCCATCAAATACGGGCGCGTTGCGCGTGACAGCGTATTTGCGGGCCAATGGTCCGTCGATCCCGTCCACGAAAAACGCCACGACCAGCCACAGGAACATCAGGTCCCATTTCTGATCCACCGCCGCCAGCATCGCCAGCATGGCGAAAACAGCGCCCGAGGCAGTCAGAAAGTGAACGGAAAGGGCCTTGGCGCGTAAATTCATCGGACCGTCATAGCCAGTTTTCATCATAGGGCAACGGCAATCTTGGGCATTGGCTCAGGCTTTGGGATGGGCGCGGTCATAGACGGCCATCAATTGGGCGGCATCGACGGCCGTATAGGCCTGGGTTGTCGAAAGCGAGGCATGGCCCAGCAATTCCTGGATACTGCGCAGATCACCGCCTGCCGCCATCAGATGGGTGGCAAAGGAATGGCGCAGCGCATGTGGCGTGGCGGTTGCGGGCAGGCCCAGTTGCAGGCGGGTCTGTTCCACGACCTTCTGGATCGCACGCGGCGCAAGCGGACCACCACGGATCGCGCGGAACAGCGGCGCATCGGCGGTCTGCGCGTGGGGGCAAAGCCGCAGATAGCCCGCGACAGCCTCGCGCGCGATATCAAGCACCGGCACGATCCGCGTCTTGCCCCCTTTGCCGGTGATCCGCAGCACGGGCGGCAGCGGCGCATCGCGGCCTTGCAGCGACAGCGCCTCGGAGATCCGCAAACCGCAGCCATAAAGCAGGATGACAACAGCGGTATCGCGCGCCGCCACCCAAGGCGCGCGCGCCTGCAATCCGATCCGGTCGATCATATCGTTGGCGGCCGGGGCCGTCAGCGGGCGGGGCAATTTGGGCTGGAATTTGGGCGCGCGGGTGGACAGCACCGCCGTTGGTTCGAATCCCTCACGCGGGGCCAGCCAGCGATAGAACGATTTCACCGCCGAGAGCGACCGCGCCAGCGAGCGTGCCGCCACACCGCGCCCGCGTTCATGCGCCATCCAGGCCCGCATATCGGACAGGGTCACGCGGGCCAGCGGTGCCAACCCCTGCGCTTCCCCGTTGTGTTGCGTCAGAAACGCCATGAAGCCCAGCACATCGGCGCGATAGGCCTTGAGCGTGTTCTCGGCCACCCCGGCCAGCGCGCGTTCATGGTCCAGCCAGCGATCCAGCGTCACGGTCAGCGCAGGCGAGATGAAAGCCATCAGGCCAGCCAGCGGCGCAGCACCCGTTCCAGAACGCCGGTGAAAAAGGCCAGCAGATCGGTGCCTTGCGACGGGCCGAATTGCGCGGGGTTTTCGCTGCCCATGACCAGCATCGCGGGGCGGCGGCCCTCGCCCAGGTCGAGTTTCAGGCAGGCTTCGGATTGAACAAAGGGCGCGCGGTCGCCGTAAAGGCTGGCCCCGACATTGTGGAATTTACGCAAAGTGACCTGCCGGGCAGGCATGTTGCGGCCCAGCTTGATATAGCTATCGACAAAGCCCGCCTCGACCACGACGATGGCCGGGTCCATGTCGGGATGATCCGCGGGTGTATCCGTTTCCAGCGCCAGCCGGATCGCATCGACGCGCAGCGTATCGGCGACATCGCCGCTCAGATCGGCCAGAAAACCGGCAAAGGTCTGGGCATCCAGCATCCGCAGGATCGCGCGATGCACCTGGTTGGTGCCGGCCAGATTGTCATAGGCGGCGGCGATCACATTGCGATGGGTGTCTTCGAGCCGGTCGAATCGCGCCTCGAGCCGTTCCATCGCGATGCTGCGCAGATCGACGATATTGCCGTTGCGCGCATCGCCATTCGCGCCGACAAGCGCCCGCATCACATCATGGTCGTCCAAGAGGAAATCGGGATTGGCGATAATTTTGGCGCGAAGATCATCCGCCAGTAAAGGGTCTGTCATAGGCCTGCTCTGCTTTTGTTTTGTCACAAACTAGCAGGTCTGCGGGCAGGATGCCGCAACTTTTTTCGGCATTCCGCCAGGGCGTGGCGTTTTTGCCAAGCGGGCAGGTAAGGTGGGTCAAGACCCACCCTACGGCTGTCGCGTCACAGGATCTTGATACCTGCTTTTTCCACATCGGCCATGAACCCTGCCAGACCCTTGTCGGTCAGGATATGGTTCGCCATCGCCTTGATCACCGCAGGCGGTGCAGTGGCCACATCAGCCCCGATTTTGGCGCAATCGGACATATGGTTGGCGGTGCGGATCGAGGCGGCAAGGATCTGCGTCTTGAACCCGTAATTGTCATAGATCGTACGGATATCCTCGATCAATTCCAGACCGTCGATATTGATATCATCCAGCCGCCCGATAAAGGGGCTGATGAAAGTCGCCCCCGCCTTGGCCGCCAGCAGCGCCTGATTGGCCGAAAAGCACAGGGTCACATTGACCATGATCCCCTCATCCGACAAGGTCTTGCAGGTTTTCAGACCGGCCCAGGTCAGCGGCACCTTGACCGCGATATTATCGGCGATCTTGGCCAGCTTGCGGCCTTCGGCCAGCATCGTTTCTGCATCCAATGCGACGACTTCGGCCGATACCGGACCTTTGACAAGATCACAGATTTCCTTGGTGACCTCGAGGATATTGCGCCCCGATTTCGCGATCAACGACGGGTTCGTGGTGACCCCGTCCACCATGCCGAGATCGTGCAGTTCCTTGATCTGGTCAAGCTCGGCCGTGTCGACGAAAAACTTCATAACTTCCCTCCGGGGATGGGTTGGTGTTTGTTGGTCCAGCGTTTACCTGAGGACGCAAGCAGCGTGAACCCTCAAAAGGCGGATATGATCCCTAGCTATTTCCCCCAAGGCGATCTGGTCGGCGTGCTGACGACCCAACCGCTTGACCGGCTGTTGGATTACAAGGCCCCCGAAGGCGGCTGCCATCTGGGTGCCTTTGTCGAGGTGCCGCTGGGGCCGCGCAAGGTGTTGGGCGTCGTCTGGGGGCCGGGGCAGGGCGATTACGACCATGCAAAGATCCGGTCGGTGATCCGCGTGCTGGACGTGGCACCGATGCGCCAGGAAATGCGCGATTTCCTGACCCGTGCCGCCGATTACACGCTGACGCCGATGCCGGCGATGCTGCGCCTTGGCACCCGCGCGCCGGGGCTTGGCGATGCGCCTTCCATGCGCAAGGTTTACCGCCTTGGCCCCCGCGACCCCGACCGCAAAACCGCCGCCCGCGACAAGGTGCTGGGGGTGCTGCGCGATTATGGCGGGCTGGCCTTTACCCTTGGCGAATTGGCCGAGGCGGCGGATGTCGGCACATCGGTGGTCAAGGGGCTGGTCGCCCAAGGGGCGGTCCTAGAAGAAGACGCACCGCGCGACACGCCCTATCCGCGGCTTGATCCCGATTATGGCGGCAAGGCGCTGAACCCCGATCAGGCCGCGGGCGCCGCAGCTTTGCGCACGGCTTTGCGCAAGGATGGCTATGGCACGACCCTGCTGAAAGGCGTGACCGGATCCGGCAAGACTGAGGTCTATCTCGAGGCCGTCGCCGAAGCCCTGCGCATGGGCAAACAGGCGCTGGTGCTTTTGCCCGAAATCGCCCTGTCAGGCGAATTCATCGAACGGGTCGAGGCACGTTTCGGGATGCGGCCCGCCGAATGGCATTCGGGCGTGACCATGACCGAGCGGCGGCGCTGCTGGCGGATGGTCGGGCAGGGCGATGCGCAGCTGGTGGTCGGCGCAAGATCGGCCCTGTTCCTGCCGTTCCAGAACCTGGGGCTGATCGTGGTCGATGAAGAACATGACACCTCTTATAAACAAGAAGACGGCGTGCTTTATAACGCCCGCGACATGGCGGTGCTGCGCGCCGCGCTTTGCGGGGCGCAGGTGGTGCTGGCCTCGGCCACACCCAGCCTTGAAAGCTGGGCCAATGCGCAGGCGGGCAAATATGCGCGGCTGGACCTGACCGCACGGTTCGGCGCAGCTGTCATGCCGGAAATGGCCGCCATTGATATGCGGGTCGAGGAATTGCCGCAGGGGCGGTGGGTTTCACCCACCCTACGCGATGCCATCGCCGACCGTCTGGAGAAAGGCGAACAATCGCTGATCTTTCTGAACCGGCGCGGCTATGCGCCGGTCACGCTCTGCCGGGCCTGCGGGCATCAGATCGGCTGCGATCATTGCGATGCGCGGATGGTCGAACACCGGTTTCAAAACCGGCTGATGTGCCATCAATGCGGCGAAACCAAACCGATCCCCGTGATCTGCCCCGCCTGCGGGGCCGCCGACAAACTTGCCGCTGTCGGCCCCGGCGTGGAACGGATGGGCGAAGAAGTCGCCGCGCTCTTCCCCCAAGCGCGGATCGCGGTGCTGTCATCGGATCTCTATGGATCGGCCCGCGCGATGAAGGCCCATATCGCCGAGATCGCCCAAGGCGGCACCGATATCATCATCGGCACGCAATTGGTCGCCAAAGGGCATAATTTTCCGCATCTCACGCTGGTCGGGGTGATCGACGCCGATCTTGGGCTGCAAGGCTCCGACCTGCGGGCGGCTGAACGGACCTTCCAGCTGATGCGACAGGTCGCAGGCCGCGCCGGGCGCGCCGCAACGCCCGGTGCGGCGCTGTTGCAGACCTATCAGCCCGATCATCCGGTGATCCATGCGATCCTGAACGGGGATGAGGAAAGCTTCTGGTCGGCCGAGGCGACTGAGCGCCGCGCCGCAGGCGTGCCGCCTTACGGGCGGATGGCGGGGATCATCCTCAGCGGGCCGGATCTCAAGGCGCTCTTCGATCTGGGCAATGACATGGCGCGGCGCGACGCGCCCTTGGCCCGGATCGGGGCGCAGGTCTTTGGCCCGGCCCCCGCCCCGATCGCGCGGGTGCGCGGCAAACACCGCCTGCGGCTGCTGGTCAAGGCCGATAAATCCGCGCCACTGCAGTCAGCCCTTGCACAATGGGTCGCGCAATTCCGGCTGCCCGCGAACCTGCGTCTTGCAATCGACATCGACCCGCAAAGCTTCTACTAGCCCATCTTCCGAGCCTAAATATCCCCGCCGGAGGCTGAAAAGTTTTTCTTTTCCGGCACGACCTCGCCCATTTCCTGCCGCCAGTGACGACGGCAGAGCGACACATAGCGATCATTCCCGCCAATGACGATCTGGTCGCCGGCTGTCATCACGCGGCCTTGGGCATCCTTGCGCACAACCATCGTCGCCTTCTTGCCGCAATGGCAGATCGTGCGGACCTCGCGCATTTCATCCGCCAGCGCCAGCAGCGCGGCAGAGCCGGGAAACAGCGCGCCCAGAAAATCCACGCGCAGGCCAAAAGTCATGATCGGCACGCCCAGATCATCCACCGCGCGGGCCAGTTGCCAGACCTGATCGGGGTCCAGAAATTGCGCCTCGTCGATGAAGACGCAGGCGCAGGGGCCAGAGTCCAGCCGGGCCTTGATCTTGGCAAACAGATCCTCGCCGGGGGCGAAAGTATCGGCATCGGCACCAATCCCGATCCGGCTGCCGATCCGGCCACGCCCGGCGCGATGATCCAGCTGCGCGATCATCAGATAGGTCTGCATCCCGCGTTCGATGTAATTATGCGACGCCTGCAACAAGACAGTCGATTTGCCCGCATTCATGGTGGAATAATTGAAATAAAGCTTGGCCATCGCGTTGATTTGCCTTGCCCGCGCCGCCTTGGCAAGACCCTGCGCCCTGTTCAGCCGCGACGGGTGTGATAGATCTTCTGACACGCCCCAGCGAAAGAGACGCCGATGGACCTGTCCGACCTGCCCAATATCACACAAGGCGCCTTGCAGCCCTTGGACCATGCCGCCCTAGCGGGGCCGGATGATGCGGGCCATCCGCCGCGGATCTTGTTGCTCTATGGATCGCTGCGCCCGCTGAGCTATTCGCGGCTCTGCGCCGAAGAAGGCGCGCGGGTGCTGCGCGCGCTGGGCTGCGAGACGCGGTTTTTCGACCCTGCGGGCCTGCCATTGCCCGATGACGGCGTCGATGCCGACCATCCCAAGGTCGCCGAATTGCGCGCGCTTGCGCTTTGGTCCGAGGGCATGGTCTGGTCCAGCCCCGAACGGCATGGCGCGATGACGGGTATCATGAAAACCCAAATCGACTGGCTGCCGCTGTCGCCCATCGGTGGCATCCGCCCGACGCAGGGCAAGACGCTGGCGCTGATGCAGGTTTCGGGCGGGTCGCAATCCTTCAACACGGTCAACCAGATGCGGATTCTGGGGCGCTGGATGCGGCTGATCACGATCCCGAACCAATCATCCGTCCCGATGGCATGGAAGGAATTCGAGGATGGGCGGATGAAGCCATCGCCGCTGTACAACCGGATCGTCGATGTGATGGAGGAACTGGCCCGCTTTACCCTGATGACCCGCAGCCGCGACAAGATGCTGACGGATCGCTATTCCGAACGGGTCGAGAGCTTGCAGGATGTGCATCAGCGGGTCAGCGGTTAGGCCCGTTCCACGATCACCGATCCCACCGAATAGCCGGCCCCGAAGGAACAGATCAGCCCTTTGTCACCTGCCACCAGATCGGCGGAATGTTTGGCAAAGGCGATGATCGACCCCGCCGATGACGTATTGGCGTAATCTTGCAGGATATTGGGCTGCTCATCCGCTGTGGGCACGCGGCCCAGCACTTTGCGGCCGATGTAATCATTCATCGTCTTGTTGGCCTGATGCAGCCAAAGACGGCGCAGGCTGTCGGCAGCCACGCCTTCGGCCTGCAGATGGTCGGCGATATGCTGGCTGACCAGCGGCAGCACCTCTTTAAAGACCTTGCGCCCGTTTTGCATGAATTGCATGTCGCGGCGGTCCTCCATCGCGTCATGGGTGCGGCGCAGATAGCCGTTGTTGTTGCGGATATTGTTGCTGAATTGCGTGGCGCAGCGGGTGGATCGCAGTTTGAAATGCGGGGCGGTCAGGCCCTCGTCGCGTTCCAGCAAAGTCGCTGTCGCCACATCGCCAAAGATGAAATGGCAATCGCGGTCGCGCCATTCCAGATGGGCGCTGCAAATCTCGGGGTTCACCACCAGCGCGCGGCGGATTGAGCCCGCGCGGATCATATCGGCGGCGGTCTGGATGCCGAAGGTCGCGCTTGAACAGGCGACATTCATGTCAAAGGCAAAGCCGCCCGCGCCCAAAAGCTGCTGGATTTCCACCGCAATCGCCGGATAGGCGCGTTCCATATTGGATGCAGCACAGATCACCAGATCGACGTCGGCGGCATCGACGCCCGCCGCCGCCAGCGCCTTTTGCGCGGCGTCCAGACCGATTTCGGCCATATAGCCCGGCGCGTCATCGGGGCGTTGCGGCAGACGCGGAAACATGCGCGCGGGGTCCATCAGCCCGGATTTGTCCAGCACATAGCGCTGTTCGATCCCCGAGGCGGCAAGGATGAAGTCTGCCGAGGAATGCGGTTTCGCCGCAACCGCGCCCGCCGCGATGGCATCTGCATGTTGCGCGTTCCACAGGTCGGCATGGGCGTTGAAGGCCGCGACCAATTCGTCATTGGTAATGGCCTGTGACGGGGTGAAAACCCCGGTTCCGGTGATGGCTGCCTTGTACATATCCGCTCTCGTAAATCCTGCGCCAACCTAGGGCTGCGCGGGCCGGATTGTCCAATGGAACGCGGCGTCGTCTTAGCCCTGCAAGGCGCGCACGCCGATATCGCCCTCTTCGCGGGCCTGCATGGCCAGCACGGCGGCATGGCTGGCGGCGGCGGTGGTGAAATAGGGGATCTTGTCATACAGCGCGACGGCACGGATGTCGCGGCTGTCCTCGACCGCCTGGGCGCCTTCGGTGGTGTTGAAGACCAGCGCGATATGGCCGTCTTTGAGCCGATCAACGATGGTCAGCCCGCCTTCATAGACCTTGTTGACGATCTCGCACTCAATCTGCTGTTCGGTCAGCCAACCGGCGGTGCCGCGCGTCGCCACGATCTGAAACCCAAGCGATAGCAGGATTTTTCCCGCTTCGACCATATCGGCCGTCTTGTCTTCGTCACGGATCGAAATGAACACGGTCCCTGTCGTGGGCAGGTTGGTGCCCGCACCCATCTGCGCCTTGAGGAAGGCACGCGGAAAGGACCGGTCCCAGCCCATGACTTCGCCGGTAGACCGCATTTCGGGGCCAAGGATCGTGTCAACGCCGGGGAAACGGGCAAAGGGCAGCACGGCCTCTTTCACCGAAAACCACGGGGTGTTGGGGTCGGCCAGCGTGAAGGCATCGCCCAAAGGCAGCACATCCATCGGGTTTTCGGTGACCGGATAGGGCGCGCGCAGCGGGAAATTGGACAAAGGCTCGCCCGCCATCAGCCGTGCGGCGATGGATGCAATGGCGCTATCGGTGGCCTTGGCCACGAAAGGCACGGTGCGCGAGGCGCGGGGGTTCACCTCGATTAGATAGACTTCTTCGTTCTTGACGGCGAATTGGATATTCATCAGCCCGACGACATTCAGCGCCTTGGCCAGTTTTTCGGTCTGGCTGCGGATTTCCGCGATCATCGCCGCCGACAGCGAATAGGGCGGCAGCGAACAGGCGCTGTCACCGGAATGCACACCCGCTTCTTCGATATGCTGCATGATGCCGGCAACATGGGTGGCATTGCCGTCGGACAGACAATCGACATCCACCTCGACCGCGCCCGACAGATAGCTGTCAAGCAAGACCGGGCTGTCACCCGATACGACCACGGCGTCCGAAATATAGCGTTCCAGCTGCGCCTGATCGCGCACGATTTCCATCGCGCGCCCCCCCAACACATAGGATGGGCGGATCACCAGCGGGAAACCGATGGTCTTGGCGATCTCGAAGGCCTCGGCGTCGGAATGGGCGATGCCGTTGACGGGCTGTTTCAGCCCCAGTTTCTGCACCAGCTGCTGGAACCGTTCGCGGTCTTCGGCCAGATCGATGGCATCGGGCGTGGTGCCAAGGATCGGGATCCCCGCATCATGCAAAGCATTGGCGAGCTTCAGCGGCGTTTGCCCGCCGAATTGCACGATCACACCATGCAGCACGCCGTTTTCCTGTTCGACCCGCAGGATTTCCATCACATGTTCAAAGGTCAGCGGCTCGAAATAGAGCCGGTCCGATGTGTCGTAATCCGTGGAAACGGTTTCGGGATTGCAGTTGATCATGATCGTCTCATAGCCCTGATCGGTCAGGGCATAGCAGGCATGGCAACAGCAATAATCAAATTCGATCCCCTGCCCGATCCGGTTCGGGCCGCCGCCAAGGATGACGACCTTCTTGCGATCCGATGGGCGGGCCTCGCATTCGACCTCGCCCATGACGGGGGTTTCATAGGTGGAATACATATAAGGCGTCTGCGCCTCGAATTCCGCGCCGCAGGTGTCGATGCGTTTGAACACGGCCGTGACGCCCAGATTATGGCGCGCGCGGCGGACGTTATCCTCTGACCGGCCGGTCAGATTGGCCAGACGGGCATCGGTGAAACCCATCATCTTGATACGGCGCAGGCCGGTTTCGGTCACCGGCAGGCCGGATTTGCGGATCTCGGCCTCGGCGTCAATAATCTCGCGGATGCGGGCTAGGAACCATGGGTCAAATTTGGTGACCGCATGGATATCCTCATCCGACATGCCGTGGCGCATGGCCTGCGCAATGACGCGGATACGGTCCGGGGTCTGCTGGGCCAGTGCCTTGGTGATGGCGGCGGCGTCGGGCGCGCCGGGGATGGCGATTTCGTCGAACCCCGTCAGGCCGGTTTCCATAGAGGCCAGCGCCTTTTGCATCGATTCGTGGAAGGTGCGGCCAATGGCCATCGCCTCGCCCACGGATTTCATCGCCGTGGTCAGATGCGGTTCGGAACCTGCGAATTTTTCAAAGGCAAAGCGCGGGATTTTCGTGACGACATAATCAATCGTCGGCTCGAAAGACGCGGGCGTGACGCCGGTGATATCATTGTCCAATTCATCCAGCGTATAGCCCACTGCCAGTTTCGCCGCGATTTTCGCAATCGGGAAACCGGTGGCCTTGGACGCAAGCGCCGAGGACCGCGATACCCGCGGGTTCATCTCGATCACGACCATGCGGCCATCGGCGGGGTTGATCGCCCATTGCACGTTGGACCCGCCGGTTTCGACGCCGATTTCGCGCAGAACGGCAATGCTGCCGTTGCGCATGATCTGGTATTCCTTGTCGGTCAGGGTCAGGGCAGGGGCGACAGTGATACTATCGCCGGTATGCACGCCCATCGGATCGACGTTTTCGATGGCGCAGACGATGATGGCGTTGTCGGCCTTGTCGCGCACGACCTCCATCTCGAATTCTTTCCAGCCCAGCAGGGATTCATCGACAAGAATCTGCCCAACGGGTGACGCCTCCATCCCCGTGCGGCAATAATATTCATATTGTTCACGGTTATAGGCCACGCCGCCGCCGGTGCCGCCAAGGGTAAAGGCGGGGCGGATGATCGCGGGCAGGCCGACATATTCGATGGCGTCGATGGCCAGTTGCAGCCCCGCCTTGATGTCGCGCTTGCCATTGTCGCCCTTGGGCGCGGTGATGATCGTGGCCTTGGGGTTTTCGATGCCGAGACGGTCCATCGCCTCGCGGAAAAGTTTGCGGTCTTCGGCCATCTCGATGGCTTCGCGTTTGGCGCCGATCATCTCGACCCCGAATTTTTCCAGCACGCCCATATCGGCCAGCGCCAGCGAGGTGTTCAGCCCGGTTTGCCCGCCCATCGTGGGCAACAAAGCATCGGGGCGTTCCTTTTCGATGATCTTGGCGACGATTTCCGGCGTGATCGGTTCGATATAGGTGGCATCGGCCAGGCCCGGATCGGTCATGATCGTGGCCGGGTTGGAATTGACGAGGATCACCCGATAGCCTTCTTCGCGCAGGGCCTTGCAGGCCTGTGCGCCGGAATAATCGAATTCGCAGGCCTGCCCGATAATGATGGGACCCGCGCCAATGATCATGATTGATTTGATGTCGGTCCGCTTTGGCATCGTCCTGCCCCCTGATGTGCAAATTGTCGTGGGTTATAGGGATGACGCGCACATGTGCAAGGGCTTGTCTGGCTGATCCGGCGCAAAGTGAAAATCAGGCTATTTTGACGCCGCAGGCGGGGATACTTGGCCTTGGATTAAGCAGTGGTTGACACGGGCGGGCCAAAGGGGTGTATCGGGCGGGCCTGTATTTTCGCCAAAGGACACCCATCATGCACGCTTATCGCAGCCATACCTGTGCCGATCTGACCGCCGCCGATGTCGGCAAAACCGTGCGTCTGTCCGGTTGGGTCAATCGGGTGCGCGACCATGGCGGGATTTTGTTCATTGATCTGCGCGACCATTACGGGATCACGCAGGTGCTGTGCGATCCCGATTCCGCGGCCTTTGCCGATGTCGAAAAGCTGCGGTCGGAATATTGCATCCGGATCGACGGCGAGGTGAAGGCCCGCGATGCTGCATTGGTGAACCCCAAACTGCCCACCGGCGAGATCGAGGTCTTTATCCGCGAGATCGAGGTTTTGGGCGCGGCCAAGGAATTGCCGCTGATGGTGTTCGGCGATCAGGAATATCCCGAGGAAACGCGGCTGAAATACCGTTACCTCGACCTGCGCCGCGAGGCGATGCAGACCAATATGAAACTGCGGTCCGATGTCGTGGCCTCGATGCGGCGGCGGATGTGGGACAAGGGGTTCCGCGAATATCAGACGCCGATCATCACCGCCTCCAGCCCCGAAGGTGCACGCGATTTTCTGGTGCCAAGCCGCCTGCATCCGGGCAAGTTCTATGCGCTGCCGCAGGCGCCGCAGCAATTCAAGCAGCTGATCATGGTGTCGGGCTATGATAAATATTTCCAGATCGCGCCCTGTTTCCGCGACGAAGACCCGCGTGCCGACCGCAGCCCCACGGATTTCTACCAGCTTGATCTGGAAATGTCCTTTGTCACCCAGCAGGATGTCTTTGACACGATCCAGCCGGTGATTGGCGGGATTTTCGAGGAATTCGGCGGCGGCCGCAAAGTCGACCAGACATGGGAACAGATTTCCTATAAAGATGCCGCCCTGTGGTATGGCACCGACAAGCCCGATCTGCGCAACCCGATCAAGATGCAGGTGGTGTCCGACCATTTCCGCGATTCTGGCTTTGCGATCTTTGCCAAGCTTCTGGAACAGGACGGCACCGAGATCCGCGCCATCCCCGCCCCTACCGGCGGGTCGCGCAAATTCTGCGACCGTATGAATGCCTTTGCCCAGAAAGAGGGTCTGCCCGGCATGGGCTATATCTTCTGGCGCGATCAGGGCGAAGGCATCGAAGCCGCAGGCCCCCTGGCCAAGAACATCGGGCCAGAGCGGACCGAGGCGATCCGCCAGCAGCTGGGCCTCGGCCTTGGCGATGCGGCGTTTTTCCTTGGCGGCAAGCCCAAGGCCTTCGAGGCTGTCGCGGGCCGTGCCCGCACAGTGATCGGCGATGAATTGGGCCTGACCGACAAGGACCGGTTCGCCTTTGCCTGGATCGTGGATTTCCCGATCTACGAACAGGATACTGAGACCGGCAAGATCGATTTCGAACATAACCCGTTTTCCATGCCCCAAGGCGGGATGGACGCTTTGCTGGGTGATCCTTTGGCGGTGCGCGGCTATCAATATGATCTGGCCTGCAATGGCTATGAACTTGTGTCCGGCGCGATCCGTAACCACAAGCCCGAGATCATGTTCAAAGCCTTCGAGATTGCAGGTTACGGCGAAGACGAGGTGCGCAAGCGGTTCGGCGGCATGGTCAATGCGTTCCAATATGGCGCGCCGCCCCATGGCGGTTGTGCGGCGGGGATCGACCGGATCGTGATGTTGCTGGCCGATGCATCCAATATCCGCGAAGTCATCATGTTCCCGATGAACCAGCGCGCCGAAGACCTGATGATGGGCGCCCCGTCAGAGCCGATGAACGAACAATTGCGCGAATTGCGCCTGCGCGTGCTGCCCCCCGAAAGCTAAAGCGGCCCGCTGGCTGCCAGGCGCTGTTGCACCAGCTGCGACAGCGCTGCGATATCGGCGTGCGGGTTCTGCGACCGGTTGCGTGTGATTTCCACAGCGCGCACCGCACGCGACAGGTCATTATCCTTACCATTGCGCGCCACGTCGCCCAGAAATTGCATGACATAGGACAGCGACCGGTCTGGCTGGGGCTGGCCCAGCAGCCGCGCGATCTGCGACAGGTCATCGCGCAGCGCAATCCGGTCCGGTTCCACCCGTTCGTCGGGCAAGGCGCGGGGCCGGGGCGGTTGCCGGTCTGCGGGCAGATGTTGCAGGATCGCCGTCTGAAAAGCTGCCAGATTATCGATCGGTTTGGCCAGGAACCCGTCAGCGCCGGCGCGGATCACCGCATCATGCGCCGTTTCATCCCCGCTGGTGCCAATGATCACCGGAATGCGCGGGCCGCCGCGCGCCAGATCGCGGATCAGGTCCAGCCCCGACCCATCCGGCAGCCCCAGATCGACCAGGCAGACAGAGGGCCGGTAGACGGCCAGATGCCGCTGCGCCGTTTGCAGGCTGTCGGCGCGGCGGATGCGCGCGCCTGACCGCAGGCATAGCAGGCGCACGGCTTCGCTGGCAAAACGGCTGTCTTCGACAAGCAGCACGGTCAGCCCCAGCAAGGGCCGTTGCGCGGTTGGTGTGCGGGTCAGCAAAACGCTGTCGGTGGTATCCATGGCGATTCGTCCTTTCACTGGCGGCCCCGCAGTTTGGACAGGTTAGGGTGAACAGAGCCTTAAGGCGGACATGCGTTGCGCGCTGCGCCGCGCTGCGGCATAAGAAAGCCAGATAGAGGAGGATCGCCATGATCGGACGCCTGAACCATGTCGCCATTGCCGTGCCGGATCTTGCGGCGGCCAGTGATCAATATCGCCAGATGCTGGGGGCCGAGGTCGGCGCGCCGCAGGATGAACCCGATCACGGGGTCACGGTGGTTTTCATCACCCTGCCGAACACGAAGATCGAATTGCTCTATCCTCTGGGCGCGCAATCCCCGATTCAGGGCTTTCTGGACAAGAATCCATCAGGCGGCATTCACCATATCTGCTATGAGGTCGATGACATCCTGATCGCCCGCGACCACCTGCTGGCCCAAGGCGCGCGCGTGCTGGGTGGCGGCGACCCCAAGATCGGCGCCCATGGCAAGCCGGTCCTGTTTTTGCACCCCAAGGATTTCAACGGATGTCTGATCGAGCTTGAACAGGTCTGAAATCGGCGTATCTGAAGCAGAGCAGCGAAAGGAAGCGCCTTGGCTATTACATCTGGAATCGTTCTGTTCATGGTCATCTGGTCGATGGTGTTTTTTATCGTCCTGCCGCTGCGCATGGTCAGCCAGGGTGACACCGGCGAGATCGTGCCGGGCACCCATGCCTCGGCCCCGGCGGATGCGCAGATCGGCCGCAAGGCGAAGATCACCACCTATTGGGCCGTGCCTTTGTGGTGCATCGCCACGGCGGTCATCCTGTCTGGTGTGATTTCCGTGCGGGATATCGATATGTTTGACCGGATGGCCCCTGCCGCTGTCAGCGATTAAGCTTGTGGAACAGCTGGGTAAAGGTTGCAGCCCCCAGCACCGGGATCAGCAGGTTGACAAAGGGGAATGACAGCGGCACCGCCATCAGGCAACCGGCCAGCCAGATCGTCCCTTGGTGCCGTTTGACCATGTTGCGGGCCGCGACCCGCCCGATCCGGCGCATTGCGGCAAGCTGGAAATATTCCCG
Organism: Yoonia vestfoldensis; assembly: GCF_002158905.1. NCBI lineage: Bacteria > Pseudomonadati > Pseudomonadota > Alphaproteobacteria > Rhodobacterales > Paracoccaceae > Yoonia > Yoonia vestfoldensis. The sequence continues at coordinate 467,236 of NZ_CP021431.1, forward strand.
CCCCAGCAGGAACCCGTTGAGCGCATAAAAGATGAAAAACGCCGCGAATGGCAGCATCACATAAAGGGCAAAGGCCGCCAGATTGGCCATGATCAGCAGGCCAAGAAAGCTGAACGTGTCGCGCAACCCCTCGGCCAGGCCGGTGGCGGGGACCGGGGACAGCTCTGGGTAATGGGTGTCTTCGACCGCTGCGGCGACCTCGTCCAGAAACAGCGATGTGATGGCAGAGGCGACGGGCACCATCAAAAAGACCGACAGCACGATCATCAGCCCCAGCGATCCCCAGCTCAGCAGGTCACCCAGCCAGGTGATCTGCCCGACGCCGGGCAAGGTGATTGGTGCGGCGGTCAGCACACCGATCAGCCAAAGCAGACCGGCATAGATCCCCACCAGCAGCGCAATCGTCAGCCCGATCCCCCGCCACAGCACATTGCGAAACCGCGGATCCGCCATCTGTGCCAGCGCCAGCAGGAAGGACGACAGGATCATGCGGTCATCCAGCGGGTGATCGCGGCGATATCGGGGCGTGGCCGGTCGGGCGGCGCATTGGTTTCGCTGCCCAGATGGATCAGCCCGGCGATGCTTTCGTGATCGGCCAGATCCAGCCCGTCGCGGATGAAATCGCGGTCATGGCTGGGCCAGCCCGATAACCAATTCGCCCCCCAGCCCGCCGCCAGTGCGGCATTGACCAGCGACAGACAGACCGCACCGGCGGAATAGACCTGCTCGATCTGGGGGATCTTGTCGGATGGCTTGGGGCTGCTGACCACGGCGACCACCAGATCGGCCTGCGCATATTGGTCCTGCGCCTTGGCGCTGCGGTCGGGGTCGATACCCAGCGCCGCGCCGCGACTGGCCACCAGACCGGCCAGACGCAGCAAGGCGGGCTTGGTCAGGACGATGAACCGCCAGGGTTCCAGCTTGCCATGATCGGGGGTCCGGGCGGCGGCGGTCAACAGGGTGTCCAGCATGGCCGCATCGGGCACCGGTGTCGTCAAGGTCTTGGCCGGCCGCGACCGGCGCGACAACAAAAAGGCAAGCGCTTCGGGGTTCTGTTCGGGCATGCTGGCTCCTGCGGATGGGTGCCGAAGTGATAGGGCCTCTCTGCGCGACTGGCAACGGGACAGCGGATCTGGCCGCTGATCCGCGCCAGAGGGGCCGATCACCTTTGGGTGTGTTTTTCGTGAGCGCCACATCGGGAACGGATCGGCGCGCTGTCTGTTGTTACCCCAGCTGCGCATGACGCAGACCAAATCGAGACGGAGAAAAGACATGACCAAGATTTTCGCAACAACCGCCCTCGCCCTGACCTTTGCTGCTGGCGCTGGTATGGCGCAGACATTGTCAAACGCCGATGAAATCACCTGCGTGCAATTCCTGGCGATGCCGCTGCTGGAACAGGAGACGATGCTGAGCGAGATCGTCGCCCTGTCGGAGGGCGGCTCTTTGCAAGAGACAACCACAGCCGATGTCGAAATCCTGTGCACCGGCAATGACATGATGCCGGTCGTCGAGGCGCTGGAGACCTCTAGCGATACCTGATGCGGCCAATCATTGATCAAGGCGCGCCCCTTGCGGGTGCGCCTTTGTCATGCGCGTAGCTGGGTTTCCATCTGCGCGATCACATTGTCCAGATAGGCATCGAACCCGGCATCGGGCTGGCGCAGCGGAAACACCCCGGCAAAGGGATCGGCGGCGCAAATGGCGCTGCCCGCCATCTGTTGCAGCACCGCATGTCCGCAAAACGGCACATAGGTTTCGGAATAGCCGCCTTCATGGACCATCACCAGCCGCCCGCCGCAGGTATCACGCGCAAGCGCCATCACCTGTCCGGTCATCTGCGCGAATGTATCCGCCGTGGCCAGCATCCGCCCCAAAGGATCATTCGCCGCTGCGTCATAACCGCAGGCGATGATCAGCACATCAGGCGCGAAATCGCGGATCGCGGGCAGGGCAAGCCGGTCCATCGCGGCCAGATATCCGATATGCCCGGTGCCGGGGGGCAGCGGGATATTGAGGTTGCACCCCGCCCCCGCGCCCGTGCCACGGTCGGCAAAAGCGCCGGTATCCATCGGATAATTGCGGTCTTGATGGATCGAAACGGTCAGCACATCGGCGCGGTCATAAAAGACAGCCTCGGTGCCATTGCCGTGATGCACATCCCAATCCAGCACGGCGAAACGCTGCGCCAATCCGGCGGCGCGCGCCGCTTCGATCGCGATGCCGATATTGTTGAGAAGACAAAACCCGTTGGGAAAATCCGGCAGGCAATGGTGGCCGGGCGGGCGCGACAGCGCATAGGCATTGTCCATCTCGCTGCGCAGCACCGCAAATAGCGCGGCCTTGGCCAGCCCCGCGGACAGGGCCGCAATCTCGTATCCGCCGGGGCCAAAGGGCGTGCGCCGCCCCAATTCGCCGCCACCAGCGTCCGAGAGCGCCTTGAACTGGTCCAGATAATGCGCCGGATGCACGCGCAGCAGATCAGCTTTATCCGCAGGATCTGCGCCTTGCATCACCAGATCGAGGGCCAGACCGGTCACCTCGATCAGGTTCTTCAACCGGCGCTTGGTTTCGGGGCTTTCGGGCAGGCCGCCATCCAGAGGCTGCACCAGCCCGCCCACCGGCAACATGCCCGCGTAATTCCCGCCGCCATGCCAGAAACAGCGTTCGTCCCAGAAAAAGCCTGTCGTCATGACTTGCGCAGCCGGTAGATGCCTTCGGGCAAATCGAGCGCGGCTTGCAGGTCGCGCAGCTGCGTCATGGACATGGTGATCTGCACGTCGCGGTCGTTGCGCGGGTCATATTGGGTCAGGGTCACGCAATCATCAAAAGCATTGATGATCACATCCTCGCGCAACGGTGCCTTGCCCTCGTCGACAAGGGTGACCACGGTCGCGTCATAATCGTGTTCGATGCTAAACATGGACCCAGCCTAGCGGGACATCGGGGCCCAGGCAATCGTCACTGGCAGGACCGGTCCAACATGCTATGATCCGTGCTGATCCCATCAGCAACCGGAGCAAATGCATGCGTCTTGTCGCGGTTCTTGTCGCCTTTGTCCTGGCCGGTTGCGCGCCTATGGGCACAGTCTCGCAGTCGTCCGGTGGGGCGGCTGTCAGCCCGCCTGCCGTAGACAGCGGCCCCTTGCTGCCCGCGGGTCAGACGATGGCGCATTTTCGCATTGCGGTGACACGAATCGAACCTGTGGCCGAACAGATTTGCCGGCAGCGCGGCAATAACAGCAATTGCGATTTCCTGATCCTGGTGGATGACCGGCCCGGCGCGCCGATGAACGCCTATCAGACGCTGGACCGCAATGGCCGCCCTGTCATCGTCTTTACCGCGCGGCTGATTGCCGAGGCGCGCAATGTCGATGAAATCGCCTTTGTTCTGGCGCATGAGGCCGCCCATCACATCGAAGGCCATCTGGCGCGCCAGCAACAAAACGCCGTTCTGGGGGCGACGCTGATCGGCAGCTTGGCCGGGGCCTTGGGCGGCAATTCGCCCGATGCTGTGCAGACCGCCCAGCAATTGGGGGCAACCGTCGGCGCGCGCGCCTATTCGCGCAATTTTGAACTCGAGGCCGATGCCACCGGCACCCGGATTGCCCATGCTGCGGGGTTCGATCCGTTGCGGGGATCGGAATTCTTTTTCCGAATCCCCGATCCGGGCAACCGTTTCCTTGGCACGCATCCGGCCAATGCCGACCGGTTGCGCGTGGTGCGTGCGGTGGCGGCCACGCTTTAGCCCTGTGCCGCCACGCCGGTCGTGATCGCGATGTAAAAGCAGGCCGAGGCGACAAGGACAAACCCGTGCCAGATCGCCGTCGCATAGGATAGGCGCTGGGTGGCATAGAACGGCACGCCGGCGGTATAAAGAAGCCCGCCCAAGGCGATCAGCACGATCGTTGCCAAGGGCACCACCGGCCAGAGCGACCAGATCAGCGCCAGGCTCAGCCAGCCCATGACCAGATAGAGCGCCGGGCCGAACCGCCCCGGCGCGCGCCAGAAAAACAATTTCAGCACCACACCGATCAGCGCCAGCGCCCAGACTAAGGCCAGCACCAGATAGGCAAAGCCGCTGCCGATCATCACCACCAGCGGCGTATAGGTCCCCGCGATCTTGAGATAGATCGCGGCATGATCGACGCGGCGCAACAAGGGCCGGACCTGGTGCCAAGGTGTCAGGTGATAGGCGGCCGAGGCGACAAAGGTCGCCATCAGCGTGGCCGCATAAATCGCGATGGCGGCGATCTGCGCGGTTTCTGCCGTGCCTGCCGCCCAGCCCAGCAACATGATCCCGCCCGCCACGGCACCGATCACGCCGATCACATGGACCGTCCCATCGGCGATACGTTCGGATCTGACTTGGGTCGGGTACATGGCGCTTTCTCCGGGGGGTGTCTTAAAACTGGACGATTCCGCGCGCGGGTCAAATGTTCCGTCAGGTCACGGCCCGGCGCTGGTCTGATCCCGCCCATTTGATCCAGAGCAAGGACCGCAGGACCAACCCGTGCCAGCCTGGCTGCAATGAATGGAGGTTCATGATGCAAATATTGGGTGATATGCGCGCACATTTCCTGCGGGTGATCAAGATGTCCAAGGCCTGCGGGGTCGATCTGTCGACCGCGCTGGACGCACGCCAGATCGCCGCCCCAGAATACGCCGATATGGTCACGCGCTGCCGAGGCTGTAGCCAGGTCGGCAAATGCGACAAGCTGCTGGCCGCGATCCCGGCCCTGCCACAAGCGCCGGACTATTGCGAAAACCGCGATGAATTCGCCAAATTGCGCGGCGTTCAGGCGCTCTGACAGCGCCGTTTGGGGGTGCGACGATCTGAAAGCTTTGTGCCGCGCGCAAAGCGTCCTAAGGTTGATCCATCGTCAACCAAGGGAGACTGACATGCGTGCTATCATCTTCGCCTGTGTGATGCTGCCCGGTGCGGCTTTTGCGCAGGAGACAAAATTGCCGACCCCGACCGACACGCTGGCCCAAAGCTGCCCTATCGGCATGAGTTTCAACGCCACCACGCAAAGCTGCGGCATCATGCCCGCCGCAACGCCCGTGCCCGCCGCCAGCGGTGGGGCCGATTGCGGCTTTTCGGCGGCACGCGAGGTCACGTCCTAAGCCAAGCCAGCCGGAAGGGAACAAAAGCGCATCGCGAGAGCGGTGCGCTTTTTTGTCGGGGTGCCGTGACTTGGGCAGAGCGCAGCGCCGTTCTTCTGGCGGCCTGCCCGAGATAGCAATCCTGCGGTGATGTTGAAACAGGATCGAAAACTACCCGCTCAAACCACCCCACAAATCATATTCCCCCGCCTCCTCCACCACAACCTGCACGATATCACCCACGGACAACCCTTCTGTTCCTTCGTCGATGAACAGGTTGCCGTCGATCTCTGGCGCATCGGCCCAGGTGCGGCAGGTCGCGATGCCGTCTTCGTCGATGTCGTCCACGATGACCTCCAGCCGTTTGCCGACCTTGGCGTCCAGTTTGGCGGCGGAAATCGCTTGCGCCTTTGCCATGAAACGGTCCCAGCGGTCCTGTTTCACCTCGGGGGCCACATGGTCGGGCAGGGCGTTGGAGCGCGCGCCGGCGACGTTTTCATATTGAAAACACCCCACACGGTCGAGTTGCGCCGCGTCCAGCCAATCAAGCAGATGCTGGAATTCCGCCTCTGTCTCGCCGGGGTAGCCGACGATGAAGGTGCTGCGCAGGGTGATATCGGGGCAGATGGCGCGCCAAGCGGCGATTTCATCCAGCGTTTTCGCCCCCGCCGCAGGCCGCGCCATGCGCCGCAGCACATCGGGATGGCTGTGCTGGAACGGAATGTCGAGGTAGGGCAATACGCCATTGGTCGAATCCGCCATCAGCGGGATCAGGTCGCGCACATGCGGATAGGGATAGACGTAATGCAGCCGCACCCAAGCGCCAAGCTGCCCCAGCTCGCGGGTCAGGTCGGTGATATGGCTGCGCAGCTCGCCCCCTTTCCACGGGTTCAGATCGTATTTGCGGTCCAGCCCGTAGGCGGACGTGTCCTGCGAAATGACCAGCAATTCGCGCACCCCTGCCTGCACCAGCTTTTCGGCCTCGCGCAATACCGCATGGGCGGGGCGGCTGGTCAAAAGCCCGCGCATATCGGGGATGATGCAGAATTTGCACTTGTGATTGCAGCCTTCGGAAATCTTCAAATAGCTGTAATGGCGCGGTGTCAGGCTGACGCCGGTCGCAGGCAGAAGGTCGATGAACGGGTCGGGGCTGGGTGGCACCGCCAGATGCACGGCGTCGAGCACTTGTTCATATTGATGCGGCCCCGTCACCGCCAGAATCCGCGGGTGATGTTCGCGGATATAATCGGGTTCGGCGCCCAGACAGCCCGTGACGATGACCTTGCCGTTTTCGCGCAGGGCTTCACCGATGGCATCAAGGCTTTCGGCCTTGGCGCTGTCCAGAAAGCCGCAGGTGTTGACGATCACCGCCTCGGCACCGGCATAATCGGCAGAGATCGCATAGCCTTCGGCGCGCAGGCGGGTCAGGATACGTTCGCTATCAACCAGCGCCTTGGGGCAGCCAAGGCTGACCATGCCGATGGTCGGCTGGCCGTCGCGGCGGATGTCGGTCACCTGCGCGCGGGCAAGATCGGGGCGGAGAGAAGGCGGATTCTGTGTCATAGCCCCCTATAGACGGTCCTGGAGGCGCTGGTAAGGTGGGTCTTGACCCACCTTACGGGGATTTTAGCGCCGCCGGTCGCGCCGGGCCGACATCGGCTGGAACGCGACGCCGACATGCGCCTCGCAATAGGGTTTGCCCTGCTGGACCGGCAGGCCGCAGAACCAGAAATCTTCGGTCGCGGGATCGCCCACGGGCCATTTGCAGGTTTTCTCGGTCAATTCCATCAAGGTCAGCCGTTTGGCGGTCTTTTCGACCTCGTTGACCTTGGCCAGCGCCTCGGGGCTGATTTCATTGGCCGAAGGCTGCGGCGGCAGCGGCTGGCCTGCGGGAATGATCGCACGGCGGGCGGCGGAAATCGGGATTCCGTTTTCGTCCAGCTCCAGCTCTTCCTTGATGGCGACGGCCATGCTTGGCTTGGCCTTGGGGGCGGGCTTGCTGACCGGCTTGGCGCTGGGCGCTTCGGCGGTTTCGGCGGGCTTTTCCTTGGGCGCGGGTTTGGCGGCAGGTGCGGCTGCACCGGTGCCCGCGCGGTTGGACAGGCCCAGCCTATGGACCTTGCCGATCACCGCATTGCGGGTGACGCCGCCCAATTCCTTGGCGATCTGGCTGGCCGACTGTCCGTCGCCCCACATCTTCTTGAGCGTCTCGACGCGCTCGTCTGTCCAGGACATATGACTTCCTTCGGTTTCGCGGGCCAGATACCCCTCGGGGTCGCGCCACGCCATGTCTAGCCCCCCATACTAGTCACTGCCACGGGTGATGTGAAGGCGCTCAAGCAGCTTTTGCACAAGTTCCGGCAGGGTGTTGCGTCAACAGAGCTGTGCCAGCCACCGCGCCGATCGCGGCCGGGCCAGCGGGCGCATGACAAACCTGTTGCGGGCCGCCGGATCGGGGTGGCCACGGGGGCTGGATAGGATATGTCTTGGCCCGAGGCAAAGGACCGATGATATGAAAACCAAGACCGAGATGGGTGTGCGCCGTTTTGGCCGCGTGAACTGGCTGGGGGCCTGGACCCTGACGCTCCGCGAGATCCGGCGCTTTTTGAATGTCTGGTTGCAGACGGTGATGGCACCGCTGATCAATGCCGGCCTGTTCTTGATGATCTTCACCATCGCCATCGGGTCGCAGCGCGGCGATGTGATGGGCGTTGCTTTCATGACCTTCCTGGTGCCGGGCATCCTGACCATGACGGTGATCCAGAATGCTTTTGCCAATACCTCTTCCAGCCTTGCCTCTGCCAAGGTGCAGGGCAATATCGTGGATACGCTGATGCCGCCCCTTTCGGCGGCAGAGCTGGTGGCGGGCTATATCGGCGGGGCGGTTGCGCGCGGGGTCTTGGTGGGCGTCGTCATTGCGGCGGGGTCTTTCATCTTGCTTGACGTGGGGCTGGTCCATGCCGGTTGGGCGGTGGTCTTTATGCTGCTTGGGTCGGTCTTGATGGGGGGGCTGGGGATCATCGCGGGGATTTATGCCAATAAGTTCGACCAATTATCCGCGATCACGAATTTCCTGGTGACCCCGCTCGCCTTTCTGTCGGGCACATTCTATTCCATCGATGCCTTGCCGCCGTTCCTGCAAAGCCTGAGCCATGCCAACCCGTTCTTTTACATCATCGACGGGGTGCGGTTCGGCATGATCGGGGTCAGCGATAGCAGCCCCTGGACCGGGCTTTGGGTCGTGACCGGCAGTTGCATCGTCGTCTTGATGATCTGCCACCGCTGGATGCAATCGGGCTATCGGCTGAAAGCCTGACCGTCCGCATAGATGCCGCGCACCGGAATGCCGCGCACCGCCATGACCGCGACCAGCGTGACGAGGTCGGGCATGTCACGGCTGAGCATCTTTTCCTCGGTCCCATCGGTGCAGATGATGATGGCGGCGGTTTCGGGATCGCCTGGCGTCGCCCGCAGAAACGCAATCTTGTCCAAGGCCACGGCGCGCGGCTGATGCCAGGCCGATAGCACCAGATAGGTGTCATCAACCCTGATCCCGGTCACTGGACGCGGCACCAGCATCAGCGCCAGGGTCAACATGCCCAAGGCCCAGACCAGCCAGATCAGATCCGGCGCATCGGCCACGGAAATTGCGGCCAGCAAAATGACGACGCTGATGCCGCTGAGCCAGATCAAACCCTTACCGCGGGCGCGGCGATACTCGTAAACTTCGTTCATCCCGCAGCGCATAGCATTGCATCATGGCTGCATTTTGTCTGGCGCCGCGTCGATTAGATCGAAATCCCGCGTTTTCTTTCGCGCAAGGCCAGCAATGTTGCGCCGCTGAGGATAATAAGCGCCCCCAGCATGCTGACCCGGTCGGGGATCACCGCAAAGACCATGCCATCATAAAGGGCGGCGAAGACCAGCGTCAGATAGCTGAAGGGCGTGACAAAGCTGGCATCCGCACGCGCCATCGCATTCACGAAACAAGCCTGTGCCGCAGCCATCAACAGGCCGATCCCGGCCAAAGCGGCCCATTGCCCTGTGGTCGGCATCGTCCAGACTGGCACAACGGCCAATGTCGCGATGCAAAGCCCGATGGCATTATTGATCAGCAGGATCTGGAAGGGCGGCTCGCGATTGGCCAGCTTTTTGATAAAGATCAGCTCCATCCCCATCAGGCAGGCCGCCCCCAGCGCCAGCAGCCCCGCGATCTGAAAAGTCTCTGGCCCCGGCCGCAACAGGACCAGCGCCCCGATCAGCGCCGTCGCCGCCGCCAGCCAGCGCCAAGGCCCGACTTTCTCGCCCAGAAGCGGGATCGCCAGCAGCATTCCGAAAACCGGGTTCAGAAAACTGATCGCGGTTGCATCGGACAGCGGGATATAGGCCACTGCCGCGAACATCAGCGTCACGCCGCCCCAGCCAAACGCGGTGCGCCCGACATGCAGGCGCAGGTCTGGCCGCCGGATCTGGGGCCGCAGAACCGCCGCCATGGTCCCCAGCGCCAGAAAAGCGAAGAGAAACCGCCCATGGCTGACTTGCAGCGGATGAAACGGTGTGCCCAGTGCCCCGGTGCCCAGCAGTTTGGCCAGGATCATCGTGCCCGCGATGAAGGCGGTCGCGGTCAGCATGAAGCCAATGGCCAGGGGTGGATTCGGCGCGCGCAGGGTCATGGACAGCCTTGTGATCCGCCGCTTCGGCAATGGCAATCGGCAAAGCCTGCCGCGCGGGCTGCACGGGGTATGTGCCGGCCACCGGCTGTTTTTTGTGCGATCGTGCCCCAAATGCGGGATGGCTGCGGTTTTCGGCTTCTCTTGGTCGCGGTGACGCGCTAGCATGAACCTATGACGCATTGCTTTGACCAGAGCCTTCGACGCCGACGCGATTTCGCGCGCGCCTAAGTTACGTCTGCCACCTACCCCCAAATAAATTGACTCTGCTGTATTGGTCCTGCACCAATCCGGCGTATTGAAAAGGATGATCCCATGATCGCATCTGTTTTGCCGACCTATTCGCGTGCGCCTTTGACATTCACGTCAGGGTCCGGGTCGTGGTTGACCGAGGCAGACGGGCGCCGCTTTCTGGACCTTGGCGCAGGGATCGCGGTCAATGCTTTGGGCCATGCCCATCCCGCATTGGTCGAGGCATTGACGACGCAGGCGCAATCGCTGTGGCATGTGTCCAATCTCTACAACATTCCCGCCCAGCAAAAGCTGGCGGATATGCTGGTGGACCAGACCTTTGCCGATACGGTGTTCTTTACCAATTCCGGCACCGAGGCCTGTGAATTGGCCGTCAAGATGGCGCGCAAATACTGGTATGACAAAGGCCAGCCCGCGCGGACCGAGATCATCGCCTTTACCGGATCATTCCATGGCCGGTCCAGCGCGGGGATCGCGGCGGCGGGGTCGGAAAAGATGACCAAGGGCTTTGGCCCCCTGCTGCCCGGTTTCACCCATCTGGATTTCGGCGATCATGATGCGCTGAACGCCGCTGTCAGCGACAAGATCGCCGCGATCATCGTTGAACCCGTGCAGGGCGAGGGCGGTATCCGCCCGCTGCCCGATGTCTGCCTGAAAGGGCTGCGCGATCTCTGCGATCAGCACGGTATCCTGATGATCTTGGACGAGGTGCAATGCGGCATGGGCCGGACCGGCAAGCTGTTCGCGCATGAATGGGCGGGGATCACGCCTGATATCATGATGGTCGCCAAGGGGATCGGCGGCGGCTTTCCTTTGGGGGCGGTGCTGGCCACGGAAAACGCGGCATCGGGCATGAGCGCGGGCACGCATGGGTCCACCTATGGCGGCAATCCGCTGGCCTGCGCGGTCGGTTGCGCGGTGATGGAGATCATCGCCACGCCGGCCTTTCTGGCGGAGGTGTGCCGCAAGGCAGGCCTGCTGCGCCAAAAGCTTGAAGGATTGGTCGCGGCCTATCCTGATGTTTTCGAGGCGGTGCGCGGATCGGGCCTGATGTTGGGGCTGAAATGCAAGGCCACCAATAGCGATGTCGTCAAGGCCGGATATGATCAGGGCGTGCTGACCGTGCCTGCGGCGGATAATGTGATCCGCTTGCTGCCGCCCTTGACTATCACCCAGGACGAGATCGGGCAGGCCGTGGCGCGGCTGGATGCGGCAGCCGCGCAGATCCAAAGCAATCTGGGTTGATGCGCAGTCCCGCATCAAAGCGGTGGATTTGCCATTGCGCGATTGTGGCGGTTTGCCATGATGCGTCATGGCGATCTGACCCGGCCCAATCAAAGCGAATAAAGCGAATAATATGACCCATTTTCTTGATATCAATGTCACCCCGGCTGATGATCTTTCTGCGATTATCAGCAATGCCCGCCGGATGAAGGACGCCCGCGCGGGGCTGCCCAAAGGCATGCCCGATGCCGAACAGCCGCTGGCGGGCCATATGGTCGCGTTGATTTTCGAAAAGCCCTCGACCAGGACCCGCGTGTCTTTTGACGTGGGCGTGCGCCAGATGGGTGGGCAGACCATGGTCCTGTCGGGCACCGATATGCAGCTGGGCCATGGCGAGACCATCGCCGATACGGCGCGCGTGCTGTCGCGCTATGTCGATCTGATCATGATCCGCACCTTCGAGGAACAGACGCTGCTGGATATGGCCGAATATGCATCGGTGCCGGTGATCAACGGGCTGACCAACCGCACCCATCCTTGCCAGATCATGGCCGATATCATGACATTCGAGGAACATAACGGCCCGATCAAAGGTAAAAAGGTGGTTTGGTCGGGCGATGGCAATAATGTATTCGCAAGCTTTGCCCATGCGGCCAAGCAATTCGATTTCGATCTGGTCTTTACCGGGCCGCCGCCGCTGGACCCTGATCCGGCGCTGGACGGGTTATACACCATCATGCGCAATCCCAATGAGGCGGTGCAGGGCGCTGATCTGGTTGTCACCGATACTTGGGTCAGCATGCATGATCCGCAATCGGCCCGCGAACGCCGCCACAACCAGCTGCGCGGCTATCAGGTCAATGATGCGCTGATGGCACGCGCGAAACCGGATGCTTTGTTCATGCATTGCCTGCCTGCCCATCGCGAGGATGAGGCGACCAGCAGCGTCATGGACGGCCCCCATTCGGTGATCTTTGACGAGGCGGAAAACCGGCTGCATGCGCAAAAGGCGATCATGCGCTATTGTCTGGGGCGGTGAGCCGAAAAGATTTAAGGCCTCCGGCGGGGATATTTAGGCTCGGAAGATGGTATCAGCTGCCGCGCGGTTTGGCGCGCAGCGTGGGGTCGGCCTCGGTCGGGTCTTCGGGCCAGGGGTGGCGCGGATAACGCCCGCGCATATCGCGCCGCACATCTGCGTATGATGTGGCCCAAAAGCCCACGATATCCTGTGTTACCTGCACCGGTTTTTGTCCGGGTGACAAGAGCGTGATCCGCAAGGGCACCCGCCCCACCATCGGATGCCGCGTCGTGCCGAACATTTCTTGCAGCCGCAGGGTGATCGCGGGCGTCGCATCGTCATAATCGATCGGGATCTTGCGCCCCAAGGGTGTCTCAAAGCTGGCGGGGGCGGCGGCGTCTAGCCGCTGCATCTCGTCCCAGTCCAGCATCGCGCGCAGGGCGGGCAGCGCGTCAAAGCGTTTCCAATCCTCGGCGCTGCGTATGCCGGATAGATGCGGCAGCAGCCAGTCGTCGAGCGTGTCTATCAGCGTTGCGTCATCCATCGCGGGCAGCCCATCGACCAGGGCGACCCGCGCCTGAAACCGCCGTGCGGCGGCTGAGAAATGCAGCCCCAGCTGGCGCACACCGTCCAGCATGGCGCGCGCCATTGCGTCATCGGGCGCATCCGTCCAGGCGCGGTCATCCAGCACCAGCGCGCCCAATCGTTCCTGTTTGCGCGCCAGCACTTTGCCGTCGCGCCGCGACCATTGGCAGAGGTCGTGCCAGGCGATGCGGTCGCCGAAAAGCCCGCGCAATGCGGCATCCGTGATCGCGCTGGCCTGCCTGACGCGCGCTTCGAGCTTGTCGCCGTCCAGATCGGTCGCCACGATCAACCTTTGCCCTGCCAGCGGATCGGCGCTGTCGATCACGGCGCCTTTGCCGCCCGACAACAGATAGCGTGGCGCGTCGCCTTTGCGCCGCAGCCCGATCCGGTCGGGATAGGCAAGGGCGGCCTGTTCGGCCAGCGTCATGGGGGCTGCCTTGGGCAGGCCTTTGGCAAGGCGCGCGATTTCGGGTTTGATCTGGGCCAGCGCTGCGGGATTGACCTGCCCCGGTCCGTCATAGCGCCCTGCCAGCGCCTGTATCCGCAGCGCCAGATCGGCAGGCGCACCGCGCAAAGGGTCGCGCGCGGCCAGCAATGCGGCAAGGGGTGCTGCCTGCGCGCCCGCCGTTTGCAGCATATGCCCAAGGCGCGGATGCAGCGGCAGCGCCGCCAATGCGCGCCCATGTGCCGTGATCCGCAGATGTCCATCCAGCGCGCCAAGGCTTTGCAGCAGGGCGCGCGCCTCGGCCAGGGCGGCGGCGGGTGGCGGGGTCAGAAAGGCCAGATCATCGCTGCCCCAAAGGGCCAGTTCCAGCGCAAGGCCTGCCAGATCGGCGGCCTCTATTTCCGCAGGGGCGAAGGCGGGCAGGGCGCCATCCTCGCCTTTGGTCCAGAGCTTATAGGCGTCACCGGGGGCGACACGGCCTGCGCGGCCTGCGCGTTGGGTCGCCTCGGCCCGGCTGACCCGTTCGGTGACCAGCCGCGACATGCCAGAGCCGGGGTCGAACCGTGCGCGGCGTGCGCGCCCTGTATCGACGACGACGCGGATATCGGGGATCGTCAGCGAGGTTTCGGCGATGGATGTGGACAGCACGATCTTGCGCCCCGCGCTGACAGGGGCGAGCGCTGCGCGCTGGTCCTTGAACGGCAGCGCGCCGTAAAGCGGGCGGATCACGCAGTCATGGGGCAGGCGGCCGGACAGGGCGGCCATGGTCGCGCGGATCTCGCCTTCGCCGGGCAGAAAGACCAGCACGCCGCCATTGGTGTCCTGCAATGCGCGGATCACCAGATCGGCGGTGGCCTGCGGCAGGCGGGTGGTTTTGGGCAGGGCGGTGTCCAGAAAATGCGCGGTGACGGGATAGGATTGCCCCGCAGAGGTGATGATCGGCGCGTCATCCAGCATGGCCGCGACCGGGGCCGCGTCGAGCGTGGCGGACATCACCAGCAAGATCAGGTCGGGGCGCAGCACGCTGCGGGCTTCCCAGGCCAGCGCCAGCCCCAGATCGGCGTTCAGGGACCTTTCGTGGAATTCGTCAAAGATCACCGCGCCGATGCCGGTCAGCGCGGGGTCGGATTGGATCATGCGGGTCAGGATGCCTTCGGTGACGACCTCGATATGCGTGCCGGGCTGGTTGTCGCCGCGCATCCGGTAGCCGACACGCTGGCCCGGCCCTTCGCCCAGCGAATCCGCCAGCCGTTCGGCGGCGGCGCGCGCGGCAAGGCGGCGGGGTTCGAGCATGATGATCTTGCCCCTGGTCAGCCCGGCCTGCAGCATGGCCAGCGGGACGCGGGTGGTTTTGCCCGCACCGGGTGGCGCTTGCAGCACGGCGCGGCCATGCTGGCCAAGCGCTGCGACCAGATCGGGCAGGATGATGTCGATGGGCAGATCGGTCATGGTGATGGTCTGACGCGGGGGGCAGGCGCGGTCAAGGTCGGGTTGCGCAACGCAAAACGCGGCCGTTTGCACGACCGCGTTCAAACCATCTGCCTTGCGTCGCGCCTTTAGGCTGCGGTTGCCTTGGCGATTTCTTTCTTGATCTTCAGCGCATCTGCCGACAGTTCTGCGTCTTTGGCTTTGGCCATGAACGCGTCCAGACCACCGCGGTGATCGACGGTGCGCAGGGCAGCATTCGAGATTTTCAGCTTGAACGAGCGACCCAGCACATCGGATTGCAGCGTGACGTCCTGCAGGTTCGGCAGGAACCGGCGGCGGGTGTGGTTCTTGGCGTGGCTGACATTGTTGCCAGACATCGGGCCTTTTCCGGTCAGTTCGCAACGGCGCGACATGGGCGTTTTCCTTGTTCTGAGGGATATCGCCGGCCAAATGGCGGGACATCCTGCATACGGGTTGGAACCCCGCAATGCAGGGTCGGTATAAGATCAGCGCGAGATAGGCGGATTCCCGGACAGCGTCAACCCGCTTTGCCATCGTGCCTGCATCAATTCAGCTGTCGCGCAGCGGGTCCAGCACCTGGGCAACGGCGGCGGTCGGCGACAGGGTGCCAGCGGCCACCGCATCCTGCGCGGCCTTGACCCGCGCGCGGGTCGCCGGATCATCCAATTGCAGCTGCAGCAGCCCTTGCCGGACGTCTTCGGTGAACCAGAAACTGGCCTGATCCTTGCGCAGCTGGTCCCAAAGCCCCTGCGCACGCCGCCAATCCGCCAGATGCTGCATATCGTCCCAAGCCGCCGCCAGCCCGTGCTGTTCCAGCGCCGAGACCGTCATTGCCTTGGGAAACCCTTCGGGGTCTTGCGGGCGTTTGCGCAGCAGGCGCAAGGCACCGGCATAATCGGCGCAGGTGCGGGTTGCCTGGCTTTTCAGATCGCCATCGGCCTTGTTCACCACGATCAGATCGGCCATTTCCATGATGCCGCGCTTGACGCCTTGCAATTCATCGCCGCCCGCAGGGGCCAGCAGCAGCACGAAGAGATCGGCCATCTGCGCGACCATGGTTTCGGATTGGCCGACGCCGACGGTTTCGATCAGCACGATGTCGAATCCGGCCGCCTCGCATAAAGCCACGGCCTCGCGGGTGCGGCGGGCGACACCGCCAAGCTGTGTCTGGCTGGGCGAGGGGCGGATGAAGGCCATCGGATCGCGCGCCAGATGATCCATCCGGGTCTTGTCGCCCAGGATCGACCCGCCCGACCGGGCCGAGGAGGGATCGACCGCCAGCACCGCGACACGTTTGCCCTGGCCGGTCAGCATCAGGCCGAAACTTTCGATGAAGGTCGATTTGCCGACACCCGGCGTGCCCGACAGCCCGATGCGCAGCGCCTGCCGGTCGGTGCCAAGCGCGGTCAGCAAGGCGATTGCTGCGGCACGGTCATCGGCGCGGCCGCTTTCGACCAGGGTGATCCCCTTGGCCAGCGCACGTCTGTCGCCCGCACGGATGCGGCGGGCAAGGTCATCGGGGGCAGGGTGCCTGATCATGCCGTCTTCATATCTGGCAGGGCGGCGCTGTCCAGTCTGTTGGGGCTAAGAGGCGACAGGGCGACAGACCTGTGTGGCAAGATCGGCAAAGGCGCGGTAGCGCCGCCAGAATGCCTCGTCATTGCGGTTGTCGGATTGGCGCGTATCCTGTGCGCGCTCCGGATCGGCAAAGAAGGTCGCGGCGCGCGCCTGATCGCGCCCTGACAGCGATTGGTTGGCGACCTGCTGGACGCAGGAACATAATTGTGGCGATGCTGCGACACGGCCCGCGCTGTTGCAGGCCGCGCTGATATCTCCGGACACGCGCCCGCCACCACAGGCGGCCAGTGTCGCGACCGCACCTATCACCAGAAAAATACGCATCCTGCCCTCTGTCGCCTTGGCCTATCGCAGGATCGCCCTGCCTTGCTGGGGCGCAATATGCAAGCTTGGGCGCGGCAATGCAATTCACGAAGGCGAGGTGGTCTTTCCGGCGTTCCGCATGCGACGGCGGAAACCGACCGCGGCCTTTTGGCACAGCCCCGTCCCGGTCATGTTCCGGGACCCCTGAGCGTCAATCCCCGAGGTCCCGGAGCAAGTCCGGGACGGGCGCAACATCGCGATTGACGGGAACCGGAATCCACATCATATCCCAGCCATGACAGACCTTTCGCATATCCGCAATTTCTCGATCGTGGCGCATATCGACCACGGTAAATCGACGCTGGCCGACCGGCTGATCCAGTCGACCAACACCGTGTCCGCGCGCGAGATGAAAGAACAGATGCTCGACAGCATGGATATCGAGCGGGAACGCGGCATCACGATCAAGGCCAACACCGTGCGGATCGATTATGTCGCTGAAAACGGCAAGAAATATATCCTTAACCTGATCGACACCCCCGGCCATGTCGATTTCGCCTATGAGGTGTCACGGTCCATGCGCGCCGTCGAAGGCTCGCTGCTGGTCGTGGACAGCACCCAAGGGGTCGAGGCGCAGACGCTGGCCAATGTCTATCACGCGCTGGACGCCGACCACGAAATCGTCCCCGTCCTGAACAAGATCGACCTGCCCGCGTCGGAATGCGATCAGGTCGCGGCCCAGATCGAGGATGTGATCGGGCTGGATGCCTCGGGCGCGATCCGGGTCTCGGCCAAGACCGGTGTCGGCATCAAGGAAACGCTGGAAGCCATCGTCAACCTGCTGCCCGCCCCCACAGGCGACCGCGAGGCGCCGCTGAAGGCGATGCTGGTCGACAGCTGGTATGACAGCTATCTGGGCGTGATCGTGCTGGTGCGGGTCATCGACGGCACGATGAAGAAAAACGACCGTCTGCGGTTCATGTCCAATGGCACCATCCACCAGATCGACAAGATCGGTGTGTTCCGCCCCAAGATGCAGGATGTCGAGGTGCTGGGTCCCGGTGAGATCGGGTTTATCACGGCGTCGATCAAACAGGTCCGCGACACCCGCGTCGGCGATACGATCACCTCCGAGAAAAAGGGCTGCGACACCGCATTGCCCGGTTTCAAACCCGCGCAGCCCGTGGTGTTCTGCGGCCTCTTCCCGGTCGATTCCGCGCAATTCGAGGATCTGCGCGACGCGATCGAGAAGCTGGCGCTGAATGACGCCTCTTTCAGCTTTGAGATGGAAACATCCGCCGCCCTTGGTTTCGGGTTCCGCTGCGGCTTTTTGGGCCTGCTGCATCTGGAGGTCATCCGCGACCGGATCGAGCGCGAATATGACATCGACCTGATCACCACCGCGCCTTCGGTGGTCTACCACCTTTACATGCGCGACGGCGAGATGCGCGAATTGCACAACCCCGCCGATATGCCCGACCTGACCCATGTCGACCATCTGGAAGAACCGCGCATCAAGGCCACGATTCTGGTGCCCGATGATTACCTTGGTGATGTGCTGAAACTGTGCCAAGACCGGCGCGGCGTGCAGCTGGACCTGACCTATGCGGGCAGCCGCGCGATGGTGGTTTACGACCTGCCGCTGAACGAGGTGGTCTTTGACTTCTATGACCGGCTGAAATCGGTGACCAAGGGCTATGCGTCCTTTGACTATGTCCTGACGGGCTATCAGCAGGATCATCTGGTCAAGATGTCCGTGCTGGTCAACGATGAACCGGTTGATGCGCTATCGATGATGGTCCACCGCGACCGGGCCGAAATGCGTGGCCGCGCGATGGTGGAAAAGCTCAAGGACCTGATCCCGCGCCATATGTTCAAGATCCCGATCCAGGCGGCCATCGGCGGCAAGGTCATCGCCCGCGAAACGCTGTCGGCGCTCCGCAAGGACGTGACCGCGAAATGCTACGGCGGCGACGCCACGCGCAAGCGCAAGCTGCTGGACAAGCAGAAGGCCGGGAAAAAGAAGATGCGGCAGTTCGGGAAAGTTGATATACCTCAGGAGGCATTCATCTCTGCGTTGAAAATGGACGGATAAGTAACTTAGTTGCCCAAGACTTACGTGCTAGCTTTAGATGACTCAGGAACAAGACATCCCGACAGAAAACCCGGTAAGAAGCCGGACCACGGTTATGACTGGTTTGCACTCGGTGGAATCATCTTCGACGAAGATGACGAGAATGAGATCCGTGATTTACACAGCACGTTTATGGACCGCTGGGGCATTACAAAGCCACTACACTCTGTCGAGATTAGAGCAAAAACTAGTAACTTTGCTTTTTTAGGAGTTCTCGAAAGTACCGAAGCGGTTCGGTTTTACGAAGAGTTGTATCAGTTGATGCGCTCTGTTCCTGTCCTCGGCCACGCTTGTGTGGTGGATAGACCTCAGTACAACGCTCGATACTTTGAAAAGTATGGTTCGCAGCGTTGGCTTCTCTGTAAATCCGCGTTCGCAATTGTCTTAGAGAGATCAGCGAAGTACGCACGGACAAAAGAGGCTAAACTGAGGGTGCAGATTGAGCAGTCCGATAAGTTCACTGACAAAACAATTAAATCTTACTATGATGACATTAAGGCTGAGGGTATGCCCTTCGCCAAAGATACATCATCAAAGTATAAACCTGCTAACCAATCTGATTTAGGTAGCACGTTATATGAGTTCAGAACCAAGAAGAAGACATCTCCCTTGATGCAGCTGGCAGACTTGTTCCTTTGGCCACTTTGTATGGGGGGATATAACGCAGAATGTCGCCCATACGCTAGGTTGGTTGCCGACAAAAAGGTTATTGACTGCGTGTTGGAGCATCAAGACTTAGACGGCCTTGGGGTGAAATATTATTGTTTTGATAACAAAAAACCCGGCTGAAACCGGGTTTTTGCAGCCATCCTATCGATGACCTCTTAGGCTAGGCCTACCCCCCATATAACTTCAACAAGTTTATAAACAATAAATATTATCACTTGACAGGAGCAACGTCAGGAGTGTATCGAGATATATCTCGATACACTCCTGACGTTGACTTATTGTTACAGCCGTTGATTCCGCTATCGGACGTAACAGTGTAGTCGGCTTCAACAAAGATCTTGTGCCGGTGCCGTACGGGTAAGCGCCCCCCACTTGACCCACATCAAGGCAGCCTCTCGCCGCGCCTACTAGCTCTTTGCCAGCACAGCGCATCCAAAGAGGTAATCCATGTTCCGCCTTGCATCCATGCTCTACAGCATCATCGGCTCCAGCCTTGCGGGGTCGTTCGTCATCGCGGCTTTGGCCACGGGGCATGACACGCTGGTCCCGATCCTGATCGCCGCCGCAGTGGGCGCGGTGCTGGGGATTCCCGCCAGTTGGGTCGTCGCCCGCGCGATCACGCAGAATATCCGCTAGCGCCGAGCGATCAAAATGCGGGGTTCCTGCGTTTAACCATCATCAACCTGATGGAGATGACGATGCATTACCTGCCCCATGGCTTTGCGGTGTTCCTGGGTGGCACCTGTCTGGCGACAATCCTGACCTCGGCCCAGCTCTGGTAGATCAAAAGGCGTTTTCGACCGTTTGCGCCGCGCTTGTGATATCGCGCCCGACGCCTTGCACGGTGTTGCAGGCAGACAGGCCAAGGATGGCGGCAAGGGCAAGCAGACGGATCATCGGGAACACTTTCGCTGTTGATGCGCCGATCCTAGTGGAGCGCGCCGCGGCGTGCAAGAATTTGCCCTAGCCCAGAAAAGCCGCGACCGACCCGATAAAGGCGCGCGGCTGTTCGGCATGCAGCCAATGCCCGGCCTCGGGGATTTTCGCAAATCGCGCATTGGGAAACAGCGCCTTGATCGGTGCGCGGTGGTCAGGGCGGATGTAATCGGATTTGGCCCCAGACAAAAACAGCGTCGGCCCGTCGAACTGCCCCGAAAGCTGTGGAAAGCCGATGATCCGATCCATCTCGGCCTGCAGCACATCAAGGTTCAGCCGCCAGCATCTGTCTTTCATATCCAGACTTTGCAGCAGGAAATCCGCAACCCCCGGCCCCAGATCGCCCAGTTGGGCCTTGGCCTCTGCCCTGGTGGTGACCGTGTCGAGCCGCACCTGCCGCATGGCGTTCAAGGGCCCGTGCTGGTCATGTTTATAGGTCACGGGGGCGATATCGGCGACGATCAGTTTGCGCACCAGATCTGGGTGCTGCACCGCCAGCACCATGGCGGCCTTGCCCCCCATTGAATGGCCCAGCACATCCATCGGCCGGTCCATCACCTGCGCCAGATCGGCGGCCATATCGGGATAGCTGTGGCTGTCAAACCAGGGGCTGTCCGCGTGGTTACGCATATCCACCGTGATGACAGGCCGCGTTTCGGAAAGCTTTTTCGCGATGACCCCCCAGTTGCGGGCCGAGCCGAACAAGCCATGCGCGATCAGCAGGGGGGTGGTATCGGGGCCGTCATGCAGGATCATGTTCAACATGCAGCTGTTGCTAACCTGCCTTGCCCGCGCTGGCCAGAGGGATTGCAGGGGCCGCGCGCGCGTGATCTGACGGGGTAAGGTGGGTCAATGACCCACCCTACGCGCTGGTTTACAGGTTGGTATAGATCGGGAATTGGTCGCAGAGCGCCTCGACCTCGGCGCGGACCTTGGCCTCGACCGCGTCATTGCCATCCTCGCCATTGGCGGCCAGACCTTCGGTCACCTCGACGATCCAATCGGCGATCTGGCGGAATTCAGCCTCGCCGAACCCGCGCGTCGTGCCTGCGGGCGTGCCCAGACGGATGCCGGAGGTGACCATCGGCTTTTCGGGATCAAAGGGGATGCCGTTCTTGTTGCAGGTGATATGCGCGCGGCCCAGGGCCTTTTCGGTGGCATTGCCCTTGACGCCCTTGGGGCGCAGATCGACCAGCATCACATGGGTGTCGGTGCCGCCGGTCACGATGTCCAGCCCGCCTTTCATCAGCTGATCGGCCAGCGCTTGGGCGTTCTTGATCACCTGCGCCTGATAGGTCTTGAATTCGGGCCGCAAAGCCTCGCCGAAGGCCACGGCTTTACCGGCGATCACATGCATCAGCGGGCCACCCTGAATGCCGGGGAAGATGGCGGAATTGAACTTTTTCGCCATCTCTGCATCATTGGTCAGGATCATCCCGCCACGCGGGCCGCGCAGGGTTTTATGGGTTGTCGTCGTGGCGACATGGGCATGGGGGAAGGGCGAGGGGTAAAGCCCTGCCGCGACCAGACCCGCGAAATGTGCCATATCGACCAGCAGATAGGCCCCGACGCTATCGGCAATCTCGCGCATCTTGGCGAAATCGATGATGCGGGGGATGGCAGAGCCACCGGCGATGATCATCTTGGGCTGGTGTTCGGTGGCCAGGCGCGCGACCTCGTCATAATCCAGCAGATTGTCCTGACGGCGCACGCCATACTGGATCGCGTTGAACCATTTGCCGGATTGGTTGGGCTTGGCGCCATGCGTCAGGTGGCCGCCTGCATCCAGCGACATGCCAAGGATCGTATCGCCGGGCTGCAACAGCGCCTGGAACACGCCCTGATTGGCCTGGCTGCCCGAATTGGGCTGCACATTGGCGAAACCGCAATCGAACAGCTGGCAGGCGCGTTCAATCGCCAGGTTCTCGGCCACGTCCACATGCTCGCAGCCACCGTAATAGCGCCGGCCCGGATAGCCTTCGGCGTATTTATTGGTCATCACGCCGCCTTGGGCCTCCATCACGGCGGCAGAGACGATGTTTTCCGAGGCGATCAGCTCGATCTCTTTGCGCTGGCGCTTCAGCTCGGCCTGCATGGCGGCATGCAGCACAGGGTCGCGCGTGGAAAGGGTTTCGGTGAAAAAGCCATTGTCGCGGATCGTGATATTCATGGTTTGCATCCTCTTTGCAGGCGCCAGATGGGGGTGGTTGCGCCCCGTTTACCCCAGAAAACGTGGTATCAGAAGCATCAAAACGACCATGATCTTTATGAGCGCGTCATGCATGTTTCGTATCGGCGGCTTGCGTTTCGGGTGTGATCGCCCCACAAGTCTGGGGAAACTAAGGGGAAAACGCCGATGCCAGCCGTCAAGATCGCCTTTGTCGCCAGTTCCGTGCCGATCGCGCAATCGGCGCTGCGTGCCTTGGCGCAGGCATATGGCGATGTGCCGCAGGCCAAGGCCGATGTGATCGTGGCCCTGGGCGGTGACGGGTTCATGTTGCAGACCTTGCATGCGACCCAAGGCCTGGATGTGCCGGTCTATGGGATGAACCGTGGCACGGTAGGGTTCCTGATGAACGAATACCACGATACCGACCTGCTGGCGCGTCTGGCCGTGGCCGAGGAAGAGGTCATCAACCCCCTGCATATGACCGCCCTGACCGTCGATGGCGCCATGCATGAGGCGCTGGCGATCAACGAGGTCAGCCTGCTCCGCGCCGGACCCCAGGCCGCCAAGCTGCGCATCACCGTGGATAGCAAACTGCGGATGCCGGAACTGGTCTGCGACGGCGCGCTGCTGGCGACACCGGCGGGGTCCACGGCCTATAATTATTCCGCCCATGGCCCGATCCTGCCCATCGGGTCCGACGTGCTGACCCTGACCGCCATGGCGGCCTTTCGGCCCCGCCGCTGGCGGGGAGCATTGCTGCCGAAAAAGGCGGTGGTGCGGTTCGACGTGATCGACCCCGGCAAACGGCCGGTGATGGCGGATGCCGACGGCAAGTCCGTGCGCGACGTGGTGAGCGTGGAGATCCGGTCGGAACCGGGGATCAGGCATCGGATCCTGTTCGATCCGGGGCATGGGTTGGAGGAGAGGTTGATCAGGGAGCAGTTTGCTTGATCCCCCACCGACCCAGTGCGGCGATGCGCGGCGGCCTAGGTTCTGCGCGGGTGATGGGTCCCTAAACCCCCAACCGATCCCTCAACGCATAATACCACGACCCCATCATCGAATAGGGCACGCGGAACATGCGGCCACCCGGGAACGGATACCACGGCACCTTGGCGAAAACGTCGAAACGGGCGCGGTCGCCTGCGACAGCTTCGGACAGGATGCGCCCGAAGGTGTGCGACCCCGTCACCCCGTGCCCGCTATAGCCATGCGCGAAATAGGTGTTGTTCCCCAGCCGGCCCATCTGCGGGACGCGGCTGAAGGACAGGGCGAAATTCCCGCTCCAGGCGTGGTCGATTTTCACGCCTTTGAGCTGCGGATAGACCTTTTCCATCGCAGGCCGGAGTTTGGCCACCACATCAGCCGGATCAGTGCCGCCATAGACGGTGCCGCCGCCAAAGATCAGCCGTTTGTCGGCGGACAGGCGGAAATAATCCAGGATGTAGCGGACATCCTCGACGCATTTGTCGGTCGGCAGCAGTTCATGCGCTTTGTCGCCCAAGGGCACGGTCGCCATCATCTGCGTCGACACCGGCATCACCCGCGCGGTCAGGGCAGGGACCACATGGCCCAGATAGGCATTGCCACACAACAGCAGCGTGTTGCAGGTCATCGTGCCGTCGCGGGTGCGCACGACGGGTTTGTCAGCCTCGGTATCGCAGCTGATGACGGGGGATTGTTCATAGATCACGCCACCCAGTTTTTCGAACGCCGCAGCCTCGCCCAGGCACAGGTTCAACGGGTGCATATGCCCGCCGGTGTGGTCGATCATGCCGCCAGCATAGACATCCGACCCGATATGGTCGCGCAGTTCGGATTTGGACAGCATGTCCTGATTGTGCAACCCGTAGCTGGCCCAGAGCGCGCGGCGTTCGTCCAGCTCGCGCATATGCGCGGCGGTCAGGCCGGTGAAAATATTGCCATGTTTCAAATCGCATCGGATGTCATAGGTGGCGACCCGTTCGCGGATGATCTCGCCGCCTTCCTGCACCAGACCGGCCACGAAATTCGCCGTGTCCTGCCCGTAGCGGCGTTTGATCGTCTGCAGGCTGGCGTTCAACCCGTTCACGATCTGCCCGCCATTGCGCCCCGATGCGCCCCAGCCGACCCGCGCGCCTTCGATGATCGCGACCTTGAAGCCTTTTTCCGCCAGATGCAGCGCCGCCGACAGCCCGCTATAGCCCGCACCGACCACGCAGATGTCGATCAGCTGGTCGCCTTTCAGCTTTGGCCGTTCCGGTGACGGATTGGCGCTGGCGGCGTAATAGCTGGTTGTGTGTTTGGTCTCGCCCGATGTGGCGAAGGTTTCGATAGGCATCACAGGCTCCGGTTTCACGCCACGATTGGCGGCGCGCCCTGTTATGGGCCGCGCCGCGCCGTATTGGCAAGAGCCTGCGCCGTCGCGTCTGATCAGCCGCGCGCATAACCCAAAGGTTGCAACGCCGCGCGGATTTCATCAAGGATCGCGGGGTCGTCGATGGTGGCGGGCATCTTGAAATCCTGCCCATCCGCGATCTTGCACATGGTGGCGCGCAAAATCTTGCCCGACCGGGTTTTTGGCAGGCGGTCCACCACGGCCACCAGCTTGAACGCGGCGACGGGGCCGATCGTGTCGCGCACGGCGGTGATCACTTCTTTGGCGATCTCTTCATGGGGTTTGTTGCAGCCTTTGTTCAGACAGACGAACCCCAAGGGCAATTGGCCTTTCAGCTCATCCGCGACGCCGATCACGGCGCATTCGCCGACATCGGGATGGTTGGCCAGCACCTCTTCCATTGCGCCGGTGGACAGGCGATGCCCCGCCACATTGATCACGTCATCGGTGCGCGCCATGATGTAAAGATAGCCGTCCGCGTCGATCATCCCGGCATCGCCAGTTTCGTAATAGCCGGGGAAGGTGGTCAGATAGGATTTGCGGAAACGGTCTTCGGCATTCCACAGCGTCGGCAGCGTGCCGGGGGGCAAGGGCAGTTTGACCGCAATCGCCCCCAGCGTGCCGGGCGCGACGGGATGGCCCGCTTCGTCCAGGATCCGCACGTCATAGCCGGGCATCGGCACGGTGGGCGATCCGATCTTGACCGGCAAAGCCTCGATCCCCGCGGGGTTGCCTGCGATGGTCCAGCCGGTTTCGGTCTGCCACCAATGGTCATAGACCGGCACTTTCATCACGTTTTGGGCCCAAAGGATCGTGTCAGGGTCTGCCCGTTCGCCCGCCAGATACAGCGCGCGCAGGCAAGAGATGTCATAATGCTTGATCATCTCGCCCTTGGGGTCCTCGCGCTTGATCGCGCGGAACGCCGTGGGGGCGGTAAAGAACGACCGGACGTTATGTTCCTCGATCACCCGCCAGAATGTGCCCGCGTCCGGCGTGCCGATGGGCTTGCCTTCAAAGACAACCGTGGTGTTGCCATGGATCAGCGGCGCATAGCAGATATAGGAATGGCCGACGACCCAGCCAACATCAGAGGCCGCCCAGAACACATCGCCCGGATCGACGTTATAGATCGCCTTCATGGTCCAGTTCAGCGCGACCAGATGGCCCGCCGTGGCGCGCACGACACCTTTGGGCGCGCCGGTGGTGCCAGAGGTATAAAGGATATAGGCCGGATGATCGCCCGCAACGGGGACGCATTCGGTCGGCGTTACGCCTTGCTGGACCTCGTGCCAATCATGATCGCGGCCGGGGATCAGATCGGCGCGCCCTTCGTCGCGTTGCAGGATCACGCAGAAATCGGGCTTATGCGTGGCTTCGGCGATGGCGGCATCCAGCAGGGGTTTGTATTTCACCACCCGCCCCGGCTCGATCCCGCAGGACCCCGCGATGATCGCCTTGGGCGTGGCGTCATTGATCCGCACCGCCAGCTCATGCGCAGCAAAGCCGCCAAAGACGACAGAATGCACCGCCCCCAGCCGCGCGCAGGCCAGCATCGCCATCAACGCCTCGGGGACCATCGGCATGTAAATGATGACGCGGTCGCCCTTTTCCACGCCTTTGGCGCGCAACGCCCCGGCAAGCGACGCGACATTATCCAGCAATTGCGCATAGGTGATGGTGCGTTTGGTCTCGGTGACAGGGCTGTCATAGATGATCGCCGCCTGCTCGCCACGGCCCGCCGCCACATGCCGGTCGACGGCATTATAACAGGTGTTCACCTCGGTATCGGCAAACCAATGATAAAGCGGGGCCGCGCTGTCATCCAATGCCTTGACCGGGGGTGTGACCCAATCGATGGCCTTGGCCTGTTCCAACCAGAACCCTTCGGGGTCCTTTTGCCACCCTGCGTAAACCTCTGCATACCCCATCCCGCGTTCCTCCCAAAACCGCTGTGTTGCGGTCTTGTTACGCGCAGCCAGCCGGTCAGGCAACATGACAGGGGCGCGGCTATGCTTTGGAGTCAAGGAATTTACACCTCATCTTCCGAGGATAAATATCCCCGCCGGAGGCCAGAAGTTCTTAGGACAACAGATCATCACCGGTCACTCGGGCGCGCATAGCGGGTCCAGTAATCCTTGATCCAGCGCACCGGGAAATAGCCGAATTTCTCGGGCGAGCCCCAGCGCTTGAAAGGGCGCTGGACCATGTCTTCGGGGTTCGGGATGCCGTGAAAGATCACGACAAAAGCCTGCGGCCTGCGGATCGGGCGGACAAGATTGACCGGAAAATGAAAGGCGCAATCTTTCTTGAAACTGATCATCCAGCCAATCGGCCAATGCTGCCGGTCTTGGGCGTGATGGTGAATGAAATCCTGATCATTGCGCAAATGCTGGACCTGCGCATAGCTTTTGTCGCGGAACATCTCGAACAGGTGATCCTGCGTGCCGGCAATGAACCCCACCACGGATGAATTTGACCGCAGGGGTTTTCCAAAGACCGAAGGAAACCAGCGGGGCAAAGTATCGGGGATCTCGCGGATGATATGCAGGCCGCCCTTGGCGCGCAGATGGTCAAACAGCGGTGTCAGGTCGCGCAGCACGACAACATCCACATCCATCATGATGATCGGCGTGCCGGGGACGAAGAGGCCGGGGGCAAAGGCGGATAGTTTCGGCCACATCCCCTTTTGCCAATCGGCGCGGTCCATCGCGAAGGCCGGCAGCGGCATCGTCTCGATCCCCTCGGCCAGCCCTTCGGGATCATCGGTCAGACAGACAAACCGAAAGTCGGATTGCATCTGATCGGTCAGCGCCCGGAACAGGATATTGGTATAGCGGCAGGGATATCCCTTGCCCCATTTGAAGCAGAGGAAAACCGGTGTCGCCTCAGCCATAATGCGCCACCGGCGTGCCTGCGATGGCGGACATGTTCAGCAGCCCGCGCGCGGTGATCGAGGGGGTCACGATATGGCAGCGGTTGCCCATGCCCATCAGGATCGGCCCGACCTCGAGCCCGCCGCCCTTCATCTTGAGGATATTGCGCACGCCCGATGCCGCATCGGTATTGGCAAAGATCAGCGTATTGGCCGGCCCCGGCAAATGCGCGCCCGGGAAAATTCGGCTGCGCAGATCGACATCAAGCGCGGAATCGATATGCATCTCGCCTTCATAGGCGAAATCGCGGGGCGCGCTGTCCAGAATGGCCATTGCCGCGCGCATCCGCCGCCCGGTGTCGCAATCAAGATTGCCGAACTGGCTGTGCGAACACAGCGCGATCTTGGGTTCCAAACCAAAGCGGCGGACATGGCGCGCCGCCCCGATCACCGATTCCGCGATTTGCGCGGGTGTGGGTTCGGGATGGACCTGTGTGTCCGCGATGAACAAAGGCCCGTCTTCGAGGATCATCAGCGACAGCGCCCCCACAGGGTGCAGCGCAGGAGTGCCAAGGATCTCGGTCACATATTTCAGGTGCCACAGGAATTGGCCGAACGTGCCGCAGATCAGGCTGTCGGCCTCGTCGCGCTGGACCATGACCGCGCCGATGGCGGTTGTATTGGTGCGCATGATCGCCTTGGCCAGATCGGGCGTCACGCCGCGCCGCGCCATCAGGGCATGATAGGTTTCCCAGTAATCGCGGTAGCGCGGGTCGTTTTCGGGGTTCACCACGTTGAAATCCACACCGGGGCGGATTTTCAGCCCGGCCCGTTCGCAGCGGTTTTCGATGACATCGGGGCGACCGATCAGGATCGGGGTTTCGGTGGTATCCTCGATCACCGCCTGCGCGGCGCGCAAGACGCGTTCATCCTCGCCCTCGGCAAAGACGATGCGGCGCGACGCCGTGCGCGCGGCCTCGAACACCGGGCGCATGATCAGCGCGGATTTGAACACCGAGCCGTCGAGCTTGTCCTTATAGGCCCTCAGATCCGCAATCGGGCGCTTGGCCACGCCGGTTTCCATCGCGGCCTTGGCCACGGCGCAGGCGACAACGCCCATCAGCCGGGGATCGAAGGGTTTGGGGATCAGGTAATCCGCACCAAAGGTCAGTTTCTCGCCGCTATAGGCAGCGGCGGCCTCGGCGCTGGTGGTGGCGCGGGCGAGCGCGGCGATACCTTCGATACAGGCGATTTTCATCTCATCGTTGATTTCGGTCGCACCCGCATCCAGCGCGCCGCGAAAGATGAAGGGGAAACACAGCACGTTATTGACCTGATTGGGGTAATCGCTGCGCCCCGTCGCGATGATCGCATCGGGCGTGACCGCACGAGCGGCGTCGGGGTCGATTTCGGGATTGGGATTGGCCAGCGCAAAGATGATCGGGCGCGGCGCCATCCGTGCCACCATCTCGGGTTTCAGCACGCCGGGGCCGGAAAGGCCCAGAAACAGGTCCGCGCCATCAATGACATCGGCCAGCGTCGCGGGTGTTGTGCCTTGGGCATATTCCGCCTTTTGCGGGGTCATGTCCTTTTCGCGGCCGTGATGGACCAGACCTTCGATATCGCAAAGCCAGACGTTTTCGCGTTTCACGCCCAGTTTCAGCAGCATGTTCAGACAAGCGATCCCCGCCGCCCCGCCACCGGTGCTGACGATCTTGATATCCTCGAACCTCTTGCCCGCGACATGCAGCGCATTGACCGCCGCAGCACCCACGACGATGGCCGTGCCGTGCTGGTCGTCGTGAAAGACGGGGATATTCATCCGCTCGCGGCAGAGCTTTTCAACGATGAAACAATCCGGGGCCTTGATATCCTCAAGGTTGATCGCGCCAAAAGTCGGTTCCAGCGCGCAGACGATATCGGCCAGCTTATAGGGGTCGGCCTCGTTCAGCTCGATGTCGAAACAATCGATATTGGCGAATTTCTTGAACAGGACGGCCTTGCCTTCCATCACCGGCTTGGACGCGAGCGCCCCGATATTGCCCAGCCCCAGCACCGCCGTGCCATTGGTGACAACCGCGACCAGATTACCGCGCGCGGTGTAATCGCGGGCGGTGTCGGGATCGGCCTTGATTTCCAGACAGGCCTCGGCCACGCCGGGCGAATAGGCGCGGGCCAGATCGCGGCCATTGGCCAGCGGCTTGGTGGCGCGGATTTCCAGTTTTCCGGGCTTGGGAAACTTGTGATAATCAAGGGCAGCCTGTCGCTGGCTATTCGCTGTTTCATCGACCATCATCATCTCCACTCAATATGGTTTAACGTTAAACCATTTCACTGCCGCAAGGGAAAGCCTGCGGCGCGGTTAATCACGCTTTGGGCAATCTTGCAAATCTTTCGCGCGGGGCACAATGTGCCAGACATGACACAGAGACATGAAATCCGCGCTGAAATCCGCCTGTCCACCAGCGACCTGCGTGCCGATCTGCCATTCTTTGGCAAGGTGCTGGGGATGCGGCTGGATATGATCTATCCCGCCGACGATCCCAATGTGGCCGTTTATTTGGGGCTTGGTCTGCGGTTGCGGCTGGAACAGGGGGCCGGGGTGAACCCCGGCTTACGGATCTTGACCGATGATCCGGGTTTTGCCGATGGGCGTCAGGAACTGACCTCGCCCGGTGGCACATTGGTCAGTGTGCATCCGCTGAACCCGCCTTTGGTGCTGCCGCCCACGGATCATGCCTTTGTCGTGCGCCGTCTGGCGGATCAGGCCCCTTGGGTGATCGGGCGGGCGGGGATGCAGTATCGCGACCTGATCCCGACACGGTTGGGCGGGTCGATCATCGCAAGCCACATCCGTATCCCCGATGGCGGTCCCGTCCCCGATATGGTGCATTTCCACAAGGTCGGGTTTCAGCTGATTTTCTGCATCAAGGGCTGGGTCGATGTTGTCTATGAAGACCAAGGCGGCCCGATCCGCCTGACTGCGGGCGATTGTTTCATCCAGCCGCCCGAAATCCGCC
This sequence comes from Yoonia vestfoldensis, assembly GCF_002158905.1. Classification (NCBI taxonomy): domain Bacteria; kingdom Pseudomonadati; phylum Pseudomonadota; class Alphaproteobacteria; order Rhodobacterales; family Paracoccaceae; genus Yoonia; species Yoonia vestfoldensis. The sequence continues at coordinate 498,043 of NZ_CP021431.1, forward strand.
ACCGCGTGCTGCAAGCCTCTGACGGGATCGAGGTGATCGAGATCGGCGTGCCCGCCGAACATGTGACCGAGATCGACCACGACATGACCTTGCCGACGCCGCATCTGCGCCCTGACCGCGAATGGCAGGGGCAAAGGTTTGTCTATAACAAGGCCGCCGATGCCGCTTGGCAGCCTGCGCGCCTGCCCGGATTTATCGCGCGCGACACCACGATTGCCGCCAATACCAAAGGCGTCGCCGCTGTGCAGGTGATCCGGCGTGGCACGGGTGATCCGCAATGGTGCGCGCATGACGCGGATATCCATTTCACCTTTGTCATGGCCGGCGAGATGCTGCTGGAAGGCGAGGGCAAAGAGCCCTTCATCCTGACCGCAGGCGATGCTTTCGTGATCCCGCCGGGGATGCGGACGCGTTACACCAAGCCAAGCGACGATCTGGAATTGCTCGAGGTCATGTTACCGGGGGCGCCGGGCTAAAGCCCAGCCTACGGGTCTTGCATTGCGCTGCGGGCCGCACCAATCTGATCTGACCCAACCGGAGGTTTCCATGTCGCTGATCGACGATGCCCGCGCCGTGCGCGAAAACGCCTATGCCCCCTATTCCAAGTTCAAGGTCGGTGCTGCGATCCGGTCGGCATCTGGCACCATTTACACCGGCTGCAACGTCGAAAACGTGGCCTATCCCGAAGGTACCTGCGCCGAGGCCGGGGCCATCGCCGCGATGATCGCAGGCGGTGATACCCGCATCGCCGAGGTTGCGGTGATCGCCGACAGCCCCAAACCCGTCAGCCCCTGTGGCGGCTGCCGCCAGAAGATCGCGGAATTCGCGGATGGTGATGTGGCCGTGACACTCGCCACGATGGACGGGATTGTGCAGCGCACCACGGTCGCGGACCTGCTGCCCGGCAGTTTTGACGCCGATTACATGAGCCGCGTCTGACCCTTGGACGCCCGCGCGATCATAGTCGCGATCCGCAACCGGCAGACGCCAGATGCGGAGGCCCTTGCATGGTTCGCGCAAGGCTTGGCCAATGGCGCTGTCAGTGACGCGCAGGCTGGGGCCTTTGCCATGGCGGTTTGCCTGAACGGGCTGTCCGACCAAGGCCGCGTGGCGCTGACCGCAGCGATGCGCGACAGCGGTGATGTGCTGGCATGGGACCTGCCGGGGCCGGTCTTGGACAAACATTCCACCGGTGGCGTGGGCGATTGCGTCTCGTTGATCGCGGCCCCGGTGCTGGCGGCCTGCGGGGCCTATGTGCCGATGATCTCGGGGCGGGGTTTGGGGCATACGGGCGGCACGCTCGACAAGCTGGAATCGATCCCCGGCCTGTCCACCCAAGTCACCGAAACGCGCCTGCGCCAGATCACCCGCGAGGTGGGCTGCGCCATCGTCAGCGCCACGGGCCAGATCGCGCCTGCCGACCGCAGGCTATATGCGATCCGCGATGTCACCGCGACGGTGGATTCCATCGACCTGATCACCGCCTCGATCCTGTCCAAGAAACTGGCGGCGGGGCTCGATGGCCTGATGCTGGATGTCAAATGCGGGTCAGGCGCTTTCATGAAAACGCCGGGTGACGCGCGCGCGCTGGCGCAGGCGCTGGTTGATGCGGCCAATGGCGCAGGCTGCCCCACGGCCGCGCTGATCACCGATATGAACGCGCCGCTGGCCCCCGCGCTGGGCAATGCGGTCGAGGTTGCCATCTGCATGGAGGTGCTGGAAGGCAATAGCGCCGCCGCCCCCCGCCTTGTGGATTTGACCAAGGCGCTTTGCGTGCATCTGCTGACCCTGCAAGGTCGGACCGCGCCCGAGGCCAGCGCGCAGGTCGCCCTTGCCCTGTCCTCGGGCGAGGCGATGGACCGTTTCGCCCGCATGATCGCCGCGATGGGTGGCCCCCCCGACATGGCCGAGGATTGGCGCACCCATCTGCCCACTGCCCCTGTCGTGGGCGAGGTCATGGCACCTGACAGCGGCCATATCACCGCAATTGATGGCGAGGCGCTGGGGCTGGTCGTCGTGGGCTTGGGCGGCGGGCGGCGGGTGGAAACCGACCGGATCGACCCTGCCGTCGGGTTGACCGAGATGATCGGGCTGGGTGCGCCGGTGACGCGCGGCCAGCCGCTGTGCACGCTGCATGCCGCGACCGAGCAGGCCGCGACCGAAGCCGCCCGCGCCGTGCAGGCGGCGATCACCATTGGCGATGCGGCTGTGCCCGGCCCGCTGGTTCTGGAAAGGATCGGCTGATGGCGCGCGCAATCCTGATCGTGATCGACAGCGTGGGCATCGGCGGCGCGCCGGATGCCGCACATTATTTCAACGGCGATCTGCCCGATACCGGCGCGAATACGCTGGGCCATATCGCGCAGGCGGTGCCGCTGCATCTGCCGCATCTGGATGCGCTGGGGCTGGGGTCGGCGGTGCAGCTGGCCTCGGGGCTGGTGGCGCCGGGGCTGGGCGCTGTGCCGACAGGCGCTTGGGGGGCCGCGACCGAGGTATCGCGCGGCAAGGACACCCCGTCGGGCCATTGGGAATTGGCGGGCGTGCCGGTGCCTTGGGATTGGCACCATTTCCCCGATAGGGTGCCCGCCTTTCCCGCCGATCTGACCGCCGCGATCTGCAAGGCGGCAGGCACGGACGGCATCCTGGGCAATTGCCATGCCTCTGGCACCGCGATCATCGCCCGCGAGGGCGCGGCGCATATCCGCTCTGGCTGGCCGATCTGTTATACCTCTGCCGATAGCGTCTTGCAGATCGCAGCGCATGAGGATCATTTCGGGCTGGACCGGCTATACCGGCTTTGCGCCGATCTTGCGCCCATGCTGCACGCGATGAAAGTCGGGCGTGTGATCGCGCGGCCTTTCGTGAGCGAGGTCGGGGCCTTTACGCGCACCGCCAATCGCAAGGATTACGCGATCCCTTTGCCCGGTCCCTCGATCTGCGATGATGTGCAGGCGGCGGGCGGCAGGGTGCATGCGGTGGGCAAGATCGGGGATATCTTTTCGATGCAAGGCATCGACACTTTGCGCAAGGGCAAGGATGCCGCGTTGATGGATCATCTGCGCGATCTGCTGGACGAGGCGACAGATGGCGATTTCATTTTCGTCAATCTGGTCGAATTCGACAGCGATTACGGTCACCGGCGCGATGTTGCGGGCTATGCTGCGCATCTGGCGTGGTTTGACGCGGCATTGGGCAGGCTTTTGCCGCATCTGGCAAAGGATGACCTGTTGATCGTCACCGCTGACCATGGCAATGACCCGACATGGCCCGGCACCGACCATACCCGCGAAAGGGTGCCGGTGCTGGTGCATGGCATCGGGGACGCAGCTTTGGGGCATCTGGCCTTTTCGGATGTCGCGGCCAGTATCGCGGATCATTTGGCAGTGCCCTATCGCGGCGCAGGAAAGAGTTTTCTATGAGTTTTCAGCATATCCCCAAGGTCGAACTGCACACCCATCTGGAAGGCTGCGCGCCGCCCGATTTCATCCGCATGTTGGCGGCCGAGAAAAAGATCGACATCAGCGGGATTTTCACGCCGCAGGGCGGCTATGATTTCCGCGATTTCGACCATTTCCTGAAGGTCTATGAGGCCGCCTGCACCACCCTGCAAACGCCCGATGATTTCCGCCGCCTGACGCTGGCGGTGCTGGAAGAAACCGCCGCCCATGGCGTGGTCTATATGGAAACCTTCGTTTCGCCCGATTTCTGCGGTGGCGGTGATCTGGCGGCTTGGAAAGACTATCTTGCCGCCATGTCTGACGCCGCCGACGAGGGCGAGGCGCGGTTCGGTATCACGCTGCGCGGGATCGTCACCGGCATCCGCCATTTCGGGCCAGAGGCTTGCAAGCCTGCCGCGCGCTGTGCGGCGGAAACCTTTGGCGGTTTTGTCGTGGGCTACGGCATGGCGGGCGGTGAAATGGCGGGGCGGCCTGCGGATTACGCCTATTCTTTCGACTTGGCACGCGAAGCGGGCATGCCGCTGACCTGTCATGCGGGCGAATGGGGCGGGGCGGCGATGGTCGCGGAAACCATCCGCGATCTGAAAGTCGCCCGCATCGGCCACGGGATCGGGGCCATCGACGATCCCGCCTTGCTGCGCGAGATCGTGGAAAAAGATATCGTGCTAGAGGTCTGCCCCGGTTCCAATGTCGTGCTGAAAGCGGTGCCCGATTGGGCCAGCCATCCCATCGCCCGGCTGCGTGATGCGGGCGTCAAGGTCACCGTTTCGACCGATGATCCGCCGTTCTTTCACACCACGATGAGTGCGGAATGCGACATGCTGCACCGGACCTTTGGCTGGGACGAGGCCGATTTCACGGCGTTGAACCAGACCGCCCTTGCCGCCGCTTTCTGCGATGATGCCACCCGCGCCCGTGTGGCCAAACGACTGGAGCCTGCCCGATGAACGACCATGTCACCCATGTCACCCACCCTTTGGTGCAGCACAAGCTGACGCTGATGCGCCAAAAGGATACCTCGACCGCCCTGTTTCGCCAATTGCTGCGCGAGATCAGCCAGCTGCTCGCCTATGAGGTCACGCGCGGTTTGCCGATGACCACCCGCCGGATCGACACGCCGCTGGAACCGATGGATGCGCCGGTGATTGATGGCAAGAAACTGGCGCTGGTCTCGATCCTGCGGGCGGGCAATGGCTTGCTGGACGGGGTGCTGGAACTGATCCCCTCGGCGCGGGTGGGTTTTGTCGGGCTTTACCGCGACGAGGCGACGCTGCAACCCGTGCAATATTATTTCAAAGTCCCGACAGAGCTGGAAGACCGGCTGGTCATCGCCGTTGATCCGATGCTGGCCACGGGCAATTCATCGGTGGCCGCGATTGATCTGCTGAAACAGGCCGGGGCCACGAATATCCGGTTTCTCTGCCTGTTGGCCGCCCCCGAAGGTATCGCGCGGATGCGCGAGGCGCATCCCGATGTGCCGATCATCACCGCCGCTATCGACAGCCATCTGAATGATCACGGCTATATCGTGCCGGGTCTGGGCGATGCGGGCGACCGGATGTTCGGCACCAAATAGCCGCTAGCGGTTGCAGATATTCTGCAAGCTGATCCATTCGCTATCGGTCAGCACCGGCGCAGAGGGCTGCCCGTCCAGCGGATCGCGCCCCAGATCGGGCATCGTGCCGCTGCGCTGGTCGGCCAATATCTGATAGGGCCGGTGCGGCAGGCTCGCCCGTTGAAAGGCGTGGCGCAGATCGCCAGCCTCGGCCTGCGGTGCGGGTTCGGCCAGACGCTCATCGGCATGGCGCTGCAAGATATCGCGCGGGATATCGCCGGTGGTCAGCAAGCCAAAGGTCGCGGCAAGACCTGCCTCTTTGAGAACGGGTTCCAGCGGATCGCGGCCAGCGACAGCCTCGCGGCTGGCCAGCACGTAACCCGCCACGGCGACAGGATCATCGGCGGCCTGCAACAAGCCCGCATCCAGAATGATCAGCCCGCCCGGCATCGCCAGCGCGCCTTGGTCCAAGACCGGCACGACCACGATATGCAGCGGTGTTCCCGCCCCAAAGACGCGGCTGGCCAGCCTGCCGGCTGCCGCCTGCGCCGCGGCATCGCGGCAAACCGGCCCGGTCCGGGTCTGGATATGCGCCAGGATCGTCGCGCCGATCTCGGCCCGTTTCGCCGGCGGCACAATCGCCAGCGTCTGCCGCATCAGCGCGCCGGGCAGCCAGAACACCGCCAGCGCCAGCGTCACGCTGATGATCCCCGCCGTGATCCAATGCCGCAGCTTGCCGGGATGGGGACGCGCCTTGGCCAGCGCCTTGCGGACTTCTTCGATCGCGTCGATCATCGTGTCATCGGCGATTTCCAGCTCTTCGCTGGCTTCTTCGTCGGGGGCATAGATCGCGGGGCGTTCGCCGGGGTTAAGCCGGATCAGCGCGGGCAGCGACCAATGGGCCAGCGGGCGCGCCACCCCGTCGGCGATGACCAGCGTCGCATCGCCAAAAGAGATCATCACCTGTCGGCGCTGCTGGTCCGGCGCAGGCCGCCACAGCCCGTCGCTTTCCAGCCGCACATATCGATCCAGCGCTGTCATCTGCCCATATAGCCTTTTTGCAGCTACCTTACGCCCAGAGCTGCAGGTTGTCATGCCCCAAAGGGCGGCCCGGCGCGGTCAGAAGGTCTTGGCGATCAGGCGCAGTTCGAATTTCTGGATCTTGCCGGTCGAGGTCTTGGGCAGGTCCTGAAACACCACGCGTTTGGGGCATTTAAACCCCGCCAGCCTGTCGCGGGCAAAACCGATGATCTGGGCCTCGGTGGCGGTGGCGCCATCCTTCAATTCGACAAAGGCGCAAGGGGTTTCGCCCCATGTCTCGTCGGGCTGCGCCACCACCGCGCAGAGGTTCACGGCCGGATGGTTCATCAACGCCGCCTCGACCTCGACCGAGCTGATATTCTCGCCGCCGGAAATGATGATATCCTTGGCGCGATCCGAAATCTGGATCATGCCGCCGGGATGCTGGACCGCCAGATCCTCGGAATGGAAATAGCCACCGGCAAAGGCCTTTTCGGTGGCCTCCGGGTTCTTGAGATATCCTTTCATCACCGCATTGCCGCGCATGACGATTTCGCCCTGCGTGCTGGCGTCCCATGGCACGGGGGTCATGTCTTCGTGGACCACGGTCACCTCTTCCATCATCGGCATGCTGACACCTTGGCGCGCCTTGATCGCGGCCTGTTCAGCCTCTGGCAGGGCGTCCCATGCGGCATCCCAGATGCATTCGGTGACATGGCCGAAGGTTTCGGTCAGCCCATAGACCTGTTTGACGTCAAACCCCAGCTTGCCAATCGCGGCCAATGTTGCGGGGGCAGGGGGCGCGCCTGCGGTGAAGACCTCGACCACATGGGTGAAAGCGCGGCGATGGTCCGGCTTGGCATTGACCAGCAGGTTCAGCACGATGGGTGCGCCGCCGAAATGCGTGGCCCCGTGATCGGCGATGGCGTCATAGATCGCCTGCGCCGTGATATCACGACAGCAGATCGCGGTGCCACCCAGCGCGGGCAGCATCCAGGTATGGTTCCAGCCGTTGCAATGAAACAGCGGCACGATTTGCAGATATCGCACGAAGCTTGGCATCTGCCATGACATCGCCGTGCCCATCGTCATCAGATAGGCGCCGCGATGGTGATAGACGACGCCCTTGGGCCGCCCCGTCGTGCCAGAGGTGTAATTCAGCGCAAGGCTTTCCCATTCATCGCGCGGCAAGATCCATGCGAAATCGGGATCGCCACTGGCCAGAAAATCCTCGTATTTCTGCTGGCTGCCGATGGCATGGACGCCCGCCTCATCATCGGGCACTTCGATCACCAAAGGCGCAGGCCCCTGCATCTGGTCGATGGCGGCCATCGCCTGCGGCAGGAATTGGCTGTCGACCAGCACAACCTTTGCCTCTCCATGATCAAGGATATAGGCGATGGTGTCCACATCCAGCCGGATGTTGATCGTGTTCAGCACCGCGCCGCAGGCAGGCACGGCAAAACCGGCCTCGGATTGCGCGGGGATATTGGGCAGGATCGTGGCGACCACATCGCCGGGCTGCACGCCTGCCTTGGCCAAGGCCGAGGCCAGCTGTGACACGCGCCGGTAATATTGCGCATAGCTCAGACGGGCTGTGCCATAGATCAGCGCTTCGCGGTTGGCAAAGACATGTGCTGCGCGTTGCAGATGCGACAAAGGCGTCAGCGGCACATGATTGGCGGCCCGTTTGCCGAGCCCCGTCTCGTCGCGCATCCAGCCCATGTCGCCCTCCCGCTTTTTGGGTCGCTATCTGGACAGAGTATTGCGGCGCATCGGTGACTTTGAAAGCGGAATTCCGCTGAAAGCTGCCCGATGACGCCCCAGATCGCCTTGCCTGACCAGATCATATCGCCGCGTGCGGTGCTCTATATCATCGCGGGGATGGCGGTCTTGGGGCTGAACGACAATTTCATCCCCTATATCGCGCCAGAAGGATCTTTGTGGCAGTTCCACCTGCTGCGCGGGCTGCTGGCGCTGGGGGTGCTGGGGGTGATCGGCTGGGGCAGCTTGCGGCCCAAGCGTCTTTGGGCCGTGGTCGGACGCAGCCTGTTTCAGGCGGGGTCGATGCTGATCTATTTCGGCTGTCTGGCCATCCTGCCGATCGGGATCGTCGTGGCGGGGCTGTTCACATCGCCGATCTTCGTGCTGCTGATCGCCGTGATTTTCCAAGGCAAACGTGTCGGCTGGGTCCGCAGCCTTGCCATCGTGACGGGGTTCGCGGGTGCGCTGCTGGTGATCCGGCCAGACCCTGCGGCGCTGGATCTGGTGGTGTTCCTGCCGATCCTCGCGGGGCTGCTTTATGCCATCGGGGCCATTGCCACCCGCGCATGGTGCGAAGGCGAAACCACCCTGACGCTGAGCGCGGGTTTCTTTGCGATGCTGGCCATCTGCGGTGCGCTGGGCTGTCTGTTGCTGCCTGCTGGCGCGCCGGGTGCCGAAGGCTTTGCCAGCCGTGGCTGGATGCCGTTGACCGCTGATCTGTTGTTCTGGATATCGGTGCAGACCGCCCTCGCGCTGGTCGGTATCTTCTGCCTGTTTCGCGGTTATCAGCTGGGCGAGGCCAGTCAGGTCGCCGTCTACGAATATGCGCTGCTGATCTTTGCCAGCGGCTGGGCGTGGTATCTATGGGGGGATCTGGTCAGCCCTGTGGCGATGGCGGGGATGGCGCTGATCGCGCTGGCAGGCATCATCATCGTGTCGCGCCGCAGCGTGTAAGGGCTGGCGCATCCCCGCGAAGGGATGCGCCTAGATAGTCAGGCCGCTTTCGCGCCGGTGGCGAAGCGTTTGTAAAACTCCTGCCCCTTATCGGCCATGTCGCGCAGCAGGTCAGGCGCGCTGAACCGATCCCCGAATTCTGCGGTCAACTGGTCGCAGCGTTCGGCGGCATAGGGCGCGCCGATGATATCCAGCCAGCTGAACGGCCCGCCCGACCAAGGCGCAAAGCCCCAGCCAAGGATCGCGCCGACATCGCCTTCGCGGATATCGGTCAGCACGCCGTCTTCCAGCGCGCGCACGGCTTCCAGCACTTGGGCGAACAGCAGGCGGTGCTGCACGGTCACCAGATCGGGCTGGTCATCCGCGACAGGGTATTGCGCGGCCAGATTGTCCCAGAGGCCAAGGCGCTTGCCCTTGTCGTCATAGGCATAAAAACCGGCATTGGATTTGCGGCCCAGACGGTTTTGATCGGCCATCCAGAACAGCACCTCGTCCACCGCACCGTCGGGATAGGCATCGCCCATCGCGGCGCGCGTCGCCTTGGCGATTTTCACGCCCAGATCGATGCTGGTTTCATCCACCAATTGCAGCGGACCCAGCGGCATGCCGACCAGTTTGGCCGCGTTTTCGATCAGGGCGGGTTCGACCCCTTCGCGGACCATGCGGATGCCTTCGTTGATATAAGGAATGATGCAGCGGTTGGCGTAGAAGAACCGCGCGTCATTGACCACGATCGGCGTCTTGCGGATCTGGCGCACGAAATCGAGCGCTTTGGCCACCGCGACATCGCCTGTTGCCTCGCCTTTGATGATCTCGACCAGCATCATCTTGTCCACGGGGGAAAAGAAATGGATGCCGATGAAATTCGCCGGATCATTGCTGGCTTTGGCCAGTTCGGTGATCGGCAGGGTCGATGTGTTGGTCGCAAAGATGCAGTCAGGACCCGTCACCGCCTGCACCTTCTTGGTGACCTCGGCCTTGACGCCCACATCCTCGAACACGGCCTCGACGATCAGATCGCAATCTTTCAAGGCGGCATAATCGGTCGTGGCGTTGATCAGCCCCAACACGGCGGCTTTCTTGTCCTCGGTCGCCTTTTTGCGGGCGATGCCTTTGTCCATGTAAGCGGCAGTATATGATTTGCCTTTGTCGGCGGCCTCTTGTTTGGCGTCGATCAGCACGACCTTGATGCCTGCAAGCGCAGAGACCAGCGCGATGCCCGCCCCCATCATGCCCGCGCCGATGACACCGACCTGTTTGACCTTTTGATCGGGCGCATCAGGGCGGTTGGCGCCTTTTTCCAGCGCTTCCTTATTGATGAACAGGCTGCGGATCATGGCCGAGGAGCTGGGGTTCATCAAGATATTGGTGAACCAGCGCGCCTCGATCTTCAGCGCGGTATCGAAAGGCACCAAGGCCCCTTCATAGACCGCCGATAGCAAGGCTTTCGCGGCAGGATAGACCCCCATCGTCTTGCCGTTGACCATGGCAGATGCGCCGACAAAGGTCATGAAACCGGCCGGATGGTAGGGCGCGCCACCGGGCATTTTATAACCCTTTTCGTCCCAGGGTTTGACGATGGACGGGTTCGAAAGGATCCATTCCTTGGCGGCGGCGACAGGGTCGGCCACAACCTCGTCGACCACGCCTGCACGTTTGGCCCCTTGCGGATCGTTCAGCTTGCCTTCGAGCAACAGGGGTGATGCGGCCATGGCCCCCAGCTTGCGCACCAGACGCGTCGTGCCACCGGCACCGGGGAAAATGCCGACCATGATTTCGGGCAGGCCGATTTTCGCCTTGGGGTTATCGGTGGCAAAGATGCGGTGACAGGCCAGCGGGATTTCCAGCCCGATGCCCAGTGCCGTGCCGGGCAGGGCGGCGGCGATGGGCTTGCCGCCTTTGTTGGTCTTTGGGTCCATGCCCGCGCGTTCGATCTTGCGCAAAACGCCATGCATCGCCATCACGCCGTCGAACAGCCCGCGCGCGGGATCATCACCGGCGCTGTCTTTCATCCGCGCGATGATGTTCAGGTCCATACCCCCGGCAAAAGACCCGTCCTTGCCCGATGTGATGATGATGCCTTTGACGGCATCATCCGCCAGAGCCTGATCAATCAGCGCATCCAGATCGGTGAACCCTTGCTGGTTCATCACATTCATGGATTTGCCGATTGTGTCCCAAGTGATGACTGCCACGCCATCGGCGTCGGTTTTAAGTGTGAAATCAGTCATGATCGCCCCCTTACACGCGTTCGATAATCGTTGCGGCACCCATGCCCGATGCGATGCAGAGCGTCGCCAGACCGGTGGATTTGCCAGAGCGTTCCAATTCATCCAGCAGGGTGCCGATGATGATCGCACCGGTGGCCCCCAAAGGATGCCCCATCGCGATGGACCCGCCGTTGACGTTGACGCGGTCATGATCGACGTTGAACGCCTGCATGAACCGCAGCACGACGGAGGCAAAAGCCTCGTTCACCTCGAACAGGTCGATATCGCTGATCGCCATGCCGGCATCCCGCAGGATTTTCTCGGTCACGGGCACCGGGCCGGTCAGCATGATCGTCGGATCAGTGCCGATTTTCGCAGTCGCACGGATCACCGCGCGGGGTTTGAGGCCCATCGCCTCGCCCCATTCCTTCGACGCAACCAGCACGCCAGCGGCACCATCGACGATGCCCGATGAATTGCCCGCATGGTGGATATGGTTGATCCGTTCCAGATGGGGGTATTTCATCAGCGCGATCTTGTCGAAGCCGGGCATCACCTCGCCCATGGCGGCAAAGGCGGGGTTCAGCGACCCAAGCGTTTGCATATTCGTTTCTGGTCGCATGTATTCGTCATGGTCCAGAATGGCCAAACCGTTGATATCGCGCACCGTCACGACGGATTTGGCGAAACGGCCTTCGTCCCACGCGGCCTTCGCGCGTTTCTGGCTTTCGACGGCCAATTGGTCGGCCGCGTCACGGCTGAAACCGTATTCAGTGGCGATGATATCGGCGGAAATGCCCTGCGGGACGAAATAGCTGTCCATCGCAATCGACGGATCAACCGCAATCGCCGCCCCGTCGCTGCCCATGGCGACGCGGCCCATCATTTCAACGCCGCCCGCGATATAGGCCTGACCGGCCCCGCCGCGCACCTGATTGGCGGCAAGGTTCACCGCTTCCATGCCAGAGGCGCAGAACCTGTTGATCGCCAGACCGGGGATGGATTCGTCCAGATCGGACGCCAGCACCGCCGTGCGCGCCAGACAGCCGCCCTGTTCGCCAACCTGTGTGACATTGCCCCAGATCACATCCTCGACCGCGTGGCCTTGCAGGTTGTTGCGCTCTTTCAGCGCGTTCAGCACACCGGCGGACAGGCGGGCGGATGTCACCTCGTGCAGGCTGCCATCGGCGCGGCCTTTGCCGCGCGGCGTGCGGATCGCGTCATAGATATAGGCGTCGGTCATCATATCCTCCGTTCAGGCCGCGCCGGATAGCGCGCGCGGCATCAAGTCATAGGGGTGTTTCCAACCGGGGCGGGCGGCGATGGCGTCCAGCCAGCGGTCGATCTGCGGGTAATCGGTGCGCGCAAAGGTAAAGGGTTCGGTGTAGAACAGGTAACCGGCGCAGGCGATATCGGCGATGGTCATATCCTCGCCCGCCAGCCAGTTGCGCCCCGTCAGATGGGTTTCCATCACCTTGAGCGCCGAGGCCAGACGCATCGCCAGAAAGCCGTTCACATCGGCGTTGCGCTTGTCCTCGGGCAGGAAATTCATGTTGAACCGCAAAGGCCCGGCCACGCCGCTGACCTTGTGATTGTCAAAGAACATCCAGCGCAACACCTCGCGGCGTTCGGCGGCGGACCTTCCCCCCAGCTTGCCCGATTTAGAGCTGATGTAATCCTGCATGACCGCCGATTGGGTCAGCACCAGATCGCCGTCTTCCAGAACCGGCACCTCGCCCATCACGTTGAGCGCGCGGAATTCCGGCGTGCGGGTCGCGCCGTTGAAGAAATCGACAAAGACCGGGTCCCAGTCCTGATTGGTCAGGGTCAAGGTAAGGGCCACTTTATAGGCGTTTCCGCTTTCGCCGAAGCAGTGCAGTTTCATGGGCATGGTGCAGGCCTCCCAACCTGGGGCCGAAATCCTTGTGAAATCGGATAGGGACGCCGCAGGATCGCGGCGCCCATCTGAACCCTAGAAGTTCGCGGCCTGCAACGCCATGACAGTATCAGCCCCGGTGTTGATCCGGGCCAGATGCATCCCTGTCGCGGGCAATTGGCGCGCCATGTAATAACGGCCGGTTGCGATCTTGGTTTCATAGAATGCGGTATCGGATGCCCCGCTGTCCAAAGCCTCCATCGCGGCCTTGGCCATGCGTGCCCACATCAGACCCAGACAGACATGGCCCATCATATGCATGAAATCATAAGACCCCGACAAAGCGTTATTGGGGTTTTTCATGCCGTTTTGCATGAAATACATCCCCGCCGCCTGCAGGTCTTCGCTGGCGGCTTTCAGCGGCACAAGGAAATCCTTGTTCAGCGCCTCATTGCCTTCGTTTTCCTTGATGAAGCTTTTGATCATCTCGAAAAACGCCATGACATGTTTGCCGCCATCCAGCGCGAGCTTGCGCCCCACAAGATCCAGCGCCTGAATGCCATTGGCCCCTTCATAGATCATCGCGATCCTTGCGTCGCGGGCATATTGGGACATGCCCCATTCCTCGATATAGCCATGGCCGCCGTAAACCTGCTGCGCGGCGGTGGCATATTCAAAGCCTTTGTCGGTCAGGAACCCCTTGATCACCGGCGTCATCAGCGAGATCAGGCCGTCGGCGTCCTTGTCGCTGTTGCGATGCGCGCGGTCGATCAGATAGGCGCCCCAATAGGTAAAGGCGCGCGCCCCTTCGACAAAGGACTTCTGGTCCATCAGGTTGCGGCGGATATCGGGATGCACGATCAGCGGATCGGCAGGACCGTCAGGGTTTTCCGCACCCGTGACAGCGCGCCCTTGCAGGCGGTCATTGGCATAGGCGACAGCGTTCTGATAGGCGCTTTCGGCTTGGGCATAGCCTTGCAGGCCGACGCCCAGACGGGCCTCGTTCATCATGGTGAACATGGCGCGCATGCCTTTATGGGCTTCACCCAGCAGGAAACCCGTCGCTGCGTCATAATTCATCACGCAGGTCGAATTGCCGTGGATGCCCATCTTTTCTTCGATCTTGCCGACGCTGACGCCGTTGCGCGCGCCAAGGCTGCCGTCATCATTGACCATGAACTTGGGCACGATGAACAAGGACACGCCCTTGATCCCGTCAGGCCCGCCCTGAATTTTCGCCAGCACCAGATGGATGATGTTGGAGGCCAGATCGTGATCGCCTGCCGAAATGAAAATCTTCTGGCCGGTGATCTTATAGGTGCCATCGTCCTGCGGGACGGCCTTGGTGCGCATCAACCCCAGATCGGTGCCGCAATGCGGTTCCGTCAGGTTCATCGTGCCGGTCCATTCGCAGGTCGTCAACTTGGGCAGGTATGTCTGTTTCTGGTCGTCCGAGCCATGCGCATAGATCGCGGAATAGGCACCATGGGTCAGACCCTGATACATGTTGAACGCCATATTGGCGGACACGAAAGGTTCCTGCGCGGCGGTATGCATGACGTAAGGCAGGCCCTGACCGCCATAGGCGGGGTCGCAATCCATCGCGGTCCAGCCGCCGTCTTTCATCGCCTCAAACGCGTCCTTGAACCCGGTCGGCGTGCGCACGACACCATTTTCCAAAACGCATCCTTCGCGGTCGCCCACGGCGTTCAGCGGATGCAGCACGGCTGTGGCGACCTTGCCGGCCTCTTCGACCACGGCGCCGGTGAAATCACGGTCAAGGTCTTCGAACCCCGGAATATCCTGTTCACTGACGCGCAGCAGGTCATGCAGCACGAACTGGATGTCTTTGACGGGGGCGTTATAGATCGGCATTTGGTCTGTCTCCCTGGGGTCGTGGCGTGGATGGTGCCGGCTCAGGCGGCGGCGGATTTCTTTTTGGCAAGGCTGGCGAGCTTTTCGGCACCCCAAGCCATCTGGGCCTTCAATTCGCCGATCGCCTCGTCAAGCTCGGCTTTCTGGGCTTGCATATCGGCCAGATGGCGTTCGGCCAGTTCATAGGTCTTGGACAGCTGGGTCTCTTGCCCGTCGTCCATGTGATAAAGGTCCAGCAATTGCCGGATTTCCTCGAGCGAGAAGCCAAAGCGCTTGCCGCGCAAGATCAGCTTGAGCCGGGCGCGGTCGCGCTTGGTGAACAGGCGCTTTTGACCCTGGCGGATCGGGAACAGCAGTTCCTTGGCTTCGTAGAAACGCAAGGTGCGGGGCGTGACATCAAAGGCCTCGCACATCTCGCGGATGTTCATTGTATCTGTCGTCATGGCTTTTCCTCATGCGGATGGCTGCTGCCACGCAATTGCGGATCACATTGGCAGCTTACAAGCAAAGGTGACGTTAACGTAAACAGAACGTCGCGTCACGAACAGGGTGACGAAAGGTCAGCAAAAATCTGGCGAATTTGGTGTAATTTTCTGACGCGAGGGCAGGCGCGCCTAGGCTAGGGTCTTGGCGGTATGGTCCCGCAGCTGCTGTAGTTCGGCCATCGTTTCATCCAGCTGCGCGCGCTGCTGGCGCAGTTCTTCCATCTGCCGGTCGGCCAGCGCGACCCATTCGCGCATCTGCGCATGGGTGCCTTCTTTTTCGTATATCAGCAGCCATTGCCGGATGTCTTCAAGCGCAAAGCCAAACCGCCTGCCCCGCAGGATCAGCGTCATCCGTGCCAGTTCGCGTGGGCCATAGAACCGCGCCCGCCCTTCCTTTTCGGGGGTCAGCAGTTCGATATATTCGTAATAGCGCAACGTCCGAGGCGTGACGTCGAATTTCGCACACATCTCTTTGAACGACAGGCGCTTTTCGGTCATCGGTTTCTCCTCGCCGTTAACCTATCGCCATCGCTGGGGCGGGGCAACAGATGGATCGATCATGTTTGCAATGACAATCGGGTAACGCTACTGCGGTGGGGGAGTTCCAGCCATGCAGGAGAAGCCATGTCAGACGATCAGGCCAGCCGCCGCGACAAGATCGCCGCGCAGTTCATCGCGTCGATCCCGCATGCGCAAGCGCTGGGCATGACCCTGACCGAGGTCGGTGACGGCCGGGCAACCATCACGATGGATTATGACGCGCGTTTCATCGGCGATCCCGATACCGGCGTCATTCACGGCGGGGCGGTATCGGCCTTGATGGATACCTGCGCCGGGGCGGCGGTGATGGCGCATCCGGCGGCGGCGCTGGCCACGGCGACGCTTGACCTGCGGATTGATTACATGCGCCCGGCCACACCTGGCGAGCGGATCACGGCCACGGCGGAATGTTATCACGTCACGCGGTCTGTCGCCTTTGTGCGGGCGACGGCGGTTGACAATGATGCGCACCGGCCTGTCGCTTCGGCCACCGGGGCCTTTACCATCGAAAGGGGCAAGGCATGACCACCCGTCCCGAGCCCGTCCAGGTGATCAAGCAACGCCGCGATGCGATGTTGCAAAAACTGGTGGCCCGCGTGCCCTATATGCAATTTCTGGGCATCCAGATCGACCGGCGCGGCGATGAATTGACGGCGGTGCTGCCCTATGCGGACCGGCTGATCGGCAATCCGATGTTGCCGGCGCTGCATGGTGGTGCGACGGCGGCCTTTCTAGAGGTCACCGCCATCATGGAACTGACCTGGGCGATGATCTGGGAGGATATGGAGGCTGGCCGCATCACCGATGACGCCCCGGCCATCACCCTGCCCAAGACAATCGACTTTACCGTTGATTACCTGCGCAGCGGGCTGCCGCGCGATGCCTATGCACGCGCGCGGGTCAACCGGTCGGGGCGGCGCTATGCCTCGGTGCATGTGGAAACATGGCAGGACAATCGTGCGCGGCTGTTTGCACAGGCGACGGGGCATTTCCTGATGCCCCCGCGCAATGGCTGACAGGCTGACGCATCGCCGCGTGCTGCGGATCGCGCTGCCGATCGTGCTGGCCAATGCGACGGTGCCGCTGCTGGGCTTGGTCGATACCGGCGTTGTCGGGCAATTGGGTGCGGCGGCGCCGATTGGCGCAGTGGGCCTTGGCGCGGTGATCCTGACCGCCGTTTACTGGATCTTCGGCTTTCTGCGGATGGGCACCACCGGGCTTGCCGCGCAGGCCAGCGGTGCGGGGGACAGCGACGAGGTGGCCGCGCTATTGTCGCGCGCGCTGTTGATCGGTTTTGGCGCGGGGGCGGTGTTGATCGCCGCGCAATGGCCGATCTTCAACGGCGCCTTTCGGCTTGCCCCCGCCAGCGCCGAGGTCGAGGCCTTGGCCCGCGATTACATGGCGATCCGCATCTGGTCGGCCCCTGCGACCATTGCGCTTTACGGCATCACCGGCTGGTTGATCGCACAGGAACGCACCGGCGCGGTGCTGGCGATCCAGCTATTGATGAACGGGCTGAATATCGGGTTGGACCTTGTCTTCGTGCTGGGCTTTGACTGGGGCGTGGCGGGGGTGGCTTGGGCCACGTTTATCGCGGTCTGGGCGGGGCTGGTGCTGGGGTTATGGTATTGCCGCGACGCCTTTGCCGGGGTCGCATGGCGGACAGCGGCGCGGGTGTTTGACCTGATCCGGCTGCGGCGCATGGCGGTGGTAAACAGCGATATCATGATCCGATCGGTGCTGGTGCAGGCGATTTTCGTCAGCTTCCTGTTCTATGGGGCAGGTTTTGGCGATGTGCCTTTGGCCGCGAACCAGATTCTGGTGCAGTTCCTGCACCTGACGGCCTATGCGCTGGACGGTTTCGCCTTTGCCGCCGAGGCGCTGGTGGGCAAGGCCGCAGGTGCGCGGGCGCGCGGTCTGCTGCGCCGGGCGGCGATCCTGACCAGCCTTTGGGGGCTGGGGGCCTGTGCGGTCATGGCGGTGTGTTTCGCGCTATTCGGCGGCATCATGATCGACATCATGACCACCGCAGCCGAGGTGCGCGCGGCAGCGCGTCTTTATCTGCCCTATGTTATCGTCGTCCCCTTGGCGGGGGTGGCGGCATGGATGCTGGACGGCATTTTCATCGGCGCGACGCGGACAGCGGATATGCGCAACATGATGATCGTCTCGGCGGCAGTCTATTTTACCAGCGTCATTCCCTTGATGGCGCTGTTTGGCAATCACGGGCTGTGGCTCGGGATGCTGATCAGCTTTGTGGTGCGTGGCGTGACGCTGGGGCTGAAATATCCCGCGCTGGAGGCTGCAGCCTCAGGTCCAGTCCGCGCGGCCTGATCCGACCGCATCGGCCAGCGTGGCGAACCCGTCGCGCAGCAACAGCATATCCAATCCGCGCGCGATTTCATCGACCAAGGACAAACCGCCATAGACCAAGGCGGTATAGAGCTGCACAGCCGAGGCCCCGGCGCGGATTTTCTGATAGGCCTGTTCTGCGGTGGCGACCCCACCAACCCCGATGATCGGCAGATCGGTCAGACCCGCCAATTGCGCCAGCACGCGGGTCGATTTTTCGAACAAAGGCTGGCCGGATAGCCCGCCTTTTTCCTGCGCATGCGGGCCGTGCAAGCCGCTGCGGTCCAGCGTGGTATTGGTGGTGATGATGCCTGCAATCGCGGCGGTCTGGGCGACTTCGGCGATTTCGGCAATCTCGTCCAGCGTCAGATCCGGCGCGATCTTTAGAAAGACGGGGATCGGGCGCGCCATCTTTGCGCGTTTGTCCATCACACCGGCCAGCAAGGCCGCCAGCGCTGCCTTGCCTTGCAGGTCGCGCAGCTTTTCGGTGTTGGGCGATGAGACATTCACCGTGGCGAAATCCACATGCGGCCCGCAATAGGCCAGCACGGTCGCGAAATCGGCGGCTTTGTCGGTGCTGTCCTTGTTCGCGCCAAGGTTCAGGCCGACCACGCTGCCGACTGGGCGCTGCGCCAAGCGCTGGGCGATGGCCTGCATCCCGTCATTGTTGAACCCGAAACGGTTGATCACGGCGCGATCACCGGTCAGCCGGAACAGGCGCGGCTTGGGGTTGCCGGGCTGGGCGCGCGGGGTGGCGGCGCCGACCTCGACAAAGCCGAAACCTGCGCGCGCCAGCGGCGCAAGGGCGGTCGCGTTCTTGTCAAACCCCGCGGCAAGGCCGATGGGATTGGGCAGCGCCAGCCCGGCCAGATCGCAGCGCAGACGCGGCGATGTGAAAGGGGTGGTCTTTGGGCCAAGCCCTTTGCGCAAAGCGGTGATCGCCACGCCATGCGCGGTTTCGGGATCTATCCGGCGCAGCGCCGCCAACCCGATCTGTTCCAGCGCCTTCATGCAAGATCCGGCAGCTGATGCGCGCCATCCGACAGCGGCAGGTCGCGAACCCAGACGACATCGGCCAGCGTCAGGTCGCGGTAAAGATGCGGAAACAGCACGCCACCGCGCGCGGGTTCCCATTTCAGCGGGTCCAGGCCATCGGCGGCGACTGCCAGCACAACAAGACCGGTTTCGCCTGCGAAATACTTGGTCAATGTTTCGGCCAGGGTCGCGGCGGTGGAAAAATGGATATAGCCATCGGCCAGATCGACAGGCGCGCCCGCCGTCGCGCCATCGCGTTGCAAGGCGGCCCATTCATCGGCGCGGAAAATCTTGTAAATCAACATGGCAGCGTCATGGGGCCTGCGCAAAAAATGGTCAAGTGTCTTGGCCGGGGCCGTTGACGTTGCGGTAAGGTGCCGACAATCGGCTGTTGTGTTTGACTCCCGTCACATCTGGCGGCCAATCTGGCCTAACGAAACCTTAAGGGATAAGTCCATGACATTGCGACTGTTGACGACAAGCTGCGCCTTGGCGCTGATCGCGGGGTCGGCTGCGGCCGATTACACGCTGCATATCATCCACACCAACGACCTGCACAGCCGGATCGAGCCGATCAGCGCGTTTGATTCCACCTGCAACGCCGAGGCGAATGCCGCCGGTGAATGCTTTGGCGGCGTCGCACGCGTCATCACCCAGATCAACGCCCTGCGCGACGAACTGGCAGGTCAGAATGTCATCGTTGTCGATGCGGGCGACCAATATCAGGGCAGCCTGATGTACACGACCTATAAGGGCGATGTCGAAGCCGAGTTCATGAATGTCATCGGCTATGATGTCATGGCCGTCGGTAACCATGAATTCGACGATGGCGACGAAGGCCTGCGCAAGCTGACCGATCTGGTGTCTTTCCCCGTCATTTCCGGCAATATCGACGTGTCCGGTTCCAACATCTTGGCTGGTCAGGTCGAAAACCACATCGTGCTTGAAGTCGGCGGGCAGCGGATCGGCATCATCTCGGCTTTGGCCGGGGACACGGTCGAAACATCCAGCCCGTCGGATGCTGTCATCTTCACCCCCGAGGTCGCCAGCCTGAGTACGGATGTCGCAGCATTGCAAGGCGAGGGTGTCACCAAGATCATCGCGCTGACCCATGTCGGCCTGTCCAAGGATATGGAAATCGCCGCCGCGGTTGACGGGATCGACGCCATTGTCGGCGGGCATTCGCATACGCTGATGTCCAACACCGAAGACGGCGCGCTGGCCTATCCCACGATGGTCGGCACTGTGCCTGTGGTGCAGGCCTATGCCTATTCCAAATATGTCGGCCATCTGACGCTGGTCTTTGATGACGCGGGCAATGTGATTTCGGCCACCGGCGATACGATCCTGCTGGATGCCAGCGTGGCCGAGGATGAAGCGGCAGTCGCGCGGATCGCCGAACTCGCCGGGCCGATCGAAGAGATGAAGACGCGCATCGTCGCTGAAACTGCCGCGGCGATTGATGGTGACCGCACTGTCTGCCGTGCGATGGAATGCCCGATGGGATCGCTGATCGCCGATGCGATGCTGGACCGCGTGCGTGATCAGGGCGTCCAGATCGCGATCCAGAACGGGGGCGGCATCCGCGCCTCGATCGACGCGGGCGAGGTGACGATGGGCGAAGTGCTGGGCGTGCTGCCGTTCCAGAACACGCTATCCACCTTCGAGGTCACCGGCGAGACTCTGCTGGCCGCGCTTGAAAACGGTGTCAGCCAGATCGAGGACGGGGCTGGCCGTTTTCCGCAGGTCGCGGGGATGAGCTTTGCCATCGACAGCGCAGCGCCGGCGGGTCAGCGTATCTCGGAGGTCATGGTCGGCGATGCGCCGCTTGATCCGGCCATGGTCTATGGGGTGGTGTCCAACAATTACGTCCGCAATGGCGGTGATGGCTATTCGATGTTCGAGGATGCCGCCAATGCCTATGATTTTGGCCCTGACCTGGCGGATGTGCTGGCCGAATATATGGCCGCGCAGGGTGTCTTCACGCCCTATACCGATGGCCGGATCACCGTGAACTGATGCAAACACATTGCGCGCCGCTGCAAGTGGCGGCGCGCAAGGCGATGTCAGCTGCGCTCCGCGCGGGGGATATTTATGCTCGGAAGATGCGGGCTGTTCCTTGACGGGGCGGGCCGCGTGACTTAATCCCAACACTGCGCGGGCGTTGTGTAATGGTAAGACCCTTGCCTTCCAAGCAAGAGACGCGGGTTCGATTCCCGCCGCCCGCTCCAATCTTGCGACAGCTGCGGATTTCGCATCGGCGATCCCGGCTTGTGCAAATGGTGGCCCCGTTTTACATCAGGCCCTGACAGACAAAGGACGCCCGATGGCCGAAACTGTGCAGACCAAAGCAGAAGACCGGCCAGCCAGCAAAAAGATCAGCGCGCTGCAGGCGCTTTGGCCGTTCATCAAACCCTATAAATGGAACCTGATCGGGGCGGGATTCGCGCTTGTCTTTACCGCAATGGTGGCGTTGAGCCTGCCGGTGATCGCGCGTCTGGTGGTCGATAATTTCGGGCTCGACAGTGTCGCGATCAGCCGCCATTTCATGGCGCTGCTGGCCTTTGCCGTGCTTCTCGCCTTTGGAACGGCGCTGCGATATTATCTGGTCACGCGTCTGGGCGAACGTGTCGTGGCCGATATCCGCAAGGCGGTGTTCAACCGCATGATCAGCATGAGCCCCAGCTTTTACGAACGGATCATGACGGGCGAGGTGCTGAGCCGGATCACCACCGATACGACGCTGATCCTATCGGTGATCGGCAGTTCCGCCTCGATCGCGCTGCGCAATATCCTGATCTTTATCGGTGGCGTGGTCCTGATGCTGCTGACCTCGGTCAAGATGAGCATGATGGTTCTCTGGCCGATCCCGGTCGTGCTGTTCCCGATCCTGTTTCTGGGCCGCCGGGTGCGCAGCCTGTCGCGCGAAAATCAGGACCTGATCGCGGAATCCAGCGGCGATGCTTCCGAGCTTTTGACCTCGGCCCAGACGGTGCAGGCCTTTACCCACGAAGAGCTGAGCCGCGCCAAATTCGACGCGGTGACAGAGCAAAGCTATCGCTCGGCGCGGCGGCGCATCCTGACGCGGGCGTTTTTGACGGCGGTCGTGATCTTCATGGTTTTCGCGGCCATCGTTTTGTTCCTGCAGATGGGATCGCAAGATGTCGTCGCGGGCGAGATCACCGAAGGCGGGCTGGTGCAATTCATGATCTACACGATCATGGTCGGCGGTGCCGTCGCCGCCCTGTCAGAGGTCTGGGGCGAATTGCAGCGTGCGGCGGGGGCGACCGAACGGCTGGTCGAATTGCTGACGATCGAGGATAGCGTGACCGACCCGGCACAGCCGCGCCGCTTGGCGGCCCCCGTCCGTGGCGCGCTGCGCTTTGAAAACCTGCGCTTCAGCTATCCGTCGCGGATGTCGATTTCCGCGCTGGACGGCATCAACCTGCATATCGCGCCAGGCGAAACCGTGGCATTGGTTGGCCCGTCCGGCGCGGGCAAAAGCACGATTATCCAGCTTGTCCAGCGGTTCTATGATCCGCAGGAAGGACAGGTCACATTGGACGGAATCGATCTGCGTGACCTGACGCGCGCCGAATTTCGCAAGCATATCGCCTTGGTGCCGCAAGATCCGGTGATCTTTGCCGATACGGCGCGCGAAAACATCCGCTTTGGCCGCCCCGATGCAACCGATGCCGAGGTCGAAGCCGCCGCCAAAGCCGCTGCCGCGCATGATTTCCTGACCGCCTTGCCCGACGGCTATGAAAGCTATGTCGGGGAACGTGGCGTGATGCTGTCGGGCGGGCAAAAGCAGCGGATCGCCATCGCGCGGGCCATCCTGCGCGATGCGCCGGTCCTGTTGCTGGACGAGGCGACAAGCGCGCTGGACGCCGAAAGCGAATATGCCGTGCAACGCGCGGTCGAGGATCTGGCCAAGACCCGCACAACGCTGATCGTGGCGCATCGGCTGGCCACGGTGAAAAAGGCGGACCGGATCGTCGTCTTTGACGCGGGCCGGATTGTCGCGCAGGGCACGCATGATGCGCTGGTGGCACGAGGCGGCCTATATGCGCGGCTGGCAAGGTTGCAATTCACCGAAGGCGTCGCGGCGGAATAGCCCGATTTGCGCAGCGTCAGGCTTGCACCGCGCGCCGGGTTTGATCAACCTTTCGTCCTGAAGGGGTGCGGCCAAAACCGCGCACCAGACAATCGGGAGGATTGGGATGGCTTTTGCGACAATGGCGGATCGCGACGCGATTCATAATGAAATGCCCTGGGCAGAACGTAGCCTGCCACGGACGACTTTTGCGCTTTTGTCGCAGACGGCGGCCGCGCATGGCGATCGCAAGGCGGTCAGCTTTAGCCTGCTGTCCGACCCGGAGTCGTTTTGTGAAACGCTGACTTGGTCCGCCTTACAGGCCAAGACGGCGCAAGCCGCCAATCTGTTCCGCGACCTGGGGATCGGGGAAACCGATGTCGTCGCCTTCATTTTGCCCAATGCGACCGAAACGATCCTGACCTATCTGGGTGGTCAGGTCGCGGGGATCGTGAACCCGATCAACCCGCTGCTGGAGCCCGAACAGATCGGCGCGATCCTGCGCGACACAAAGGCCAAGGTCGTCGTCACCCTGCGCGCCTTTCCCAAAACCGATGTTGCCCAGAAAACCGCCGAGGCCGTGCGCCTGGCCCCCAATGTCACCACCGTGCTGGAGGTCGATCTGCACCGCTACTTGACCGGGGTAAAACGATTTGTGGTGCCGCTGATCCGGCCACGGAATCCGGTGGCGCATCAGGCCAAGGTGTTGGATTTCAACGCCGAACTGGCCAAGCGCCCGGTCAGCCTGACCTTTGCCGATTCGGATAAGGACCGGGTGGCGGCCTATTTTCACACCGGTGGCACCACCGGCATGCCCAAGGTCGTGCAGCACCGCTATTCCGGGATCGTCTATAATGCCTGGCTGGGCGCGCGGCTGCTGTTTACCGAAAAGGATGTGCAGATCTGCCCGCTGCCCTTGTTTCATGTGTTTGCGACAATCGTGTCGCTGGGCGCCTCGCTTGGGTCGGGGGCGCAGGTCGTGTTTCCGACGCCACAGGGCTATCGCGGGGCCGGCGTGTTCGACAATTTCTGGAAATTGATCGCCAAGCATAAGGTCAGCTTTATGATCACCGTGCCAACAGCGATGGCGGCGCTGATGCAGCGCAAGGTCGATGCGGATATATCGTCGTTGCGATTGGCCTTTTGCGGGTCCGCGCCCTTGCCGCTCGAACTTTACAAAAGATTCGAGGCGGCGGCCGGGGTCACCATCTGCGAAGGCTATGGGCTGACCGAGGCGACCTGCCTGGTGTCGATCAACCCGCCCGATGGCGAAAAACGGGTCGGCTCGATCGGTCTGCCCTTCCCCTATACGGATGTGAAGATCGTTTCGGCGGCGACGGGCAAGCCATGCGGCATCGACGAGATCGGCGAGATCTGCGTGGCCAGCCCGGGTGTGTTCAGCGGCCAGACCTATACCGATGCCGACAAGAACCGCGACATGTTCTACGCCGATCACCTGCGGACCGGGGA
Organism: Yoonia vestfoldensis; assembly: GCF_002158905.1. Lineage (NCBI taxonomy): Bacteria > Pseudomonadati > Pseudomonadota > Alphaproteobacteria > Rhodobacterales > Paracoccaceae > Yoonia > Yoonia vestfoldensis. Next base: position 522,733 of record NZ_CP021431.1, read on the forward strand.
TCTGGGGCGGATCGATGCGGATGGATATCTGTGGATCACCGGCCGCGCCAAGGATCTGATCATCCGTGGCGGCCATAATATCGACCCCGCCGAAATCGAAGAGGCTTTGGCCGGGCATCCTGCTGTCGCATTCGCGGGGGCAATCGGGCAGCCCGATGCGCATGCCGGCGAGGTGCCTTGTGTCTATCTTGAACTGGTCGCCGATGCGGATGTGACCGAAGCGGCGCTGCTGGATTACGCCAAACAGCATATTCACGAACGCGCGGCCCATCCTAAACATCTGGAAATATTGGCGGAACTTCCGAAAACCGCGGTTGGCAAAATCTTTAAGCCCGATCTGCGCAAGCGCGCGATCACCCGGGTCTATGCCGCCGCCCTTGCCGATCTGGCGGCAGAGGTCGATTGCGTCGTCGAGGATAGTAAACGCGGGCTTGTCGCGCAGATCAGCGCCGATCCGGCGATTGCAGACAAGATCACCAGCGCGCTGGGCCTTTATACCATCCCTTGGGATATCGTTGAAGAATAGCGCAGTCATCCTGGCCCCTGCATCAGAAAAGCGTGATCTCGGGCGCGGCGCGCGGGCGTATGACCGGTGTTTCGATAGCTGGCGATTCAGAGATTTGCATCTGGCGCGCTGCACCGGTTGTCGGCGTGAACTGGACGCGGCGGGCCATGGTGCCGCCCAAGCTCTGCGAGAGGCAGGGGATGCCTTCGCGTTCCAGAAACCCCAGGGCGAATTCACCATTGGACTGGCCGATGTCGCGGGCATGGACGGTCATGCGCGCACCGCCGAAAATCTTGGCTTGGAGCCTGCGCCTGTCACCGCCCGCGCGCAAGATGCGGTTGATCAGCAATTCCATCGCATTGACGCCATATTTCAGGTCGGTGGTATTTGAATCACCGCCGCTGGCCAGCAGAAAATGGTTCATGCCCCCGACTTTCGCCTGAAGGTCAAAGATACAGACCGCGACGCAAGACCCCAGGACGGTCGACATCACCACCTGCGCATCATTTGACACGGCAAAGTCGCCTTGCACGATGGTCATCATTTTGGGCGATGTGGTGTTCAGATCACTCATGCGCGCTGCCTTTGCTGTGATGCCCGCAGCAAGCTGGGACCGATCTGATGGATCGGCAGTTCGGTTTCGATGCCACCCAAGGATTTCGCCACGCGTGGCATCCCGTAGACGATACAGCTCGCCTCATCCTGACCAAAGGTGCGGGCACCTGCGGCACGCAATGCTGTGATCCCTTCGGCACCATCACGGCCCATCCCCGTCAGGATCGCGGCGGTCACATGCGATGCAAGCGGGACGGCCGAGAGAAACAGCGTATCCACCGAAGGCCGGTGGCCGGATCTGCGGGGTGCCTCGTCCAGTTTGATCCGCGCCGGAGACCCGTTGATCAGGCGGACGTGATGCGTGTCACCGGAGGCCAGATAGACATGACCGCGCTGCAATGCCGTATCCGGCGTTGCGGCCACGACTTTTGCAGTGGTGACCCCGTCAAGCAGCCTAATCAGGCTTGCCGCAAAGTTGCCACCGGTATGTTGGACGATGACAGTCGGCGGCGCGCCCGGATGAAAATGGGGCAAGATCTGCATCAAAGCATCGATCCCGCCCGTCGAAGAGCCGATCAGAATGGTGCTGCGAGGGTCGACGCGCCCGGCTGGTGCCGGTGCGACCGCCGGTGCCTTGGGGTGCTGACGGCGCCCGCTGGGCACCAAGGCTGCGATCAGGTCGCTATCCGAGACATTGGCCGGCAGAACGCGGATCGCCGGATTGGCCTTGAGCGCGGCATTGGTCAGCTGCGCCTGATTTGGGGTCGCCAGCACGACGCAGCCGATGCCCATGATGCCGAAAAGCGTTGCAAGCAATTCGAATTCGGGACAATCCGCAATATCGGTTGTCAGCAAGACGCAATCAGGCTCGTGATGTTCCGCAAAATCATAGACTTCCGTCAGCTCGGTGGCGGCGCGCATCACGTCGATCTTAAGCCGCTCCAGCCGGCGTTGTAGCTGGCCCAGCAGGATGACGGATCGATGGGCGATCAAGATGCGCATGATCGGATGCCTCTTGCTGCGAAGACCTGCCAGATGCTGCCATCTTTGCTGTCGCAATCCGCCAAAGGACTGGCAGCAAGGGCATGGCTGCTTGCGGGCGCGCTGTGTTGGGCAAAGACATGTCGCATCAGAAGATCGCTATCTGGGTCCGGTCGTGATCGACAGGATCAGGGGCATCGCCAATCAGGTCGCGTAGCCAGGCCAGACGCATCTGCGCGATCCATTTGCCACAATCGGGTGTGGCTTGGTCGATGCCATGGTGGCCCATCGCCTCGATCAAGGTTGCAAGATCGGCAAGTGACTGCAGGACAAGATCAAAGTCCTGCAATGATCGGGTTTTTTGCGGCATGTCGGCAGCGCAAGCGCAGCTATGCAAGGCGGCATCTTCAAGGCGAGTAACGATCGTCGCGACCTCGCGTAGGGCGGTGCCGACATTGGTGAGCGTCCGCGCTGGCGCGGGCCGGTGCGTGGCGGGTGGCGTTGTCATAGCTTGCCCACCACGGTTTCGATGCATTGCTTCATGCTGGCGGTTGAAAAGGGCTTTTTGATGATATTGTTCAGGCCAAGTGCCTTGCCCTTGGCGACCAGGTCGGGGGTCGGGTTGCCGGTCACGAGAATGAACCCGATCCGTGCGGTGGCCTTGTGCTGGCGCAAGGCGCGGAGCAGTTCGAGCCCGTCCATGCCCGGCATGTTGTAATCGGACAGGACCAGATGAACGGGGTCGGCGATCAGCTTGTTCAGAGCGGCACGTCCGTCGTTTTCCGCCTGATTTTTCCATATTCCCATCTCTTCGATGGCTTGTACAAGCAGCCCCCGGCTGACGCCCATGTCGTCTACGATCATCACGCGCAATGTGTCTTTCAAGCTCATGGGTCAGTCTTTCGTTTGAGGTCGGCTCGGGGCCGCGTTGCGGGGCAGCCGCTGGTAAGTGGTAATGGCGGTGCTGCGGAAATCGCTTTGTGCAGGGCCGGTCAGCCGTTCGGAATGCCCGATCATCAAATGGCCGTCGTCCTGTAAGACATCCGCGAACCGTTGCCAGAGACGGACTTGCGTGTCCTTGTCAAAATAGATCGCCGCATTCCGACAGAAAATGACATCGAACCGCCGGCGCATCGGCCAATCCCCGATCAGGTTCAATTCGCCGAATGACACCAGCGAGGCCAGATCCTGCCGGATCCGGAATTGCGGCCCATCACTGTCCTCGATCATCAGCTTTTTGTATTCATTGGGGATCGCCTCGGCCTGATCTTGGTCATATTGCGCTTGCCGGGCCTTTTGGATCATTTGAGGATCGACATCCGTGGCGAGCAATTTTATGTCCAGGCGCGCCGCTTCGGGGCATGCATCGCGGATCATTGCGGCAATGGAATAAGCCTCTTGGCCGGCCGAGCAGGCCGAGGACCATATTCTGACCGGAGCGCCCTTTTTCGCTTTTTCCACGAGATCGGGAAGGATGTTTTCGCGCAGATAGGTGAAATGGTGGCGTTCACGAAAGAAATGCGTGACATTGGTGGTCAGCGCAGAGAGCAGATGCGATTGTTCCGCATGACCGCGCGGGTCCGACAGCAGGGCGCAATAGCTTTCGAAGTCGGGAAGGTTCAAAGCCCGCAATCGTTTCGTCAGCCGAGAATAGACAAGCGGCTTTTTGGACGGTTGCAGATGCAGCCCATACCGCTGATGCGCCAAGGCTGCGATTGACTGAAAATCATGATCGGTAAATTGATATTCGCGCATGTTCTGGTCGGATCGCGCGGTCTGATCGGGCAGGGTCATGCAGCCACCTGATTTGCCGGAGCCAGCAAGGCCGAGAGACTGATGACTTTTGTCATGTCATCGCCAAGCGGGATGATCCCGAGAATGGCGCGGGTGGTCGTGTCCTCGGGCCCTCTTGGGGTTTCGCGGACGGTATGGGCATCGACCCCGAGGATCTCGGACACGGATTCGACCAGAAGGCCAATGATCCTGTCCTCGACAGCGATGATGATGATGACATGCCGTTCCGTGGGCATGATCTTGGCGAAACCGAGTTTCGCGGCAAGATCAATAATCGGAATGACAGCGCCCCGCAGGTTGATCACGCCAAGGACGTGATCGGGCGAATGCGGCAGCACCGTGACCGGGGTCCAGCGACGAATCTCTCTGATTTGTTTGATTTCAATACAGAAATTCTGACCGCCGGCCACCAGGGTGACGAATTCCAGCCGTTCGGATTTTTGCAGTTCAGCAAGCTGCGACATAATTGACATCCCTTCCATTTTGGCTGTTGGTGACCGCATAGACCGCGTTGCCTTGCGCGACGGCCTCGGGGTCGATGATGAGCGCGATCTTGCCGTCGCCCAGGATTGTGGCGCCCGAGATTCCAGATATTTCGCCGTAATTTCCCTGCATGCTTTTGACGACGACCTGGCGCTGGTCGAAGATATCATCGACGGCCAGCGCGCATTGCGGGACGCTGTCGGTCTGGATCAGCAAAAGCACCCTGTCGGTCATGTCGCGCAGCGTTGCGACTTGCCCCATGCGTTCTGCCAGATCGATAATCGGCACATATTCGCCGCGGATGCGCAGCAATGTATTGTTCAGCCCCAGCTGCGACAGGTCGGCCGCTTTGGGCCGGATCGTTTCCACGATGCTGGAGATGGGGACAACCATTGTCTGCCCGCCAAGGTTGATGATCATGCCATCCATCACCGCCAGCGTCAGTGGCAGGGTGATGGAAAACGTCGTGCCCTGGCCAAATTGACTGCTGATCGCGACGCGCCCGCCAAGGACGGTGATCGCTGTCTTGACCACATCCATGCCAACGCCGCGTCCCGAGAGATTGGTCACCTCTTTGGCGGTGGAAAAGCCGGGGGCGAAGAGCAAGTGGTCGATTTCGGTTTCGGACAATTGCGCATCCTCGGCGACGAGCCCTTTGGAGACGGCAATTTCCCTGATCCGCGGACGGTTGAGGCCAGCCCCGTCATCTGCGATTTCGATCACGATGCTGCCAGACCTTTGACGTGCCGCAAGGCGCAGCCTGCCTTGCCGGTTCTTTCCGACGGCTTCGCGCTGATCGGGGGCTTCGATCCCGTGGTCGATGGCGTTGCGGATCATATGCGTCAGCGGATCGGCGAGCCGTTCGATGACGGTTTTATCGACTTCTGTCGCCTCGCCCTCGGTGATCAGTTCGACCACCTTGCCGGTGGCATCCGCAGCCTCGCGTGCAATGCGCAACATGCGCTGGAACAGGGGTTTGACGGGCTGCGCGCGGATCGCCATCACGCCTTCCTGGATTTCGCGGGCCAGCAGTTTGTAATCGTCAAGATCGGCAAACAATTCCGCCGTATTGGGCAGATTGGCATGTTGCAGCCTTTGCGAGATCACGGATTGGTTGATGATCAATTCACCCACCGCATTGATCAGGCGGTCAATGCGTTCAGGATCGACGCGGAGCGAACTGGCGGCGCGGGTGTTGCCCTTGTCGGCCGCATTGCGCGTTTTCTGATCGGATATGTCGCCCACCGTACCGGCCACGGTTTCCATTGTGTCCTCCTCGGTTGGGTTGCCGGGTGTGTCGTCCGCTGCAATGGCGGGGGCGGTGTCGTCGTCGTCGCGCAATTTGACCTGCAATGCGCAAAGGTCGTCGACGAATTCGAAGACTTCGAGGATCGGGAGATCCGACCCCAGACCGTCGATTTCGACATGCCAGGACAACAGCCCATCGCGCCAGTTCAGATCGTCCAAACCGTTTGGCAGCCGCGACAGATCGACCGTGACGCGGGTTGTGCCCAGTGATTGCAATGCGGCGATGATCAAGACCGGATCGTTGCCGCTAGTGTAAAAGGCTTCATTGGGCGTAAAATCGACCGTATAGGTCGCGCCCGCATCGGCCGGCCCGTCGAAGGCCAGCGTCAGCGCCTCGAAGACGAATTCCTCTGCCTCGGCCGGGGCGTCGCCCAGAAAGGATTGCAGATCTGCCAGGACCGGGTCCACCTGGGCAGAGTTTGTCGGCAATTCCTCTCTCGCGGTTTCGATGAGATCGGCAAGGATATCGCCCGACCGTTGCAGCACATGCAGGATGCGGTCATCAAGGGCCAGCCGCTGAGAGCGGACGTGATCCAGAACCGTTTCGAATGTATGGGCAAAGCCCACCAGATCATCGAGCGCAAAGGCACCGGCCGCCCCTTTGACGGAATGGACAGCACGAAAGACGGCATTGAGCGTTTCGCTATCGGTGCTGCCATCGCGCATGGCTGTCAGCCCTTCGGTCAGGGCGGCAATCAGGTCTTCGCATTCTTCGAAGAAAACGTCGCGCATTGTCATATCGGCGGTCATCACGCGGCTCCTGTCAGGCGGCGGATGACGGCGACCAGCGCTTCGTCATCGAATGGCTTGACGATCCAGCCGGTTGCCCCGGCCTGCCGCGCGCGTTCTTTCAGCGCAGCCCCGCTTTCCGTGGTCAGGACCAGAACGGGCACCGTGCGGTTGCGGGTGCCCCCGCGGATATCGGCGATCACCCCGAAACCGTCCTTGTTGGGCATGTTCACATCGGTAATCACCAGATCGGCGTCTTCATGCTGGAACTTTTCGATCCCATCGACGCCGTCCACGGCTGTCGACACCTCGAACCCGGCGTTTTGCAGGGTCTGGGTCAGCAGGCTGCGGATGGTCCGCGAATCGTCGATAGCCAGAATGCGTTTCGTCATCACAGGACCCTTTTTTGTTGCGGCAGCGGCCAAAGCGCGAGGTTTTCCAGCGCCTGGCGCAGGTCATCGGATTCGTTGACAAGGGTCAGGCACCGCCCGCTGGCCGCCCATGTCAGGCTGGCCGTGGCCAGGATCTGGGCCGCAAGACCCCCAAGACGGCCGACATTGCTGCCATCAATGATCAGGTCGCCGTCTTGCGCCGCCTTGAGCGCGGTGAACAGATCTTCGCAGGCTTCGAATGTCAGCACGGAAGGCAGGGTGATTGTGGCGGTATCGGCCGGCATATAAAGTGATCCTTCGTTACGTGTCGAAAGGTCTTATGGGCTGGCACGCCTTAAGATCATGTAAACGGCGCAGCCTCTTCATCACCCCGGCGGCGGCGTTCAAATCTGCGTGTGGCGTGGCACATCTGCGGCCATGTCATGCTAAATGCGGCGCATCGGACATATCGATAGGCTTGACCGCGCAGAGCGCGTAATGTCAGTGACGATTGAGAAAGATGAGGCCAGAATGACCAAGACGACCCCCAAGACCCCGTCACGCCGCGCTGTGCTGGTCGGGGCGACCGCAGCGACCCTTTTTGCGCCATCCATTTTACGCGCGCAGACCCAGCAGGCCCCGGTCGATCGCAATATCGCCGCGTTTCGCGTGCATGAATGGCGCGACCATTTCGATTCGCTGGGCGTGGGGGCGATTCTCGCGGATACCAAATCGATGTTTCTGCAGCATTGGACGCCCGATGGTGACATGCGGATTTATCCGACCTCGGTCCCGCTCTCTGATGATCTGACGCGCACCGGCTTTACCGAGGTGATCGACAAGCGCGTCGCCCCCAGCTGGTCGCCGACACCGGCGATGCGCGAACGCAACCCTGAATGGCCCGCTTTCATTCCCGGTGGTGACCCGCTGAACCCGATGGGATCGCATGCGCTGTATCTGTCGTGGCAATTCTACCGGATCCATGGCACGCAGGACACGCGCAAGATCGGACGCAAATCATCGAACGGCTGCATCGGTCTTTACAATGAACAGATCGCCGAAGTGTATGACCGCGCCCCGATCGGGACCAAGGTCCGTCTGATCTGACTGTTTCCCGCCGCTTGCCTTGAAAGGGACAGCATGAATATGACAAGACTTTTCAGCATTGCGGCGATCTGCGCCTTGCCTTTGTCGCTGGGCGCGCAGAGCCTGACCGAAGATCAGGTCCGCGATCTTGTGCTGGACACGATCCGTGCCAATCCCCAGATCATCGTCGAAGCCTTGCAGATCCTCGAACAAGATCAGCAAGAGGCGCAGGCCACAGCGGCGCGGGCCGCATTGGATGATCAGCGCATGGTGCTGGAAAATGACCCCAATGCACCCGTCATCGGCAACCCCGATGGCGATGTGACCGTGGTCGAATTCTTTGATTACAATTGTCCTTATTGTCGGAACGCCAAGCTGGAACTTGACGGTTTGCTATCGGCCGATTCCAACGTCCGGGTGGTCTTGCGCGAATGGCCCGTCCTTGGCGAAGGATCGGTCTTTGCCGCGCGGGCCGCCTTGGCATCGCGGGCGCAGGGCAAATATGCGGAATTTCATACCGCCTTGATGACGATGCAGGGGCGGGCCGAGGAACAAAGCGTCATGCGCGTGGCGCAAAGCCTGGGGCTGGATCTTGATCAGCTGCGCCGCGACATGCAGGCCCCTGCGGTGACAGAGCATCTGCAAATGTCTAACGGGCTGGGCCGCGCGCTTGGCTTTACCGGCACACCGTCATTCGTGATCGGTGAAAATCTGGCACCCGGCATGATCCGCGCCGACCAGATGCAAAGGCTGGTCGCGGCCGCGCGCGCCGCGGAATAGGCCTCGGGGCCTGATGCGCGCATCGCGGCTGCCAGCTGGCCATTGCTGATCGCGCCGGTGGTGTGGCCGCAGGGTTGACCCGCGACATCGCATTTCATGCGGTTGCGCCTTGTTGCGCGCCTGCCATGGCCGCGCGTTCCAGCGCAAAAGCAAGGATTTGCGGTTTTTTCCACAAGGGGCTTGAGCTTCCAGTGACTGGAATGCCTATGTTGGGGGTAATCAAGAAAGGTCTTTTCCCATGACAGAACCCGCAACACGACGATTGGCGATTGATGGCATGTCCTGCGCATCTTGTGTGGGGCGCGTGGATCGCGCCTTGGCGGCGGTTCCGGGGGTCCGGTCCGTTGCGGTCAATCTTGCGACGGAAACCGCGACCATCACGCTGGATGATCGCAGCATCACCGCGGCAGAGCTGGCCGCGATCAGCACCGAGGCCGGCTATCCGGCAACGCCCGCCGAGCCCGACCAGACCAGCCTGACCGCCGCGCGCAAGGCGGATGAGGCGGATGCATTGGCGCGGAGCACCTTGATCGCTGCCATCTTGGCGCTGCCGGTGTTCATTTTGGAAATGGGCGCGCATCTGGTGCCTGCATTCCACCATGTGATCGCCGATACGATTGGCACGCAAAGCTCTTGGATCATCCAGTTCATGCTGACGACGCTGGTGCTGTTTGGCCCCGGCCGCGTGTTTTTCGCCAAAGGTCTGCCGGCGCTGGTCAAAGGCGCGCCCGATATGAACAGCCTTGTGGCGCTGGGCACCGGTGCGGCCTATGTCTATTCTGTCGTCGCGACCTTCCTGCCCGGGCTGATCCGCGCCGATGTCCGCGCGGTCTATTTCGAGGCGGCGGCGGTGATCGTCGTGCTGATCCTGTTGGGGCGGCTTCTCGAGGCGCGGGCCAAGGGGCGCACGGGGGCGGCGATCAAGGCGCTTTTGGGCCTGCAGGCGCGGCAGGCGCGGGTGATGCGCGATGGCGCATTGGTTGCGGTCGATGTCGATAGGCTGGTGGTGGGCGATGTCATCACGCTGCGTCCGGGCGAACGCGTGCCGGTTGATGGCCGCGTGATCGAGGGCAGCAGCCCCGTGGATGAAAGCATGATGACAGGCGAGCCCGTACCTGTGGTCAAGACCACAGGCGACGCGTTGACCGGCGGCACGGTGAACGGGCAGGGCGGGCTGACCTTTGCTGCGACCCGCGTCGGTGCGGATACCACGCTGGCGCAAATCATCCGCATGGTGACCGAAGCGCAGGGCGCAAAACTGCCGATCCAGGATGTGGTGGACCGGGTGACGCTTTGGTTCGTGCCTGCGGTGCTGGTGCTGGCCATGCTGACCGTGGCGGTCTGGCTGGCGATTGGCCCGGATCCGACGCTGGCGCTGGTTGCGGGGGTTTCGGTGCTGATCATCGCCTGTCCCTGCGCGATGGGTCTGGCCGTGCCGACCTCGATCATGGTGGGCAGCGGGCGGGCCGCCGAGATGGGCGTGCTGTTTCGCAAGGGGGCGGCGCTGCAACAGCTGAGCAATGTCGATGTGATCGCCTTTGACAAGACCGGCACGCTGACGGCGGGCAAGCCGCATCTGACCGATCTTGTGCTGGCCGAAGGGTTTGATCATGCCGATGTGCTGCGCCTTGCTGCCGCCATCGAGGCCAAGTCTGAACATCCCATTGCCGATGCCATCGTCAGCGCCGCCCGCGCCGAGGGGCTGGGCGATGCTGCCGTCAGTGATTTTCAAGCCATCGCCGGTTTTGGCGTTTGCGCGACGGTCGATGGGCGGCGTGTCCTGATCGGTGCCGACAGGCTGCTGGCGCAGCACGGGATCGCGCCCGGACCATTGGCGGCTACCGAGACCGACCTTGCCCGACGCGGGCGCACCGCGCTTTTCGTGGCGATTGACGGGCAGGCCGCCGCCGTGATCGCGGTTGCTGATCCGGTCAAGCCGGGCTCTGCTGCGGCCATTGCCGCGCTGCGGGCCAAGGGGCTGAAAGTCGCGATGATCACCGGCGACAAACGCGAAACAGCCGAGGCCATTGCCCGCGAGATCGGCATCGACCATGTCGTCGCCGGGGTTCTGCCGGATGGCAAGGTCGCGGCGCTTGACCAGTTGCGGGCGCAGGGTCAGATCGGTTTCGTCGGCGACGGGATCAATGATGCGCCCGCGCTGGCCCATGCCGATATCGGGATCGCCATCGGCACCGGCACCGATGTGGCCATTGAGACGGCGGATGTCGTGCTGATGTCGGGTGATCTGCGCGGCGTGGTCAATGCGGTCGCGGTGTCGCAGGCGACGATGCGCAACATCCGCCAGAACCTTGGCTGGGCGTTCGGGTATAATGTCGCGCTGGTGCCTGTGGCAGCGGGGGTGCTTTACCCTGTTTTCGGGCTGCTCTTGTCGCCGGTCTTTGCCGCCGCTGCGATGGCGCTCTCCTCGGTGTCGGTCGTGTCGAATGCGCTGCGCCTGCGTGGCTTGCGCCGCGCCATGCAAGACAGCGCGCCACATCCCCCCGCCGCCGCGGCCCGCAATCCCCAGCCGGCAGAATAGGAGAGCCGCCCTATGAATATCGGAGATGCCGCCGCCAGATCCGGCCTGCCCGCCAAGACCATCCGCTATTACGAAGACATCGGCCTGATCCGGCCGGACCGGCATGCCAATGGCTATCGCCAGTTCCGCCAGACGCATCTGCATAAGCTGATGTTTGTCGCACGCGCGCGGTCCTTGGGTTTTTCCATCGATGATTGCCGCGTGCTCTTGGCGCTTTATGACGATGACAGCCGCGCCTCGGCGCAGGTCAAGGCGCTGGCGCAGGACCATCTGGCGCAGATCGATGCCAAGATCGCAGGGCTGCGCGCCATGCGAGAGACGCTGGCCGATCTGGTCGCGGCCTGCCATGGTGACAACCGCCCCGATTGCCCGATCCTCAAAGATCTGGCGGCCGCGCAAGACGGATAGGCGCTGTCCGCCCCGGTGCCCGGGACGGGCGCTCCGCGCGGGGATATTTAGGCTCGGAAGATGGCGGGATGTCGCGCAAGCTTGCTTTGACGCGCTGGGGCACCTCTGTCATGTAGGCCGAAAGCGGCGGGCTTGCGCAGGAGAATGCAATGAAGTTTCGATTCCCCATTTTCATCATCGACGAGGATTTCCGGTCGGAGAATTCCTCTGGTCTGGGCATCCGCGCCATGGCCGAAGCGATCGAGAATGAAGGTTTCGAGGTCGTCGGTGTCACCAGCTATGGTGACCTGTCCCAGTTTGCGCAACAGCAGTCGCGGGCAAGTGCCTTTGTGTTGTCGATTGATGACGAGGAATTCAGCCCCGGGCCGGACCTTGACCCCGCCGTCCTGAACCTGCGCCATTTCATCGAAGAAGTGCGCCGCAAGAACGAGGATGTGCCGATCTATCTGCATGGCGAAACCAAGACCAGCCGCCACCTGCCCAATGATATCCTGCGCGAATTGCATGGATTCATCCATATGTTCGAGGATACGCCCGAATTCGTCGCCCGCCATATCGTGCATGAGGCGAAGAAATATCTCGAAGGCATCCAGCCGCCGTTTTTCAAGGCGCTGCTGGATTACGCCGAGGATGGGTCTTATTCTTGGCATTGCCCCGGCCATTCGGGTGGCGTCGCCTTTCTGAAAAGCCCGATTGGCCAGATGTATCACCAGTTTTACGGTGAAAACATGTTGCGCGCCGATGTGTGCAATTCGGTCGAGGAATTAGGCCAGCTGTTGGACCATAACGGTGCCATCGGCGCCTCTGAGCGCAATGCCGCGCGGATTTTCAACGCCGATCATTGTTTCTTTGTCACCAACGGCACCTCGACCAGCAACAAGATGGTCTGGCATCACACGGTCGCCCCCGGCGATGTCGTCGTCGTGGACCGCAATTGCCACAAGTCGATCCTGCATAGCATCATCATGACCGGGGCTATTCCGGTTTTCCTGAAACCCACGCGCAACCATTACGGCATCATCGGGCCGATCCAGCAAAGCGAATTCGAACCCGAGGCGATCAAGGCCAAGATCCGCGCCAATCCGCTGTTGGCCCATGTCGATCCCGAGACGGTCCAGCCGCGCATCATGACGCTGACGCAATCGACCTATGACGGGGTGCTGTATAATACCGAAACCATCAAGGGTCTGCTGGACGGCTATGTCGAGAATTTGCATTTCGACGAGGCCTGGCTGCCCCATGCTGCGTTTCACAGCTTTTATAGCGATTTTCATTCGATGGGCCGCAAGCGCGAACGCCCGCGCCATTCGGTGACCTATGCCACCCAATCCATCCACAAGCTGCTGGCGGGGATTTCACAGGCAAGCCATGTGCTGGTGCAGGATAGTCAGGATACGCAACTCGACCGGCATCTGTTTAACGAAGCCTATCTGATGCATACCAGCACCAGCCCGCAATATAGCATCATCGCCAGCTGCGATGTGGCGGCCGCGATGATGGAACCGCCGGGCGGCGTGGCCTTGGTCGAGGAAAGCATTATGGAAGCGCTGGATTTCCGCCGCGCCATGCGCAAGGTCGATGCCGAATTCGGCGATGACGAATGGTGGTTCGAGGTCTGGGGGCCCGATGCGCTGGTCGAGGAAGGCATTGGTGATCCCAAGGATTGGGTTCTCAAGAAAACCGATGCCGATGGTGTGCAGGCCTCGGATGGGGCGGATTCGTGGCATGGCTTTGGCGATATGGCGCGCGGGTTCAACATGCTGGACCCGATCAAGACCACCATCGTGACACCCGGCCTGAACCTTGATGGCCGCTTCGAGGAGATGGGGATTCCCGCCTCTATCGTGACCAAATATCTGGTTGAAAATGGCGTCGTCGTGGAAAAGACCGGGCTTTACAGTTTCTTCATCATGTTCACCATCGGGATCACCAAGGGCCGGTGGAATTCGCTGCTGGCGGCACTGCAACAGTTCAAGGATGATTACGGGCGCAACCAGCCTTTGTGGCGCGTCATGCCCGAATTCATCGCCAAACATCCGCATTACGAAAAGATGGGCCTGCGCGATCTGTGCCAGCATGTCCACAGGCTCTATGCGAAATACGATATCGCGATCCTGTCGACAGAGATGTATCTGAGCGATCTGCAACCCGCGATGGCCCCGAATGACGCCTATGCCCATATCGCGCGGCGCACGACGCAACGTGTGCCGATTGACGATCTGGTGGGGCGCATCACCACCTCGCTGGTCACGCCTTATCCGCCGGGCATCCCGCTGCTGATCCCCGGTGAGGTGTTCAACACCAAGATCGTGGAATACCTCAAGTTCAACCGCGAGTTTGAGCGCCTATGCCCGGGGTTCGAGAATGACATCCACGGGCTGGTGGTGGAAACCGGTGCAGACGGCGTGAAACGCTATTACGCCGATTGCGTCGCGGTCTGAATGGGGCAGGTAAGGTGGATCAAGATCCACCTTACGCGTTCTTTGTCACATGACGGCCGCAGGGTTGATCTTGATCCGATCCTGATCCGATCCGGCCCGTGCCTGTCACTTTATCCCAAGACCTGCGCCACGGCGTCTTTGGTCACGGTCACGATTTCATCCGCCTGCGCGCGGGTCAGCGGGAAGGGCGGGGCAAAGCCGATGATATCGCCCTGCGGCATGGCGCGGGCGATCACGCCGCGATCCAGCATGGCAGCCACGACACGCGGGGCCACCTTGTCGGCGGGGTCGAAAAACACGCGGTCATCGCGGTCCTTGACCAGCTCGACCGCGCACCACATGCCTTGCCCGCGCACATCGCCGACATGGGCGTGCCCGCCCATCGCGGCAGCCATGGTTTCGTTCAGATAGGCCCCGACGCTGCCCGCATTGGCGACAAGGTTCTGATCGTCCAGCAGTTTGAGGTTCGCGACACCCGCCGCCGCACAGATCGGATGCGCCGAATAGGTCCAACCATGGCCGAAGGGGCCGAATTCATCGGTGCCCTTTTCCAGCACGTCCCACATGCGGTCCGACACGATGGACCCCGACAAAGGCGCATAGGCCGAGGTCAGACCTTTGGCGATGGTGATCAGATCGGGTTTCAGCCCGTAATGGTCCGACCCCATCATCGTCCCTAGGCGGCCAAAGCCGGTCACGACCTCATCCGCGATCAGCAGGATGTCGTATTTGCGCAGCACCGTCTGGATCGCCTCCCAATAGCCCGCAGGTGGCGGCACGATCCCACCGGTGCCCAGCATCGGCTCGCCGATAAAGGCGGCAATCGTGTCGGGGCCTTCGCGCAGGATCAATTCCTCCAGCTTGGCCGCGCAATGGGCGGTAAAGGCGGCCTCGTCCATGTCGCGATCTGCACGGCGGTAGAAATAGGGCGCTTCGGTATGCAGCACCTGCGCAAGCGGCAGGTCGAATTTCTTGTGGAACAGTTCCAGCCCGGTCAGCGACCCGGTGACCAGCCCCGAGCCGTGATAGCCACGCCAGCGCGAGATGATCTTTTTCTTCTCGGGCCGGCCCAGCACGTTGTTGTAATACCAGACCAATTTGACATTGGTTTCATTCGCATCCGACCCGCTGAGGCCATAATAGACGTGGTTCATCCCCTCGGGCGCGCGTTCCGCAATCATCCGCGACAGGGTGATCGAGGCCTCGGTGCCATGGCCGACATAGGCGTGGTAATAGGCCAGCTCATGCGCCTGTTTGGCGATGGCTTCGGCGATTTCGGGGTGGCCATAGCCGATATTGACGCAATAAAGCCCCGCAAAAGCATCCAGCGACCTGCGCCCTTCGCGGTCGGTGATATGCACGCCTTTGGCCGATTGGATGATCCGGTTGCCCATCTCGCGCCGTGCGAACTGGCCCAGATGGGTGGAGGGATGGAAGAAATGGTCGTGATCCCATTGGGTCAACTGGTCATTGGCTAGCTGGTCGGTCATCGCATTCTCCATCAGATTTGCGCGCAGTCTAGGCGGGATGGGCCGCAGCCTCCAGCCTGTTGGGGACGCTCTTTGTCGGAAAGCGACATGCTTTGCCGGTGTTGGGGTATAGAGCGAGGGGCCAAAACAGCCCAGCCTTGGCCGGAATGCGATAATCAAAGGCCAGCTGATGACCACTTTCGAGGCGAATTTCCCAACCAGCGAATACCAGCGCCGGATCACCAAGACCCGCGCCGAGATGGCGCTGCGCGGGTTGGACGCGATCTTTGTCACCGACCCGTCGAACATGTCATGGCTGACGGGCTATGACGGCTGGTCCTTCTATGTCTTTCAAGGCGTGATCCTGACCCATGACGGCGATCCTGTCTGGTGGGGCCGGGCGATGGATACATTGGGCGCGCGGCGCACCGTATTCATGGAAAGCGACGACATGATCCGCGGCTATGACGATACTTTCGTGCAGAACCCCGCCAAACACCCGATGCAGGAATTGGCGAAATTGCTGGACGAACTCGGGTTGGCCAGTGCGCGGATCGGCGTCGAGATGGATAATTACTATTATTCCGCCGCCGCCCATGCTGCCTTGTTGGCGGGGCTGCCGCAGGCCAAGATCAGCGATTGCACCGGGCTGGTGAATTGGCAGCGCGCTGTCAAATCCGACCGCGAGATTGATTACATGCGCCGCGCCGCGCGGATCGTGGAAACCATGCATGCCCGCATCGTCGAACTGGCCGAACCCGGCCTGCGCAAGAATGACCTGATCGCTGATATCTATGCCACGGGGATCAGGGGGGCCGATGGCCATTGGGGCGATTATCCCGCCATTGTGCCGATGGCTCCGTCTGGCATGGATGCCACCGCGCCCCATCTGACATGGGACGACCGCCCGATGAAAACCGGCGAAGCCACGTTTTTCGAGATTGCAGGCGCGCACCGCCGCTATCAATGCCCGCAATCGCGCACCTTGTTTCTGGGCAAGGTTCCTGACAAATACCGCGACGCCGAAACCGCCGTGCTGGACGCGGTCGAGGCCGGGCTGGAACAGGCCCGCCCCGGCAATCAGGCGCAGGATATCGCCAATGCTTTCAACGCCGCGCTGAACAAGGCGGGCTATATCAAGGACAGCCGTTGCGGCTATGCTATCGGGATCAGCTATCCGCCTGATTGGGGCGAACGTACGATATCGTTCCGCAAGGGCGACACGACCATTCTGGAACCGGGAATGACCTTCCATTTCATGCCCGCGCTCTGGCTCGACGATGGCGGGCTCGAGATTACTGAACCGATCCTGATCACCGAGACAGGCTATGAATGTTTCTGCACGACGCCCCGCGCGCTGGTGGTCAAGGCATGATTACCCCGACCATCCCGCTTGATGCACAAGGTGTCCACCACGGTTTCCTGAAACTGCCCTATAGCCGCGATGACAGCGCTTGGGGGTCCGTCATGACCCCGATCACGGTGATCGCCAATGGGGATGGGCCGACGGCTTTGCTGACGGGGGCCAATCACGGTGATGAATACGAAGGCCCTGTCGCCTTGCAGGAACTGGCCGCTACCTTGCAGCCCGACCAGATCACCGGGCGGGTGATCATCCTGCCGATGATGAACCTGCCGGCCTTTGCCGCGGGCGCGCGCTGTTCGCCCATTGATGGCGCGAATATGAACCGCAGCTTTCCGGGCCGTGCCGATGGCAGCGTGACGCAGAAGATCTGCCATTATATCGCGACCGAGCTGGTGCCTGTGGCCGATATCGTGCTGGATTTCCATTCCGGCGGGCGCACGCTGGATTTCCTGCCTTTCGCTGCTGCCCATATCCTGCCCGACAAGGTGCAAGAATCCGCCTGCATGGCCGCGATGCAGGCCTTTAACGCGCCATATTCGGTGCGGATGCTGGAAATCGACGCGGTCGGCATGTTCGACACAGAGGTCGAAAATCAAGGCAAGACCTTTGTCACAACCGAGCTGGGCGGGGCGGGCACGGCCACTGCGCGCAGCGTGGCCATCGCGCGCAAAGGTATCCGCAACCTGCTGATCCATTCCGGTATCATGCCGGGCGCGTTGCAGCTTGGCCCCACGGTTCAGCTGGATATGCCCGATGACAGCTGCTTTGTGTTCGCGCAACATGCGGGGTTGATCGATTATCTGGTCGATCTGGGCGATGCCGTCAATCAGGGCCAACCCATCGCGCGGATCTGGCCCGCCGACCGGACCGGCGTGCCGCCTGTGATGTGCCATGCCGCCTGCACCGGTATCCTGACCGCGCGGCATGTGCCGGGGCTGGTCAAGCTGGGGGATTTCGTCGCCTTGGTGGCCGTCGTCACCGGAACGCCGCCACAAGGGTGATCACATGGCCCGCGCGACCCGCACCGCTGCGGGCCATTGATCAGCCTGTCCGCGTGACACTTTGCACGCGGCGGGATTTCAGCCAGTTCCAGCCCAGCAGCCCCAAGACCACCATCGCCCCTGCTGTCTCGATCATCGTGTCGGGATTGAAGATCGCGATCACCCCGGGCACCACCAACAGGCGCGACAGATTATCCATCCATGTGAACAGATAGCCTTCGATCGCGGCGGCAAAGCCGACCAGACCGATCACGATGATGATGCCGGTCCAGATCACATACCATGTCTCGCCGCCCATGATGATCTCGGGGTTGAAGACCATGAAGGCGGGGATCAGATAGAGGCCCTTGGCATATTTCCACGCCTGCATGCTGGTTTCCATCGGCTTGGACCCCGCAATCGCCGCCCCGGCAAAGCCCGCAAGGGCAATCGGCGGGGTGACATTGCTGTCCTGCGAATACCAGAACACCACCAGATGCGCGATCAACAGCGGCACGCCGAATTCGTTATGTAGCGCCGGTCCGACCAGCACGATCAGCACGATATAGGCGGCTGTCACCGGCAGGCCCATGCCAAGGATCAGGCTGGCCAGCAGCACGAAGATCAGCGCCAGCGGCAGGCTGCCCCCCGAAAGTGAGATCATCATGGACGAGAATTTCAGCCCCAGACCCGTCAGGCCGACGACACCAACGATAATGCCCGCGACCGCACAGGCCACGCTGACCGCCACCGCATTGCGCGCGCCCAGTTCCAGCGCCTGAGCGATCAATCGGATCCCGCGCCAGAGCGCGTCGCGCAGGCGCTCTGCCGTCAGGGGCTTGCCGTTTTGCGGATCAAGCAGGATCAGCGTGACCCCCGCGCGCAAGGCGGTGACCGCGATCACCGACAGGATCGCCCAGAACCCCACCCGCGTCGGCGAGATGTTATTGACCAGCAGATAGATCAGCACGACCAGCGGCACGATGAATTGCCAGCCCGCCGCCAGCACATGGCGCACGATCGGCAGGTCGGCCGCCGACAGCCCTGTCATGCCCGCCTTCATCGCGACCAGATGGACGAACAGATAGACCGTGCCCAGATACAGGATCGCCGGAAAGATCGAGACCATGACGATGTCGATATAAGGCACGTTGGTATATTCCGAGATCAGGAAAGCCCCGGCCCCCATCAAAGGCGGCGTGATCTGCCCGCCGGTGGAGGCCGCAGCCTCGATCCCGCCGGCCTCTTTGGGTTTGTAGCCCAGCTTTTTCATCAGCGGGATCGTGAAAGCCCCGGTTGTGACGACATTGGCGATGGCCGAGCCTGAAATCGACCCCATGCCAGCAGAGGCGATGACCGCCGCCTTGGCAGGCCCACCCGCTTTGCGGCCCGTTGCGGCAAAGGCCAGATCGATGAAAAACTTGCCCGCGCCGGTGACTTCCAGAAAGGCACCGAACAGCACGAACATGAAGACATAGGTCGCAGCGACCCCCAATGGCAGGCCAAAGATCCCTTCCTGTCCCAGATAAAGCTGGCCGACCAACCGGTCGACGCTGGCGCCGCGATGCGACAGGATACCGGGCATCCATTCGCCCAGCCAGGGCAGCGCGCCGCGTGGTCCGGCCAGCGCATAGGCGATGGCGATCAGGCCGATGATGGTCATGCCCAGACCCACGACACGGCGGCTTGCCTCAAGCACGGCCAGCGTGGCGATGATCCCCATGACGATATCGGTGCGCGACCACCAGCCCGCCCGGTTGATGATATCGTCAAGAAAATAGAAGATGTAGAACCCGCTCAGAAAGGCAGCGGTCAGGCAGATAGCATCAATGATCCAGCCGATGCTGCCGCGCGGCCGCGTGGTGCCGGTGACCGGAAAGATCAGAAAGGCCAGAAACAGAACAAAGCCCAGATGCGCCGAGCGTTGATAGAACAGCCCCAGCGGTTCGATCCCCGCCGTATACATCTGGAACAGCGACATGGTGATCGCAACCAGCGTGATCGTCCACAGGATCGGGCGCGGCTGGACCGCATCAGCCGAGCGCAGCGTCGGCGGCAGGTCGCTGTCCGCCTGATCTGTGTGGGACGTGTCGGATGTCTGGCTGGTCATGGCGTCTATGTCCTGTCGATGCGGATTGCGGCTTTCAGTCGGGATACAGGGTCAGCCGCACGGCGGTCTGCGGCGCCATCCGGCTCAGACGCAGCGATTGGTCGGTGCCGGTCAGCCGGTGGTCAACCGCCGTGGACCCGACCCGCAAGGCCAGCGTATTACCCGGGATCGGTTCGGCGATATCGACGATCCAATAGCCGCCCGTGGGCGAGGGAATGATCCGGCCGCGTCCTGCGACCTCGCCCAATCCGGCGGCGAAATCATGTAGAAAAGAGCGCGTCAGCGTCAGCTTGCCCGCGATATTTTCAAAACAATCTGCAACCGCCCCGCCGGTGACGGAATGGTTCCAGGTCAGGCAGATTTCCTCGCCCTGACGGAACGGCAATTCACCCAGCGGGGGGCCGGTGGTTTCGACCACCAACAAGGGTTGCGCCAGGCTTGGCGTGCCTGAAAAAAGTGTCGTGAAAAGAAGGGCGACACAGATGTGCCGCCCTGCCATTATTGCCATCATGGGCGCTGGTGATCCTGCACCGCGGCACCCACTTCTTCGAGGTAACGCAACGCGCCGGGGTGGAACGGGATCGGCGTCGAGGCGACCGAGAAGTCGATCGTCGTATCATTCGCCGCCGGATGGATCGCGATCAATTCTGCCACGTTTTCATACATCGCCTTGGTGATGTTATAGGCCAGTTCCTCGTCCATATCGGCATGCACGATCAGCACATTGGGCGTCGAGATCGTCTGCACGGCTGCGGCCATCCCGTCATACAGGCCTTCGCGCAGGGTAAAGGGCGCAAAGGTCGGCTCTGCGGCGCGGGCATTGGCGATTTCATCTGCGGACAGGCCGATGATCGCAATCTCGCGCGTGGCGGCAAGGTTCATGATCGAGGATGTCGGCGGTCCCACGCTCCAGAAACCGGCGACGATGTCACCGTCGCGGATCGCATCGGCGGTTTCATTGAAGTTCAGGCGCTGCGCATCGAAATCGTCATAGGTGATGCCATTGGCCGCCAGGATGATCTGCGCGCTCAGTTCCGTGCCCGACCCCGGTGCGCCGACCGAGACGCGTTGGCCGCGCAGGTCTTGCATGCTGGTGATCCCGCTGTCGGCCAGCGTGACCAATTGCACGGCATTTGGATAGATCGATGCCAATGCGCGGGCCTCGCCGATCTGGCGGCCGTCGAATGCGCCGGTGCCGGTAAAGGCCTGATAGACGGTATCCGCCAGGGCAATCGCGATATCGCTGTCGCCGCGCTGGACCAGGGCCATGTTCTCGACCGAGGCGCCGGTCACTTCGACGCTGGCGGAATAGCCGTCCACATGATTGTTGATGACTTCGGCCAAGCCGCCGCCATAGGGGTAATAGACGCCGCCTGTGCCGCCTGTGGCGATAGAGAGTTCCTGCGCCTGTGCGGCGGACCCGATCCCGAATGCCACGATGGCCATAGGTGCGATCAGGGCTTTTAGCCCGCTGCCGATATGTCTCGTCATGATGTCTCCTCCATTTGTGGGCCTTTTGCCCTCCCTTGCCCGGTATGTCGCCGGGTTGCTGCCTATGTAGCGCAAGCTGCCGCATGAGGACAGTTTTTTGGGCCGGGCCGCCGCATTTTTCAGGCAGGGCGCGCGCCAGCGGGCGATTGCTGCTGGTTAAATGGGCGGCTTAGCCCGCGCGCGCCCGCCAGTCCGAAACGCCATGGCCTGTCGCGCGCCTTGGTGATCCCGATCCGCGGGCCGATCAGCAAAGCGGGCGGCGTCAGCGGCAGGAGGATCGCAAGCTCGGTTCCGTCAAAGGGCGCATTGTTGTCTTGCAGCGTGATGCCAAGCGCGGCCCCCAGCCGTCCGGGGCCATTGCACAAAGTGGCGGCACCGCGCCTTTGCCGCATGGCATCGATACCGATCTGCGGCTGGATCGCGCGGATCAGCACTGCCGCGCCGGGCTGCGCCACGACATTCAGGCACAGATGGATGCCATAGGACCGGTAAACATAGGCATGGCCCGCAGGTCCGAACATCGCGGCATTGCGCAAGCCGGGGCCGCGAAAACTATGCGAGGCGGGATCGTCGCGGCAATAGGCTTCGGTCTCGATGATCGTGCCGCCACTGCCGCGTATGACCAGAACCGCCCCGATCAGCCGGCGGGCCAGCGCGGGCGCGTCCAGCCCGGCGATCTGTTGGCGAAAATCCATCTGCATGCTCGCATCCTGGCTAGCGCGCCAAGGTCGGGTCCTTGGTCGCAAGGTCGGTCGTGCTGGGCGTGTCGGTGCGACCACTGAGAAAGTTGCCGAATGTCGCCAGCGTCGGAACATGATCACAGATCACCTTGATCAGAACAAGGATCGGCACCGCCAACAACGCCCCCGGAATCCCCCAAAGCCAGGTCCAGAAGATCACCGATAAAAACACCGCCACGATATTCAGCTGCAACCTGACCCCCAGAAACCACGGCGTCACGAATTGCCCCTCGATCGCGGTCAGGGCCTGATAGGCGAGCGGTGCGAGCAAGGCGTAATAGACGCTGTCGAAATGCACGATGGCAAAGGCGCCCACACCCAGCGTGCCGATGATTCCTCCGAGAAAGGGCAGGTAGTTCAGGCAGAATGCCGCGACGCCCCAGACGAAGGGAAACGGCATGTCCAGCAGAAACAGCACGCCGGCGATCCCCGCCCCAAGCGCTGCGTTGATAAAGGTGATGGCGACTAGATAGCGCGACATCCGCCGTTCGATTTCATGGATCACCGTCAGAGCGCGTTTCTTGTCGCCGAACCGCGAAAAGGATTCGACCACCTTGATGTAGAACATATTGCCCGCCGCCAGCAGGAACAGCGCAAGGATCAGGCCAACGACCAGCGATGTCACGAAACTGGTCAGATTGCCCACCGCCGTCGTCAGCAGGCCGGGCTGCTGCATCACGACCGTATCGACATCTTCGGCCCCGCCCTGCGCGATTTCGCCGACCTGTTTGGTCGCGTCCTGAAATGCCAAGACAGATTCGCTGAACCCGCGCAATTTGCTGCGCAATTCAAAGGTGATCCGCGGAATATCGTCGAACCAGCTGGCGACCGATCCGCCCAGCAGCGTCACACCCGCCGCGATCAGTGCGACCAATCCCAAGATCGTCACCGATGCAGCCAGGCTTGGCGGGATGCCGCGCTGCGACAGCCAGCGCACCCAAGGCCCAAGCGTCAGGGCCAGCAAGACGCCCAGCACGACAGGCAGCACGATATCCTTGGCAAAATAGAGCGCGGCCAGCGTCATCAGGGTGACCATCGCCGCCAGCAGCCTGTTGGTCGTGCGAATATTGTCCAAAGTGTCCATGCCTGCCCAGTCTGTCTGCCCAGTCTGTTTGCCCAGTCTGTCTGTCAAGACGACAGGCCCATTGCCTGCGCGCGCCGTTGCCGCCGTCACATCCTCAATGGTGGCGGTATCCAACGCCGCCGCTCTGGCAAGGTTCCCTGCCATGTCAACGGCCAGACAGCTTGCGCCGCACAGGCCGCAGCCGCGGATATGCGCCCCCGCCCGCAGGGTGTGACTGCCCCCCGGCGGTGCCCTTCTTTCCAAAGCGGCCCAAACAGAGTAGGCAACACGATCCTTCAAGGTTGGGACCTGATCATGGCGCAAAATGCCACTATTTACAAAGTCGAGCTTTCGGTCGCGGATATGGATCGTCACTATTACGAGACCCATAAACTGACGCTGGCCAAACATCCGTCAGAGACCGATGAACGGCTGATGGTCCGCATCATCGCCTTTGCGCTGAATGCCCATGCGCAGCTGGAAATGACCAAGGGCCTGTCGACCGATGACGAACCCGACATCTGGCAGAAAAGCCTGAGCGGCGAGCTTGAACTCTGGGTGGCTTTGGGGCTGCCAAGCGAAAAGCTGTTGCGGCAATCCTGCGGCAAGGCTGCCAAGGTGGTGGTCTATCCCTATGGCGGCAGACCCGCCGAGATCTGGTGGGACAAGATCAAGAACAGCACCACCCGTTTCGACAATTTGCAGATCGTCAATCTTCGGCAGGCCGACACCGATGCAATCGCGGCTTTGGCCAGCCGCGCGATGAAGTTGCAGATCAATATCCAGGATGGCGAGGTGATGATCAATCTTGATGATAGCAGCGTCTATATCTCGCCGCAGCCATGGAAAACGCTGGCCCCTGCCGCTTAGACCAAGGTCAAGCGCGCGGTGCCGTGATGCGGCGCTGGCAGTGCCATCCCGGCGCGCGGGGCTTGTTGTGACAAGCGGATTGCTGCTAAGGCACGCCAGCGGTGCAGGGGGTGCTGTCGCGTTCGGGCATTCGGGGGTGGCATCGGCGATGGAATACTGATGAGCGATATTGCAGATGGCTTTGCCACGGCTGCCCAGCTGGTTTTGTCGCTGGACGCTGAATTGATCGAGATTACGCTACGCTCGCTTCAGGTGACGCTCAGCGCGACCGCCATTGCCTCGATCATCGGGTTGCCGCTGGGGGCCTGGCTGGCGATCACGCGTTTCCCCGCACGGCGTTATGTGATCGCGCTGCTGAATGCGCTGATGGGGCTGCCCCCGGTCGTTGTCGGGCTGATCGTCTATATCTTGCTGTCGCGCTCTGGCCCTTTTGGCGTGCTGGGCCTTTTGTTCACGCCAACGGCGATGATCATCGCGCAGGTCATCATCATCACGCCCTTGGTCGCGTCGATTGCCCATCAGGCGATGCGCGAATTATGGGCGGATTATCATGATCTGCTGATCTCTCTCCATGCGTCGCGCAGACAGCGGATCGCCACGCTGGTCTGGGACGGGCGGCGCACCTTGTTGACGGCGCAGCTGGCCGGTTTCGGGCGCGGCATCGGCGAGGTCGGGGCGATCATGATCGTCGGCGGCAATATCGACAATGCGACGCGGGTGCTGACCACGGCAATCTCGCTCGAGACAGGGCGCGGGCAATTCGCGCTGGCGCTGGCCTTGGGGTTCATCCTGATCGGGCTGGCCGTTGTGGTCAATCTTTGCATTCATGTCCTGTCACGGACGGAACAGGGCAGCCGATGGTAAACGATCACGATATCCTGCCGCTGCGCCTGCAAGAGATCATGGTCAAGCGGCGTGGCAAACGCATTCTTGGGCCGGTGTCCTTGGTCTTGCAAGGCAAGGGGATCAGCGTGGTCGTCGGGCCAAATGGCAGCGGCAAGACCACATTGCTGCGCGCGATGCACGGGATCGACCGGATCTCGGAGGGGCGCAAAAGCTGGTCGATCAGCGATGCGCAGGCCCATGCGGCGCAATCTTTCGTCTTTCAAACCCCGATCATGATGCGGCGCAATGTGCGCGACAATATCGCCTATCCGCTGGTCTTGCGCGGCATGGCGCGCAGCGAGGCGCGCGCCGCCGCCGATATCCGGGCCGCGCGGGTCGGGCTGGGGGCCGCAGTTTTGCGTGCGGCGCGGGTGCTGTCAGGGGGCGAAAAGCAGAAACTCGCCTTGGCGCGCGCCTTGGTCACGGCCCCGCAAGTTCTGTTCCTGGACGAGCCTTGTGCCAATCTGGACGGCCATGCCACCCAGGAAATAGAGACGATCCTGCATGCCGCCAGTGCCGCTGGCACCAGGATCGTGATGTCCACCCATGATCTGGGCCAGGCCCGTCGCCTTGCCGATGAGGTGCTGTTCCTGCATGACGGCCATGTCGTCGAGATGCTGCCCGCGGCGGCATTCTTTGCCGGGCCTGCATCGGCGCAGGCACTGGCCTTTCTCAAGGGTGATCTGGTTTTGTGACGCGGCTTCTCTGCCGCTTGGGCCTCGGAGCGCAGCCTTGGCCGCGCCCGCCGGAACCCTGCGCTGCGCGCTGATCAGCTATCGGCCTTTTCATGCGGATCAAAGCCGGCCATCACGACCTCGCGGGTGCGGCAATCGTCGCACATCGACAGCAGCCGGCGACGCTCTGCCCCGGTCTCACCGGCGAACATCCAATGATCTTCCAGCTTTTGCATGACCCGCTCGATGCTGGATTTGGTGCCGAATGGCTTGGCGCAGGATGTGCAGGCGAAAGGCTCTTCCTGTTTCAAGACGCGGCGCGGTGCGGCCCAGGCGGCAAGGTCGATTTGCGGGGTCAGCGACAAGGCATCTTCGGGGCAGGTCGCCACGCAGATGGAACATTGCACACAGGCGCTTTCGGTAAAGCGCAGCATCGGCAGATCGGGATTGTCGGACAAGGCCCCCGCAGGGCAGGCCCCGACACAGGCAAGGCAAAGCGTGCAGGCATCGTGATCCAGCGTGACGGTGCCAAAAGGCGCGCCCTGTGGCAGCGCGATGAAATCGGTCGGCAGGGGGGCTGTCCGGTTCATTTCTTCCATCGCCAGCAGCAGCAAGCCACGTTTGTCATCCTGGGGCATAAAGCTGGACCGCATCGGGCGTGCCGTGGCCGCAGGCTGCCAAAGCGCAAGTTCCAGCGCATCAGGATCGTCGATTGCAAGCAAGGCGCAGGAAGCCGGATCATGGCCGGTCTGCGTGCAGATGACCGCCATCAGATCCAGACTGTCCTGCAACCCGTCCAGCGGATGGGCGGGGCGTTCCTTGGCCAGCACGCGCAGGCCGCCCGCGCCATAGGCCAACGCTGCCGCCATGATCTCTGGCCCGATCTGCGAGGGTTCATTGACCTGCACCGGGATCACATGCGCGGGCAGACCCTTGCCGAACCGCGCCATTGCGTCAATCAGGGCGGCGCCGTGATCGGCATCATGAAACAGCATGATCGGCGCATGTTTGCCGCCTGCTGTGAAATAGGCCGCAAGGCCTGCGCGCAGCCGGGCGGCGATGTTTTCGGTCACCGGCAGGGCATAGGCGGCGGCCCCTGTCGGGCAGGCCGCTGCGCATTGCCCGCAGCCCGCGCAGATATTGGGATCAATCGCCACGGTGTCGCCATTGGACGTGATCGCCCCCGTCGGGCACAGGTTCAGACAGCGGGTGCAGCCGGTCAATGTATTGCGCGAATGGGCGCAAAGCTCGGCTGTGAAATTGATGTATTTCGGCTTGTCGAAGGTCCCGACCATCTGGCTGGCCTCGGTCACCAGTCTGGCCAGCGCCACCGGGTCACGCGGATCGGCCCGCAGATAGCCTGGACGGGTTTCATGGAACAAGGGTTGCCCGCCGGTCACGTCGATCACCAGATCACAGGCCGAGATCGCGCCATTGCGCGCCGTGTCGAATGTCAGCCGCGCGCGCGATGACGCATGCGGGGCGGCATAATCATCAACCGTCAGCTCGAACGCGCCCAGATGCCCGGTCGCATTGCGCACCCGCCCTTGCAGCACCGGCCAGGTCGTTTGCGGGCGCGGCACGACATCGGCACCCGGCAGCAACAGCACGGTGATATCGAGCATGTCGGACAGGTTTTGCGCCAGATCCAGCGCTGCCTGATCGCGCCCGAGAATCAGGGTGATCCCGTTGCTTTCCAGACTGACGACATCAAAAGGAGTGGCGGCGATTTCGGCCATCGCAAGCAGGGCCGCCATTTTGGGCGTGGCATCTTGCCCCGCCTCGGACCAGCCTGCTGTTTCGCGGATATTGGCGAAATGCAGCGTCCCTTCATAGCCCATATCCTCGGCCACTTCTGTAAACAGCGGGGCTTCTTGGGTGCAGGCCACGGTGATTTCGCCGAATGCGCCCAAGGCTTTGCGGAAATGATCAAGCTGGCTACGACACAGGTGATTCGCGCCATCGCCCTGTCCCCCCAAGGCCTGGGCTGCGACTTTCATGCTGCCTTCGCAGCTGCAAATCAGGCGGGTTTTGTCGTGCTGGGGCATTGGTGTCTCGCCTCTGGCTAGATATGGCTGGAACTTGACCGGTTCTGGCCGATATACGCGTCATTGATTGCAAAGCCTAGAGTCCGGCACGCGATAATCGGGGAGGCAACATGGACGACAGATCACAGACCCACGGCTTGGGGCACATTGCGTTGCCGCCGCCCTATACATTGCATGCCGGCACCGGGCCGGATGTGCTGGAACAGGCAATCAGGCTTGCGCCGGAGCACGGGGCCGGCACCTTGGTGTGCCATGCCTCTGCCGGCGTGCTGGCATTTGCCGTGGTGCTGGAACCGACGCAACCGCTGCAAGAGGCGCAGATGGCCTTTCCGCTGGGCATGGTCGCCGTGGCGGATGCGCTTGCGGCGCATTGTCCGCCCGAACGCGCGGTGCGGCTGCATTGGCCGGATGAAATCCGCTATGACAAGGCGCGGATCGGCGGCGGGCGCTTTGCCGTCGCCCCCGGAACCGGACCGCAGGATGTTCCCGATTGGATGGTGTTCGCGGCCGAGCTGATCTCGGAACGCGACCATCTGCCGGAACCGGGCCAGTTTCCCGACTCGACATCGTTGAAAGAAGAAGCCTTTGATCCGCACGAGGATATCATCGCCACTTTCGCCAGCTACATGATGCTCTATTTCGACCGCTGGCTGCATGACGGTCTGGATGCGGTGACCAACCGCTATCTGATGCGCATCGACCCGCCGCTTTTGCGGGGGGTGCGGCGGATCGAGGGCGACCGCCTGGTCGAGATCACGCCCGCGGGCGGCGGCAAAAGATCGGACCCATTGCTGCAATCCTTCAACGCCTCTGGCTGGCGCGATGCCAAGGGGCCGAAATTGTGATCCGTCTGCCCCGGACCATCCAGCTGGATGCCTCGGACAAGGTGGTGTTCAGCAATGCCGCCCAGCCCGGTGAATGGGCCGTGCCGGGCACGTTTTTGTTCTGGGGGCGTGCCCCCGATGATCTGACCCGCAAAGAGGCGATTGCCTTTCGGTCCGGGTTTCTGGGGGTGGACAGTTTTGGCCATGCGACCTTGGTCACGGTGCAAGAGGCCCGGCCCGAGGAACGCGAAGCCATGGTGCTGACATTGGCCCAGCAATTGGTGACCCATCTGGGCGCCCCATCGCTAGAGGCCGCCCGCCCCGCCGCCGAAGAAGAGGTCGCATTGGCCGAAAGCCTGTGCCGCGCGCATCCGCTGAACACGCTGATCGCGCTGCACCGCAAACATGATGCCGGCGATATCCGCGAACAATTCCGCACGCTGAAACCGCGTGACGAGACGGCTTTTTCGGGGTCGCATTTGCAAGGCCATGATCGCGCCTTTCAATTCTTCGAGGAAACCGAAGACAGCCTGCCCGAAGATCATGTCGATCTATTTGCCCTGAGAGGAAAAGTCTGATGCCTGAATTCTGGGTCGCCTCGGGCCATCACCTGACACGGCTGGATGACGCGGGCCGCATGATTGTCACCGACGAGCTGATCGTCGCATGGCTTGCGCGTCCCGAGGTGCTGCCCCCGCCCGAGGCTTGCGCCGCCGAACGCACCTTGCACAAGCGCCTGATGGACCAGCCGCGCGCAAAAGTGTCGGATATGGAACTGATCGCGCTGCAAGACCCCGATGCGCGCGAAAACTGGCGCTTTCTTTTGACATTGCGTGACCGGCTGATCGCCGCAGGCACGGTCGAAGAGGGCTATGCGCAGATCGTGCGCGACGGGGTCACCCTGCCGGTCGTCTTCATGTCGCAGCTGGTGCAGCTGATCCTGCGCAACGCGCTGGATGGGTGCAGTGACCCGCAGGTCCTGCGCGCGGCGGAATGTTTCTTTCGCCCGCAGCGCAGCCATATCCAGAACGATACCCTGTTTCTGGCCGATGAAGAATTGGTGCAGCTGCTGGAACAAGAGATGCACAGCTCGCCCCTGACGGCGATGCTCTCGGGGGGGATCGACGGGCTGGATGTGCTGGGGGACGGCAATGACTGGACCTATTGGTCGCGCTCTGACGCCCATACGATGGTGCTGAATTTCGGCGGTGATGCCGCGGCGCGCGCGGGCATGGCCACGGCGATTGCCGCCTATCTGCGTCATATGCTGGGACTTGACTGCAATGTGACGGCGCAGGCCTCGGCCGATAACACCGACCTGCGCTGGTTCGTGGGGCTGGATCAGGCAGGCACGGCAATCGGCAACGCGCTGTGGAACAAGCAGCCGCTGCCTGCTACACTTGTGGGGTTGTTCCGGCTGGACATCGCCGATCATGCCCGCGTGACGCCTGATCTGCGCGGAGAACCGATCTGGCTGTTCCTGGGCTTGGGGGCCGATGGCGCGGTGCGGATCAAGCCGCAGAACCTGCTGACCGGGCTGCCGCTGGCCGCGCCCGTGCTGAACTGAAAGGATAGCCATGCCGATCAAGACCCTGCGCATTTCGGTTCTCGCGATCAGACGGCCTGCGGTCACGAAATGGGGTGCTGGTGAATTGCGGCCCTGTTCGGTCTTGCCACAGGAACCTGACGCGGCGCCCCATACGCTGCTTTACGCCGAAAACGGGGTCGAGACCTGGTATCTGGGCGGCCGCGATCTGGCGCTCTATTCTGGTGACACGCTGCACCATCAGGACAATCTGGTCTCGGGGCGTCCGGCGCTCTGGGTGGCGTTGCGCGGGCAGGACCCCAAAACGGCCGAGATCGTGAATGTCACCGCCGACCCTTACGAAGGCGAAGGCTATGCATCCGATCTGGACCTATTCGTCGAGCCGGTGCCGATGCCTGCGGTGATAGAAGCGCAGATCGCGGAATTCGTGGCGAAATACCATGTCGATATGCCCTTCAAGAAACGCAAACGCCATGTGATCGACCCCAATGCCCCACCGGCGCGCGCGCCGCGGGTTTTGCAAGATGCCGATAAATGGGCGCATCGCCCCGCCAAGAGGTAAGCCATGCCCAAACCCACCGATCAGGGCGAATCTTTTCTGGGCCGCTGGTCGCGCAACAAGCGCGCGCAACCCGCCGCGCCCGAACCCGTGGCAGAGCCTGATGCCAGTGCCGATATCGCGGCCCCGGACCAAGAATCACTGACCGAAGAAGAAATCGCCGCATTGCCGGATGTCGATGATCTGACCCCGCAGAGCGATATTCGCGTCTTTTTGCAAAAAGGCGTGCCGCAGGTCCTGCGCAATGCGGCTTTGCGCCGCAAATGGATGCTGGTTCCCGGCATCAGGGATCACAATGATCCGGCTGTGGATTACGCTTGGGACTGGAACACACCAGGCGGCGTGCCGGGCGACGGGGCTGCACCCTCGCCGGAACGGGCGGCACAAATGCTGCGCGATCTTTTCGCGCCTCGCCGCGATGCAGAAACCACGCAGACCGCTGAAACAGGGGCGGATGCGGCCGATCCGGCCATCATTCCGGCCCAGGATATTGCACCGCAGCAAACCGATTTGGCGCTGACCCAGCCGCAGGCCCCACAGGATAAGGCCGAGGCCGAAGGCAGCGCAGCGTCGCAAGATCAGCAGCAGCAAGCGGCAGGTCCGGACAGCGACGCGGTCCCCCCCGCACGCCGGCGTCATGGCGGGGCTTTGCCCGGCTAGGTGGTTGCGCCTGTTTGTGATAAATTGTGTGCGAACATATGCAAAGATTCTGGACAGCCACCACTTGCCTGCGTAAAGCTATTGCATGTGGTATCATTTTCTTACCACTCGGGAGTGAGACTAGGTAACATGACGGATAGCCAGCCCATCAACGGGCGAGCCAACGATCCTCTAGAGGCGTCGCGAAGCGATCAATATCGTTTCATGGCGCGCATGTTGTCGAGCGCGCCTGACCAGGCCTTGCTGGATCATGTATCCCGCCTGCAAGGCGATGATGGCCCGCTGGGCCTTGCTTATGGCGCTTTGGCGCAGGCGGCCAAGCGGTGTGACGCGGCCCGCGTCGAACGCGAATTTTTCGAATTGTTCATCGGGGTCGGGCGCGGCGAATTGCTGCCCTATGCCAGCTTTTACCAGACCGGATTTCTGAACGAACGCCCCTTGGCGATTCTGCGCGATGATCTGTCCCGTCTGGGTGTGGCGCGCGCCGCCGGCCGACACGAGCCCGAAGATCACATCGCTTTGCTGATGGATGTCATGGCCGACATGATTTCGGGCGAGATCGCGGCAAGCGATGATATCCAGCGCGCTTTCTTCAATCGTCATATCGCGCCTTGGGCGGGGCAATTCTTTGACGATCTAGCGATTGCACCAAGCGCAGATTTTTACCGACCGCTGGCCGAAATTGGCCGGTTATTGACCGATATCGAGGCACGGGCATTCGCGCTCGCCGCCTGACAGACCAACCTTTACCCCGGTAAGCCAGCCAGCTTGCCGTAGCCGCCACCAGGGAGATCCAGATGACGAAAGACAAACACGATCCAATGAGCCGCCGTGCGTTTTTTGGCGTCGCGGCGACAGGCGCGTCGGCCGCAGCGCTGACAATGGGCGGCGCGCGCCCTGTCATGGCCCAGCAAACCGGGGATGAGCGCACAAAGGCGCGGTACCGCGAGACAGAACATGTCGCCGCGTTTTACCGCACAAATCGTTATTATGATCGGGGAGAAAACTGATGCTGGTCAAACGCAGATCACGCGAGGCGGTAGCGACAGGCCGCTTGTCGCAGCTGGCCGCAGGCGTCGCCGCCAAACCAATCGACCGGCGCAGCTTCTTGCGCGCCTCGGGGATGAGCATCGGTGGCCTTGCGGTCATCGCCACGGTCGGATCCGGGCTGACACAGCGCGTCGAGGCCGCCGGTTTCACCGATCCGGCGCAGCCGATCGAGATCAAAAAGAACATGTGCACCCATTGTTCGGTTGGCTGCTCGGTCGTCGCCGAAGTGCAAAACGGCGTTTGGGTTGGGCAAGAGCCTGCCTATAACAGCCCGATCAACCGCGGCACGCATTGCGCCAAGGGCGCATCGGTGCGCGAAGTCGTGCATGGTGATCGTCGCCTGAAATATCCGATGAAAAAAGTCGGTGGCGAATGGCAGCGGATCAGCTGGGATCAGGCGCTGGATGAAATCGCCGCCAAGATGGGCGAGATCCGCGAAACGTCCGGTGCGGATTCGGTCTATCTGCTGGGTTCGGCCAAGTTCAGTAACGAAGGGTCTTACCTCTTCCGCAAGCTGGCGGCATTCTGGGGCACCAATAACGTCGACCACCAGGCGCGGATCTGCCACTCGACCACTGTGGCCGGTGTTGCGAATACCTGGGGCTATGGTGCGATGACCAATAGCTACAACGACATCCGCAATTCCAAGACCGTGATCTTCATGGGCTCGAACGCGGCCGAGGCGCATCCCGTCTCGATGCAGCACATCCTGACCGGCAAGGAAACCCAGCGCGCCAATGTGATCGTGCTGGACCCGCGCTTTACCCGCACGGCGGCCCATGCCACCGAATACATCCGTTTCCGTCCCGGCACCGATATCGCCGTGATCAACGGGATGCTTTACCACATCTTTGAAAACGGCTGGGAAGATACCGAATATCTGGCACAGCGCGTCTATGGCATGGACCAGGTGCGCGAAGTGGTGAAAGCCTATACGCCCGAAGTCGTCGAAAAGATCGCAGGCGTTGATGGCGACACGCTCAAGCGCGCTGCCGAGAAATTTGCAAAGGAACGCCCCTCGACCTTTATCTGGTGCATGGGTGGCACGCAGCATACTGTCGGCACGGCCAATGTCCGCGCTTACAACATTCTGCTGCTGGCGACGGGCAATGTCGGCGGCCAGGGCAATGGCGCCAATATTTTCCGGGGTCACTGCAACGTGCAGGGTGCGACGGACTTTGGTCTCGATGTCGGCAACCTGCCTTGCTACTACGGCCTTGGCGCCGGTGCATGGCAGCATTGGTCGCGCGTCTGGGACGTGCCTTACAACTACTTCGTCAACCGTTTTGACAATGTGCCGGCCAAAGGCGGACGCGATGCGCGGACAGCCGAGGAAAACATGACCATTCCGGGCATCACCTCGACCCGTTGGTTCGATGCGGTCACGATGGACAGCGATGACGTTGACCAGAAAGACAACATCAAGGCGATGCTGGTCTTTGGTCACGGCGGTAACACTGTTCCCCGGATGCAGGATGCCCGTCGCGGCATGGATGCGCTGGACCTGCTGGTCGTCGCCGACCCGCATCCAACCACCTTTGCCGCGTTGCATTCGCGCACCGACAACACCTATCTGCTGCCGATCTGCACGCAGTTTGAATGTTCCGGCTCGCGCACCGCATCCAACCGGTCGGTGCAATGGGGCGAAAAAGTTGTCGAACCGATTTTCGAATCCGACAATGATTACGCGGTCATGTATGGGCTGTCGCAGCGGCTTGGCTTTGCTGACGAGATGTTCAAGAACTTCGAACTGGTCGAAGGCAAGTTCGGCCTGGAGCCGACGCCGGAATCCATCCTGCGCGAAATCAACCGTGGTGGCTGGTCTGTCGGTTATACCGGCCAAAGCCCAGAGCGGCTGAAAGCCCATATGGCCAACCAGCAGCATTTCGATCTGGTCACGCTGAAGGCGCTGCCCGACGCACCCGCCGAGGTTGCTGGCGATTTCTACGGTCTGCCTTGGCCATGCTGGGGCACGCCCGAGTTCCGGCATCCGGGCAGCCACATCCTCTACAACACCAATATCCCTGTGATGGAAGGTGGCGGCGCGTTCCGTCCACGTTTCGGGCTGGAACGTGACGGCGAGACATTGCTGGCCGAAGGCAGCTGGAACCCCGGTTCCGAGATCCAGGACGGCTATCCCCAGTTCACGATGGGCATGCTGAAAGAGCTGGGCTGGGATACCGATCTGACCGCACGCGAACGCGCCGTGATCGAACGGATCGGCGGCGGTGATGAAGAAAAGATCAACGGCGTCAGCTGGTCGCTCGACCTGTCGGGCGGCATCCAGCGGGTGGCGATCGAACATGGCTGCGTGCCTTACGGCAACGGCAAGGCCCGGGCGGTTGCCTGGAACCTGCCCGACCCGATCCCTGTGCACCGCGAACCGATCTATTCGGCACGCCCTGAACTGGTGGCGGAATATCCGACCAATGACGACCGTCGTCAGCAGCGGATGCCGAACATCGGCAAAGTGGTGCAGCAAAGCGCGGTGGACCGGAACCTTGCAGCGGACTTCCCGATCATTCTGACCTCTGGTCGCTTGGTGGAATATGAAGGCGGCGGCGAGGAAACACGGTCCAACCCATGGCTGGCCGAATTGCAGCAGGACATGTTCGTCGAGATCAACCCCGCAGACGCAGCGGCCCGCGGCATCGTCGATGGCGATTGGGTCTGGGTCTACGGCCCCGAGAACGAGTCCAAGGCACGGGTCAAGGCGATGGTGACCGAGCGTGTGAATTCTGGTCTGGCCTTCATGCCATTCCACTTCGCAGGCTGGTTCCAGGGCGAAGATCAGCGCGGCAATTACCCCGCTGGGACTGACCCGATCGTTCTGGGCGAATCCGTCAACGTTATCACCAGCTACGGCTATGACCCGGTGACCGGCATGCATGAAGGCAAAGTCACGCTTTGCCAAATCGCAGCGGCATAAGGGAGGATCAAAAAAATGGCACGCATGAAATTCCTTTGTGACGCGGATCGCTGCATTGAATGCAACGCTTGTGTTACGGCCTGCAAAAACGAGCATGAAGTCCCGTGGGGCATCAACCGCCGCCGGGTCGTGACGCTGAATGATGGTCTGCCGGGTGAACGGTCGGTCTCGATGGCCTGTATGCATTGCACCGACGCGCCTTGTGCTGCGGTCTGTCCGGTGGATTGCTTTTACACCACCGATGATGCGGTCGTGTTGCACAACAAAGACACCTGTATCGGTTGTGGCTATTGCAGCTATGCGTGCCCCTTTGGCGCGCCGCAATATCCGCAAACCGCCAATTTCGGCACGCGCGGCAAGATGGACAAATGCACCTATTGTTCGGGTGGTCCAGAGCCGGACATGTCGCAGGCCGAATATGTGAAATATGGCGCAAACCGTCTTGCCGAAGGCAAACTGCCGCTTTGTGCGGAAATGTGTTCAACCAAGGCGTTGTTGGCGGGGGATGGCGACATCATCGCTGACATCTACCGCGAACGGGTTGTCACACGAGGCTATGGATCGGGTGCCTGGGGTTGGCGCACGGCTTATGGCGAAACGGTAGCGGTTTAAGGAGGATATGAAGATGCGATACGTCTCTCAATTTATGATCGCTCTCGCGGTTCTCGTGTTTGTCGGGCAGGCCTCTGCGCAGGTTAACCCGACGCAAAGCGCCGTCACCGAAGACTCCATGTTCGAGGCATTGGGCAGTAATTCCAACGCTGTGGCGGGGCGCGTGTCGATCCCGGATACCAGCGCCGGGAACCTGATCAAGCCCGATAACAAGGCATGGGCTGCTTTGCAGGATGGCACGATCCAGACGCTTTCCGTTGTCGCTGTTGTGGGGATGGTGGGTCTGCTGGCGCTGTTCTACATGGTCCGTGGCCGTATCCAGGTGGATTCCGGCATGTCCGGTCTCAAGATCCTGCGTTTTGGCGCGATCGACCGTTTTGCTCATTGGACGCTGGCGGCGACCTTTATCATCCTGGCGATCAGCGGGCTGAACTTGATCATCGGCAATGCCGTGATCCTGCCGCTCATCGGGGAAAATGCGTTTGGGGCTTTGTCGGCTTTTGGCAAGATCGCGCACAACTACCTGGCCTGGCCGTTCATGCTGGCGCTGGCGTTGATCTTCGTGCTTTGGGTGATCGACAACATCCCCGACAAGGTTGACCTGGAATGGATCAAGCAGGGTGGTGGCCTTCTCAAGAAAGGCGTGCACCCGCCTGCCAAAAAGTTCAACGCTGGTCAGAAAGTCATTTTCTGGTCCGTGATCCTTGGTGGCGCTGGTCTGTCCTTCACAGGTGTCATGCTGCTGTTCCCCGGCTTTGCTGGCGCACCGGCTGATTGGCAGCTCTATCAGACGATCCATGCCCTGATCGCGGCGGCTCTGTCGGCCATCATCATCGCGCATATCTATATCGGCTCTGTCGGGATGGAAGGCGCGTTCGATGCGATGGGGTCCGGCGAGGTTGACGTCAACTGGGCCAAGGAACACCATGGTCTGTGGGTCGAGCAAGAAAAAGCAAAGCCCGCCAAGGACGGCGCCTTGTCGACACCTGCCGAGTAATCGGGCGTTCGACCATTAACAGATACGACCCAGCCTTGATCCAGAGGCTGGGTCGTTTGCCCTGAAATACGTTGTGAGAAATATGTCCCAAGGCGACCGCGATCTCGATGATGACATATCCGGGGTTCTGGTAGAGATGCTTTTGCCGGACGGCAAACCCTTGGGCACGTCGGGGCGGATTGCCGGGCTGAACCAATCGGGCGGCCGGGTCAGCCTGTCGATCCAGATCAGCCCCGATGAAGCCACGGCCTTTGCGCCGCTGCGCGATAGGCTCGAAGCGCGCTTGCGGGCTTTGGAGGGGGTCACATCGGCCTTTGTCGTGCTGACCGCCGAACGGGCAGCACCACCGAAACTGGTTGAAAAGACGCCATCAAAGACGGACCCTTTGGAAAATGTCGGTCATGTGATCGCCGTGGCCTCTGGCAAGGGCGGGGTCGGCAAATCGACCACGACGGTCAATCTGGCGCTGGCGCTGGTGGCCTTGGGCCTGCGGGTCGGCATTCTGGACGCGGATATCTATGGCCCGTCCTTGCCGACCTTGTTGGGATTGCATGGCAAACCCGGCATGGGCGAGGGGCGCAAATTGCGCCCGATGCGGGCCTATGGGTTGCAAGCGATGTCGATGGGCCTGCTGGTCGAGCCAGAGACTGCGATGGTCTGGCGGGGACCAATGGTGATGTCGGCGATCACGCAGATGATGGCCGATGTGGAATGGGGCGCGCTGGATGTGCTGCTGGTCGATATGCCGCCCGGCACCGGCGATGCCCAGCTGGCGCTGGCACAGGGCACAAGGCTGGCGGGGGCGGTGATCGTCTCGACCCCGCAGGACCTGTCGCTGATCGACGTGCGGCGCGGCATTGCGATGTTCCGCAAGGTGGATGTGCCGATCCTTGGGGTGATCGAGAATATGGCCCAATTCATCTGCCCCGATTGCGGCAGCAGCCATGCGATCTTTGGCGAGGGCGGCGCGAAAACAG
The DNA here is from genome assembly GCF_002158905.1 of Yoonia vestfoldensis. NCBI lineage: Bacteria > Pseudomonadati > Pseudomonadota > Alphaproteobacteria > Rhodobacterales > Paracoccaceae > Yoonia > Yoonia vestfoldensis. The sequence continues at coordinate 560,563 of NZ_CP021431.1, forward strand.
AGGCCGGGCGGCTGGGTGTGCCGTTCCTGGGGGCGGTGCCGCTGACCATGGCGCTGCGCGCGGCCTCGGATGCGGGGCAACCGATTGTCGCGCGCGATCCCGACGGTCCCTTGGGGCAGATTTACAAGGATATCGCGCAGACCATGCTTGATGGGCTGGGCGCAGAAAAGCCGGGGCTTTCCCCGCGCATGATGTAACAAACGAAAACAGACAGGAGAACCGATATGAAAGCCTTTATTTTTGCCGTGATCTTTGCCGGTGTCATCGCCTTTGGCGCGGCGTCGGTGTTGCAGGGCTCGTTCCAGCAGCCAAGCTATTCCGCCTATGCGACCGAGGGCGCGCGGGTCGATGCGCCCGGAACAAATCTGGTCACCTATTGATCCTGCGCGGATCGTGCGTCAGGGGCTGATACCGCTGATCACGGCGCTTGGCCTGATCGGGCCTGCCGCTGCGCAGGATCTGGTCGGGCATGGCGGGCCGGTGGGTGCGTTGGATGCGGGACAGGGCCTGCTGGTTTCTGGCGGCTTTGACACGCGGGCGATCCTGTGGACATTGGACGCGGCAACCGCGCGCAATGTCACCCGGTTTCACACCGGCAATGTCACCGCTGTCCGGCTTTTGCCGCATGGCGGTTTCATCACCGCAGGGCAGGACGGGCGTCTGGCGGTCTGGCAGCTGGACGGACGCATGCCCGATTTTGCCACGCCAGCGGGGCAATCCGCCGTGGCCTCGCTTGCCGTCAGTGCCGATGGGACGCAGGCCGCCGCTGGCTATTGGGACGGGCGCGTGATGCGCCTTGATCTTGGCAGTTTCGAAACACAGATTTTCACGGCCCATAGCGACCGGGTGACGGGCCTTGGCTTTTTGCCGGATGGGCAGCTGGTCACATTGGGCGGCGACTTGCTGCTGACTGGCTTGACTGCGTCATCCACGTTGGCATTCAGGGTGGGGCTGCCCGCGCTGCCAAATGGTCTGGCGCGCGTGGATGATGGCGTTGCGGTGATCTTTGCCGATGGCGCGCTGCGGCGTTACGATGCGGCCGGCGCCTTGACGGCAGAGCGGTTTCTGACCGACCGCCCGCTGCTGTCGGTGGCGTCCGGCGCAGATCATATCGCGGCGGGAACGCTGGATGGGACGGTCTGGCTGGTGCAGGGCGATAATCTGGTGCCGCGCCATTCCTTTACCGCTGCGGCCGGTCCGGTCTGGGGCCTGGCCATCACGCAGGCGCAGCTATTCACCGCGGGCGCGGACGGCACGATCCGCCGCTGGTCGCTTGATGGTGATGCTTTGGGGGGCGGTCTGGCCCCGGCGGTCGCCGCTGCGCATGACAATAGCCGTGGCGCCGAGATCTGGAACAATTGCGCCGTCTGCCATTCACTCGAACCGGATGACCACAGCAGGGCAGGCCCCAGCCTTTACGGCATTTTTGGCCGCAAGATCGGCTCGCAGTCGGGGTATGATTATTCCGAAGCCTTGCAAGAGATGGCGATCATCTGGACCCCGCAAACGCTGTCCGACCTGTTCACCTACGGCCCCGAGGCCTATACCCCCGGTTCGCGGATGCCCGAACAGCGCATCGCCGCACCCGAGGACCGCGCGGCCCTGGCCGATTATCTGGAACGTGTTGTCGCGGATCCCGAGTAGCCCCCAAGCCCTGCCATGATCGCCCCGAACCCTGCCGCAGGGAACGAAGCCCCGCGCGCGGCGTTCTGTGCCTATACGTCAGGGCCGCCGCTTGACATCAGGCGGGGCGGGTTGCGCAAGGCGGCCCCCCATTCACCCGTCCCATGGCGACAGGAGAAGATGATGCAATTCAAAAATATCACTGCAACTGGCGCAATCGGGTTTTGCCTCTCTGTGATGCCAGCCGTCAGCCATGCGCAAAGCAATCATGCCGCAGCCCAGGACGAGGCGCTTTTCGTGCCGATGGTCGATGAATGCGTGGCGATGCCCAGTGCCGAAACCTGCGGGCGGGTGCGTGCCGTGATCATCGAATGTGCCGAAGAGCTTGAACGCGCGCTTTGCGATGTCCTGTTCACCCAGCCGAGCGCGGTCTTTGATCGGCCGCAGATGCAGGCCGAGGCGCAGATCTTGTTGTCCGCTACGCGTGACGCCATCGCGGATATCGCCTTTGCGGAGATCGAGACCCCCGAAAACGATGGCATTATCGCAGAAAGCCGCGCCGATGCAGAACGCGAGATGCTGCGCGGAGATGCCAATCCCATGTCGCATTCCGGCCCGCCCGCCGTCGTGGCCCCGTGATCGCGCAATTTCTCTGACGCAAAGGGGCGCAGACCAAGCCCGCCAAGGCCTGACGCGCGCGCAACAGCCCGCCCGGCGCAATAAAAAGTGATTATCTGGGTAAGCTGGCTGGGATGGTAGGATTCGAACCTACGATACACGGTACCAAAAACCGATGCCTTACCACTTGGCTACATCCCAACAGCGTGGCGCTGGATACTGCGAAGCGCAGGGCGGTTCAAGCCCCGTTTTGCCAAAAAGCCGACTATTCCTTTTGGCGGTCCGGGCGCGAAAACTTTCTGCTGACGTGGCGGGGGCATGCATCCGCATGGCGGCGCATGTGCCGGGCGGTTCATGCCGCCAAGCTGCGTGTTTTGCGCGTTGTTTTGTGGGGTATAAGCGGCGTCTGCGCGCAAGGCCCTGCCGGTCAGCCTCGGCCTGCGCTTTGTCAGACCCGGATCGGGTCTGCCTTTGCCAGCGCGTCGAAATCCATCAGGCTTTGGACCAGCGCGTCCATCTGCGCCAGCGGGATCATGTTCGGCCCGTCGGATGGCGCAATGTCGGGGTCTTCATGGGTCTCGATAAAGACTGCGGCGATCCCCAGCGATACTGCGGCCCGTGCCATCACCGGGGCGAATTCGCGTTGGCCGCCCGATGATCCGCCTTGCCCGCCCGGTTGCTGCACCGAATGGGTCGCATCCATCACGACAGGATAGCCCATCCGCGCCATCGTCGGCAGCGACCGCATGTCGGCCACCAGCGTGTTATAGCCAAAAGACGTGCCACGATCCGTCACAAGGATGCGCCGGTTGCCGGTGCTTTCGATCTTGGCCACGACATTGGGCATGTCCCAGGGGGCCAGGAACTGGCCTTTCTTGACGTTAATGACTGCGCCGGTTTCGCCTGCCGCGATCAAAAGGTCGGTCTGCCGGCACAGGAAAGCGGGGATTTGCAGCACGTCGCAGACCGCAGCGACCGGGGCGCATTGATCAGCCGTGTGGATATCGGTCAGCACCGGGCAGCCGATGCTGTCCTTGACCGATTGCATCACCTTCAGCCCGCCATCGATGCCAAGCCCGCGCTTGCCACCGACCGAGGTGCGATTGGCCTTGTCGAAACTGCCTTTGAACACGAATTGCGCGCCATGGGCCGCACAGATTTCCGCCATCCGCCCCGCGATCATCTGGGCGTGATCGGTGCTTTCCAACTGGCAAGGACCAGCGATCAGCAGCAGCGGCAGATCATTGCCGACCTTCAGTTTTCCGATTTCAACGATATGCATCAAGAGCTGACCTGTTCGCGAAGGATAGAGGCTGTCAACGAGATCATCAGGTAAATGCCCGAGAATATCAAAAAAGCCAGTATCGTGTTTTCAAAAGCACGCGGATAGGTCGCCTGATCGGGCAAGACAGGCCGCACGCTTTCTGACAGGTAGCGCACCTGCCGGTTCGCTTCAATCCGGGCTGTTTCCATCTGGGTCAGCGCCTGTTGCACCATGACTGTCTGAAAGGTGTAATTTTCTTCGGCGGTCAGCAATTCGGTGTTGCGCGCGGCCAGTGACCCTTGATCATTGTTCTTGCCGATCAGCTCGCCGCGCAATTCACTGATCAAGGCGTTGATATTCGCGATCTGGTCGCGCAGCGTCTGGACCTGCACCTGGCTGGGCCGGTCCACGTTCAGCCGCGATTGCAGCACCAGTTCCAAGCGCTGCCTTTCGCCTTCCAATGTCGAAATCTGGCCAAGGCGGCTGGCGGATTCGCTGACCGGGTCGATCTGCTGAACCTCTTGCTGGATCGCGAGCCATGCCGCCAGCGCCTCTGCGCGGCGTCGTTCGGCGGCTTCATAGCTTTCCTGCGCGCCCTGCATCTGGTCGCCGCGCATGCGGCGGGTCAATTGATCAACCTGTTCTTCGGCATAGCCGATCAGCGCTTGCGCAAATTCATAGGCCTTGTCGGGCGCGGCTGCGATGACCTCCATCCGGATCAGGCCCTCGGTCGGGTCATAGCTGATGATGACATGGCGCTTGAACAGTTTGAACGCGGCCTCATTGGTGGCATCCGGGGCAAGGCGCTGGATCGGGTCGATGGCGGGGTCGCTGAAATGCGCCTTAAAGCCGTGATCGGCATCCAGCCGCAACATCGCCTCGCGCGAGGCAAGATAGGATTGCACGGCGATACTGTCTTGTTGGGTGGCCATCGAGGTGCCTTGAAACATATTGGCAAAGCCGCCGGCCCCGGCTTGGGCGGGCTGCGCCTGCTGGATCACGATTTCGGATTTGGTGGCATACATCGGCGTGGCAATCGTGTAGTAATACCAGCCCGCCAGAAAGGTCGGCAGCAAGATAAAGACCGCCAGACGCACCGTCAGCAATGCCAGCTTGCGCCGCCTGCGGCGGGCAATGTCGCGCTGGATCTTGACGATCTCAGAGGCATTCTTGTTGGCCCGCTGGATCGCCTTGGATTCGGGCAGCGTATTGCCCTGGGCAATCGTGTCGGGCAATTGGATACGCCCGGCGGCATCGGGTTTGGGCTGCACCAGTTCCAGCACAGATTGCCGCTGGAACGGGTCGATCCCGGCCAGGCGCAGCTGGCGCACGGCGTCGTAATCGGACCCGACGGTCAAACCCTGTTTCTGGGCGACACGGCGCGCCATGCGCAGCTGGCGGCCGGTCAGCCCTTCTTGGGCGATGGCATCCAGCTGCTCCTGCAGGCTCTGGGCGGGTGCGGCCGGCGCGGCGGGTTGCGCGGCCTCGGCCTGTGGCGCGGGCGCTGCATCTGCCTGCGCATCGCGCCGGATGCGGAATTTCTGGACCCTAGGTTTGGTAGTCATATAGCGCCTTTGCCTCTTCGAGTGTATCGAACATGTAAAGCTGCCCGTTGCGCAGCACGGCGGCAGAGCGCGCGAACCGTTCCAGCGTCGCCGCCTGATGCGATACGATGATGATCGTCGTGCTTTCCAGCCGTTCGCGCAGGATATCGCCCGCCTTGCGATTGAATTCCGCATCCGTGGCGCTGGGCATGCCTTCGTCGATCAGGTAGATGTCGAAATCCAGCGCCAGCATCAGCGCAAAGGTGAACCGCTGTTTCATCCCGCTGGAATAGGTGCCGACGGGCATGTCGAAATATTCCTCGATCCCGCAGAGCCAGCGACAGAAGCTTTCGACATAATCAGGATCAAGCCCATAGATCCGCGCGATATAGCGGCTGTTTTCCATCGCGCTCAGCTTGTTGATCACCCCGCCCATGAACCCCAATGGAAAGGAAATGCGGCAATTGCGGGTGATCATGCCTTCATCGGGTTTTTCCAGCCCCGCCATCATGTTGATCAAGGTGGTCTTGCCGGTCCCGTTGGGCGCAAGAATGCCCAGCGAATTGCCCAGTTCCACGCGAAACGACACGCGGTCAAGGATCACCTTGCGCTGTGTGCCGGTCCAGAATGATTTGCTGACATGCGCAAATTCCAGCATTTGGGTCCTGTAACTACCTGTCAGAACGTTGTGCGACAGGATGCCCGCTAAAAGGTTAACAGGCCCTGATGATCGGGATTCATAGTCACAAAATGCGGCCTGATTGCGACGACAACGCCATGATCAGGGCAAAACTGCGCCCATGGGCGGGCTTGCCCTTCCGGCATGGTCTGACATGATGCACGGGCAGCTTTGACGGGCGGCGGGATTGACCCCGCGTGCCACGCGCTATCTTTGCCAAAATGAATAGGACTATGGATCATGACAAAACTTGCTTTTCTCGGCCTTGGGGTGATGGGTTTCCCGATGGCGGGCCATCTGGCCGCCGCCGGGCATGAGGTGACCGTCTATAACCGGACCCGCGCCAAGGCCGATGCCTGGGTCGCCAAACATGGGGGCACTGCCGCCGACACACCCGCCGCCGCCGCCAAAGGCGCCGATATCGTGCTGGCCTGCGTGGGCAATGACGATGATCTGCGCGCGGTCTGCACCGGCGCTGATGGGGCCTTTGCGACCATGGGCAAAGGCGCGATCTTTGTCGATCATACCACCGTCTCCGCCAAGGTCACGCGCGAGCTTTACGCCGCCGCCAAGGACAAGGGTCTTGGCTTTGTCGATGCGCCGATCTCGGGCGGCCAGGCCGGTGCGGAAAACGCGCAATTGTCGATCATGTGTGGCGGTGACCAGGCCGATTACGATGCGATCAGCGCGGTGATCGACGTCTATGCCAAGCTCGCCCGCCGGATCGGCGACAGCGGTGCTGGCCAGATGACCAAGATGTGCAACCAGATCGCCATCGCGGGGCTTGTGCAGGGCCTGTCCGAGGCGATGCATTTCGCCGATAAGGCCGGGCTTGACGGGCATGCGGTGATCGAGGTGATCAGCCAGGGGGCCGCGGGCAGTTGGCAGATGAACAACCGCTATAAAACCATGCTGGACGATCATTTCACCCATGGTTTCGCCGTGGATTGGATGCGCAAGGATTTGGGCATCTGCCTTGATACGGCAGATGAAAACGGCGCCAGCCTGCCTGTCACCGCGCTTGTGGATCAATTCTACAAGGATGTGCAGAAAATGGGTGGCGGGCGCTGGGATACCTCTGCCTTGTTCAAACGGTTGCAGGCGCTCTAGGCAATGACCGATCTCGACAATGCCCATGCGGCGATGGAGGCAGCACCCGAGGATGATGCCGCCCGTTTGCGGTTCTACGAAAGGCTGGCCGATAGCGAAATCTATCTGCTGCTGGGCGGCGAGGCGGATGGCGACCAGATCACGCCGGCGCTCTTTGATGTCGAGGACGGGCAATATGCGCTGATCTTTGACCGCGAAGAACGGCTGTCGGATTTCGTGGGCCGGATCGCGCCCTATGCAGCCTTGCCGGGGCGGGCGCTGGTGCAGATGCTGGCGGGGCAGGGGGTCGGGCTGGGGCTGAACCTTGACGTGGCCCCCTCTGCCATGCTGATCCCTGCGGATGCGGTGGATTGGCTGGCGCAGACGCTGTCACATGCCCCCGCCGAGACCGAGGCGCGGTTGACTGCCATCGCTGCCCCGCGCCACCTGCCGCAAAGCGTGATCACAGGGCTTGACCGCAAACTGGCGATTGCCGCCGGGCTGGCGCGGTTGGCCTATCTGGCCGAAGTCACCTATGACAGCGGCGCGAAAGGCCATATTCTGGCCTTTGTCGATACAGTGGACGGTGCCGAAAAGGCGCTGGCCTCTGCGGCAGGCGAGGCGCTGACCTTTTCAGGCATCGCGGCGGGGATGATGGATGTGCTGTTCCTGCGCGCCAGCGACCCGATGGCAGCACGCTTGGCAAAGGTCGGCCTGCGCTTTGACCTGCCCGAACCCCCCGTCGCTGCCTCCGGTCCCGCCGCCCCTGGCATGGACCCGACAAAGCCGCCCAAATTGCGCTGACGCGATCCCATCTTCCGAGCCCAAATATCCCCGCCGGAGGCATCGTATTCCGCAGGAATGCGACCCTAATACCCCAACTGCCGGTCGACGACGTTCAGAAACGGCAGCCCTGCCTCGCCCCGCCTGATGTTCTCGGCGATGATCTTGGCGGCGGTTTCGGGGCGCGTGGTGGCGGCAATGTGGGGGGTGACGGTCACTTGGGGATGCGCCCAGTACGGGTGATCGGCGGGCAAGGGTTCGCGGCGGAACACATCCAGCGTGGCATGGGCGATCTGGCCGCTGTCCAGCGCCTGCAACAAGGCGGCATCGTCGATCAGCGGACCGCGACCGGGGTTGATGACGCAGGCACCCGGTGCCAGCAGCGCCAGATTTTGCGCATCAAGGATATTTTGCGTATCCGCCGTCTGCGGCAACAAGGTCACGACGATCTGCGCCGCGCGCAGCGCCTCTTGCAAGCCGGCCGCGCCATGCAGACAGCGCAGGCCCGGCACGTCTTTTGGTGATCTGCTCCAGCCGGTCACCGCGAAACCCAGACCGGCCAGGGCCTGCCCGCAAGCCGCCCCCAGCGCGCCGATGCCCAGGATTGTCACTGGTCTTTCCGCGGCCAGCGGTGGGCTGATCTCATCGCGCCAGATGCCATCCTGGCCCAGGATATGCGCATCCATCCCCAGATGATGGCGCAGCACATGGCCTGTCACCCATTCCACCATCCCCCGCGTCAGGCCGGGATCGACAAGCCGGCATAAAGGCTGGGTCAGGGTGGGGTTGTCCACGACAGTCTCGACCCCGGCCCAAAGGCTCAACACGGCTTTGGTATTCACATAGGGCGCAAAATCGCGCACCGGCCCATTGGGGGCAAAGACGATGTAATCGGTCTTGGCGGGGGCGTGGTCGCGCGCCAGCGCAACAGCCAGCCCGGCCTTGGCAAATGCATCCGACAAGGGGGCTTGATAGGCGTCCCATGCCTGCGGCTTGGCGGAAAACAGAACATTCAACATCAGCGTGGCCTATGCACATGGGCGCTTTGGATCAGCCCGAAAGCGCCCATTAGCACCAGCATCGCCGATCCGCCATAGCTGACCAGCGGCAAGGGCACGCCGACCACCGGGGCCAATCCCGTGACCATCGCCATATTCACGGCGAAGAACAAAAAGAACGTCAGCGCGATCCCCAGCGTCAGCAAGGCCCCAAAGCGGTCCTTGTTCGACAGCGCAGAGGCGATGCAGAACAGGATGATCAGCGTATAGAGCACCAACAGGGTCATTGCGCCGACAAAACCGAATTCTTCGGCCAGGGTGGTAAAGATGAAATCGGTATGCTTTTCGGGCAGAAAGTTCAGCTGCGATTGGGTGCCTTGCATGAACCCCCGCCCGGTCCATCCACCAGAGCCAAGCGCGATCTTGGCCTGGGTGATGTTATAGCCCGCGCCCAGCGGGTCGTTGGTCGGGTCCAGAAAAGTGTCGATGCGCCGGTATTGATAATCTTGCAGGATTTGCCAGGCTGTGCCGCGGCTTTGGAATACCGCCATGACAAGGCCAAGCCCCGCGGCAATCACCGTGGCGAAATAGGCCCAATGCACGCCCGCCAGAAACATGATCGCGCCCCCGCCGATCAAAAGCAGCAAGGCCGTGCCAAGGTCGGGCTGTTGCAGCACCAGCGCCACCGGCACAAGGATCACGACCACCGGCACCATGACCCAGACAGGATGCGATTTGCGCTCTAGCGGCAGCCAGTCGTAATAGGCCGCCAGAAACATCACCAGCGTGATCTTTGTCAGCTCCGAGGGTTGCAGCCGCATGAAACCCAGATCGATCCAGCGTTGCGCGCCCATCCGCACATCGCCGAATAATTCCACCCCGATCAGCAGCAGAACGGACCCGCCAAAAGCCACAAAGGACATGTTCCGCCAGAACCAGATCGGCACCATCGCCACGCCGATCATGACGCAAAGCCCAAGGGCGAACCGCTTCATCTGGGGTTCCACCCATGGAGTGATCGACCCGCCGCCCACCGAATACAACATCACGAAACCGGCCGAAGCGACCGCGATCAGCAACAAGACCACCGGCCAGTTGAGATACAGCAATTTGCGCAGGCCGACCGGCACGGATTTGGTGTTATATTCAAGATAGCTCATGCGCGGCTCTGACTGCGGGTGCCGGCGGGGATGCGGTCCGCGATGCGGCGCTGCTGGGCGGCGATCTGCTCGCGCAGGTTGGCGGGATAGGCCGTCAGCGGCGGCGGGCCACCATATTGGGCCTGCAACAGGATGTCACGCGCCACCGGGGCGGCCGCCGCCGCGCCGCCGCCGCCATGTTCGACCACGACCGAGACGGCATAGCGCGGATTATCCAGCGGCGCATAGCCCACGAACAAGGCATGGTCGCGGCGTTCCCAGGGCAGGTCTTCGTTGCGGATCACCCCTGCGGCGCGTTCTTCGGGGGTGATGCGGCGGACCTGGCTGGTGCCGGTCTTGCCCGCCATCTTGCGCCCCTCGGCCAGGATGCGTGATCCATAGGCGGTGCCACGGTTGTGATTGCAGACCGCATCCATCGAGGCGCGCACCCGGCGCAGGGTGTTTTCATTCAACCCCAAGCTTGGCCCGATCCCGCCGGGCTGGGCGACCCCGTCGATCAGCCGGATCAGCCGGGGCGTGATCTCGTGGCCAGTGGCAAGCCGGGCCGTCATCACCGCCAGCTGCATCGGCGATGTCAACACATAGCCCTGGCCGATGGATGCGTTGACCGTATCGCCGATCCGCCAGGTCTCGCCGCGCACCGATGTTTTCCAATCGCGGTCGGGTGCGATGCCTGTCGCCACGGCGGATAAGGGCAGGTCATGGCGGACGCCAAGGCCCAGCTTGCGGGCCATTTCTGCCATTTTGTCTATGCCGACGCGCTGCGCGATATCGTAATAATACACATCGCAGCTTTGTTTCATGGATTCATGCAGGTTCATATTGCCATGACCGCCGCGTTTCCAGCAATGAAACCTTGTGCCGCCCACATCGGCATGGCCCGGACAATAGACAGTGTCCTCTGCGGTGATCACGCCAGCCTCCATCGCGGCGAGCAGCGTGACCATCTTAAAGGTCGATCCGGGCGGATAGGTGCCTTGCACCGCCTTGGCCGCCAGCGGGCGATATTTGTTTTCCATCAGCGCCTGCCAATCCGCCACCGAAATGCCGCGCACGAACATGTTCGGATCGAAGGAGGGCGATGAGACCACCGCGCGCAGATCGCCGTTTTCAAGGTCGATCACCACCGCGCTGGCGGATTCGCCATCCAGCCGCGCCTGCACATAAGATTGCAGCCGCGCGTCGATGGTCAATTGCACATCCTTGCCGGCGATACCGTCCTGCCGGTCAAGTTCGCGGATGATCCGGCCTGCGGCGCTGATCTCGATGCGGCGGGTGCCGCCCTTGCCGCGCAGATCTGTCTCGAGCCGGTTTTCCGCGCCGGTCTTGCCGTATTCGAAACGCGGGATCTGCAACAGCGGGTCGGGGTTCTCGATCTGGCTGAGGTCGAAATCGCTGACCGGGCCGACATAGCCGACGACATGGGCCATATCCTCGCCCATCGGATAATAGCGGCTAAGCCCGACCTCGGCCTGCACACCGGGCAGAACCGGCGTGTTCAGATTGATCTGTGCGACATGGTCCCAGGACACGCGTTCAAGGATCGTGACCGGCACAAAGGGCGCGCGGCGGCGCATTTCCTCGATCGCGCGGGTCAGCGCATCGGGGGGGATGTCGATGATCTCGGTCAGGCGCGCGAGCACTTTTTCGATATCGCCCGCATCCTCGCGGACCATGACGACGCGGTAATTCTGTTCATTGGCGGCAATGGCGATCCCGTTGCGGTCAAAGATCATGCCGCGTGCGGGCGGCAGCAGGCGCATGCTGATGCGGTTTTCCTCGGCCAGCATCCGGTATTGATCGGCCTGTTCGACCTGCATGTCGCGCAGCCGAAAACCGATCGCGCCCAAGACGCCCAATTGCAACCCGCCGACGACCAGCGCGCGCCGCCCGATGATGCGCGTGCTCTGGATCACGTCCTTGGGAGGGCGTCTCATGGGCGTTGTCCAATCTTGCGCATATCGCCCGGCGCGGCATAGGCCACGCCAAGCAGGTAATGGGCGACGAATACCACCAGCGGATAGATCAGCACAGTGCCGCCCAATTGCATCATCGTCAGCCCCAAAGGTGCCAAAGGTGTCATCACAATAGCAAGCACGACCCGGTTCGCCAATGTGATCGTGACCAGCCCCAGCGCGACAAAGGCCCATTCCGCCGCGAAAGACATGCTGCGCAATTCGCGGTGTCGGGTGCGGATCGCCTCGGACAGCAGCACCACCAGCGCCGCCCAGAGACCGGGTGGCCGCTGGAACAGCAGATCGGTGGCGAAAAACACTGCAGCAACGATGTAGACTGGCACATAGCTTGGCCGACGCGCGACCCAGACGCAGGTCATGGCCAGCAGCAGGTCAGGGGCGGCCCAGCCTGCCGGTTCCAGGTTCAGCGGCACCAGCTGGGTGATCGTCACGATGCTCGCCAGCAGCACGAATACCGCCCGCCGCGCCCAGGTTGATGGCTCGGCAAAATCAGCCATCACTGGCCCCGGCTGTGCCGGCTGTCGCGGGGTTAAGCGCGGATGGCCCGTAGATCTCTGGCAAAGGTGTCAGCAAGCGGCCCGGATCATGGATCACCTCACGCGGATGTGCCCGCAGGACGCGCAGGAATTCCAGCCGCTGGTAATCGGCCGCCAGACGCACGCGCAGCCGGTTGTCGGTGCCCAAGGCCACTTGTCCCACCAGCAGATCGGCGGGAAAGACCCCGCCATCGCCCGAGGATACGACCCTGTCACCAGGGCGCACGACGGCGCGGTCTTCGAGAAACTCGATCAGCGGGTTCGGGGTGCTGTCACCGGCAAGGATCGCGCGCTGCCCCGAGGGCAGGATCGTGATCGGTATCCGGCTGGATGTATCGGTCAGCAGTAGCACCCGGCTTGTCTGGCGGCCGACGCCCGCGATCCGGCCGACCAGCCCGATACCATCCATCGTGGGCCAGCCATCAATGATCCCGTCGCGTGTCCCGACATTCAGCAGCACCGATTGCCGGAAAGGCGATCCGCTATCGGTCATCACGACACCGGTCACGAAGGTCAGCTGCGGGTCGATCCGGACATTGTTCAGATCCAGCAGCTTTGCATTCTCTTGTTCCAGCTGCAGCGCGGCCTCGCGCCAGGCTTTCATCTGTTGCAGTTCGCGGCGCAGATCCTGGTTCTGCGCAGCAAGCCGCTGATAGCTTTGGAAATCGGCCAGCAGATGGGCGGCCCCTTGGACCGGGGCCATCGCCCATTCGACCGAGGGCACGACGCGGTCGATCACCGCCATGCGCAAGCGTTCCACGCGCGGGCTGTCGATCCGCCAGACAGCAAAAACCGCCAGCAAGGCCAGCACCAACACCCCCACCAGCAGGTTGCGGACGGGGGCGATATAGGTCTCGCTGGTCTTGTCGCGTGCCAAGGGGCGGATGTCCTCAGGCCGGAGTTAGCTGTCGTAGTCGATCACATGCCGCAGTTGCTTTTCGTATTCGAGCGCGCGCCCGGTCCCCAGCGCCACGCAATTGAGCGATTCATCCGCGACCGAAATCGCAAGGCCGGTCTGTTCGCGCAGCGCCAGATCCAGCTGGCCCAGCAGCGCACCACCCCCGGTCAGCATCACGCCGCGATCGACGATATCGGCCGCCAGATCGGGGGGCGTTGCTTCCAATGCGGTCATCACCGCCTCGCAGATTTGCTGGACCGGTTCGGCCAAAGCCTCGGCCACTTGCGCCTGGTTGATCTCGGTTTCCTTGGGCACACCGTTCAGCAGGTCACGGCCGCGGATCATCATCGACTGGCCACGGCCGTCGTCGGGCATCCGCGCGGTGCCGATGCTGGTCTTGATCCGCTCAGCGGTGGATTCCCCGATCAGCAGGTTATGCTGGCGGCGCAGGTAGTTGATGATCGCCTCGTCCATGCGGTCGCCACCGACGCGCACGGACCGCGCATAGACGATATCACCCAGCGACAGCACCGCCACTTCGGTTGTGCCGCCGCCGATATCCACGACCATATTGCCGGTGGGGTCCGTGATCGGCATCCCCGCCCCGATGGCCGCCGCGATGGGTTCGGCGATCAGCCCCGCGCGCCGTGCGCCTGCCGACAGAACCGATTGCCGGATCGCGCGCTTTTCGACGGGGGTTGCGCCATGCGGGACGCAGACGATGACCTTGGGTTTGCGAAAGGTGGACCGTTTATGGACCTTGCGGATGAAATGCTTGATCATTTCCTCGGCCGTGTCGAAATCCGCGATCACCCCGTCACGCATCGGGCGGATCGCCTCGATACTGCCGGGGGTGCGGCCCAGCATCAGTTTCGCATCCTCGCCCACGGCCAGCACTTTGCGCACGCCGTTCTTGACCTGATAGGCCACCACCGAGGGTTCCGACAGGATGATGCCCCTGCCTTTGACATAGACCAATGTATTGGCCGTGCCCAAGTCGATCGCCATATCCGAGGAAAAAATACCGCCGAAGCCAAACATGCTGTGGCCTTCCTATTCAAAAATCACTGTCCCGCGCCGTCCCGCTGCGCCCGGTTGCAACGGTTATAAAGATTGCGGCGCAGGGAGAGAAGCCCTCGTTTCTGTCATGGTGGCGGTCGGGCGCTGATTGATCTAATGCAATGTATCGTTTCTATTTTAGCTAAAGTAACAACAATAGATATAACTTTTGCAACATCGCCTTATATCCCGCCCGATACCCGGCCCTGCAAAGACAACAGGCGGCCCCGTTGCGGGGGCCGCCTGTTGCACGCATCCGAGTCGTTTGGCTTAGCTGTCTTTGTAGCTGACACCCTTGGTGTCATAGCCCGGCTGTGAATGGGCGCGCCGCACCAGCAGCCGGTTCAGCGCGTTGATATAGGCTTTGGCGCTGGCCACGACCGTATCGGTATCGGCGGATTGGCCGGTTGCGATGCGGCCGTCCTCTTCCATCCGGACCATGACGGTGGCCTGTGCATCGGTGCCTTCGGTCACGGCCTGCACCTGATACAATTGCAACCGCGCGCCATGCGGGAACAAAGCCTTGACCGCGTTGAAGGTCGCATCCACAGGGCCGTCGCCCGTGGCCGTTGTGGTGGCATCTTCGCCGTCGATATCCAGCACCATATCCGCCTGCTGCGGCCCTTCGGTGCCACAGACGACGCGCAGGGATTTCAGCTTGATCCGGTCCTCGCCGCTTTCGTTTTGATAGACCAGCGCCATCAGGTCATCGTCAAAGACTTCCTTTTTGCGGTCGGCCAGATCCTTGAACCGCACGAAGACATCATTCAGCTGGTTATCGGCCAGATCAAAGCCAAGCGCGGCCAGTTTCGCGCGCAGGGCGGCACGGCCCGAATGTTTGCCCAACGGCAGGCTGGTGCCCGACAGGCCCACATCCTCTGGGCGCATGATCTCAAACGTTTCGGCGTTCTTCAGCATCCCGTCCTGATGGATGCCGCTTTCATGGGCAAAGGCGTTCTTGCCCACGATGGCCTTGTTGAACTGCACGGCAAAGCCCGACACGGTCGCCACCCGGCGCGAGATGTTCATGATCTTGCGCGTGTCGATCCCCGTCTCATAGGGCATGATATCGCCACGGATTTTCAGGGCCATCACGACCTCTTCCAAGGCGGTGTTGCCCGCGCGTTCGCCCAGACCGTTGATCGTGCATTCGATCTGGCGCGCGCCGCCGATCACAGCGGCCAGCGAATTGGCCGTCGCCATGCCAAGGTCATTGTGGCAATGGGTGGCGAAAATCACATCATCCGCGCCGGGCACAGTGGCGATCAGCCGCTTGATCAGATCGGCACTTTCGGCAGGGGCGGTATAGCCCACGGTGTCGGGGATGTTGATCGTCGTCGCCCCCGCCTTGATCGCGATCTCAACCACGCGGCACAGGTAATCCCATTCCGTGCGCGTCGCATCCATCGGCGACCACTGCACATTGTCGCACAGATTGCGCGCATGGGTCACCGTGTCATGGATGCGTTCGGCCATCTGGTCCATGTCAAGGTTCGGGATCGCGCGGTGCAACGGCGAGGTGCCGATGAAGGTATGGATGCGCGGCGATGCGGCGTGTTTCACCGCGTCCCAGCAGCGGTCGATATCCTTGTAATTCGCCCGCGCCAGCCCGCAGATCGTGGCGCGTTTGGCCCGTTTGGCGATTTCGCTGACCGCGTTGAAATCCCCCTCAGAAGCGATGGGGAAACCGGCCTCGATGATATCGACGCCCATATCATCCAGCAATTCCGCGATTTCCAGCTTTTCGGCATGGGTCATCGTCGCACCGGGGCTTTGTTCGCCGTCGCGCAGGGTCGTGTCGAAAATCAACACTTTGTCTTTGGTCATGTCATTATTCCTTTGATCTTTGGCAGGTATCGGCGCTGTCCCATCCGAGCGGTCGCGCCGACAGGCACGCTCAGGCGCTGCTAAGAAGTAGCAGGGCGGGGGCAGTGCCGAATGTCTGTGCCATCGTGATCATGGCGGTGACTATACAAATCTGATCCGCGATGAAAAGTGCTTATTTGTCGTCAAGGCGGGGCAGGGCCTGGTCGCGATTGGGCGGCGTCCTAATCTCATGCGTATGGAAAATGCATTGATCATCGGCGCCTCGGGCGGCATTGGCGCGGCGGTTGCGCTGGCACTGGAAAACCGCGGCATTGCGGTCACGCGCCTGTCGCGGCGTGGCGACGGGTTCGACGTGACCGATCCCGCCTCGGTCGATGCGCATCTTGGCGCGCTGGCGGGACCGTTCGATCTGATCTTTGTCGCAATCGGCATTCTGGCCCCGCAAGGCAGCAGCCCGGAAAAGGCGCTGGCAGCCATCGACGCAGGCACGATGGCGCAGGTCATGGCGGTCAATACCATCGGCCCCGCGCTGATCCTGCGGCATGTGCCGCGCCTTTTGGCCAAGGACGGTCCGGCCGTGACAGCCATCCTGTCCGCGCGGGTGGGGTCTATCGGCGATAACCAGATCGGCGGTTGGCACAGCTACCGCGCGTCCAAGGCAGCGCTGAACCAGATCATCCGGGGTGCCGCGATCGAATTGGGCCGGTCGCATAAACAGGCCGCCTGCGTGGCGCTGCACCCCGGCACGGTGGAAACGCCATTCACTGCCAATTACGCGGGCCGTCATAAGACCATGCCTGCATCCGAAGCGGCGGCGCATCTGCTGGCGGTGATCGATGGGCTAATGCCCGCACAGACAGGCCGGTTTTTCGATTATGCTGGCATCGAGGTGGCGTGGTGAGGCTGGTTCTGGTGCTAGGTGACCAGTTGTCGCCCAACCTGTCGGCCCTGCGCAAATGCGACAAGGCCAGCGATATCGTCGTCATGGCCGAGGTCGCAGACGAGGCGTCTTATGTCCCGCACCACCCCAAAAAGATCGCCTTTCTCTTCGCCGCGATGCGCAAATTCGCGGATTATCTGCGCCGCGATGGCTGGCAGGTCGCCTATACGCGGCTGGATGATCCCAACAACACCGGCACGATCACGGGCGAGCTGATCCGGCGCGCGAGCGAACACAAGGCGGCGGGTGTGGTCTATACCGAACCCGGCGAATGGCGGTTGATCGCGGCTTTGGGGGACATGCCGATCAAATCGCACAGCCTGCCCGATGATCGCTTTATCGCGTCGCACGCCGATTTCGACGCTTGGGCCGAGGGGCGCAAACAGTTGCGGATGGAATATTTCTACCGCGACATGCGCCGCAAGACCGGCCTTTTGATGGATGGTGACCAGCCCGCAGGCGGCAAGTGGAATTACGACCACGACAACCGCAAACCGGCCCCCGACAGCGTGGATTACGCAGGCCCGATGCAATTCACCCCCGACGACACCGTCGAGGAGGTGCTTGATCTGGTCGCGCGCCGTTTCGGCAATAATTTCGGCGATCTGCACCCGTTCTGGTTTGCCACCGACACCGGTCAAGCCCGCCAGCATCTGGCGCATTGGATCAAAGGGGGGCTGCCCAAGTTCGGCGATTATCAGGATGCGATGCTGAACGATCACAAGTTCCTTTATCACGGGATTGTCGGGCTTTATCTTAACGCCGGTCTGCTGGACCCGCTGGAGGTTTGTCAGGCTGCCGAGGCGGCCTATCGCGTGGGCGATGCACCGCTGAACGCGGTCGAAGGTTTCATCCGCCAGATCATCGGCTGGCGCGAATATGTGCGCGGTATCTATTTCCGCGAAGGGCCGGATTATGTGACCCGCAACGCGCTGGGCCACAGCCGCAAATTGCCCGCGATGTACTGGGGCGCACCGACCAAGATGAACTGCATCGCCAAAGCCGTGGGTCAGACCAGGACCGAGGCCTATGCCCACCACATCCAGCGCCTGATGGTCACCGGCAATTTCGCGCTGCTGGCGGGGCTCGCCCCCGCAGAGGTCCATGAATGGTATCTGGCCGTCTATGCCGATGCCTATGAATGGGTCGAGGCGCCCAATGTCATCGGGATGAGCCTGTTCGCCGATGACGGGATCATCGCGTCGAAACCCTATATTTCGTCAGGCAATTACATTCACAAGATGTCGGATTACTGCGGCACTTGCGCCTACCGCGTGCAGGACAAGACCGGCGCGGATGCCTGTCCGTTCAACCTGCTTTACTGGCATTTCCTCGACCGGCACCGCGACCGGTTCAAGGGCAATCCCCGGATGGGCAATATGTACAGGATCTGGGACAAGATGGACGCGGAACGTCGCGATCAGGTGCTGTCAGAGGCGGCGGATTTTCTGTCGCGGATGGACGACGGGCAACCCGTCTGAGCGTGAAAGGATCACTCGCCCGCTGTTTGTCCCACAAAGGCCCCGTCCGACCAGAGGCCGGTGGCCTCTTGCCCCGTGGCATAGCGCATCCTGCCTTGGCCTTCGCGGCGGCCACGCAGGAAATTGCCCTCGTATAAATCGCCATTGGCATAGGTTGCGATGCCATAGCCGCTGATCTCGCCATCCTGCCATGCGCCAGCATAGCTGAAGCCGTCGGGCAGGGTGATCTCGCCCTGTCCGCTGCGCTGGCCACCCACGAATTCGCCGACATAGATTGTGCCGTCGGCATAGGTTGCCCGGCCAATGCCGTTGCGCTGGCCTTCGGCCCATGCGCCTTCGTAGACATAGCCATCGCTATAGGTCATCTTGCCTTGGCCGTGGTTCTGGGCGTTCAGAAACCCGCCTTCATAGACCAGCCCATTGGCATAGGTCGCGACACCCTTGCCGCTGATCACACCGGCAACCCAATCGCCTTCATAGGTCGACCCGTCGGGATAGGTGATCTTGCCGGTCCCGTCGGCCCGATCATTGGCAAAGGTTCCGACATAAACAGACCCGTCGGGATAGGTGACCTCGCCCATGCCGGACATCTGGCCGCCGACCCAATCACCGACATAAACATAGCCATCCGCGCCACGGAACATGCCGGTGCCTTCGCGGCGGTCATTCACAAAGCCGCCTTCATAGCTGTCGCCATTGGCATAGGTGATGCGGCCCTGTCCTTCGCGGCGGCCCGCGATCAATGTGCCCTCATAGATATCGCCATTGGCTTGGGTCAGACTGCCTGTCCCCTCGATCTGGCCAGCGACCCAGTCACCGCTATAGACCAGCCCGTCCGCCATGGTCAGCGTGCCGGTCCCGTCGCGTTCACCCGCGCGCAAACTGCCTTCATAGAGCGCGCCATCGGGATAGGTGATGCGGCCGTCGCCCTCTTTGACGCCATTGACCCATGCGCCTTCGTAGATATAGCCGTCGGGGCTGGTCATGATCCCGTTCCCGTGATGCATCGCATTGCGGAATGCGCCTTGATAGACGACCCCATTGGCATAGGTCGCCACGCCATTGCCGGTGATGTTGCCATCGACCCAGTCACCCTCGAAAGTGCCGCCATCGGCAAAGGTGATCTTGCCCTGGCCTTCGGGCTTGCCCGCCACAAAGCTGCCTTCATAGACTGATCCGTTGGGAAAACGCGCAACACCCTGTCCGCGAATTTCGCCTGCGACCCATTCGCCGGTATATTCATAGCCATTGGGCAGCCGGTAGGTGCCGGTTCCGTCCTGCAACCCATCCACAAAGCTGCCTTCGTAGACGCCACCATCATCATATTGCTTGGTCTGGACGTCCTGCGCCTGCGCGCTGGCAGCTGATCCGGCCACCAAGAGGGCCAAGGCCATCCTGGCAGGTAAACCAAACATCTTCATCCGCGTCTCCGATCCCTCAGCTTGGCGCAGCTTAAAAGAGCCACGGGCAGGTGACAACGTGTAAGACCGCAACAGCGGCGAATGTCGCCATTGGTCTTTCCCCCGCGCTCTGTTGTGCTAGACGATTGTCAGGATATTGGGACAAAACTATGACACGCATCTTTCGCCTGACCATGGCGCAGCTTAATCCCACATTGGGTGATCTGGCCGGCAATGCGGCGCTGGCGGCAGAGGCATGGGCCGCAGGCAAAGCTGCGGGTGCCGATCTGGTGGTCTTGCCCGAAATGTTCCTGACCGGTTACCAAACGCAGGATCTGGTGCGCAAACCTGCCTTCTTGGCCGATGCCGCGATCCAGCTTGACGCGCTGGCGCAGACCTGCGCGGACGGTCCTGTGCTGGGGATCGGGCTGCCCATGGTCGAGGGTGACGGGCTCTACAATTGTTATGTCTATCTGGCCAGTGGCCGCATCACCGCGCGGTTCCGCAAGCATCTGCTGCCCAATTTCAACGTCTTCGACGAACGCCGCCTGTTCACAAGCGCCGATATCTCTGGCCCTGTCACGCTTGCGGGTGGTCCGCGGATCGGCACGCCCATCTGCGAGGATGCCTGGTCGCCCGATGTCTGCGAAACCATGGTCGAAAGCGGCGCGCAGATTTTGGTGGTCCCGAACGGGTCGCCCTATTTCCGCGCCAAATACCCGATCCGCATGCAGACCATGATCGCGCGGGTCGTGGAAAACGAGGTCCCGCTGGTCTATCTGAACATGATCGGCGGGCAGGATGACCAGATGTTCGACGGCGGGTCTTTCGTGCTGAACCGTGGTGGACAGCTGGCGGTGCAGCTGCCGGTCTATGATGCCGCGATCACCCATGTCGATTTTCAGGAAACCGCCGATGGCTGGGTCGCCCTTGATGGGCCCAAGGCGCTGTTGCCCGATGATCTGGAACAGGATTACCGCGCCATGGTCGAGGCTTTGCGCGACTATATGCGCAAGACCGGTTTCAGCAAGGTGCTGCTGGGCCTGTCGGGCGGTGTCGATTCCGCCATCGTCGCGGCCATCGCCGTTGATGCGCTGGGGGCCGATCAGGTGCGCTGCGTGATGCTGCCCTCGGAATATACCTCGCAGGCGTCGCTTGATGATGCGGCGGCGGCGGCGCAGGCGCTGGGCTGCCGCTATGACACGATCAACATCACTGGCCCGCGCGCCGCCGTGACCGAAGCGCTGGCGCCCCTGTTCGGCGACAGGCCCGCCGATCTGACCGAGGAAAACATCCAATCCCGCATCCGTGGCCTGCTCCTGATGGCGCAATCCAACAAATTCGGGGAAATGCTGCTGACCACCGGCAATAAATCCGAGGTCGCGGTCGGCTATGCCACGATCTATGGCGATATGGCGGGCGGCTATAACCCGATCAAGGATATGTATAAAACCCGTGTCTTTGAAACTTGCCGCTGGCGCAACGCCAATCACCGCGACTGGATGCAGGGCCCAGCCGGCGAAGTGATCCCTGTCGCGATCATCGACAAGCCGCCATCAGCCGAATTGCGCCCCGATCAAAAGGACGAAGACAGCCTGCCGCCCTATGACGTGCTGGACGGTATTCTTGCGCTGCTGGTGGATGGCGATGCCTCGGTCGCGGATTGCGTCGCGGCGGGCTATGACCGCGACATCGTCAAGCGGATCGAACATCTGATCTATATCAGCGAATACAAACGCTTTCAGGCCGCCCCCGGCCCGCGCCTGTCGGATCGCGCCTTTTGGCTGGACCGGCGGTATCCGATCGTCAACCGCTGGCGCGATCCAAGATGATCAGATCAGCTGATAGGAATGCGGCACGAAATGGAACCTGTCATCCGCGCGGGTGTCAATGAACCCAAGACCGGGGAAGGGCATGTGATAGCCGATCAGCGGGATACGGTCGGCAGCGGCCATGCCCATGATCCGACGACGGGTCGCGGCGGCGGCGGCTTTGTCCATGTCGAACCGGACCTCCCAATCGGGATAGGCCACGGACCAGACATAATGATTGGCGGTATCGGCCATCAGCAATAGCTGCGATCCACCGCTTTCCAGCATATAGCCCATATGGCCGGGGGTATGGCCAAAGGCCGCCATCGCGGTCACCCCACCGCGCACAGCATCGCCGTCACCGAGGAAGCTCATTTTTTCGGCCAGCGGACGGACCTTGGCGTCAAAGCCTTCGTTTCCGGCGGCGGCCCAATGGTCGAATTCCACCTGACCGGTGACATAGGCGGCATTGGCAAAGGTTTCGGCACCGGCCTCATCGGTCAGACCGCCGATATGATCGCCATGCATATGGGTGATGACGACATGGGTGATCTGATCGGGGCTGTAACCGGCACCGGCCAGCGCTGTGGTGATCCCGGCGGCATCATTGCCGGTGTCGAACAGGATGATCTCTGATCCGGTGTTCAGCACGGTTGGCGTGAAAAAGAATTGCGCCGCATCGGTGGGGATGAAGTTTTCCGCGCTGACCGCGGCAAAGGTATCAGCATCGACATTCATGCCGAAAATACCTTGCGGGTTCTCGACCCGGCGGCTGCCCGACAACAGGGTCGTCACCCGGAAATCACCCAAGGTGAAATCGCGGTGCGTGGGCAGCGTGGCGGTGGTGGCGGCCTGTGCCTGCACCAGCGACGGGGCAGAGGCGGCCAGCGGCAAAGCGGCCCCTGACAGCAGGGCCTGACGACGCGAAATCAGCATGACGATATCCTTCATTGGTTCAGATGCCATTGAACTAGCCCCCGCGCCCCTGCCAGCAACCAACGGTTTTGTGATCGCCCTGCCTTGCATGGACAAAACGCCCCCGACATGACAAAGCGTGCCGCAACAGGAGTATATCGCATGACCACGACAAGATTCGCCCCTTCCCCGACCGGCTGGCTGCATATCGGCAACCTGCGCGCGGCGTTGTTCAACTATGCGATTGCACGGCAGAACGGCGGCACCTTTGTGCTGCGGATCGACGATACCGATCCCGAGCGGTCCAAGGATGAATATGTCGAAGGCATCAAGGCCGATCTGACATGGCTGGGCCTGACATGGGACCGGATGGAATACCAGTCGCGCCGCATGGACCGTTATGCCGAGGCCAAGCAACGGCTGATCGACATGGGCCGGCTCTATGAATGTTTCGAGACGCCTGTGGAACTCGACCTCAAGCGCAAAAAGCAGCTGAACATGGGCAAGCCACCGGTCTATGACCGCGCGGCATTGGCGCTGTCCGAGGATGAAAAGACCGCCCTGCGCGCCGAACGCGGGTCGCATTGGCGGTTCAAGCTGGATCAGCAGCGCATCGAATGGGCGGATGGGATCATCGGGGATATTTCCATCGACGCGGCCTCGGTCAGTGATCCGGTCCTGTTCAAGAATGACGGGCAGATCCTTTATACTTTGGCATCCGTGGTCGATGACGTGGAAATGGGGATCACCGATATTGTGCGCGGGTCGGACCATGTGACCAATACCGCGACCCAGATCCAGATCATTCAGGCGCTGGGCGGCACCGTGCCCCGCTTTGCGCATCATTCCCTGCTGACCGGTCCCAAAGGCGAGGCGTTGTCGAAACGCCTTGGCACGCTGTCCTTGCGCGATCTGCGCGCCCAAGGCATCGCCCCGCAGGCGATCCTGTCGCTGATGGCGCGGCTGGGGTCGTCCGATCCGGTCGAATTGCGCGCCAATGTGGCCGAGGTGGTCGCCGGTTTCGATCTGTCGAAATTCGGATCTGCGCCCACAAAATTCGACGCCGAGGATCTTGGCCCGCTGACCGCGCGCCATCTTGCCACGCTGTCGGTGGATGACGTGGCCGATGTTCTGACATCGGCAGCCGTGCCTTCCGACCTGTGGGTGCCATTCTGGACGCTGGTGCGCGACAATATCACGACGCTGGATGATGTGGCGGGCTGGTGGGCAATGTTCCGCGACGGCGCGACCCCGCTGGTGGCGGATGAAGACCGCGATTTCA
This sequence comes from Yoonia vestfoldensis, assembly GCF_002158905.1. NCBI lineage: Bacteria > Pseudomonadati > Pseudomonadota > Alphaproteobacteria > Rhodobacterales > Paracoccaceae > Yoonia > Yoonia vestfoldensis. The sequence continues at coordinate 584,446 of NZ_CP021431.1, forward strand.
TCGCCAAAGCCTTGTTCCTGCTCGATAACCCGCCCTATACGGCGGACACTTGGGCCAATTGGACAACGCTGGTCAAGGACGAGACTGGCCGCAAGGGCAAGGCCCTCTTCATGCCTTTGCGCAAGGCGGTCACGGGGCTGGAACGCGGGCCGGAAATGGCTGAGGTCATGCCATTGTTGCAGGTCAAGCCCAAGCTTTGACGTTATTCCCGCGCGCGCAGCACGCGTGCGGGTTTCGCCGCCAAGGGGCGCAAGGCAAAAGCCAGCCCCGCCAGCAGCGAGGCCATGATCCCGCCGCCGATGATCAGCAGGGCATTGGCCCAGATCACGGTATAGCTGGTGTCCATAATGAACGTGGCCACGGCCCAGCCGCCCAGAATCCCCGCACCAAGTGCGACCACCCCCGCCGCCAGCCCCAGAAGCGCCGACCGCAGCGCGAAACTGGCCAGGATACTGCGCCGCGACGCGCCCAGCGTTTTCAGCACGGCGGCTTCATAGGTGCGGGTGCGTTCGCCTGCCGCCGCCGCCCCGATCAGCACCAGAAACCCGGTGATCAACGTGATCAGCGCGCCATAGCGCGTCGCCGCCGACAGCCCGCCGACAAGGGCGATGACCTGATCAATCGCATCGCGTACGCGGATCGCGGTGATATTGGGATAGGCGCTGGCAAGGTCGCGCAGGATCGCGGCCTCGGCCTCTGGCGTGGCATAGACGGTGGAAATCCAGCTATGTGGCGCGCCTTGCAGCGCGGATTGGTTCATCGCCAGCACGAAACCGATGCCTGCATCTTCCCAGCTGACATTGCGAAAACTGGTGACCTCGCCGGTGATGTCGCGGCCAAGGATGTTCACGGTCATCGTATCGCCTAATTGCAGGCCGATTTCGGCGGCTTCCTCGGCCGCGAAACTGATCTGTGGCGGGCCGTCATAGCCTGCGGGCCACCATGCGCCTGCGGTAATCTCGGTTCCGGATGGCTGCGCATCGGCATAGGTCACACCGCGATCACCGCGCACGACCCAATGGCCGCCTGCGAATTCAGTGGCAGGGATGCCATTGATCTGGGTGATGATGCCGCGCAGCATGGGGGCGGTGTCATAGCGGCTGACGGCTTCGTCCTGATCCAGACGGTCGCGGAACCCAGCAATCTGGTCGGGCTGGATATCGACGAAGAAATAGCTTGGCGCCACCGCAGGCAGGTCATCGGCAAAGGCATTGCGCAGGTTGCCGTCGATCTGGCCCACGGCCGCCAGCACTGTCAGCCCCAAGCCAAGCGACAAGACAACAGAAGTGGATTCCCCCCCGCGCGCCCCGATCGACCCCAGCGCCATGCGCAGCGATGTGTTGCCCCGTGCCGCCAGTCGTGATTTTCGCGCGACCCAGCGGATCAGGGCGGCGGCAAGGATCAGGATCAGCAAAGATCCGGTGATCCCGCCTGCGGTCCAGAGCGTCAGGAAAATAGTGCCGGAGAACCAGACAGCCGCACCCACCAGCAGCGCCACCAGCCCTGCAATGACCGCCAGATAGGTCGCACGCGGCAGGGTGCGTGACGCGGCGAATGCATCGCGGAACAGGGTCGCGGCGCGGATATCCTCGGTCTTGGCTAGGGGCCAGAGGGTGAATATCAGCGCGGCCAGAACGCCGTAAACCGCCGCCTCGACCAAGGGGGCCGCATAGATGGTGAACACCGCTGGCACTGGCAAACGCGCCTCGATCAAGGGGGCGGCCAGCACCGGCAGCCCCGCACCGATGATCAAGCCCAGCGTCACGCCCGCCAGCGTCAGCACGCCGATCTGGATGAAATAGGTCAGAAAGATCGTGGAGCGCGTCGCCCCCAGCGTTTTCAGCGTGGCGATCACGCTGGTCTTGCCCGCCAGATAGGCGCGCACCGCCGCCGAGACACCGACACCGCCCACCGCCAAGCCCGAGAGCCCCACAAGGATCAGAAACGCCCCGATCCGGTCCACGAATTGTTCGGCCCCGCCTGCACCGCGCCTGCTGTCGCGCCAGCGCATCCCTGCGTCGCGGAATTGATCCTCTGCCTGTTGTTCCAATGCGGCCAGATCGGCGCCTTCGGGCAGGTCCAGCCGGTATTGGGTGGAAAACAGCGTGCCTTCGACGATCAGCCCGGAATTGGCCAGGCTTTCGGTCAGCACGATGCTGCGCGGGCCAAGGCCAAAGCCAGCCGAGGCATTGTCGGGATAGCGTTCAAGGATCGCGCGCAGGGTAAAGGTGGCCTCGCCCAGCCGGAAGCTATCGCCCGGCACCAGCCCCAGCCTGTCGGCCAGCACCCGTTCCATCACGCCGCCCTGACCCGCGAGCGCCTCGGCCAGCGGCATGTCGGGGGCCAGCTGCACCGCCCCGACCAAAGGATAGACATCATCGACCGCGCGGATCTGGGTCAGGCCACGTTCAACCGTGCCGTCGCGGTCCACCACAACCATTGACCGGAAATCGACGGTTTCGGAAATCCGGTCCGCGATCCTGTTCAGAAAGGCCAGTTCTTCGTCGCGGGCGAAACGATAGGTGAATTCTACCTCGGCATCGCCGCCCAGAAGGGCCGCGCCGTCGCGGGTCAGCCCCGCCTCGATCCCGGCGCGCACGGTGCCAACGGCGGCAATGGCTGCGACACCCAGCGCCAGACAGGCCAGAAACACGCGAAAACCGCGCAGCCCGCCGCGCAATTCGCGCAAGGCAAAACGGGACGCGATGCGCAGGCTCATTCGGCGGCCTTTGCCATGCTGTCGATCCGGCCATCGCGCAGGTTGACCACGCGGTCACAGCGCGCGGCAAGGTCATTGGCATGGGTTACCATGATCAGCGTCGCGCCATGCCGGTCGCGCAGATCAAACAGCATGTCGATGATCGCAGCGCCGTTCGTGGCATCAAGATTGCCGGTCGGTTCATCCGCCAGCAAGATCTTGGGGCGCGGCGCAGAGGCGCGCGCCAAGGCCACGCGCTGCTGTTCGCCGCCCGACATCTGGCTGGGGTAATGGGTGATCCGGTCGCCCAGACCCACGGCGCGCAATTCCGCCTCGGCCCGCGCAAAGGCATCGCGCACCCCCGCCAGTTCCAGCGGGGTCGCCACGTTTTCCAGCGCGGTCATCGTCGGGATCAGGTGGAAAGATTGGAACACCACCCCCATATTGTCCCTACGAAAGCGGGCCAGCTGGTCCTCGTTCATCGCGGTGAGGTCCTGGCCAAGCGCCATGATCCGCCCCGATGTCGCCTGTTCCAGCCCGCCCATCAGCATAAGGAGCGATGATTTGCCCGACCCGCTTGGCCCGACCAGCCCCAAGGTTTCCCCCTGCCTGACCGTCAATGAAATATCATGCAGGATATCCACCCGCCCCGCATTGCCGTCGAGCGACAGGTTGGCATCGGTGATGGTCAGAACGGGGTCGGTCATGGGCAAAGCCTTTGGTCGCGGGGTCAGTTCTGCATATGGGGTGATCCGTTGGCTGCGCAACATCGCCGGGGCGGTTTTGCTGACGATGACAGCAGCCTCGGCCGAAACGATGACGATTGCGGCGCTTGGGGACAGTTTGACCGCAGGCTATGGGTTGGAACAGGGGCAGGGATTCGTGCCGCAACTGGAACAATGGCTGCGTGATCAGGGGGCGGATGTGACGATCATCAACGCGGGCGTGTCAGGTGATACGACAGCAGGCGGGCTTGCGCGGGTGGGCTGGACCCTGACGCCGGATGTGGATGCGATGATCGTGGCCTTGGGGGGCAATGATTACCTGCGCGGGCTGGACCCCGCCGTCAGCCGCGCCAATCTGGACGGAATTCTTGCCGCAGGGCAGCAGGCCAATCTGCCGATGCTGCTGGTCGGGCTGGAGGTCGGCACCAATTACGGGCTCGCCTACAAGCGCGAATTCGAGGCGACTTATACCGATCTTGCCGCCCGCTATGATGTGCCGCTCTATCCTGACATGTTTGCGGGGATACGCGCGGAAAACAGCGATCTGCTGGCTTTCATGCAAAGTGACGGCATTCATCCCAGCGCTGCCGGTGTCGCGCTGATCGTGGCGGCCATCGGGCCAGCCGTTCTGGCGTTGATTGCGGATACGCCGCAATAATGGCCACCGGATGTCACCAGCCGGAGGCCTGATCGGGGGACGCGTGACCGCTGGCTTAATCGGCCAGTGTCAGGTTGACGGCGCTTTCACGCCCATCGCGGCTGGCTTCGATATCGAAATTCACCTTTTGGTTGTCTTTCAGACCGGTCAGGCCTGACCGTTCGACGGCAGAGATATGCACGAAAACATCCTTGGACCCGCCATCGGGTGCGATGAAACCATAGCCTTTGGTAGTGTTGAACCACTTGACAGTGCCTGAAGCCATGTCCTTGTCTTTCCTCTATTTTTTCCGCTCGCATTGTGCAGCGGACCGGCTCGGTCAAAGTAAGATCGAATGACTGGGCCGAAAGGAGACAGTGGTCGATTTATCAACGTCGCAAGGTCATGTTGCCATGATCTGCCGTAAAATCAACAAAATTTGGAAGCTGGGCCAATTGCGGCAGGCCCTTGCCGAAAAAAATGGCGCACGGAAACCGCGCGCCATTTCTAGATCGAGATCTTATGCGAGCGCGAGGTTGATCGCGGATTCGCGGCCATCACGGCCGGATTCGATGTCGAAAGTGACCTTCTGGTCATCTTTCAGGCCGGTCAGGCCGGAACGTTCCACGGCAGAGATGTGAACGAAAACGTCCTTGGATCCACCTTCAGGAGCGATAAAGCCGAAGCCTTTAGTTGCGTTGAACCACTTTACGGTGCCATTGGCCATCGTATTATTCCTTTTTGATGCTGCCCGCGAGATTGCGGCAGCGCGGCTTAGTCAGAACTTGATCGAGTGACTGTGGCCGAAAGGAGAACAGTGGGTCGAAAAGAATAACGTTTGCAGCCCCTACATGGGGCTTGCACCGCAATAAAGCAAGGGAAACTTTGAAAGCAGGCGGTTTGCGCGGCGCGGCATCGGGGTGGCGCCGCGCAATCCGGCAGGCTTAGCGCACGAATTTCTTGTGCTTCATCCGCTTGGGTTCCAGCGCGTCAGCGCCCAGACGGGCCTTTTTGTCTTCCTCGTAATCGGTGAACCCGCCTTGGAACCATTCGACATGCGCATCGCCTTCAAAGGCCAGGATATGCGTGCAGATCCGGTCAAGGAAGAAACGGTCGTGCGAAATGACCACGGCGCAGCCCGCGAAATCGACCAGCGCATCTTCGAGCGCGCGCAGGGTTTCAACGTCCAGATCGTTGGTCGGCTCGTCCAACAGCAAGACATTGCCGCCGGATTTCAAGAGCTTGGCCATATGCACGCGGTTACGTTCCCCGCCCGACAACAGGCCGACCTTTTTCTGCTGGTCGCCGCCTTTGAAGTTGAAGGCAGAGCAATAGGCGCGGCTGTTCATCTGCGCATCGCCCAGCATGATGATTTCCGCGCCACCGGTGATTTCTTCCCAGACGGTGGCATCGGGGGCCAGCGCGTCGCGGGATTGGTCGACATAGGATAGTTTCACGGTGTCGCCATAGGTGACAGAGCCTTCATCGGGCTGGGCCTGACCGGTCAGCATCGAAAACAGCGTGGATTTACCTGCACCGTTCGGCCCGATCACGCCGACAATGCCGCCCGGCGGCAGATCGAATGTCAGATCCTCGATCAACAGCTTGTCGCCCATCGCCTTTTTCAGGCCCTCGACCTCGATCACCTTGTTGCCCAGACGGGGACCGTTGGGGATGATGATCTGCGCGCGGCCCATCTTTTCGCGTTCGGATTGGTTGGCCAGATCGTTATAGGCGCTGATCCGCGCCTTGGATTTGGCCTGCCGTGCCTTGGCGCCTTGGCGCATCCATTCCAATTCGCGTTCCAGCGTGCGCTGTTTGGATTTGTCTTCCTTGGCTTCGCGTTCCAGCCGCTTGGCCTTGGCTTCCAGCCAGCTGGAATAATTGCCTTCATGCGGGATGCCCGACCCACGGTCGAGTTCCAGAATCCAGCCTGTGATCGCATCAAGGAAATAGCGGTCATGCGTGACGATCAGGATCGTGCCTTTATACTCGATCAGATGCTGTTGCAGCCAGGCGATGGTTTCGGCGTCCAGATGGTTGGTCGGTTCGTCCAAGAGCAGCATGTCGGGCGCTTCGAGCAGCAGTTTGCACAAAGCGACACGGCGCTTTTCACCGCCTGAAAGGGTGGTCACATCGGCATCATCGGGGGGGCAGCGCAAAGCCTCCATCGAAATGTCGATCTGCGCATCCAGATCCCACAGGTTCTGCGCGTCGATTTCATCCTGAAGCGCGGCCATTTCATCGGCGGTTTCTTCGGAATAATTCATCGCCACTTCGTTGTAGCGATCCAGAATGGCCTTTTTGCCCGCCACACCCAGCATGACGTTTTCACGCACGGTCAGCGCGGGGTCGAGTTCGGGTTCCTGCGGCAGATAGCCGACGCGCGCGCCTTCGGCGGCCCAAGCCTCGCCTGCGAAATCCTTGTCCTGTCCGGCCATGATCCGCATCAGCGTGGATTTACCCGTGCCGTTGACGCCGACGACGCCGATTTTCACACCGGGCAAAAAGTTCAGGCGGATGTTCTCGAACACCTTTTTGCCGCCGGGATATGTCTTGGACACGCCGTCCATGAAATAGACGAATTGATAGGCTGCCATTGGCGCTGCTCCGCTGTTCTGATCAGGATCAGCCCTGTCGATAACGCAAGCCCGCGCGGGGGGCAATCGGTGATGCAGGCCCAAGCTGGCGCGACCATGCCCGGCATGTTTGATCCCGCAATCGCCATTATGCAGTCGATCTGATTAGTTTTGCGCCCATGCGGCAGACACTTTTCCCAAAATTGCGCAACCCTGCCGTTTTTTCGCCAAAAATGCGCAATCTTCCCTATGGTTGTGGAAGGCAGGCACCCGAACCTGCCCATGCGACGCCTGTGCCGCAGGCGATACAGCAACATTAACCAACGGGGTATCACCATGGAGAAAACCACCTTCATCGTCGGCCTTGACGGGTCCGAGACGGGCGCGCGCGCGCTTGCCTTCGCCAAGGACCGCGCCACGGCCATCGGCGGTTGTGCCATTGTCATCTGCTATGTGATCGAATGGTCGCCATTCACCTTTCAGACAGCCGAGGAAAACCGCGAGCGGCACAAGCGCCGCGAGGCCGAGATCGCCATGGCGCATGAACGCGTGCTTGATCCGGCGCTGACCATGTCCAAGGCCGAAGGCTTTGACATGGAAGGGATCGTGCGCCATGGCGACGCGGCCGAGATCCTTGACACTCTGGCCCGCGATCACGGGGCCAAGCAGATCATCGTCGGGCGCATCGGCGCGCGCGGGCTGAAATCGCGGCTGTTCGGCGGTGTCGCGGCCCGGTTGGCCGCCACGGCCAGCGTGCCGGTCACGATCATTCCATGAAAGGGTCCATCATGCATAGATTTCATCACATCATGGCCACGCTCTTTGCCTGTCTGCTGCCCGGACTGGCCAGCGCGCAACAGAATCTCAGCCTTGACGAGCGGATCAACACATTGTTTGCCGATTATACCGGCTGGTATGTCGGCTTTATCTTTGCGCCGCTGCCCGGCACGAGCTTTTCATGGATCGCTTTGTGGCTGGTCGTGGGGGCGGTCGTGTTCACCGTCTATTTCGGCGCGATCCAGTTCAGCGGCTTTGCCCATTCGATCCGGCTGGTGAAAGGCGATTATTCCGATCCCAATGACGCGGGCGAGGTCAGCCATTTCCAGGCGCTTGCCACGGCGCTGTCGGGGACGGTCGGCCTTGGCAATATCGCAGGCGTCGCTGTCGCGGTCAGTATCGGCGGAGCCGGGGCCACGTTCTGGATGATCGTGGCGGGGCTGTTCGGGATGGCCACGAAATTCACCGAATGCACCTTGGGCGTCAAATACCGCAACGAATATCCCGATGGCAGCGTGTCCGGCGGGCCGATGTATTACATGGTCAAAGGTTTTCAGGAACGCGGCCTGCCTTTGGGTGGCGCGATGGCGGTGCTGTTTTCGGTGTTTACCATTCTGGGCGCTTTGGGTGGCGGCAATATGTTTCAGGCCAATCAGGCCCATGCGCAGATTTCAACCGTGGTCGGGGATTATCCGGGCTGGATCACCGGGGTTGCGCTGGCATTGCTGACCTTTGCGGTGATCGCGGGTGGCCTGAAATCCATCGCACGGGTCACCGAAAAGATCGTGCCCTTCATGGGGATTTTCTATGTGCTGGTCTCGGTGATGATCCTGCTGATCAACTATGACCAGATCCTCTGGGCCTTTGGCCAGATCATCGAGGGTGCCTTTACCGGGCTTGGTGTCGTCGGTGGTTTCACCGGCGCGCTGATCCAGGGCTTTCGGCGCGCGGCCTTTTCGAACGAGGCTGGCATCGGGTCTGCCGCCATCGCCCATTCGGCGGTGCGCACCAAGGAACCCGTGACCGAAGGCTATGTCGCATTGCTGGAACCTTTCATCGACACGGTGGTGATCTGCACCATGACCGCGCTGGTGATCGTGATCAGCGGCGTGCTGGCACAAGACCCCGCAACGGGCCTTTATATCTGGAGCGCCGAATTGGGCCGGATCACCACCGCAGGCGATGTCGGCGGCGTGGCGCTGACCTCGGCGGCCTATGCGACCGCGTTTTCGTGGTTTCCGGTGCTGTTGATGGTGGCCGTGGTGTTGTTCGCCTTTTCCACGATGATCAGCTGGTCCTATTACGGGCTGAAGGCCTGGACCTATCTGTTCGGCGAAGGGGCGGTGAAGGAGCTGATCTTCAAGATCATCTTTTGCCTCTTCATCGTGATCGGGGCTGCCGCCAGCCTTGGGCCGGTGATCGATTTTTCCGATGCCATGCTGTTTTCCATGGCGATCGTGAATATCATCGCGCTCTATTTCCTGATGCCGATCGTCAAGCGTGAATTGCACAGCTATCGCAGCCGGCTAGCCTCGGGCGAGATCGCCAAACAGCCCAAATAAACGCAAAAGGCCCCGCCAATTGGCGGGGCCTTTCACCAAGTTCAGACCGCTTATTGCGGAATGTCGCCGGTCAGACCTTCGACGTAGAAATTCATCCCCAGCAGGTCCGCATCGCTGGCGACCTCCCCTTCGGCCAGCCAGACCGACCCGTCCTGACGGTTCAGCGGACCGGTGAACGGGTGGTATTCGCGGTTGCGGATCGCTGCGATCATCGCCTCGGCAGAGGCTTTGACATCGGCAGGCACAGCCTCGGTGATTTCACCGATGGCCACCATGCCTTCGGGGATCCCGTCCCAAGTGTCGGTGCTTTCCCATGTGCCATCAATCACGGCCTGGGTGCGGGCGATATAGTAAGGTGCCCAATCGTCGATGATCGACGACACGCGCGGGAAAGGCGCGAATTCGGACATATCGGATGCCTGACCAAAGGTGACCACATTGCCGGCGGCCTGTGCAGCAGCCTGCGGTGCGGTCGAATCGGTGTGCTGCAGGATCACATCAGCGCCCTGTTCGATCAGCACGGTCGCGGCCTCGGCCTCTTTGGCGGGGTCGAACCAAGTATAGGCCCAGACGACGCGGAATTCGACATCGGGGTTCACTTCACGCGCATGGATAAAGGCAGAGTTGATGCCCTGGATCACCTCGGGGATCGGGTAGGACCCGATATAGCCGACGATATTGCTTTCGGTCATCTGGCCCGCGATATGGCCCTGAATGGCGCGGCCTTCGTAGAAACGGGCATTATAGATCGCCACGTTATCGGCGGTCTTGTAACCCGTCGCATGTTCGAATTTCACGTCCGGGAAACGTTCAGCCACGTTGATCGTCGCGTCCATATAGCCAAAGGACGTGGTAAAGATCAGGTCGGCACCCTGTAATGCCATCTGCGTCATGACGCGTTCGGCATCGGGGCCTTCGGGCACGCTTTCGACAAAGACGGTTTCGACAGCGTCGCCAAAATGGGCTTCGACAGCCTGACGGCCCTTGTCATGTTCATAGGTCCAGCCGCCGTCGCCGACGGGGCCCACATAGACGAAACCGACGGTGGTCGTGTCCTGCGCAAACGCGCCGGTTGCCAAGGCAAGCGCAATGCCCGTCCCGGCCAGTAAGTTCTTGATAATCATGTTCATCCCCTTGGTGGTCAAAGCCTCAACGCGAGGCGTGGAAAGACTGGGCCAGCGACCCCGGTGCCCGTCCAGCACGCATCATAACCAGAACCAGAATAGTTGCCAGATATGGTGCCATGGAAAGATAAGCCACCGGGATCGCCATCCCCGCCGCCTGTAGATTAAGCTGCAAGACGGTCACACCGCCAAATAAATAAGCACCCAGCAAAAGCCGCCATGGCCGCCAGCTGGCGAAAACGACGATGGCCAGCGCGATCCAGCCGGCACCGGCGGTCATGCCTTCGGTCCATTGCGGCACGCGCACAAGGCTCAGATAGGCCCCGCCCAGCCCGGCGCAGGCCCCGCCGAACATGATCGCCAGCAGGCGCACGCGAATCACATGATAGCCCAGCGCATGGGCCGCTTCGTGGTTTTCGCCGACCGCGCGCAGGATCAGTCCCGCGCGGCTGTAGCTTAGAAAGACCCAGACCGCCGCGACGATCAGGATGCCCAGATAGACAATGGGATCATGGTTGAACAGGATCGGCCCGATCACGGGAATATCGCTCAATACCGGCACGGGCCATTTGGGAATGACCGGGGCCTTGATCCCGATATAGCCTTGCCCCAGCAACGCCGCGAGCCCCAGCCCGAACAATGTCAGCGCCAGCCCGGTCGCCACCTGATTGGACAGCAGAATCTGCGTCAGCACGCCAAAGACCAGCGCCAGCAGCGCGCCGCCAATTGCGGCCCCCGCGAAACCGATCAAGGGAGACCCCGCATTGATCGTCACGATAAAGCCGCAGACAGCGCCGGTGATCATCATCCCCTCGACACCAAGGTTCAGCACGCCCGCGCGTTCGACCACCAGCTCGCCGATGGCGGCCAGCAGGATCGGGGTCGCCGCCACCATCAGCGAGGCCAGCAAAAGGATCGGGTTGATTGCGGATAGATCCATCATGCGAGCCTTTGTGTGCTGAACCGAAGCCGATAATGCGTCAGCACATCTACCGCCAGCAGGAAGAACAACAGCATCCCCTGTAGCAATTGAATGGCCGCCGCAGGCAGGCGCAGATTGGCCTGTGCGATCTCGCCGCCGATATAGGTCAGCGCCATCAACCCCGCCGCCAGCAAGATGCCTACCGGATGCAACCGGCCCAGAAAGGCCACGATGATCGCGGTGAACCCATAGCCTGCGTTGAAATCAATGCTGATCAACCCCGATGGCCCCGCCACTTCAAACAATCCTGCCAATCCCGCCAGCGCCCCTGAAATCCCCATACAGATCAACACCAACAGGCCGGGGTTTACGCCCGCGAACCGCGCCGCGCGCGGGCTTTGCCCCGACAGGCGCACATGAAACCCGAAAATATGCCGCGACAGGGTGATATAGGCGAAAATCACCGCGATCAGCGCAAAGACAACCCCCCAATGCAGCCCGGCACTTTCATTGATCCAGCTTGTCGCGGATGGATAGCGCGCAAGGTTCCGGCTGCCCGGAAACCCGCTGGCATCGGGGTTGCGCAAAGCCCCCAGCGCCATCGAGGCCAGCAGGTTCTGCGCCACATAGACCAGCATCAAGGACACAAGGATTTCATTGGTCCCGAACCGGACCCGCAGAACGCCGGGTATCATGGCCCAGGCCCAGCCGCCCAAAGCCCCCGCCATGATCATCAGCGGAAAGATGAACGGGCTTTCAGTTGGATAAAAGGCCAGCCCCACCGCCGCCCCGCAGATCGCGCCCAGAATATACTGGCCTTCCGCCCCGATATTCCACACCCCCGCACGAAACCCGAAGGACAGGCCAATGGCAATCAGCACCAAAGGCGCCGCCTTGATCAACAACTGCGGGCGGTAATACCACGAGAATTCAGAAAACAGCGGGTCCCAGAAAATTGTGCGGATCGTCACGAAAGGATCATTGCCCAAGGCGGCAAACAACAGCGCGCCGCAAACCATGGTCAGCACCACCGCCAGCACGGGGGCGGCATAGGTCCAGAACCGCGAGGGGGCCGTGCGTTTCTCAAGCCTGATCATGCGATCCCCCCATCTTCCGAGCGCGGTGAATTGTTGCACAATTCACCGTGATCCCCGCCGGAGGCATCAAAGTCAGGCCTCCACATGCGCCACCTCCATATCATGCGCACCGCCCAGCATCAGCCCGATCTGTTCCACGCTCAGCCCCTGCGCAGGACGGGGTGCTGACAACCGCCCGCCGTTAAGGGCTGCGAACCTGTCCGAAATTTCCATCAATTCATCCAGATCCTGACTGATACAGATCACCGCCGCCCCCTTGGCCGCGAGATCCAGCAAGGCCTGCCGGATCGCCGCCGCAGCCGAAGCATCGACGCCCCAGGTCGGCTGGTTCACTACCAGCACGGCGGGGTCTTGCATGATCTCGCGGCCGATCACGAATTTCTGCAGATTGCCGCCCGACAGCGACCGCGCGGTATTGCCCGCCCCCGGCGTGCGCACGTCGAATGCGGCAATCACGCTGCCCGCGAATGCACGCGCCTTGCCCCAGCGCACGAACCCGCGCGCGGTCAGATCCTGCCGGACAGCGGCTGTCAGCAGCGCATTTTCGGTCAAGGACATATCGGGGGCGGCGGCATGGCCCATCCGTTCCTCGGGCGCGGCCAGCAGCCCCAGATGGCGGCGCGTATTGGGCGCCAGATGCCCGATGCCCTGGCCGTCAAACTGCACCATATCGCGCGCCGTGCGAATCTCGCCCGACAAGGCCGCGACCAGCTCGTCCTGACCATTGCCCGCCACCCCGCCGATGCCCAGAATCTCGCCGCGCCTGACCGTCAGGTCGATGTCGCGCAGCGCGGTGCCAAAGCGGTGCGGAGCCTTGGCGCTTAGCCCTTGCAGGGTCAGGATCACGTCGCCTTCGGGGCGCGCGGCCTTATGCGGCACATGCAGGCTGCTGCCGACCATCAATTCGGCCATCGCGCGGGCCGATGTCGCGCGCGGCTCGCAGCTGCCCACGACACGGCCCAAGCGCAGCACGGTGGCCGCATCACACAGCGTGCGGATTTCCTCCAGCTTATGCGAGATATAAAGGATCGCCGTGCCCGCCGCGCGCAACCGGCGCAGGGTCTCGAACAGGATCGCCACCTCTTGCGGGGTCAGCACCGATGTCGGTTCGTCCATGATCAACAGCTTGGGGTCCTGCAACAGGCAGCGCACGATCTCGACCCGCTGGCGTTCGCCCGCCGAAAGCTCGCCCACGATCCGGGTCGGGTCCAATGGCAGGCCATAATGATCCGACACAAGCCGCACCCGCGCCGCGATCTCGCGCTGGGGCGGCGGGTTTTCCATGCCCAGCGCAATGTTCTCGGCCACATTCATCGCATCGAAAAGCGAAAAATGCTGGAACACCATCGCCACGCCAGCGGCGCGTGCCGCCCGCGGCTCGGCCGGGGCAAAGGGCGCGCCTTGCAGCTCCATCTGTCCCGCATCGGGTTTGACAAGGCCATAGATCGTCTTGACCAAGGTCGATTTGCCCGCGCCATTCTCGCCCAGAAGCGCGTGGATCTCGCCCGGCTGCACGTCGAAAGACACATCCTGATTGGCCACGACGCCGGGATAGGCTTTGGTCAGGCCGCTCAGTCGCAGCAAAGCTGTGGTCATGCCCGGCGTTCCTTGCTGTGGCGCGTCTCGGTGCTGATCATGGCAATTGCGACGCCAAGCGCAAGGGCTGCGGGATGTTTCCCCAATGCCGGATCACCGATCGGGCAGGCGATGCGGTCGATTTGGGCAGAATGATGCCCCAAGGCGGCCAAGCGCTTACGAAACCGCGCCCATTTGGTCGCCGATCCGATCAGCCCCGCGCGCGCGAAAGGACGCGACAGGATCGCATGGCACAGGGCCAGGTCTAGCGCATGGCTATAGGTCAGGATCAGATGATCGGCGTCATCGGGCGCATGGCGCACGACCTGCGCGGGATCGACGGCCACCAGCGTGGTGACATCGGTTTGCGGAAACCTGTCAGCGGCCACATCGACCCAGGTGATCGCGACATCCGGCAAAGGCTGCATCACATGCACGATGGCGCGGCCCACATGGCCTGCGCCGTAAATCCACAGCGGGCGGCGCGGTTGCTCTGCCAGCGCCTCCGCCACCTCCCACAACAATGTCACCGACCCACCGCAGCACTGGCCCAAGGCAGGCCCCAGCGGGATCGTCGCGCGATGCTCTGCGCGCCCATCCGCCAGCATCCGGCGCGCCTCGGCAATGGCCTCCCATTCCAGCGCGCCACCGCCGATCGTGCCTTCGCTGCGATCCGGCCAGACCATCATCTGCGCGCCCGGCTCGCGCGGGGCCGATCCCGCAATCTGCGCGACAGTGATGCGAATGCCCGTCATCCGCGCGCCCTATGGATTGCGCGCAATACTTCCTCGGCCGTGGCGGGCGCCTGCAGATCGGGATAGCGCGGCCCGCAAGCCTGCACCGCCGCTGACAAGGCCAGAAAGGCGGAAATCCCCAGCATGAAAGGCGGCTCGCCCACGGCCTTGGACCGATAGATCGTCTGCGCTGGATTGGGCTGATCCCAGAGCGCCACGTTGAAAACATCAGGCCGGTCCGAACAGGCGGGGATTTTATAGGTCGCCGGCGCATGGGTGCGCAGACGCCCCTTGGCATCCCAGACCAGTTCTTCGGTGGTCAGCCAGCCCGCGCCTTGCACATAGGCGCCCTCGACCTGCCCGATATCCAGCGCAGGGTTCAAGGATGCGCCCGCATCATGCAGCAAATCCGCGCGCAAAATCCGGTTCTCGCCGGTCAGCGTGTCAATCACCACCTCGGTCACCGCCGCGCCTTGGGCGAAATAGAAAAACGGTGTGCCTTCGCCCTTGATCCGGTCCCAGCTCAGCCCCGGCGTCTTGTAGAACCCCGTGGCCGACAGGCTGACGCGCTGGAAATAGGCGGTCTGCGCGGCCTTGGCGAATGTCATCACATCACCGCCGACATGGACATGACCATCGGCGAAATGCACATCCTCGATGCGGGCCTGATGCAGCTGCGCCAGACAGGCCGCAATGCGGTCGCGGATCGTGTCGCAGGCAGCGGCCACCGCCATCCCGTTCAGATCCGACCCCGAAGAGGCCGCCGTCGCCGATGTATTGGGCACCTTGCCAGTATCCGTCGCGGTGATTTTGACCGCCGCGACATCAATCCCGAACCGGCTGGCCGCCACCTGCGCCACTTTCTGGAACAGGCCTTGGCCCATCTCGGTGCCGCCATGGTTCATATGGACCGACCCGTCCTGATAGACATGCACCAGCGCGCCCGCCTGGTTGAGATGCGACAGGGTGAAGGAAATCCCGAATTTCACCGGACTGAACGCGATCCCGCGTTTCAGCACCGGCTGGCGCGCGTTCCATTGCGCAATCGCCGCGCGCCGCGCGTGATAATCAGAACTCTGCAACAACCGCTCTGCCAAGCCATGCAGGATGAAATCCGTGACCGGCATATGATAAGGCGTTGTCTGTGCTTCCATCTTCCGAGGTGAAATATCCTCGGGGGGCAGGTGCGCAGCACCCTGGGGGGCAGACAGCCCCCCATCCGCCATCTCCACATAGAAATTACGTTGCCGGACGATGGCCGGATCCAGCCCCAGCGCGGCCGCGATATGATCCATCACCCGCTCGATCCCCAACACCCCCTGCGGCCCGCCAAAGCCGCGAAACGCCGTGGCCGATTGCGTATTGGTCTTGAGCCTGTGCGAGGTGATCCGCGCGGCGGGCAGATGATAGGCATTATCGGCATGCAGCATCGCGCGGTCGGCCACCGGCAGCGACAGGTCCAGCGCCCAGCCGCAACGCGTCATCTGCACGAAATCCACGGCGAGCAACCGGCCATCCGCATCCACACCCACGTCATAGGTGATGCGGAAATCATGCCTTTTGCCGGTGATCATCATATCATCGTCGCGGTCATAGCGCATCTTGCAAGGCCGCCCCGTCAACCGCGCCGCCACCGCACAGGCCACCGCCAAGGCATTGCCCTGGCTTTCCTTGCCGCCAAACCCGCCGCCCATGCGGCGCACCTCGCAGCGCACGGCATGCATCGGCAGACCCAGGGCATCCGCGACCTTGTGCTGGATTTCCGTGGGGTGCTGGGTGGAACTTTGCACCACCATATCCCCGCCTTCTTGCGGCAGGGCGAGGGCGGCTTGCCCTTCAAGATAGAAATGTTCCTGTCCGCCCATATCGATCCGGCCTTTGATGCGGTGCGGCGCTGCGGCAAGGGCTGCGTCCACATCGCCCTTGGTCCAGATACGTGGACCATCCTCGAACCGGCTATCGGCGGCCAAAGCCTCCTCGATGGTCAGGATCGGCGATTCGGGCTTGATGCTGATCTTGCCCAGCCGTGCCGCCTTGCGCGCGGCAAGGTGGGTGCCCGCCACGACCAGAAACAGGGGCTGGCCCAGATAATGCACCGCGCCCGTGGCCAGCAAAGGTTCGTCATGCACCGAAGGGGACACGTCATTGGCAAACGGCAGATCATCCGCCACCAGCACCGCGACCACACCGGGGGCGGCACGCACGGCGGCAAGATCCATCGCGGTGATGGTGCCTTTGGCCACATCCGACAGGCCAAAGGCCAGATGCAGCGTGCCTGCAGGCGTGGGGATATCGTCGATATAGCGCGCCTGACCGGTCACATGCAGATGGGCGGCATCATGGGGCAGGGGTTTGGCGACGCTCATGCCGAGACCTCCAGCACATTGGCGGCTTGGCCGGTGCTTTGCGCGAAATAGCGGTGCAGCAGGTTCTGCGCGACCTCCAGCCGGTAATCGGCACTGGCGCGCATATCCGACATGGGCGTGAAATCGCTGGCAAAGGCGCGGGCGGCCTTCGTGACCACCTCTTGCGTCCAGGGCTGGCCGATCAGGGCCGCCTCGACCGCCGCGGCGCGTTTCGGCACGCCCGCCATGCCGCCAAAGGCGATCCGCGCGGATGTGACCACGCCCTCCACAACGCCAATATTGAAACAGCCGCAGACGGCGGAAATATCCTGATCGAAGCGTTTGGAAATCTTGTAGCAGCGCAGATCAGGCGCGCGGCGTGGCAGGGTCACGCCCGTCACCAATTCGCCGGGCTTGCGGTCCTGCTTTCCGTAATCAAGGAAGAAATCCGCGATCGGCATCTGCCGCATGTCATCCCCGTGCCGCAGATGCAATGTCGCGCCCAGTGCGATCAAGGCCGGTGGATTATCCCCGATGGGCGAGCCATTGGCGATATTGCCGCCGATGGTTGCCGCATTGCGCACCTGATCGGACCCGTAGCGCCGGATCAATTCCGCGTAGGATGGGTGATATTCACCCATCTTGCCCAAAACCGTGGCCATGGTCACACCAGCACCAATGTGGATGGCGTCATCCGTCACCGAGATTTGCTGCAAATCCACGCAGCGATGCAGGAACACCGGCTTTGGCAGGTCGCGCAATTGCTTTGTCACCCATAGCCCCACATCGGTCGCCCCCGCGACAATCGTCGCCTCGGGGTTGGCGGCGTAATATGCGGCCAGCTCGTCCAAAGTTTCGGGCGCATAGGGGGCGGCATCCACCGCAGGCGGGATGTCCTTGACCCAATCGGGGCTGGGCAAAGCCTCTGCCGCCTTGGCTGCGCGGATGATCGGGGCATAGCCGGTGCAGCGGCACAGATTGCCCGCCAGCACATCGTCATGGTCTTTCCGGCCCGCCAGATGGGCGGTTGCCATGGCGGCGATGAAACCGGGGGTGCAGAACCCGCATTGCGACCCGTGATGATCGATCATCGCCTGTTGCACGGGATGCAGACTGCCATCGGGTGCGGCGATCCCTTCGACGGTGCGGATGGCCTTGCCATGCAGCTGGGGCAATAACAGGATACAGGCATTCAACGCCTTGGCGCCGCTGGCATCCGTCACCATCACGGTGCAGGCGCCGCAATCGCCCTCGTTGCAGCCTTCCTTGGTGCCGCAAAGGCCGCGCGCGTGGCGCAGCCAGTCCAGCAATGTCGTGGTGGGCTGCGCTGTGACGCGCATGGTTTCCCCGTTCAGAAGAAACGTGATTTCCATTGGTGTAGACCTGCCGCCTTACCAGATCAAAAGGATGCAGATGTCGATGCGGCGTAGACATCTGCCCATAGTCACAAGGTATCAAACCGGCCCGCCCGCCGCTTTGCAAGGGTTTTCGCCGCCAATCCGCCCGCTGCGGCAGCTTCGCTGAAAAATTGGGCGAGGTTCAGCGCGGGTCCTGGGCGCGGTTTTCCCAGATCGTGCGTTGCCATGCCAGCCAGCCCTGGACTTCGATCAAGGGCGCTGTTTCCAGCTGGCAGATCCGCACGCGGCCTTTCTTGACAGACCGCAACACGCCGCTGTCTTCAAGCACTTTGAGATGCCGCATGAAGGTGGGCAGGGCCATCTTATGCGGGCGGTGCAATTCGCCGACGCTGGCCGGGCCAGCGGCCAACCGTTCCAAGACCGCGCGGCGCGTTGGATCGGACATCGCCCCAAAGAATTTATCAAGTTTCGCCGTCATCGGCGCCTAGTGGCAGTCTTCGGCGGTCCAAGTCAAGGCAAGGGCCGCGCGCCACCTTGTGCCTGCGCGCCCATCCGCTAGTTTCGTCAAATGACAGACAGCCCCCGATTCATCCATCTGCGCACCCATACCGAATATTCCCTGCTCGAAGGGGCGGTGCCGGTCAAATCGCTGGCGCCTTTGGCGGCGGGGATGGGCATGCCTGCGGTCGCGGTGACCGATACCAACAACATGTTCTGCGCGCTGGAATTTTCCGAATACGCGGTCAAGGCAGGTGTCCAGCCGATCATCGGCTGCCAGATCGATCTGGGCTATGCGACCCCCGAACCCGGCAAAAGGCCCGAACCACCCGCCCCAATCGTGCTGCTGGCGCAGAATGAGACCGGCTATCTGAACCTGATGAAACTGAATTCCTGCGCCTATCTGGATGCTGCGGGGGAATTGCCGCAGGTCACGGTGGATGAACTTGGGCAATATGGCGCGGGGCTGATCTGCCTGACAGGTGGTCCTGACGGCCCCATCGGGCGGCTATTGCGGCATGGCCAACAGGCCAAGGCCGATCTGTTGCTGGACCAATTGGCCGCGATCTATCCGCAGCGGCTCTATGTCGAATTGCAGCGCCATCCGGTTGATAATGGCCTGCCCGATGCGGAACGCCTGTCCGAACGCGGCCATATTGAAATGGCCTATGCCAAGCAATTGCCTTTGGTGGCGACCAATGATGTCTATTTCCCCAAATCGGCCTTTTACGAGGCGCATGACGCGCTGATCTGCATCGCCGATGGGGCCTATGTCGATCAGCAGGAACCCCGCCGCCGCCTGACGCCGCAGCATTATTTCAAGACGCCGCGCGAAATGGCGACCCTGTTCGCGGACCTGCCCGAAGCGCTGGAAAACACCATCGAGATCGCGCAGCGCTGCGCCTTCAAAGCCTATAAACGCGCGCCGATCCTGCCCAAATTCGCCGATGACGAGGTCGCCGAACTGCGCCGCCAAGCCCAAGAAGGGCTGCGCGCACGGCTGGCCGTGATCCCGCATGCGGCCCCTGTCGAGGATTATGAAAAACGGCTTGATTTCGAACTGGGCATTATCGAGGGCATGGGCTTTCCCGGCTATTTCCTGATCGTGGCCGATTTCATCAAATGGGCCAAGGATCACGCAATTCCGGTAGGGCCGGGGCGGGGGTCGGGGGCAGGCTCGCTGGTGGCTTATGCGCTCTTGATTACCGATCTGGACCCTTTGCGCTATAGCCTGCTGTTTGAACGCTTCCTGAACCCAGAACGCGTGTCGATGCCCGATTTCGACATCGATTTTTGCATGGACCGCCGCGAAGAGGTGATCCGCTATGTGCAGGAAAAATACGGCCGCGACCGTGTGGGGCAGATCATCACCTTTGGCGCGCTTTTGTCCAAGGCCGCCGTGCGCGATGTGGGGCGCGTGTTGCAGATGCCCTATGGGCAGGTGGACCGCCTGTCCAAGATGATCCCCGTCGAAGGCGTCAAGCCGGTCAGTATCGAAAAGGCGCTGGCCGATGAACCGCGCCTGCGCGAAGAGGCCAAGAATGAAGAGGTCGTCCAGCGCCTTCTGACCTATGCCCAACAGGTCGAAGGGCTGCTGCGCAACGCATCGACCCATGCCGCTGGCGTGGTGATCGGCGACCGTCCGCTGGATGAATTGGTGCCTTTGTATCAAGACCCGCGGTCGGACATGCCCGCCACCCAGTTCAACATGAAATGGGTCGAACAGGCGGGGCTGGTGAAATTCGACTTTCTGGGGCTGAAGACCCTGACCGTGATCCAGAATGCGGTGGAGCTGATCCGCAAGGCGGGACGCAGCCTGAATGTCACGGCGGATGGCGATGTGCTGTATCAGCCGCCCGTGGGTTTCGAATACGACATCGGAGCGATCCCGCTGGATGATCCGAAATCCTATGCGCTTTACGCCAGCGCCAAGACCATCGCGGTGTTCCAGGTGGAAAGCTCTGGCATGATGGATGCGCTCAAGCGCATGAAACCGACCTGTATCGAGGATATCGTGGCACTTGTGGCGCTCTATCGTCCCGGCCCGATGGAGAATATCCCTACCTATTGCGAGGTGAAAAACGGGATCAAGGAGTTAGAATCGATCCATCCGTCGATCGACCATATTCTGGCCGAAACCCAAGGCATCATCGTTTATCAGGAACAGGTGATGGAAATCGCGCAGGTCATGGCGGGCTACAGCCTTGGCGGGGCCGACCTGTTGCGCCGCGCGATGGGTAAAAAGATCGCCGAGGAAATGGCCAAGGAACGCCCCAAATTCGAGGCGGGCGCCAAGGCCAACGGGGTCGAGCCGAAAAAGGCGCGCGAGGTTTTCGACCTTCTGGAAAAATTCGCCAATTACGGCTTCAACAAATCCCATGCTGCCGCCTATGCCGTGGTCAGTTACCAGACGGCATGGCTTAAGGCCAATCATCCCGTCGAATTCATGGCTGGTGTGATGAATTGCGATATCCATCTGACCGACAAGCTGGGTGTCTATTTCCAAGAGGTCAAAAAGGGCCTTGGGATCGATTATATCCCGCCCTGCGTGAACCGGTCCGGTGCGACATTCGAGGTGCAGGATGGCAAGCTGGTCTACGCGCTGGGTGCTTTGAAGAACGTGGGCGTCGAGGCGATGAAACTGATCGTCGCGGGCCGCGAGGGTCACCCCGGGCTTGACCCGGCGCCGCGCTCTGCCGGAGGCCCCGGATCGGGGTCCGGGGCGGGATCGAAACCGTTTGTGAACCTGTTCGATTTCGCCCGGCGCTGCGATCTCAAACGGATCGGCAAACGGTCGCTGGAAATGCTCGCGCGCGCGGGCGCGTTCGACGTGCTTGACCGGAACCGGCGGCGCGTGATGGATAGCCTTGATGCGTTGACCGCCTATTCGGCGGCGATCCATGACCAGAAATCATCCAATCAAGTGTCGCTGTTCGGGGATGCGGGCGAGGATCTGCCCGAACCGCGCCTTGCCTTTGGCGATGACTGGCTGCCTGCTGAACGGCTGGCCGAAGAATTCAAGGCCATCGGATTCTATCTGTCGGGTCACCCGCTTGATGATTACATGTCCGCGCTCAAGCGCAAGCAGGTGCTGACGCTGGACGAGGTGATCGCCAAGGCCGAAAGAGGTGCGGCCATCGTCAAGATGGCGGGCACCGTATCGGGGCGGCAAGAGCGCAAATCGGCGCGCGGCAACCGCTTTGCCTTTGTGCAATTGTCCGATCCCACGGGGCAATACGAGGTCACGATGTTTTCGGACACGCTGGAAACCGCCCGCGTCCATCTGGAGACCGGATCGCAGATCGTGCTGCAATGCGAGGCGACGATGGAGGCGGATCAGCTGAAGCTTTTGGGCCGGTCGGTATCGCCCATCGACGCCGTGGTGGCGGATGCAGGCTCTGCCGGATTGCGCGTTTTCATTGACAGCCCCGGCGCTATCGACACGATTGCCAGCATCCTGGCCAATGCGGCCCGCGACGGGGTGCGCGCGGCGCGCGGGCCGGTCTATATCTGCCTGACAAATGCCGAGCTGCCCGGCGAGGTCGAGCTGGAGCTGGGCGAGCCTTTCCCCGTCAATCCGCAGATCAAGGGCGCGCTTCGCAGCCTTGGCGGGGTGATCGAGGTCGAAGACGCATAGGGTGGATCATGATCCACCCTACCAATGCGGCGGGCGCTGGTCGGTCAAGACAATACTGCTGCCCGTATCCTGATCGCGCGCCATTTCCCGTTCGATCAGCAAGGCCACGCGCCGCGTCAACAGGGCCAATTCCTTGTCCTGCCGCGCGATCACTTCGGATAGATCATCGACGCTGCGCGTCAGATGGGCAATTTTTTCTTCAAGCTGGTCGATGCTGTTCATAGCCTGTGATACACCGCCCGACCGCAGAGCGCAAAGCCTGTGGCGCGGTCGCGCTTTGAGTATTTTTGGAAAAAAGAAGCGAAAGGGTGACGCCCGCTGCCGTGCATTGCATTGCCCCTGTCATGCTTGCGGGGTAAACCGCGCCAAAGCAAAAGGACATCGCGATGGCCAGTGACAAAAAGCAACCGCGCCCCAAGGCGGTGACGCCCAAGGGGTTTCAGGATTATTTTGGCGCGGATGTGACCGAACGGGCCGCGATGCTGGCCAGGATCGCGGCGGTCTATCATCGCTATGGGTTCGATGCTTTGGAGACATCCGCCGTCGAGACGGTCGAGGCTTTGGGCAAGTTCCTGCCCGATGTGGACCGTCCCAATGAGGGTGTATTCGCGTGGCAGGAAGATGCTGATTGGCTGGCTTTGCGCTATGATCTGACCGCGCCCTTGGCGCGGGTGGCGGCGCAATATCGCAATGATCTGCCAAGCCCTTACCGTCGCTATGCGATGGGGCCGGTCTGGCGCAATGAAAAGCCGGGGCCGGGGCGGTTCCGGCAGTTTTACCAATGCGATGCCGATACTGTGGGCGCCGCCAGTGTCGCCGCCGATGCCGAGATTTGCGCGATGCTGGCGGATTGTCTGGAAGAGGTCGGTATCGCCCGCGGCGATTATGTGATCCGGGTGAATAACCGCAAGGTTTTGAACGGTGTGCTGGAGGTTGCGGGCCTGTCGGGCGATGACAAGCACGCCGAGCGCGGGATCGTGCTGCGCGCCATCGACAAGCTGGACCGTTTGGGTGTGGCAGGTGTGCGCGCGCTCTTGGGCGCAGGCCGCAAGGATGAGAGCGGCGATTTCACCAAGGGCGCGGGGCTGAGCGCGGCGCAGGCGGATGTCGTGGTCGGGTTCATGGAGGCCAGGCGCGAGAGCGGTGCCGCCACGGTCGCCCGTCTGGCGGAACTGGTCGCAAGGTCGCAGATTGGCGTTGCGGGTGTTGCAGAGCTGGAAGAGATTGCAACGCTGCTGTCGGCCCAAGGCTATGGCCCTGACCGCATCATCATCGACCCATCCGTCGTGCGCGGTCTGGGCTATTACACCGGCCCCGTTTTCGAGGCTGAACTGACCTTCGAGGTCACCGATGAAAAGGGACGTCCGCGCAATTTCGGCTCGGTCGCGGGGGGCGGGCGGTATGACGATCTGGTCAAGCGGTTCACTGGGCAAGAGGTCCCTGCGACGGGTGTTTCCATCGGGGTGGACCGGTTGCTGGCCGCTTTGCGCGCGACGGGCCGGATCGGTACGCAGGCCGCTGGTCCTGTGATCGTCACCGTCATGGACCGCGCCCATATGGCCGATTACCAAAGCATGGTCGCCGAATTGCGCAAGGCGGGGATCAGGGCAGAGGTCTATCTGGGCAATCCCAAGAATTTCGGCAATCAGTTGAAATATGCCGATAAGCGCGCATCGCCCGTGGCGATTATCGCGGGGGGCGACGAATTCGCCAAAGATGTGGTGCAGATCAAGGATTTGATCCTAGGCGCGCAGATCGCCAAGAATGCCACGCTGGATGAATGGAAAGACCGCCCCAGCCAATACGAAGTGCCGCGTGATGCGCTGGTCGCAAAGGTGCGCGCCATTCTGGACGGGCAGGGCTGATGCCGACCTCGCCCGCGACCCTGACCGAGGCGCGCCGCCTGCGGGACCATTTCGCAGCGCAGGGGGCTGTCGTGGTCAAGGCCGATGTGCTGCAACCCGCCGATCTGCTGCTGGACCTTTATGGCGAGGATATTCGCGCGCGCGCCTATCTGACCGCCGATCCTTTGCGCGGGGAAATGGTGCTGCGCCCTGATTTCACCGTGCCGGTCGTGCAGATGCATATGGAAACCTATGCCGATCCTGCCCGCTATACCTATGCGGGCAAGGTGTTTCGCAAACAGGAAACCGACGAGACCCGCGCCAATGAATATGTGCAGGTCGGATACGAGGTCTTCGACGGCCAGAACCCCGCTGCCGCCGATGCCGAGGTCTTTGCCGTGATCGCCGCAGGGCTGGCGGGTTTGCCGTTGCGCGCGGCGACCGGCGATATCGGTGTGTTGATGGCGGCGGTGCGCGGCTTGCGCACGACCGACGACCGCAAGGCGGCTTTGCTGCGCCATATCTGGCGGCCGAGCCGGTTTCGCGCGCTTTTGCGCCGTTACGGGGCAGGCGAGGTGCCGCCTTTGCGCGCGGCCTTGCTGGCGGCGGATGATCCTTTTGCCGCGGCCGGTCCTGATATTGGCCTGCGCAGCCGGGCCGAGGTTGCCGCACGCATTGCCGCCTTGCGTGCCGATGCGGCTGCAGCGCCCTTGTCATCAGATGAAACCGCGCTGATCGACGCGATCCTTGGTCTGCGTGCGACCAGCCCCGATGCGCTGAGCGTGTTGCGCGATATCGCCGTGGATATGCCCAGCATCGGCAGTGCCGTGCGCCGGATGGAGGCGCGGCTTTCCGCGATGGCCGCGCGCGGGATCGATGTGGACAGGCTCGATTTCGAAGGCAGCTATGGGCGCACCTCGCTGGAATATTACGATGGTTTCGTTTTCGGCTTTTACGCCAGCGACCGGCCTGACCTGCCGCCCATTGCCACGGGGGGGCGTTATGACGCGCTGACCGCGCGGCTGGGGCAAGGGCGTGCGGTGCCTGCCGTGGGTGGCGTGATCCGCCCCGATCTGGCGCTGGAGGTGGGCAAATGCTGAAACTTGGCGTGCCGTCCAAAGGGCGGTTGATGGAAAAGACCTTCGACTGGTTCGGCGCGCGCGGCGTGACCCTGCGCAAAGCGGGGTCGGAACGTGAATATGCCGGTGCTGTCGATGGGATCGCGGGCCTGGAACTGGTGCTGTTGTCGGCGGGCGAAATCCCGCGCGAACTGGCGCTGGGCAATATCCATCTGGGGGTGACCGGGTCGGACCTCGTGCGCGAAAAGCTGGTGAATTGGGACAGGCGCGTGCGGGAAATGGCGCTGATGGGCTTTGGCGGGGCCGATCTGGTGATCGCCGTGCCGCAGGCTTGGGTCGATGTGGATACGCTTGATGATCTTGATGCAGCAGCGGCAGCGTTTCGCGCGCAGCACGGGTTCCGGCTGCGCATTGCCACCAAATACCACCGGCTGGTGCGCGAATTTCTGCGCGACAATGGCGTGGCCGATTACCAGCTGATCGACAGCCAGGGTGCCACCGAAGGCACGGTCAAGAATGAAACCGCCGAGGCGATTGCCGATATCACCTCGACCGGGGAAACGTTGCGCGCGAACGGGTTGAAAATCCTGTCCGACGGGTTGATCCATGCCAGTCAGGCGACGCTGTTTCGCGGCAGCCGCGCCAATTGGACGGCCGAGCAGCGCCAGATCCTCAAGGCGCTGGAACGGGTGCTGGACCTGTGATCATGCGGCGGCTGCGATCCTGATCCGTGCCCGCCCAAGGCGTGGATGCAGCTTGGCCGACAGCGCCCAAGCCGCCAGCAGGCTGGCCCCCGAGGCCACGAAAACCCCCGCGACCGGCGCGAACAGCAGCACCAGCCAAGCCGTGCCGGGGGTCAGGATGCCCGAGACATCCCGGAAACTGGCATAGACGGCGGCCATTTCGGTCCGCTCGGATGGTTTGACGGCCAGCAGGAACGGCAAACCGCCCGAGACGTCAAGCAAGATCAAGAAGAACGACCCGCCCACCAGCGCCAGCACCGTGACCCAAGGCCAGCCCGCAGCCAGCCCCGCGATGCTGAACAGGCACCCCGCCATGACGAAACCGGTGCGCACCGCATAGCGGATCGAGCGTTGCTGCATCCAGCGCAGCATCAGCGGCGTGATGAACAATGCCGCATTCGACATCGACAAAACGATGCCCGCGATCCGGTCGCCCAGCCCGTTTTCAATCGCATAGATCGGCAGATAGACGATATAGACCCACCAGCCCGCAGAGCGGATCACCGCGAAAAGCCAGCCCGCGATCAGGCGCGGTTGCCCTGCAAAACGTGGCAGATAGGCCAGCGGATTGGCCGGGGGGCGCGTCGCCTTGGTGATCAGCTTGCCATTGCCAAGGCGCATCCACAAAAACAGGCTCAGCATTGAAAAAGCGGCACAGGCCGCAATGAAGAAAGGCGCAGCGGGCCACCAGCTATATAAAAACACCCCCAGCGCGGGGCCGATTGTCCAGCCAAGCGCGCTGTAGAACAGGCGTGAGGTTTCCAGCCGACCCAATTGAATCTTGGCGATGTAATCCATCACATAGGCATTGAAACAGACGAAGGTGATGACCGTGGACATCGTGTTCAGCCCAAGGCCCAGAACCACCGCCAGCGGGTCGCCCGTCGCCGCAAGCAGCGATCCTGACACGAACAGGCTCGCCCCGATCACATAGACCCAGCGGCGCGGCAGGTAACGTGTCGTGAAAGGCACCATCAGCCCGACCGCCAGCGACAGCAGGCCGATCACGAAATAGGCCTCGGATATGATCTGCGCATCCTGCAAGGCATTGTACATGGCCAGCGGAAAGACGGAAATCAGGATGCCGCGCGCGACAGCCTCGGTGCCTGCAAGGGTGGCGAACCCCCGCACGCCGGGCGCCGGAGCATGGCGCAACCATTCGGGGATTCGGCGTTCGTGCATGGGACGGCCTTCTTGACTTGCCGCCAAGCTAGGCGCATCGCGCCTCAAGACTTGTCATATAGCGACGCCGCATGGCGTTTTCGGTCAGCCGGTTGCGCCGATTGCAATCCGGTCGCGTAACACCCGCCGCAATATCTTGCCCGAGGCCGATTTGGGAATTTCCGGCACGATATGGATCTGGTGCAATTGCTTGTAATGCGCCAGCGTCCGGCCCAGATGCGCCATGATCGCATCGGTATCGGGCGCGCCATCCCCCGCCACGACAAAGGCAATCGGCAATTCGCCCGCCTCGGCATCGGGCAGGCCGATCACGGCAGCGTCGCTGATCCCGTCAAGCGCGACCAAGGCGGCCTCCAGCTCGGCGGGGGCGACCTGAAAGCCTTTGTATTTGATCAGTTCCTTCAGCCGGTCGACGATGAACATATAGCCGTTTTCGTCAATCCGCACGATGTCGCCGGTGCGCAGCCAGCCATCTGCCGTGATCGTGGCGGCGGTCGCCGTGGGATTGTTCAGATAGCCCTGCATCACCTGCGGCCCCTTGATCCATAATTCACCATCTTCGCCAGCAGGCAGGTCCGCCCCCGTCTCGATATCGACGATCCGGCAGGAGGTATTGGGCACGGCCTGACCGGATGCGCCAGCCAGTGCCGCATTGGCAGGCGTGACATGGGACACCGGGGCAAGCTCGGTCATCCCGTAGCCTTGCAGGCAGATGCAATCCAGCCGCTTGCCCACGGCATCCGACAAGTCCGCCCCCATCGGGGCGGCACCGGAAAACACCTGCGCGACGCTGGACAGATCATATTGATCCACCAGCGGATGTTTGGCCAGCGCCAGCGCCACGGGTGGGACGATCCACATGCGCCGCGCCTTGTGGTCCTGAGAGATCTGCAAGAACAGCGGCAGATCGAAACGCGGCATCGTTACCACCGCACCACCGCCTGCCAGATGCACATTCATCAGCACGGTCATCCCGTAGATATGAAAGAAGGGCAGGAACCCCGCCGCGACCTCGCCCTTGCGGAAATCGGCGGCGGCGATGATCTGGTCCACGTTCACGACAAGGTTGCGATGCGACAGCATCACGCCTTTGGGCAGGCCCGTGGTGCCCGACGAATAGGGCAGCACGACACTATGCGCCACGATATCGACCGGCACCTGCGCGGGCAGAGGATCGCCCAGCAGCGCGTCATAAGCATCGGACCCGATAGCGATTACCTCCAGATCGCCCGCACCATCGCGGGCTGTGGCCAGAAAATCGGGGATGGTGATCAGCACATCCGCACGCGAATCCGCCAGCTGGTGGCGGATTTCGGTCGCGGTATAGGTCGGGTTCAGCGTGGTGATCGTGCCGCCCGCCCAAGCGACGGCATGAAAGATCACGCAATATTCGGGCATATTGGGGGCCATCAAAGCCACGACCTTGCCTTGCCCCAGCCCGGCCGCTGTCAGCCCGCCCGCCAGCCGCTTGACCCGATCCATGAAATCCGCGGCCGTCAGGCTGCGCCCGGTCGGCCCGTCGATCAGCACCACATCATCCGGGCGGCCCCGCAGCCCGTCAAACACGCGTTCGGTGATAGATTGATCGCGCAGAGGCACATCGGCAAAAGGCGTGTGGTAGATTGACATGCTTTCCTCCCCAGAAATGCTGGGGTCAGGATGCGCCAGGTGCTGTGCGAAAGCCAGTCACAAGTCCGGGCGTTTTAGCGCACCCCGATGGCGGCCAAGGCCTTGGACAATTCGGGGGGCAGCGCCTCTTCATGCTGGCGGCCTGCGGGCAGATCGGCGGGGGCATCCGCTGCGGGCAGATAGCGCCAGCCCTGAAAGGCGCGCTTGGGCGTTGCTGCCACACGGATCAGGCCGGGTTTGCAGACAATGGCGCAGCGGCGGATACCGTCGCCGCCGATATATTCGTCCAGCCGCAAGATCGGTTGGCGACACAGGATCACGCCCTTGATCACCCAGAATATCGACCCGCCGTTCAGGATTTCATCCTCACGCTTGGGCCACATGCGGGTGATGTGGCGCGGCATCCTATCCTCGGTCTGCGCGCGCCTATCCGCCTGCCATGCGGCAAGATCGGCCATATCATCCGTGCCGACCGATAGCTTAAGCAGATGGATAATCTTGGTCATCACTCCCCCCCGGGATAGCGGTGAATTAAGGCTGCCATGGGCAAAGACAAGCCTGCGACAAAATATACTTGGCAAATAGGTTGCGACCACAAGATGCAGCAGTCTAGAAGATCATTCCCGAATCCAGTCGCTCGTCATAGCATGGCGCAACAGCGTCGCGCCTGCCAGTCAGAAAGCCAGTCCCATGTCCCATTTCACAGCCCCCATCGCCGAACAGATCTGGGATATGAAATACCGTTTCAAACAGGCCGACGGCACGCCCATCGACGTATCGGTCGCGGATACATGGCAGCGGATCGCCAAATCCTTGGCCGCGGTCGAGGCCGACCCGCAGGCATGGGAAGGAAAATTCTATGACGCTCTGGCCGATTTCAAATACCTGCCCGCAGGCCGGATCACGGCGGGGGCCGGCACCGCGCGCTCGGTGACTTTGTTCAATTGCTTTGTCATGGGCACCGTGCCGGACAGCATGGGCGGCATCTTCGACATGCTCAAAGAGGCCGCGCTGACCATGCAGCAGGGCGGTGGCATCGGCTATGATTTCTCGACCATCCGCCCCAAGGGCGCGTCCGTGCTGGGTGTGGCCGCCGATGCCTCTGGCCCCTTGTCCTTCATGGATGTCTGGGATGCGATGTGCCGCACGATCATGTCGGCCGGGTCACGCCGGGGTGCCATGATGGCCACGATGCGCTGCGACCACCCCGATATCGAAGCTTTCATTGTCGCCAAATCCGACCCCGCGCGCCTGCGGATGTTCAACATGTCCGTGCTGATCACCGATCCGTTCATGGCGGCGGTGAAATCCGGTGGCGACTGGGATCTGGTCTTTGACGGGCAGGTCTACAAGACGCTGAAAGCGCGCGATCTTTGGGATGCGATCATGCAATCGACCTATGATTACGCCGAACCGGGCGTGATCTTCATCGACCGCATCAACCAGATGAACAACCTGAATTACTGCGAAACCATCGCGGCGACAAACCCCTGCGGCGAACAGCCCCTGCCGCCCTATGGCGCCTGTCTGCTGGGATCGATCAACATGGCGCGGCTGGTCAGCGACCCGTTCAGCGATCACGCGAAACTTGACGCAGATGCGCTGACCGATCTGGTCGCGACCGCCGTACGGATGATGGATAATGTCGTCGATGCCTCGCGTTTCCCGCTGCCCGCACAGCAACAAGAAGCGAAAAACAAGCGCCGCATCGGGCTGGGTGTCACTGGGCTTGCCGATGCCTTGCTGATGGTCGGGCTGCGCTATGGCTCTGAAGAGGCGGCAGCACAGACCGACGCCTGGATGCATGCGATTGCGCGGGCGGCCTATCTGGCTTCGGTCGATCTGGCCAAGGAAAAAGGCGCC
The DNA here is from genome assembly GCF_002158905.1 of Yoonia vestfoldensis. Classification (NCBI taxonomy): domain Bacteria; kingdom Pseudomonadati; phylum Pseudomonadota; class Alphaproteobacteria; order Rhodobacterales; family Paracoccaceae; genus Yoonia; species Yoonia vestfoldensis. The sequence goes on from NZ_CP021431.1 coordinate 615,054, forward strand.
TTTCCGCTGTTCGACGCCGACGCATACCTCGCCAGCGGTGCGATGCAGCAGATGGATACCGATGTGCGCGAGGCGATCCGCACCCACGGCATTCGCAACGCATTGCTGACCTCCATCGCGCCGACAGGCACGATCAGCCTTTATGCAGGCAACGTCTCATCGGGGATCGAGCCTGTCTTTGCCTATGCCTATACCCGCAAAGTGCTGCAAAAAGACGGCAGCAAGACCGAAGAAGAAGTCGTCGATTACGCCGTGCAGATGTGGCGCGACCTCAAAGGCGATGCGCCGCTGCCGGATTATTTCGTCAATGCGCAAACGCTGGCCCCGCTCGATCACGTCCGCATGCAGGCGGCCGCACAGAAATGGATCGACAGCAGCATTTCCAAAACCATCAACTGTCCCGAAGACATCAGCTTTGATGCGTTTAAAGAGGTCTATATGGCCGCCTGGGACCAGGGCTGCAAAGGCTGCACGACCTACCGGCCCAATGATGTGACCGGCTCGGTGCTGTCGGTCTCGGAAGAAAAACCGCAACTTCTTTTTTCTGAAAATACTCCCGCCGGAGGCGACCCGGCAGGGTCTGATGTCACCAGCCCCGGCGGCGAAGTGATCTATATGTCCGAACCGCTGGATCGGCCGCAGGAACTCGAAGGTGCGACCTATAAACTCAAATGGCCCGACAGCGAACATGCGATCTATATCACGATCAACGATCTGATCGTGGCGGGCCACCGCCGCCCGTTCGAGATTTTCATCAATTCCAAGAATATGGAACATTTCGCCTGGACCGTGGCGCTGACGCGGATGATCTCGGCGGTGTTCCGGCGCGGCGGCGATGTGACCTTCGTGGTCGAAGAATTGAAAGCCGTCTTCGATCCGCGCGGCGGGGCCTGGATGCAGGGCAAATATGTGCCGTCAATCCTTGCCGCCATCGGCGGGGTGATCGAGCGGCACATGGTCGCGATCGGCTTTCTCGCGGGCGAGGGCTTGGGGCTCAAGACTGACCCGACGGCAGATGTGGTCGCCTTGCAGGGCGGCAAGCGGGGCAAGGCCTGTTCGTCCTGCGGGTCCTATGATTTGCGGATGATCGAAGGCTGCATGACCTGTGCCTCTTGCGGCCACTCGAAATGCGGCTAAGGCGTGCCATGACCCGGATCACATCAACCAGGCATGGTCCGGATCGGCGATGAAACGCCATTTGCGCAACGGCCCGGCCATGACGTTGAGATAATACATCTCATAACCATGGGGCGCCGCGCAGGGGTGATGGCCACGCGGCACCAGAACGACATCATGGTTCTTGACGGTCATCGTTTCATCCAGCGTGCCGTCATCGGTATAGACGCGCTGGATGCCAAACCCCTGCGGCGGGTTCAGGCGGTGGTAATAGCTTTCTTCCAGATAGGTGATGCGGGGGTAATCATCCTCGTCGTGGCGGTGGCTTGGATAGCTGGACCAATTGCCCGCAGGGGTGAATACTTCGGTGACCAGCAGGCTTTCGGCCACATCGGCGTCTTCCATCGCGATATTGTTGATCCAGCGGGTGTTCGACCCGTCGCCGCGCTGGGTCAGGGTGATACCGTCAGGCCCAAGCCGGCGCGCGGGATAATCGCCCCGGCCCGGCGCAAGGCAGATGGCCACAGTGCAGGCGGTGGTTGCCGTGACCTCCCAGCTTTGCGCGGGAGGAATATAGAGACAATGCGGCGCAGTCTTTTCAAAGACATCCATCCGGTCGCCCAGAACGCCCCAATCCTGTCCGGCCGCCTGCACCTGCGCATGGCCTTCGACCATGACAAGGATCGCTTCGCGGTCTTTGGTCAGGCCAGTGGCCGCGGCCCCCGGCGCCAGCCGGTGCAGTTCAAACCCGACATAGCGCCAGCCTGCGTTTTCAGCTGTGATCGCATGGACCAGCCCCTCGCTTGCCAAGGGCTTGCGCAGCAAATCCGCCATTACACCGTTCCGCCCAATGATCCTTCGAGGGCGGCCATTTCCTGCCCGCCTGCCATCAGATCCTGCAGCGCCTCTGGCGTGATCTCGCCGCGTGCGGCCGTGCCCAGCGTCTTGCCGCGGTTCAGCACCGTGAACCGGTCGCCCACTGCCATCGCATGGCGCACGTTATGGGTGATGAAAACGATCCCGATCCCGGTCTTGCGGACGCGGTCGATGGTGGACAGCACATTGGCGGTCTGGCGCACGCCCAGCGCAGAGGTCGGCTCGTCCAGGATCAGCACCTTGGCGCCGAAATGCACGGCGCGCGCGATGGCGACCGTTTGCCTTTCACCGCCCGACAGGGTGCCAACCGCCTGATTGGGGGACCGCAGATTGATCCCCATCTTGCGCATTTCGGACATTGTCACGTCATTGGCGGCCTTGAAATCCATGAATTTGAACGGACCGACCTTGCGGATCGGTTCGCGGCCCATCCAGAAATTGCGGGTCACGCTCATCAGCGGGATCATGGCCAGATCCTGATAGACGGTGGCGATCCCCGCCTCCATCGCGTCGCGCGGGCTGTCAAAATGCATCGCCTTGCCGCCGAACAGGATTTCACCGCCCGTGGGCTTATGCACCCCGGCCATCGTCTTGATAAAGGTCGATTTGCCTGCGCCATTGTCGCCCAGCAAACAGTGACATTCACCGGGGCGGATGTCGAAGCTGACGCCGTTCAGCGCGATCACAGCGCCGAAATGCTTTTCGATATTGCGCATTTCGATGATGGGTTCGGTCGTCATATCAACGCTCTCCCGTGATGATGCGGCGGATATATGTGTTCAGGATCACGGCAAACAGCAAGATCACCCCCAGGAACACGCGGAACAGGCTGGATTCGACGCCGGCAAAGAACAGGCCCTGCTGCACCACGCCAAAGATCAGCGCGCCAAGGGCGGCCCCGATGACCGACCCATAGCCTCCGGTCAGCAAGGCGCCACCGATGACCACGGCGATGATCGCCTCGAATTCTTTCAGCAGGCCGCGATCCGCGCCCGCCGATCCGAATTCGATCACCTGACAGGTGGCAAAGACGCAGGCGCAAAAGGCGGTGAACATGAACATCTGGATTTTGACACGGTTGACGGGAACGCCGACATAGCGCGCGGCCTGCGCATCGCCGCCCGCGGCAAAGATCCAATTGCCGAATTGGGTGCGCGTCAGGATGATATGGGCGATGGCCACAAGCCCCAGCGCCCAGATGATCAGCATCGGGATCCCGTCGACGACCGGCTGCCCGGCGCGGGTACCACGCGAAAAGACTTCGATCACGCCCAGATCGCCCAGCCAGATGAAGAACCCGCCGCCCACCTTGCCGCCGAACAGCGGGGCAAGCCAATCGCCCTCGGCTGCCTCAGAGATGCCGCCGATGATGGTGCGGCGTTCGATCAGCTGGGGGAAAAAGATGGTAAAACCGCGCAGAATGAACAGAAAGGCCAGTGTCACGATAAAACTGGGCAGGCCGGTGCGCACGACGATGATGCCGTTCAGCGCGCCGATGGCAATGCACAGCACGAATGTCAGTATGATCGCGACCCAGATCGGCCAGCCCAAAGTGACCGAGATGATGGCAATCGACATGCCGGCAAAGCCGATCATGGACCCCACGCTCAGGTCGAATTCGCCCGCGATCATCAACATGCAAGCCCCGACGGCGATGATCATGAATTGCGCGGAAACGGTGGACCAGTTCAGCACGCCCTGTGCGTTGAACATGCCGCTGTCACCGGCAAAGATGATGAAAAAGGCGAAGACAGCGATCGTGCCGACAATCGCGCCCAGCTCTGGCCGGATCAGGGCTTTTCTGAGCTTCGAGGTTTCCTTGATACGTTCGTCGACGGTCGCGTCCGGATTGGACATCGTAAGACCCTTCCCTTTTTGCGCAATTGGAAAAGGCGGGCGCTGATGTCAGCGCCCGCCCTGATGTCGCGGTTTAGCGGTATTCGCCAGCCAGGTCAGCCACCAGACCCAGCGCATCGGCTGTCACGAAGCCGGGGCCAGAGTTGATGTTGTTGCCGGGCAGCACGCCAAAGCGGTGGTAATTGGTCAGCACCACGACCGGCAGATAGGCCTGCAGGAACGGCTGCTGGTCGATGCCCCATTGGATCACGCCATCGCTGATCGCCTGCACGATATCGCCACCCAGATCGAAGGTGCCAAAGTAGATATCACCGGCAAGGCCCATCTGGTCCAGCGCCAGAATGGTCGGATCAGCCGAGGTCGGCCCGAGTGTCAGAACCGCATCCGTATCGGGATTGGCGTTCAGATAGGCCATCACGCGGTTCTGGATTTCCGATGGATCCTGGCCGCTGTCGATCATCTGGTTGCCCAGCGGCACACCCAGACCATCGGCAAAGCCTTGGCAGCGTTCGGTCGAGGCAGGCTGCGCGATATAATGGTTCACGCAAAGGAAAGATCCGACCCCGTCGCCTGCGGCGCGCTGACCGGCGGCAAAACCTGCATCATATTCAGGCTGGCCGACATACATCATCGCGCCGACTTCGCGTGCCTGTGCGGGCGTGCCAGAGTTGATGATGATCACCTCGATACCGGAATCGACCGCATTGCGGATCGGGCCGGACAAGACGTCGAAATCCGCCAATGTGGTGATGATCCCGTCGGGCGCGCTCGCGGCGGCCTGTTCGATGATCCGCGCCATATCGGCAAGGTCACCAGTGGGCGGGTTGCGGTATTCGACCGTCACGCCCATCTGTTCGCCACCAAGGGCGAGACCGTTCTTGATTGTGTTCCACCAGCTGTCGCTGTCAGGCGCATGGCTGACCAGCACATAGCGTTCGCCCTCGGCCATCGCGGCATTGGCGCTGATCATCGTGGTAGCCGCGACCACAGCGATCGTCACTGTCTTCATGACTGCTTTCATAATGTCCTCCCAAACAGGTTGCGAGCGAATCTGGTTCCTCCCATGACGCCCGTCCAAAACTGTAGGAGTCTTTTTTATCAATTGCAACCGGTTGCAAAAAAGCATGGATAAATGTTTATTCTTGCATAGGCAGAGATGTATTAGAAACCTTCTGAGCCAGATGGATAGCCGGATATGACAGTAACGCTGAAAGAGGTAGCGCTTCGCGCGGGTGTATCGCGCTCTGCCGTGTCGCGCACCTTTACCGAAGGGGCGTCTGTGTCCACCAAGACCCGGGCAAAGGTCGAAAAGGCCGCGATTGAACTGGGATATAGCCCCAATGCTTTGGCATCCTCGCTGACCACCGGGCGGACCAAGCTGATCGGGCTGGTGTCCAACAACTTTCACAACCCGCTGTTTCTGGAAGTCTTCGATCTGTTCACGCGCGGTTTGCAGGAACGGGGCTTGCGGCCTTTGCTGGTCAATCTGAGCGCTGAAACCGATCCCGCAAATTCGGTGCGGATGCTGCGGCAATATTCCGTGGACGGGGTGATCGTCGCGTCATCGACCTTGCCGCCCAGCTTTGCCGAGGCCTTTCGCAACGTGGGCATCCCTGTGGTCCATTCCTTTGGGCGCTACACATCCAGCCCGCATGTGCATGTCGTGGGCATCGACAACATCGCCTGCGGGCGGATGGCGGCTGCGGCGCTGGTCGCACGCGGGCACAAACGTGTGGCCTTTTTGGGTGGTCCGAAAGGCGCCACATCGACCGAGGATCGCGCCAAAGGGTTTCTGGACGCGCTCTCTGCGCATCCTGATGTCGAGGTCGGGATCAGCTATGCCAGCGCCTATTCCTTCGATGCTGGCCGTGCAGAAATGATCCGGCTGCTGCAAGACACCCCCGCCGAGGCCTATTTCGGCGGCGATGACGTGCTGTCCATCGGGGCGCTGTCAGCGGTGCATGATGCCGGGTTGCGGGTGCCAGATGATATCGGTTTCATCGGTTTGAACGATATGGCCATGGCGCGCTGGCAGAACATCAACCTGACGACCATCCGCCAGCCGATCGCTGAAATCATTGCCTCGTCGATCGATCTGGTGATCGGGACCATCGCTGACCCCAACCGTCACCCAGAAACGCGGCTGTTTCCTTGCAGCATTGTGGAACGTGGCACGCTGCGTTTGCCCTAGCGAAACATCGGTGGGCGCGCATCGGTCCAAGCGCCATCCGCCTTGGCAGAGGCGACACTGGCATAAACCGCCGCCATCGAGCGCAAGCCGTCCTCGGCCAAGGGCAACCCGTCGCTGCTGCCGCCGCGGATCGCCGCTGCCAGATCGACATAGATATTGGCGACCGCCAGCGGGAACCCCTCGGGATGGGCAATCGCCACACGGCTCAGGCGCGCGGCATCCGAACAAAGCCCGGATTCGCCTTTTTCCATGATCTGGGTGCGCCCGCCCACTGGCGTGTAATAGACCTGATTGGGCTGTTCGGAGGCCCAGCGCATCCCGCCGGTTTCGCCGAAAATCTGGATATCGAAACCGTGCTGCCGCCCGATGGCCACGGAACTGGTCCATAACCGCCCGACCGTGCCGCCCGCCATGCGGAAATTGACCATGGCGTCATCTTCGAGCACGCGGCTGGCGATGGTCGATGCGAAATCGGCGGATACCTTTTCCACCTCATCGCCCACGATAAAGCTGGCCATATGCAGCGCATGGATGCCGCAATCGGCGAATTGCCCCGACACGCCCGCCATCGCGGGATCATAGCGCCAGCGCACGCGGGGGTTATCCGCATCCGTCGCGTCACCGTGGTGACCGTGGCTGAAATTGGTGACCACCAGCCGCACCTTGCCGATCTCGCCGGCGCGGACCATGGCGCGCATCTGGCGGACCATCGGATAGGCGGAATAACAATAATTCACCGCACAAATCTTGCCCGCCGCGCGGGCGGTGCGGACGATATCCTCGCCCTGTTCGACGGTCATTGTCATCGGCTTTTCGCACAAGACGTGAAAGCCGGCTTCCAGAAAGGCCTTGGTGATCTCGTAATGGGTGGCATTGGGGGTGGCGACGGTGACCAGATCAATCCGGTCCTCGCGCGCTGTTTCGCCCGCCAGCATTTCGCGCCAATCGCCATAGGCGCGGTCAGCGGCGACCCCAAGGCTTTGCGCATAAGCGCGGCCCTTGGCGGGGTCCGCATCAAGCGCTGCCGCCGCCAGATTGAAATTGCCGTCCGCCTGCGCGCCAAGCCGATGCGCCGGTCCGATCTGGCTGCCTTCGCCGCCGCCGATCATGCCCCAATTCAATTTCATCATTGCCCCTAGAACCCGATGCTTTGCAGATATTCGCGATTGGCCCGCGCATCCGTGACAGGCGAGACATCCAGCGTCGGGTCGCAATCCTGTTCCACCGTGCACCAGCCGCTAAACCCGTGATCCAGCAGGATCTGGCGGACAGACGCGAAATCCACATCGCCCTGGCCCAGATTGCAGAAAATACCCTGCCCGCAGGCCTCGTAGAAACCGGTGCCATTGGCGATGGCGGCGGCTTTGACTGCAGGGTCGATATCCTTGAAATGCATATAGGATATCCGGTCGATATGACGGCGCATGAACGCCACCGGATCAAAGCCGGCATAGGAATGATGGCCGGTGTCGAAACAGATTTTCAGGATGTCTTCGGGCACTTCATCCAGCAGGCGTTCCAGTTCCGGTTCGAAATCAATGAAACCGGCGGCATGGGCATGGATGCCCACGGTCAGCCCGTAATCCTCGGCTCCGATCCGCGCAACATGGGCGATCCGGTCACGAAAAGCGGCCCATTCGGCGGCATCCATCTGTTCGGCATCCGCCGCACGGCCCGCAGTTGGCGCGCGACGCGGCGAGATGCTGTCGATCAGCACAAGATGCTGCGCGCCATGCGCGACCAGCGCCTTGCAGGTGCGCACGGCCCCGTCCAGCACATTGTCCCATTGCGCGCGGTCATGAAAGGCGCGGAACACGACGCCGCCGATCAGTTCCAGTTCGTTTTCGGCCAAAGCATCGGCCAGCACGGCAGGGTCTTCGGGCATGAAACCGACAGGGCCCAGTTCGATCCCCTTATAGCCCGCCTGCGCACATTCGCGCAGCACGTTGCGCCAGGGCGGATTGCGCGGATCATCGGGGAATTCGACGCCCCAGGAACAGGGGGCATTGCCAATGCGGATCGTCATGAAGAAGGGGCCTTTCAGCTATGGGAAACGGAATGCCAGCGGCCATCAGCGGCCGAGGCGAAAGCGGTCTCGATCACCTGGGCGACGGCCAGACCGTCACGAAAGGTCGGCCAGACCGGCTGGCCGCTTTGGATCGCATACAGGAAATCGCGGGCCTCGATGGTGATCTGGTCCTGATAGCCGGTGCCATGCCCCGGCCCTTGGCAGAAGGGCAGATAATCGGGATGTGCGGGACCGGTCAGGATCTTGGTAAAACCGCGTGTCGGCTCTGGTCCTGTCGCTTGATACAGCCAGACCGCGTTCTGGTCTTCCTGATCGAAGCGGATCGCCCCTTTGGTGCCGTGGATTTCATAGGCATAGCCCATCTTGCGCCCTGTCGCCGCACGGCTGAAATACAAATGCCCCATCACGCCCGAGGCGAAGCGGACCATCATCTGGCCGTGATCATCATTATCGACGCTGACCGGCCCCTCCGGTCCGGGGCGGGTTGGATGGATGGTGTCGACCTTGGCCGAAAGCTCGGCGATATCGCCCAGCAGGGCGACCGCGCAATTGATCATATGCGGTGCCAGATCGCCCATGCAGCCATTGGGCCTGCCGAAACAGCGCCAATTGGCCTGCATGGTGGGATCAGCCAGAAAATCCTCGGTATGTTCGCCGCGAAACCATGTCACCTCGCCAATCGCGCCCTCGGCCAGCAATTGGCGCACGAATTGCGTCGCGGGCGTGCGGATATAATTGAACCCGACCATATTGGGCAGGCCAGAGGCCTCTGCCGCCGCGACCATCGCTTTGGCATCGGCCAGCGACGCGCCCAGCGGCTTTTCGCAGAACACCGGCTTGCCAGCGGCAAAGGCAGCTTCGGCGATGGCGCGATGCGTGGTCTGGGGGGATGCGATGACGACCGCCTCGACCTCGGGGTGGGCGACAAGGGCGCGCCAATCGTCAGCAGCATGGGCAAAGCCAAAGGCGGCGCGATACCTTTCGGACGATTCGGGTGTCGATCCGGCCACGACCGCGAGCCTGGGGCGCAGTGCCGTGTTGAAAACCGCCCCGACGGCGGACATTGCGACGGCATGGGCTTTGCCCATGTAACCGCCCCCGACAAGGCCGATCCCGATCTCTGTCATGATTCGTGCTCTCCCCACCATGATCCGGTTGCAACCGGTTGCAAAATTGTTATCTTGAGTCGCAAGGCGGCGCAACCAGCAATCCGCGCAGCACCTTGAGGGAGGATTATATGACCACCACCGGCGCGACCATCCGCCTGACGACCGCGCAGGCCATTATACGCTATCTCGTGAACCAGTTCATCGAGATCGACGGCGTCGAGACCCGTATCTGTGGCGGCGGCTTTGGCATTTTCGGCCATGGCAATGTCCCCTGTCTGGGCGAGGCGCTTTATCCTGTGCAGGATATCCTGCCGCTCTATCGCGGGCAGAATGAACAAAGCATGGGATTTGCCGCTGCGGCCTATGCCAAATACCATCTGCGACGGCGGTTCATGCTCTGCACCGCCTCTGCCGGGCCGGGGACGGCGAACCTGTTGACCGCAGCCGCGCTGGCCCATGCCAACCGCTTGCCGATGCTGATGCTATGCGGTGATACGTTTCTGACGCGCCTGCCGGACCCGGTGCTGCAACAGCTTGAACATTTCGGCAATCCGACGATGGGCGTCAATGATGCGTTCAAGCCGGTCAGCCGCTATTGGGACCGGATCACCCATCCCGCCCAGATCATCCAGTCGCTGCCCGCGGCATTGGCCACGATGCTGGACCCGGCCGATTGCGGGCCTGCCTTTCTGGCGCTGCCGCAGGATGTGCAGGGCTGGGCCTATGATTATCCGACCAGCTTTTTCGCGCGCCGTGTGCACCGCATCCGCAGCCAGATGCCCGATGCGCGTGAACTCGCCGATGCCGCAGCTCTGTTGGCGGGGGCCAAGCGGCCAATGATCATCGCCGGTGGCGGTGTGCAATATGGCGATGCTGTGGCGGAGCTGACCGCCTTTGCCCAAAGCCATGCCATCCCCGTGGTCGAAACCATCGCGGGGCGTGCCAATCTGCTGGCGGATCATCCGCTGAATATCGGGCCAATCGGTGTGACTGGGTCCGACAGCGCCAATGCGATTGCGGCGCAGGCGGATGTGATCTTGGCCGTCGGCACGCGCTTGCAGGATTTCACCACCGGATCATGGACCGCCTTTGCCAAAGAGGCGCAGATCATCGGGCTGAACGTGGGCCGCCATGATGCGATCAAACATCTGTCATTGCCCTTGGTGGGGGATGCAAAGGTGGCCCTGCCCGCGCTGGGCGCCGCGCTGGATGGCTATGTCGCGCCGCAGGGCTGGACCGCCGAGGCGCAGGACCACCGCAAGACCTGGGATGCTTACGTCGCGGATAATGTCGCCCATGGCAACCGGCCCAATTCCTATGCGCAGGCCATCGGCGTGGTGAATGCGCTTTGCGACAAACGCGACCGCGTGGTCACCGCCGCTGGCGGTCTGCCCGCCGAGGTGACGGCAAACTGGCGCACGCTGGATATCGGCACGGTCGATGTCGAATTCGGCTTTTCCTGCATGGGCTATGAAATCGCGGGTGGCTGGGGCGCGCGGATCGCGCAGGCCGAACAGGAACCCGATCATGATACCATCGTGCTGGTGGGGGATGGCAGCTATCTGCTGATGAATTCGGATATCTATTCATCCGTCCTGACCCAGAAAAAGCTGATCGTTCTGGTCTTGGACAATGGCGGCTTTGCGGTCATCAACAAGCTGCAGAACAACACCGGGCAGGATAGTTTCAACAATCTGATCGCGGATTGCCCGACCGTGCCCGCACCTTTCGCCGTGGATTTCGAGGCCCATGCAAGGTCCATGGGGGCCGATGCCGTGACCGTCGCCAACCCCGCAGAGCTGGGCGAGGCGTTCTTGCGCGCGAAAGCCGCTGACAAGACCTGCGTCATCGTCATGCAGGTCGATCCTTACGAGGGCTGGACCACCCAAGGCCATGCCTGGTGGGAGGTCGGCACGCCACAAGTGTCCGAAACCGCCTCTGTCCGCGCCAAACATGCCGAGACCGAGTCCGGCCGTGACCGCCAGCGGCAGGGGGTGTGACATGAAACTCAGCGGCAACCGCTTTGTTATCATCGGGCGGGCGGGGATGGATTTCTACCCCGACCCGCCCGGCACCAAAACCGAAGAGGCCACGCAATTCTTTGCCTGCCTTGGCGGATCATCCGCCAATATCGGCGTGGCGATCCGCAAATTGGGCGGGCAGGTGGATCTTGTCACTTGCGTATCCGACGATGCAATCGGGCGCTTTGCGCTGAACCAGCTGGATCATTACGGCATTGGCCGTGCCCATGTCCGGTCTGTGGGCGGCGAGGCGCGCAATTCGCTGGCCGTCGTCGAAACACGGATCGAGGATCATCAATCGGTGATCTATCGCAACGGGGCCGCCGATTTCGAGATGAATGACGCGGATGTCACCGCCGTGGATTACGCAGCCTATGATGCGCTGATCACCACCGGCACGGTCTTTGCGGCAGAACCGTCGCGCAATGCCACGTTTCTGGCCTTTGATCTGGCCAAGGCGGCGGGATTGCCGCTGATCCTTGATATCGATTACCGCCCCTATTCATGGGCATCGGCCGAAGAGGCGGCCCAGGTCTATTCCCGCGCCGGGGCCATGTGCGACGTGATCATCGGCAATGATGTCGAATTCGGGTTCATGGCGGGGGATTATGACCGCGGTCTTGATAAGGCCCGCGAATTGGTCGCCAAAGGCGCCAGCCTGGCCGTCTACAAAATGGGTGAAAAGGGGGCCATCACCATCACCCCGCAGGGCGAAGTGACCACCGGTATCTTCCGCACCAAGGCGCTGAAACCGACCGGTGCGGGCGACAGCTTTCTGGGTGGCTTTGTTGCGGGGCTGGCGGATGGCTTGGCCCTGCGCGACGCGGTGCTGCAAGGCTCTGCCGCGGCTGCGATGGTCGTGTCGCGCGTCGGCTGCGCCCCCGCCATGCCGACACGCGCAGAGCTTGACGCGTTCTTGCACGCCAATGCCGATAGAAAGGACGCCCATGCATATTCCACCCCATGACAATGCCAACCAGCCCATCGTGGATATCGATCACCCGCTGGTGCCTTATGTCTATTTCAACATCATCCGCCTGACAGCGGGGCAGCATTTCGACTATCGCGTGGCGGGCTATGAAACCTGCATCGTGCCTGCGACCGGCACGGTGACGGTGGAAACCGCAGGCGAAACATTCGCCGATATCGGCCATCGCGGTGCGGATGTCTGGGATGGTGATCCCGAAGGCGTCTATATCCCCACCGATGCCGCCGCACGGATCACCGCGCTGACCGATTGCGAGGTCTTTATCGCAGGCGCGCAATATGGCGAAACGCTGACGCCCTTCGCCGTGCGCGCCGCCGAGATCGACCTTGTCCAATATGGCAGCGACGACACAAAAACCCATCGCAAGATCAAACATATCCTTGGCGCCGCCCATCATGACCGCGTCGGCCGTTTGCTGGTGTCGGAGCTTTACACCGTGGGCGCGGGGGGCTGGTCGGGCTTTCCCAGCCATAAACACGACACTGACCGTCTGCCCGATGAAACCCGGCATGACGAATGCTATAATTTCCGCTTTAAGCCCGATTACGGATCGGGCCTGCAAATGCTGCAACGCCTCGATAATGAACCGGGGGATGCCTATCACATCATGAACCGGTCCACCGTGCTGATCGACAAGGGCTATCACCCCTGCTGCGTGCTGCCGGGATACGAGATGTATTATTTCACCATCCTTGGTGGGCAATCGCAGCGCAGCCTCAAGCAATATTTCCAACCCACGCATGCCGCGCAATTGCACACGATCCCCGGCATCATGGATATGGTGGCAAAGTTCAAATGACCCTCAAAACTCTGGCAGAGGTCCTGCAACCCGCCATCCGCGATGGCTATGCCGTGCCCGGTCTGGTCTGTCTGGGCTGGGAAGACATGCGCGCCTATGTGATGGCCGCCGCCGCCGAACGCGCCCCCGTGATCTTGCAGGCAGGGCCAAGCTGCCGCGCGCATACGCCACTGCCGGTTCTGGGTGCGATGATGCGCCATCTGGCGGCCAGCGTCGATGTGCCGGTGGTCGTGCATCTGGACCATGGCTATACCTATGACGAATGCCGCGCGGCGCTTGATGCCGGTTTCACCTCGCTGATGTATGATGGATCGCGCAAGCCCTTGGCGCAGAACATCGACGAGACCGCCCGCATCGCCGAACTGGCCCATGCGGCGGGTATTTCCTGCGAAGGCGAGATCGGTTTTGTCGGCTATGCGGGGGGTGAAAATTCCGCTGGCACCGATCCGGCCGAGGCGGCGATCTTTGCCCGCGACAGCGGGGTGGATGCGATGGCGATCTCTGTGGGCAATGTGCATCTGCAAACCGACCATGAAGGCGGGCTGGACGAACCCCGGATCCGCGCCATCGAGGCGCTAAGCGATGTGCCCTTGGTTATTCACGGCGGATCGGGCGTGCCCTATGCGCAGCGTCTGGCGCTGGCGACAGGGTCGCGGATCGCCAAATTCAACATCGGCACCGAATTGCGTGTGGCCTTTGGCACCGCCCTGCGCGATGCGGTGAACGCGGATCCCGCGCGCTTTGACCGGGTAAGCATATTGAAAGAAACACATGACCCCGTGATGACCGCCGCGCGCGCCGTCATTCGCGGGCTCGGCGCATCGGGGAGAGCGTGAGATGCTGAAGATCGGAATACTCGGCTGTGGCCGCATCGGACAGGTCCATGCAAGCAGCATCAAGGCGCTGGACGGCGCGCGTGTCGTGGCCGTGGCCGATGCGCTGCCCGCCGCCGCCGAGGCGCTGGCACAAAGTACCGGCGCGCAGATGCGCGATGTCGCGGCGATCATCGGGGCGGATGATATCGACGCCGTGGTGATCGGCACCCCGACCGATACGCATTTCGACCTGATCCAGCGCGCGGCCGCCGCCGGCAAGGCGATTTTCTGCGAAAAGCCTGTCGATATGTCCGTCGACAATATCCGCGCCTGTATCGATATGGTCGGGCAGGCGGGCGTGACCTTTCTGACCGGTTTCAACCGCCGCTTTGACCCCAATTTCGCCGCCCTGCGCGCCCGGATCAAGGCGGGCGATATCGGTGCGGTGGAACTGATCTGCATCACCTCGCGCGATCCCGCCCCGCCGCCTGTGTCCTATATCGCGCGCTCTGGCGGGTTGTTCCGCGATATGATGATCCATGATTTCGATATGGCGCGTTTCCTGATGGGCGAAGATTTCGTGCGCCTGCATGCGATGGGCAGCGCGCTGGTCGATCCCGCGATCGGGGCGGCGGGCGATGTCGATACCGCTGCCGTGATCCTGACCACGGCCAGCGGGCGCATCTGCCAGATTTCCAATTCGCGCCGCGCCAGTTATGGCTATGATCAGCGGATCGAGGTGCATGGCGCGCTGGGTATGTTGCGCGCTGAAAACCAGCTGGAATCCACCGTGGAAATCGCGACCAAGGCCGGTTTCCGCCGTGACCCCGCGCAGCATTTCTTTCTGGAACGCTACGAGGCGGCCTATCTTGCCGAAATGCGCGCCTTTATCGCGGCGGCCACGGGCGGTGCGCCTGCTGATCCGGGCATCGTGGACGGGTTGCAGGCGCAGATATTGGCGGATGCGGCCACGCTGTCGCGTGAAACCGGCCAGCCCGTGGATTTGCCCGCCGCCTAATCCTTGCTGTCTGGTCGCCAGTTCAGCACCAGATGCCAGACCAGATACCCGCCGATGGCCGCGAAAAGATAGGCCCAGATCATATTGCCAAGGTTCCATTCCACCCCCGCCCAGACAAAGGGCACCGCTACAATCAGATAGCGGCGCCAGGCGGGGCGGTAAAACGGATGGTTCGGGTCAATCAGGCGCATATCGCTTTGTCACATGACAGGGCCGCAGTGGCAAGCTGCGGCCCTGTTGCATCATGCGATCTGGCGTGCGGCCAAGGCATTCAGCGCATCATCCAGCGCCTCTGGCGTCCAGCCTTGCTGGACCGCATCGCGCAGGATGTCTTTTTGGGTGCGCGGGGCCAGCCCGCCAACAGGCGGGTCGCGGTCAAGATTGGTGGGGAAGGAATAACCTTCGGCCGTGGCGTTCAAGACCGCATCGCGGGCGGCCGGGGGCAGGTCCGTCTGGCAAAGGGCGGGAAAGACCGCGCGGCACATCGCGGCGCGATCCACGCTTTCCATGGCCCGTCCAAAGGCGGATGAGACCTGCAACAGATTGACCATCCGGTGGATATCGGCGCTGGCATTGCTGCCTGCCGCATGAAACAGCGCGGGGTTGAAAAACACCGCATCGCCCTTGTCCAGAGGCAGCTGGACGCAATGCGTCTCAAAATGGGCGCGGAAATCATCGCGCCGCCAGGCCGCATAGCCGGGACGGTAAAGCTGCGAGAACGGCAATAGCTTGGTGGGGCCGGATTCAATCGACATATCGCAATGCGCGATCCCGCCTTGCAGCGTCATCAGCGGTGACAGATCATGCACATGCGCGGGATAGGTCGCGCTGATATCGGCGGTCTGAAAACCCAGGTGATAGTCGCGATGCGCCCGCTGGGCCTGTCCGCCCGGATGCACAAGGTTGATCTGCGCGGTCATCTGATATTGCGGGCCAAGCCAGGCTTCGCAGGCGGCATCAATGGCGGGGCTTGCGAAATAGCGGGTGAAAACATCGGGGGCGGCGATGGCCAGCTTTTGCAGCGAATTCCAGATCCGGTCATTGCTGCCTGCCGCGGCGAAATGATCGGCAGCGGCACCACCCTCGGCGCGTTCGGCGGCGATGATCTGCATATAAGCCGCCGTGGCCGCATCAATCGCGGCATGATCGGTGCAGGCCTGGCGCAGTACGAACACGCCGGCGCCGCGCTGTAAGATCCCCGCCCATTCCGCCATCAGCACCTTGCGGGCCTGCGCGCTGTCCAGATGCGCGGCCAATGCCGTCATATCATAGACAGGTATATTCTTGGGGGCGGCGGTCGCATTGGGAATCGTGGACATATCGATTGTCTGTCCGGTCAATGCGGCGAAATCCGCCAGATCGCAGGCTGCTTGGTCATAAAAACCGGTTCCATGTGGTGTGGCATCCAAGGTCATCGCGCTCTCCTATGCGTGGGATAAGGGCAGCTTAGCGGATGCGGGCTTGTGCCGATCACAAAAACACATCAGAAACACATCAATGACACATCGTTTCCCGATCAAGGAAATCGCCCGCCAGGCCGGGCTGGGAACGGCGACCGTTGACCGCGTGCTCAATAACCGTGCCTATGTCAGCCCGCAAAGCCGCAACCGCGTGGCCGCCGCTTTGCGCGAATTGAAAGCACAGGAATCGCAGCTGGCCAGCCGCGGCCGCAGTGTCATTCTGGATGTGATCGCCGAAGCGCCGCTGCGGTTTTGCCGCGAGATCCGGATCGCGGCCCAAGCCGCCGCCAGCGCGATGCCGGGGGTCGCAGTGCGATTGCGTTTCCAGCTGCAAGAGACAATGACCGAGGCCGAGACCTTGGCGGCGCTGGCACGGATCGCAAAGCGGGGCAGCAGCGGCATTTGCCTCAAGGCGCGCGACACGCCGCCGCTGCGCGCGGCCATCGCGGATTTGGCCAGCGCGCGGATCCCGGTGTTCACGCTGGTCACCGATCTGCCCGGCAGCGCGCGGCATGGCTATTTCGGTCTGGACAATGCCGAGGCCGGGCGCACCGCTGCCTATCTGCTGGCGCAAAGCCTGCCCGATGACAGCGCCACGATCCTGACCTCGCGCAGCCAAGACGCCTTTCGCGGCGAGACGGATCGTTTTACCGCGTTTCGCGACCTGATCACGGCGTTGAAACCGGCGGTGCGGATCATTGACGCATCGGGCGGGGCGGGCATGACGGCCACGACCAGCGCGCAGCTGGACAAGATCCTGACAGGCCGCGTGCGTATTGATGGCGTCTACTCCATGGGCGGCGGCAATGCGGCGATCCTGCGCACGATGGCGGCGCATGGCCAGCGGCCACGGGCCTTTGTCGCGCATGATCTTGATCGCGAAAATACCCAGCTGCTGCGCAATGGCGCGATCGGTTATGTGTTGCACCACGACCTTGGTCGCGACATGGCGACCTTGTTCGAGGCGGCTATCAATGGGGCCAGCACCGCGATCCCGGTCGCAAGCGCATCCAGCGACTTGCAGATCATCACGCCTTACAACCTGCCGCGCTTTGCGTAACGCGGGCGCGGCGCCGATCTGCACCGCAAAGAGACAGGCTGAAAATTGCCGCATTTCGCGCCAGCCGCCGCAGTTTGCCACTTGGCAAGTCCGCCCCGAGCGGTCAAAGGACAGATATGATGCGGCGCCCTATCAGATATGCGTGGAACCAGTTTCGCTATGTGCCGTTGCTGTCGGTCCTGACGTGGTCGCGCGCGCGGCGGTTCGACAAAAGATCCCGTGCCTTGGGCGCGGCCATCGGTTTCGTGATGCGGTGGTTTCCGCCCGCGCGCTGGCGGTTTGACCGTCAGGTCCGGCGCGTGTTTCCCGATATGGATCGCCAGGCGCGCGCAAATCTGGGGCAGGCAATGGGCCGCGCCATGGGCCAGACATTGTTTGAAATCTATCATTGCGCCGAATTCCAGTCGCGTCAGGATAAATTCCATGCCGCAGGGCCGGGGCTTGCCGCGCTGGTCGCTGCGCGGGATGCAGGCAAAGGCGCGCTGATCGTCTCGGGGCATTTTGGCCAATGGGAAGCCGTGCGCGCGGTGCTGAAGATGCAGGGCATGGAAACCGGGGCGATCTATCGCCGCCAGCCCAATCCGCATTACCAGCGCCGGTTGCGCGCGGGCATCGAGGCGGGGGGCCTGCCGATCCTTGAAACCGGACGGGCGGGCACGAAATCGCTGATCCGGCATTTGCGGACGGGGGGGTTCATGGCGATCCTGCTGGATGAAAAACATGCCGACGGCACGGCGCTGCCATTTCTGGGCCATCCGGCGATGACCTCGCTTGCGGCGGCGGAACTGGCGCTGAAATACGACCTGCCGATGGTGCCGGCCTTTGGGTTGCGCCGGCCCGATGGCGAAAGTTTCGAGGTCATCTTCGAGACCCCGATCCCGCACAGCGATCCGGTGACGATGACACAGGCCTTCAACGACAGCCTGTCGGCGCGAATCCTGGCGCATCCGGACCAATGGTATTGGATGCTGCGGCGCTGGGACAAACCCCGCCGATAGGCTGCGGCGCGTGGCAGGCCGCGCCGACAGCAACGTTTTTTCAGTTTCTCATGGATAAAGCGGGCATTTTCCTGCATCATCGGCGCAGCCAGACCGACCAGGAACGAAATCTATGACACTCTCTGTCCCGAACATGAAATCATGTACGGATTGCCCGATCCGTTACAATGCGGTCTGTTCCAAATGCGAACCCGAAGAAATCGACCTTTTGGAACAGATCAAATATTACCGGTCCTATGCAGCAGGGCAGACCGTGTTTTTTGCGGGCGATCCGTTGGAATTCGTCGGATCCATCGTCTCGGGGGTGGCCAGCCTGACGCGCACCATGCCCGATGGGCGGGTGCAGATGGTGGGTCTTTTGTTGCCTGCCGATTTCATGGGGCGGCCCAATCGCGATACGATTGACAATGATATCGTCGCGGAAACCGACCTGATGCTGTGCTGTTTCCGGCGCAAACCGTTCGAAAAGCTGATTGAGCAAACCCCCCATGTCGGCCAGCGCCTGCTGGAAATGACGCTGGATGAATTGGACGCCGCGCGCGAATGGATGCTGGTGCTGGGGCGCAAAACGGCGCGCGAAAAGATCGCCTCGCTGCTTTATATGATCGCGACGCGCATGGTGAAGCTGAAACCCGGCGCGCCCGAAAAGGTCTCTTTCATGCTGCCGATCACGCGTGAGACGATGGCGAATTACCTTGGCCTGACGATTGAAACCGTCAGCCGCCAGATGACCGCGCTAAAGAAAGACGGCATCATCGCCTTTGATGATCGCCGCGATATCAAGGTGCCCGATCTGGACGCGCTCAAGGCCGAAACCGGCGAGGATGTCTATTCCTGATGCCTGAGGGCAGGGCGTGTCGCTGACCGCCCTTTTGCCGGGTGCGGCGGGGTGAACCCCGTCCTACCGTGACATCAAGATGGGCCGATCTGCCTGTTCCAGCAGGCTGCGGGTGGCGCCGCCGAACACGGCTTCGCGCAGGCGCGAATGGCCATAGGCGCCGCTGATGATCAGCTGCGCACCAACCTCGCGGGCGCGGCGCAGCAGGATTTCACCGACATGCGGTTCGGTCTTGGCCAGCACCGCGACCTCTGATCTGGTGCCGTGGCGCATCAGATATTGCGCCATCGCCCCGCCCGGATCGGACCGGTCGGCGGCATGCATCGGCGGGTCGATGATGCAGATATCGGCGACATCGGCCTGTTGCAGCAAGGGCAGCGCGGCGCGCGCAGCGGCCAAAGCCTCGGCCCCATCGTTCCAGCCCATCAGCACATGACCGCCCGCATCGGGGGCCTTGCAGCCTTTGGGGATCATCAGCACCGGGCGTTCAGCGGAAAAAAGGCAGGCCTCGACCAAAGCTTCGGCATCGGGATTGTCCTGATAGGGGCGCGGCAGCACCACCAGATCGGAAAACCGCAATTTGCGCGCCAGATAGGCGGTCAGCGCCGGCCCCTGCACGGTCGCGGATTGCAGCGCCCAGCGGACCGGTTCGCCCTGCATCCGGTCATTCACCCAAGCATCAAGCCGGATACGTTCGGCCATGGCGTCGCGGGTCTGACGTTCGATGTTCAGCGCCTCGGTGCCCATGTAATAGGTATTCGTCTCGCTGTGGCAGATGGTGACCACGAATATTTCCAGATGCGTATCCAGCCGCGCGGCCAGCGCAATCGCCGCGTCGAGCCCTTCGGTCGATGTGTCGCTATCCGTCAAGACGGTTGAAATGATCTTATATGCCATCGGTCTGGCCCTTCCCCGTCGCAATCCTTGTCAGGGGGCGATCGTTCGCGCAAACCGCTCCTTATCTTCGTCTATGACGCGTCGCGCGGCGCGATGCATTGATCCATATCAACCGCGATGTTGATCCACATCAACGACCGCCGCGGCAGAGAACCGCATAACCCCAGCATCGACAAAGGATCGGGCCGTGTTCGGGCGCGATGTATCAAGGGGAATTCCATGGGGAATTATTTCAAACTTGCGGCATTGGGGACCATCGCCCTGTTTGCGGCCATGGCAGCGAATTGGGGGCGTGACGCGGCCTATATCGTGCATGCCATCATCATTCTGGGCGTGTCCGGTTTCATGTTCATCCGCGTTCTGCGCCAGATGGAACAACCGGCCATGCCCACGCCGACCGGCTATATGGACGATGTGGTCCGGGCCGGGGTGGTGGCGACGACGCTTTGGGGTGTCGTCGGTTTTCTGGTGGGCGTGATCATCGCCTTCCAGCTGGCCTTTCCGCAGCTCAATTTCGAAGTGCTGCAACCCTATGGCAATTTCGGACGCCTGCGCCCGCTGCATACTTCGGCGGTGATTTTCGCCTTTGGCGGCAATGCGCTGATCATGTCATCATTTTACATCGTGCAGCGCACCTGTGGCGCGCGGCTTTGGGGCGGTAACCTCGCGTGGTTCGTGTTCTGGGGATATAACCTGTTCATCGTGCTGGCCGCGACGGGCTATCTTTTGGGGGCCACGCAATCCAAGGAATATGCCGAACCCGAATGGTACACCGACCTGTGGCTGACCATTGTCTGGGTTGCGTTTCTGGCGGTCTTCCTTGGGACTCTGTTCAAACGGCAGGAACGGCACATCTATGTTGCCAACTGGTTCCTGCTGGCCTTCATCGTCACCGTGGCGATGCTGCATATCGTCAATAACCTGAGCATCCCTGTCAGCATCTGGGGCAGCAAATCCGTGCAGATCTTTTCGGGTGTGCAGGATGCGATGGTGCAATGGTGGTATGGCCATAACGCGGTGGGCTTTTTCCTGACCGCCGGGTTCTTGGGGATGATGTATTACTTTGTCCCCAAACAGGCCGGCCGTCCGGTCTATAGCTACAAGCTGTCGATCATCCACTTTTGGGCGCTGATCTTTCTGTATATCTGGGCCGGTCCGCACCATTTGCATTACACGGCTTTGCCGGATTGGGCCTCGACCTTGGGCATGGTGTTTTCGATCATCCTGTGGATGCCCAGCTGGGGCGGCATGATCAACGGTCTGATGACCCTGCAAGGGGCCTGGGACAAGCTGCGCACCGATCCGATCATCCGCATGATGGTCATCAGCCTTGCCTTCTACGGCATGTCCACATTCGAGGGTCCGATGATGTCGATCCGCGCGGTCAACAGCCTGTCGCATTACACCGACTGGACCATTGGGCACGTGCATTCGGGGGCCTTGGGCTGGAACGGCATGATCACCTTTGCCGCGCTGTATTTCCTGACACCGAAACTTTGGGGGCGCGCGCAGATGTATTCCATGTCCGCGATCAACTGGCACTTCTGGTTGGCGACGATCGGCATCATCCTTTACGCCGCCTCGATGTGGGTGACCGGCATCATGGAAGGCCTGATGTGGCGTGAAGTCGATGCCAACGGGTTCCTGGTGAACAGCTTTGCCGACACCGTTTCCGCCAAATTGCCGATGTATGTGGTGCGAGGCTTGGGTGGGGTTCTCTACCTGGCAGGCGGGATCATCATGGCCTGGAACATCTACATGACGATCCGGGGTGGCGTGAAAGTCACCGCCCCGGTCGGCGTGCCAGCAGAATAGGAGACCGCCAAATGGCCAAGAATCCAAAAATCATGGATGCGGAAAAAGACCCCAAGGTCAGCACTTTGTCGGATTTCCCAGATGAAATTCCAAATGAACTGCCACATCAGACAGGGTTTCTGAACCGCCACCAGATCCTTGAACGCTCGCCCACCTTGCTGCTGGTCTCTTCGCTGGTGGTGGTGGCAATCGGTGGCCTGGTGGAAATCGTGCCGCTGTTCTATCTCGAAAACACCATCGAAAAGGTCGAAGGGGTACGGCCTTATTCACCGCTCGAACTGGCGGGGCGCGATGTCTATATCCGCGAGGGCTGTTATCTGTGCCATAGCCAGATGATCCGCCCGATGCGCGACGAGGTGGAACGCTACGGCCATTATTCGCTGGCGGCGGAATCGATGTATGACCATCCGTTCCAATGGGGGTCCAAACGCACCGGGCCCGATCTGGCCCGCGTGGGGGGAAATATTCGGATGCCTGGCATCTGGACCACCTGATCGCGCCGCAATCGGTGGTGCCGGAATCGATCATGCCGGGCTATGCCTATCTGCTCGATAGCTATGTCAACGCCGATTACACCGCCGATCTTGTGCGCACCCATAGCATCGTGGGCGTGCCCTATACCGAGGATATGATCACGCTCGCCGCCGCCGATGTGCTGGCGCAGGCGGATCCTGATACCGACGCTTATGACGATCTGCTGGAACGCTATCCCGGCGCGCAAATCCGCAATTTCGACGGCCGCCCCGGCGTGTCGGAAATGGATGCGCTGATCGCCTATCTGCAAATGCTGGGCACCACGGTCGATTTCTCGACCTTCACCCCAGACGCCAGCCGGTAAGGAGCGGATGATGGAAATGCCAACACTTTTGCAGCAGATCGCCGATAACTGGCTGCTGGTCTGGATGGGCACGTTCTTTCTGGGCGTGATCCTCTGGGTGATGCGGCCCGGCAGTCGCAAGCTTTATAGCGATACCGCCAATATTCCGTTCCGCAACGAGGACCGGCCGGTCAACCCAGACCACCCAAAGGAGCCGCAGCCATGAGCAACACCGACAAAAAAGACGTCGACGACGTTACCGGCACGGATACAACCGGCCATAGCTGGGACGGCATCAAGGAATTGAACAACCCGCTGCCGCGCTGGTGGCTCTGGACGTTCTATATCACCATCATCTGGGGGATCGGCTATACCGTGGCCTTTCCGGCCTGGCCGCTGATCAGTTCGGCCACATCGGGGATGCTGGGCTATTCGACACGCGGTGAAGTCGCGCAAGAGATTGCCCGCTTTCAGGATGCCAATGCCGATATCATGGCCGAACTTGCCGTCGCCGATCTAGAGACGCTGGACCAGAACCCCGAGCTGATGCGCTTTGCCACTTCGGCCGGGGCGGCGGTGTTCCGCAACAATTGTTCGCAATGCCACGGCTCGGGTGCAGCAGGCGCTGTGGGCTATCCCAACCTGCTGGATGATGATTGGCTGTGGGGCGGTGATTTTGAAAACATCGCCTATACGATCCGCCACGGCATCCGCAACGAGGAAGACTGGGACGCGCGCTATTCCGTCATGACCGCCTATGACGACATCCTGTCGAATGGCGAGATCGACGCCGTGGTGCACCATGTGCTGGCGATTTCGGGACAGAGCCATGACGCGACATTGGCCGCGGCTGGCAGCGAATTGTTCCTGGATAATTGTGCGGCATGCCACGGCGACGAAGGCAAAGGCGACCGCAACCAGGGCGCGCCCAATCTGACCGATGCGATCTGGCTTTATGGGGGCGATGCCGCCACGCTGGAAGAAACGATCCGCTATGCGCGCTTTGGCGTCATGCCGCCCTGGGGCAGCCGCCTGTCAGAGGCTGAAATCCGCGCTGTCACCGCCTATGTCCATCAGCTTGGCGGCGGTGAATAAGGTTCACGCGGGTTTCGCCACCTGTTCGCGCATCAGCGAAACCCAAAGTGAAGAGAAAGGCGTCCGGCGATCCGGGCGCCTTTCTTTTATCCAAAGCAAGGGGGGCAGTCGCGCCGCCTGTCAGGCCTGCTGGGCCAGCCGCGCTTCGAGCACGTCGAACGGCACGCCCGGTTCATCCTTGGCCCCGCGGATCACCAGCGATGTCTTGACCGAGGCGACATTATCCGCGCTCGTCAGCTCCTCGGTCAGGAACCGCTGAAAGCTGCGCAGGTCGGGGGCCACGCATTTGAGGATGAAATCCACCTCGCCATTCAGCATGTGGCATTCGCGCACAAGCGGCCAGTCGATGCATTTACGCTCGAAGGCGGAAAGGTCCACCTCGGCCTGACTGACCAGCCCGACCATGGCGAAAACCTGCACCTCGAACCCCAATTCGCGGGCGTTGACATCGGCATGATAGCCCGTGATAAACCCTTGCTCTTCCAGCGTGCGCACGCGGCGCAGGCAGGGTGGCGCGGAAATGCCGACGCGGCTGGCCAGTTCGACATTGGTCATGCGACCATCGGCCTGCAATTCGGCCAGAATCATCCGGTCAATTTCGTCGAGTTTCGTGCCTGGCATTGGGTTCCCCATCAATTTTGCCGAATACTACGTTTTTTGCTGCGGCTACGCAATAATATTTCACACTTCGGCAACAATAGAACGCGACGTCTGGCCCTTCCAACCTGTGGATCGGGGGGCTATATCGGGGGATATATTCAGCAAGAGGTCTGCCATGCCCGATACCCGTCATACCCGCGTTCTGATCATCGGCTCTGGTCCTGCGGGCTATACCGCGGGGGTCTATGCGGCGCGCGCGATGCTTGAACCTTTGCTGGTGCAGGGGATGGAACCGGGCGGTCAATTGACCACCACGACCGAAGTCGAAAACTGGCCCGGCGACACAGAGGTCCAAGGCCCCGACCTGATGCTGCGCATGGAGGCCCATGCCCGCGCCATGGGCTGCGAGATCGTGCAGGACATCATAACCTCGCTTGATCTGCAAAAGCGCCCCTTTACCGCCATGTCCGACAGTGGCACGGTCTATACCGCCGATGCGGTGATCCTGTCCACCGGCGCGCGCGCCAAATGGCTGGGCCTGCCGACCGAGGATAAATTCAAAGGTTTCGGCGTCAGCGCCTGTGCGACCTGTGACGGGTTTTTCTATCGCGGGCAGGAAATCGTCGTCGTTGGTGGCGGCAATACGGCCGTGGAAGAGGCGCTTTTCCTGACCAATTTCGCCTCTAAGGTGACGCTGATCCACCGCCGCGATGAATTGCGCGCTGAAAAGATCCTGCAACAGCGGCTGGAAAAGAACCCCAAGATCGAAACGCTCTGGTTTCACGAGGTCGCAGAGGTGTTCGGCACCGACAGCCCGCTGGGCGTCGAAGGGATCCGCGTGCGTGATGTGCGCAATGGGGCGATCACCGAAATCGCGGCCAAGGGCGTGTTCATCGCCATCGGCCATGCGCCTGCGTCCGAATTGGTGCAGGGCCAGCTGGAAACGCATAACGGCGGCTATGTCGTTGTCGAACCGGGCAGCACGCGCACCGCGATCCCCGGTGTCTTCGCAGCGGGCGATCTGACCGATCACGTCTATCGGCAGGCGGTCACCAGTTCCGGGATGGGCTGCATGGCGGCGCTGGATGCCGAACGCTTTCTGGCGGCCCAGCATGACCTGCAGGATGTCAAAGCCGCCGAATAGACGATCTGGATTTGCCCCGACCGGCCCGGCCGTGCTGGCGGCCTGCGCCTGCGGGGTGATCTGTTCGCGGATCCTCGGGCAGATTGGTCCAGCGTCCCGTTCCTGCCGCACCGGCTGGAAAAGCAGTCTTTTCGGCGCAGATTACTAGACAATGACGCGCCACGGGGTCTATGCCACGGCAACGGTAACCAGCGATGTCAGTGAAAATCATGCCGCAAGATTTGGCCCCTATCCCCGAACTTTATGTCTCTTACGAGAGCGCCCAGAAACTCAAGTCAGAGGCGGGCGATCTTGTCAGCCATGACATGACGCCGCGCCAGATCTGCGATCTGGAGCTCTTGATGAACGGCGGGTTCAACCCGCTGAAAGGGTTTCTATCCGAGGCCGATTACACCAGCGTCGTGGACAATATGCGCCTTGCCGATGGCGCGCTGTGGCCAATGCCGATCACGCTCGATGTCAGCGAAAGCTTTGCCGACAAGGTGACAATCGGGCAGGATATCGCGCTGCGCGATCAGGAAGGCGTGATCCTGGCGACGATGACCGTCACCGACAAATGGGTGCCGAACAAGGCGCATGAGGCCGAAAAGGTTTACGGCGCCGACGATTCGGCCCATCCGGCGGTGAATTACCTGCATAATACCGCGGGCAGCGTTTACTTGGGCGGCCCTGTCACTGGCATCCAGCAGCCGGTGCATTACGATTTCCGCGGTCGGCGTGATACGCCCAACGAATTGCGCGCGCTGTTCCGCAAATTGGGCTGGCGCAAGGTCGTGGCCTTCCAGACCCGCAACCCCTTGCACCGCGCGCATCAGGAACTGACCTTTCGCGCAGCGCGTGAAGCACAGGCCAATCTGCTGATCCATCCTGTCGTGGGCATGACCAAACCGGGCGATATTGACCATTTCACCCGCGTGCGCTGTTACGAAGCGGTGCTGGATCAATACCCATCTGCCACCACGACGATGTCACTGCTGAACCTTGCCATGCGCATGGCTGGCCCGCGCGAAGCGGTCTGGCACGGCCTCATTCGCAAGAACCACGGCTGCACCCATTTCATCGTCGGCCGCGACCATGCCGGGCCGGGCAAGAATTCCGCCGGGCAGGATTTCTATGGCCCCTATGATGCGCAGGACCTGTTCCGCCAGCATCAGGCGGAAATGGGCATCGAAATGGTCGATTTCAAACAGATGGTCTATGTACAGGACCGTGCGCAATATGAACCGGCCGATGAAATCGCGGACCGCGACAAGGTGACGATTCTGGATATTTCCGGCACCGAACTGCGCCGCCGCCTGGCCGAAGGTCTGGACATCCCCGAATGGTTCTCTTTCCCGCAAGTGGTGGAAGAACTGCGCAAAAGCCGCCCCGCACGCGCCAAACAGGGCTTTACCGTGTTTTTCACCGGCTTTTCAGGGTCCGGCAAATCGACCATCGCCAATGCGCTGATGGTCAAGCTGATGGAAATGGGCGGGCGGCCGGTCACATTGCTGGACGGCGATATCGTGCGCAAGAACCTGTCGTCCGAACTGGGGTTCAGCAAGGAACACCGTGACCTCAATATCCGGCGCATCGGCTATGTCGCGTCAGAAATCACCAAGAACGGCGGCATCGCGATCTGTGCGCCCATCGCGCCCTATGCGACAACACGGCGCGCCGTGCGCGAGGATGTCGAACAATTCGGCGCTTTCGTCGAGGTCCATGTCGCCACCTCGATCGAGGAATGCGAACGGCGCGACCGCAAGGGTCTGTATAAACTGGCCCGCGCGGGCAAGATCGCGGAATTCACCGGAATTTCCGATCCCTATGATGTGCCCGAACAGCCCGAACTGCGGCTTGATACCGAAAACCAAAGCGTGGATGCCTGCGCGCATCAGGTGATCTTGAAGCTGGAAAGCCTCGGGTTGATCAAGGGCTAAGCCAAGGTGTGGCCTGCATCATGATGCAGGTCACGGAAAATGCGGCTGCGGGTGGCGCCTTAATGCACGGTCACCGGGCGCATATGGTTTTCGCGCGCCAGATGGAACGCCAGATTGCGGTCCGCCACCAGCGCCAATTGCTCGCCCTTGGTGTTATGGACGGCGAATACCTTCTGCAGATCGCCGATTTCGGCGCGCAGATCATCGGGCAGGTCGGCGGTCAGCACGGGTTTGACATAGACGATATCCTGCCCCAGCGTTTTCAGATCGTATTTCATATTCATGGCTTACCCTTTCCTGATATTGATGGTCTGGACCACGCGGTCGGGCACGGACCGTGTCAGATCGACATGCAGCAGGCCGTTTTCCATCACCGCCTCGCCGACATCGACGCCGTCGGCCAGCACGAAAGACCGCTGGAACTGCCGCGCGGCGATTCCGCGATGCAGATAGATGCGCCCTTCGCTGTCGTCGCGCTGGCGGCCACGGATCACCAGTGAATTATCCTCGACCGTGATCGCCAGATCGCTTTCGGCAAAGCCGGCAACGGCCAGCGTGATCCGATAGGATGTCGCCGAGGTCTGTTCGATATTATAGGGGGGATACCCGTCATTGCCGGTTTTGGCAGTGCGTTCGACCAGCCTTTCCAGCTGTTCGAATCCCAAAAGGAACGGATGGGTTCCCAAAGCCATTTTCGTCATAAGACATGCCCTTCGTGCAAGCGACTGTCGGTGTGGCCCCATAGGCGGCGGCCTGTAGGAAATATGGGTGCCGATCCGGGCCTGATCAAGAGGAAGTATTAGTATGTTGGCCCGACATTGTTTATCTAGGGCAGATCAGCTGCGGGATGATGCCTTTCAATGACGACCTTTGCCAAGATGAATGAAATCGACGTCCTGCGCGTCAAGCTGGAAATGCTCAAGCACCAGCACCGCGATCTTGACGCCGCGATCGCTGCGCTGCACGAACGTGCCGCCACCGATATGCTGACGGTCAAGCGGCTGAAAAAGCAGAAACTGGCGCTGAAAGACCAGATCGTCGCGCTCGAAGACCGCATTCACCCCGATATCATCGCCTGATCTGGCGTTGCGGTGGCCCCGCGCATGGCTATAGTGCCGCTTCAAGTTTTGGGACGGGATCATCGCAATGACGCAACCACGGGTCGGGATTATCATGGGCAGCCAGTCGGACTGGCCCACCATGCGCGAGGCGGCGGATATGCTGGACCAGCTTGGGGTGGCCTATGAAAAACGCATCGTTTCCGCGCATCGGACACCTGACCGGCTGTGGGATTATGGCAAGGGCGCTGCGGCGCGCGGTTTGCAGGTCATTATCGCAGGCGCAGGCGGTGCGGCGCATCTGCCCGGCATGATGGCGTCGAAAACGCGGCTGCCGGTGATCGGCGTGCCGGTCCAGACCAAGGCGCTGGCCGGTGTGGACAGTCTTTATTCCATCTTGCAGATGCCGCGCGGCTATCCCGTGGCGACAATGGCGATTGGCGGCGCAGGGGCGGCGAATGCGGGGCTGATGGCGGCGGGCATCCTTGCCTTGCAGGATGCAGATCTTGCCGCGCGGCTGGATGCATGGCGCGCGGCCTTGTCTGCCTCGATCCCGGAAGAACCTGTCGATGAGTAATCCTTTGGCGGTCGGAGCGACCATCGGCATTCTTGGCGGTGGACAATTGGGGCGGATGCTGTCGGTGGCGGCGTCGCGGCTGGGGTTGAAAACACATATCTACGAGCCGGGCGCATCCCCGCCCGCAGGCGAGGTCGCGCATCGCGTCACAACGGCCAGCTATGACGATGTCGCCGCATTGACCGCCTTTGGTCAATCGGTCGATGTGATCACCTATGAATTCGAAAATATCCCTACCTCGGCGCTGGATCTTCTGGAACAGCTGGCCCCGATCCATCCTGGGCGACAGGCGCTGGCGACCAGTCAGGACCGGCTGACCGAAAAGAGCTTTCTGCAAGGGCTGGGCCTGACGACCGCCCCTTTTGCCGATGTGCCCGATATGGCGGCGCTAGAGGCGGCGCTTGCGGCCATCGGCGCGCCTGCGATCCTGAAAACGCGGCGCATGGGCTATGACGGCAAGGGGCAGACACGGATCAAGACGGCGGATGATGGCCCGCGTGCTTTCGCCGATATGGCGGGTGCGCCAGCGATCCTGGAAGGCTTTGTCAATTTCAGCCATGAAGTCTCGGTGATCGGTGCGCGCGGGCAGGACGGGTCCGTGGCCTGCTATGATCCGGGCGAAAACCTGCATCAGGATGGCATCCTGCGCATGACCAAGGTCCCGGCGAAACTGACCGCCAGCCAGCGCAGCGATGCGGTGCTGATCGCGGCGCGCATCCTGAACGCGCTGGATTATGTCGGCGTCATGGGGGTAGAGCTGTTCGTCACGCCAGAGGGGCTGATCGTCAATGAAATCGCCCCGCGCGTGCATAATTCCGGCCATTGGACCCAGAACGGCTGCACCATTTGCCAGTTCGAACAGCATATCCGCGCCGTGGCGGGCTGGCCTTTGGGCGACGGGTCACGCCATGCCGATGTCACCATGGAAAACCTGATCGGCGACGATATGGCAAAACTGGCCGATTACGCCAAAACCGATGCCGCCATCCATCTTTACGGCAAGGCAGAGGTGAAACCCGGCCGCAAGATGGGCCATGTCAACCGCATCTTCCGAGCCTAAATATCCCCGCCGGAGGCTTGTCGCCCCGCAGGGGCGGCAAACATCACTCGGTCCCGAGGATCACATCCGTCATCGTCAGGTCCGGGTCAAAGCGGCCATTGCGCAAAAATTCCAGCACCTGGGTGATGACCACCGGATTGTTCATCATGAACGTATGCGTCACCGGCAGCACGATATGATCGGCCATGCCGTCAAGACGCGTCGAAAAGACCGATACCTTGCCGTCATCTGGCCCTTCGATCAATGTGGAATAGACCGGGTTCAGGCTGCGGTTGCCCGCGATGATGCCGATCTCGAAGGGCAGGTAATCAAGCGTGTTGGGGTAACTGTCCGCTTCGGTGCCAAGCTGCAACCCTGCCGGGCCGTTGACCCATTGGAAGGGTTCGAAATCACCGAAGATATCGACCAGTTCCGACCCGGCATTGGGGGGCCCCAGCATGACGACGCGGCCCATCTTTTCGGGGCGGTTCGTGGTCAGCCAGGCGCGCGCAAGGATGCCGCCCATCGAATGGGTCACGAAATTCACGCGCCTGTCGCCGCAGGCGGCCACATCCTCGCTGACATGATCGGCGACAAGCTGCGGGATCGTGCTTTCGGTTGATGGATAGCCGCGGTTGATGACCCGGTAACCTTCGCCTTCAAGGACAAGCGCCATGGCGGTCATCGAAATCTCGGTCCGTGCAAGGCCGTGCAGCATGACGACGCAATCCTGCGCGGCTACAGGCGCGGCCACGAAGGCCATCATGACAGAGGCGACAATTGCTTTCATAATGGGGTAAGTAGGCATCGCCGTGCCGATGCGGAACCCCCGAACGGATCAGAACCTAACGTCGCGCGGGCAGGGCGATGGCGATCCCGCCCAGAACCAGCAGCCCCGCCAGGATCAGCCGCGCTGTCACCGGCTCTGCCAGCAGCAGCGCACCGGCGACGACGGTCAGGACCGGCACGCTCAATTGGGCGATACCGGCAAGCGTGGCGGCGATCTGCGGCAGAACCCGGTACCACAAAGCATAGCCAAGCCCCGAGGTGATCGCCCCTGCGATGACGGCGGTTGTGATACCGGCGGCGGATAGCTGGCCTGCATCCGACAAGGGCAGGGCCAGCAGCACCAGCGGCAGGCATAGCAGGAAATTCGCGGCACTCGCCCCCAGGGCATCCGGCTCTCTGCCCCCCAGCAGCGTATAGCCGGCCCATGCAAGACCCGCGATGATCATCGCGCTGGCACCGCCCCAAGGCAGCGCCTGCGCACCCGATGGCCACAGCAGAACACAAAGCCCGCCAAAAGCCACCAATGCCCCCAGCCAGCGCCGAGGCGGGATCGCCTGCCCCGCGGCGACGGACCAGCCAAAAATCACGACCTGGATGACACCGAACAGGATCAAGGCGCCGATGCCTGCCTCCAGGCTGAGATAGGCCCATGAAAAGCCGATCATATAGCCTGCAAGACAGCCAGCCCCCGCGATCCTGCGGCCCGACCATAATGCCGGGCGCGCGGTGCCGCGCAAACCGATCAGCGCCCAGAGCATCAGCCCTCCCGCCGCCACGCGGATCGCGGCGAAATCCATCGGATCCATGCCATAGCGCGCGACACCCAGCCGGGTCAGGACCGAATTTGCGGCAAAGGCGGACATCGTCACGACCAGCAAGACGAAAATTCTGATCACATCGCTGTCCCACATGCCGTGATGGATTGACCGCTGTCACTAGGTCAATCGCGCCGAAACGGCAATGGGGCGGATGCCCATGCGCGCTGTCAGCCGGCTTTGGATGCAGTTTTGGGGTCGATGAAAGCCGCTGTCACCAAGGGTTTGTTGTTGCGGACGTGACGTTCCACCAGCTTGCGGGCCTGTTTGCGTGCCAGGCTGGCGCGGGCGGGCTGGGGGTTGTCCAGCAGGCTCAGCAGCCGCGGGAAAAGCTGGAAAATGCGGGTCACTGACGACCAAGGCAGGCATTTATACATCTGCGGTGCGATCAGCAGGCTTTCCGCCCAGGCGCCATTGGCCATGACAATTTCATGCGCGTCGCAGAGGAAATGGTAATAGGTGACACCCTCTGGCGTGGCGGCGATTTCAACGCCCGGATGGCCCAGCAGATGTTTCGCCGCGACACAGACCTCTGGCACCTTGCACATCCGTTCCACAATCGCCGAGGCGACCAGGATACGGTGCTGCGGTGACACGGTCAGATCGGCCGATGGCATATGCGGCCCCAGCGCATTCTGGCGGATCAATATTGGCTGCGCCTGTGGTTTTGCCGCCAGCGTAGCCGCATCGGCATGCCAGCTGCCGATCCAGCGCAAGGGCTGATATCCGTGATCCAGCGTCAGCACCAGGTCACCGGTTTGCAGGTCTTCGACCGCTTTGAGGCCGGTTGCGGTGGTGATCAACGTGCCTTTGGCGAAACAGACGATCCGCCCGGACAGGGCAATATCATCGACCCAGACTTCACCGGCATTTAATCCTGTCCGTCCGGCAAACGAAAACCCCCAGTCGGACTGATCTGCAGATGTTAACCCCGAGCGTCCATCCACTTGCGGGATCTGGGCCGTCAGTTCCAGCTTGGTCGCCGTATTGAGCTCTTCATTCATGATCAACCTGACAAGGCCTGTCTCGCTGACCGATACGTTCATGTTCAAAACCCTCAGAAACTCCAGATTTGCCGCAAAATCACCGGAATTTTGCGAAACCATCTGGCTGAGGACCGTCCCGTTCCAGACGATCTGGACCCGGTCGCTGGCGGGCAGGACCCTGATCGCCAATCCTTCGGACACACCGTTTTCAAGCGCACCGCCGGTGCCGCCCGGCAGGGTCGATGTGTTGCCAAAGTTGAACGAGTAACCGTTAATCTTGCCATTGCCGGTCGAGGCACCGCTGTTGTCAATCAGGTCGACCCGCGCGTTCATCGTAAAGTCTGAAATGACCGGCTTGGCTGTTTCGTCTGAATCGGCACGGAACGGTTCGCGGAAAAATTCGGCAAAGCCGCCGACGTTGCGGCCGTCATACAGCACCAATTCCCGATCAGCGTCACCATCCTGACGACTCGCTTGGATCGTCGTGTTCAAGGCCGGAGCACCCCCCGGGTTCCCCGGGCTGGTTCCCGGCTGCGAGGTCGTGGTCAGGTTTCCCGAAACAGGAGATTCGGGATTATCGAAATCATTTGTATATGTGAATGTTTTGTCGGCCATATTGCGCACCTTTCCTTGTCGCAAACAAAGGCCTTGCGCGACAATTTACCCCCGAAACAACTCTGCCCGAAAATGCGGACAGACCCGTGACGGGTAATGTTACCAGACTTTCTGGCTTTTTTGAGGCGCGGCCCGGCGCAGGTCGGCGATATTCAAAGAAAGGTGATGTCCAAAGAAAAAGGGCGGGCCACGATGGGACCGCCCTTTCGCTGGTGCAATGGTGCTGCCAGCCCAAATCCTGATGGATCTGGACTTACATCATGCCGCCCATGCCACCCATACCGCCCATGTCACCCATGCCGCCGCCGGCATTGCCGCCGTCTTTCGACGGTTTGTCGGCGATCATGGCTTCGGTGGTGATCAGCAGGCCTGCGACGGATGCCGCATCTTGCAGGGCTGTACGGACAACTTTGGCCGGGTCGATGACGCCGAACTTGAACATGTCGCCATATTCTTCGGTCTGCGCGTTAAAGCCAAAGGACTTGTCGCTGCTTTCGCGGATCTTGCCCGCAACAACAGAACCGTCCACGCCCGAGTTTTCCGCGATCTGGCGCAGCGGTGCCTCGATCGCCTTGCGGATGATCGAAATACCGACGTCCTGGTCAGAGTTCGCACCCTTGAGACCTTCCAGCACCTTGCCGCCCTGGATCAGGGCCACACCGCCACCGACGACAACGCCTTCCTGGACAGCGGCACGTGTCGCGTTCAGCGCATCGTCAACGCGGTCTTTGCGCTCTTTCACTTCGACTTCGGACATGCCGCCGACGCGGATGACGGCCACACCGCCAGCCAGCTTGGCCACACGTTCCTGCAGTTTTTCGCGGTCGTAATCAGAGGATGTATCCTCGATCTGGCCACGGATCTGCGCAACGCGGGCTTCGATCTCGGCCTTGTCGCCAGCACCGTCAACGATGGTGGTCTCGTCCTTGGTGATCGAGATACGCTTGGCCGAACCCAGCATGTCGATGGTGACGTTTTCCAGCTTCATGCCCAGATCTTCGGAAATCACCTGACCACCGGTCAGAATGGCGATATCCTGCAGCATCGCCTTGCGACGATCGCCAAAGCCGGGGGCCTTGACCGCTGCGATTTTCAGACCGCCGCGCAATTTGTTGACGACCAAAGTCGCCAGCGCTTCGCCTTCGACATCTTCAGAGATGATCAGCAGTGGCTTGCCGGACTGGATCACGGATTCCAGCAGGGGCACCATTGGCTGCAGCGAGGACAGTTTCTTTTCGTGCAGCAGGATGATCGCATCCTCCAGCTCGACTGTCATTTTCTCTGGGTTGGTCACAAAGTATGGCGACAGGTAGCCGCGGTCGAACTGCATGCCTTCGACGACAACGGTTTCTGTTTCCAGACCCTTGTTTTCCTCGACGGTGATCACGCCTTCATTGCCGACTTTCTGCATCGCATCGGCGATCTGACGACCGATTTCAGCTTCGCCATTGGCAGAGATCGTGCCGACCTGCGCGACTTCGTCGCTGTCGTTCACGGGACGGGCTGCGGCCTTGATCGCTTCGACGACTTTCGATGTTGCCAGATCGATCCCGCGCTTGAGATCCATCGGGTTCATGCCGGCGGCGACAGATTTCATGCCTTCGCGGACAATCGCCTGTGCCAGAACGGTCGCAGTCGTGGTGCCGTCACCGGCTTCGTCATTGGTGCGGTTGGCCACTTCTTTGACCATCTGCGCGCCCATGTTCTCGAACTTGTCTTCCAGTTCGATTTCCTTGGCCACGGACACACCGTCCTTGGTGATGCGCGGTGCGCCAAAGGATTTGTCGATGACCACGTTGCGGCCTTTGGGGCCGAGGGTCACCTTGACGGCGTCGGCAAGGATGTTGACACCCTTGAGCATCCGGTTGCGCGCGTCGGTGCTGAACTTGACTTCTTTAGCAGCCATTTTCATGTGCTCCTTGAATTATTTGAAAGGGGAAAGGCGGCGCCGCAGGATCACATGATCCCGAGGATGTCGCTTTCCTTCATGATCAACAGCTCTTCGCCGTCGATGCGGACTTCGGTGCCGGACCATTTGCCAAACAGCACTTTGTCGCCTGCCTTGACGGCCATCGGGATCAGCTCGCCGCTGTCCTTGCGCGCGCCTTCGCCCACGCTGACGATTTCACCCTCTGCGGGCTTTTCCTTGGCGGTATCGGGAATCAGCAGACCGCCCTTGGTCTTCGCATCGCTTTCGATACGGCGGACCAATACGCGATCGTGAAGTGGTTTAAATGCCATTTCAGAACTTCTCCAGTTCGGTTAACCTTGCTGTTGGCACTCAGCGAGCCCGAGTGCCAACATCGGGTAGATATGAACCGATCACGCAGCTGTCAACAGCCCGCCAGCCGATGCGAAGATGTTTTTGTCAGGGCTTGTCGGGCGGTGTCTTGTCATCCTCTGACAGGATGCGCCATGCGTCGCCTTCAAGGTCTTCGTATTGATTGGCCCGCAAGCTCCACAAGAAGGCGGCAAGGCCCAAGGCCCCCAGCACCAGCGAGACGGGGATCAGGATCACAAGAACGTTCATACCCGTCCTTTCAGGCGTAGCGCGTTCACCAGCACGGTGATCGACGAGGTGGACATGGCAATCGCGGCCAGCAGCGGGGTGGCGAAACCGGCAACCGCAATCGGGATCGCGATGACATTATAGGCCGCCGAGATGGCAAAGTTTTCCACGATCCGTTTCTTGGCCGCCCGCGCGACCAATGGCAATTCGATCAGCGGGGTCAGGCTGTCGTTCAACAGCACGATATCGGATGCCGCGCGCGAGGCATCGGCGGCGGTGGCAGGCGACAGCGAGGCATAGGCCGCGCTTAACGCGCCGGTGTCGTTCAACCCGTCGCCGACCATCAAGACCTTGGCGCCGGCTTTGGACAGGGCCTCGATATAGCGGATCTTATCCTCGGGCTGGGTTTCGGCCTGCCAGCGGTCGATGCCCAAGACCCGCGCGACCCGCGCTGTTTCGCCCCGGTCATCGCCGGATACCAGATGCACGGCCAGCCCCTGTTTTTGCCATGCGGCGACCAAGGCCTGTGCGCCCTCGCGCAGACCGGCGTGCAGCGTGATCTTGCGCGGCGCATTCTCGCCGATCTGCAGATAGGTGCCCGTGCCAGCGCCCAGCCATGCGCCGGACCCAAGACGAACACTCTGGCCCTGCCAGATCGCGCCAAGGCCCTTGCCGGAATGTTCTTTCTGCGCGGTCAGGCTGGCGGGGGTCACGCCTTGCAATGCAGCGGCGATGGCCTGCGATACGGGGTGGCTTGCGTCTTGGGTCAGCGCAAGGGCCACGGCCTGTTCATCTGCCGTCAGCGCATCACGGCTGGCCACCGGCATGGTCAGCGTGCCGGTCTTGTCAAATACAACGGTATCCACTTCGGCTAACCGTTCCAGCGCTGTGCCGTCCTTGACCAGCAATCCTGCGCGGAACAGACGCCCCGCCGCGATGGTGGATACCGCAGGCACCGCCAGCCCCAAAGCGCAGGGGCAGGTGATGATCAGCACGGCCACGGCGATATTCACCGACAAACGGATATCGCCCGACCAGAACACCCAGCCCGCAAAGGTCACCAGCGCCAACAGATGCACCATCGGCGAATAGAATGCCGCCGCGCGGTCGGCGATGGCGGTGTATTTGTTGCGCAGGGCCTCGGCCGCATCGACCATGGTGACCATCTTGCGCAGCGTCGTGTCCATGCCCACGGTCGCCGCACGGATCGTCAGCGGGCCGGTCATATTGACCTCGCCTGCCGTGACCTGCGCGCCGGTGGCGGCATGGTGCAGGCGGCTTTCGCCGGTCAGCATGGACCGGTCGATCTGGCTGGCGCCCTCGGTCACGGTGCCATCCACGGGGATACGCCCGCCCGGCAGAACCAGCACCAGATCGCCGACGGCAAGATCGGCGAAATCGACCATCTCGCGCGCGCCATCCCGCAGGCGCATGACGCGCGGGACCTCTAACGCCGCCAGTTGTGCGGCGGCAGAGGCCGCGGCCTTGCGGCTGCGATGGTCCAGATAGCGCCCGATCAGCAGGAAGAACACCAGCGATACCGCCGCCTCGAAATAGGCGTGTTCGCCGCCATAGACGGTCTCGAACAGGGACATGCCCGTCGTCAGGATCAAGGCCAGCGAGATCGGCACATCCATGTTCAGCCGCCGCACGCGCAGCGCGGACCAGGCATGCTGAAAGAAAGGCTGGCCCGCATAGGCGACAGCGGGGATGGAAATCGCCGCACTGATCAGGTGGAACATATGCTGCGTCGCACCCATCGCACCGGACCAGATCGCCACCGACATCAGCATCACATTCATCATGGCAAAGCCCGAGACCGCGATGCGGGTCATCAGCGCGCTGCCGACAGGGTCTTTTTCCGCGCTCAGCAGGCTGGCATCAAGGCTGCGCGCCTCGAAGCCCGCCAGTTCCAGCGCATCGATCAATGTTTCGGGGGCCATGGGGCGGTCAAGACCAACCGTCACGCGTTTCATCGACAGGTTGACGCGGGCAGAGGCGACGCCGTCCAGCTGTTCCAGTGCGCGTTCGGCGCCGGTGATACAGGCGACGCAATGGATCGCGGGCAAGGACAGCATGACCTGTTCAACCCCGCGCGAGGCGGCCTTTTTCAGTGTGCCTTCGGGGATGCCGATACAGGCAGGGCAGGCGGCTGTATCGCTCATCTGTCACGCAACTGGATACGGCGGCGGAAAATCGTGCCATCCGCGGATTCCAGTTCCAGCCGCAGGTTCCAATAGCCATCGCGCGACGGCACCATCGCGGCCAGCGCCGTGCCATTCCATGCGAAATCGGGGGTATGATCCTCGCCGGTATGGGTGGCGCGGCCAAAGATCGCCTTGCGCACCTTGGGTTGGACCGGCGCGCCATCCGCATCATGGATCGCCAGCGTCAGCAAGCCATCATCCAGCGTGGCAACCACATCCCAGCCCAGCGCGTCCTGTGCGGTGCGGTTCACCTCGAAGGTCTGGCTGGCGACATAGGTGCTGCGCGCCTCGACGCCGGGAAAGGTAGATACCGCCATATAGGCCATGCCGAAATTGACGGTGATGATGATCCCGAACCCGCCGACCATGACGGCCAGCATATGTTTGCCGGTGAATTCACGGGGTTTTTGGATATCTGCGGTCATTGCGCGGCCCTTCCGTTGAAAATGGTATCGGTGAATGCCCGTTCGCCGGTGATCGCATCCTCGACCCAGAACCGCAGCTCGGTGCGATCAGCGCTGGCCGCAGGCGTGCCCGGCGCGGCAGAGACATAGACGCGCTGCAACATGGTTTCATTGGCAGGCACGGTGACGATGTCGCGGTCTTCCCCTTCCAGCGTGATATCAAGCGGCTGATCCGATACCAGCGACAAGGTAAAGGCCCGGTCATCGCCCAGTTTGTTCAACAGGCGGATGTCATAGATATTGCGCACGGTCCCGTCGCTGAGCACGACGAAGGTCGGGTTGCGCACCGGTGACACGGTCATTTCAAGATCGGCGCGGATGAACATCGCAAAGACCAGCCCCACGCCAATCAGCGCCCAAAGCGCGGTATAAAGCATGGTGCGGAACCGCAGCACATGCGCCCAGATCGGCTTGGCCGGTTTGCCTTGGGATTCCGCCTCTTGGTCGGACAGGGCCAGATAATCGATCAAGCCGCGCGGCTTGCCGATCTTGGCCATCACATCGTCGCAGGCGTCGATGCACAAAGCACAGGTGATGCATTCCATCTGCTGGCCGTCGCGGATGTCGATCCCCGCAGGGCAGACATTGACGCAGGCCATGCAATCGATGCAATCGCCGGCACCCGCGACGCGCTGCTTGCCGCGTGGTTCACCCCGCCAGTCGCGATAGGCGACGGTCAGCGTTTCAGGATCCATCATCGCCGCCTGAATGCGCGGCCAGGGGCACATGAAATTGCAGACCTGTTCGCGCATGAACCCGCCAAAGACAAAGGTCGTGGCGGTCAGCACGCCAATCGTGGCCCAGGCGATGAAGGGCGCCTGGAATGTCACCAGATCGCGCGCCAGCGTCGGGGCATCGGCGAAATAGAACACCCAAGCCCCGCCTGTCGCCACCGCGATCAGCAGCCAGACGATCCATTTCGTCAGCCGCAGCCGGATTTTATGGGCGTCCCATTTGGCCTTCCACAGGCGGACACGGGCGTTGCGGTCGCCTTCGATCCAGCGTTCCACTAGGATGAAAAGGTCGGTCCAGACCGTCTGCGGGCAGGTATAGCCGCACCAGACGCGGCCAAGCGCCGAGGTGAACAAGAACAGCCCCAGCCCCGCCATGATCAGCAAGCCTGCGACGAAATAGAATTCATGCGACCAGATCTCGATCCAGAAGAAATAGAACCGGCGATGCGCCATATCGATCAGCACCGCCTGATCAGGCAGGTTCGGCCCACGGTCCCATCTGATCCAGGGCGTCAGGTAATAGATGCCCAGCGTCACCGCCATGACCCACCATTTGAGATTGCGGTAAAAGCCTTTGACGCGGCGCGGAAAGATCGGCTCTCGCGGCGTGTAAAGCGGTTGGGTTTCTGAGGAAGACATCGGATACCTTGTCAAATCGGGTCTGTTCGCAGTTTCGGTTCTATAGACCGGGGCGCAAATATCCTTGATGTGGATCAAGCATCCCGCTCGCTTTTGGTTTTGAACGGGCGTAAGTCAGATCGCATGCAGATCATCCGCCTTGATAATACGCCCACCCTTCCGCCTTGGCGCAGGCCCATTGCGCTGTTGTTCGTGATGGCGATGGCCATGCCCGTGGCCTTTGCGACATGGTCGGCGCTGTTGAACAATTTCGTGATCGAGCTGGCCGCGTTCGACGGCGCAGACATCGGCTGGCTGCATTCGGTGCGCGAGATCCCGGGCTTTCTTGCCATCGGGGTGATCGCGCTGATCATGTTCATCCGCGAACAGGTGCTGGGGCTGGTGGCCTTGGTCATGCTGGGCGCGGCCACGGCGGTGACAGCGCAATTTCCCAGCCTTGCGGGTATCCTGACCGTGACGATGCTGTCCTCGATCGGGTTTCACTATTACGAGACCGTCAATCAATCGCTGCAATTGCAATGGATCGACAAGAAGAAAGCGCCGCAGACGCTGGGCTGGCTGTTGTCGGCGGGATCAGCCGCAACGCTGGTGGTCTATCTGCTGATCGTGCTGACATGGGACCGGCTGGGCCTGAGTTTCAGCCTTGTCTATTGGCTGTCTGGCGGGTTCACAGCCCTTGTCGCGGTCTTTTGCCTGCTGGCCTATCCGCAGTTTGAATCGCCCCATCCGCAGAACAAACGCATGGTGCTGCGCCAGCGGTACTGGCTTTATTATGCGCTGCAATTCATGTCGGGCGCGCGGCGGCAGATTTTCGTCGTCTTCGCAGGTTTCATGATGGTCGAGAAATTCGGCTTTACCGTGGCCGATATCACCCGGCTTTTCATGTTCACGCTGCTGGTCAACATGATCGCGGCACCTTTTCTGGGGCGGCTGGTGCAGGTGTTCGGCGAAAGGCGCGCGATGGTCATCGAATATGTCGGCCTGACCGGCGTGTTCTTTGCCTATGGCGGGCTTTATTATTTCGGCTGGGGTGTCGCGCTGGCGACCGGGCTTTATATCATCAACCACATCTTTTTCAGCCTTGCGCTGGCGATGAAGACCTATTTCCAGAAAATCGCCGACCCTGCCGATATCGCCCCCACAGCGGCGGTCGCCTTTACCATCAACCATATTGCGGCGGTGTTTCTGCCCGCGCTTTTGGGCTATGTCTGGCTGACTGATCCCGGCTATGTGTTCATGCTGGCCGCGGCCATGGCGCTGGCCTCGCTCGGGCTGTCGCTGCTGATCCCGCGCCACCCCGGCCCCGGACATGAGACCGTGTTCCAAAGCCGCCTGCTGGTCGCGGCAGAGTAGAAATCGACCAGTCCGCCCCTATATCTGAAGCACAGCACAGGAGCCCGCTATGTTTTTCATGAAAAGCGCCAAATCCGAAATGGTCACGCCCGATGCCGCCCTGAAAGGCCGCGCGCATCCGATCCCCACAGCCACGACACATTTTGTCTATGGCACACCGATCAGCGCGGATGTGCCTGCGGGGATGGAAGTGGCCATGTTCGGCATGGGCTGTTTCTGGGGCGTCGAACGCATGTTCTGGAAACTGGACGGCGTGCAATCGACGATGGTCGGCTATGCCGGCGGCTATACCCCCAACGCCATCTATGAAGAGGTCTGCACCGGCCAAACCGGCCATAACGAGGTGGTGCGCGTGGTCTATGACCCCAGCGTGATCAGCTACGACCAGCTGTTGCAAGTGTTCTGGGAAGGCCATGACCCGACCCAAGGCATGCGGCAGGGCAATGATCGCGGCACGCAATACCGGTCCGGCATCTATACGTTCAACGCGGCACAAAAACAGGCGGCAGAGGCCTCGCGCGACGCTTTTGCCCCGCGTCTGACACAGGCGGGCTATGGTGCGATCACCACGGAAATCATCGACGCGCCGACGTTTTACTTTGCCGAAGATTATCACCAGCAATATCTGGCCAAGAACCCGAATGGTTATTGCGGGATCGGCGGCACGGGTGTCACCTGTCCGATCGGTGTCGGTGCTTGACGGCGCGGTGGTGCGGACCTAAGCCGCACCATCCTTTGCGAAAGCGACAGCCATGACGACCTATACCGCCCTGACCATCATGCCCGGCGAAGATGCGGCCTATGCCCTGTCCGAGGCGCTGGAACAGCTTGACCCCGCACCTATCGGGACTGGCGTGTTCGAGATCGAGGACGGGTCCGGCCTGTGGGAAGTCGCGGCCTATACGACCGACCGCCCCGATGCCGGTGCGCTGGCGGTGCTGGCGGCGCTGCATGGGGCCAAGCCTTTCACGATCTCGGAAGTCCCCGATCAGGATTGGGTCTCCAAGGTGCAGCGCGATCTGGCACCGGTGCCTGCGGGGCGGTTTTTCGTTTACGGCGCGCATGATGCGGACAAGGTACCCGAGGGCAGTATCCCGCTGTTGATCGAGGCCGCGATGGCCTTTGGCACCGGCCATCATGGCACGACATTGGGCTGCCTGCTGGCCTTTGAAGAGGTGCTGGGCATGGGCTTCAGCGGCGGGCGCATCCTGGATCTGGGCTGCGGCACGGCGGTGCTGGCAATGGCGGCGGCCAAGGTGCTGGGCGGGCCGGTGCTGGCCAGCGATATCGACCCTGTCGCCATCGATGTGGCGCGCGCGAATGTCACGGCAAACGGCCTTGCTGGTCAGGTCGATTGCCTTGTGGCGGCGGGCTTTGGCGGAGGTGATCCGCGCATGACGGGTCCGT
Organism: Yoonia vestfoldensis; assembly: GCF_002158905.1. Taxonomy (NCBI): domain Bacteria; kingdom Pseudomonadati; phylum Pseudomonadota; class Alphaproteobacteria; order Rhodobacterales; family Paracoccaceae; genus Yoonia; species Yoonia vestfoldensis. The sequence goes on from NZ_CP021431.1 coordinate 657,708, forward strand.
TCGATCTGATTTTCGCCAATATCCTCAAAGGTCCGCTGATCGCTCTGGCCCCGGAAATTGGCGGCAATACCCGGCCGGGGGGCTATCTGATTCTGTCGGGACTGCTGAATGAACAGGCGGCCGAGGTGGCCCGGGTCTATGCAAGCAATGGTTTCGATCTGTGCAAAACCTCTGGCATCGGCGATTGGGCGACGCTTGTTTTGCGGCGCAGCCTGCCGAATTGATCGGTATTTGATACAAAATACTTGTTTCCAAGCGGCTTTTTAGCGATCTTTGGGGCGTCTCTGTGGTGTAGTGGTAGGATTGTTTTTCATGGTGCAGGTGAACACCCCTTTTGAAAAGCGCTTGAAGCATATCATGCGCAAACATGACCAACTTGCCAAAGGTGCGGTCAAAACGGTGACCTCGGACGGGCTGATCGTGCTGAAGCCACGGGCCTACCGGCCAAAATTTCCGCTGCGCGGCATCATCGTCGTTTTGGTTGCGGGCTTTGCCTTCAAGGGTGTGTTATTGGCCAGCATTGGTGATGCGGCCTATGCCGCGCAGGTGGCGGATCTTGCGCAGGGCGGCATGGTGGACCGGATCGGGGCATGGGTCATGCAGATCGACGCCGCGACGATGCTGATCGCGGATTTCATATCCTCCCATCTGGGTGACATGATCTGAACGCAAAAAACCGCACTGTCACCAGCGCGGTCATGGCGGCGATGGCCTTGGGGTCAGCGGGCGGCGCGGGTCGCGATCATGTCGATGTCACCGATGCACAGACCGATATCATCAAGTTCGCGCGCCGACAGTTTGGACAGCGCGTTGCGGGTGATGCGGGCGTCGTTCCATGCGGCCAAAGTGGCGATGATGGAAACAAAGAAACGGATTGTGCGTCCGGCGGACAAGCCGACAGTCGCCCGGTTGGTTGCGTAAGTGGCCATGGCCATGATCCTTGTACATGCTGCTTTGCAGCGAAAATCTGATAGCCAGCATCTAGGAGCCTTTCGCGCACCGCACCAGAGTTGATTTTGCATAAGTCATATGCGTTTTTAGAATGCCTAATTTTTATGCAAAAGATCAGCCAAAGGGCTTTATTCATTGGGCTTGGGCGCATCGCGTAGACCGGTCAAAACCCGGCCCACTGGCGGCCTGCGCCGCGATGCCTTGGCAAAGGCGCTTGGTTTTTGTTCGCCTTTTGTGCTAGCCTTCGGCCAAGCAAGAACAAGGGGCAAGCAATGCGCGTATTGGGGATAGATCCGGGCCTGCGGAACATGGGCTGGGGGCTGATCGACGTGGCCGGATCGCGGATCACCCATGTCGCCAATGGCATCGCCCATTCGACGGGCGCTGATCTGGCGATGCGGCTGTTGTCGCTGCATGACCAGCTGAGCGCGATGATCGCCTTGCATGCCCCGACCGCGGCGGCTGTGGAACAGACATTCGTCAACAAGGATGGTGTCGGCACGTTGAAACTGGGGCAGGCGCGCGGCATCGCGCTGCTGGTCACGGCGCAGGCGGGGCTGACCATCGGGGAATATGCGCCCAATGCGGTGAAAAAGGCCGTGGTCGGTGTGGGCCATGCCGATAAGGTGCAGATCGCGCATATGGTGAAATTGCAACTGCCCGGCGTGGCGCTGGCGGGGCCTGACGCCGCCGATGCGCTGGCGATCGCGATCTGCCATGCGCATCATCTGCAATCGGCCAATCGGTTGACCCAAGCGCTTGCAAAGGCCAGCGCATGATCGGGAAAATCGCCGGACGGCTGGAATACCGCAGCACCGACCACGTGCTGATCGACGTGCGCGGCGTGGGTTATCTGGTCTATGTCTCTGAGCGCGTGATGGCCAGCCTGCCGCGCAACGGCGAGGCGGTGGCGCTTTATACCGACCTGCTGGTGCGCGAGGACCTGATGCAGCTGTTCGGGTTTACCACGCTGGTGGAAAAGGAATGGCACCGTCTGTTGATGTCGGTGCAGGGGATTGGGGCGAAAGCCTCGCTTGCGATCCTCGGGGCGCTGGGCGCGGATGGTGTCAGCCGCGCCATCGCACTTGGCGATTGGAATGCCGTGGCCAAGGCCAAGGGCGTGGGGCCAAAGACCGCGCAGCGCGTGATCATCGAACTCAAAGACAAGGCCCCCGGTATCATGGCGCTGGGTGGCAGCGTGACCGCCGCGACAGGCGATGAGGTGATCGAGGCCGACCCCGCCCCCGCGCCCCGCGCCACCCCGCAACCCGCCAGCACTGCGCAGGCCGATGCAATGTCGGCGCTGGCCAATCTGGGTTATGCGCCCGGTGATGCGGCCAGCGCTGTGGCGCAGGCTTTGGGCGCTGATCCGCAGGCGGATGCAGGTGCATTGATCCGCGCCGCCTTGAAGCTCTTGGCGCCTAAGGGCTAGATGGGCGGATGACCCAGCCCGACCCCACCCTGCGCCCCGACCGCCAGCCCGAGGATGCCGACCGCGCCCTGCGGCCGCAGACCTTGGACGAATTCATCGGCCAGCGCGAGGCGCGGGCGAACCTCAAGGTCTTTATCGAAAGCGCGCGCCGCCGGGGCGAGGCGATGGATCACACGCTGTTCCACGGCCCCCCCGGTCTGGGCAAGACGACGTTGGCGCAGATCATGGCGCGCGAATTGGGTGTCGGCTTTCGCATGACATCGGGGCCGGTCTTGGCCAAGGCGGGCGATCTGGCCGCGATCCTGACCAATCTCGAAGCCCGCGACGTGCTGTTCATCGACGAAATCCATCGGCTGAACCCTGCGGTGGAAGAGGTGCTTTATCCCGCATTGGAAGATTTCGCGCTGGATCTGGTGATCGGCGAAGGGCCTGCCGCGCGCACGGTGCGGATTGAACTCCAGCCTTTCACGCTGGTGGGGGCGACCACGCGGATGGGCCTGCTGACCACGCCTTTGCGCGACCGGTTCGGCATTCCGACACGGCTGGAATTCTACACGCAGGACGAATTGCACCTGATCGTCACCCGCGCCGCCCGCCTGCTGGGCGCGCCCGCTGCTGATGAGGGCGCGCGCGAGATCGCCCGCCGCGCACGCGGCACGCCGCGGATCGCGGGGCGGTTGCTGCGCCGCGTCGTGGATTTCGCCATCGTCGAGGGTGACGGCACCGTCACGCAGGAAATTGCCGATATGGCGCTGAACCGGCTGGGGGTTGATAATCTGGGGCTGGATCAGGCCGACCGGCGCTATCTGCGCCTGATCGCCGAAAGCTATGCCGGCGGGCCTGTCGGGATCGAGACCCTGTCCGCCGCCCTCTCTGAGAGCCGCGATTCTCTGGAAGATGTGATCGAGCCTTATTTGCTGCAAAAGGGCCTGATCCAGCGCACCCCGCGCGGGCGGATGCTGGCGCAGGCCGCTTGGACCCATCTGGGGCTGGATGCGCCGAAACCAGCGGGACAAGGCAGATTGTTCGATGAATGATCCACGCAGCATCGACGCGCTAAGTGATTTGTCCGAGGCCGTCTCTGACATTTATGCCAAGAGGTTTGGGATTGACCGCAATACTGTCTGGCACTTGGCCAAGCTGACCGAGGAACTGGGCGAATTGCAGGCAGCGTTTCTGAAACGGAACGGGCAGGGACGGACGGCGCAGGATGTGCAGGCGCTTCAAACCGCGATGGAGGATGAGGTCGCGGATCTGTTCGCGCAGATTCTGTTGTTCGCGCGGTGGCAGAATATCGATATTCCCACTGCAATTGCCCGCAAATGGGGCCAATACCTGCCCCCGCCGCGACAAACGGAAGAATGATGACCGACCTTACCCCCTATTTCACCCGCTCTGACGGTGCCTATGTCTTTGCCCGCTGGGGGCGGCCCATCGTGCCGGTGGTCTTTGGTGTCGATGATGCGACGCTGTCGCTGTTCAAAGGCGCGATCGAGGCGGTGGTCGTGCTGGCCAATCACAAGATGGACGAGGTCGATACCGAACTGGGTGCCAATCTGATGGTGTTTTTCTGCCGCGACTGGGCGGAACTGACCGAGGTGCCGCATCTGGACCGGCTGGTGCCTGACCTTGCGCCGCTGGTGACACGTTTGCAGCAGGCGGATGCCAACCAATACCGGATCTTTCGCTTTGATGATGCCGGCGGGATCAAGGCGGCCTTTGTCTTTCTGCGGCTCGATGCGCATCTGGAACAGGTGCCCGCCGATACGCTGGCGCTCAGCCAAGCGGCGCAGGTGATCCTGCTCTGGTCCGATCTGGCCTTTACCGACATCCCACCGCTGGCGCTGATCGATGGCAAGGCCGTGCTGCGCCCCGAGGTGGCGGATGTGATCCGTGCGGCCTATGACCCGGTCATGCCAATAGCCGCGCGCGACCCGGCCCATGCCCTGCGCCTTGCGGCCCGTGTCCAAAGGCCAAGCTGATGCATCTGTTCGATCTGCGCGTCTATTACGAGGATACCGATCTGGCGGGGATCGTCTATTACGCCAATTACCTCAAATTCATCGAACGCGCCCGCAGTGAATGGGTCCGCGCCCTTGGCATCGACCAGACACAGATGAAGGCCCAAGGGCTGGTTTTCGCCGTCCGCAGGGTCGAGGCGGATTACCTCTCGCCCGCATATTATGATGATCAGCTTTGCGTCGAAACGCATGTTCTGCCCGGTTCGGGTGCGCGCTTGGTCCTGCGGCAGGATGTCAAACGCGGCGAGGCCGTGCTGTTTTCGGCCGTCGTGACCATCATCTGCATGACCATTGATGGCACGATTACCCGGCTACCGGCGGCGATCCGCCAAGCCTTGGGGTTAAAATAGTGGCAAATTCGGCTTTGTGATGCCGGTTTGGTTGGATTTGCCTTATGCTTTGCGCTAATGATGGGCGTAATTGAGCCCGAACACGGGCCGTCAGGCAGAGCAGGCACATGGAAGTAGCACACGAATTCACAATGTGGGCGTTGTTCGCGCGCGCCACGATCATCGTCCAGCTGGTGATGATCATGCTGGTCCTCGCATCGGTGTGGTGCTGGGCGATCATCATTGACAAGACGCGCCAGTTTCGCGCCGCACGGGCCGAAGCGGATATTTTTGACCGGGCCTTTTGGTCGGGCGAGCCGCTGGACCAGCTGTTTGAACAGATCGGTCCTGATCCCGATGGGGCCTCTGAAAAGGTCTTTGCCGCTGGCATGAATGAATGGCGCCGGTCCCACCGGCAGGATGGCGGGCTGATCGCGGGGGCTACGGCGCGGATCGACCGGTCGATGGATGTGGCCATCGCCAAAGAAGCGGGCGCTCTGCAAAAAAGCCTGCCGGTGCTGGCCACGGTCGGGGCGGTTGCGCCTTTCGTGGGTTTGTTCGGCACGGTCTGGGGCATCATGAACGCCTTTATCGAGATCGCCGAGCAGCAGAACACCAGCCTTGCGGTCGTCGCGCCGGGGATCGCAGAGGCGCTTTTGGCGACGGGTCTTGGCCTTTTGGCGGCTATCCCGGCGGTGATCTATTACAACAAGCTATCTGCCGACAGCGACCGGATCGTGGCGGGCTATGAGGCTTTTGCCGACGAATTCTCGACCATCCTCAGCCGCCAGTTGGATAGCTGACATGGGGGCCGGGGTCATGAAGGCGCGTGGCGGTGGCGGCAGAGGCCGCAGGCGCAGCCGTGGCGGGCAGCCACCGATGTCCGAAATCAACGTCACCCCCTTTGTCGATGTGATGATGGTGTTGTTGATCATCTTCATGGTGGCCGCACCTTTGTCGGTTGTCGGCGTGCCGGTGGATTTGCCGCGCACGGCGGCCACGGCCCTTGCAGGTGATGAAGAAGAACCGCTGACCGTCACCATCACCGCCCAAGGCATCGTGATGATCCAGGAAACCGAAGTGCCGCCCGCCGATCTGGTCACCCGCCTGCGCGGAATCGCTGCGGAACGGACCAGCAACAAGATCTTTCTGCGCGCCGATGGCGCCAATGCATGGAACCGCGTGGCCGAGGTGATGGGCGCGCTGAATGCGGGCGGATTTTCCGACATCGGCCTTGTGACGGATATTGGCGGCCCAACCTTTGACGGTGCCGACGGATAAGATGCAGACGCCGGGCACGTATATCTCTGCGGTCGGTCATGTGGGGTTGATCGGCTGGCTTCTGCTGGGGTGGGGGATGCAATCGCAGCCACTGCCGATGCAGGTCATGGATGTCTCGGTCATGTCGGGCGAAGAATTTGACCAAATGATGGCGGCCCGCACGCCGGAACCGGGCGATGCCCCGCCCACAGACCCGCCCACAGACCCGGTGCAGCCTGTCATCGCAGAAACGCCGCCGCCCGTGGTGGACATGCCGCCGGAACCCGCGCCGCCGCCTGAACCGCAGCCCGCACCGCCCGTGCCCGCACCACCGCCCGCCGATGTGACAGATGCCGCACCTGTCGCGCCGCCGCCGCCTGCCGTGCCAGAGCCAGCGCCCGACCTGCCGCCCAGCAATGACCCGACCCAGGCCCCTGCGAACCGGATCGCCGCGACCCCGACAGCACCGCCGCCGCCCGATGCGCAGGTCTCTGACATCGCGCGCGATGCCGTGGTGCCCGATGACAGCGCTCCGGCCGAGGTCGCCATGCCCGAACAAGAGGCTACCGCCCCCGAACAGACCGCGACCGAGATCGTCATCGCCGATGAACGTCCGCGCGGTGCCGTGACAACATCCCTGCGGCCCATCGCGCGCCCCGCGCGTCCGGCGCCGCCTGTTGCCACGCCAGAGCCCCAGACAGCCACCGAACCGGCACCAGCGCCAGCACCAGTGCCGGACACCAGCGATGCCGTCGCCGATGCCCTGGCCGCCGCTGTCGCCAGCAGCGCCGCCCCCGCCGTGCAGGCTGGCCCGCCGATGACGGGGTCCGAGCGCGACAGTTTCCGGATCGCTGTGAACAGCTGCTGGAACGTGGACCCCGGCTCTGTCGCGGCGCGTGTGATCATCGAGGTCGGCTTTACCCTGACCCGCGAAGGGCTGATCGAGGGGGAGCCGCGTCTGTTATCGTCTGACGGTGACCAATCTGCCACAAATACGGCCTTCGAGGCGGCCCGCCGCGCGATCCTGCGCTGTCAACGTGGCGGATATCAGCTTCCGGCTGATAAATATGACCAGTGGCGCGAAGTTGTGATTACATTCGACCCCAGCGGTATGCGATTGAGATAACAGAACCACCAAGACGGGTGCGCGCCGCTTTGGCAGATCGCCCGTGACGACCAGGAATGATGCTTTCGGCACATAGAACCGGCAGCGAAAGAGGCAGAGATGATGAAAAGAATTTTGACGTTGCTGATCGCCCTGATTGTTGCGGGCCCCGCCTTGGCGCAGGGCGGCCCGTTGCGGCTGACGATCACCGATGGGGTGATCGAGCCGATCACCTTTGCCGCGCCGACATTCGAGGCGGAAACGCCGCAGGCGGGCCAGCTTGCCACCGAGCTGACGCGCCTTGTCGCGCAGAACCTGTCCGGCACCGGGCTGTTCCGCGAAGTACCGGCCAGTGCCTTCATCTCGCAGGTCAATGCTTTTGCGCAGCCGGTCGCCTTTGCCGATTGGCGTGCAGTCAATGCGCAGGCGCTGGTGATCGGCGCAGTCAGCGTCACTGGCGATCAGGTCAATGTGAAATTCCGCCTGTTCGATGTCTTTTCCGGCCAAGAGCTGGGCAGCGGGCTGCAATTTGCCGGCACGACCGCAGGCTGGCGGCGGATGGGGCATAAAGTGTCCGATGCCGTCTATAGCCGGATCACCGGCGAAGGCGGCTATTTTGACAGCCGCGTGGTCTTTGTCGCGGAAAGCGGCCCCAAGGATAACCGGCTCAAGCGGTTGGCGGTGATGGATTATGACGGCGTCAACATCCAGTTCCTGACCGACAGCAGCAGCATCGTTCTGGCGCCACGGTTTTCGCCGCGCGGTGATCAGGTGCTTTACACCAGTTTTGAATCCGGTTTTCCGCGCATCAACCTGCTGGATGTCGCCAATGTCGCGCGCCGCCAGATCGCCACAGCCCCTGGCGAGATGTCATTCAGCCCGCGGTTTTCGCGCGATGGGCGGCAGGTGATCTATAGCCTGTCCAATGGTGCGACGACCGATATCTACCGCACCGATCTGGACACGGGCCAGCATGTGCGCCTGACCGCGACACCCTCGATCGACACCGCCCCCAGCCTGTCGCCTGATGGATCGCAGATCGTGTTTGAAAGCGACCGTTCGGGCAGCCAGCAGCTTTATATCATGTCCTCCTCTGGCGGCGATGCGCGCCGGATCTCTTTTGGTGAGGGTCGCTATAGCACGCCGGTCTGGTCGCCGCGCGGTGACCTGGTGGCCTTTACCAAGCAGAATGCAGGGCGGTTCCACATTGGCGTGATGCGCACCGATGGGTCCGAGGAACGTTTGCTGACCTCGTCCTTTCTGGACGAAGGGCCGACATGGTCGCCCAATGGCCGCGTCATCATGTTCACCCGTGAAACCCAAGGGGCCGATGGGGCAAGCGCGCTTTACTCGGTCGATATCTCGGGGCGCAACCTGCGCGCTGTCCCGATCCAGAGCGCCGCATCCGATGCCTCTTGGGGACCGTTACAACCCTGACCGGACGGCACAAGCCGTTCCCAGACCCCGATTGCCATGCTATACTGATGAAAATGAGCAGATAAACAGGATCACCCTATGAAGATGATGACAAAGGCGACAATCTTGCTTTTGGTGCTGGCAACCGCAGCCTGTACCAACCCCAATCGTTTTGGGGCCGGTGGCGCAGGCGGTGCCGGTGCTGACGGTTTCGGCGCAGCGGCCGGGATGGCGGGGTCCGCCAGCGACCCGCGCAGCCCGATGTTTTTCAACCAGACCGTCGGGGACCGCGTCCTGTTCGCCGTTGACCAATCCACGATCAGCCCCGAAGGCCGCACCATTCTGGATGGGCAGGCGCAATGGCTGCTGACCAATGCCGATTACCGCGCAATCATCGAAGGCCATGCAGACGAGCAGGGCACACGCGAATATAACCTTGCCCTTGGTTTCCGCCGCGCCAATGCCGTGCGCGAATATCTGGTGTCGCGCGGCGTGCCGTCATCGCGCCTCGAAGTGACCAGCTATGGCAAGGAACGCCCTGTCGAGGTTTGCTCGAACGAGGCTTGCTATGCCAAGAACCGCAGGGCTGTGACAGTTCTGTCCTTTTCGGCCATGACCAGCTGATCCAGACCGGGGCCCCATGATGCTGCACCGTATTCTTGCCGTTTGTGCCGTTCTGCTGGCCCCTTTGCCTGCCGCAGCGCAGGACCAGACGCTGGCGGATATCCGCCAGCAATTGACCGCGCTTTATATTGATGTGCAGCGGCTGCGCACTGAATTATCCACGACCGGCAGCGTGCCCACTATGATTGCGGGCGCGACCCCGCTGGACCGGCTGGACGCGATCGAGGCAGAGCTGCAGCGCCTGACCTCCAAGGCCGAAGAGCTGGAATTTCGCGTCAACCGCATCACCGTGGATGGCACGAACCGTATCGGTGATCTGGAATTCCGGCTGTGCGAGCTGGAAACAACATGCGACATCGCCGATCTGGGCGATACGCCGTCGCTGGGTGGCGTGGATAATTCGGCCGGCGTGCCTGTCGCCAACCCGCCGCCTGCCACGGGCGGCCCGGCCGTTGCAATCGGCGAACAAGACGATATCCGGCGGGCGCAGGAGGCGCTCGCCGCAGGTGACTTTCGCGGCGCCGTGGATCAGCTATCGGCCTTTGGCGCGACCTATCCGGGAAGCCCGCTAGCGCCCGAGGCTGCCTTTATCCGCGGTCAGGCGCTGGAGGCTTTGGGCGAAAACACCGGCGCGGCCCGCGCCTTTCTGGAAAGCTTTTCGGCAGATCCCACAGGCCAGCGCGCCGCGCAATCGCTGGTCCGGCTTGGGGCGTCGCTGGGAGCGATCGGGCAGACGCAGGATGCCTGCCTGACGCTGGCCGAAGTGGGGGTGCGCTTTCCGGGCAATCCCGCCATCGCGGATGCGCAGACGGCGATGCAAAATCTGGGATGCCAGTAGCGCCGCGGCCTCCTGTGCTTGCGCCGCAGTTCGCCCAAGTGCTGCAAAGCGGTGCGCCGGTCGGGCTTGCGGTCTCGGGGGGCGGGGATTCCATGGCGCTGCTGCATCTGGCGGCGGCGATGGGCGGGCGGATCAGCGTTGCCTCGGTTGATCACGGCCTGCGACAGCAAAGCGCCGCCGAATGCGCGATGGTTGCCGAAATCTGCGCGGGTTATGGCTTGCCGCATCAGACCTTGGCATGGACCGGCTGGGACGGGCGCGGCAATCTGCAGGATCAGGCGCGCCGGGCGCGCTATGGCTTGCTGGCGGATTGGGCGCATGCGGCGGGGCTGGGTGATATCGCACTGGGCCATACGGCCGATGATCAGGCGGAAACTGTCATCATGGCGCTGTCGCGTGGGGCCGGGGTTGATGGGCTGGCCGGCATGGCGGAAGTGACCTGCCGCGATGGCCTGCGCTATCACCGGCCCTTGTTGCAGATCACACGCGCGGCACTGCGCGCCTATCTGCAGGCGACGGGGCGCGGCTGGTGCGATGATCCGGGCAATGATGATCCCGCCTATGAACGGATCAGGATCAGGCAAGCGGCGGATGTCTTGGCAACGCTGGGGCTGACGCCGCAGGCTTTGGGGCAGGTCGCGCGGCATATGGCGACAATCAGCGCCGCGCTGGAGCGTGGCACCGCCGAGATTGCCGCCGCTGTGACATTGCCGCAGGGGGGTGATGTGCTGGTCACATTGCCCCTGCGCGATCTGTCACGCGAACAGGCCCGGCGGCTGGTTCTGGCCGCGATGGCGCAGGTGCATCGGCAGATGCCCATGCCACGGCGCGATGAACAGCAACGCTTGATGCAGGGTTTGATGCAGGGGCAGGGCGGCACGCTTGGCGGTTGCCTGCTGACATTTGACGGACCGGTCCTGCGCATCAGCCGCGAACCGCAGGCCGTGGCGCAGCTGGTCACGCCGACAAATGCGCTTTGGGATGCACGGTGGCGGCTGTCGGGGCCGCATGCCCCCGATTTGCAACTGCGCGCGCTGGGGGCGGGGATCGACCTTTGCGGTGACTGGCGCGCCAGTGGCTTGCCGCGCCGATCCTTGCAGGCCACGCCTGCCGTCTGGCGTGCCGCGACGCTGATTTCTGCACCTTTGGCGGGTTTCGGGGCTGATTGGTCCGCGCAGATTGTCGCGGACTAGCCCTGCGCGCGGCTTTGCGCATTGAAGATCGGCGGTTTGTCCCTATTCTAGTGATAACCACGCAGGCACGAGTCTGTCGCCTGTTTGACGATGTGATAGGAGTCCCCCTTGGGTAACGCACGCAACATGGTCTTTTGGGTCGTCATGTTCTTGATGGTCCTGGCCTTATTCAACCTGTTCAGCAGCCCTGCCAGCACGACTGGCGGCGATGCGCGCAGCTTTTCTACCTTTGTCGAGGCCGTGCAATCCGGTCGCGTGACCGATGCCGTGATCGACGGCGAACGTGTCCGCTATTCCGAAGGCGGGCGGAACTATACCACCATCGCGCCATCGGATGCGGAAATCACCAATCTGCTGATCGGCGCCAATGTGCCCTTCGAGGCGCGCAGCCAGGAAACATCGGTATTCCAGTCCTTCCTTGTCAGCCTGTTGCCATTCTTGCTGCTGATCGGTGTCTGGATCTATTTCATGAACCGGATGCAGGGCGGCGGCAAAGGCGGGGCGATGGGCTTTGGCAAATCCAAGGCCAAGCTTTTGACCGAAAAATCGGGCCGCGTGACCTTTGACGATGTCGCGGGCATCGACGAGGCCAAGGAAGAGCTGGAAGAGATCGTCGAATTCCTGCGCAACCCGCAGAAATTCAGCCGCCTGGGTGGCAAGATCCCCAAAGGTGCCTTGCTTGTCGGCCCTCCGGGCACCGGTAAGACGCTGCTGGCGCGCGCCATCGCGGGCGAGGCGGGTGTGCCTTTCTTCACCATCTCCGGTTCTGATTTCGTGGAAATGTTCGTCGGTGTCGGTGCATCGCGTGTGCGCGACATGTTCGAGCAGGCCAAGAAAAACGCGCCCTGCATCGTGTTCATCGACGAGATTGACGCTGTAGGCCGTGCCCGCGGTGTCGGCATGGGCGGTGGGAATGACGAACGCGAACAGACGCTGAACCAGCTGCTGGTCGAAATGGACGGGTTCGAGGCCAATGAAGGTGTCATCATCGTCGCCGCCACCAACCGGCGCGACGTGCTGGACCCTGCGCTGCTGCGCCCCGGCCGTTTTGACCGTCAGGTCACCGTGCCGAACCCCGATATCAAGGGCCGCGAAAAGATTTTGGGCGTGCATGCGCGCAAGGTCCCGCTGGGTCCCGATGTCGATCTGCGGATCATCGCACGCGGCTCGCCCGGGTTTTCGGGGGCCGATCTGGCCAACCTTGTGAACGAGGCCGCCTTGATGGCCGCGCGCGTGGGGCGCCGCTTTGTCACGATGATCGATTTCGAATCGGCCAAGGACAAGGTGATGATGGGGGCCGAGCGCCGGTCCATGGTCATGACCGCCGAACAAAAGGAAATGACCGCCTATCACGAGGCGGGCCATGCGATCGTCGGAATCTCGCTGCCGAAATGTGATCCGGTCTATAAAGCGACGATCATTCCGCGCGGCGGTGCGCTGGGCATGGTGATGAGCTTGCCGGAAATGGACCGTCTGAACATGTTCAAGGATGAATGCCACCAGCGTCTGGCGATGACGATGGCGGGCAAGGCTGCCGAGATCATCAAATACGGACCCGATGCTGTCAGCAACGGCCCTGCCGGTGATATCCAGCAAGCCAGCCAGCTGGCCCGCGCCATGGTGCTGCGCTGGGGCATGTCCGACAAGATCGGCAATATCGATTATGCCGAGGCGCATGAAGGCTATCAGGGCAATACCGCCGGTCTGTCGGTATCGGCCGATACCAAGGTCATGATCGAGGAAGAGGTGCGCCGCTTCATTCAGGACGGCTATGAGCTTGCCTATAAGATCATCACCGAAAAGAACGAAGAGTTCGAGCGTCTGGCCCAGGGTCTGTTGGAATATGAAACCCTGACCGGCGACGAGATCAAGCGCGTCATGGCGGGTGAATTGCCGCAAGCCTCGGGCGATAACGGCGGCACGCCGCCATCGGCGGGGTCCTCGGTGACGGCGATCCCCAAGACCAAACCGAAAAAACCGCCAGCCTCGGGTAGCGGGATGGAACCGGAACCTTCTGTCTGAAGCCGCAAACGCCGCCCCAAGGGGCGGCGTTTCGCCTTGCTGATCCGGCCCCTGCGGCGCCGGATGCCTCCGGCGGGGATATTTTTTCTCGGAAGATGACTTGTCTTTTCGCGCCCTGCGCGGCCAATGTTGGCGCAGTAGCAGGAGGCCGACCATGCCCGCATTGAAGAAGACGCAGATCATCGGTGAAGTCGTCTGGCTGGGTCTGGTGCCCGACCGCGAGGCGGCGCTGACCTCGGTCGCGGTGCCGCAGGCGCAGCTGACCTATGCCGGCATTCCCGGCGAGGCGCATGGCGGTTTGACCCGCCTGTCGTGTTCGCGCGTCACCAGCCAGCATCCGCGTGGCACCGAGATCCGCAACGTGCGCCAGCTTTGCGTCATGTCTGCCGAGGAATTGGCGCTGATCGCTGCTGATTGCGGGTTGGATGATCTTGATCCCGCCTATGCAGGCGCGTCGCTGGTGCTGCGCGGTATTCCCGATTTCACCCATCTGCCGCCTTCATCGCGTCTGCAATTTCCCGACGGATCGGTGATTGTCGTCGATATGGAAAACCAGCCCTGCCACTTGCCTGCCAAGCCGATCAACGCCGATCATCCGGGGGCAGGCGACCGTTTCAAGGCGGCGGCCAAGGGCAGGCGCGGCGTCACCGCCTGGGTCGAGCGCGAAGGCCATGTGCATGTGGGCGATGCGGTCTCGCTGCATCTGCCCGGCCAGCGCGGCTGGCAGCCCTGACCCAAGCCGCTGGTGGGGCGGATTGCGTCGCAATCAGGGGACGGCAGGCGCAAGCGCCTCTTTAGAAAAGAGGACATGGAAAGACACAGGAAAGATCACATGGCCGTCAAATCCGATATCGAGATCGCCCGCGCCGCCCACAAGCGCCCCATTCAGGAGATCGGTGCCAAGCTGGGCATCCAGAGTGACGATCTGGTCCCTTACGGCCATGACAAGGCCAAGGTCAGCCAGCAGCTGATCGATGCCGTGCAGGACCGCCCCGATGGCAAGCTGATCCTGGTGACCGCGATCAACCCGACACCTGCGGGTGAGGGCAAGACAACCACGACTGTGGGTCTTGGTGACGGGCTGAATGCGATCGGCAAAAAGGCGATGGTCTGTATCCGCGAAGCCTCGCTCGGCCCCTGTTTCGGGATGAAGGGCGGCGCGGCGGGGGGCGGCTATGCGCAGGTGGTCCCGATGGAGGATATGAACCTGCATTTTACGGGTGATTTCCATGCGATCACATCAGCCCATAACCTGCTGGCGGCGATGATCGACAACCACATCTATTGGGGCAATGCGCTGGATATCGATATCCGCCGCATCGTCTGGCGCCGCGTCATGGATATGAACGACCGGGCCCTGCGCCAGATCACGGCATCTTTGGGCGGTGTTGCCAATGGATATCCGCGCGAGGCCGGGTTTGATATCACCGTCGCGTCCGAGGTGATGGCGATCCTTTGTCTGGCGCGCAATCTGGCCGATCTGCAAAAGCGGTTGGGCGATATCATCGTCGCCTATCGCCGCGACAAGACGCCCGTTTACTGCCGCGATCTCAAGGCGGATGGCGCGATGACGGTATTGCTGAAAGATGCGCTGCAACCCAATCTTGTGCAGACGCTGGAAAACAACCCCGCCTTTGTGCATGGCGGTCCTTTTGCCAATATCGCGCATGGCTGCAATTCGGTGACAGCCACGACCACCGCGCTGAAACTGGCCGATTATGTCGTGACCGAGGCCGGTTTCGGGGCCGATCTGGGTGCGGAAAAGTTCATGAATATCAAATGTCGCAAGGCCGGGATCGCCCCCGCCTGCGTTGTCGTGGTTGCGACCGTGCGTGCGATGAAGATGAATGGCGGCGTCGCCAAGGCCGATCTAGGGCTGGAGAATGTCGCCGCCGTGCAGGCGGGCTGCGCCAATCTGGGCCGCCATATCGAGAACCTCAAATCCTTCGGCGTGCCGGTTATCGTCGCGATCAACCATTTCATCACCGACACCGAGGAAGAGGTCGCGGCCGTCAAGGCCTATGTCGCGTCCCAAGGCTCTGAGGCGGTGCTGTGTAGACATTGGGCGCAGGGATCGGCGGGGATCATCGATCTGGCAACCCGGGTGGCCGAGATCGCCGATAAGGATGTGGCCAATTTCGCGCCGATCTATCCCGATACGATGCCCCTGTTCGACAAGATGCAGACCATCGCGCAAAAAATCTATCGCGCCGATGATGTGATTGCCGATGACAAGATCCGCGCCCAGCTGGCGCAATGGGAAGATCAGGGATATGGCCATCTGCCGGTCTGCATGGCCAAGACCCAATATAGTTTCACCACCGACCCCGACCGGCGCGGCGCGCCCACGGGATTCACCATTCCGCTGCGCGAGGTCCGCCTAAGCGCGGGTGCCGGTTTCATCGTCGCCATCTGCGGCGAGATCATGACCATGCCGGGCCTGCCGCGCGTGCCTTCGGCGGAAACCATCATGCTGAACGAGGATGGCCAGATCGAAGGCCTGTTCTAGGTCGGCTGTGCTGTTGTCATCGGATCGTGCAGCGCGTATCCGACCAGCGGGCCGCAGGCAAAGAGGACCGGATGTGAAGACACCGCAAGAGTGCAGCGACATGGCCGATATCAGGGCCGAGATTGACCGGATCGATGCCGCTTTGGTGCAGATCTTGGCCGAACGCGCCGCCTATATCGACCGCGCGGCGGCGATCAAGGCTGTCGCCGCTCTGCCCGCCCGGATCACGCCTCGGGTGGAACAGGTGGTGTCCAATGTACGCGATCATGCGCAGGCCCATGGCCTGTCGCCTGATCTGGTGGAAATGCTTTGGCGGCAGCTGATCGACTGGTCGATTGCGCGCGAGGAAACCCGGCTGGGGCCGGATAGCGACAGGGAAGATATGCGATGAAAGCTCATGTTCTGGACGGCAAGGCCTTTGCGGCCAAGCTTCGGGTCACCATCGCAGGCCATGTGGCGGCCTTGCATCAAGCGCAGGGTATCGTGCCGGGCCTGGCCGTTGTGTTGGTGGGCGAGGACCCTGCAAGCCAGGTTTACGTCCGCAGCAAAGGCAAGATGACGCGCGAGGTGGGGATGCAGAGTTTCGAGCATCGCCTGCCCGATACCACGTCAGAGGCCGATCTTCTGGCGCTGATCGCGCAGTTGAACGCCGATCCGGCGGTGCATGGCATTCTGGTGCAGCTGCCGCTGCCCGGCCATCTGAACAGTGATCTGGTGATCAACAGCATTGATCCGGCCAAGGATGTGGACGGGTTTCATATCTCGAATGTCGGGCTGTTGGGGACCGGGCAAAAGGCCATGGTGCCTTGCACGCCTTTGGGCTGCCTGATGCTGCTGCGTGATCACCACGGGTCTTTGGCAGGTAAACATGCGGTGGTGATCGGGCGGTCCAATATCGTTGGCAAGCCGATGGCGCAATTGCTGCTGGGCGACAGCTGCACTGTCACTATCGCGCATAGCCGCACGGCCGATCTGGCTGCCATGGTCCGGCAGGCCGATATCGTCGTGGCCGCCGTGGGCCGCGCGCAAATGGTGCCGGGCGATTGGATCAAGCCCGGCGCGACGGTGGTCGACGTGGGCATCAACCGGATTGCCACGGATGATGGCGGCACGCGGCTGGTCGGCGATGTGGATTACGATTCCTGCGCCGCCGTTGCGGGCGCGATCGCGCCGGTGCCGGGTGGCGTAGGTCCGATGACGATTGCCTGTCTTTTGGCCAATACCGTGACGGCCTGTTGCCGTGCCAATGGGCTGGCAGAGCCTGCGGGGCTGACGGTCTGATCCGCCTGCTGCGCAGACGGAGCCTCCGGCGGGGATCACGTCAAATCGCGCTTGCGCGAATTGACGCGCTCGGAAGATGGTGAAGGTCACGCCAAGGGGACGGCCAGCGCTTTATGCCCTGTCAGGATCGCAAAGGCGCGCGGGCCGAACAGCTGTCGGATCACCGGCGCCATGCAATCCAGCCCACCCGTATAGGCGCCATAGGCGGGCATGATCATGCGGGTGGCATCGACGACAAAGGCGGGGCGGCTGCGCCCGGCAAGCCGGTGCTTGGGGTGGTAATGGCCTGATACCTCGGCGGTGGCGCTGGTTGCGATATGGCGAAAGCTTAGCGTGCCCACCTGGATCTGCGCCAGATGGCTGCCGCCCAGATCGACGGGACCGGGGTCGTGATTGCCTTCGATCCATACCCAGTTCCGGCCCGCCTGCAGGCTGGTCAGTCGCAGGCGCATTGCATCATCCAGACTGCCTGCCGCGGTCAGATCGTCGAAACTGTCGCCAAGGCAGATCACCTGTCGCGGATCGGTTGCGCCGATATCGCCTGCCAGCCTGTCCAGCGTTTCCTGCACCTCATAAGGGGGCAGCATCACACCGCTGCGCCGCGCGATCCGGTCGGATTTGCCCAGATGCAGGTCAGAAACGCAGAGCGTGCCGGCCTCTGGAAGCCAGAGCGCGCCGCTGGCCAGGGCCTGGCAGCGCATGCCGCAAAAGGTGAAAGCATAGCTGTTCATGCGATTTTAATGGCCGATTTGCGCCGCGCTGCGCAAGGTTCAATCTATCGCCAATCCGACCTTGGCGATCAGCGCTGCGGCTGCGTCTTCCATCAGCCGTTCGCGCCCTGCACCGGCCAGCGCGATGCGCCCCTGTTCTAGTAAAAGCGGCATCGCAAGCGGGGTCACCCGGTCCAGCAGGATATGATCGACGCGGCCTGCGGTGCGCGTCAGCATTTCCTCGATCCGACCGAAATCCACCAGACCGCGCAGGGCCTCTTCACGGGTGATTTGCAGCATCAGGTGGTCGGGGTCGTATTTGGCCAAAGTGTCGTAGAGGATGTCGGAGGAAAACGTCGCCTGCCGCCCCGATTTGCGCGCCTGCGGCAGGTTGCGTTCGATCAGCCCCGCGATGGTCGCGGCCCCGCGAAAGGTGCGTTTCATGACGGCATTGCCGGACAGCCAATCCTCGAACCCGGCGCGCAGGTCGGGGGCGCGAAACAGGGGCGCCGCGTCAGTCACCGCATCGAGCCCCCAGATCAGCACCGCGTAATCGGTGGCGACGAAACCCAAAGGATGCAGGCCCAATTCCTCCATCCGCTGGGTCAAGAGCATCCCCAGCGTCTGCATCGCATTGCGCCCTGCGAAGCCGTAGACGCACAGATGCTGGCGCCCGTCATGGGGGAAGCTTTCGACCAGGATCCGGTCGGCCTGAGGCAGTTTGGACAGCTGCCGTTGTAGCCCCAGCCAATCGGCGGTGTGGGCGGGCAATTGCGGCCAGTCATCTTGCGCGAACATCCGCAGGATGCGCTGCGAGAGCTGCGTGGAATTGGCGAATTTCGTGCCCATGAAGGTCGCGATCTTGGGGGTTTTAGCGGCGTCGCGCGTGACCTCGACCGTCATTTCGCGCAGGCCTTCGTAGCGCACGATCTGGCCACCGATCAGGAAAGTGTCGCCTTGGGTCAGGGTGGCGGCAAAGGCTTCTTCGACCTCGCCCAGGGGTTTGAAATTGCCCTTCATGCGGACCTTGAGCGTGTCGGTGTCCTGAATCGTGCCGATATTCATCCGGATCCGCAGGGCCGCGCGCGGGTCGCGCAGCTGCCATTTGCCATCCGCGGTCTGCAACAGCCGTTTCCAGCGGTCATAGGCGCGCAAAGCATAGCCGCCGGTGGCGCAGAAATCGAGGCAGGCGTCGAACTCCGCGCGGGTCAGCCCGGCATAGGCACCCGTGCTGCGGACCTCGGCGAACAGATCATCGGCATGAAACGGCCCCGCGCAGGCCGCAATCAGGATATGTTGGCACAGCACATCGCGCGGGCCAGCGCCCTTGGGGTCGCCGTCAAGGTCATGGGCTTGCACGGCCTGCAAGGCGGCGACGCATTCGACAACCTCGAACCGGTTGGCAGGCACCAGCAGCGCCTTGGACGGCGCGTTATAGCGGTGATTGGCGCGTCCGATCCGCTGCACCAGACGTTTCACATTCTTGGGCGCGCCGACCTGAATGACCAGATCGACATCGCCCCAATCGATCCCCAGATCCAGACTGCCGGTGCAGACGATGGCGCGCAGCTGGCCTGCGACCATCGCGGATTCCACGCGTTCGCGCTGTTCGCGCGCCAGACTGCCGTGGTGGATGCCGATCGGCAGATCATCGGTATTGGCCAGCCAGAGATTGTGAAAGAAAATCTCGGCCTGGGCGCGGGTATTGTGAAAGATCAGCGTGGTTTTGTGCTGTTTCACGGCCTCCAGCACGGCGGGGATCGCATAGGTCGCCCCACCCCCGGCCCAAGGCGGGGGGGCGTCAGTTTGCAGCATGGCGATATCGGGGGCAGGGCCTGGATCGGCCAGCAGGATCGGGCAGGGGTCTGGGTGGCGCGCCAGCATCCGGGCGATGGCGGGCGGATCCTCGACCGTGGCGGACAGGCCGACACGGCGCAGGCCGGGGGCAAGGGTCTGCAAGCGGCTGAGCGCCAGCATCAGCTGATCGCCCCGTTTGCTTTCGGCCAAAGCATGGATTTCATCGACGATCACGCGCTGCAATCCGGCAAAGATGCGCGGCGCGTCCTCATAGCTGATCAACAGCGCCAGCGATTCCGGCGTCGTCAGCAAGATATGCGGCGGGTCGGCGCGCTGGCGGCGTTTTTGGGTATAGGATGTATCGCCGGTCCGATCCTCGATCCGGATCGGTAAAGCCATGTCATCGACGGGTCTGCGCAGATTGCGTTTGATATCCGCCGCCAGCGCCTTGAGCGGCGAGACATAGAGCGTGTGCAGCCCCTGATGCGTCCCATCCGCCAATTCTGCAAGGCTGGGCAGAAAACCCGCCAGCGTCTTGCCCCCGCCGGTGGGTGCGATCAGCAGCAGCGCGGGGTCGCCCGCGCGGTCCAGCATCGCCTGCTGATGCGGATGCACCGACCAGCCGCGGCCTGCGAACCAGTCGTGAAATAGCGCTGGCAGGTGGCGCGTGGCGTCCGGCATGGCTGTCCCGATGAAAAAGGCTTCCTCCTAGGTAGGGGGAAGCCTTTGGAATGCAAAGGGTGCTGGCATCTATCGCAGGATGTCTTCGTCCGCGACGAACATATTGGCCCATGCCCGGTCGATCAGCTCGGGCGACATCTGATAGGGGATGCCTTCGAATTCGCAGATCGCGATCATCTGGTCGATCAGAAAGACCGGCTGATAATTCGCATAGATATTGTCGATTTCGGGGTAGCGCCGGTTCAGCAGATGGACCAGCGTCTCCTCGTCCAGCGGCATCTTGCGCTTGCGCGCGACCATGGCGAAAATCTTGAGGTAATCTTCCTGACTGGGGCCGTCGATCTTGATCTTGTAGAAAATCCGCCGCAAGGCCGCCTTGTCGAAGATCGTATTGGGGTGGAAATTGGTCGAGAAGATTACCAGCGTGTCGAAAGGCACTTCGAACTTTTCGCCCGATTGCAGGGCCAGAATGTCCTTGTCTTCTTCCAGCGGCACGATCCAGCGGTTGACCAGCATCTGCGGCGGTTCGGCCTGACGACCAAGGTCGTCGACGATAAAGATGCCGCCGGTCGATTTCAGCTGCAAGGGTGCCTGATAGGTCCGCGCGGTCGGGTTATAGACAAGATCCAGCATCGCCAGCGACAATTCACCGCCGGTGATGACCGTGGGCCGTTCGCAGCGCACATAGCGCGTATCAAACCGCCCCGAGGTGCGGCGCAGGCTGCTGGGGTCATCCAGGTCATCTTCGGCTGCGGAATGCACGACAGGGTCATAGACGGTGATGACCTGACCGGAATATGCGATCGCGCGCGGCACATAGATCTTGTCCCCCAGCGCATCCCTGATCCCGTTGGAGATCGAGGATTTCCCGTTGCCGGGCGGCCCATACATCAGGATCGAGCGGCCGGCGCTGACAGCGGGGCCAAGGTTGGACAACAAATCGGCAGGCAGCACCAGATGGTCCATCGCGGTGGTCAGATGCTCGCGGGTGATCTGGGTGTTGCGGATCGACTGGCGCTTGACCTGTTCGGTATAAACCGACAGCGGCACCGGCATCGGCCCGTAATATTCCGACTGGTGCAGCGCATCAAGCGCGCGGGCGCGGCCCGTATCGGTCAGCCGATAGCCGATTTCGCCGCTGCTGTTGAGGTTCAGCGAGCCTGTCGCCTCTAGCAGCAGCTGGCCGCGCGCCAGATCGACCAATTGCTGTGTGACCGAGACCGGCAGGCAGATCGCCTGGCTGACCTGGGTGACCAGATCAAGGTTCATGCGGAACATCGTCTTGATCAGGATATCGCGCATCATCGCCATGGGCAGCAACATCGCATCCAGATCGCGCGGGGCGGGCGGTGCCATGACACTGGAAGCTTGCACATTCATCATTCGGCCTATCTGCTGGGCTGCAGCGCATAGCATAGGGGCCATTATGGCGAAATCGTGAACAAAGCCGTAAGAGTCCAAGGCATTGCAACAGATTCAGCGATAGATTGCCACCAGCGCCAGATAAAATACCAGCGTCATCGCCAGCGGAAATCCCATCGGAAAGCGGTGGGGCGTGGACCAGCTTGCCCAATGCGGCACCAGCCGGCGCAGGGGGCTGATTTGCACCAGCCGATGCGTCGCCAGACCCGCCATCAGACAGGCCGCGAATAAGGGCAGCACCAAAGGCAGATCCGCTGTGGCAATGAAAGGGGCCGCGGCCGCGGTGAATTTTGCATCCCCCGCCCCCAGCACGCGGGCCAAATTCAGGATGATCCCGACCCCCAGCATGACCGGCAGATGCAGCCAATGCCACAGATATTGGCTGAAGGGCAGGGCGATCAGGCCCAGCAGGGCAAAGCTGAACACCAGCGCATAAACCGCCATATTGGGGATTTTCATGCGCGCAAGATCGCTCCATGCGACATAGAGCGCAACGGGGATCACGGCAGGCAGGAACCAAGAGGCGGCAGTGGCGGTCAATCCCATCGGGTCAGTTCACAGCGTTGTTTTCAAGCGCTTCAAGCGCGCGGACCGCAGCCTCGAAATATTGCGGATGGGTGTTGATCGCGTCGTTCAACAAAGATTTGCCAATCGTGACGTCATTTTGCTTGATCGCGGTCAGCGCCATCGTGTGCAGCAATTGCGCGCGTTCGACCTGGGTCATGGCCACGACGGGCAGGGCGTAATTGCGTTGCGCACCGCGCGCCAGAACCAGGTTGTTCTTGGCGGTGAACAAGGCCGGGTTGAACCGCAAAGCATCGGCAAACAGCCGTTCGGCGGCGGGGTAATCGCCCCGCGTCAATTTGGAAAAGCCCCAGTTATTATAGACCGGTCCGGGTCGCGTGGTCAGCCCGACAGCGGTTTCATAGAAACTATCGGCCTTGTCCCATTGCTGGCGGCTGTCGGCGACCATGGCTTCTAGCCGGTAGCGTTCAAAGGTTTCAAAGGTCGGCGGAATCGTGTTCAAGGTCGCTGCCGCCTCGTCCCAAAGGTTGCTGCGGATATAGGCATCGGTCAGGTTCAGCCGGTCATCATGCGTGGCATCAGGATGCGCTGTGACGGCCTGCCAGGCGGCCACTGCCTCGGTTGGGCGGCGCGCGCGGACCAGCGACATCGCCAGCCCGCGTTGCAGATCAATGCGGCCGGGGTCGTTGTTATTGGCATTGGCAAAGTAATTCACGGCTTCGTCTGGATCGCCCACCGTCAGCATCACGTCATTGAGGTTGGTGTCATCAACCACGTTGATATCGCGCAGTGCCTGTTCCACATCCCCGGTGCCGGATTGGTCGCAGGCCGACAGGGCGATGGCGAAAAGCGGTATGAAAAAGAGATGGCGCATGTTTTCGCGTCCTTTGCTGCTCTGCCTAGAGATCCGACATCAACACGAAGTCACCGGCACCACGCCTGATCAGGCTGAAATTCTGAATGTCTTTTGCAATATCGTCATCGGAATCCTCGAATTGCGCGAGCGATAGGCGCAGATTCTCGCGGATTTCGTCCGAATTGCCGTTATCTGCAGCAAAAGCGCGGCGGAACGCCTCTGTCGCTTCGCCAAGCTTGCCGCGTTCTGTCAGGACCACACCCAGATTGTTCCAGGCGGGCGGAAAGCTTGGGTCTTCGGCGACAGCGCGCCGCAACCAGCTTTCTGCCTGCCCCAAGCGCCGCAGTTGCAGATTGGCCGAGCCGATGGCCGACATCGTATCGACGTTCAACCCTTGCTGGGCGGCGGCGCGATGATAGGCCTTCAGCGCCAGATCGAATTCCCCCGCCGCCATCAACCGGTGGCCCACGATCAGCCCGTCGATATTGCCAATCCCGGCAGTGCCCGGCGCGAAAGTGCCGTCACTGGACCGGTTCAGCTCGCCCGCGGTGCAGGCGGTCATCATGACCAATGCAAAGGTCAGCATGCCCGGATGAATGCCCATGATCCCTGTGGCCCCTATCCCAGGCTGGTTGCGATCGCATAGATCGACGGTCCGATCAGGATCGCCATCAGCGGCGGCACGGTCAGCATCATGGTGGCCAGCGTCATCTTGGTCGGCAGCTTGTTGGCGGCCTCTTCGGCGCGCATCACGCGTTTGTCGCGCATTTCAGAGGCATAGACCCGCAGCGCATCCGAAATGGACGTGCCGAATTGCGCCGATTGCACCATGACCGTCACAAAGCTGGCGATATCGGGCACGCCGCAGCGTTCGGACAGATCCTTGAGAACGGTGGTCTTGTCCTTGCCGGCCTTGGCCTCCTGGCTGACGATCTCGAATTCTGCGGCCAGTTCGGGATAGCCGGTGCGCAATTCATGCGAGACGCGCAAGATGGATTGGTCAAGCGATTGTCCCGCCTCGACGCAGACAAGCATCAGGTCAAGCGCATCGGGAAAGGCCTGGGTGATCGCCTCTTTGCGCAGTTCAACGCGGCGCGTGACCCAATATTTCGGGAACAGATAGCCGATGCCGCCGGGCACCAGGATCATCATGACCAGTTCTTGTGTCTCGACCGTGCGCTGCGCCATTTCGATCAAGGCATAGATACCGCCACCGAACAGGCCGGTGATGCCCAAGGCGAATTGCAGGAAATGGTAAATGCGCACAGCGTTCTTGCTGCGATATCCTGATTGCAGCAGCTTCAGCTTGACGGCGGAATATTCCTCGGCGTTCTGCGGTTCAAGAAAGTTGGAATATTTTTCCAGCGTATCCTTGCTGGATGCCGCGCGCAGACGTTCGGTCTTGTCTTTCTTGTCGGCCGGATTGGTCGCAGCCTTGAGCCGGTCAAGCGGGTCCTGTTCGCGCCGCAGCAGGACCGGCAAGGTTATCAGGATCATGAACAGCCCCAAAAGTCCAACCATGACCAAGGGACCGAAGGGGCCAAGAAGATCGAACATGAAGGTTTGGATGGCTTGCATGCGGCGTCTTTCAGACTTTGATGTTGGTGAGGCCGCGCATCACGATCAGGTTCAGCACCAAAAACGCAGCAACCACGAAACAGGCCGGAATGAACATCGGGCTTTCCATGACGTCGTCGAAATAATTCGGCTGCACAATATTGATCCCGATCAGCGCGAGGATCGGAAAACCCGACAGCAGATTGCCAGACCATTTCGCCTCGGCGGTGATGGCATTCACGCGGCGGAACAGGCGGAACCGGGCGCGGATCACCTTGGCCAGACCATCAAGAATTTCCACAAGATTGCCGCCCGAGGATTGCTGGATCGTCACCGCCACCGCCAGAAAGCGCAAATCCTGATTGTCCAGCCGTTCCGCCATCGCCTTGAGCGTTTCGCCCATGTCGCGCCCATAGGCGGTTTCATCAGCGATGATGCCGATTTCGGTGCCCAGCGGATCGGGAACCTCTTTGGCGACGATACTGATCGCCGTTGAAAACGGATGCCCCACGCGCAGCGACCGGACCATCAGTTCCACGGCATCGGGCAATTGTTCGGAAATCATGTTCATCCGCTGGGTCGCCTTGCGGCTGATCCACAGATAGACCCCGCCGACACCCATCAGCAGGCTGATCAGCGCGCGCACGGCGGTCGCCACCTCTGCGAAAAGCGTCAGCAAGATGAAAGCGGCGATGCTGACCGCGCCCATCATCATGATGATCTGCGCCGGCGAAAAGGCGATATTCGCTTTTTGTGCCTTGGTCGCCAGCAATGAATAGAGCGGGATGCTCTGCGATTTCATATGCTGCGTCATCTCTTTGCGCAGCTGGTCAAGCACCTGTTCGCGGTTGCCGCCCTTGTCGAGCATTTCAAGACGGCGGTTGACCTTGCCATCCATGCTGATCGACTTGCCGAAAATCACCAGATAGGCGCCCTGCACAAGCGCCAGAACCGCAATGAAAATCAGGACATAGATGATGGGTTCGATAGAAATCATATGACCTATTCCGCAACCATCGGTTCAAAGATCGCCGGTGGCAGGTCGTAGCCCCAGAGTTTGAACCGATCCGAAAAGTGGCTGCGCACGCCCGTTGCCGTGAAATGGCCGATGATCTTGTTGTCGGGGGTCAGGCCGACGCGCTGATAGCGAAAGATTTCCTGCATCGAAATCACATCGCCTTCCATGCCGGTAATTTCCGTGATCGAGGTCATGCGGCGCGATCCGTCCTGCAGGCGCGAGGCTTGCACAATCAGGTTCACAGCCGAGGCGATCTGGCTGCGCATCGCCTTGATCGGCATCTCGATCCCGGCCATGGCGATCATGTTTTCCAACCGGCTGATCCCGTCGCGCGCAGAATTGGCGTGGATCGTGGTCATCGACCCGTCATGGCCGGTGTTCATCGCTTGCAACATGTCGATCACCTCATCGCCGCGCGTTTCGCCGACGATGATCCGGTCAGGGCGCATCCGCAGGGCGTTTTTCAGACAGTCACGCTGTGACACGCCGCCTTTGCCCTCGACATTGGGCGGGCGGCTTTCCATCCGGCCGACATGGGTCTGTTGCAGCTGCAATTCAGCGGTGTCTTCAATCGTCAGGATGCGTTCGGCATCGTCGATGAAACCGGACAGCGCATTCAGCGTCGTGGTCTTGCCCGACCCCGTGCCGCCCGAAACGATGATATTCAGGCGGGTGGATACGGCGGCTTGCAGATAGGCGGCCATTTCCTCGGTAAAGGCGCCAAAGCGCACCAGATCCTCGACCCCCAGCTTGTCTTTCTTGAACTTCCGGATCGAGACCAGCGAGCCATCCACCGCGATCGGCGGCACCATGGCGTTGAAACGTGATCCGTCCGCAAGGCGGGCATCGACATAGGGGTTGCTTTCATCGACGCGGCGCCCCACGGCCGAGACGATCTTGTCGATGATGCGCAGCAGGTGGCGTTCATCCTTGAAGGTGACATCGGTCAGTTCCAGCTTGCCGTTGCGTTCCACAAAGATCTGCTGCGGGCCGTTGACCAGGATATCGTTGACTGAATCATCCTTCAGCAGGGTTTCCAGCGGGCCAAGGCCCGTCACCTCGAAAAACAGGTCCTGGCTGAGTGTCTGGCGTTCCTCGCGGCTGAGAACGACGCCCATTTCTTCGAGGGTTTCATTGGCGATCGCGTTGATTTCGGTGCGCAATTCCTGTTCGGTCGCGGTTTCCAGCGCGGCGAGGTTCAGGTTTTCCAGCAAGGATTTATGCAGCTCCAGCTTCAGCTCTTGCAAACGGTCCTTGCGGCGCTTGTCCTTGTCGGCTGGCCCGGCCTCGGCGGGTCTGCGCTGCGGCATGGTTTTCATCAGCGACTGGCCATCGGGTTTTGGCGCAGCCGCAGCGGGGCGTGGCCCCGTGGCCTGCGTCGCACCGCCAAGAGGCGCGCCGGGTTTTTTGTATTTTGAAAACATGGATCGCCTCTTATGCTCGGGCCTCGGCGGTCGCGGCCACGTTGACCTCGTGCACCGATTTTGCCAGTTTCATGATTTCTTTGCGCAGCGGGTTCTTTGCATTGCTTTCAGCCAGCGGCGTGCCGTGGTCGGCGCTTTGCATGACGGCCTTGCCGCCGTCGGGCATCAGCACCTCGATGGCGATGCCCAGGCTTTCCGACAGGCGTTTGACCCGGCTTTTGCCGTTCAGATCGGTAAAACCGGGGGCGCGGTTCAGGATGAAACGGATCTTTTCAAACGGCAATTCCTCGGATTGCAGCGCCCGTTTCAGCCGCAGCGTGTTCTGCGCCGAGCGCATTTCAAGCTCGATCATCGCGAAATAGACATGTGCGGCCTCCAGCACCGTCTGGGACCATTCCACCATCGTCGAGGGCATGTCGATCACGACATAATCAAAGTTCATCCGCGCCATCTCGATCACGCGGGTGATATCGGCGGGTGAAATCATATCGAGCGGGATCATATCGGTCGGCGCGGTCAGCACATGCAGTTTGTCGCCATAGGTCAGCATCGCCTGCATGAAGATTTCCGCATCCATCACCGCGGTATCCGTCAGCATTTCCAGCACCGATTCACGCCGTGGCAGATCCAGATAGGTCGAGGCCGTGCCGAATTGGAAATCCAGATCGATCAGGCAGACCTTGGGCGGGTCTTTGGGATCAACATTGGCCAATTCCCAGGCAAGGTTCACGGCCATCATCGTGGCACCGGTCCCCCCGGCCAGACCGTGGATCGGAATAACGACGCCGGATTTGTTGCCAGTCGCCTTGAACGGCACCCCCCCGCCCGAGGATTGCGCGGTCTCATCACTGGTCAGCACCCGCTCGATCGCGCGGGCCAGTTCGTTTTCGGGCAAAGGGTAGGGGACGAATTCGTCACCGCCTTCGCGCAGCAGCTTGTGCAGTGCGGCGGGTGTCAGGTCTTCGGCGATCAGGATCACCTTGATCCGCGCGGCCTTGGCGGCAATGATGATGTCGGAAACCTGGTCCAGATTGTCTTCGTCTTGCGCATCCAGCGCGATGGTCACGAATTGCAGCGTCCGGGCCTCGGGCTGCGCCAGAAAGGCGGCGGCATCGTCAATGCTCAGATCACCCCATGAATCCCCCAGCGCCGTTTCCATATCTTCGATTAGAAGATCGAAAATCTGCACATCGCGGCTGATCGTACAGGCAACGATCTGGATCGGGTCGGTCTGCGCGATGGGGCTGCTGCTCATAACTCTGGTCCTTGGTCAATTCTTGCAAAAATCCCCATGGCATGACCTATGCGCCCCCGCGACCTGCCACGGGGCGGTGCAGGCACAGACATCATCGCCGGTCATGAATATGGCGGGAAATCGTGTCGATAATTGGGCCAAAACCGCGTCATTGTGCGAAATATTGCGACGATCTTGCCAAATCTAAGGGAATGTTCACGCCGGACGCGGCCGGCGCAAACCCGGGCGCGTGCAATTAGCCACCGCCGGTCGAGATCGCGCCTTGTTGCACCGTGGTATCTGGCACTGCGCTGGCGACATATTCGCGAATGACCACGGCGGCATATTTGCCGTCCAGCAGCATCGGGTGGGTTTCGACAAAGCCCGACACTTCGGTGACGGTGCGCCGGTTGCGGCGTTCGGGTTCCGGCGTGGGGATCAGGGGCTGCGTCGCACCAAAGGACACGACCGCCTCGAGGCGGTCGCGGCTGATCCCTTGGGTGGCTAGATAGGCGACAACGGCCTGCGCGCGGCGCAAGCCCAGGCTGCGGTTATAGGCCGCCGTTCCGACAAGATCGGTATGGCCAAAGACCTTAAAGCGGACTTCGGGGAATTGACGGATCCAATCCGCCTGCTGGCGCAGCGTCGCCTGGGCCGAGGCATCCAGCACGGCGGAATCGAATGCGAAATTCACCATCGCCGTAACCTCGGTATTGAACCGGCGTGCCAGGTTGATGGTGTAATCCTGCTGGCCGGTCTGCACCAAGGCGTTGTTCATCGTGGCATTGCCGAAATCGCCCTGGTCAAGGTCTGATCCGGCCTCTGTAAAGAAGGACGAGGATGTCGAACCGGACGGGCCGCAGGCGGCGAGTGTTGCTGCAACAAGCGCAGTGATCATATGGCGTTTCATTGTCGCGTTCCAATCATTCATCCATGACATAGCCGTAGGATCCCATGAAATCCTGCCGTGCGACCTCGCCCGCGCCACCGCGTGTCGGCGCGCTGGCCGCTGTCACCCGCCCGAAAAGGAACAGGTCCTGTTCGGATGGTGGGCGCACCCGGTCTGTCGGCAGGGCCAGCGCCATGCCGCGTGTCGGCGAGACAAGATGCGGCGTCACGATGATGACCAGCTCGGTCTGGCGGCGGGAATATTCCGCACTGCGGAACAGGGCGCCCAGGATCGGCACGTCGCCGATCCATGGCACCTGCCCGCTAAGATCGGTAAAATCATCCGACAAAAGACCCGCGATGGCAAAGCTTTCCCCGTCGCGCATTTCAACCGTTGTCGATGTCTCGCGGCGGCTGAAGGCGCTGATCTCAAAGCCGTTTGCCGAAAAGCTGTTCGACGGATCGATCCCCGAGACCGCAGCCAGAAGTTCCAGGTTGATGATATCGCCATCCACGACGCGGGGCGTAAAGTTCAGCTCGACGCCAAAGGGTTTGTATTCCACGCTGATCGCGCCATCGTCGTTGGACACAGGCACCGGATATTCGCCGCCAGCCAGAAAGGTCGCCTGTTGCCCGCTGAGCGCGGTCAGGTTCGGTTCCGCCAGAGACCGGACAACGCCGCGCGCTTCCAGCGCTTCCAGCAGAACGCCGACCTCGACGCCACCGGCCCCGAAGCCCAGCAGGAAGGCCCCGTTGCTGTCATTGGCCGTGGGGATGATATTGTTCAGCGAATTGGTAATTCCTGTCTGCCCGACCGTCGTATTGGTCCCGCCCCGGATGTTCCGGCCGTTCTGCAAGGAAGAGCCGTTCAACGACAGCGATGACGACAGCGCCTTGCTGACCGAGCGTTGCATTTCCGCAAAGCGGACCTTGAGCATGACTTGCTGTGTGCCGCCGACCGACATCAGGTTCGACACCCGGTCCGGCGCATAGCGCTGTGCAAGATCCAGCGCGCGGTCCAGCCGGGCGGCCGAACTGACCGTGCCGGACAGAACGATGCCATCATTGGCGGTCCGGACCTCGATGTTTTCGCCGGGCAGGATCTGCGTCAGCCGTTCCTTGAACTCCGCCATATCAGGCGAGACATGCACATCGACATTGGTGATCAACCGCCCATCGGCCGCCAAAAGCGTCAGCGTGGTGCGGCCCGGCTCTTTGCCCAGCACATAGATCGTGCGGTCCGAGAGCGACGAAATATCCGCAATGCCGGGGTTGGCGATCGACAATTCGGTAAAGGGCACATCGCTTTCAACAACAACGGCCCGGTTCATCGGAATATCCAAGGCGCTGGATGCGGTACCGCGCAACACGCGCAAGGCGCTGTCCTGCGCCAGGGCCGATGCGGCGGCTGTCACCGACAAGGCAAAGCCCGCCAATGCGGCTTTCAGATATCTATCATAACTCATAAGTGACCTGCCTCTCCGATCACGCCTCGTTAACGTGGGTCTTGTTGCCCTTGATGGGGCGAACATGCGCTAAGGTTGCATTTATTGCAATAATCAATGCTTTGGAGGTCGAACCGAATGTGGGCATCGCGCAACACTTGCGCAATTAAACCCCAGATTGTTCCGCCGGTTCATCTGGCGCCGCCCTCTATATGTCGTAGGGCGACCGGTCGTTTCGGGGGTTTCTGTCCATATGAGGCAATTATGAAAGGAATTTATCCAGTCTAGAATTCACCTGGCACCGGCATGTCATTTGGCGTTTTTCTGGGCGGATTGTGATCTTGGCGCGTCATTCCGAGCATTCAATTTCAACCTCAACGCGTTGTGTTCCACTACGCTGGGTCACAAAACAGCGGCGTTTTTCCTCGATAACGGGGGCGGGGGCGGCCACGATATCCTGCTCACCAGTCAACGCAGAGTTGTCTACAGTGACAGGCCCGGTCTCTGACAGATCACCGGTGCCCACCAGCGCAAGGGTCAATTGTCCGCTGTTCTGCGCCTGCGTCAACAAGGCCACTTCTTCGGGGGTGACCTGGACCACAACGCTTTGCGGGCCGCCCCGGTTGCCGGCATCGCCCAGGACGGCGATGATCTGCAGACCGGATTTGATCAGGTTCGTCACCTCGCGGCCGTCGCGCAATCTGCCGGTCCAATAGACATCAATCCTGTCATCGGGGCGCAGGATCCCGAAACCCGCCGCAACGCGCCCTTCAACGGGAAACGCCCGAAAGCCGGGCTCGACCAAGGCGGTCAGGCCACGGCTGGCCCCCGGTTCCGAGACTTTGGTGGTCAGGACAAGCTCGTTTGTGATCATCGGCAGGACCACGACGCGCGGTATCTCTGGTCCTTGGGGGAACAGGGCCTGCTCTGTGGCAAAGCTGCCTTCGGGCAGGTAATCGCGCGGATAGGGGATCAAGCGGACATCATCCGCCGTCAGCTGTTCGCCATAGGTGACCGAACGTGTGGTGACATAGACATCCACCGTCGCAAGCGCCTGCGCCGCAATCTGGCGCGCCCGTTCAAGCTGTGTGGTCTGCGTCGCCATATATTGGTTCACCATATAGACGGCAAAACCTGCCAGCCCCATGCCGACCAGAAGGACCAGACCAAAAACTGCGCGCATGATGCAAACCTTGATTCGAGTTTCGCGCCAGTTCACGTTTGGCGGCCCGCCAAGAAAGTGACCCATGCGCAGCAATGCGACTGCACCGCAAGGCCACTTACAATGTGGGCAAGCTGGTTTGCAAGCAGGAGCTGAAAGAATTGCGCCGGAATGATCCTATAGGTGCATGGCGGTCACGCTGGAAACCTGTCTTGCAGGCGCTGCCGGGCCGCGCATCGGCACCGCGCGGGGCAGCTACATCATATTCGTCATCGTGTTTTGCAGGCGATCTGCCTGATCTTCAGCTGCGCCACCAATTGTCGCCATGATCAACGCCATCAGTGCCAGGGCCGCCGCAGAGAGCATGACCCAATCAACCGTGATTGCGCCACATTCGTCAGCGTGAAACATTTGCCACAGCTTGGTCATTCAGCAGCACTCCTGATGTTCAGCACGGATCGCTTTGTCGCGATGGTTCGCTATGGGTGAACAGGTTTCGCGCCCGCATGGGCCTAGACCGTCGCTGCCAAGATCAGCATCGCCGGGAAATAGGCCGCGCCACTTGGTCAGCGCAGCCTATGTTTTGCACGTCGCTTGCCGTTATGATCAGGCTTCGTTGAGAAGATTGTTTTCGATGCTATTGGCCAAAGTCCCGGCACCATTGCTGATCGCGGTGCCGACAGCCAGACCCAGCAGAACGATCGCTGCGGTCAGAACCACGAAATCGACTGTGACGGCGCCGTCTTCGTCATCGCGGAAGTTTTTGATAAAGTTAAGCATTGATAAGCCTCCTGGGGTATCATTGATGTTCAAGCCATTCCTCGCCGGGGCTGTGACAACCCTGGGGCGTCATGGTCCGTCTTGGATGTGGGCATTAGGTTGCAGGATTGGGGCGGTAGTTTGGCAACATCGGCACGTTTCTGGCCCTGAGCGGCTTTGCGCTGGGAGTTTTGGATTAAAGCATTGAAAAATAACAAAATAAAATGTTAACAATTGTTTATGTTTACTAATGCCGTTGCCAAAAGGCCCGCTGTCACGGGGTAAAATCGCGGTCTTTGCGCAAAATTGTGGCCTTTTGGCCGGTTTCTGCCATCTTTCCATGAACAAGAATGTCGGGCAGGACGCGCCATGTATCGTATCAGTGTGGCTTTTGCAGCCGCGATCGCGCTTTTTGCCGCGACAACAGTTTTCGCGCAGGTCGAACGCCTGCAACCGGATTTCACCTTCAAACGTGTGGGCTTGCCCAGCGAAGGCCAGACCAGCGGCCGGATCACCGTGCAGATTGATCCCGATGCGCCGCGTCGCAGCCCGGTTTATGCCGCGCCGCGCGCAGACCCTGTCGCGGCTCTGGCGGCACCACCGCAGCTGCGGTCCGGTTTTGGCTGGTTCTGGGACAATGTCCCCTCATCATTGGCCGGATCAAGCCCTGCGCGGCTGGAACTGGCGATCAGCCGGATCAATAATCCCCCTGCCGGTCAGCGCATCCCAGCGCCACGCCTGCAATTCTTGCAAGATATCGCCAGCGCGCAGGGCCTGCATATCCTGCGCGAAACGGTGGGCACCGATGTCTCGCCTGCTTTGGTGCTGGCGATCATCGCGATCGAAAGCTCTGGGCGGATCGATGCTGTCAGCAGCGCGGGTGCAGAAGGTCTGATGCAATTGATGCCTGCGACCGCGGCCCGCTTTGGCGTGACCGACAGCATGAACCCGGCGCAGAACATCAAAGGCGGCGTGGCCTATCTGGGCTGGCTGCTGGATCGTTTCGGCAATGATCCGGTGCTGGTATTGGCGGGCTACAACGCGGGCGAAGGCAATGTGCAACGCTATCAAGGCGTGCCGCCTTTCGCGGAAACCATGGATTATGTGCCCAAAGTGCTGGCGGCATGGCAGGTCGCCAAAGGGCTATGTCAGACACCGCCCGAGTTGATCACTGACGCCTGCGTGTTCAAAGTCAACGGATCGTGATGCCGCCAGAAAGGCCCTGCCGGATCACCCGGCAAGGCGTTTCTACTTAGCGCCAATTGTTAGACGATTGTCGCCTCGGTCGCGGCACGCAATTCGGCCTCGGTCACGCCATCGGCACATTCCACGATCCGCAAACCGCCCTCGACCACATCAAGAACACCCAGATTGGTGATGATCCGGTCCACCACACCCTTGCCGGTCAAGGGCAGGGTGCAGGATTTCAGCACCTTCGATTCGCCGTGTTTATTGGTGTGATCCATCACAACGATCACGCGGCCAACACCGGCGACCAGATCCATGGCCCCCCCCATACCCTTGACCAGCTTGCCCGGGATCATCCAATTCGCCAGATCGCCGTTTTCCGCGACTTCCATCGCGCCAAGGATCGCCGCCGCGATCTTGCCGCCGCGGATCATGCCAAAGGAGGTCGCAGAATCGAAATAGGCGGTGCGTTTGAGTTCGGTGATCGTCTGTTTGCCCGCATTGATCAGATCGGGGTCTTCATCGCCTTCATACGGGAAAGGGCCCATGCCCAGCATGCCGTTTTCCGATTGCAGGGTGATATCCTTGTCGCCGACGTAATTGGCGACCAGCGTCGGGATGCCGATGCCAAGGTTCACATACCAGCCGTCTTGCAGTTCTTCCGCGGCGCGCGCCGCCATCTGGTTGCGATCCCAAGGCATTATGCTGTCTCCCGCTTGCGCGTGGTGCGCTGTTCGATCCGCTTTTCATGCGTGCCCTGAATGATCCGGTGCACATAGATGCCGGGCAGGTGGATCATATCGGGGTCAAGGCTGCCGGTTGGCACGATCTCCTCGACCTCGACCACGCAGACCTTGCCGCACATGGCGGCAGGCGGGTTGAAATTACGCGCGGTCTTGCGAAACACCAGATTGCCGGTCTCATCGGCTTTCCACGCCTTCACGATGGACAGATCGGCAAAGATGCCATGTTCCAGAATATAGGTCTGGCCGTTGAAATCCTTATGCTCTTTCCCTTCTGCGATGACGGTGCCGACGCCGGTCTTGGTATAGAAACCGGGGATGCCGCAGCCGCCCGCACGCATCCGTTCGGCCAGCGTGCCTTGGGGGTTGAATTCAAGTTCCAGCTCGCCTGACAGATATTGGCGCATGAATTCGGCATTTTCGCCCACATAGGACGAGATCATCTTTTTCACCTGCCGCGTCTGCAACAAGATACCGATGCCAAAATCATCGACGCCCGCATTATTGGAGGCAAAGGTCAGGTCCTTGGTGCCCGCATCCTTGATGGCGGACAGCAAAAGTTCGGGGATACCGCACAGGCCAAAGCCGCCCGCCGCGATAAACATGCCGTCGTGCAAGAGCCCGTCCAACGCATCCTGTGCCGAGCCGTAGATCTTTTTCATGCCGCTCCCCTTACCGGTTTGCGTAAAACTGTCGCGGTCCCCGGACAAAGTCAATCGCCGCGCTGCAGCACGGCTATTTCGGCGGCGTTTTCTTGGCGGCGGGTTTTTTCGCAGCAGGCTTTTTGGCGGCAGGTTTCTTGGTGCCGGGCTTTTTCGCAGCAGGCTTTTTCGCCGCCGGTTTCTTGGCAGAAGGTTTCTTTTTCCCGGCCTTGGCCGCACGTTCATCGATCAGGTCGATGGCCTGCGCCAGCGTCAGATCATCGGGCGCGATGGTTTCGGGGATCGTCGCATTGATCTTGTCCCATTTCACATAGGGCCCGTATTTGCCGTCATAGATATTGACCGTACCGCCCGCCTGCGGGTGTTCGCCCAATTCGCGGATCGGGGTCGCAGCCTTGCCGCGCGCCCCCCGCGAGGCGACCTTTTCCGCCAAAAGCTGCACCGCGCGGTTCATGCCGACGGTCCAAACCTCGTCGATCCCATCAAGATTGGCATTGGTGCCGCCGCGATCCGATGTGCTGGGTGCATGTTTCAGATAAGGACCATAGCGCCCGATATTGGCCCAGACCATGATGCCATCCTCGGGATGTGGTCCGATGGGGCGGGGCAATTGCAACAGGCGCAAGGCCTGTTCAAGATCAACCTCTTCCGAGGGCCAATCCGCAGGCACGCCGGTGCGGTCGGGCTTGGGGTTGGCCTCTGACGTGGCGCCGCGCTGGACATAAGGCCCGAAACGGCCCTTGAAAATGCGGATTTCATCGCCCGCATCATGGCCCAGCAATTTGCCATCGGGGGGGATTGCGGATTTTTCAGCCTCTGGGTCGGGCGGGCCAAAGGGGCGGGTATAGCGGCATTCGGGATAATTCGAGCAGCCGATGAACGCACCACCCGACCGCGCGGTGCGCATCGACAACCGGCCTGCGCCGCAATTGGGGCAAAGGCGCGGGTCGGTGCCATCAGCGGTCGGCGGAAACAGATGCGGTTCCAACACCTCGTTGATTTTGTCGAGCACTTCGCCAATGCGCAGATCGGCGGTTTCCGCGATGGCGGCGGAAAAATCGCGCCAGAAACGGTGCAGGACCTTTTTATAATCGGCGTCGCCCGCGCTGACCTCATCCAGCTGGTTCTCCAGGTCGGCGGTGAAATCATAGCCGATGTATTTCTGGAAGTAATTCGTCAAAAAGGCCGTGACCAATCGGCCTTTATCCTGCGGGATCAGGCGGTTCTTGTCTTTTTCGACATAGCCGCGATCCTGAATCGTGGTGACGATCGACGCATAGGTCGATGGGCGGCCAATGCCCAGTTCTTCCATGCGCTTGACCAAGGTCGCCTCGGTGTAACGCGGCGGCGGCTGGGTGAAATGCTGCTCGGGATCGACCGATTGCTTGATGACATTCTCGCCCTGCGCCAGTTGCGGCAGACGCTTGTCATCATCATCGGCGGTATCGTCGCGGCCTTCTTCGTAGATCGCGATAAAGCCGTCAAACACCATGACCTGCCCATTGGCGCGCAAGATCACCTGGCCGTCGGCGCTGGCCACATCGACGACGGTGCGTTCCAGCTGCGCGGCGGCCATCTGGCTGGCCAGGGTGCGTTTATAGATCAGGTCATATAATTTGCGCTGATCGGCATCCTTGATATCGGCCTGATCGGCGGCGACCATCATATCGGTGGGGCGGATACATTCATGCGCTTCCTGCGCATTCTTGGCCTTGTTCTTATAGATGCGGGGCTGGTCGGGCAGGTATTTCGCACCGAATTTGGTCTTGATGGCGTCACGAGCACCGGTCACGGCCTCGGGCGCCATATCAATCCCGTCAGTCCGCATATAGGTGATCAGGCCCGATTCGTACAAACGCTGCGCCACGCTCATCGTCTGCTTGGCGCCCATCCCGAATTTGCGGCTGGCCTCTTGCTGCAGGGTCGAGGTCATGAAGGGCGGGCTGGGGTTGCGGGTGGCGGGTTTCGCTTCGACGGATGTGATCTTGAGATCGCGGGACGTCACCGCCTGCACCGCCATTTCGGCCTGTGTCGCATTGCCCAGATCGAATTTATCCAGCTTCTTGCCCGCCAGCGTGGTCAACCGCGCCTCGAAGACCTGGCCACGCGGCGATTGCAGCTGCGCCTTGACGGTCCAGTATTCCTGATTGCGAAAGGCCTCGATCTCCATCTCGCGCTCGACGATCAGGCGCAGGCAGACCGATTGCACGCGGCCGGCCGATTTCGCGCCGGGCAGCTTGCGCCACAAGACGGGCGACAGGTTGAAACCCACCAGATAATCCAGCGCGCGGCGGGCAAGATAGGCCTCGACCAAGGGCGCATCGACCTGACGGGGGTTTTTCATCGCCTCCAGAATCGCTGTTTTCGTGATCGCGTTGAATACCACGCGGCTGACAGGCGTATCCTTGCGGATCGCCTTCTTCTCGGTCAGGGCCTCGGTCAGATGCCAGGAAATCGCCTCACCCTCGCGGTCGGGGTCGGTGGCGAGGATCAGTTCATTATCGGCTTTCAGGGCATCGACGATGGCCTTGATATGCTTTTTGCTATCGGTCGCGATTTCCCATTTCATGTCGAAATCGTCGTCGGGCAGCACCGATCCATCCTTGGGCGGCAGATCGCGGACATGGCCATAGGATGCCAGAACCGTATAGCCGCGGCCAAGATATTCGTTGATTTTCTTGGCTTTTGCGGGGGATTCGACAACGACAACGGGCATGGGAATCCTTTATCTGCGCGGCTTTGTTCGAGTGGCGCAAGATGTGGTGACGACGGCGTGAATGTCAATGACGCGAAATTCCGCCCATCTTCCGAGCCTAAATATCCCCGCCGGAGGCTAGAAAGTCCTGTCGCTATACCGCCCGGGCCAGCAAACCACCGGCCTGGCGGGTGATCTTGCCGTCAAGTTCCAGATCGACAAGGGCAGGGGCCACATCGGTCGCGGCCACCGCCAGATCGCGCAGCAGCTGGTCCTCGGCCAGGGGGGCGGGGCCAAGGCGCTGCAGGATCATCGCATGCAGGGCGGCAATATTGCGCAGCGCCGGGCGCGACGGCTGGGCCTGTTGCGGCAGCATTGTTTCAACGGGTTTGGGGGCCAGCGCCTCCAGCACGTCATCGGCGGATCGCACCAGCGTCGCGCCGTCGCGCAGCAGCATGTTGCAGCCAGCCGCGCGCGCATCAAACGGATGGCCGGGCACGGCCAGCACGTCGCGTGCCTGATCCAGCGCATTGCGCGCGGTGATCAGGCTGCCCGATCTTGCCGCAGCCTCGACCACGACAACGGCCTGCGCGATGCCTGAAATGATCCTGTTGCGCGCCGGGAAATGGCGTGCCTGCGGTTGCAGCCCCATCGGCATTTCCGCGATCCGCAGACCCTGTTTGGCGATATCATGGGCCAGTTGGGTATTCTCGACGGGATAGATCACATCGACGCCACCGGCCTGCACGGCCAGCGTGCCACCCGCCAGCGCACCCAGATGCGCCGCTGCATCGATCCCGCGCGCCAGGCCAGAGACCACGACATAGCCCGCATCGGCCAGATCGCCCGCCAATTTGCGCGCCATCCGGCCACCAAGCGACGAGGCATTGCGCGCGCCGACAAGCGCGACCATCGGGCGCGTCAGCAATGCGGTCTGCCCCAGACACCACAAAAGCGCGGGCGCATCCGCGATATCGTGCAGGGCGGCCGGATAAAGCCCGTCGCTGTCCCAGATCAACCGCGCACCCGCGGCCTTGCCCGCCTGCAATTCGGCATGAATCACACCGATCGGACAAATCGTGTAATCTTGCACACCGGCGGCACGGGCGATGTCGGGCAGGGCATGCAGCGCTTCTGCGGCGGTGCCATATTCCGCCAGCAACCGCCGATAGGTGACGGGCCCGACGCGGCGCGAGCGCAATAGGCGAAGATGGCTGATCACATCCTCTTCCGTGGTGGGGGGGAGTCGGGGGGGGGTGGAAGATCGTGTTGGTTGGGTCATCCCTTGCTCCGCCTATTGCTGAACAAGGCCTACGCCCATGCCATTAACAAGCCGTGAATCGTCGCACGACCCCGGCCGCATGACGTTGAAACCTCTTATTTCACTGGCTTTATGCAATGCAGCCGGTCGGTTGCGCGGCGGTGCCGGTCGCAGGCAGGCCCGAATCGCGCGCTCTCAGGCGGCGGCACCGCCCACGGTCAGCCCGCCGATCAGCAGGCTGGGCTGGCCCACGCCCACCGGCACCCATTGCCCGGCCTTGCCGCAATTGCCGATACCGGGATCAAGCGCCAGATCATTGCCGATCCCACGGATCTTTTGCAGCGCCGTGGCGCCATCCCCGATCAGGGTCGCGCCTTTCACCGGCGCGCCGATGACGCCATTCCTGACGCGGTAGGCCTCGGTGCAGGAAAACACGAATTTGCCATTGGTGATATCGACCTGCCCGCCGCCGAAACCCACCGCATAGATCCCGTCCTTCAATTCCGAAACAAGGCTGTCGGGGCTGGCATCGCCTGCCAGCATATAGGTATTGGTCATGCGCGGCATCGGCGTATGGGCAAAGCTTTCACGCCGCCCGTTGCCGGTGGGGGCGACCCCCATCAGCCGGGCATTCTGGCGGTCCTGCATATAGCCTACCAGCACGCCATCCTCGATCAGCACATTGCGCGCGCTGGGCGTGCCTTCGTCGTCCACGGTGATTGATCCGCGCCGGTCGGGGATGGTGCCGTCATCCAGCACGGTCACCCCTTTGGCCGCGATCTGCTGGCCCATCAGCCCGGCAAAAGCGCTGGATCCCTTGCGGTTGAAATCGCCTTCCAGCCCATGCCCGATGGCTTCATGCAGCAAGATGCCGGGCCAGCCGGGGCCAAGCACGACATCCATGACGCCCGCAGGGGCGGGTTCGGCATCAAGGTTCACCAATGCAATCCGCAACGCCTCGCGCAGGATGGGTTCCCAATGATCGCGAGAGATCAGCCCGATCAGGCCAATGCGCCCGCCGCCGCCCATGCCGCCGCTTTCGCGTTTGCCGTTCTGTTCGACGATCACGCTGATATTGATCCGCGACATCGGGCGGGTATCCGTGACCAGCGTGCCGTCGGGGCGCAGGATCACCACCTCTTGATGCGAGGCACCAAGGCTGGCCGAGACCTGCACGACACGCGGATCCAGCGCGCGGGCACAGGCGTCGATGTCGCGCAACACGTCGATCTTGGCGGGGAATGTCGCTTGCAGCATCGGGTCATCATCGCTGTAAAGCTTGCGGTTGGTGCCCGCGGGCGCATCGGCCATCACCCCGCCACCATCGCCCACCGCCAGCCGCGCGGTCGCGACAGCACGGCGCAATGCATGTTCGTCGATCGTGGTCGCATGGGCATAGCCTGCGGTTTCGCCGCGCACCGCGCGCAGCCCGAATCCTTCAGAGGCATCGAAGCTGGCATTCTTGATGCGCCCGTCATCCAGCGACAGCATCTCGGATTTGCGCCTTTCGATGAATAATTCACCATCATCGGCCCCCGCCGTTGCCGCGCGCAGCAAATCAAGCGCGCGGTCCTGATCCAGATGGGTCTCGAACGGGCGAAAAGGGGTGGCGGTCATGGCAATATCCTTCGGCGGCGATGATCAGGGGCAAAAGCGTCTGTTTGCCGCAACAGCAGTTCTTGAGTTGTGCGTCAGGATATGGGACATGGGCGCATCAAGACAATGGGATTCCGCCCGTAGCCCGAGCGGAGTGACCGGGGATCGGGGCCGTCACGCCTCTTGAAGTTAGGGTACAACATGCGACTGAACACCTTTGCAACCTCTGTCTGGACCACGCTGGGTCTGGTTCTCGCAGGCAGCACGGCCATGGCACAACAGAATATCGGCCAGGACCTCGAAATCGTGGGTCAGCCGCTTCCCGGCGGGATGGGGTTCCAGCCCTCGGCGACGGAACTGGCGCGCGATGTGGTCTGGCTGGACACGCTGCTGCTGGTCATCATCACGGTGATCACCGTTTTCGTGACCGGCCTGCTGGCCTATGTCATTCTGCGCTATAATGCGCGCCGCAACCCAAACCCCGCCGGTTTCACGCATAATTCGCCGCTGGAAATTGCCTGGACCGTGGTGCCAATCGTGGTCTTGGTGTTCATCGGTGCGTTTTCGCTGCCGATCCTGTTCAAACAGCAGGAAATCCCCGAGGCGGATATCACCATCAAGGTGACCGGCTATCAATGGTATTGGGGCTATGAATATGTCGATGAAGGCGTCGTCTTTGACAGCTTCATGCTGACCCGCGAAGAGCTGGAACAATTCGGCTATACGCAGGATCAATACCTGCTGGCGACCGATACGGCCGTCGTCGTGCCGGTCGGTGCAACAGTCGTGATGCAGGTGACCGCCGCTGACGTGATCCATTCCTGGACGATCCCCGCCTTTGGCGTCAAGCAGGATGCGATCCCCGGCCGCCTGGCCGAATTGTGGTTCGCCGCCGAGCGTGAGGGCATCTATTTCGGTCAATGTTCGGAACTTTGCGGACAGGCGCATGCTTACATGCCCATCACCGTCAAAGTCGTCAGCCAGGAAACCTATGACGCATGGTTGGCCGACGAAAAGGGGCTGTCCTGATCGACGGGCGGATCGCCTTTCACCTGACGGATCGCCTATCCGCGTGATTGCACCGCGCCTTGCAAGGACAGATTGCCAATGACCGATTTCAGCGCCAACGACCACAGCACCCAAGAGGCAGGCATGGGCGATTATTTTGCCCTGCTCAAGCCGCGGGTGATGTCGCTTGTCGTGTTCACGGCCCTTGTCGGTTTGCTGGTGGCGCCTGTGGCGGTGCATCCTTTCGTGGGGTTCGTGGCGATCCTGTGCATCGCGGTCGGGGCCGGGGCATCCGGCGCGCTGAACATGTGGTGGGACGCCGATATCGACGCGGTGATGAAACGCACAATCGGCAGGCCCATTCCATCAGGGCGCGTCGCACCGGGCGAGGCGCTGGGCATCGGCGCTGCGCTATCGGGCTTTTCGATCCTGCTGCTGGGGCTGGCGACCAATTTTCTGGCCGCTGGCTTGCTGGCCTTCACGATCTTTTTCTATCTGGTCATCTATTCGATGTGGCTTAAACGTGCGACGCCGCAGAATATCGTGATCGGTGGCGCGGCGGGGGCTTTCCCGCCGATGATCGGCTGGGCGGTCGCCACCGGCGGCGTCAGCATCGAATCGCTGCTGATGTTCGCGCTGATCTTCATGTGGACGCCGCCGCATTTCTGGGCGCTGGCGCTGTTCGTGAAATCGGATTACGGGCGCGCCGGTGTGCCGATGCTGACCGAAACCCATGGCCGCGACGCAACCCGGCGGCATGTGCTGATTTACACGCTGCTTTTGGTGCCGGTCGCGCTGGGCCTTGGGCTGACGTCAATCGGCGGGCCGGTTTACATGGCGGTCGCCGTGGTGATGAACGCATGGTTCCTGAAAGGCGCCTATGACATCTGGCGGCGCGATGATGCCGCCTGCGAGGCCGATAAACACGGGGTCGAGATCAAGGTCTTCAAAGTCTCGCTTTACTATCTGTTCGCGCATTTCGGCGCATTATTGGCAGAGGCCGCCTTGCGGCTTTATGGATTAGGAGGCTGGTCATGGTGATCCGCGTCGAGCATGAACTGCACAGGCGTCGCAAAGGGCGCAATACCGGTGTTGGTCTGCTGCTGGTCGGCTTTATCGCCATCGTCTTTGGCCTGACCGTGGTCAAGGTTCTGCAACTGGATGATATCCGCCAGTTCGAAACCTTTGACCATGCGCCGCGTCCGCAATTGGTCCCTGTTCCGGAGGTTTCGCAATGACTTTGTTCCCGCGCTTGAAAGGCATCCATCGCAGCGCCGTCCAGGCCTCGGCATTGGTCGTGGTCATGGGCGGGCTGGCCTATGCATCGGTGCCGTTTTACGATTGGTTCTGCCGTGTCACGGGCTTTGGCGGCACCACCAGCGTGGCTGCGGGTGACAGCGATGTGATTCTGGATGAAACGATCAAGGTCCGTTTCGACGGCTCGCTGGGCCGCGACATGCCCTGGACCTTCAAGCCGGTGCAGCGCGAGGTCGAGGTCCGGATCGGGGAAACCGCGCTGGTATTCTACGAGGCGCATAACCCGCTGGACGTGCCGATTGCCGGGCAGGCATCCTATAACGTCACACCTTATGAAGCAGGCGGGTTCTTCGACAAGATCGAATGTTTCTGTTTTACCGAGCAGGTGCTGGCGCCGGGCGAAACGGTACTGATGCCGGTGTCTTTCTTCGTGCATCCCGATATCGTTGATGACCGCGAGGGACAATATGTGCATACGATCACGCTGAGCTATACGTTTTTCGAGATCGATGTGCCCTCTGATTACATGCAGGCCTCGGCCGATGCGACAGCTTTGACACCGGCGCCGCGAGACGCCATAGAGACTTACTGAAGACAGCCGATAGGGAACGCACCAGATGGCGCAAGCGAAAAACCACGATTACCATATTCTGCCACCATCTGTCTGGCCGTTCATCGCCGGCATAGGTGCTTTCGTCATGTTGTTCGGGTCCGTTTTGTGGATGCATGGATCGGGGCCG
Source organism: Yoonia vestfoldensis (assembly GCF_002158905.1). NCBI lineage: Bacteria > Pseudomonadati > Pseudomonadota > Alphaproteobacteria > Rhodobacterales > Paracoccaceae > Yoonia > Yoonia vestfoldensis. The sequence continues at coordinate 701,317 of NZ_CP021431.1, forward strand.
TGGATCTTCCTGATGGGTCTGATCGCCGTGCTTTACGTCATGTATGCATGGTGGGCTGACATGGTCGCAGAAAGCCGGGCTGGCGATCACACGCCGGTTGTGCGGATCGGCCTGCGCTACGGCTTTATCATGTTCATCATGTCCGAAGTGATGTTCTTCGCCGCCTGGTTCTGGTCTTTCTTCAAGCACCAGATGTATCCGATGGAAACCTATGTCGGCACCGAATATATCAAGCCTGAAATCTATGCGATCGACCCGTTCGGCCTGCCGCTGATCAACACGCTGTTGCTGCTGATCTCGGGCTGTGCCGCGACATGGGCGCATCATGCGCTGGTGCATGAAAACAACCGCAAAGACCTTAAACTCGGTCTGCAATTGGCGATTATCTTCGGCGTGATCTTCACGGGCTTTCAGGCTTATGAATATTGGATCCTGGTCACCCAGGACGGCTATACGTTCGGCGGTGAAATCCATTACGCCAACTTCTTCATGGCCACAGGCTTTCACGGCGCGCATGTGGTGATCGGTGCGATCTTCCTGCTGGTCTGCCTGATCCGGGCGGAACGGGGCGATTTCACCCCTGAAAAGCATGTCGGTTTCGAGGCCGCCATCTGGTATTGGCACTTTGTCGATGTGGTCTGGCTGTTCCTCTTCGCCGCCATCTATATCTGGGGCGCGTAGATCGGGGTTCACCCCGACCCACCCCAAAACCTCAAGCGCGCGGCACCCCCGCGCGTTTTTTCCATCAAGGGCCTGTCATGCTGCGCAAGATCTTCTTTCCCGTGCTGCTCGGCGTTGCCGGATGCGGCGTGCTGATCTGGCTGGCTTTGTGGCAGATCGACAGGCTGGCGTGGAAAGAGGATATCCTCGCCAATATCAACGCCCGCCTGGGTGCCGATCCGCGCCCTTTGGCCATCGATGTGACCGAGGCTGCGGATGAATATACCCGCGTGGCGCTGTCTGGCACCCCGACAGGGCAGGAATTGCATGTGCTGGTTTCGGGCACAGCAGCGGGGACCGGTTACCGCGTGATTTCGCGGTTCGAAACGGATGATGGCCATGCGATCTTGCTTGATCAGGGGCTGCTGCCGCTTGAGGCCAAGACCGCCGCAGCCTTGCTGGCCCCGATGCAGGTAACCGGCACGCTGCTGTGGCCCGATGACCAGACCAGCAGCACCCCCGATCCCGATCTGGCGGCGAATATCTGGTTTGCGCGCAATGTCGACACGATGGCCGCCGCATTGGACACATTGCCCTTGATGGTTGTCGCCACCGCGACCAGCCCTGCCGACCCGCGCCTGACCGCGCTGCCGGTCGCCACCGCCGATATCAAGAACGACCACTTTGCCTATGCGGTCACATGGTTCTTGCTGGCCATCGTTTGGGCCGTTATGTCCCTTTTCCTGATCATCCGCACTCTTCGGCCAAAGGACGCCTGACCCATGCGCTATATCTCGACCCGTGGCACGGCCCCTGTGCTGAGCTTTGAACAGGCAATGCTGACAGGTCTGGCGCGGGATGGCGGGCTGTATCTGCCCGAAGACATCCCGACGCTGACACAGGCCCAGATCGCGGCCATGGCGGGCAAATCCTATGAAGAGGTCGCTTTCGACGTGATGCGCCCCTTTATCGGCGACACTTTCACCGACGCGCAATTCCGCGATCTGATCGCGCGTGCCTATGCCGGTTTCGGCCATGCGGCCCGCGCGCCTTTGGTGCAGGTGGACAGTAATCACTATCTGCTGGAACTGTTCCACGGACCTACCTTGGCGTTCAAGGATTTCGCCATGCAGCTGATCGGCCAGATGTTTCAGGCCGCTTTGTCCCGTTCGGGCGACCGCGTGACCATCGTCGGGGCCACATCGGGCGATACTGGGTCCGCTGCAATCGAGGCATTCCGAGGGCTGAAGGCGGTCGATGTCTTCATCCTCTATCCGCATGGCCGCGTCTCCGAGGTCCAGCGCCGCCAGATGACCACACCGGTCGAGGCGAATGTCCATGCGCTGGCCGTGACCGGCGATTTTGACGATTGTCAGGCGCTGGTCAAAGACATGTTCAACGATTTCGCCTTTCGTGATGATGTGCGGCTGGCGGGGGTCAATTCGATCAATTGGGGCCGGGTGCTGGCGCAGGTGGTCTATTACTTCACCGCCGCCGTCAGCCTTGGCGCGCCGCACCGGCCCGTCAGTTTCACCGTGCCCACGGGCAATTTCGGCGATATCTTCGCAGGCTTCATCGCCAAACAGATGGGCCTGCCGATTGCTGATCTGGTGGTTGCGACCAACCGCAATGATATTCTGCACCGGACCTTGCAGACGGGCGCATATACCAAGGAAGGGGTCACCCCCACGATCAGCCCGTCGATGGATATTCAGGTCAGTTCCAATTTCGAACGCGCGCTGTTCTATGCTTACGGGCAAGACGGGGCCGCGGTCGCCAGCCAGATGGAAGACCTCAAATCCGGCGGGTTCAAAATCTCGCAAGGCGCCTATGACATGCTGACCGCGACCTTCAAATCCGGACGCGCGTCAGAGCAAGAGACCAGCGCGACGATTGCCGCCTATCTTGCGCAGCATGGCGAGCTCTTGTGCCCGCATACGGCCGTCGGTGCGCATGTGGCGCAGGCGCATCTGGGCAGCATCCCTATGGTGACGCTGGCCACCGCCCATCCCGCCAAATTCCCCGATGCGGTCAAGGCGGCCTCGGGCATCTCTGCCCCGCTGCCTGCGCGCATGGCGGACTTGTACGACCGCCCCGAAAGGGTCACACCAGTCGCAGCAGATTTGGCGGCGCTGCAAGCCGTCATCAAGGAACGGATCATAACTTGAGCATCCAGCAACACACCCTGTCCAACGGATTGCGCATCGTCACCGAACAGATGCCCGGTCTGAAATCCACCAGCATCGGCATCTGGGTGCTGGCGGGCGGGCGGCACGAACGGATCGAACAGAACGGCATCGCGCATTTTCTGGAACATATGGCGTTCAAAGGCACCAAGACCCGCAGTGCGCTGCAGATCGCCGAACAGATCGAGGATGTGGGCGGCTATATCAACGCCTATACCAGCCGCGAAATGACAGCCTATTACGCCCGCGTGCTGGAAGACGACGTGGCCCTTGGCCTTGATATCATCGCCGATATCCTGCTGAACCCGTTGTTCGAGGACAGCGAGATCGAGGTCGAACGCGGTGTGATCTTGCAGGAAATCGGCCAGACGCTCGACACGCCCGACGACATCATCTTTGACTGGTTGCAGGAAGAAGCCTATCCCGACCAACCCCTTGGCCGGTCGATCCTGGGCGAGGCCGCGCGCGTCAGCACCTTTGCCAAAGGCGATCTGGACCGCTTTGTCGGTGAACATTACGGACCGAACCAGATGATCCTCGCCGCTGCCGGTGCCATCGATCACGATGCCATCGTGCGGCAGGCCGAGGCGCTTTTTGGCCATCTGCCCCGCGTCGAACGTGCGGCGGGCCTGTTGCAGCCTGCCAAATTCATCGGCGGCGAACGGCGCGCGACCAAGGCGCTGGAACAGGTGCATTTCGCGCTGGCGCTGGAAGGGCCGACCTACCGCGACCCTGCGATTTACACTGCGCAGATCTACGCAACCGCCCTTGGTGGCGGCATGTCCTCGCGTCTGTTTCAGGAAATCCGCGAAAACCGCGGGCTGTGCTATACGATCTTTGCGCAGGCCGGCGCCTATGAAGACACGGGCATGACCACGATCTATGCTGGCACCAGCGCCGAACAGATCGCCGAACTGGCGAATATCACGATTGACGAGATGAAACGCGCCGCCGACGACATGTCCGCCGCCGAGGTCGCCCGCGCCCGCGCCCAGATGAAGGCCGGGCTGCTGATGGGCCTCGAAAGCCCGTCAAACCGCGCTGAACGGTTGGCGCGGCTCTTGTCGATCTGGGACCGGATACCGGGGATCGAGGAAACCATCGCCCATATCGACGATGTGACCACCGGCGATGTCAAAGCCTTCGCCGCGCAGATGGCGGGGCAGGCAGGCGCGGCCATGGCGCTTTACGGCCCCGCCGATCAGGCCCCGACGCTGGCGGCGCTGAAAGCACGGCTTGCCGCGTAATGCTCGGGATCAAGCGCAAGGTCCGGATCGAAACCGAACGGCTGACCCTGCGCGCGCCCATGCATACCGACTTTCGCCCCTGGGCGGCCTTGCGGCAGACCAGCGCCGAATTTCTGGTGCCCTGGGAGCCAAGCTGGGCCGCTGATCATCTGTCGCGCAAGGGGTTCACCAACCGCGTCTATTGGGCGCAAAGATCGATTGCCCAAGGCTCGGCCTTGCCCCTGTTCCTGATCCGCCGGTCCGATGATGCGCTTTTAGGGGCAATTACATTGGACCATATCAAACGTGGCCCGGCGCAATCGGGGATCACCGGCTATTGGATCGGTGCACCTTACGCGCGCCAAGGCTATATGCGCGAGGCTGTGCAGGCGGTCGTGCATCACGCCTTCACCGTGCTGGACCTCAGCCGGATCGAGGCGGGCTGTCTGCCCGAAAACACCCCGTCACGGCGGCTGCTGGAACAATGCGGCTATAAATACGAAGGTGTCGCGCAAAGCTATCTGCAGATCAACGGGCGCTGGCGCAACCATGTGCTATACGCGAACCTGCGCCATGACCGGCGCGGCAAGACGGATGTGGGCTAATGCTGAACGGGGTGACACCGGAGTTTGAGAACCGCTTGCGTGGGCTTGTCGATGCTGCCGCCTTTCGGGCCGACACTGCCCCCTATTTCACCGAACCGCGCGGGCGCTGGCAGGGGCAGGGGCTGGTCGTGGCCCCCGCCGATACCATAGCTGTCGCCGCCGTGGTCACGGCCTGCGCGCAGGCACGCGTGGCGATCGTGCCCTATAGCGGCGGGACCGGGTTGGTCGGCGGGCAGATCATGGAGGATGGCCCGGCCCCGGTGGTCTTGTCGCTGGAACGGCTGACCAAGATCCGCGCGGTCTATCCTTCCGAAAACGTGCTGGTCTGCGAGGCGGGCGTGATCCTCGCCCATGTGCAACAGGCGGCCGAGGATGTGGATAGGCTGTTCCCGCTCTCGCTGGCCTCCGAAGGATCGGCGCGGATCGGCGGGTTGCTGGCGACCAATGCGGGCGGGGTGAACGTGCTGCGCTACGGCAATGCGCGCGCGCTCTGCCTGGGGCTAGAGGTCGTGCGCCCGGACGGGACGATCTGGCACGGGCTGACGCGGCTGCGCAAGGATAACACCGGCTATGACCTGCGCAACCTGATGATCGGGGCCGAAGGGACGCTGGGCATCATCACCGCCGCCGCGCTGCGGCTGGTGCCGCGCCCTGTGCAGATCGGCGCGGCGCTGCTGGCGGTGCCATCGCCGCAGGCCGCATTGGACCTGCTGGCCATGGCGGGCGCGCAGATCGGCGACGGTCTGTCGGCTTTCGAATTGATGCACCGGCAAGGGCTCGATTTCCTGGCCGAGGTCGGGCCAGAGGTTCGGCAACCGTTCGAGACGATCCCCGCATGGAGCGTGCTGATCGACCTTGGCCTGCCCGCCAGTGGCGATCCTGATGCCGCACTGGAGCGGCTGTTTGCGGATGCGTTCGATGCAGGGCTGGTCAGTGACGGCGTCATCGCGCGTTCGGCCGCGCAGCGCCAGGCGCTGTGGGATATCCGCGAAAACATCCCCGAGGCAAACCGCCGGATCGGCTCGATCGCCTCGCATGACATCGCCCTGCCGCTGAGCGCTGTGCCTGATTTCATCGCTCAGGCAGAGGTCGCGCTGCGGGCCTTGGGCGATATGCGCATCAATTGCTTTGGCCATCTGGGCGATGGCAACCTGCATTACAATATCTTCCCCGCCAAGGACCGCGCGCGTGGCGCGGATGATGCATTGCGCCCTGCCGTGCAGAAAATGATCCATGATCTGGTGGCCGCGCTGGACGGATCCGTCAGCGCCGAACATGGGATCGGGCGCGCCAAGGTCGGCGATCTGCAGCTTTATGGCGATCCGGCAAAGCTTGCGATGCTGCGTGCGATCAAGGATGCGCTTGACCCGCAAGGGATCATGAACCCCGGCGTGATCCTGCCACAGCGATAGGGGCGGTGGGGCCGCGCCTCCGGCGGGAGTATTTTTGGAAAAAAGAAGTCGCAAGAGGCGCACCCGACCCCGCCGCCCGCTACAGGCTGACCTTTCTGGGGTCCGGGATCGGGCGACTTCTCATTTCACGGTCATCGGCTCTCCAGCCTGTACCGTGGCACGGATTTACCCGATCTTCCTTAACAACTTCTTTTTTCCCCAAATACTCCCCGCGCGGAGCGCATCAAAGTCCTTCGAAGGCGCAAAGGCTATGCACCTGCATCCCCAGTTTTTCCAGCCTTGCGGCCCCACCCAATGCGGGCAGGTCGATGATGAAGGCACAGCCCATCACCTGCGCGCCCAGCCGTTCGACCAGCCGGATGCCCGCCTCGGCGGTGCCGCCCGTCGCCAGCAGATCATCGACCAGCAGGACCTTGTCGCCCGGTTGCAGCGCGTCGTCATGCAATTCCATCACCGCCTCGCCATATTCGAGCTGATAGGCCTGTTCGATGGTTTTGCCGGGCAATTTGCCTTTCTTGCGGATCGGCACAAAACCGACCGATAGCTGATGCGCGATGGCACCGCCAAGTATGAAACCACGCGCTTCCAGCCCCACGACCTTGTCGATGGGCGTGCCGGCATAGGGGTGCAACAGCTGGTCGATCGCCATGCGAAAGCCGCGCGCATCGCTGAAAAGCGTGGTCACATCGCGGAACATGATCCCTTCATGTGGGAAATCGGGGATGGTGCGGATATAGTCGCGGATCGTTTTCATCTTGTTTCTTTCGCAAGGACACGGGCGGTGATCGCCTCAAGCTGCGCCATCAGCGCGGGATCACGTTTGTCGGGGGCGGTCATGATCGCATGATCCAGCGCGCGGTCGCAGCCATGCGGGCAGGGGGCGCGGTCACCCCCCAGCAGGGCAGGCAGCTTTGCGATCAGGTCGCGGGCCTTGGTCCCGTTGCCTTGCAGGGTGGCGATGATCGCGGTGATATCGACTGCCCCGTGATCGGGGTGCCAGCTGTCGTAATCGGTGATCATCGCGACCGAGGCATAGCAGATTTCCGCCTCGCGGGCGAGTTTTGCTTCGGGCATATTGGTCATGCCGATCACGTCGCAGCCCCAGCTACGGTAGAGCCTGCTTTCCGCCAGTGACGAAAACTGCGGCCCTTCCATGGCCAGATAAGTGCCGCCGCGATGCAGGGTGATCCCCGTAGCCTCGGCCGCCGTCGCGCAGGCCGCTGACAGGCGCGGGCAGGTCGGATGCGCAAGGCTGACATGGGCCACGCAGCCTGTTCCGAAGAAGGATTTTTCGCGCGCGAAGGTCCGGTCGATGAACTGGTCCACGATCACGAAATCACCCGGCGCCATCTCTTCGCGGAACGACCCGCAGGCGCTGATGCTGATGATATCGGTTACCCCCAGCCGTTTCAGCGCGTCGATATTGGCGCGGTAAGGCACGGTGGTGGGCGCATGCAGATGGCCGCGCCCGTGGCGGGGCAGAAAGACCATCTTGACCCCGTCCAGCCGCCCTGTCAGCAGCGCATCCGAGGGCGCGCCCCAAGGGCTGTCGACATTGACCCATGACGGGTCCTGCAGGCCATCCATCTCATAGAGGCCAGACCCGCCGATGATCCCCAGAACGGTTTGTGTCATGTTTTCTGGTCCGGACGGGTCAGGCTGAACACCTCGCGCACCACCGTGTAATCGCGATAGCCGAGCCGCGCCAGCGGCTGGAATGTCGTCACGTCGAAGATCCCGTCCACCAGGCAATTGTCGCGGATATGCACGCCTGTCACCTCGCCGAAGACGGCGAAATTGGCCGCACCGGGCAGGGTGACGATCTGGGTAAGCTTGCATTCCAGCGTGGCAGGCGCGCCGGCCACCCGCGCGCAGGCAATCGTTTCGCATGTGGCCTTGGTGATGCCTGCGAGCGCGAATTCATCTGTCGCGCGGTCCCATGGGCCGGATGTCTGGTTCATCACGTCGCGCATCGTATATTCCACGATATTGACCGCGAATACCCCTGTTTCGCGGATATTGGCGACGCTGTCCTTGGTGCCGTCGCGGTCGGGTTTTGCGCTGGTCGAGGCGAACATCACCTGTGGCGGTTCATAGGCAACCGCGTTGAAAAACGAATAGGGCGCAAGGTTGTCCTGCCCATCCGCCCCGCGTGTGGCGATCCAGCCAATCGGGCGCGGGCTGACGATGGCGTTGAACGGGTTATGCGGCAGATTATGGCCGTCTTTGGGGGCGTAAAACATTGCACGAGACCTTTTCCTGCGATCAGCCAAGGGGTAGCGTGACGCGACAGGCTTGGCCAGATGAAAGACGCATGCAAACACCCTCGATCACATTGGCCCATGAGACCCCTGCCGATCACTGGGAGGTCGAGGCGCTCTATGACTTGTGCTTTTCGCCGGGCCGCACGGCGCTGTCATCTTACCGTCTGCGCGAGGATGTCGCGCCCATTGCCGATCTGTGCTGGACCGCGCGTGACCCCGACGGCGTGCTGTCGGGGGTGATCCGCTGCTGGCCCTGTTATGTGGGCGATGTGCCGGTCGTTCTGCTGGGCCCGGTGGCGGTGCATCCGACGCGGCAGGGCGAGGGCATTGCGGGCCTGCTGATCTACCGCGTCACACAGGTCGCGCGCAAAGCGGGCTGGTCGCGCATCTTGCTGGTGGGTGATCTGCCCTATTACAGCCGCTTTGGGTTTCATCCATTATCGGCTGTGGTCATGCCGCCGCCGACCAACCCCGCGCGGGTGCTGGGGCTGGCGCTGACACAAGACGCATGGGCGGGCATCCACGGGCCTGTGCGCAAGGCGGATGATTGCATTTCGCCGCGCTAACCCCATCTAAACCTGATGACAGACAAGATCATTGGCCATGACGCGCTTTTGCTGCCGGTGCCTGCGCCGCTGGATGATCATGCGCGCGCGCGGGTTGCCGCATTGGCCTTGCGTCAGCGCCGGGCCAATGGCGTCTTGATGAAAGCGGTCAATTTTCTGGGTGGTCAGGTCGAAGACGGGCTGAAGGTCTTGCCCAAGCCCCTGCGCGATCAATTGAACGAGGTCACCCGCAGCGCCCTGCGCCGCAGCTATGATATCGCCGCGCGGTCGCGGGGCGGGATCGGCCAAAGCTTTGGGTCGGATCAGACCCACCGGATCATCGGCACATTGTCCGGCGCGATTGGCGGCTTTGGCGGCTTGCCCACGGCGCTGGCAGAATTGCCTGTCGCGACCACGCTGATCTTTCGCGCCGTGCTGCATGTCGCCGCCGAATATGGTGAAGACCCCGCATCCGAGGAAACCCGCATGGAATGTCTTGCGGTCTTTGGCTCTGGTGGGCCGGGCAGCGCGGATGACGGCGTCGATACCGCCTTTATCGGCGCGCGGCTTAGCCTGTCGGGGGCGGCGGTCAATGCCATGATCAGCCGTGTCGCGCCGAAATTCGCCGCTGTGCTGTCACAGAAACTGGCATCCCAGACCGTGCCTGTGCTGGGGGCTGTCGCGGGGGCGGGGACCAATTACGCCTTTGTCGATTACTACGTTGCGCTGGCGCATGTGCATTTCGGGCTGCGCCAGCTGGTGCGCGACCATGGCGATGTGGCGGTGCTGGATGAATTCCACCGCCAGCTGGCCGCGCAGCGCCTGCCTCAGACCTGATAGACCAGCCAGTCGGATACGGCGCGCCGCACCGATTGGTCGCCATTTGTGATGGCGGCATCCATCACGGCCCTGACCTCGTTCAGATCAATCCGGCGCAACAGATGTTTGACCGGCCCAACAGAGGCGGGGCGCATCGACAGCGTGCGCAGGCCAAGGGCTGCGAAACACAAGGCCTCGACCGGGCGGCCCGCATCCTCGCCACAAAAGGACAAAGGCGTGCCCGCCGCGTCGCAGCGTTTGATCACATGTTCCAGAAAGGCCAGAAAGCTGACGTCGAGCGTATCATAGCGCCGCCGGACCAATTCATTCTCGCGGTCGGCGGCGAAAAAGAATTGTTTAAGATCATTGCCGCCGATGCTGATGAAATCGGCCTCTTCAAAGAACACATCGGGCGCAAAGGCCAGCGAGGGGGTTTCCAGCATCGCGCCGACCTCGATCTCGGAGGGGATCGGGTGACCCAGCTTGATTTCGCGGTCGATGGCCTTGTCCATCTCGGCCTTGGCTGTGCGGAATTCGGCCAGCTGGGTGATGAACGGAAACATCACCGTCAAGGGCCGCCCCGCCGCCCCGCGCAACAAGGCCTGCAATTGCATCCGCAGCACGCCCGGTTTGTCCAGCCCCACGCGAATAGCCCGCCAGCCCATCGCGGGGTTGGGTTCATCATTGGCCTTCATATAGGGCAGCACCTTGTCTGACCCGATATCGAGCGTGCGAAACGCCACCCGCCGCCCGCCTGCCGCATTCAGCACGCGGTCATAAAGCGCGGATAATTCGCCCCGCTGCGGCATCTGGTTGCGGATCAGGAATTGCAATTCGGTGCGAAACAGCCCCACACCTTCGGCGCCTGACCCCGCCAGCGATGGCAAATCCGCGATCAGCCCCGCGTTCATTTGCAGCGACATGCGCGTGCCGCATTTCGTTTCCGCCGGGAGGTCGCGGATCGAGGCATAGCGTTCCTGCGCGCGGGCCTGCATCTCGATCTTGTCGCGGAACGCGGCCTGCACGGTATCGTCGGGGCGCAGATGCGCGATGCCCTGATCGCCGTCCACAAGGATGATATCGCCATTCAGCGCCTCGCGCGTGACACCTTTGGCATTGATTACCAGCGGGATCGCCCAAGCGCGGGCAACGATGGTGGCATGCGACCCGACGCTGCCTTCTTCCAGGACGATGCCGCGCAGTTTCTTGCCATATTCCAGCAATTCACCCGGCCCGATATTGCGCGCGACAAGGATCGGATCGTCGGGCATATCGCTGCGGTCTTCGCCTTGGCCGGTCAGGATACGCAGCAGGCGGTTGGACAGATCATCCAGATCATGCAGCCTTTCGCGCAAGTAAGGATCGGGCGAGCGGGACAGCCGCGCGCGTGCCAGCGATTGTTCCTTTTCAACGGCGGCTTCGGCGGATAGCCCGCTTTGCACATCGTCCTGCATCCGGCGCATCCAGCTGCTGGAATTGGCGAACATGCGGTACGCTTCAAGCACCTGCACCTGTTCGGGATCGACCGACCGCGCGCCGACCATCATGTTATCGACCGATTTGCGCAGGGTTTCGACCGCGTCATTCAGGCGGGTCTTTTCCTTTTCGGGATCGTCAGAGATCGGGTTGGTCACCACAACACGCGGTTCATGCAGATAGACACGGCCGGCGCTGGTGCCTTCCTGCGCGATTGAGCCGCGCAACAGCACCGGTTTCTGGTGCAGCGCCGACAGGGCCGCGCCTTCACCGACGAAAGCGCCCAATTCTGTCATCTCGGCAATGACCATGGCGACGATTTCAAGGGCGTAAACCTCGTCGGGGGTCATGATCCGTTCGGTCTTGGTCTGCACGACCAGCACGCCCAGCACATCTCCCAGCCGCTGGATCGGCACGCCGCAGAAGGATGAATAGCGTTCCTCGCCCGTTTCGGGCATGTAGCGGAACCCCTTTTCGGCGGGGGCATTGGCGGTATTGACGATATTGCCGGTCTTGGCGGTGCGCCCGACCAGACCTTCGCCAAGGCGCATCCGGGTCTGGTGGACCGACTCTTGTTCCAGACCTTGGGTAGCGCAAAGTTCCAGCGTTTCGGCGTCGCGGAACAGGTAGATCGAACAGACCTCGGCCTGCATCGACGAGGCGATCAGGTCCACCACACGGTTCAGCCGTGCCTGACCTTCGCTATCGCTGGCCAGCGCCTCGCGCAGGCGGCCCAGCAATTTGCGGCTTTCGCTTTCCAACCGTTCCGGCATGGGTCCCCCGATAGCAGCGGACCGATCCGTCAGGATCAGCCAGCCTTGTCCAATTCGAACGCATCATGCAGGGCCTGCACGGCAAGTTCCATGTATTTCCTGTCGATCAGCACAGAAATCTTGATCTCGGAAGTTGTAATCACCTTGATGTTGATTCCTTCAGCAGAAAGCACCTTGAACATCTTGGCGGCGACACCTGTGTGGCTGCGCATCCCGATGCCGACGACGCTGACCTTGGCCACGCCTTCATCGGCGACCAGATCGTGAAAATTGATCGCGCCTGATGTCTTGGCATCCTGCATCGCCTTTTCGGCGCGCAGAACCTGATCCTTGGGGCAGGAAAAGGTCATATCGGTGCGCCCTTCCTCGGAGATATTCTGCACGATCATATCGACATTGACCCCCGCATCCGACAGCGGGCCAAAGATCGCGGCGGCGATACCGGGGCGGTCGGCGACCGAGATCAGCGTCATTTTCGCCTCGTCGCGGGAATAGGCGACACCGGCCACAACATTGGATTCCATGATTTCCTCCTCATCGCAGACCAGCGTTCCGGCGCTGTCCGATGGTTCCTCGAATGATGACAGCACCCGCAGGCGCACCTTGTAGCGCATCGCCAGTTCAACGGACCGCGTTTGCAGCACCTTGGCCCCCAGCGAGGCGAGTTCCAGCATTTCCTCGAAAGCGATTTTATCGAGCTTGCGCGCCTTGGATGTGATCCGCGGATCGGTGGTATAGACCCCGTCCACATCGGTATAGATATCGCAACGTTCGGCACCGAAAGCGGCGGCAAAGGCGACAGCCGTCGTATCCGACCCGCCGCGCCCCAGCGTGGTAATCCGGCCTGCCGCGCTGACACCCTGAAAGCCCGCGACAACGGCAACCTTCATGCCTTCGCCGAATTTGGCGGTGATATTGGTGGTCGGGATTTCCTCGATCCGGGCGGATGCATGGGCATCGGTGGTCAGGACCGGCACCTGCCAGCCTTGCCAGCTGCGCGCGGGAATATCCATTTCCTGCAAGCGCAAGGCCATCAGCCCGGCGGTGACGTTTTCGCCCGAAGAAACGATCGCATCATATTCACGCGCATCATAAAGCGGCGATGTCTCTGACACCCAGCCCACCAGCTCATTGGTCTTGCCGGACATGGCCGAGACGATGACGATGACATCATAGCCATTGGCGACCTCGACGGCGACGCGTTTGGCCGCGCGCGCGATCCGGTCCAGATTGGCCACGGAGGTGCCACCAAATTTCATCACAAGCGTCGGCATGGGTCATCCTTGAAAACAAGCGGCATAGATCCGCGCCCGTTTACTGCTGCGCTGCGCAAAGCGCAAATGCTTAGTAAGGATGCGCGCGCCCGTCCCATGTCTCAAAACAGCCGGTGGTCGCAGGGCTTAGCGCGGCAAAGCGCGCCATCAGGCCCGCCGCACTTTCCGCCACGCTGATCTCGGCGGATGATCCGCCCATATCGGTGCGCACCCAGCCCGGATGATAGATGCCAACGCTGATCCCTTCGGGCGCCAGATCAGTCGCCAGATTGCGGCCAAGGTTCAGCGCGGCGGCCTTGCTTGCACGGTAGATATAGCTGCCGCCCGGCGCGCGGGTATGGGACGCCATCTGCGAGGATATGATCGCGATCTTGCCCGCCTTGGCACGGCGCAGATGCGGCAGAAACGCCTGCACGGTCAAAAACACGCCGGTGACATTGGTGGCAAACCCATCCGCCCACATCTGCGCAGGATAGCCCTGATCCAGCGGTTGATCCTTGTCGGCATAGACGCCCGCATTGCACACCAGAAGGTCAATCGCCTGATCGCCGATGCTTGCAGCCAAGGCCGCAACCGCCGCAGGATCGGTCACATCCAGCTTGTGCAACCCGGCACCTGTGCTGCGCTGGGTGCCCGTGACATGGGCGCCAGCACTGGCATAATTGTCGGCCAAAGCCTTGCCGATACCCCGGTTGGCCCCGGTGATCAGAACATGCATCAATGCGCTTTCTTTGCTGGAATGAAGGGTAAGGGCATAACCGGGATACCATCCTCGGCCAGCTTGCGCGCCTCGGTCAGATTGGCCTCGCCATAGATCGGGCGGTCCGGCGTCAGCCCGTCATGCATGGCGCGGGCTTCTTTGGCAAAAGCGGTGCCGACATAATCGGCGCTGCTTTCGATCTTTTTGCGCAGGGCGGCCACCTGGTTTTCGACCGGTGCCGGTGTCGTGGCGATCGCCGGCGCCATCACCGATTTCGTCACAACGCGCGATCCGCAGGCGGTGCAGGTCACCATCTTGGCGGCCACCAGCTTGTCAAAGGCGTCACCCGATTGAAACCAGCTTTCAAACTGGTGGTTCTGGTCGCATCGAAGGTGGAATCGGATCATCTTGGCCCGCCGGGAAAGGTTTTCTCACAATTAGGCTTTTCGCCCCTCCTTGCAAGTCAGCGCAGCAAGGCCGGGTCAAAGGTTGCCACGATCCGTTTCAGCGCGGGTTCTTCCAGCTTCTTGGCGGCCTTTTTGGGGCTGAACCATTTGCGCTTGCGCTGGCGCTTTTCGGGCCAGTCGCTCAGGACATCGGTGACATGCACCGGATAGACCATCGCGACGATCGGCGCGTTCACATTGCCCAACGGCTTGATATAGCTGTAAATCCCAAGGCAGACATCCAGCACCTCGCCGCGCAGCCCCGCCTCTTCATAGGCCTCCATCGCGGCGGCGGCGGCAGGGGTCTGTTTGTGCATCGGCCAGCCCTTGGGCAAGATCCAGCGGCCGCGCGTGCGGCTTGTGACCAGACATATCTCGACCTTGTCATCCACGATCCGCCAGCACAGGGCAGCGAATTGCGCGCGAATATCCGTCTTGCGCCCGGTCGCGAATTTCAATGGGATCTGTTGCGCAGGTAAATTGGTCATGGTTCCGATCTGAATCCGGGTTACATCCCGGTGATGAATGACGTTATGACCGCCCTGTCAGCACGAACAAGCCCCCTGCCGCAATTTATCGGCGCCGAAATCTATCGGGGCTCGACCTACGGGGCCTGGCATCCGCTGCGGGTGCCGCGGGTCTCGACGGTGATGGATCTCAGCCGGGCGCTGGGCTGGCTGCCAGCGGCGCAATTCATCACCAGCCCGCGGGCCAAGGTTGCGGCTCTGACGGGGTTTCACACCCCAGCCTATCTGGCCGCCCTGCAAGCCGCAGAGACCGCCCAAAGCGTCAGTCAGGCGGTGCGCGCGCGCCATGCGCTGGGCACGCCGTCCAATCCGGTCTTTCCCGAAATGTTCCGCCGGCCGGCCACGGCGGCGGGCGGGTCGCTGCTGGCGGGCGAATTGCTCAAATATGGCGGCATCATCTATTCGCCTGCAGGCGGCACGCATCACGGGCTGCCGGACCGGGCCAATGGCTTTTGCTATCTCAACGACCCGGTGCTGGCGATCCAGTCGCTGCGGCGCAACGGGGCGCAGCGGGTGGCCTATGTCGATATCGACGCGCATCACCCTGACGGTGTCGAACAGGCCTTCGCGCAGGATCCCGACACGCTGCTGATCTCGACGCATGAAATCAACCGCTGGCCGCGCAGCGGGGCGATCACCGATCAGGGGGCGGGGCAGGTGTTCAACCTGCCGGTGCCGGCAGGGCTGCATGACGACGACATGGCGCTGATCCTGCAGGCGCTGATCCTGCCTGCGGTCACCGGCTTCCGGCCCGATGCCATCGTGCTGCAATGCGGGGCCGATGCCGTCACCGAGGACCCGCAATCACGGCTCTGCCTGTCGAACAACGCGCATTGGGCGGTGGTGGCGGCCCTGCGCGACATCGCGCCGCGCTATCTGGTGCTGGGCGGGGGCGGCTATAACCCCTGGTCGGTCGGGCGGCTCTGGACCGGGGTCTGGGCGGTGCTGAACAAACGCGCGATCCCCGATCATCTGCCAGACCCTGCGGCAGATGTGCTGCGCGCGCTGCGCTGGGACGGCGCGCCCAAACGATTGCAGCCACAAGACCACTGGATGACCACTTTGCGCGACGCCCCCCGCCACGGCAAGGTCCATGACGCGGTGCGCGTTGGCGTGGCCCAACTCAAACCCCGCATCTTCCGAGCCTAAATATCCCCGCCGGAGGCCTCAACTGCGCCGCAAGGCGCAGGCAGATCAGCCAAGGCCTGCGGCAAGGCGGCAAGTGTCCGGTCCACAGCACCAGCATGATCGGCATAGAAAGCCGCGATCTGGTCGTCAGTCACAATCCTGGGTGCTTGGACTGCGTCCAGCAACTCTGCCTCGGTCTGCACATGATGACAGACGCCTGCCGCAATCGCCTCTTGCGCGGGATAGGCGATGGTCCAGATATGCGGGCCGACAATGACGGGTTTGCGCAGGGCCAGCGGTTCGATGATATTATGCGCGCCCTTGGTGACAAAACCGCCGCCGACGATAGCACGGTCGCAAAGCGCCAGATAGAAATACATCTCGCCCATGCTGTCGCCCAGCAACAGATCGATCTGCGGCAGGTCACGCGCCCCCAGGGCCGCATCCAGCAGCTCTGACCGCCGGGCAAAGCGCAGTCCGGCCTCGCGCAGCATCGCGGCGACCTCATCAAAACGTTCCGGCGCGCGCGGCACATAGATAAAAAACGCCCCCGGCACCTGGCGGATCATGGCAAGATAGGTGGCATCCTCGCCCTCGACGACGCTTGTCAGGGCAAAGGCCGGACGGTCGCCGATCAACCTGTCGCGCAGCCGTGCCGCGGCCTGCAGCTGCGCCTGCGGGATCGGCTGGTCAAAGCGCATCTCGCCGGTGATATGGATATTGCGCAGGCCGGCGGCGGCAAAGCGTTCCGCCTGCAAGGCCGATTTCACGAACCCGCCCGCAAAGCCGCCCGTCAGCGCCGCGCGCAGCCCCCAGCCCGCCATATCCTTGTCGAAACTTTTCTGCGGATATTGCGCGTTGCACATGAACAAAGGCACCCCGCGCGCGCGACAGGCCATGATCATGCGGGGCCAGATCTCGATCTCCATCACCAGCCCGTATTTCGGCGCAAAGCGGCGCAGAAAGGCCGCATAGGCCAGCCCCATGTCGAACGGCACCCAAGCGACCTGCACTTGGCCTGCGGCAATCTCGGCGGCGAATTCACGCATCGCCTCGCGCCGTCCGGCGGGGGTGAAATGGGTGGTCAGCACGCATTCGCCCTGCGCCAGCAGCGCGCGGATCAAGGGCGTGGCAGAGCGCATTTCGCCCAAGGATACCGCATGGACCCAGATCGGATTGCGCAGCACAGGCCGCCCCAGGCCAAAGCGTTCGGCCAGATGAGTGGCGTAAAGCGGGTCCTTGCGGGCGCGCAGCCGCAAATAAACCATCACGACAGGCAGCAAGACCACCCAGGCCAGCGCGTAAGCCAGCAGCGCGATCCGCAGGCGTAGGGGCGGGAAACGCGCGGTCATGGCGCTTTTACCAAGGCCAGCAGGGCGTGGGCCAGTTGATCGGTGGCGCGGCCTGCATCCTGCACATTCTGCTTTGCCTTGGCCGCCTGCATCGCCAGATCACCCCGCAACGCGCTGGCGATATTATCTGCGCCAGATACCGCGACAGCCCCGCCAGCCCCATCAAGCGCTGCGAAATCCGCTTTGAAATTGCCAGTTCTCGGCCCGTGCAGGACCGCGCAACCCAGTTGGCCGGCCTCCCAGGGGTTATGGCCTTCGGTCGCGTCAAATGTGCCGCCGATCAGCACCGCGCGGGCGCAGCGGTAGACCAGCCCCAGATCGCCCAAAGTATCGCAAAGCCAGACCGGATCGCCCTTGCCGGGCAGCGCGGCTTGCGATTTGCACGGCGGCGGGGCAGGGCAGGCGGCGCTGATCGCATCGCGCCTGTCGGGATGGCGGGGCGCGATGATCAGCAACGCATCCCGGACCTGCGCGCGCAGCGCCAGATGCGCGGCCAGTGCCGCAGCCTCATCCGCAGGATGGGACGGTGCCACCGCCCAGACGAACCGCGACCCGATGGCGGCCTGCAAATCGCGCAAGGCGCCGGCGTCACATTCCAGCGGCGGTGCGGCGGGTTTCAGCGACCCCGTGACCTGCGCTCTGGCCCCCAGTGCTGCCAGATGACTGGCGCTGTCGGCATCCTGCGCTGTCACCAGCGCCATGCGCGCATAAAGATCGCGGTAAAGCCCCGCCGCGCGTGTATGGCGCGCCAAAGAGCCGGCATTCATCCGCGCCGCGACCATTGCCTGCGCAATCCCGCGCTTGTCCGCTTCATAGACCAGCCCCGGCCAGAGATCCTGTTCGGCCCAGATGCACAGGTCAGGCTGGAAATGATCCAGAAACCGCCGCCGATAGGCCGGGGCATCCAGCGGCAGGAATTGATGGATCGTGCGCGGCGGCATCTGGGCCGCAAAGACCCGCGCCGATGCGGCGGTGGTCGAGGTGACAAGGAAATGCAGATCAGGTGCCGCATCCGCCATCCGCGCGATCAGACCGCGCAGCGACAGGATCTCGCCCAATCCCACGGCATTGATCCAGACCAAGCGCCCGTGGGCGCGCGGGGCCAGCCCGCGCCCTTGCTTTTCCATCCAACGCGTCGCGTGTTCCTTGCCGCGCTTGCGCCTGCGGGCCAGCACCGGCCCTGCCACCAGCGGGATCAGGTGGCTGGCCGCAAGATAGGCGCGCAGGGCCAGCCCGGTCTTAGGCATCATGGTCATGAAAGGTCTTTTGCAGCGATCCGGTCCAGAAACCGGGGTCCGCCAGCACCGCTGCAAACCGGCCCGCCGCCGAGCCGCCGCCAAAAGCATCGTGACGCGGATAGGACTTGCCCCATTGTGCCGTCAGGAAGGCGGCAATCGCCGCGCGATCGCCCGCATCTGCAAAGAAAACCGAGGGCGATTTCGCGCGGTTGGTCTGGCGGGTGCCGATATCCAGCGATGGCAGCCCCAGAAACGGGGCCTCGCGTACGCCTGCGGATGAATTGCCGACCATGACGGATGCGTTTTTCATCAATTCGCTGAAATGGGCGAAGCGCATGGAGGGCAGCACGCGGAAGCGGTCCTTGGGCAGGGTGTCGATCTCGGCAAAGATCGCCGCCGATCCGGGGTCATTATTGGGGGCGATCACGACGAAATTGCGCCCCGAGGCCACCAATGCGGCGAATAGCGCGCTGGCCTGCGCGCCCATGCTGGCGGCCTCTGACGTGACCGGATGGAACACGCAGATCCCGTAGCTGTCGAAGGGCAGGGCATAGCGGTCCTTGACCTGCGCGATTGTGACACCGGACGGGCCTGCGTGAAAATCCAACTCGGGCGAGCCGATGGCATGGATGTGGCTTGCCTGTTCGCCCAGCGACATCACCCGCCGCGCGGCATCCTGTGATGACACGAAATGATGGCTTGCCAGCTTGGAATTGCAGTGGCGGTAGATCTCGTCGATGGTGCCGCTGACCTCGCCGCCCTCGACATGGGCGCAGCGGATGTAATTGGTGGCGCAGACCAGCGCGGTCGCCAGCGCCTCGACCCGGTCGCCATGGATCACCACCAGATCGGGGCGGTGTTCGTGGATGAAATCGGAAAACCCGATCACCGTCTTGGCCAGGATCATATCCTGCGGATCGCCGGGCCGCTGGTTGAGGAATTCATGCACCGTGACACCCGCCATCCGGTGGACCTCGAGCTTGGTCAGCCCGTAGCTTTGCAGCATATGCATGCCGGTGACGAAAAACGCCACGGTAAAGCCGGCATCACGCGCGGCCACGGCCAGCGGTTCCAGCTTGCCGAAATCGGCACGGGTGCCTGTCACGAAAAGGATAGAGCGGGACATGAAGGTTCCGTCGCAAGGATGTTTGGCGGCCAAGACGCGGCCCTGCGCGACAGGTTATCGCCGCTGATGCGGAAAGGAAACCGGCATTGGCATCCGATCCAAGGGCCGCGACGCCGCTGCGGCGATTGCGACAGATTGATCGGACCGGCCGCGTTATCCGCTTGACGGCAAGTCCCGTGATCCTTAGGGAAACAGCCCATGAGGCGAGTGGGCAGGTAGGTTATGCAGCGGATTGCAAATCCGTGTAGACCGGTTCGATTCCGGTACTCGCCTCCAATAAAATCAATGACTTAGCCGGTTTTTTCTTCGCAAAATAGCGATACACACTTGATACACACTATACACACCAGAGCCTGCGTGCGTTTACGGTGTTGAACAGAGTGTTTTGGGTGCTGCCTGAATCGGTGCTTTCGGAGTCGTTTCTTGTGATGTGGTGCCCTGCTGAACACCGCAAAGGCTACAAAATTCTGCCCCCTCCGTAATATGCGCAGTTTTCCTTAGCCCGTATGCGCTGTATGCTGTTGATATGTCACAGGATGTCCAAACCATCCGCATCAGCGAATATGTGCGCTTGGACAAGCGACAACGCAGCGCCAAATGGCAAGCCCGCGTGAAGCTCGCAGACGGCAGCTGGCATCGGTTTTCTACAAAGACTGAGGATGTTGAGCGTGCCACAGATTTGGCGATGAAGTTCTTCTACACCGCTGAAGATCGCGCCAAGAACAACCTGCCGCAAAGCACCCGTAAGTTTAAGCGTGTGGCTGAGTTTGCGCGGGATCGCATGCAGGAAGAGCTGGATGCAGGCGGCGGACACATCGTGTTCAAAGATTACATCACCGCCATCGACAAATACCTCGTGCCCTATTTTGGAGGCTATGACGTATCCAGCATTGATGCCAAGGCACTGGTGGATTTTGGCAAGTGGCGCACAGAGAAGCTGGGACGCAAAGCACATCACAGCACGATCAACACGCACAACACTGCCTTGAACAGGGTGTTGGATGAAGCAGAGCAGCGTGGCTGGATCACGCATGCGATAAGACCCAAGCCCATAAACGATGGCATCAAGACCAAAAGCCGGGGCAGCTTTACCCGTGAAGAATACCGCATGATCTATGAAGAGCTGCGGGGCTACCACAAACTCACAGACAAACCCATCACGGCTGGCACACGGGAAGTTCTGCGCAACTATGTGCTGATCCTTGCCAACACTGGCATGCGGCACGGCACAGAAGCCCTAGATCTCAAGTGGAAGAACCTGCTTTGGCTGCAAGAGGAGGATCAGACCTATCTGGGACTGTTCGTAGACGGCAAGACAGGTCAGCGGCCTTTGGTTGCACGAGATCGCGCGATAAGGCCTTTTGAACGTCAGATTGAAATCAACCCTAAACTGATGGGCATGACGCTGAATGAAGTGATCGACGCCAAACTGGATGAGTATGTGTTTGTCACACGTTTGGGTCAGCGGGTGGCGCGGGCGAACCTATCGCGCAATTTCGAGAAGCTCCTAGAAAAGCTTGGGCTTACATACGGCGCAGATGGGAAGAAGCGAACGCTCTACAGCTGGCGTCACTTCTATGCGACACTGGACCTACAGCGCGGGCTTAGCACCCATGCACTCAGCAGGCAAATGGGCAACAGCACGGGCGTGCTCGACCGGTTTTACAGCAAGCTATCGCCCTTTATGAACCCAGGGCTGCACTCGGGGCGCGATTTGCGCAACGAGCAGCTTGAGCTGAAAAACACAGTGGCTGTGACTGAGCCAGTGCAACAGTCTGTAGCGCAGGTTGAGGCACAACAGGCCCCTGCTCTTTCTGCAGCCTCCAAAGCGTTTGATTTGTTCGAAGCTGGCAAGTTGAGCGAAAGCGCCCTGCTGATTGCCCTCGGTGTATCACGTGCTGGGTATGATCCGAGCGAGGAGCTGCGTTTGCGAGCGTTGACTGCGTTTGAAGCGGAGAAGTTAAGCGAAGACGGATTAACGCGGGTGTTGGGCGGCTAGTGGCCTAAAACGACAATCAAAGCAGCTCTACCGCTGCACTCAGCTGTTCTGCATTCACATCAATGTACCGCTGTGTCGTCGAAATGTGGCTGTGCCCTGCCAGAGCTGCCAGCAAGCGCACGCCTACGCCCTTGTTGGCCAGTCTAGTAATATATGTGCGTCTGCCCGAATGGCTTGATGCATCCTTGAGCCCCACAGCCTTGTAGATGTCGAGGAACAGCTGGCACATGGTGTTGGCCGAGAAATGCCCGCCCTTTTGGCTCTCAAACAGTGCTTTGTTGGGATCGCTCAAGTTCAAGCCAGCAGCATATTCCGCCAATGCCCTGCGCAAACGCTGGTTAAGATACACAGTACGTGTTTTGCCGCCCTTGCTTTGTGCTGCTGACAGGATGAACTGCTCACGCACGTTGCGCTCTTCATCGAACACATTCCCCCGCGTCAGCCCTGCCAGCTCCTTGGCCCGCAGCCCGGCGTAGAAACTGAACAGGATGATTGTTTCGTCACGAGCTGGATGACGACGACTGCGGCAGTACTGTATAACCCGGCGCAGTTGGGCTTCGTTTAGTGTTTGTGCTTGGCGCATGGTGCGATCCCCAAAAACCTAATCATTTGCTATAAATGACTGTAAAGTCTGAGGTTCCGGTTGGTCGACCAAAATCATGCCGCTCACGATCCCTATATTTTTCAATGACTTAGGCGAAAATCTCACACAATGCTGCTTCTATGAGATTTTCAGCTGTGTAGTGCAGTGCAGGTTAAACTGCGCGGTTATTGCAGCGTTGGCGGTCACTCCAGCAAAAAGCGTTGTCAAAAGATAGATGAATGCCGCAGCTTTTTAAAAGACACCCCCGCCACAAAATATATTGGAACCAAAATTTCATAACATGAGTTGAATGCTTTGGATGGCAGGTATATCAGCCCCCCAATAACGCAAACAAGGGATGCCAAATGTTTAAAGAAAATCTGGACAGCATGTCAGTTAATGAACTTAAGCACCTGCATAAAGACATCATCAAAACAATTTCCACTTTCGAAGACCGTCAAAAAGCTGAAGCCCGCGCGAAGGTTGAAGCGCTGGCAAAAGAGTTGGGCTTTTCGCTTTCTGAACTGATGAGCAGTGATAAAAAAGCAAGCCGCACTGCTGTTGCCCCAAAATATCAGCACCCTGAGAACCCGACCCTCACGTGGTCTGGCCGAGGACGCAAACCACTCTGGTTCATTGAAGCCCTTGCATCAGGCAAGACGCCCAAAGACTTAGCCATCGCCCAAGCAGCCAACTAAATCGCTGCGGACACCTGATCATAGACACGGGCGATATTCATACCAAATCATTTTGCTCTGCCGGTTTGGTTGATCTGCTTATTGCGCTTTTAGAAACATCATAGGCAGGCGCGGCTGTCAGCAACGTCCGCGCTTGCTCAGTTAACCCATACCTTTCGACATATTCCAACAATGCAGTTTCCAGACGCAGGATTAGCTGGCAATGCTGGTCTATGCTCATGTCTCCCCCCCCAATGACTATCTCGATATTTGATAGAATTGGTTAAGATTAGGTTAATGGCAAAGAAGCGCTGAAAGGGTTAGGGATGAAACAGGCATTTGACAGAGATATTGAGCGAACAGAATTACTTAGCAGACTTTCGAACATATCATCCAAAAAGCGTAAAGACCTGATAGACGAGTATCGCAGACGGTCAGAAGCTGCGTTTGCCCCTGAGACCTTGAGAAATTACCGCTTGATAGTGCGCACCTTCACCGAATGGTGCTGCAACAACGGGCATAACGCGACACCCCCTATTGAACCTGCAACAGTGGCCGCATGGGTAGACGACATGGGTGGTAAGCTTGCTGCCAATACGATTGAAACCAGACTGTGGGGGATCGCTGAGCTGCATCGCTCGCAGTTTCTGCCGTCACCAACCCGTCATCGTCTCGTTGAGCTTGCCTTGAAGGGCGTGAAGCGCCGCTATGGCAGCGCGCAAAGGCAGGCCCCGCCACTTGGTAAGCGCGAAGTGCTCGCAGTCATCGCTAAGCTGGGTGATGAACGGCGCGACATTCGAGACAAAGCACTGCTGTGGCTGGCAACGGATACGTGGTGCAGAGCATCAGAGCTGGTCGCATTCAAAGTCCGTGATCTGCAGCGCCAAGATGACGGAAGCAGCTTAATGTTTGTGGCCCGCTCTAAGACTGACCAAAATGGCGAAGGATCATACGCATTTTTGTCAGCAAAAGGCTCACAGGCGGTCGTGCAATGGATCGAGCTGGCTGGCAGAAAAGCAGATGATCCAATTTTGACAAAGTCGCAACGTGGCGGAAAAGTTGTGCCCATGGACCCGGCGACAGTCTCACGCATTATAAAACGCTGCGTTGGTCGGCCAGACGTTTCAGCGCATAGTACCAGAGTGGGTGGTGTGCATGATGCGTTTCGTCTTGGCTGCGATCTTTCATCGATCATGGTCGCAGGTCGCTGGACGTCGCCAGAAATGCCAGCGCGCTATGGGCGACGTATCCTCGCTTCTCAGTCAGCGGCAGCAAAGGTGTCCGAGGCTTTTGACAAGAACGGCGGCTCGTCGATGCCAGAATAGCCACTGTGATCTATGCGCATTAAATAGAACGTAATTAGCTTTGCAAACAGGCGGCCCAGTGACTGCGGCGAGATTGCCCCATGCCTAGTTACGCAAAACTGGTCTTTGTAATGCCACCTCAGCTTTAGTCGGGTTAGCAGAAAGTGCAGCGGCTAAATTTACAACCACACGCCTGAACGACTTGGTTGGGAGGAATATCCCACGTTACCGCGCATAGCGCATAGTCAGCAGTGCTGCCCGCAGCAATGGCGAGTGCTGCAGGCCAGAATGATCATCAGGCAGAAAACAAAACTCAATCATGCTTCGTTGATGGCTTGAATTACGTGCTTGTCTAAACTGAACTTGGCTGGTGATGATGCTGTAGGTAGTCCAGCATTGTTTCCGCAGAGGAAACCGCCATGGGCACGCCTGGTGGATTGTCTCGTAGTCCCGGCTCAGCAAATAGCTTTGTGATTGCACCATTCTCGACCAGCATTGAATAACGCCAGCTACGCATGCCCAGGCCCTGTGTGGACCGATCAACCAACATGCCCATTTTGCGCGTGAACTCTGCATTGCCGTCGGGCAGCATGAACACCTTCTGTATATTTTGAGATTTGGCCCACTGGAACATGACAAAAGCATCATTCACAGCAACGCAGACAACGCTGTCAACGCCTTGTGCAGTAAACTGGTCATGGAGCCGCTCATAGCCGGGTAAGTGACTTTCTGAACAGGCTGGCGTGAACGCACCCGGCAAGGCAAAAACCACGACACGCTTTCCTGCGAACACATCACCGGTCGAAAGCTGTTTCCACTCAAACGGATTATCGCCTGCAATATCGGGATTGCGCACACGCGTATGGAATACGGCTTCTGGCACTGATTGTGGGGTCATCTTGCATCGCTCCGCATTGGTTCATCCGTTCTGTTTGATACCGCTGCTCTGAGCAGGTAAACAACCCCACAGCAATGCTGGTTCCTTTAATACTCCTCGGCCAGCATGATGGTGAGCACACGTGCTGTGACCGTGGTGTCCGTGGGATCGGGCGAATGCATTGAGAAGTCTAGATCGCAGTAATCCCACTTCCAGAATACATCCTTACCTGCATAGGTGATCTTGCCAAAGTCATGCTCACCATATGGATCATTGTCCGCTGTGAATGCGTCAAACGATTGCACAGCAGACAAGATTTGCGCTGTGGCATCCTCACCCAACATCTGAATGCCCTGCGTGACGACAACACGACAATCCATGAAGGAGCGCCGTGCTCTATCATTAAGTGCAGCTATTTTTGCCGCATCATCAGTCATTTGCTGAGGCTTTCGCTGCACCTGGCTTGATGCGTGGTTGCCGCTCCGCTATCTTGGCCAATACAGTATCCAGTTCACCTGCATTAGCTGCCGCAACAAAAGCATCGAGAACTGGCGCTACATCCTTGAGCGTTCTGACGAACACAGCATTATTGACCCCATCAGCTGCGATCACACGTGCGCCATAACGGCACTGCACATACCAACCCTGGTCTTGTTGAAAGAACCACGCACGAGCACGTCGCTGTGTTTTGACCAAGACCCGTTCGCCCTGATCATTTGTCATCCACTTTGACCGCTCAATCATGTGCTGTTCACCACGCACAGCTGCTGCAAATACAACCTTCTGTTCCTCAAGTGCAGCAATGACCTTGTCACGACGAGCAATCACCGGATCACGTGCAGTGGCTTTGGATACTGACTTGAATGTCAATTTTGCAAGATGTGTCATATGCTTAGCGCTTCCTATATACACCCATAACGCGAACATATGGTCAACGAAGTTAGTGGACGACCGGAAAGACGGGATGATCTGGCAGAAAGATTTGATCAGCGAAAGGCACGGTGTAAACCGAAGCAACGCCCATAAAAAAAGCGTCTAACGGTATAACCCGCTGACGCTGTGTTTTGGCCTATCGCCCCTATATAAAAACTTATCTCTTATGATAACTTTCATCTCACTTGATGCTGTGTCTTGCATTCAACGTTGTTTAACAACTTGAGCACCTCTTCACTTAATATACTGTTTTTATCTATTTTTCGTCTTCCACTTGATGTTTTTCATCTGTTCTCTTTGACTTTATGTTGTTTGAACATTTGCTCGTGAACAAGGATGTGCCAAGAAATTCATCTACGACACCATCCTGTTCGAGTTGTCTGATATGTTGCAGTGCGCAGGGGCCTAGCCACGCTGCTCTACGAGGTCTCCGTCGTCTGCCGCATACGCTGCCTGTTGTGCCTGTAATGCCTCATGTGCTTGCCTAAGCCAGATTGGGCTGGCTGCCCTTTCAATGCGCTTTTGCTGAGCGTCATGCTCGTATTTAGCCATTTCAGCCAAATCGATGCTGTGCCAACTGATCCCGTCCAACCATGTGGCGCTGCCCATGCGCCAATATTCGCGCGTGCAATACTCGGCAGCCTTCCATCTGTTGATAACCGGTGTGATCCAGTTTTTGGCCAAAGGCGCTGTTTGCGCGTGATGCTGCGCCCAGATCGCGTTCAGCACAGTACAGGTGCGTTCCGTGTTGGTGGTGGGGGATTTCAGAAGGAAATGAATATGAAAGTTATCGCTGTCGCTGCCCTCATGCGCAAAACACCAACGCGGCACACGCACACCCTGTCGCTCAGCGGCATGGCCAAAGAACACACGGTCTGCCCTGTTCCAGTAGCTGCGCAGCAGCTTGGTGGCTGAGGTTCTGCCGATGTGTCTGCCGTTGACGAACTTGAGCGTGCCAAACACGTCCCAGTCGTGCGCCAGCAGATTGTCGATCAAAGCTCTGCGTTCCTGTTTGCGCTGCGCATATGTCATGCACTTCCTCCTCGTGTATTTATCAACGAGGGGCAGATGCTGGCGACAACTTGGCGGTTCAGTTTATTTTTAGACCGGCAGTGTGGGTGGGGACAGCGCGATCATATGCCCTCATCTTGCAGTCTTTTGGGCCACACTCCATCGGCGGCAGCTCACTATAGCCATTAAGCACGTAGAGCTGGACCTCTTCATCAAGCTGATCCCACATACCAAAAAAGGCATTGCGCTCCTCAGATGTCATCTCTGTGGATGCTGCCTGAATGGCCTCGCTGAGATGCTGCGCCACACGATCTTCCATGTCGCCAAAACAGGCAGTTTCCCGACGCAGACAGCAGTCAACGGCCCTTAACACCTGCAACTCAGCTGCATAGAAAGGAGCCTGCGAGCGCCACAACACGGGCAGGCCTGATGCTTCGAGCAAATCAGCCACGTCATCATCAATCACGATGTTTACTTTCTGAGGCACAGCGCCCCTGTATATGCCCAGCCTGACCGCTATCGGTCAGACCACAAGTTCCGGCATTTTCTTTTGGATCACAGAAACCGCTGGTTGAAGGCTTCCGGCAACATCACAAAGCGAGGTCAGTTTTGTGAAATTCAACTCACCACCGTGATCCAGATATTCGCAGATAGCGCGGAGGTGCTTGATCAGCAAGGCGTGCCTATTCTTATCTTCAAACTGATCCGCGATCGAGGCTCCATAATGAAACCAAGGCGCATAAATTTGAAGCTCAGTGGCCAGAGCAGCAGCATTCGTGCGAAACACAGTCTCGGAAAATGCACCCAGCCTGATGCCTCGGACCGCTCCGTGTAAGTACATCATCAAGGAGTAGTGTTCGACGTCAGGCAGATCGATCTTACAATCAAACTCGACATAATCACATGAGTGATCAAAAATTTCTTTGGATGCATGTTTCTCAAAGATCGTCTTCAACGGTTCTGGAAACTCAATGCGGATTGACGTTGAGATAATCCCAGCCCTGCCACCGTGGTCCGGCAGATTGATAACAGTGAGACTGCCTTCATCCCAGACAATACAATTGCCAAAATCGTGACTTTGGAACACGTCAGCCTGAAATCCAGTTATCATAGATGTGTATGGATTGGGATCATCGTCGCTATAGGTAAAGCAGAACTCGGCATCTAAATTTATGATGCACATCCAATCACGGATCATTTGATCCAAGACCGCATTTAGCTTTATCACTCCAGTGCTGTGATTGTTCATTTCGAAACACCTCGCACGTAGTTTTCGAGATACTGAAACTGCTCATGTACAGACATTTGGTGCCATTGATCTGCAAAGACTGAGCCCGCTTCACGCGAGAGATTTTCGTGGATAGAGCGATCGATTGCATGAATGAGATCACTTTCAAGGTGGTCCAGCATGTCGTGGAACGGGTTCACCGCCTCATATTCATCCGCCAAGGTGCTTACAGCTTGGCGCTTATAAACAAGCTCGCGTACATCAGCGTTCATCACCTGCGAAAGCCCCTTTAGCTCCAACATCAATGTTTGCCTATCCATGATCGTTCTCCAGCATGGTGCAGATTTGGATTTGTTCATCTGCGGTGAGTGTGGGCCAACGTGCAGCAAAGGCACGGGCTTGGTTTTCGGCGAGGATCGCTTCAGCGAGCGGCACAAACTCTGCTTTTGGCGTGTTTGAGGTTTTGGCGGCAGTGATGACTTCGCGGAGCCCATAGAGCTCAAACAGCCGAAACTCTGTTCGCATATCCTTGGCATGCTCGGTCATGGCGTGCCCCCTGACGCTTGGTTCAGGATGCTGGCCACTGTGCGAGGCTGAGCGGAGGCTGCAGGGGCAAATTGCCGTGCGGCATCGACTTGCTCTTCGAGGTAATCGATAAAGTCGCGTGCATCGCCCGCAAAGTTTGCCATGAGCTGCTGCACAATTGTGGTCGTGACGTTTGCACCCTCAGCGGTCAGGATCGCTTGGGCACGCGGCACCCAATCCATAGGCGCGGGTTTTTTGACTTCCACACAGCGCAAGCGGCTCTGAAGGGCAGGCTTCAGCTTTTTGATGTAATTGGTGCTGGCAAGAAGCTGCACGCTCTTATGCTGTTCGATGAAGGTGCGGGTTTTGCCCGGCAAGGCATCC
The DNA here is from genome assembly GCF_002158905.1 of Yoonia vestfoldensis. Classification (NCBI taxonomy): domain Bacteria; kingdom Pseudomonadati; phylum Pseudomonadota; class Alphaproteobacteria; order Rhodobacterales; family Paracoccaceae; genus Yoonia; species Yoonia vestfoldensis. Next base: position 730,595 of record NZ_CP021431.1, read on the forward strand.
TCGATCTCATCGATTTCATCAGCCACAATGATTGCAGGCGTACCCACAGGCCACATCTGCATCTGGGCCATGTTCAGCATTTTGTCATAAATGCCTTTATTGGCATCCGCGCCGTTCACGGTGAAGTCCTTGCATTCAATGCCTGCTTGGGCAAACTGTGTTTCTGCGATCAAGCGCAGGGCTTCTGACTTACCCGTTCCGGGTGCGCCATAGAGCAACAGTGGCTTAGAGGGGCGGGAATGGGCATAGCGATCAATGATCGCGGCGACGGTAGGATCGGCAAAAACTAGGTCATGCACAGACCGTGGCCTGTGACGTTCAGCGAAGGTCATGGGGTATCCTTTCGGGGGGAAGAGGGCTTGCGCTGCGGGACGTATTTACTCACGCCCCGCAACGAAGTTGATCATTCGGCTGCTGTGATGGCAGAGTCCGTGATGCGCACCTTGTGCGACATTGACGCAAAGAGCTTGGGCGCGAAGGTTTTGACATCCTCTGTACGCCGCTTGGCAACATCAGCTGCTTCAAGACCTTTCTGATCATCCTGTGCTTTTTGATCGAGATACTTGCCCGATGCGATCAGCACCGTATCGATCACCTTGGCATCGTTGTTGCCAAACAGGAGATCACCCGTGCCATCAGGATTGCAGCGGATAAGACCAACAACATAGTCCTCATCATATTCGCTGTTGGGTTGGATAAATTCCGGCAGAGGAAAAGACGCGACTGGGATGCGGGCCATATTGAGGCCCATAACAGCCATTTGCTTGTAATCCTCGGCAGTCATCGTCTTGCCATCTTTGATCTTTGACGTGCGGCGCACTTCTTCAACACCACCGCATTCCTCAATGTAGCTGGTCAAAGATTGGTCAGCAGGCTTAAGATCATAGGCAATGCCCAAGATCTTGGCATAGGCCTGTTCACGGTTGCCCTCTTTCCCGAACACGTAGCGGATCACCTTCAATCCAAGGCTTGTGTTGGAGCGGGGCTTCATCGCGCGGTCAGTCAGCAAAGCATTCAACGTGCGGCGCTTGGCTGTGTCTTCCTTCATCTCCACGAAGACAGCGAAGCAACGCTCAAGAATTGCATAGAGCTCTTCATTGGCAGCTTTGAGTGACCCGTCTTCCCAGACCGCCCGTGCATGGGCAATCTGATCGAGGGTGGTCTCCAGCGTTTTGCGATAATCATTTTGAGACATGTGATGTCCTTTTACAGATTGAGCTTGATGTGGCGCAGAGCCACGCGGACAGCCAACAGCGGGCTGATCTGTTCAATCTGTTCGACAAATGCTGATCTGGGACTAACTGACGAACATGCAGAGCTTCATGGAGTCACGTCCAGATCATCAAGCATCTGGGTGTTTCTCCCAGTCTTCTTTTCAGTGCGCTCCCCCCAAAATACTTGCACATCAAAAGGTTCGAAGCGCCCCAACACCCCCCTATAAAGGAGCGCCAGGGTACAAATGCTCCGTTTACTATTATTGGTGGCGCTTTTTGCAGCTGAGCTCAAATTACGACCAAACCTGTAAACAAGGTGGCATAGGTCCCTGTTCAAAACTTTATGAAGATTTTGGCGATCTCTACAAAACAGGTTTCAATGAATGGTGGCAGGAACGGTGGCAAATCTTTGCTGAGCGGCCAGCAGTGACTATTGCAGATGGTCAATCTGCCACGGGTGACCCAGAAAGCCTTTTGACAATTCAGCTAGATTTGAGCCGTGGCAAAGACGCAGTCATGCGTTCTTTTGAGGCGCTGCATTTGCAAATCCATTACCCCGAACGTATCGCGACAACATCACGTTCTACAGCCCGTTATGCTGTGTTTTCGCGTCCCATTCTGATGACATTGCATCGTCAGCTGCAAATTTATAGACACAAGACCCGCGATCCAAATGCCACTGATGCTGAAATCGCAGACCGCGTTGGCATTACCGTAAACAATCGCCTCGAAGGTCTAACAGAGCGGCAACTGATCAAAGCTGGCATCTCAACAGATCAGCTTCATGCCAACATGCGCAGGGCGAAAAATCGCGTGGTTCAGCGCGACTATCGAATGGCGTGCAGTCTCATCAAGAACGCTGAGCAAGGGATATTCCCCAAAGCTGACACACGCTAGGCGTCAGTGCATCAGCGAGATTCCATCTATGCGCTAGCGATGAGAATCTAACATATTGATTCTAAATGATTAAAAATAGTAACACAGTGTTTTTAAACACTGTGTTCTTGAGAGTAAACTTAATCACTGTGTTCTGCGAAGTAAACGCGAACACTGTGTTTCACCTGTAAAGTGCCGCAGAAAATCACGATAGCAGGTCCCGTATAGACCGGCATGCCAAGACGCTTGCCACACTGTCATGGCATCGCTGCGATATCGGATAAATATTTGTGAACGTTGGATATTTAGGAGGCTACATGAGCGTAATGCTACTTGAACACATGAGAGATGAGCTGATTGGGAGCGGCGCTGTGCGTAACACGCCGGAGTTTTGTCGAGCATGGCTTGGACGCAGTGAGGGATATATTCGGACGCTGCGCAATCATGGCACTGGGCCTAGTGTGGAGACACTGGCCATCTGTGCCCACAAGCTTGGCCACTATGCCGATCGACTGCGTGGCAGTGGCAAGTGCGATCATGCTGCAATGGCTGCTCAGTTTGATCGGCTGAAATCGCTCTGTGACCAAGCCATTGCCCGTCAGGCTGAGGCTGTTTGGCGAGACCCAGAAAGGATGTCGGCATGACGATGTGTCCGAAATGGGTCCTGCTGGCCAAAAAATCTGCCGCGCGGAATTTTCTAGGCCAGTACTTTTCAAGTCAGGCTGGTGATTTGGCATCACCTAACATTTGGCAGGACACTGATGCTGGTCAGTGAGATCGTTGACGAGGCTGTTTGGAGATACCATCCAAAGCCTAAGCCTTTGCCCATCCCGACGCAAACAAAAGCCAAGGCTCGCCCCAAGCCAAAGCCGCGCCACAAACCACGCCCGTTTAGCGAACCCAAGCCTGATGATTTGAGCTGATGGCGTCTACGACACGCTGCATGGGCCCTGTGTGGGGTGGATGGTGGTCAATGCAGGTCCATAAGCGTTACACTTGGGTTGATGCAGCACGCGGCTCTTACAGCTATTCTCCACACATCCTTCGATTTTATCGCACAAAAACAATTTCTTGACTGATCCAGAAACAGGCTATGCTGCGATACTCAGTCTGCATGGTTAAGCAACACTGCCACGTTTTATTTTTTCTTTAATCTCATCTTCGTTCAGTGCCAATGGTTGGAAGGCAAACCCTTTTTGGCGCGCTGTTTGTTTTGCATGATCAATTTCATCGGGGAGTAATTGCTCAAGTGCATGCGTTACAGTGACATAGTTTTCCAGCATCTCTCTCAGCATAAGGGCGGGCCCCGATTTATCACCCGGCGCAAAGTCTTTTAAATGCCATCGCTGGACATCCAATTGCTCAATGATCCCTATCTCTTCTAGTTTTTTGAGCTTGCGGCGAACTGTCGCGCGATTGATTCCCGTGAACTGCGATATCTCATAAACTGACGTTGTATAGCCTTTGTGCTCATTGATTTGTCGAATGACATTATCAGACAAATTATGACGCTCAATGTATGCAAACCAATCTGGCCGGGTTCGCAATACGACTGCAAAACCAATCAATCCAAGGTCTAAATCGTTGCCCAAATACCTTGCGATGGTCTGGAGTGAACCATAGGTCAGCTTGGCTACTCCTAGAGCAACCAAATTCATTGTTTTTGGGTCTGTACTCAGCATGGCGTCGTTCCTTATGCGTTTTTATGTTCTACCGCCGTCGGATCCTTAGATAAGGCGGCCCATTGAAGTGAACAGGTTCACTTTGAACATGGCAAAAATTGCCATCTTTCGCCTGTGACTGCGCTCAAGCATTTGTCGAGAGGTAAGCCCAGCCAGCTACTGGGTAGTCTTCATGAACGACACAAGTGAGCCTATGCGTACCCAATTCAAAAACCGGTTTTTTTCCCTTGGGAGCCTCAAAAACACCTTGTCGGCTGGTGCGCAACAAGCGCAGATCAAGTCATCCAAGGAGGCTCATCAATCCATTGCGCGCAGCTTAACGGCTGTCTCGTTATTGCCATTGGCGGCTTGTGGCAGTGACTCAGACGACCCAACTCCGCAGCCGCCTGCAGACAAATTAGTAACCCAGGCTTTCGCCGTCGTTGAGACCTCGCCAGGCCTATGGCAAGTGGCGTCTAACTTTGGAGCGGTAGACATCACCCGCTCTGAAGCCAATCAAGGCCAGGCCACATTTACAGCGGCTCAATCAAGCACTGCCGCAACAGCTGCTCTTGAAGCGATCACTCAATTACAGGTGGACAGCGCAACATCACTTGATGTGGCGATTGCGGATCAGCAAACTGGTGCCGGCTTCAAACTCATTGGTAGTGGCGATGTAACTTTTACATCCGCAGCGCTGAGAGATGGTTTTGAAGACAACACGTCGGCTTTACTCAATGTAGAGCTGACAGGCGGCGATTTGATGTTTGATTTGCCGTCGGATGATAATGACACTTTAACACTGCTTACGGGCTCTACGATTACGTTGAATGGTGGGCGCCTCATCATTGATGATGGCACTGTAGATGCCTCCGCCGCAATTGTATCTGGTGTCACGCGCAGTGATGGTATCGTGCTGAACTCCAAGCTTGTGCTCACCGCTAGCCAAGCCAAAGAGCTGACAGACGCTGGTGTGTCGATTACGCGTGGCGAGACGGATGATCCGATTGAGGCTGAAGAGGTCTCTGTCGTTGAAATCATTGTAAAATCAGCTGAAGACATCGAAGCATTAGAAGAGCTGGCTTCTGGCAACGGGGAACGTCTTGGACTGTTGGTTGCGCAAAACACACGTGGTGAAACACCCAACCTCGCGATCGCGGTTGATCAGCAGTTCGAACAGGCAGAAGAAAATGCCAACGCTGTTGAGCGTGTCTTCGAAGTACTCGAAACAAAGAAGGAAGTGATTGAGCAAGCAACAGGTCGCTCGGAGGCCAATGGGACACTCACACTTCCAAAACGTGGTAACAACGGGTCTTCTGATGAAGATACCGAAACTGGTGGCGGCACCACATCGACAACACCTGCCACGCCCTCTGGCCCGACGGCACAAGAAATTGCCAATAGCAAGGCAGAGGGTATAGGCGGTTTTGACGGCACAGGTGACGCGCCAACCGGTCAAGACTATGAAGATGCGGGCATTCCCGGTGCTGGCGACTGGGGCAAGGAAGTCGCGGAGGCCGTCAATGAAGCCATTGCAGGCAAGGCTGGTAAAGGTAGCGGGCAAGGCGGCAAGCTCACTGCGGAAGAAGTGCGCGACACGGCAAAAGCTGTAGAAAAAATCAATGAGGCGGGCGGCGCAGGAAAAGACAGCCCGACGGCAGAAGATTATGAAGATGCTGGCGTCACTGGGGTGACCGAGGGCAATGTAGATGGCGTCAATGAGATAGTCGAAAATAGCAGTGATAAAGGGCTCACGCCTACTGAGCTGCAAGGCATTGTTGACGCACTAAACAAGATCAATGCGTACGACGGCACCAATGTCGCACCAACAATTGCAGATTATCGGACAGTTGACGTTGCAAACGTCACAGAGGCCCTTTTGGGAGCGATGAACGCGCGTGTTGCCGCGAGTGCGAACGACAATCTCAAACCCTCTGACCTTACAACGATTATTGGCGAGATCGCTGCGGCGTCGACTAAGATAAATGGCTATACTGGGACAGGCGCAGCACCTGTGACCGCAGATTACGAAGCATTGAGCATTACCGGTGTAACAGCAGAAAATGTAGCCGCTGTGAATGCAATGATTGCGGGCGATGCCAAAGCCGATAAAACGCCTGAAGAATTGCAAACTCTTGCGTCGCAAGCAGCCGATATTAGCGCACGGATCAATGCATATGCTGGTGGGTCAGAACGCGCGCCGTCCCTGCTAGATTATAGTGATATCGGTATTACCGGTGCGAGCGACGCAGCAGATTTAGCCGTTCTTAATGCAGCGGTGGCAGCAAGCAGCGATGATAATCTTACACCAGCTGAGCTGCAAACATTGGCTGATGCCGCATTTGCCGCGGCCGATAAAATTGAGGCATATGATGGTACTAACTCTGCGCCCGCTGCAGAGGACTACGCACTTCTTGGGATCACGGGAATAGGAACTGGATCAGGTCAAGTGGATCTGGCGACGGTAAATGGGGAGGTGGCCAATAAAGCGTCCTACACCCCCGACATCATCCAGACTTTGGTCAACAAAGCGAACACAGCAATCTCGAAAATACAAGGTTATGCAGGTGGCATTGAGCAAGTGCCCACAGAAGCTGATTACGATGCTTTGCTTGCAGATGACACGCTTGTTACAAGTAGCAATGTAGATCTAGTCAACGCAGCAATTGCTGCGAACGGGACCACCACCATCGATGCCGCTGGTGTGGAGACCATAGCCAAAGACGCGATAGCGTCGGCGGGGGTCATTAATGCTTACGCAGCCGATGCAACGAACACTGCGCCCTCACAGAGTGATTATGACAATCTTGGCATCACGGGTGTAACGACTGCCGACACGCTGGCTGCGGCAAATGCAGGGCTAGCCGATTACAGCATCACGGCGCTTAGCGTGGCCCACATGCAAACGCGTGTGGATGAAGCACTGCAATCGCAATCTACCATTAATCTCTATGCAGGTGGCGGTATTTTTGCACCGACGCAGGCTGACTATACCACGCTTGGTGTGAGTGGTATCGATAACGCGACCAAGCTTGGCTACGTAAATGCGGCGGTGGCTGAAGCGCGAGACGACTCCCTTGTTCCATCCGAGATGCAGACGATCGCGGATGCAGCAATTAAACTTAACCTCTTTGATGGCCAAACTGCTGTGCCAACGCCAGCAGATTATCTCGCGCTTGGGGTAGGCGGGGTGACAACGGCAACAATCAACGCTGTGAACGCAGCGCTTGCCGATAGCACAGATGCATTACTGACGCCTACCGAGATCCAAGCTATCGTTGCAGAGTCGGCCCTGACCATCATCAGCGTCACTGCCCCATCTGCTGGCGGCTATGTGACAGGTGACACGCTCACATTTACCGTCAACACATCCAACCCAACCTCGGTAAACACATCTGATGGGACGCCACGTCTTGAGCTGACCATAGGCAGTAACACTGAGTATGCTACCTTCGTAAGTGGCAGTGGCACAACCGGTCTGACCTTCAGCTACACTGTTAAGGCAAATGATGCTGACAGTGATGGCATTGAGGTAAATAGCCTAGCAGCCAACGGTGGCACCCTCAAAGATGCAGCGGGTAATAATCTCAATACAACCCTTAGCGCGATCAGTGATACATCCGCTGTCTTTATCGACACCCAAGCGCCAACAGCCACCATGAGTGCGGGTCAGGTTGCATCGGCAACTGGCACTATCACTGTTCAAAGTAACGAAGTTGGTACTGCCTATTTGGTTGAGAGCAGTGAAACAGTTACGACAGTCGCTGAGATCACAGCCCTTGCTGATGCAAAATTTAACAGCGCCCCGATCACTGCTGCCAACACAGACACGCAGATTGCAGTCAGTGGCTTGGGGAGTGGAACCTACAAGCTCTATGTAGCCGATGCTGCGGGCAATCTCTCTGCTGGAACTGCACAGACCGCCACCCTCGACACAACCGCGCCCGCTGCACCGGCATCTTTGTTAGAGCCAGACACCTCAATTCTTGCAGACGGGTATTGGAATGACAGCGAAGCTTCGGCCACCTTGCGTGTCAGTCTGCCAACATCTGGGGAGCTTGCCGTAGCTGGAGACACTGTAGAGCTATTGTTGGACAGTGGATCTTTTGCGACCGCAAAAACCGCGACACTCGGCGCAGGCGATATCACAAACGGCTACGTAGACTTCACTGTGGCCAAGGCTGATATGGGGTCGGATGGCAGCAAAACCCTCACCGCTACCATCACAGATGCGGCGGGCAACACCAGTTCCGCAAGCAGCGGTCTTACAACAAACCTCGACACAACCGCGCCTACAACACCTACTGTAGATAGTCTGACTGCAAGCACGCTGACCCCCACGATCACGGGTACAGCACCCATAGGCACAGGAGAAAGCCTCACAGTCATTGTAGGTGGCGCGACCTATGACGAGGTCGCTGTGAACGGCGGCACGTGGAGCATCGATCTGAGCACAGCTAGCGCTGATAGCGGCACGCTAAGTTTGGCAGATGGAAACACATATGACGTGCAGGCCACCGTTACAGATGCGGCAGGAAATAGCTCAGACGACACCTCAACTGACGAGCTCAGTGTGATCATGATAAAACAAGTTATTGATTTGGGATCAGGAAAAGGCCAGCTCATATCCCCCTATCAGCTCAATGATAATGGCACGACTAGAGTATTCTATGTTTGGGATGCTGATAATGATGGGAATATTGATGGCGATGACGCGATCAATAGTGGTGAACTAGCCTCTTTAACAGGTGTTTTTGGTACAGCACCGCTAAAAGGCTTTTACACTTTCAATTCTACAACATTCCAAGTCCCAACCTTAACAACAATGCAGGACATCGCCACAGACAGTGGTAGCGGAATGCCCGCTGCTAATTGGTTTAATATTCGATACTACTATGAAATGGATGCATTTGTAAAAAACACAAGCGGGCACTATCAGGGTATTGGTCTTACCGATGGAACATTAGGGCACACGAGCACCGGTTTAGCATATGTGTTTGAGGTTGACCCTTTTATACCTGTCGCTCCCAATCTGACCCAAAATGGATCTGAGCTTACGGCAACCGGTGAGGCTGGCGCCACACTGACACTGTTTGATGGTTCCACCGACATCACAACAAAGTTTAACATCGTTGAAAATAGTGGAACCTATTTCGCAACTGCCAAAGCTGGGGAGTTTGATGGAACCGAAACCCTGTCGATAACGGCGATACTGACCGATGCATTCGGGAATGAAAGCGAAGCGTCGTCAGCTGTTACTGGGGCTATTGATACAACGGGACCCGGAGTGGAAAGCGTGACGTTTTCCAAGCCAGCAGATAACTTTTTTACCACGGATGACACTATCGAAATATCAGCCAAGTTCGAGGATGATGTTACGGTAAATGCGTCAAACTCAAAGCTACTTCTGGAGATTGACGACAATGATGCAGCAAGCCCGGATACGGCCGAGGCGTCATTTTCGAGCTTTGATGCAGATAGTAACACAATCATTTATCAATACATTGTGCAACCTGGTGATCTGGACGCGGATGGCATTACCGCTACCGAGATTACGCTTGCTAATGGTGAGACTATTACAGGCGGTGGTCTTGCCGCAGATTTAACGTTTACATCGATCTCCGATAGCGATGCAGTAGTAAATGTCATCGATCTCGGTGAAGGCCGAGGCAACTTGATCGAGCCTATTTCTATGAACGGGTCCACGTTTTTCTTTTGGGACAAGAATGGAGACGGTGTGTCTGACACTAACGACCGAGCTGATTTGGCTGATGCTATATCTGCTGGTGTGATAGGGAACAATTTTGTGGGAAGCTTTGCGGGATCATCAAGCGAAGATTATAAAATACCGTCGGCTACGACTCTTGAAGCTGTTTTTGGTGGTGGCAACTCTGATATCAAAAATGCTTTCGTTGATGAGTATTCGTTGTGGCAGGCAAATGACATTTACTACTCTCAAACGGAGTCTAGCAGTGCGGGCAAGTACAAGGCCTATAAGCTTTACAGTGACACGTCATATTCATATGCCGCAGATAGCTCGCCCTCGACGCAACAGCTGGCAATCATAGTTGAGCTTCTTTGACTAATATCCTTACTTGTCAGTCATCGAATAATTTGAAGCAGCCGGCATGATTAACGATTGCAACAAGCAAATTTTAATTAATCTGTGTAGAAACGGCGCGCTGACTGCTTGCAATTATCGGAGATTAGGGAACCTTGATATTTATAATAAAAGAAGCAACAAAGATTTAATGACAAGCCGTAGGAGCAAAAAACCACGAATAGAGATAAAGATTCTAGATTTTGTTATTAATGCTCCAGCTAGATCAAGGTTTTGCTACAGTCAGTCTGAAACTAATACTTCTTGGTTATTGGTGGAATTCGTCGATCAGCTTTATAGGCTTGGCTACGTACACAAGGAGCAGCAGAAATGCGCAGTTGGGCGCAATCATTACTTTATAGTAAGAACGCTGAAGCCGTTGGATTAAATCGTTCAAGTCAGTTGTGATGTGATCATCCTGAGAGGATATATCTCTTTTTTGATGAGTTCTCATAATGGTAGGCAAGTGAAAAACTCCAATATTCTAACCAGAATTTTTCGAGTGACATTCGGTCTGACGATAAGTTCGTCTCAATAGGCCCGCTGAACAAGCATTTTTCGTCGTCAGCGCCGTGTGCAGTCGCGCAGACAGTGGGAACAAGGCGGTTCAAGCCGCGCAGCCGTCGTTTTAATGCTTTAAATAGCCCTGATTTCATTGTGACATTTCATGGTGTTGAACACATCAAAACTGAATAAAGTTATGTAAACGGATTTACGCGTTTTGATACACACCAGCAATTCATTGAAGTAAAACTATTAAAAATCAATAACTTAAGTAAGAGTATATTATTTGCAAATCCGTGTAGACCGGTTCGATTCCGGTACTCGCCTCCATCTAAACTTGGATGAATGACCTGACGGGCTGTGCCACGGCACGGATGCCCCGCCATGTCCTGCGCCGCTGTTTCGGTCGGATTCAGATTTATGGGATGGTAGGGTGAGAGGTTGGACAACGACCCAAGTGGGGCTCGTTATGGCTGCTTCCTTCCGGACCTGACCAGGTTGGCGAGGCACTCGCCCGCGCCAACCTCTCAAGCCACCACATAAGACAAGACCCGGCCAAGTGCAAGATGTCAGAGCGCCAGGCGGTACCGCGTGAAACCGTCACCCTGTGCCTCGGCCGCGCGCATGCGCGCGCTCAGGTGATGCCTGCCTTCGGGGGCAGAGATGAAATCGGCGAATGTCTTGGCCAGCGGCGCAAAGCGCCACGATTGCGGGACCCGCGTTTCAATCACGGCTTGGCGCTGCACGGCTTGTGTCAGGATGTCGCGGATCGGCTGGTCGGGCATGGCCAGTACATCCTGCATCGGGATCGCGGGGAAACCGCCGCCGCCAAAGGCGCGATAGCTATTGGCGACAACCGCGAAACATTGGTCTGGCCGGACCTTTTTGCCATGATAGCGCAGATTGGTGATCCGGGCGGCTTGTGGCGCGACAATGCGGCCTGTCGCATCATGCCGGGGCGGTTGTGTCAGGTCGATTGCATAGCTCAGCCCGTGAAACGCATCAAAGACATAGCCAGCGAAAGCGGGGTTCAGTAAAGGTTGGTCCGCCCTGCCGGGGGCGATCTGATGATAGCCTGACACCGCCTGTTCTAGCCAATCCTGCAAGTCTGCGCCGCTGCGCCGGGCGATCACCGGCGTGTCGGCATAAGGATAGATTGCGCAGATATCGCGGCGCGTGATCGGCCCCGGCGGGATGGAAACGTAACATGCCGGCCCGTCCAAGCCCCCCGAGCGGACCGGCGATACTGCTGCGATGATCGGCAATCCACCATCCGGCAGGATCGATTCGGCATAGGCGATCAGCGCCTGCCCAAGGAGATAGCCGGGCAAATCGGGGCTGATGCGTGCGAAATAACTGTGGATCGGCACCGATGTGCGGGCGATGGGCTGCCTGATCTGCCGCAATGTCGCCTGATGGGCCTTTTGCACGGCTGCCAAGATCTTTTGGCTGACCTCGCTGACCGTGCGGGCGGGGGCGGCGGGCAGGACCGCGCTTGCATGGTCGGTGACATGCCAGCCATCCGCAGCGCGGCGCAGCCTCAGGGTGATCTTTCCCAATGCCTGCCCGTGAAAGCCTGCGCCGACCGCCGGTTTGCCGTGGATCCGCCCGGCGACCGGATCGACAAAAGGCGTGGCCGGATGTGCGGCCCCCGGAAAGACCTGATGGGTATGGCCGGTCAGGATCGCATCAATGCCCGGCACCGCCGCCAGCGGCACGGCGGCATTTTCCATACCGTCACGATGGTCTGCCGCACCGATGCCTGCGTGACACAGGGCGATGATGATATCCGCCCCGGCGGCCTTGATCTGCGGCACGATGTCTTGCGCTGCCGCGACGATATCGCAAGTGGCGATCGTATCGCCCAGCTTGACCCGGTCCCACCGGGTGACCTGGGGTGGCACGAAGCCGACAACGCCGATCCGCAGGGGATGGTCGCGGCCATCATCACAGCGGATCACCCGGTCGAGCAGGGCAAAGCGCCGCGCGATTGGCGGCTGATCGCGCCAGTCGATATTGGCACAGACCACCGGGCAAGAGGCATCCCGCAGAACCTGTCGCAGAAACGCCAGCCCGTAATTGAATTCATGATTGCCAAGCGTGATCGCATCATAGCCCAGCGCCGCAAAGGCCGCCATCATCGGATGCGCTGTGCCCGCCATGCCCGCCTGCGCCAAAGTATCGGCCAGCGGATTGCCTTGCAGGAAGTCACCATTGTCGAAAAGCAGCGTCAGCGCCGAAGGATCGGCCCGCAAAGCGGTGATCTGGTCTGCCAGCTGCACCAGCCCTCCGGTCGGCTCGGCGCGGTCGGCAAAGTAATCATAAGGCAGGATCCGCATATGCAGATCGGTGGTCGCCAAAATGCGCAAAGTGCCGTGACAGGCGTTCTGCCTGCTTGCCGACGCTATAGACCCCCTCGTCACCATGGCGCAACCATAGAGAGAAATTTTGTCATGGCCACAGCCTGCGGCCGGAAAAGTTTGAACTCTGCCCAGAGCCGTGTCATTTCGACCCGATGATGATCTCTGAAACAGTCACTTTTGGCGGCTCTGGGCTGGACCGGGCAGCGCATTTGCGGGGCGATCCGGCGATGGCTATGGCGCAGGGCGGGGCGCGCGCGATCCTGCTGTGGCGCGGCAAGCCGATGGTGATGGATGACGCTCTGGTGCAGGTGCCGCTGGATCATCCGGTGATGGCCGATACCGCGCCGGGGCTAATCTTGTTGGGGCGCGATGATGCCGGTCCGGTCTTTGCTGCGGATCTGTCGGGCTGGACGCCGCCCGATCTGGATATCACGCATCTGGACACATTCCTTGATCCTTCCGAGCAAAAGCATCCGGCCATGCCTGCAGATGCCGGTTTTTCCGAATTGCGCGCCATCATGACGCGGCTGACCCCGCGTGATGCCGAACTGGCGGTGACCGCCAAGGCGGTGCTGGGCTGGCACGAGACGCATGGCTTTTGCGCCAGATGCGGCACGCAAAGCGTGATCGCGATGGCGGGCTGGCAGCGCGATTGCCCGGCCTGTGGCGCGCATCATTTCCCGCGCACCGACCCTGTGGTCATCATGTTGATCACGCATGGCAATGATGTGCTGGTCGGCCGCTCGCCCGGCTGGCCCGAGGGCATGTATTCCCTGCTGGCCGGTTTCGTCGAACCCGGCGAGACGATCGAGGCCGCCGTGCGCCGCGAAGTGCTGGAAGAGGCGGGCATCCGCGTCGGGGCCGTGCGCTATCTGGCCAGCCAGCCCTGGCCGTTTCCGGCATCGCTGATGCTGGGCTGCGCCGGCGCGGCGCTGGACCAGGACCTGCGCATCGACCGCACCGAGATCGAGGATGCGCTTTGGGTCAGCCGCGAGGATATGGCGCTGTCTTTCGCGGGATTGCACCCAAGGCTCAAATCCGCGCGCAAAGGGGCGATCGCGCATTTCCTGATCGAAAACTGGCTGGCCGACCGCAGCTATGACGGGCCGGCCGACGCGTCTTGATGCCCGCAATGGGGCCGCTGCAAGGTGGTGGATCATGCCCCCTGCATGATTGATGATGACGGCCAGACCTGCTAGCCCGCTGCCGTTTCATGGCGACGGGCGGCGGCGGGATAGGTGCCCATCACCAGCAGGTGATCGGTGAAATAGCGCAATTCCTCCAATGCCAGCTGGACATTGCGATCCTCGGGATGGCCTTCGATTTCGGCATAGAACTGGGTTGCGGTGAACTGCCCGCCGACCATGTAGCTTTCCAGCTTGGTCATGTTCACGCCATTGGTCGCAAAACCGCCCATCGCCTTGTAAAGAGCGGCCGGAATATTGCGCACGCGGAACACAAAGCTGGTCACCATGCCGTAATCGCCGCGCCGGGTGGTATCGGCGTCGCGCGCCATGATCAAAAAGCGCGTGGTATTGCGGTCGTGATCCTCGATATGGCGGGCCAGAACCTGCAAACCATAGATTTGCGCCGCCAGTTCCGAGGCCAGCGCCGCAATGGTGTTATCCGTCCCCTGCGCCACTTCGCGCGCGGCGCGGGCATTATCGGTGCTGGTGTGGCCGGTGATTGCGTGGTCGCGCAGAAAACCCGTACATTGCGGCAAGATGACAGGATGGCCGACCGCGACCTTGATATCGGACAATTTTGCATCGGGTCTTGCCAGCAGATTGACATGCACCCGCACAAAGGTTTCGTCAACGATATGCAGCCCGCTTTCAGGCAGCAGCGAATGGACATCCGCGACCCGGCCATAGGTGGAATTCTCGACCGCGATCATGCCCAGATCGGCATCGCCATTGCGCACGGCGGCGATTGCATCCTCGAAAGTGGTGCAGGGCAGGGGGGTGTAATCGGGGCGGGCGCTGGCGCAGGCTTCGTGGCCATAGGCCCCCAATTCCCCCTGAAAGGCGATTTTGCGCGACATGATTGTGTCCTCCGGACGGCAAAGGCCAAAAATGGGCATTTCGTCGCGCCACTATACCTTGCAACGGCGGGGGGGAAGCGGATACACGTCTGCAGACTTTGAACTCTGGATGGACCGCGACATGTTCGACACAATGACAATCACCAAAGCCGTTGGTGCGCTCTGCGCGACTTTGCTTGTTTACCTATTGGGTGCGTGGCTTGCATCGTCGATCTATTTCGGCGGCGGGCATGGATATGGCGAGCAGGCCTATATCATCCCCGTTGAAGATGCCGAAGGCGCGCCGGAAGAAGCCGTCGAAGAAATCGATTTCGCGGTGGTCATGGCCTCGGCCAGCGCTGCGGATGGTGAAACATTGTGGCGCAATTGCCGCGCCTGTCATGTGCTGGAACCCGGCGTGCATGGCACAGGTCCGGCGCTGCACGGTGTCGTGGGCCGTCCCGTGCAATTCTATGACAATTTTTCCTATTCGGGCGCGCTGATCGCGGCGGCCGAAGTCTGGACCCCCGAGGCGCTGAACGGCTTTCTGGAAAACCCCCGCGGTTATGCCCCCGGCACCTCGATGGGGTATAACGGGATGCGGTCGATTGATGACCGCGCGAACCTGATCGCCTATCTGGCCACATTCGAGTGATCGCGCCAGCCATTTGATCAAGGGCCGCCCCGCTGGGCGGCCTTTTTTGTTGCGGGTGGCGGATGAACACGGCGCGATCACGCATTCTCAACTTGAATCTTTGCCGTTTCGCGCCGTAGCCTTATTTCAGTCAAAAGGCTTGTCGCAACTGGAGTTCACGATGTCTCAGCGCCCCAAGGTTCACGCTATGGCCCGACCCGATGCCGCAGGGCGGCTGCCTTTCTGGGCCATGGGGTCGCTTGCAGCGCTGCTGTTGCTGGGCGCCTATGAGGTAACGGCGCAGACCGCCCCCGCGGTGATCGTGTCGCATGGGTTCAACGAATATGGCGATCTGAAATATCCCGCCGATTTCGCGCATCTGGATTATGTGAACCCCGCAGCCCCCAAGGGCGGTGAGATCAGCATTTCCGCCGATGGATCATTCGACAGCATGAACCCTTTTGCGACCCTGTCGGGCACGCCGGGCAGCTTGTCCTCGGTCATGTATGAACGGATGATGGACAGCACCGATGACGAGGTCGGGTCTTATTACTGCCTGCTTTGCACGACACTGGAATATCCCGCCGACCAGTCTTGGGTCATCTTCAACCTGCGCGATGATGTGACCTTTTCGGATGGCACGCCGATGACAGCGCAGGACGTGGTCTTTACCCATAACCTGTTTGCCGAACAGGGCACGCCGTCGTTCCGTGCGGGGATCACCGCACTGGTGACAGGGGCAGAGGCGCTGGATGATCACACCGTCAAATTCACCTTCAACCCCGACTCGCCGCGCCGTGGCCGGGTCAGCCAGATGGCCAATACCCTTGTCATGCCGCAAGCCTGGTTCGCGCAAACCGGCGCGCGACTGGATGAAAGCCGTTTGGAAACCGCCCCCGGCACCGGCCCCTATATGGTCGGCAGCGTCGATCCGGGCCGCCAGATCATCTATCGCCGCAACCCCGATTACTGGGGGCAAACCCATCCGATCAATATCGGGCGCGCCAATTTCGACGCGATCCGTGTGGAATATTTCGCCGATAGTTCCGCCGCCTTCGAGGCGTTCAAGGCGGGTGAATTCACCTTCCGGCGCGAAAATTCCTCGATCAATTGGGCGACATCTTATGATTTTCCCGCGATCCGCAATGGCTGGGTCGTGCGGGAAACGCTGGCGGATGGCACTTTGCCCGCCGCCACCGGATTCGTGTTCAACCTGCGCCGTGACAAGTTTCAGGACCGCAACCTGCGCTTGGCGCTGGGGTTGATGTATAATTTCACCTGGACCAACGATAATCTGCAATATGGGCTGTTCCAGCAGCGCAACAGTTTTTGGGAAAATGACCGGCTGCGCGCGACCGGCCTGCCCCAAGGGCGCGAGCTGGAAATGCTCGACAGCGTGCGCGCCATGCTGCCAGAGGTGATTTTCACCGAAGACGCCTTTATGCCCCATAGCAGCGGCGACCGCCCGCTGGACCGCAGCAACCTGCGCCGGGCGCTCGATCTGATGGAACAGGCGGGCTATACGCCGGGCAATGATGGGCTGTTGCGCGATGCCGAGGGGCGCACATTGGACATCGATTTTCTGGAAACGCGTCAAGCCTTTGACCGGATCATCACGCCCTATATCGAAAATCTGCAACGTCTGGGCGTGAATGCGACCTATAACCGCGTCGATCCGCCCCAATATCAGGCGCGCACGCAATCCAATGATTTCGACATGATCTTTGGCGGCTATAACGCCGGCCTGCAAGAAGGGACCGGACTGACCCAGCGCTACGGCTGCGAAGACCGCGATGATGTGTTCAACCCTGCGGGTTTCTGTCTGGAGGCTGTCGATGCTTTGGCGGAATTCGTGATCAACGCCAGCGATTATGACGAAATGGCCGCCGGGGTCCGCGCCATCGACCGCGTGATGCGGCACGCATATTTCATGGTCCCGACATGGTATCTGGGTGCGAATTGGGTCGCTTATTTCGACATGTATGAATATCCCGAAAACCTGCCGGAATTCGGTCTGGGGCATCTGGATTACTGGTGGTTCAATCAAGACAAGGCCGATGCCTTGATCGCCGCCGGCGCTTTGCGGTAAGGCAGGTTCATGGGCGCCTATATCCTTCGACGGCTGTTGCTGGTCATCCCGACCTTGCTGGGGATCATGATCATCAACTTTGCGCTGGTGCAATTCGTGCCGGGCGGGCCGATCGAACAGATCCTTGCCAATCTCGAAGGGCGCGGCGATGTCTTCGAAAGCTTCTCTGGCGGGGGCGGCGACGCTGATTTCGGCAATGACAGCGGCAGCGATTACGTCGGCGCACGCGGTTTGCCGCCCGAATTCATCGCCCAGCTGGAACGCGAATTCGGCTTCGACAAACCGCCGCTGGAACGGTTCCTCAACATGATGTGGAATTATATGCGTTTCGATTTCGGCGACAGCTATTTCCGCTCGATCAGCGTGTTCGATCTGGTGCTGGAAAAGATGCCGGTCTCGATCACGCTGGGCCTGTGGTCCACGCTGATCGCCTATCTGATCTCGATCCCGCTTGGCATCAAAAAGGCCGTGCGCGACGGCACGCCGTTCGACACTTGGACCAGCGGGGCAATCATCATCGGCTATGCGATCCCCGGTTTTCTATTCGCGATCCTGCTGATCGTGCTTTTCGCGGGGGGGTCCTATTTCCGGATCTTCCCATTGCGCGGCCTGACATCGGCGAATTTCGCGGATCTGTCGCTGATCGGCAAGATCCTCGATTACCTCTGGCACATCACCCTGCCGGTGCTGGCCTCCACCATTTCGGCCTTTGCCACGCTGACGCTGCTGACGAAAAACAGCTTTCTGGACGAGATCAAGAAACAATATGTCATCACCGCCAAGGCCAAGGGGCTGTCGGAATCCCGCGTGCTTTACGGCCATGTGTTCCGTAATGCGATGCTGATCGTGATCTCGGGCTTTCCGGCTTTGTTCATCGGGGTGTTCTTCGGCGGGTCGCTGATCATCGAAACGCTGTTCTCGCTGGACGGTCTGGGGCGGCTGGGGTTCGAGGCGGCGGTGGCGCGTGATTATCCGGTGGTCTTTGGCACGCTCTTCGCCTTTTCGCTGATTGGGCTGGTGGTCGGGATTCTGACCGATATTACTTATGTCTTCATCGACCCGCGTATTGATTTCGAGGCGCGCAACACATGATGCGCCTGTCCCCCCTGAACCAGCGCCGCTGGCGCAATTTCAAGCGCAACCGCCGTGCGGTCTGGTCGCTGATCATCTTTGGCGTGCTGTTTAGCCTGTCGCTTTTTGCCGAACTGATCGCCAACGACAAACCGATCCTTGTCAGCTATCAGGGCGAATGGCGGATGCCCGTCGCGCAATTCTATTCCGAGCGCGATTTCGGCGGCGATTTCCCGACCCAGGCCCGCTATCAGGACATAGAGGTGCAATGCCTGATCAAGACCGGCGGGATGGAGATCTGCCTTGACGATCCGGACGGCACGCTGGCCGCGCTGGCGGCTGGCGAGGATCTGGGCGAAGATTTCCAGCCCGGCTGGATGATCTGGCCGGTGATCCCCTATTCCTACAACACCATCGTTGACCGGCCCGGCGTGGCCCCCGCGCCGCCCTCTGCGCTGAACTGGCTGGGCACCGATGACACCAAACGCGACGTGACAGCGCGGGTGATCTATGGCTTCCGGCTGTCGATTGTCTTTGCGCTGATGGTCACGATATCGGCCTCGATCATCGGGATCGCGGCCGGGGCGGTGCAGGGCTATTTCGGCGGCTGGACAGATCTGGCGTTCCAGCGCTTTATCGAGATCTGGACGGGGACGCCGTCGCTTTACGTCATCATCATCGTTTTCGCCATTCTGGGACGAAGCTTCTGGCTTCTGGTCTTTCTGACGGTGCTGTTCGGCTGGCCTGCGCTGGTGGGGGTGGTGCGGGCGGAATTCCTGCGCGCGCGCAACCTTGAATATGTGCGCGCGGCCAAGGCGCTGGGCGTGCCCGACCGCACGATCATGTTCCGCCATATGCTGCCCAATGCGATGGTCGCCACCGTGACGATGCTGCCGTTTCTGGTGACAGGGGCGATTGGCACGCTGGCATCATTGGATTTCCTCGGCTTCGGGCTGCCATCCTCGGCCCCGTCGCTGGGCGAGCTGACCTTGCAGGCCAAACAGAACCTGCAAGCGCCGTGGCTTGGCTTTACCGCCTTCTTCACCTTCGCGATCATGCTGTCGCTGCTTGTGTTCATCTTCGAGGGAATCCGCGACGCCTTTGATCCGCGCAAGACCTTCATCGCGGACGGGTCGGTGCCTGTGGTTGCCGCCCAAGACCTCGCCGCTGCGCAAAAGGCCCCCGTGAAATGACCAAAGCCATTCTTGATGTGCGCGACTTGGCGGTCGCCTTCCGGCAGGATGGTGCCACCACCCATGCGGTGCGCGGCGTGTCATTCCAGATTAATCGGGGCGAGACGCTGGCGATTGTCGGCGAAAGCGGGTCGGGCAAATCCGTCACCGCCCTGTCCACCGTGCAGCTGCTGGGCGATAGCGCGGTCATGGCAGGATCCATCACCTATAACGGGGTGGAAATGGTCGGTGCCGATGAAGCCGCCCTGCGCCGCGTGCGCGGCAATGACATCAGTTTCATCTTTCAAGAACCGATGACCTCGCTGAACCCGCTGCATACGCTGGAAAAGCAATTGGCCGAAAGCATCGAATTGCATCAGGGGCTGCGCGGGCCGGCGCTGCGCACAAGGATCATCGAGCTTCTGACCCGCGTCGGCATCCGCGACCCCGAAACCCGCCTTGGCGCCTATCCGCATCAATTATCCGGCGGACAGCGGCAGCGGGTGATGATTGCGATGGCCCTGGCCAATGGGCCGGAATTGCTGATCGCGGATGAACCGACAACGGCGCTTGATGTGACCATCCAGGCGCAGATCCTCGACCTGCTGGCTGATCTCAAACAGCGCGACAAAATGTCGATGCTGTTCATCACCCATGACCTGACCATCGTGCGCAAGATCGCCGACCGGGTCTGCGTGATGAAAGACGGTGTGATCGTCGAGGAAGGGCCAACCGCTGCATTATTCGCCAATCCGCAGCATGCCTATACGCAAAGCCTGCTTGCGGCGGAATCAACCGGCGTGCCCGCGCCCGTGCCCGCCGATGCGCCCATGGTGCTGGAAACTGATCAGGCGCGGATCTGGTTCCCGATCACGGCGGGCCTGCTCAAACGCACCGTGGGGCATATCAAGGCGGTCAATAGCGCCTCGCTGACGCTGCGCGCAGGCGAAACGCTGGGCATCGTCGGCGAAAGCGGGTCGGGCAAGACAACGCTGGCGCTGGCTGTGATGCGGTTGATCCGGTCGCAGGGGCGGATCAGCTTTGCAGGGCGCGACATCCACAGCCTGACGCAACGCCAGATGCGGCCCCTGCGCAGCGAGATGCAGATCGTGTTCCAGGATCCCTATGGCTCGCTCAGCCCGCGCATGACGGTCGAACAGATCATCGCCGAAGGTCTGGGGGTGCATGGTGTCGATCCGGGGCGCAACCGGCGCGAGATGGTCAGCGACATCATGGCCGAGGTCGGGCTCGACCCCGCGATGATGGACCGCTATCCACATGAATTCTCGGGCGGACAGCGGCAGCGGATCGCGATCGCACGCGCGATGATCCTGCGGCCCCGGCTCTTGGTGCTCGACGAACCCACCTCGGCGCTCGATATGACGGTGCAGGTGCAGATCGTGCAGCTGTTGCGCGACCTGCAACAAAGAAACGGGTTGGCCTATCTGTTCATCAGCCATGACCTGAAAGTCGTGCGCGCGCTGTCCCACAAGGTGATGGTGATGAAACAAGGCGATGTGGTCGAAGCAGGCGACGCCGCGGCGATCTTTGATGCGCCCCAAGACCCCTATACCCGTCAGCTGATGGCGGCGGCCTTTGAAGGGCGCGCCATTTCGGCCTGACCCCCACTTCTTTTTTCCAAAAATACTCCCGCCGGAGGCCCGAAAGTCCTTTTGCGACCGCGCAACCTAGCCGTCGGCCCCGATCATGAAACAGGTCGTGCCGCGCGCCTGCAACCGGCGACAGGCCAGATCAGCCGCGTCGCGGCTCAGCCCCATGAAATTGGCGTCAAACCCGCCAGAACGCTGCACGACACGGCGCAGCGCCCCGTCCAGCGTATTCATCTCGTTCAAGGCGACCTGCAGCAGCACCCGCTCGGCGTCAAAGCGGCTGGGATAACGGCCGACATTCACGCCCCAATGCCGCCCGCCAGAGGTGGACACGCGGGTGACAACTTCTGGCTCTGTGGCGGTGAAACTTTCAGCCAGAGGCGCCACCGGTGCTGTCGCGGCCATTGCGACCATCTGCATCTCGGCGGGTGGTTCGGGCCGGGGCTGCGGGGTGACGGTGGGACTGGCCTGAGCGACACTGGTCTCGGCGACTTGCGCGGACGGCTCTTCCGCCAGAACCTCCATCAAAGTGGCATTGACCGCATCGGCCAGCACCGCATTGATGATATCTTGTTCGACAACCACGGCGACATCGACCTCTGGCGCGGGGGCAGGGGCGGATTCCTGTGGCGCAGCGGATAGCAACATCTCGGCCTCTGGTTGCGTCGTGACGGGGCGGCCAACGGGGCGGTAGCTGCGGGTCACAAGCCCGTTGACACGGATCACCTTGCCCGCCGATCCGCGCACGCTATTGCCTGCGGCGATGGATCCGTCCGCAGGGGCTTCGGCCATCGCGCCGGGTGGTGTCGGGCGGTTCACATTGGCATGGCGAGGGGCCATGCTGAACCCCATATCCATCAGCTCTGTGATGCGCGCATTGCGCGCCGCGGTCGAGGTGCCACCAAACACGGTCGCGATGATCCGCTGATCGCCGCGCTGGGCCGAGGCGACCAGCGTGAAACCGGCCGCATTGGTAAAGCCGGTCTTGATCCCGTCACCGCCCGGATAGGAATCCAGCCAGCGGCGGTTGGTATGCTGCACCGTGGCCACGCCGGCATCGGCGGTGCGGCGCGAAAACAGGTTATAATATTGCGGGAAATCATAGATCACATGCCGCCCCAGGATCGACATGTCGCGCGCCGTCGACAAATGGCCCGATTGCGTCAGCCCATGGGCATTGCGAAAGGTGGTGTTGGACATGCCCATGGCGGCTGCTGTCCGGTTCATCCGCGTGGCAAAAGCCTCTTCGGACCCCGAGATCGCGATCCCGATCGCCGTGGCCGCGTCATTGGCGGATCTGACGGCAGCGGCCCGGATCAGATAGCGCAGGCGGATCCGCTGACCGGCGCGCAGCCCCAGTTTGGACGGCGGCTCATTGGCGGCATGGGATGTGATCGTCACCTCGGTATCAAGCGAAATCTCACCACGTTCAATCGCCTGAAAGGCCACATAAAGCGTCATCATCTTGGTCAAAGAGGCCGGATGCAGCCGTGTATCGGCATTGCGCGCATGCAGCACCTCGCCGGTGCGCGCATCCATGACCAATGCGGCATAGGGGGCGGCAAGCCCGCGCATCGGCGCAAGGGCCAGAATGAAAATCAGAACGCAAAAATACAGCCCGATATGGGCCAACTGTCCCGGACGACGTGCCATGTCGCGTGCCTCTTACTGCCTCTGGCCCCGGATTTTTCCGGTGACCTTATTATTATTTGCAAAGGCTAGCACAAGTTTGCTTGCCGGAAAACACCCTAAATTCAAAGACTTTCGGGGCGTTCATCGGGCAGGTTTCGAAGATGTGGTAGCTTTGCGCCGTCAAGCCGCTAGATAGGCGATTGGCGGGTTTTCCCTTTCTCGCATGATCCCCTTTTCTCTGGGCGGGCATGCTTTATATGTAGCGCTATGACAGGATCATTGATGCACGCCCCGTTCCACATGATGGCTGACAAAGAGGACCGCGACGACGGCAACCTTGGCATTGCGCTTGAGACAAAGCCAAAGACGAAACGGCCGCCGATGTATAAGGTGCTGATACTGAACGATGATTTCACGCCGATGGAATTTGTCGTGCATGTGTTGGAACGCTTCTTTGGGCTGTCCCATGCGCAGGCGTTCGAATTGATGCTGACGGTGCATAAGAAAGGCGTTGCCGTCGTCGGCGTTTTCAGCCACGAGATCGCTGAAACCAAGGTGGCGCAGGTGATGGATTTCGCGCAACGCCACCAGCACCCGCTGCAATGCACGATGGAGAAAGAATAGCGCGCCCGCGTTATTCGCGACAGATATGCCACAATCCCGCCTCAGCACGGCCATCCACGACGGCCTTCTTGTCCTGCGCGCAGGCGATATCGGCCTGATGCGCCCGCCTGCCAGCTATGACATTTCGGATTTGCCGCGCGAGGCTTTGCGCATTGTCCACGGCTTTTACCCCGATGTCGCCGATTGGCAGATTGCGGGGCATGCGGTCAGCCGGGACCTGCCGCGCTGCGCCACAGCCGTGGTCATTGTGCCGCGCGCCAAGGCGCTGGCGCAGGCGATGATCGCGCAGGCCTGCGCCAAGGCCGATCTGGTCATCGTCGACGGGCAGCGCACGGATGGCGTGGACAGCCTGTTCAAATCCTGCCGCGCGCGGCTGGGCGATCTGCCTTCTGTCACCAAAGGGCATGGCCGGCTGTTCTGGTTTGCCGCCAGCCCCGCCTTTGCCGATTGGGCGATACCGGGGCCGGTGCAGGGACCGCATGGGTATTTCACCACGGCGGGCGTGTTTTCCGATGGCGCGGTCGATGCAGGCTCTGCGCTGCTGGCCGCTGCATTGCCGCCGAAACTGCCCGCGCGCATGGCCGATCTGGGCGCGGGTTGGGGCTATCTGGCGCAGGCGGTGCTGGCGCGCGAAGGTGTGGCCGCGCTGGACCTGATCGAGGCCGAGGCCCTGTCGCTTGATTGCGCGCAATTGAACGTGACCGATCCGCGCGCGCGGTTCCACTGGGCCGATGCGCTGCGCTTTACCCCCGAAAAAGCCTATGACGGGATCGTCATGAACCCGCCTTTCCACACCGGGCGCGCCGCTGATGCCGGGTTGGGCCGTGCCTTTATCCAAGCGGCCTGCCGCCTGCTGGCCCCGCATGGCAAGCTGTGGATGGTCGCGAACCGGCATTTGCCCTATGAATCGGCCATGTCGGAAAGTTTCCGCAATGTCGACATAATCGGTGGCAACAACGCGTTCAAATTGTTCCACGCCACCAAACCGCTGCGCTTAGCGTAAGGGAGCATCGCCATGTCCTTTTCCATCAGCGGCAAGACCGCAATTGTCACGGGGGCGGCCAATGGCGTCGGGCTGGCCATCGCGCGGCATTTCGCCGAAGGCGGGGCCAATGTCGTCTTTGCCGATATGGATGAAAAGACCCTGCGCGCCCAGATGGGCGAAGAGGCCGAGAAAGAGGCCAATATCCGGCTGTTCGCGGGCGATCTGCGCAAGAAGCTGACCATCACCAACCTGTTATCCGCGACCATCGATGCATTTGAACGGGTTGATATTCTGGTCAATGCGTCTCGGCAGGTGATGATCACCGACCCGCTGGACCCCGATGACACGTCGATGGATGAATTGTTGCAGCAAAACATGCTGACCGCGATGCGCGTCAGCCAGGCCGTGGCGCGCCGGATGATCAAACAGGCAGGCAAGGGCGGCGGCGGCGCTGCTGTCGGGTCGATCGTGAACATCTCGTCCATTGCGTCACGGCGCACCCATGGCGACCTACTGGCCTATTCGGTCAGCACCGCCGCACTGGACCAGCTGACGCGGTCGATGGCCGTGGCCTTCGCGCCGCACGGTATCCGCGTCAATGCCGTGGCCTTCGGCAGCGTCATGAGCGCGAGCCTGATGGGCTCGCTCAAAGATGATGACGAAATGCGCGATGCGATCCTCGAAAACACCCCGCTGCACCGGATCGCAAGCCCCGGCGAGGTATCGGATGCCGTGCAATATCTGGCGTCAGATGCGGCCGGTTTCGTGACCGGCCAGATCATCACCGTCGATGGTGGGCGGACCCTGATCGACCCGGCCTGCGTATCGGCGCATTGATCATTCGGGGTGCATCGCGATGCATTGCAGCACCAGCTGATCCGATGATGCCTGTTGCTGGCTGCGCCGTTCGACCAGTGAATTGAGCTTGGCGCGTTCGGCGTTCAGATCGATGGCGACAGGGCGGTTCGTGGTGAATGTCTCGGTCTCGTCGCAGCGATAGCGGAATGTCGTGCCATCGCTGTTGGTGCCACGACAGGTCTGGCGGATCGTGCGGATGTCCTGATGTTCCGCGATCGCATAGCCGCGCGCCAGATTGCCCTGGGTTTCGGTGATCAGGCTGTTCAGCACGCGCAGATCGCGCGTCGCCTGCCCGATACAATCTTCGCGCGGTGTGGCGCAGGCGGTAAGTGCCACAAAAGGCAGGATGATCAGGGCAGGGCGCATCGTCTTCTCCGGTTTTGGTCTGGAACATCGGATCGTGTTCGGTATGGTATCTGCACATTATTACCAATCGCTATACAATATCAGGGGCTAAGCCGTCACATGGCAGAAGAATTCGCAGCACAAAAAGCCACGGCATCGGCATGGTTCCGCAGATTGCGCGACGATATCGTCGCAGCCTTCGAGGCGTTGGAGGACAGCCATGCAGGCGCGGCCCCCGCAGGCCGGTTCGCAGTGACCGAAACATCGCGGCATTCTGACGACGGATCGGACGCGGGCGGTGGGCTGATGTCGGTGATGCGCGGGGGGCGCGTGTTTGAAAAGGTGGGCGTCAATATCTCGACCGTCTATGGCCAGTTGGGTGATGCCGCACAGCGCGCCATGGCCGCGCGCGGTGTGCCTGGCATGGCGGATGATCCGCGGTTCTGGGCTTCGGGCATTTCGCTGGTGGCGCATATGCAAAACCCGCATGCGCCTGCGGTCCATATGAATACCCGCATGTTCTGGACCCCGCATGCCTGGTGGTTCGGCGGCGGGTCCGACCTGAACCCCTGCATCGAATATGCAGAAGATACCGCCCATTTCCACGCCACGCAAAAGGCGCATCTGGACCCGCATGGGGAAGATCACTACCCCAAGCTCAAGGCCTGGGCGGATGAATATTTCTATATCCCCCACCGCAACCGCGCGCGGGGCGTGGGCGGCATTTTCATGGATGATTATTGCACCGGCGATTGGCAGGCTGATTTCACCCTGACCCAGGATATCGGCCGCGCCTTCCTGCCCGCCTATGTGCCGTTGGTGGAAAAACGCCGCGATATGCCGTGGAATGACGCCGACAAGGACACGCAGCTGATCCACCGCGGGCTTTATGCGGAATATAACCTTGTTTACGACCGTGGCACCAAATTCGGGTTGACCACCGGCCATGATGCCAATGCCGTGCTGATGAGCCTGCCGCCATTGGCGAAATGGGTATGAGACGCAAGCGGCATCCCACAGGTGCCGCCCCCATCTTTCGAGCATAAATATCCCCGCGCGGAGCGCTTGCGGCAAAGCCGCAAAAGGGGCGCTGCCCCTCGCCCCGGACCATGTCCGGCGCTCACCCCGGAGTATTTTTGGAAAAAAGAAGTGGGGGGCGTCAGCCGCCCCGCAATGTGTCGATCATCAGTTGCACATTGGCGGGGTCGGCCTCTGGCGTGATGCCATGGCCAAGGTTGAAGATATGCGCCCCACCCGATAGCGCGTCGCGGATGCGGCGGGTTTCATCCACCAGCGCCTGCCCGCCGGTGACCATATGCGCGGAGGCCAGATTGCCCTGCACGCAGCCGTCTTTCTGGACGTGGTCCGCGACCCAGGCCGCATCGACACCGTCATCGACCGCCACGCAATCGGCCCCGGTCGCGGCATGCACGCCCGCGTATTTCGTGCCCGCCCCGCGCGGAAAGGCGATGACGGGAATGCCGGGGTGCTTTTGCTTGAGCGCGGCGGTGATCCGCTGCATCGGTTTGATCGAGAATTCGGTGAAATCGTCGCCTTCCAGCGATCCGGCCCAGCTGTCGAACAATTTGACGCATTCCGCCCCGGCCTCGATCTGTTTTGACAGATAGGCGATCGTGCCTTCGGTCAGCCGGTGCATGATGCCTTCAAAGACGGGCCGGTTTTCCGCCTTGAGCGCATGGGCGGGCCCTTGATCGGGCGTGCCTTTGCCGGCGATAATATAGGTGGCAACGGTCCAGGGCGCGCCGGCAAAACCGATCAGCGTGGTTTCCTTGGGCAGGTCTTGCGCCAGAATTTTTACCGTCTCATAGACGGGGTTAAGCGTGTCGTGGATTTCCTCGACGGGCTTCAGGCGCCCCAGTTCCTCGGGTGTTGTAATGGTGGACAGGCGCGGCCCTTCGCCGGTGACGAACCACAGATCCGCCCCCAAAGCCTGTGGCAACAGCAAGATATCAGCGAATAGAATCGCCGCGTCGAACCCATAGCGCCGGATCGGTTGCAGCGTGACTTCGGCAGCCAGTTCAGGGTTGTAGCACAGTGACAGGAAATCCCCCGCTTGGGCGCGCGTGGCGCGGTATTCGGGCAGGTAACGCCCCGCCTGCCGCATCATCCAGATCGGCGGGGTCGGAAGCGTTTCGCCCGCAAGGGCCCTGAGGATGGTCTTTTGCTGCGCCATGTCTTGTCCTTTTTCAACCTCTCTGTCGTCCCAATTGCGGAACATGTTGTCAAGGCAGTTGTCAGGCCAGATTGACACGTCTAACAATCGCGCCATGAACATTGCTTTGCCCACACCCGCCTCGCCTTTCAACATCGGAACCCGTGGATCGCCGCTGGCGCTTGCGCAGGCGCATGAGACGCGCGCAAGGCTGATGGCGGAATTTGATCTGCCCGAAGACGCCTTTGCCATCGTCGTGATCAAGGTCATGGGCGATGCTATTCAGGACCGCGCCTTGAAGGATATCGGCGGCAAGGGTCTTTTCACCCGCGAGATCGAAGAGGCGCTGCTGGACGGATCCATCGACATCGCGGTCCATTCGATGAAGGATATGCCCGTCGACCAGCCGGGTGGTTTGTTGCTCGATACATACCTTCCGCGCGAGGATGTGCGCGATGCGTTTGTGTCGCTGACGGCCAAGGGCTTGGATGATCTGGACCAGGGGGCCACCGTCGGCACCTCGTCCTTGCGGCGGCGCTCGCAGCTATTGGTGCGCCGCCCCGATCTGAATGTCGTGGAATTTCGCGGCAATGTGCAGACCCGCCTGATGAAGCTGGGCAATGGCGTGGCCGAGGCGACCTTTCTGGCCATGGCGGGGCTGAACCGGCTGAACATGACCGATGTGCCACGCAGCGCCATCGCGCCCGAGGACATGCTGCCCGCCATCGCCCAAGGTGCCATCGGGATCGAACGCCGCGCCGATGATACCCGCGCCGCCGCCATGCTGGAGGCGATCCACCACGGCCCCACCGGCCAGCGCCTTGCCGCTGAACGCAGCTTTCTGGCGCATCTGGACGGATCCTGCGAGACGCCGATTGGCGGGCTGGCCGATCTTGACGGTGGCAGCCTGCGCCTGCGCGGCGAAATCCTGCGCACCGATGGCAGCCAAGTGCTGGCCGATGACATGACCGGCGCGATTGCCGATGGCGCCGAGATGGGCCGCGAAATGGCGATCAAGCTTTTGGCGCAGGCGGGGCCGGGGTTTTTCGACCATATGTAGCGGTGGAACCTGCCGCGCCTTCGGACGTTTGCCTTTCAATCTGAAAGGAGACGTTATGGACCGTCTGAGCATCTATCTGACATTCATGGTCGGCAGCGTGACCACAGGGGCCTTGGTGATCGCTGTCATGACGCTGGGCTGGTATTCATGGCTGGCCATCGGCGGGGCGGCTGCGATTGGCTTTGTGATCGCCTGGCCGATCAGCTATGTGGTTTCGCGCCGGATCAAGCGGCAGGACAAAGGATGGGACGAGACCAAGGTCGAGGATGTCCCCAGTGTGATTCCCGACCCCTCTGGGCCCGAGGTCTGAGGGCCGCTCAACGCGCCGCGTCGCGCGCCATCCGTTGCAAGGTTTCGCGCAGGCTCTGCGCGATATCGGCCCGCGCGCCGGGATCGTCCTGCATGGCATGCGCTGATGCCGCCAAAAGCTGGGCCTGCCGCTTGCAGGCGGCAGTCACATCGTCTTTGCCCGCGGCAATGGCGATATCGGCCAGCATTTCCAAGCCGCGCAGGGTGACGCTTTGATCTTTTGCCACATATTGGCGCATCCCGTCCCATGATTGGTCCAGCATATCCTTGAAGGTCAGCCGCCGGTAGATCACCGGGTCCGCAGGATCTGCCTGCCGCGCGGGCGGGCGCTGGGCAAAGGCGGTCAGGCCGGGTTTGAGCCAGTGCAGGCACAGCATCGCCGTCATCGGATCATTCACGCCGGGTGACAGGGCGCGGCCGCAGACCTCGACCAATTGGTCCGACAGGAACAAGATGTCCTGATGTTCGGTCCGGTTCGCCCCGATCGTATAGCAATTCTGGATCTCGCCGATCACCTTGTCGGTGCTGCGCCCTGACGGACGGGCCGACAGGACCCGATCACCCGGCACCAGAAAATCCCCCGGTGCGCGGTGCAGGGCGATTTGAATGTCATTGGCCTTGGCGATGGCGCGCAGGTCTTTGTAGGTCACATGCTGCAAAAACCCCGCGCAATCGGCGGTGATGTGACGGCCGGGCGCATCGGTTTTTTCGGGGACGGGGGCCAGATCGACGGGCTTTTTGCCGGGGCTGGATTGCTCGGCCTGCAGCATCGCGATCACGGCGCGTTCCAGTTTGCCGCCGATATCGGACAGCAGGTTCATGATATTGATCGATTCAGGGATATGATGGATGTAGAAGATCAGCGCCCCCACGGTTGCCAGCATCAGCACCAGCGCGAACAGGATCGCGATCTGCGGCACGAAGGTTTGCAGCGTCAGATCGGGCAGCGAGGTATCCTGATTCACGGTGCTGAGCACGACCATGCTATAGGCGAAGGTCGCCACGAAGACCCCCAGCACCACCTGATTCTGGCGATTGGCCATGAAATTGCTGATCAGCCGCGGCCCGTAATTGGCACTGGCAAAAGAGACGGCAACCATCGTCACCGAAAAAGCCACACCCGCAACCCCCAGCGAGGCTGCCGCCAAGGTGGTCAGCACCGCGCGTGCGCCATCGACATCGGCAATCGGCACGATCCCAAGATCGCGCAGCCAGACAGCGCCAAGCTGCCGGTCCAGCATCGGCATCAGGATGCCCAGGACGACCGCGACACAGGTCATCATGCTGGGCCAGAACCAATAGTTCTGCCGGATTTGCAGGATCTTTGTCAGCGCCAGCTTGATCATTGGCGGCCCTTCCATCGGGTCAGGCGGGCGGGATCACCTTGCCCGGGTTCAGGATATCATGCGGGTCAAGCGCTGCCTTGACCGCGCGCATCGCGGCCAAGGCCACGGGGTCCTTGCGCCGTTTCATCGTGGCCAGTTTCGACAGGCCGATTCCATGTTCGGCGCTGAATGACCCGCCCAAGTCCTGCACCACATCCTCGACCGCTTCAAGCAATGCGGCCATCGCAGCGGGATCATTGCGGCTGACATAGCTGGTGTGGTGGATATTGCCGTCCCCCAGATGGGCGACCATGACTTCTTCGACATCCGGATCAATGGCGCGCAGGCGCGGTGTCACGGCGGCCTCGAAGGTGGCGATCTTGTCCAGCGGCAGGGCGATATCGGTATTCACGAAATGCCCGCCGAAAAAGGCAACATCGCCGGCATCTTCGCGGCGTTTCCAGATCTCGCGGCGCTGGGTCTCATTCTGGGCGATCACGGCGTCCAGCAGGGTGCCATCCTCGAGCATCTGGCCCAGTACATCCTCAAGCAGGGTGACGACGGGCCTTTGTCCGTCCGGGCCGGGCTGTGCATCACGGGCGGTGGTGGCGGCGACCTCGATCATGATATTGACGTCGTGGTCCTGCGCGAAAGGCGGGGGCATATCGGGGAACATCTGCCGGTGCTTGGCCATATAGCTGCGCGGCATATATTCAAACGCCTCGACCCCGCCGCCGGTTTCGTCTTGCAGACGGTGCAGCAGCGCCAGCGCATCGGCCAGCGAGGGCAGGGCGACCATTGCCGTGGCATAGGCCTGCGGCTTGGGCAGCAGTTTCAGCACGGCGGCGGTGATGATCCCGAGCGTGCCTTCGGCACCGATCATCAGGTTGCGCAGATCGAGGCCGGAATTGTCCTTGTGCAGCGCGCTCATCAAATTCATGACGCGCCCATCGGCCATCACGACCTCTAGCCCCAGACAGAGACCCCGCGTGCTGCCATAGCGCACCACATTGGACCCGCCCGCATTGGTGGACAGCAAGCCGCCGATCATCGCCGATCCGCGCGCGCCCAGGGTCAGCGGAAAGATCAGGCCATGTGCGGCGGCCGCATCATGCAGATTGGACAGGATCACGCCTGCGCCGACTGTGGCGGTGCGCCCGGTGGTGTTGATCTGGGTGATCTGGTTCAGCCGTTCGACCGACAGCATCAGCGCGCCATCGGCCATCGTGGCCCCGGTCAGACCGGTCCTGCCGGAACAGGGGACAACGGGTGTGCACGTGGCATGGGCGATGCGTATGATTGCCGCGACCTCGGCGGTGGATATGGGGCGCAGCACGGCCAGCGGGGTTGATGTATAGGCCCCCGTCCAGTCCTTGCCATAGGGGGCGGCGTCCTTGCCGGTCAGGATGCGATCCGCACCGATGGCGGCAGCGATCTGGTCGATGACGGACATGTGGCGCGGCCTTTCGTGCAAATCTGGCCGCAGGCTAATTCGGTTTTGATGCAGTGGAAAGGGTTGTGGTGGCGTGGGGGAGACTTGAACTCCCGACCTATCGATTATGAGTCGATCGCTCTAACCAACTGAGCTACCGCGCCTTACCATGAGCGTCCGATTACGCAAAGGGCGGGGGGGTGTCAAACCGATTCTGCCCGATTTCACCCCCGTAGGGTGGATCATGATCCACCCTGCATCAGTCATAGCGCAGTTCGGTCGCCTTGCCGCGGAACACGGTATAGGCCAGCACCGTATAAGCCAGGATCGTGGGCAGCACGAAAAGCGTGCCGATCAGGATGATGAACAGGCTTTCAGGCGCGCTGGCGGCCTCGTAGATGGTCAGCTGTTCGGGGACGACATAGGGATAAAAGCTATAGGCCATCCCGATGAACGCCATCACCCAGAGCGAGGATGCCGCAGCAAAAGGCAACCA
Organism: Yoonia vestfoldensis; assembly: GCF_002158905.1. NCBI lineage: Bacteria > Pseudomonadati > Pseudomonadota > Alphaproteobacteria > Rhodobacterales > Paracoccaceae > Yoonia > Yoonia vestfoldensis. The sequence goes on from NZ_CP021431.1 coordinate 763,151, forward strand.
GGACACCCGGTCATGCGTGAACGGCATCCGGCGCAGCATCCACCACAGCGCAAAGACCAGCAGCGCCGACAGGATCGGCAGGGGCGACAGCAACAGCGCCTCGGGCCAGCTGAACCATTTGTCAAAGATCCGCGTGCTGACCAGCGGCGTCGCCATCGACACCAGCCCGATGCCCAGCACCAGCCCCCAGATCCCGCCCTTGGCCCAATCGACGGATTTCGCCTGCAAGGCCCCGTCCGTCTTGTGGATCACCCATGTCGCGCCGATGAAACTATAGCCCACGGTCAGAAAGACCGCCGTCAGCAGGCTGAAGGCCGCATTCACCAGCGTCCATTCCAGCCCCATGATATACATGCCCAGCATGAACCCCTGCGAGAGCGAGGTCATCAGCGAGCCTGCGAAAAAAGCATTGTTCCATAAACGCTTATGCGGGGCGGGGGCCTTGGCGCGGAATTCGAAGGCAACGCCGCGAAGGATCAGCCCGACCAGCATGATCGCAACCGGCAGGTATAGCGCCGTCAGGATTGCGCCATGCGCTGCCGGAAAGGCCACCAGCAGCAGCCCGACCGCCAGCACCAGCCAAGTCTCATTGGCATCCCAGAACGGCCCGATCGTGGCGATCATCATGTCCTTTTCGTCCTCCTCGGCAAAAGGGAACAGGACCCCGACCCCAAGATCGAACCCGTCCAGCACGACATAGATCAGGATCGACAGGCCCATCAGCCCGGCAAAGACGAAAGGCAGCCAGATCGTCGGATCACCAAAAGTGTTCATCGTCGCTACTCCGCAGGGATGGCATTGGGTGCCGCCGCAGGCGCAGGTGCGATGCGGGTGCCGATATCTTCGCCGCGCGACATTTTGCGCGCCAAGTAGAAGATGACATAGATATAGGCCGACAAAAGCAGCGCATAGACCACCAGATAGGCGATCAGCGTGGACAGAACCATCGGCGCAGGCACATCGGCCACGGCCTCTGCGGTTGTCATCACGCCTTGCACCAGCCAGGGCTGGCGGCCGATCTCGGTTGTGTACCAGCCCGCAAGCGTCGCCAGCCAGCCGCTAAAGCTCATGCCGACCAGCGCATAAAGCACGGGCTTGGGCAGGCCCTCGACCCCGCGCTTGCGGCGCAGCATCATGAAAGACGCAGCCCAGCTAAGCAGCAGCATCGCCACGCCGGTGCCGATCATCACGCGGAACGACCAGAATACGGGTGCCACGCGCGGATGCAGGATCGTGCCATCCTCGGCCACGAAATCGTTCAGCCCCTGCACCACCCCGTCCCATTCATGGGTCAGGATGAAAGAGGCAAGGTTCGGGATCCCGATCTCGAAATGGTTCTCGCGCGCTTCCTGGTCAGGCAGGGCGAACAGGATCAACGGCACATTGCCACCGGTTTCCCAATGCCCTTCCATTGCGGCGACCTTGGCGGGCTGGAATTCCTTTGTGTTCAGCCCGTGCATATCGCCCACGAAAATCTGCACCGGCATCAGCAGTGCGGCCCCGAAGACAGCGGTTTTCAAGGCGACGCGCACGCCTTCGGTGCGTCCGCCGATCAGCCAGCGGAAGGCGCTGACACCGGCGATCAGGAAGCTGACGGTCAGGAAACTGGCCAGCACCATATGGGTAAAGCGATAAGGCATCGAGGGGTTGAAGATGATCGCGAACCAATCGGTTGCATGGGCGACACCGTCGCGCATCTCAAATCCTTGGGGGGTATGCATCCATGAATTCAGCACGATGATCCAGAAAGTCGACATCAGCGTACCAAAGGCCACAAGGAACGTCGCGCCCGTATGCACCCAATTGGGCACGCGGCGAAAGCCGAACAGCATGATGCCCAGAAACACAGCCTCCAGGAAAAAGGCCGTCATGATTTCATAGGCCAGCAATGGCCCTGCGATATTGCCGACCTTTTCCATGAAGCCGGGCCAATTGGTCCCGAATTGGAACGACATGGTGATCCCCGAGACCACGCCCATGGCAAAAGACAGCGCGAAAATCTTGACCCAGAAGCGATAGGCCTCCATCCAGCGGTCCTGGCCGGTCTGGTTATAGCGGATCTTGAAGAACAACAGGACCCAGCCCAATGCGATCGTGATCGTTGGAAACAGGATATGGAAAGAGATATTCGCCGCAAACTGGATGCGGGATAAAAGCAGTGTTTCCATCATTTGATTTCACCTTTACGCTGTCTGTGATCCTCATATAGCAGGAAGCGCGCCCCTGTCAGTGGGGTGCGACAGCAAGGCGCGGACAGGCCAAATGCTTGATTTCATGGCGACATGAATGGCAAGCTTGCCGCCTGTTACGCGCAATTTTAGGCAACGCGAGGGCCAAGATGACCGGATTTCTGACGACCCATGTGCTGGATACCGCAAATGGCGTGCCTGCGGCGGGGATGGCGGTCGATCTTTATCGGCTGGACGGGGATGCGCGGCGGCATCTTGCGTCAATGATCACCAATGCCGATGGGCGGACCGACAGCCCTATTTTGCCCGCTGCGGATTTCGCTGTCGGGCGGTATGAATTGCTGTTTCAGGCGGGGGCCTATTTCGGCCGCAGCGATGATCCGCGCTTTCTTGACGATATCCCGATCCGGTTTGGCATCAATGATCCCGGTTCGCATTACCATGTGCCGCTGCTTGTCTCGCCTTTCGGCTTTTCGACCTATCGGGGCAGCTGACCGCGCGCTGACCGGCCTCGCGCCGCGCCTTGCGGGCCACAGGCCTAGCCGCGGGCAAGAATATCCCGCAGCGCCGCCATATCCAGATCGACCGGATTGGCCTTGTAAGAGGATGCGGCCTTCGCCTCTTGGGCGATTGCGTCATGGCTGTCGGCGGACAGGCCAAGTGCGGTCAGGTACGGCAGGCCGTGGTCGCGGGTCCATGTGTCGAAATCGGACAGGCTGCCGAATTCATCCGCGATCTTGGTGATCACCCATCCGATCCGTCGTGCCGCATCGGGCGGGGCTGCGGCCAGATTGGCTTGCAGCACCGGCACCAGCAAAGTGCCGCAGATCGCACCATGCGCGGCACCGGTCCGCCCGCCGATCACCCCGGCAAAACCATGCACCGCCCCCAGCCCTGCATTGGCCAGCGCCAGCCCGCCGCAGACGCTGGTCAGCGCCATGTCATCCCATGCGCTGGCGTCACCATGATCCATGATCCGGTGCAGCGCCGCTAACCCACGCGGGATTGCGTCACGGCACAAGGCATCGGTGACCGGATTGGCGCGCGCGCTGGTGAAAGGTTCGATCACCTGGGTGATCGCATCCAGCCCCGATGCCAGCGTCACGGCCTTGGGGCAGGACAGGCACAGAGCCGGGTCCACCAGCGCCAGCGTCGGGTAAAGCCGTGGATCGCGCAAGGATACTTTGCGCCCGGCCTCTGGCACGCCGATCACCGCGTTACGGGTGACTTCGGTGCCGGTGCCTGCGGTCGTGGGGATCGCGATCAGGGGCAGGGGGGGCATGTCCAGCGGCTGACCCTCGCCCACCACCTCTAGATAGCGCAGCGCGTCATGCGGGGCGGGGATCAGCGCGGCCAGCGCCTTGCCATAATCGATCACCGCACCGCCGCCGATGGCGATGACCAGATCGGGGCCAAAGGGACGCGCGGTCACCAGATGGGCCGTGATCGCAGGCAGGTCAGGCTCGCCCTTGACGGTCAGGTCCAGCACGGCGCAGGTCTGGCGCAGGTCTTGCGCCAACCCATCCGCCGCCGCGACCGAGGCCGATCGTACCAGCAGCACGCGGGCAAAAGCTGCGGCAAAGGGCAGCGCTTCGGCCAGCACGCCGCGGCCAAAGCGGATCGTGCCCGCCGTGGCAAAGCCGAAAGGCGCGATCATCAGACCGCCAGCACCGCGTTGACCGCGCGCCCCCAGCGGGCATAACGGCTGTCGCGGGCTGCGGCATCCATGGCGGCGGTGAATTGGCGGTCCACGGCCCAGACCTTGGCGAATGCTTCCATATCGGGCCAGACGCCCGCGCGCATCCCGGCCAGCCATGCCGCGCCAAGCGCGGTGGTTTCCAGCACCTGCGGCCGGTCCACCGGCGCGCCGATGATGTCGGATAAAAATTGCATCGCGTAATCATTCGCCGCCATGCCGCCATCGACGCGCAAGGATGGCTGGGCCGCGTCACGGGTCCAGTCGGCCTGCATCGCCTCGAGCAGATCGCGGGTCTGGTAGCCCACCGATTCCAGTGCTGCGCGGGCAAATTCCGCAGGCCCTGAATTGCGGGTCATGCCAAAGATCGCGCCCCGCGCCTCGGGCGCCCAATAAGGCGCGCCGAGGCCCACGAAGGCGGGCACAAGGATCAGGTCCTGGCCCGGATCGGCGGTTTCGGCCAGCCCTTGGGTTTCAGGGGCGGCGCGGATCACCTTGATCCCGTCGCGCAGCCATTGCACCACGGCGCCGGCGATAAAGATCGACCCTTCGAGCGCATAGGTCGGCTTGCCATCCAGTTGATAGGCGATGGTGGTCAGCAGTTTATTGGTCGAGGCGACAGCCGTATCGCCGGTATTCAGCACCACGAAACAGCCGGTGCCATAGGTCGATTTGACCATGCCGGGCTGGAAACAGGCCTGCCCGATGGTGGCTGCCTGCTGGTCGCCCGCGACGCCTAGGATCGGGATTTCATGGCCGAACAGATCGGGCCGGGTCATGCCGAAATCGGCGGCGCAATCGCGGACATCCGGCAGCATTTCTTGCGGGATGTCGAAGAGAGCGCAGATTGTCTGGCTCCACCGTCCTTTGTGGATGTCATATAGCATGGTGCGCGCGGCATTGGTCGCATCGGTCACATGGCTGCGTCCGCCGGTCAGGTTCCAGATCAGCCAGCTGTCCACCGTCCCGAAGGCCAGTTCACCCCTGCGGGCACGGTCGCGCGCGCCTGGCACGTTATCGAGGATATATTTCAGCTTGGTGGCCGAAAAATACGGGTCCGCCAGCAGGCCGGTGCGGCGGGTGATCATATCTTCATGGCCGTCCGCACGCAGCTTGGCGCAGAAATCGGCGGTGCGGCGGTCCTGCCAGACGATGGCATTGTGAATGGGTTTGCCGGTCTTGCGGTCCCAGACCAGCGTGGTTTCGCGCTGGTTGGTGATGCCGATGGCGGCGATATCCTTGGCCTTCAGCCCGGCCTTTTCCAGCGCCGCCCGCGCGGTTGCCGCGGTCGAGGCCCAAAGGTCCGACGGATCATGTTCGACCCAGCCCGAGGCCGGGTAATGTTGCGGGAATTCTTCCTGCGCGGATGCGACGATCTTCATATCGGGGCCGAAGACGATCCCCCGGCTGGATGTGGTGCCCTGATCGAGTGCCAGAATATATCCCATTGTCGTCGGTCCCATGCTTGTCTTGGCAGCTTGTCATGAATGTGGCGAAGCAGCCAGAGGGCCGCTTCGCCACGGGATCGGGGGCCTGGAGGTCACCCCCGAATGGGGCTTATTCCGTCCAGCGGCGGATCAGCTCTTCATAGGCGATGGTCTGTGGCGCGCCCTTTTCGTCGTCCAGCTTGGGCCATGGGGCGCCGGGCTGTGCCAACCAATAGGATGCGTCCTGCGGCTCGTTCAGCAAGGGGCCGAATTCACCCTGAACACCGGCACGCTGCAGGCGTTCCATCACCGCTTCTTGTTCGGCGCAAAGCGCGTCCATGGCTTCCTGAGCAGTTGCCGCACCGGACGAGGCGTTGCCGATATTCTGCCACCACAATTGCGCCAGACGTGGATAGTCGGGCACGTTGAACCCTGTATCAGTCCACAATTCACGCTCGGGCGAGCGATAGAATTCCACCAGACCGCCCAAGGCAGGCGCACGATCCGTGAAACTGTCGTGGTTGATGGTGGAGTCGCGGATGAAGGTCAGACCGTAATGCGATTTGGCCACATCCACCGTCTTGGAGGCGATGAATTGCGCATAAAGCCAGGCGGCCTGTGCGCGGTCCACGGGGGTCGATTCCAGAATGGTGGCAGAGCCGACATCCTGATAGCCAACCTTCATGCCATCCTGCCAATAGGTGCCATGCGGGCTGGGGGCCATGCGCCATTTCGGCGTGCCGTCATCGTTCATCACCGGCAGATCAGGGGCGACCATATCAGCGGTAAAGGCGGTGTACCAAAAGATCTGCTGCGCGATTGCGCCCTGGGCAGGCACGGGGCCCGATTCCGAGAAATTCATGCCGTTGGCTTCTGGTGGGGCATAATTCTGCAGCCAATCGACATATTTCTCGATTGAATAGACAGCGGCGGGGCTGTTGGTGGCACCACCGCGTTCCATGCAGGATCCGACCGTCTGAAAGTTCTCGTTGACCCGCAGACCCCATTCATCGACCGGCACACCATTGGGCAGGCCAAGATCAGAGGCACCAGCCATCGACAGCCAGGCATCGGTGAAACGCCAGCCCAAGGACGGGTCACGACGGCCGTAATCCATATGGCCATAAACGGTCTGCCCGTCGATCTCGCGGCCGGTAAAGAAGGCGGCGATATCTTCATAGGCCGACCAATTCACCGGCACGCCCAGAGGATAGCCATATTCGGCCTCGAATGCGGCCATGATGGCGGGATCGGTGAACCAATCATGGCGGAACCAGTAAAGATTGGCGAATTGCTGGACTGGCAATTGGTAAAGCTTGCCATCCGGACCCGTGGCCGAGGCCAAACCGATGAAATCGTCCAGATCAAGGCCGGGGTTGGTCACGGAGGCGCCGTCACCTTCCATCCAATCGGTCAGGTTGCGTGCCTGCTGGTAACGCCAATGCGTGCCGATCAGATCGGCGTCGTTGATATAGAGATCAAAGACATTCTCGCCGGTCTGCATCTGGGTCTGCAAACGTTCGACCACATCGCCTTCGCCGATCAGGGTATGGGTAAAGTTGATGCCGGTGATCTCGCTGAACGCAGGGGCCAGCACATTGGCTTCCCATTCATGCGTGGTGATCGTTTCGGAAACGACATTGATCGTCATGCCACGGAACGGCGCGGCGGCGTCGATGAACCATTGCAGTTCGGCCTCTTGTTCGGCGCGGCTCAGGGCCGACATATCGCCGATATGTGCGTCAAGGAAAGCGCGGGCGGCGTCCATATCGGCGAATGCCGGCACACCTCCGGTCACGCTCAGCGCCAAAGCCAGCGCTGTGGATGTTTTAAATAAGCGGTTCATAGTATAAATCCTCCCATGGATTGAACCTACGTTTCAGTCTTGCATGACCGGCCCTATATCGTCGGGCCTCATCCCTTCGGGCCGGTCATGCCTCTACTTGCGGCCCTATACCCAGCGAAACACCGCTACGGCATAAAGCGCGCAAATTCCCAAAGCCCAATATTGCGGCAGCCCGGCCATCGCCAGCCAGCCTGCGTTGATAAAGGCCGATCCGAGAAGCGTGATGAACAAACGGTCCCCGCGCGTTGTCTCGATTGTCAGAATGCCGCGCCGTGGTGTTTCGGGGTATCTGATCCCCAGAAACGTGAACAAAAGCAGCAGGCAAGCGATCACACCAAAGAAGATCGCGGTCGGGCCGGTCCAGGCCATCCATGCAAGTGACATTGCGTCTCCTCCCTCTTATACGCGGCCCAGGGCAAAGCCCTTGGCGATGTAGTTGCGCACAAAGTAAATCACCAAAGCCCCCGGCACGATGGTCAGCACACCGGCCGCACAGAGCACGCCCCAATCCAGACCAGATGCCGATACCGTGCGCGTCATGATCGAGGCGATAGGCTGCGCGTCCACCGCCGTCAGCGTGCGTGACAACAGCAGTTCCACCCATGAAAACATAAAGCAGAAAAACGCCGCGACCCCGATGCCGCTGGCGATCAGCGGCATGAAGATCTTGATGAAAAAGCGTGGAAAGGAATAGCCGTCGATATAGGCGGTCTCGTCGATTTCCTTGGGCACGCCGCGCATGAAACCTTCGAGGATCCACACCGCCAGCGGCACGTTGAACAGCGTATGCGCCAGCGCCACCGCGATATGTGTGTCGAACAGGCCGACCGAGGAATACAGCTGGAAAAACGGCAGCGCAAAGACGGCGGGCGGGGCCATGCGGTTGGTCAAAAGCCAAAAGAACAGGTGTTTGTCGCCCAGAAACCTGTAGCGGCTGAACGCATAGGCGGCAGGCAAAGCCACGGCCAGCGACAGCACCGTGTTCATCACCACATAGGTGATCGAATTGACATAGCCCATATACCAGGACGGATCGGTCAGGATCACGCGGTAGTTATCCAGCGTCGGGTTCTGCGGCCACAGCGTGAAGCCGCCCAGAATTTCACGGTTGGTCTGCAGGCTCATCTTGGTCAGCCAATAGATCGGCACCAGCATGAACAAAAGATAGGCGACCATCACGACATGCCGGGCGCGCAGCTTGGGCAAGGCGGACCGGCGGGCGGTGGCCATATAGGTCTCTGATGTGGCAGCCATTCTACCGGCCCTCCGCTTTATCAAGGTTGGTCATGACAGTGTAGAAGACCCAAGAGACCAGCAGGATCACCAGGAAATACATCAGGCTGAAAGCCGCCGCAGGTCCAAGGTCGAACTGCCCCAGCGCCATTTTCACAAGGTCGATCGACAGGAAACTGGTGGCCGAGCCGGGCCCGCCGCCGGTCACGACGAAAGGTTCGGTATAGATCATGAAACTATCCATGAAACGCAGCAGGATCGCGATCAGCAGCACCCCCTGCATCTTGGGCAATTCGATGTAGCGGAACACCGACCAGCGGCTGGCCTGATCGATCTTGGCCGCCTGATAATAGGCCTGCGGGATGGATTGCAGACCGGCATAGGCCAGCAGCGCCACCAATGATGTCCAATGCCAGACATCCATCACCACCACGGTGATCCAGGCATGCAGCGGATCGCGCGCATAGTTCCAGTCGATCCCCAGCGCCGACAGGCCGTAACCCACCAACCCGATATCGCCGCGCCCCATGATCTGCCAGATCGTGCCGACCACGTTCCACGGGATCAGCAGGGGCAGGGCCATCAGCACCAGACAGACCGAGGCCCAGAACCCTTTTTTCGGCATGCAGACCGCAATCGCGATGCCAAGCGGGATCTGGATCGCAAGGATGATCCCCGAAAAGGCCAGTTGCCGCCCAAGCGCGCTATGCACGCGGCTGTCGGTCAGGACCTGTTCGAACCAGCCCAGACCTTCCCAGAAAAAGACATTATTGCCGAATGTGTCCTGCACCGAATAATTGACCACGGTCATCAAGGGGATGACGGCGGAAAAGGCGACCAGCACCAGCACCGGCAGGACCAGAAACCACGCCTTGTTGTTTTGAACCTTGTCCATCAGACGGCCTTTCGTTCGGGGGTTGCGACCGCCTGCAAGGGCGCGACACGCCAATCATCGGCATAGACGTTGATCCGCTCGGGCGCGAAATGCAGCCGGTTGGCACCGGCGGGCACAGCAAAGCCTTCGGGCAGGATCGCATTGACCGGCTTGCCTGCGAATTCGGCGCGCAGGATCTGGTGGCGGCCGACATCCTCGATCCGCTTGATGGTGACGGGCAGGCCGTGATCGCCTGTCGTCAGCGTGACGAATTCGGGGCGGATACCGATCTGGACGCGGCCCTGTGTGGCGCGGTAATGGCCGGCCAGGGGGATGGCGTGACCGCCGCAATGGGCCGTATTGCCTGCAATCTCTGCGTCGATCAGGTTCATGCCGGGCGATCCGATGAAATAGCCGACAAAAGTATGTTCGGGCCTGTCGAACAGATCCTCGGGCGTGCCCAGCTGGACGACGCGACCGTCATGCATCACCACCACCTTATCGGCAAAGGTCAACGCCTCGGTCTGGTCATGGGTGACATAGATCATTGTATGGCCGAATTCATTGTGCAGCGCCTTCAACTGCGTGCGCAATTCCCATTTCATATGGGGGTCGATCACGGTCAGCGGTTCGTCGAACAGGATCGCATTCACATCCTCGCGCACCATGCCGCGGCCAAGGCTGATCTTTTGCTTGGCATCCGCCGTCAGGCCGCGCGCCTTGTGTTTCAGCTGGTCTTCCATCCCGATCATGGCGGCGATCTTTTGCACCTGTGCGGCAATGGCGGCAGGGTCCATCCCGCGATTGCGCAAGGGAAAGGCCAGATTGTCGCCGACAGACATCGTGTCGTAGACCACGGGGAACTGGAACACCTGCGCGATATTGCGCGCCACGGTATCGTGATGCGTTACGTCGCGGTCGCCAAACAGGATGCGCCCACGCGAGGGCACCAGCAGGCCCGAAATGATGTTCAGCAGCGTGGATTTTCCGCAGCCCGACGCGCCCAATAGGGCATAAGCCTCGCCGTCTTTCCAGACATGGTCCAGCTGTTTGAGCGCGAAATCATCCTCGCCCTGCGGATTGGGTAGATAGGAATGTGCGAGATTATCAAGCGTGATCTGTACCATATCGCCCCCTTACGCCGCTGCCGCATAGGATGCGGGGGCGACCAGATCGCCGTTTTCGCCAAAGACATAGACATGCGCCGCATCCAGCCAGACGCTGATCGGCGTGCCGAAGTCCAGATGATGCACGCCGTGGATCAACCCGACCCAGCGGTCGCCTGTATGATCAAGATGAACAAAGGTTTCCGATCCGGTGATCTCGGTCACCCGCAAGGTGCAATCAAATTGCAGATCACCCGGCCCCTGCGCTGTCAGATGCAGATGGTCGGGGCGGAACCCGGCCGTATAGGTGCCATCGGCCAATTGCGCCAAAGCCCCCTGCGCCTTGGCCGGAGCATGGCCGAAATTGATCTGATCGCCCGATTTGACGAAAGTTGTGAAATTCATCGGCGGGTCGGAAAAGACCCGCGCGGTCGTGGCATCGCGTGGCTGGCGATAGACAGCCGGCGTCAGGCCGAATTGCGTGATCTTGCCCTGCCACATGGTCGCGACATTGCCACCCAGCAAAAGCGCTTCTTCGGGTTCGGTGGTGGCATAGACAAAGATCGCGCCGGATTCCTCGAAGATGCGGGGGATTTCGGCGCGCAATTCCTCGCGCAGTTTGTAATCGAGATTGGCCAGCGGTTCATCCAGCAAGACCAGCCCCGCGCCCTTGACCAGCGCACGCGCCAAAGCACAGCGCTGTTGCTGGCCGCCCGATAATTCCAGCGGCTTGCGGTCCAGCATCGGGGCAAGCTGCATCAGATCGGCAGCCTCGCGGACCTTGCGGTCGATCTCGGCCCGGTTCAGCCCCATCAGTTTCAAGGGCGAGGCGATGTTGTCATAGACGGTCATCGAGGGGTAATTGATGAATTGCTGATAGACCATCGCCACTTTGCGGTCCTGCACGCGCATGCCGGTCACATCGCGGCCTTCCCAGATGACGCGCCCTGTCGCGGGCACATCAAGCCCCGCCATCAGACGCATCAGCGTGGTCTTGCCCGACAATGTCGGCCCCAGCAGCACATTCATGGTGCCACGTTCCAGCGTCAGATCGGTGGGGTAGATATGGCTCTGCCCCTCGACCACCTTGCTGACGCCGTCCAAGACTAGCGACATGTTCTCTCCTCCTCGCATGCGCCTGCGTTATTCTGCGGCGCGCATCATTTCCCTTGCATGGCTGGCGATCCATTCTTGCAGATCGGCAACCTGATCCTGATCGAACCGCAGCCCCAATTTCGAGCGGCGCCACAGCACATCCTCGGCGCTATGGGCATATTCCTGCGTCAGCAGCCAGCGCAGCTCTGCCTCGGTCAGGGTCGCGCCGAAATCGCGACCCAGATCGGCGGCCTCGCTGGCCTCGCCCAGGATGTCGCGGGCTTCGGTGCCATAGGCGCGCACCAACCGCAGCGCCCAGCTATCGGTCAGGAACGGATAGCTGCGGCGCAGTTCCGAGACCAGCGCCGCGACCCCGTCATGCGGAAAATCGCCCCCCGGCAAAGGCACACCCGCGGTCCATTTGCCCCGCGCCAAAGGCAGCACCGCCCCGATCTTGTCCAGCGCGGATTCCGCCAGCCGCCGATAGGTGGTGATCTTGCCGCCAAAGATATTCAACACCGGCGCACCCGCCGATGTATCGACCTTGAGCGTGTAATCGCGGGTCGCGGCGGTGGCCGAGCTTGCCCCGTCATCATAAAGCGGGCGGACACCGGAATAGGTCCAGACGATATCATCCTTTGTCACCGGGCGCTGGAAATACTGGCTGGCGAAATCGCACAGATAATCGCGTTCGGCATCGGTGCACACAGGCGCGCGCGACGGATCGTCATGTTCGGCATCGGTCGTGCCGATCAGGGTGAAATCCTGTTCATAGGGGATCGCAAAGATGATCCGCCCGTCGGTGCCCTGAAAGAAATAGCATTTGTCGTGATCATATAACTTGCGCGTCACGATATGGCTGCCGCGTACCAGCCGCACGGTTTCGCGGCTGTTCAGCCGCAGCGCGCCGTGGATCACCTCGCCCGCCCAGGGGCCAGAGGCATTGACCAGCATCCGCGCCGCGATGATCTGTTCGCCCTGCGCGGTTCTGACGGTGACATGCCACAGCCCGTCGATGACCTGGGCGGACACTACCTCGGCGCGGGTCATGATCTGCGCACCGCGGGCTGCCGCGTCGCGGGCGTTCAGCACGACAAGCCGCGAATCCTCGACCCAGGCATCGGAATATTCGTATGCCTTGGTGAAACGATCCTCTAGCGGGCGCCCTTCGGGTGTGTCCGTCAGGCGCAGCGTCGTGGTGCCGGGCAGGATATCCCGCCCGCCCAGATTGTCATAAAGAAACAGGCCCAGCCGGATCAGCCAGGCGGGCCTGCGCCCTTTCATCCACGGCATGACAACGCCCAGCAGACGCGATGTCGGCGTGTCGCTGTCGAAGCGCATATCCTTGTGATAGGGCAGCACGAACCGCATCGGCCATGAAATATGCGGCATGGCGCGCAGCAAGGTTTCGCGTTCGATCAGTGCCTCGCGCACCAGCCGGAATTCGAAATATTCCAGATAGCGCAATCCGCCATGAAACAGCTTGGTCGAGGCCGAGGATGTGGCCCCCGCCAGATCGCCCTTTTCCGCCAGCACGACAGACAGACCGCGCCCCGCCGCGTCACGCGCAATGCCGCAACCGTTGATGCCGCCGCCGATCACCAACAGATCGTGGATGTCGGTCATGGTATCTGCAGATTGTGCCATTCGCCCTCCTCCAGCGCGGGTCGCCTCACCGACCACGGCAAAAGTAGACGCGCCAAAACGCCATGTGCAAGTTCTTTCGTTTTAACCGCATTATTTGTTCGCTTTTCGAAAAGCGAACACGAAAAGGCCATTTGTTTCTGTTATGTTCCGTGTTGCATGTTCGCGGCGGCGCAGCATATCATCAAAACGAACATTCCGCCGCGCGGGCACGATTCGAAAAGTCGCTGGCGATTGATACACTCTGACCCCGAAAGGGCTTGCGCCATGTCACAGGCCGAACGTTTGCGCGACATCCAGATCATCGCCCGCCGTGACGGGCGCGTCGGGGTCGAGGAACTGGCCGCGCATTTCGCTGTCACGATGCAGACGATCCGGCGCGATCTGGCCGATCTGGCCGATCAGGGCAAATTGCAGCGCGTGCATGGTGGCGCGATCCTGCCGTCAACCGTGGCCAATATCGGCTATCAGGACCGCCGCGACCTGAACGAGCCGGGCAAGGCCGCCATTGCCGCTGCCTGCGCGCGCGATATCCCGCAGGGCTGTTCGCTGTTCCTGAACATCGGCACCACGACCGAGGCCGTGGCCCGCGCCTTGTTGCACCACCGCGATATCATGGTGCTGACCAATAATCTGAACGTCGCCAATATCCTGATCGACAATCCGCATTGCGAGATCATCGTCGTGGGTGGCCTGTTGCGGCGCATGGATGCGGGGCTGGTCGGGACGGTGACCACGCAGGCCATCGGTCAATTCAAGTTCGATCTGGCCGTCATCAGCTGTTCGGCATTGGATGATGATGGCGATATGCTGGATTATGACATCCAGGAGGTCGGGGTCAGCCAGGCGATCCTGCGCCAGGCGCGGCGCAGTTTCCTGGTGGCGGATCATTCGAAATTCACACGCCGCGCGCCGGCGCGGATCGGTTCTCTGGCGCAGATGGACGGGTTTTATACCGACGCGCCGCTGCCGCCGAAACTGGCCGCTGATTGCCATGGCTGGAACACGGCCGTCACGATTGCGGGCCAATCACCCAGGCCGCTGGGCTGATCACCCCCAAGGCCCGCCGCGCCGCCTGCGCGTTGCCGGAACCCCCGCGCGCATGGGCTGTGGCGCTGGGGCGGCCCGGCCATGCCCCGCCATGGCGCGCAAGGCCGCGATGCGGTTTTCGGTCGCGGGATGGGTCGCGAACAGATTGTCATGCTTATGCGCATGCAGCGGGTTGATGATGAACATATGCGCGCTTGCGGGGTTGCGCTCGGCTGTGTGATTGTCGATCTGCGCGGCCCCGCGCGCGATCTTTTCCAGCGCGGCGGCCAGCCAGAGCGGGTTGCCGCAAATCTCTGCCCCGGCCTTGTCGGCGGCATATTCGCGGGTCCGGCTGATCGCCATCTGCACAAGCGCCGCAGCGAAAGGCGCCAGAAACATCAGCGCCAGCGTGCCGATCAGCCCCATCCTTTCGCGCGATCCGCCAAAGAATAGCGCGAAATTGGCCAGCATCGAAATCGCCCCGGCGAAGGTCGCGGTCACCGTCATGATCGCAGTATCATGGTTGCGGATATGGGCCAGCTCATGCGCGATCACGCCGGCCAGCTCTTCGCGGTCAAGGCTGCGCAACAGGCCTGTCGTCACTGCCACCGCCGCATGTGACGGGTTGCGCCCGGTTGCAAAAGCATTGGGCTGGGGCGTGTCGATCAGATAAAGTTTCGGTTCAGGCAGCCCCGCATTGCGCGCCAGCGCGGCGGTCATCGCATGCAGGCCCATCCGGTCGCCCCGCGTGACGGGTTCGGCACCATGCATCCGCAAGACCAGCTTGTCCGATTGCCACCAGGTAAAGACATTCATCGCCGCCGCGACCACAAATGCGATCACAGCACCGCCCGCCCCGCCCAGCAGAAAGCCGATCCCCATGAAAAGCGCGGTCATCGCTGCCATCAAGAATGCTGTTTTCACATAGCCCATCATGCACCTTGCCCGATTGCCCCGTGGTCTTATGCGCATATGGGAAACTTTGCGCCGGCGACAAGCCGGGCAAGAATTTACCCAAATTTAAGACCTCATGACGAATAATTGATCGGTGCGCATGCCGATTGTGGGGAATCGGTGGTAAATGCGGTGCAACGGGAGGGGCCTTTAAACCCATGCGTGTGTGTATTGTCGATGACGAACCGATCAGCCGGAGCGTGATCCGCGCCGTGCTGTCACGGTGCGAGGATTACGAGGTTGAATCTTTCTCTGACGGGATATCGGCGCTGACCCGCTTTCGTGATGTGGTGTTCGATCTGGTCCTTGTCGATTATCGCATGTCCGATATGGACGGGATCACCTGTATCACGCATCTGCGCGCGCTGGCTGATTACCGCTTTGTCCCCGTCATCATGCTGACCGCCGATCATGACCGCGAATTGCGGCTTTCGGCTGTGCGCTCGGGTGCGACGGATTTTCTGAACAAACCCTTTGATCCTGACGAATTGCGCGTGCGCGCGCAGAACCTGCTGTCGCTGCGCCATGCCCAGCTGGCGCTGATGGACCGGGCCCTGCACCTGGATGCCGAGGTGCAGCAGGCCACCCGCAAACTGGCCGAACGCGAAGAAGAATTGATCTGGCGGCTGGCCCGGGCCATCGAATTGCGCGATGGCACGACCCAGCAACATATCTCGCGGGTGGCGGCTGTTGCCGAAATCATTGCCCGCGCCCTGGGGCAAAGCAAAAGCTATTGCCGCACGATCTATCTGGCGGCACCGCTGCATGATACCGGCAAGATCGGCATCAGCGACGCCGTGCTGAACAAACCCTCGGCGCTGACCCCTGACGAACGGGTCGAAGTCCAGCGCCATATCGAGATCGGGGCGGAAATCCTCAAGGATGGCGACAGCGACCTGATCCGCATGGCCTATGAAATCGCGCTGTATCATCACGAAAAATGGGATGGCAGCGGCTATGGCAAGGGGCTTGTCGGGACGGATATCCCGCTGTCCGCCCGGATCACGGCCGTTGCTGATGTTTTCGATGCGCTCTGTTCTGAACGGCCCTATAAAAAGGCATGGTCTTTTGATGAAAGCTATGCTGAAATCCTGCGCCAGTCGGGGCGGCATTTTGATCCGCATTGCGTGCTGGCCTTCACGGCCGGGTTGGACGAAATCCGACGCTATTATTCCGATGTTGTCATGATCACCCATGTTGCCTGATCTTCTGCAAAACAAGGGCCCAAGATGAAATATCTGCTGCTGTTTGTCCTGACCATGGTCGTTTCCGTGGTGCAGGCGCATGAATTGCCCGCGCCGCAAGGTGACGTGATCCTGACGGTTTCGGGAAATATCACCCGAACCAACGGGGATGGCCTCGCACGCTTTGACCGCGCGATGTTGCACGATTTGCAACAGGGCACGATCACCACCGCCACCCCCTGGTTCGAGGCGGCGCATGATTTCTCTGGCCCGTTGGGCATGGCCCTGCTGGATGCGGTGGGCGCGCAGGGTGCCAATTTGCGGGTCATCGCGCTGAACGATTACGCGGCGAATGTCCCGACCAGTGATCTGCGCGATCTGGGGGTGGTGCTGGCGACCCGGCTGGACGGGCAGGTGATGTCGGTGCGTGACAAGGGCCCGTTATTCCTGATTTACCCGTTCGACGATAACCCTGACCTATTCCACGAGGTGTATTTCGGCCGATCCGTCTGGCAGATCGCGCGGATCGACGTCGGCAATTAAGATGGGCTCTCCCAAGGTCTTGGGTTGGACGGTCTCGGTGCGCTGGGTCACCTTTGCGCTGATGGTGCTGGGGGTGGCATTGATCGCGGCCACCGCCTATCTTTTCGCCAGTTTGCAGGATCGCCGGCAGGTCATGCTGCAAAGCGTGCGTGAAGATGCCATGTGGGCGGTGTTCCAGACCCACCGGCAGGCGTCACGCCTGGCCCAATCGGTGTTGGAGGCGCAGAATAATCCGACCCAAGAAACGGCCGATGCGGTCCTGCTGAGCTTTGATTTGCTTTATAGCCGGGTTGCCTTGCTGGACCGGGGTGTCTTTGCGGATTCGTTTCAGGCCTCTGGCGAATTGCAGACGATCGAGGCGGCCATCCGCCAGGATATTGACGACCTCGCACAGATGATCGACCTGCGTGCCGATGACCGCGCCGCACTTGAAGAGGCGCTGCCGCTGATCCTTGCCAAGGTCTGGCAGGTCAAATCGGCCAGCAACGATCTGGTCATCGCGACCAATGCGACGCTGAACGAGGCCCGTGTCGCAAGCCGGCAGCAGACATTTGCCTTGTACCAGCGGCTTGCCATGGCCGTGGCGGTCGCGGCGCTGGTGTTTATCTGTACGATCCTGCTGCAATTCCTTGACCTGCGCATCATTTCGCAAACCCAGCAGCAATTGCGCGACCTGTCGATCCGCAATTCGCGCAGCGCCGCCGCCGCCGAGGCTGCAAGCGCCGCCAAATCGATGTTCCTGGCCACGATGAGCCATGAAATCCGCACGCCGTTGAACGGGATCATCGGCTCGGCCGATCTTTTGCGCACCGATGATCTGGACCCCGCGCAATCGCGCCGCGTCTTGGCGATCTGGCGCTCGGGGCATGTGTTGCTGGATATCATCAATGATATTCTCGATTATTCGAACCTTGATGCCAATGGCGTCACCGTCAATGATGCGCCTGTGTCATTGCCCGATGTGGCCGGTCTGGTGCAGGATGTGTTTCAGGCGCGGATCGCGGATGCGGGGCTGTCGTTTGACATTGATCTGCCCGCCGTCACCGTCATGACCGATGAGGTCCGGCTGCGGCAGATCTTGCTGAACCTTGTGGCCAATGCGATCAAATTCACCCCGGCGGGCAGGATCTGTGTGCGCGGCACGCTTTTGCCGCAGGTCGGTTTGCGCATCGAGGTGCAAGATAGCGGCATCGGCATTGCGTCGGAAAATCATGACAAGCTGTTCCGCGATTTCAGCCAGATCGAAGACACGGCATCGCGCCGCTTTGGTGGCACCGGTCTGGGCCTTGCGATCTGCCGACGGATTGTCACCGGCATGGGCGGGCGGATCGGTGTCCAAAGCGCTATTGACCAGGGCAGCGTGTTCTGGGTCGAATTGCCGGTCGCGATCCTGGGTCCGGCGGCCCCCCTTGCGGCGCGCCCGGCCCCGATCCTGCCCGCGGTGCCGCGCGACATCCGGGTGCTGCTGGTCGAGGATAACGCCATCAACCGCGAGGTCGCGGCGGCCTTGTTGCAAAGTTTCGGCGCCAGGGTCGTCACCGCCAATGATGGCAGTATCGCGCTTGATCTTGTGCAGCTGGATGCTTTCGATCTGGTGATGATGGATTTGCAGATGCCGGTGATGGATGGTCTGGCCGCGACCCGCGCGATCCGCGCGCTTGGCATTGATCTGCCGATTATCGGCCTGACTGCCAATGCCTTTGCCGAGGATCGGCAGCGCTGCATGGATGCTGGCATGACCGATTTCATGGCCAAACCCGTGACCCGTGACAAATTGGGGGCGGTGCTGCGCGGCGCGATCTGCGCGCAAAGGCCGTCGCCCGCAGCCCCGGTGGCCGATGCTTTGCTGGATATGACGCAATTGCAATCGGTGCTGGACGAGCTTGGCCCCGGCCTGTTCTGCGATTTGCTGGGCCAGGTCCATAAGGATGCCGCGGCGCTGGCCGAGAAGGGGAAAACCGGCGCGGATGATGCGGCCATCCATCAGCTGGATGACCTGCTGCATGCGCTGAAAGGCGCGGTCATGACGCTGGGATTGCGCCATGCTGGCGACGAATGTGAAACCCTCTATGCGCAGCAGGCCAAAGATACCGCTGACTTTGCCGCGCTTTTCGCATCGATCAGCCACAGTATCGATGCCGCGCGCGCGGCGGTGCGTGACAGCCCCGCCGACCCGCGCCGGCTGTCGCGCCTGCCGGTCGATCAGCAACGATAAGATGCGGGCCCATGCCTGCGGGACCTCGGCGTGATCTGCACAGGCAGGCCGCGCAGCGGGGCATCGTAACACATCCCGCATCCTGATCAGCGCGGCGGCCATTTACTTTCATCACCAGTCGCATATCAGGTGATCAGCACGCCCCTTCAGGCCATCATGGCCGCCGCCGCATGGATCATTGCAGGGGCGACAGTCGCAAGATCGGGAAAAAGGACAAGCCAATGAAACTCCTGCGTTACGGCCCGCGCGGTCAGGAAAAGCCCGGATGTCTGGATGCGCAAGGCCGCGTGCGCGCCCTGTCCGCCCATGTGCCCGACATCGCCGCAGCCGCCTTGTTGCCCGACAGCATCGCGCGGCTGCAGGCGCTTGATATCGACAGCCTGCCGGTTGTGGATGGTATCCCCCAAGATGACCTGCGGCTGGGTGCTTGTGTCGGGCAGGTCGGCAAATTCATCTGTATCGGGCTGAATTACGCGGATCATGCCGCCGAAAGCGGCCTTGCCGTGCCGCCCGAACCGGTGATCTTTAGCAAATGGACATCTGCCATCACGGGGCCGGATGATGACATCCTGATCCCGCGCGGATCGGTCAAGACCGATTGGGAGGTCGAGCTGGGCGTCGTGATCGGGCAGGGCGGCGCCTATATCGCCGAATCTGACGCCATGGCCCATGTGGCGGGGTTCTGCGTGATCAATGATGTGTCCGAACGCGAATACCAGATCGAACGCGCGGGCACCTGGGACAAGGGCAAGGGCTGCGACACATTCGGTCCCATCGGCCCATGGCTGGTGACCCGCGACGAGATCGCCGATCATGACGCCCTGCGCCTCTGGCTAGAGGTGGACGGCCATCGCTATCAGGACGGCAGCACCGCGACGATGGTCTATAAAGTGCCGCATCTTATTGCCTATTGTTCGCGCTTCATGAGCCTGCAACCGGGCGACATCATCTCGACCGGCACACCGCCGGGCGTGGGCATGGGGCAAAAGCCGCAGCGCTATCTGGCGGGGGGCGAAACCATGCGCCTTGGCATCGCGGGGCTGGGTGTGCAGACCCAGAAAGTCGTCAATCAGGGTTAGGTATCGCTGCGGCCAAAGATCGCCTCGACCTCGGCCTTGCCTTTGGGCCGCAGGCTGAGCAAGCCATCGCGCCGTTCAATCAGGTCGCGGTCATGCGCGCGCAGCACGGCGGCACGGGCGCGCGGGGCGGGCCAGCGCAGGTGGTCGACCAAGGCGCGCAGGGTGTTTTCCTCGGCCATGGCGGGGGTGTCTTGATGGGTGAACAGATGCGCCACCAGCGTGCGGCAATCATGGTCCAGCCGCTCGCTCCGTGCGCGCAGCGCTTGGGCCAGTAACCCTTGGGCCGGGGCAAAGAGCAGCGCCAGCGCGAACCAGACCCCTGTCATGCTGGCCATCATCCCGCCGATCGACACGTTCCAATGCAGCGCCAGAAAATAGCCGCTGATCACCGCCGCCACCGCAAAGCCTACTGCCAGCAGCACCATCAGCCACAGCCGCCGGGTCAGCAGATATGCCGTCGCAGGCGGCACCACGACGAAAGCGATGAACAAGATCGCGCCGACCGCGTCGAAGGCCGCAACCGCCGTCACGCTGGTCAGCGTCAATATCGCGTAATGCAACACGCCGGGCAAAAACCCCAAGGCAGCGGCCAGCCCGGCATCGAAGGTCGCAAGCTTTAGCTCCTTCCACAGCAGCAGCACAAAGCTAAGGTTCACCACCAACACCGCCCCCAATGTCGCGACTGCGACCGGCACATCCACCCCCAACAGCGCCACGGTATTCAGCCAGACAAAGCCGATCTCGCCCAGCAGCACGCTGTCCACATCCAGATGCACATTGCGCGCATTGATCGAGATCAGGATCACCCCGGCGGCAAAGAGTGCGGGAAATACCAGCCCGATGGCCGCATCCATCTTGACCAGTTTTGAGCGCGCCAGAAGTTCCGACAAGACCACGGTCAACACGCCGGTGATCGCCGCCCCAAGCACCTGCACCGGCCCCGATGTCTGGCCGGTCAGCAGCCAGACGATGATGATGCCAAAGACGATGGAATGGCTGATCGCATCGGTCAGCATCGCATTGCCCCGCAAGATCAGGAACGACCCCAGCAGGGCCGCCGAAATCCCCGTCAGCACGCCGGTCAGCATGATCATCAAGGGGATTGCGGAAAAGAAGGCCTCGATCATTCGCTGGACTGCTTTTTATGGTCTGTGCCGGACAGGGTTGCGGCCTCGCTATGGCCTGCTTTGGTCAATTCCCAATGCGGCGTGGTTTCAGGCGGATGGGTGACCGACCGGATCAATCCGCGACTTTCCAATGATGCCAGCGTTGCGGCGGGTGGTTTGGCGCCCAAGGCCACCTGCAACATGCCCCGTTCGGACGGATAGCGCGCATCATCATGCATCTGCGCAAAGCCCTGCAAGGTGGCCAGCACCCGCCCGTCGCTGATCCGTGCGCGCGCGCGCCGTGTGGCGGCGGCCTGCCAGACCAGCCCGCGCCCGGGGGCGATCAGCAAAGAGATCATCACAATCACCGTGGCGATCAGCACGACGACCGGCCCGGTGGCCAGCCCGCGTGTCGTGGCGCTGACCAGCGCGCCGCCTGCACCAGACAGCGCCCCGATGGCCGCCGATAGCAGCACCATGCCGCCCAGCGAATTGGTCCATTGCCGCGCCGCCGCCGCGGGCGCGATCAGCAGGGCGACCATCAGGATCACGCCCACCAGCTGCAAACCCACCACGATAGCCAGCGCCACCATGACGGTCAGCACCGCCTCTAGCAGGGTGACCGGAAAACCTTGTGAGCGCGCGAAATCCGCATCGAAGCTGACCAGCTTGAATTCCTTCCACAAGGCCAGCACCAGCACCAGCGCGCCCAGCCCGACCCCGCCCATGATCCATAGATCGCTGCGCAGGATCGCTGCGGCCTGCCCGAACAGAAAGGTCATCAGCCCCAGGCTGCCGGACCCGCCCTGCGTCTGGATCACGGTCAGCAGCACGATCCCCACGGCGAAAAACACGCTGAGCACGATGCCAAGGGCCGCATCGGTTTTCAGCGTCGTGCGCCGCGCGATCAGCATCATGATCAAAGCGGCCAGCGCCCCCGTGACGAAAGCGCCCAGCATCACGCTGCCCAGATCACGCCCGCCTGCGACCAAAAACCCAAGGCAGACGCCGGGCAGGGCGGCATGGCTAAGCGCATCGCCCAGCAGGCTTTGGCGGCGCAGCACGGCAAATGTCCCCAGCATCCCCGAAATCGCCCCCAGCAGCGCCGCACCGATCAGCACGGTCTGGACGATATCGCTGGACAAAAGGGCGATGATGGCGCTCACCCTGCGGCCTGCGCGGCTGGCACGGCGATCATCGCCAGATGGCGGCCATAGGCGGCGCGCAGGTTCTCGGCCGAATAGGTCTGCGCGACGGGGCCTTGCGCGATGATGCGCACATTCAGCATGACCAGCCAGTCGAAATAGCTTTGGACCGTGGTCAGATCGTGATGCACGACGATCACGGTGCGCCCGGCATCGCGGAGTTTCTTCAACAAGGCGATGATGATCGCCTCGGTGCTGGCATCGACGCCGGCCATCGGTTCGTCAAGGATCAAGATCGGCGCGTCCTGCACCAAGGCGCGTGCGATAAAGACGCGCTGTTGCTGACCGCCCGACAATTGGCTGATCTGGCGGTCGGCGTAATCCTGCATCCCGACCTCGGCCAAAGCGGCCAAAGCGCGCGCATGTTCGGCCTTGCCCGGACGGCGCAGCCAGCCCAGATCGCGGTAAAGGCCCATTTCGACGACATCGCGCGCCGTTGTCGGGAAATCCCAATCGACGCTGTGGCGCTGCGGCACATAGCCGATCTGCCCGCGCATCTGGCCGATGGGACGCCCCAGAAACCGCACATGCCCGGCCACGGGCCGCACAAGGCCAAGCGCGGCCTTGATCAGCGTCGATTTGCCCGCGCCGTTCGGGCCGACGATGGCGCACATCACGCCGGGGGGGATATCAATATCGATATCCCACAAGACCGGATGCGCGCCATAGGTGACGGTCAGATCCTCGACATGCAGCGCCTGTTCAGGCTCGTGCAGGGTATCGTCACGCATCGTTGCCTCTTTTCTGCGGATAGGGCTGCGGGGGGATCACTCGATCTCCCAGTCGCGCGCCCAATCCTGCAATGTCTCTGGCCAATCCGGCACTGTGCCGCCCAAGGCGGTGGTCACTGTCACCGTATTGGCGCGCATCATCCCGATATAGGTGCCTTCGGGCGTGTCGTCATCACCCATCGCATCCGAAAACAATGCGCCACCGATGACAACCTCATGGCCTTGGCTGCGCAGCTCTGCAACCAGCGCCTCGATGGTGCGGGGGTTGATCGTGGTTTCGACAAAGACCGCAGGCACGCCATTGCTGGCGACAAAGGCCGCCACATCGCGGATATCGCCGATGCTGGCCTCGGCTTCGGTGCTGATGCCTTCGATCGCTTCTGACGCCTGCATCCCATAGCCCCCGGCGAAATATTCAAAAGCGTCATGCGCCGTGACCAGCAGGCGCTGGTTGGCAGGGATCGTGCTGATCGCCTGTGTTACCCAATCATGCAGCGCGTCAAGCTGTGCTGTATAGCCTGCCACATTCGCCGCCAGATCATCCGCGCAATCGGGGCGCTGGGCGGCGATGGCGTCACCGATCACCGGCGCGATCTGCGCCCAGAGGCTGACATTCATCCACAGATGCGGGTCGATCTGTGCGGTGTCCTCGGCGTCGCCCAGCAAGATGCTGTCGTCAAAGCTCGCGCGTGCAAGGCCGATGGTCGGTGTGCGGTCGGTGAAACCGGCCAGCACCTCGGCCAGCCGCGCTTCGAGGGCGGGATCGACATATAGGATCAGATCGGCACCAGACAGTTTTTGCACATCCGCCGCCGTCGGGCGGTAAAGATGCGGATCGCTGCCTGCCCCCAGCAACGGGGTCACAAGGGCGCAATCCCCCGCCACATTGGCAGCGACATCCGAAATCATGCTGACGGTGGTCAGCACATTCAGTGGCGCATCTTGCGGCCCATCCTGCGCAAGGCCCGGCGCGCTGGTCGCGATCGCCGCGGCTGTGCCGCAAAGCCAGTGTTTGACGCTTGGGATGGGCATGGGGACTCCTTTGATTCGCATCATGATTTTGCTCTTTATATGCAAATGAGAAGCGTTCGCAACTTATTTCCCGCGCCGTGACAGGGCGTCCCGCAGCGGCCCGCCGGGATGTCAGGCGCCAGTCTCGTGCTGCGAAAGCTCTGCCGTGCGGGGCGTTAAGGTATTATTAATGAACAGTTTTAATCGGTAATTTTGCTACATGAAGGCGAAACTTAACGTTCAGGCGCTTTGATCTTCTCGTTGTGGAACGGGGGTTCAGAACCATGAAAAAAGCACTTTGCCTTGTGCCGATACTGGTGCTTGCCGCCTGCAATCCAGATACGCCGTCCACCGATAATCCCTGGGGTGTGACGCGGGTGCCGCCTGTCAGTCGCCCGTCCGATGTCATTGGTCCGACCACGGGGGATAATGCCTTTCCATGGAATCGCTATTTCGTGACTGAATTCGATCAGGCGGCGCTGGGCCGTATCCGTGCGCTGCCCGGCTATGTTGCGAATAGGTTCAGTTTCAACCTCAGCGTCAGGGATCATCCTGTCTATGGTGGGTTCGGCGCGGTGGTGACGAGCAATCCGCTTGCTGCGGCGCGGCTTGATTATGCGCTATCCACGGGGCTGACCGGGGCAGGGCAGGTCGTGTCGATGATCGACAGCAGCCTGCGTTTGTCGCATGACCAATTCGCGGGCAAGACAATCTATAGTTCCGGCCAGCCCCCGCCAGCGGGCGAGTTTCACGGCACGGCGGTTGCTTCTGTCATGGTGGGCACCGGGCAGAACGGCGGCACGCTGGGTTTTGCGCCGGGGGCGGATCTGCATCAGGGCTATCTGAATTACAACGCGCCGGTGAATTGGCATACGCTGGGCCAATATATGCGCGATGCGGCAAGTATCGGCGCGATTGCCTCTAACAATTCTTGGGGGCTCAGGGATGCGACCCTGCGCAATACCGATGTCGGGAATTTTGTGCGCAATACGCAGCCCTATGTCGACGGGCTGCGCAGCTTTGCCGCTGATGGCGTCATCGTCTTTGCCTTGCAAAACGATTATGCGGCCGATAGCGCCAGCCTGATGGCGGGCCTGCCGCTGGGCGCCCCCGAGCTCGAGTCCAGCTGGATCTCTGTTATCAATGCCATCCCGACCTTTGATGACAATGGCATCACCAGTGCCGTGCGCATTTCGACAGCCTGCCTTGAAACCGGGCGGTTCTGCATGGCGGCGAATGGCCAGATCAAAGTCGCGACCGAAAGCAGTGACAGCGGCTATGCGATTGGCGTCGGCGCCTCCTTTGCCGCGCCGCAGGTTGCGGGGTCCATCGCGCTTTTGGCCGAGGCATTTCCCGACCTGACCGCCACCCAATTGCGCAACAGGCTGTTGGTGACAGCCGATAACGGGTTCTTTGATCATGATGATGTGGTCACTTTCGCGCCCGGGATCGTGCATGGCTATAATGCGGAATTCGGGCATGGGTTTCTTGACCTGCGGGCCGCCTTGCTGCCGATTGGGCAGGCGGTGGTGCCATTGGCGGATGGTGGCAGTGTCGATCTGGGCAATGCCGTGATCATCGCCGGATCAGCCGTTGGTGACAGCCTCGCGCAGGCCCTGGCGGCTGTGGATATCGTGACGACAGACCAGATGGCCGGGCATTTCATGGTTTCTGGCGCGGTTCTTGCGGCACCGGCGCGCCGCAGCGATCCGGCCGGGCTGGCGCTGATCGCAGGGCTGCGCGGTGACATGGGCGCGGGTCGTCGGGCCTTTTATGCCGCGATCCGGGACGGGACGGGATTGGTGGCCGACGGGGCCGGCTGGCACGCGCCAAGCGGTGCCGATTTGCTGGGGGCCGAGGCGGTGGCGCTGACCGCCCCCGGTGACGATTTTGGCGCGGCGGTGCTGATCGGGGATGCGCTAGCGGGGGTTGCGCTGCGCCAGAGCTTTGATCTGGGGCAGGCACAGGCGCAGGTCGGGGTGATGACGCTCCAGACTGACGGGTCGATCCTGGGCATCGCCGCCTCGCAGGATGCGGGCGATATCAGCGCTGTCACCCATGCGCTGCATCTGGATGTTGCCACAAAGCTTGCGGCGGGTGCCGCCCTGCGCCTGAGCGCCGAGATCGGCATGGCAGAGGGGCAGGGGGCGGGGGTTCTGGGCGATGTCAGCACGCTGGTCTATGACCGCATCGGCCTGTCGGTCGCGCGCGCCGATCTGGCCACCAAGGGCGATGTACTGTCCATTTTCGCGCGTCAGCCGATTGCGATCACCCAGGGCTCGGCAAGGCTGGATCTGCCGGTCCAGATGTCGGGCAATGCGATCGGCTATGCCAGCCATGATATCGGCCTTGCGCCCACGGCGCGGCAGCGCGACCTTGGCTTTGAATATCGCGCGCCGCTGTCCCGCTCTGGGGATCTGCGCATCGGCATGATGCACAGCCGCAACGAAGGCAATGTGACGGGTCAGAGCGTTCTGTCGGGCTTTGTCGGGGTGCAATTCCGGCACTGACACAAAGATGACCGATGGCGCATCTTGCCTGCATCGCCGCGGCGGGCCTGTCAGCGCGTCTTGTCAGGCAGGGCGGGGGGCGTGTCGGGATGGGGCGTTGCGCGGTCTGTTTCCGATCTGATCCTTTCGCGCAGCGAAGAGGTCAATTCATCAGTCAATTCAAAGCGTGTTTTCAAAGCCTCCAGCAGCGCCTCTTCGTCTTCTGTGATGACGCCATCTGCGAATGCTTTGCGCAGCTCTTGTTCATAGATGACTTTGCGACGGACCAGCTGTTTGTTGAACGAACTGGCAATGATCCCGGTAAAAAGCGCGACAGTGGCAACGCCCATGAAGGCGGTCAGCATCGAAATCACCTTGCCAGCGGGGGTTATCGGCGACACATCGCCATAGCCGACAGTGGTCAGTGAAATGACAGACCAATACATCGCGGCAGGTATTGATGACAATTTATCGGGCTGTGCTGCGCCTTCGACGTAATACATCAGCGCCGAGCTGGCGATGATGACAATCGCCAGAATATAGCCCACCGCCCCAAATGCGCGTCTTTCGTCATAGATGGCCTGCAACAGATCCTCGACCGCCGAGGAATAATGCGAAAGCTTCAGCAGCCGTAACAGACGCAGAATGCGCAAGATCCGCAGATCAAGGCCGGGTATCAGAAACTGAATGTAAAACGGCAGCACCGCCAGCAGATCGACCACGCCATAAAAGCTGAATGCATAATCACGCCGTCCCCGCGCGGGGCTATCCGGATCTACCGCGCCATAGGCCCAAAGCCGCAGCAGATATTCGATGCTGAAGAAGGCAATGCTGAAGATTTCAAATCCGTGAAACCACGCGCCATATGTCGTGTAAATCGCGGCAAAGCTTTCCAGAACAACAGCCGTGACATTCAAAAGAACCATGCTGGCGATCAGCAAATCACAATACCGGCCGATGCGATCATCGTCTTTGGTATGTTCAAGTATTTGCACAAGCCGCAGCTGTATGGGGCGCATGTCGAACCTCGTTCGCGAATAATCTGAACGATCATCATGATCAGAAACGTCCGGCGCGCCACATTCTTTAGTAAAAACGCAACAATCCGGCGGGGTGGGGCCGTATTTGCGGCCCTTTTATCACTGCAAATCAGGCGCGCGGCAGGCGTATTGCGCGGCAATTGACCTGTGCCGGATGACCAGCCCGATCACGATTATGACAACAATTGGTGGTATTCAGCCGTTGCTTTTGAAATACCCAGTAATGGTGATGCCATTCTTTCCATGCTTCGATTAACACCGCCTAACTTTTGTGCGATAATAGCCACAAAGTTGACACGCGGGAATATTGCCACAGTGAAGATTGGTCTAAAAGACGTGAAAAAACATCGGATAAGCGAGGTCACACTCCGCGAGGTGTCAACGGATGGATTCAGATTTTCCGAGTCCACCGGATTCACAAAGCTTTGCGGCACTGGCTCTGATCACCATACCCGGCTGCTGTGCGAGGCGCTTGCTTTGTCGCGTGGCTTTAGCGCGGCCTTTGTTGCAGAGCTGCTGGACACCGGCTGGTCGGTCGTTGGCGCATATCGGGATTCGGCGCATCGTGATGTGACGCTGCATGTGCCCGATCAGATGGAATTGGACCGCGACATCGAAACCCGCATTGGCAGCTGCTGCCAGCAGGATGCCAGTCACGCCGGGGCCTGCGCGCATTTCGTGCCGATTGCCGATCATGGCAAGCTGATTGGCGTCATCGGTCTGATTGATGAGACGGAAAAACGCCCGGCGACACCATCCGAACGGCTGGCCATGTTCCGCTTTGCGGAATTGGCGGGCCGCCGGATCATCGAAAGATCCTTGTTTCGTCTGCATGCCAGAGAAGCCTTTGCGCTTTTCGATGGCGATCTAGAGGGAACCAGAGCCGCGCGCACTGGCTGTCAATGATCCGCTGAATGGACGTCTCTTCGCTCTTGGATGCGCGAACGCTTGCCATTATGAGCGGCCTTTTCCGGTTTTCTGCCGGATTGATCGTGATTGCCTTTCAAAGCCATATGATTGTTTCGGCGACGGATCGGAACCGCAAGGTTCAAAACATATGGGGTATTGGCAATATCATCATCGGCGTTGGTATAACGCTGACCGGATTGCGCGATGTTCTACCTGATCTTGTTTCGATCAATATAGGAAACACTTTTATCATATTGGGCGCTGCCACGACAGCTTTTGCCTATTCTGTCTATAGTGACACTTTATTTCTGCGCAAGCTGGCCATTGTGGTGGGTATGCTCAGCGTCATGCTTTTCAATCTGATTGATTTCAGCTTGACCGACGACCGTGTTCTCGTGCGGTCCAGCGTGACCCTGTCTTCGCTTGTGGTGCTGCAGCTGATGATCATCATGGCCTTGCTGCGTGCGCAGCGGCCGAAAACCGGATTGCTGCTGTTTCTTGTGTTTGCTCACGCTATTTCGATATTGCCGTTTTGCGTGCGGCTTTATGAGGTCATCGTTTTGGGTTACGCCGATGCCTTGACACCCACTCTTGGCGTGGCGGCTTTGTTTCTGGGCGTCTCCATGATTGGTTTCATGATTGTGCCCACTTTCATCTTGTTGCTGAAAGAAGACAGCGACCGCAATCTGATCACCAAAGAGCGCGAGATCGTGAAAAAAGAGGCCGATGTCGCCCTGACCAAGCAGCGATTGCGCGCAGAAGAAAGCGAAAGGATCGCGCAGCTTGCCCGCGGGATTGCGCATGATTTCAACAACCTGCTGTCCATGATCAAATTTGGCCTGCGCCAGATCGAGGATGGCCTTGATACCCCCGCGCCAGAGAAATTGCGCAAAACCAGTTTTGACACCATTTACCGATCGCTTGAACAGGGGATTACCACGACTACCGGCCTGATGAGCCTTGGTCTGGATCAAAAGGTGGTCTGCAATAAAATCTCTATTACCGAAGCGTTGGAGGATTTGCGCTATTTGACCAGTTCGCGGCTGCCACGCAGTATTCAACAGGAATATAGCCTTGATACGGCGGTTGATCTTTCCGCGATCAGCAATCCGTCGCTTTTGAATATGTGCCTGATGAATCTGGTTTTGAATGCGCGTGATGCAATGCCCAATGGCGGGACGCTGCGGATTACGGCGCGCATTGTCGATTGGACAGGTGTGCCGCCGCTGATGGTCGGGCAGCTGGCGCCGAATAGCTATGTTCAAATCGATATTTCAGATACGGGCAGCGGCATTCCGCCCGCGCAAATGGCGCAGATATTCGATGCCAATTTCTCGCGGACGCGCAGCCGCCGTGGCATGGGCCTTGGCCTGTTCATGGTCCGGCAATTCATCGAGAAAACCGGCGCGGGGTTATTTCTACGCTCAAGCCCGACAGAAGGCACTATTGTCTCGCTGCTTTTGCCATGTTTCGGGGGTCATCAGGATCAGGCGGAAACCGGCGTTGTCGCCGATCCCCATGTGACCGTCCTGATCGTTGACGATGACGCCACCACCCGAAAGGCCGTGCAGCGTCTGTTTCTGGAACTTGGCGAGATCGCGGCCATTGCGGCCGATGGCACCGAGGCGCTGGCAAAGCTAGAGACATTGCCGAACCTTGGTTTGGTCTTGACTGATTTCGCCATGCCGGGTCTTGATGGCATGCAATTGCGGCAAGAAATCCAGCAGCGACGCATTGATCTGCCCGTCGTCATCATGACAAATACCCATCCGGATGATTTTACAGAGGCGATGTCGGACGGGGTTGTGATCCTGCAAAAGCCATTGGGGCTGGACGCGTTGCGCAAGCTGCAGTCTGATCTGCTGTTGGGGCCCTATGCCGAGGCTCGTGGAAAAGAGGTCTAGCGATGCTGCGTGTCTTGTTGGTTGAAGACGAACGTATGTTTGCCGAGATGCTGTCTTATAGCCTTGCCGCCCAACCATTTGCCGATCTCTATGCAATCGCCGCCAGCATTCAAGAAGCGCGCGATATCATCGCAAAAACGGTGCCCGATGTTGTTGTGCTTGATCTGGATCTGCCAGACGGGTCGGGGCTAGAGGTCGTCGATACGCTTTTGCAGGCAGGGCATGAGGTATCCGTGATCGTGCTGTCTGCAAGCGCTGAAACCTTTACCTGCGCGGATCGTTTCGCCCCCTCTATCAAAGAGGTCATTCCGAAATCGGCCGCCTATGACCGGCTGCGCGCCGCGATCCTGCGATTGATGGACCCCGCAGGCATCGACGGGGCCGATACAGGGTTCGAAAGCCTGACCCAGCGCGAATTGGAGGTGCTGGGCATGATCGGTGAGGGCATGACAAGCCAGCAGATTGCGACCAAGCTGACCCGCTCTGTCGATACAATCACCACGCATCGCAAGAATATCGCCGCAAAACTGCGGGTCAGCGGCGCAAAGCTGGTCATTCTGGCGCGGCAGCGGAATATCTTCCTGTCCAATCCGTTGCGCGCGACACCCGGCGGCCCGCCACATTAACCCGTTCAGGTCCGGCGCCTGTCAGCGTGTTACCCGCGCAGGCTGGCCAGCTGAGAATGCGCGCGCAGGTTGGATTGCTTGTAGCTGGCCATCAGGTCATTGAACTTGCTGCCCTGCACGGCGACATGCTCGCGCAGGATGACCTCTGCGGCGGTGCTGTCGCCGGCTTCCAAAGCGGTCAGGATCTCGCGATGTTCGGTCAGCGATTGTATCATCCGGCCGCGCACGCGCAATTGCATCCGCCGGAACGGTTGCAGCCGCTTGTGCAGACGCTGTGCTTCACCGGCAAGAAAATCATTGCCCGAGGCGGCATAGACCAATTGATGGAAATGTTCGTTTTCGCGGTAATAGCCGTCGCTGTCACCGGCATGGGCGGCGCATTCGCAGGCGATCACGGTGACCTTGATCCGCTCCAGCGTCTTGGGGGTAACGCGGCGCGCGGCCAGGCGCCCGCAAACGGCCTCTAGCTCTGCCATGACCTCGAACATCTCGATGATCTCGTGGAACCCGGGGTGGCGCACAAAAGCACCGCGGCGCGGAAACAATTGCACCAGCCCTGATGCGGCAAGCGCCTGAAAGGCCTCGCGCAGCGGGGTGCGCGATACGTTGAAACGTTCGGCCAAACGAATTTCATCAAGGCGTTCGCCATCGACGAAATCGCCTGTCACGATCATCTGTTCCAGCGCTTCGCGGACATGGTCGGCCAGTCGGGTGTTCATGGCAATATAGCTATCGTTAGATCAGGGACTGGGCAATGGTTTTTTGTATACAAAACGTTTGACATTGAATGCATAGCCGCGCAGCATCACGGCTGTTGCGGTTAAAAAGCCCGCAGCGCAGTTATCTGGGAGGATAAAATGACAATTCGAACGTATGCCGCTGCTGCGGCAATCGCCGTTTTCGGGATGGGCATTTCTGCAGCGAGCGCCGTGGAACTCCGCCTGTCGCACCAATGGTCAATCGGCGATGTGCGCCATAAAGTTGCTGAAATGATCGCGACCGATGTCGCTGCTGCTGGCGTTGATCTGGATATCCGGATTTTCCCATCGGAATCTTTGTTGAAAGCGCGCGAGCAATATAACCCCCTGTCGCGCGGTCAGGTGGATATGATCGTCTATCCGCTGTCTTATTCCGGCGGCCAGCGCGGCGAATATAACCTGACCCTGATGCCAGGAATGGTGAAGAATCACGATCATGCGGCGCGGCTGAACGAAAGCCCCTTCATGGCCGAGATCGAGAACCTGCTGGCCGAAGATGACATCATGGTTCTGGTGCATGGCTATCTTGCCGGTGGCTTTGCCAGCACCGGCGATTGCATCACCCGGCCCGAACATGTCAACGGCCTGAGCACGCGCGCGGCGGGCAAGTCGTTCGAGGAAATGCTGGCGGCTGCCGGGGCGTCGATTTCGTCCATGGCATCATCCGAGATTTACAACGCGATGCAGACCGGCGTGTTGCAGGCGGTGAATACGTCGTCCTCGTCTTTTGCATCGTTTCGTCTGCAAGAGCAGGTCAATTGCTACACCCCGGCCGGCGATGTTGCGCTGTGGTTCATGTATCAGCCTGTCTTGATGAACAAATCGACCTTTGACGGTTTGAACGACGCGCAAAAAGCAGCCCTGACCGAGGCCGCCGCGCGGGCAGAGGCCTTTTATCTGGAAGAAGCCAAGGCTGAAGATGCGGCCTCTGTCGCCGTGTTCGAGGCCGCCGGTGTCGAGATTGCGCAAATGACCCAGGACGATTTCAACGCTTGGTTGGAACTGGCGAAAAACAGCTCTTACAAGTCCTTCGTCGAGAGTGTCCCGAATGGGCAGGCATTGCTCGATATGGCGCTGGCGGTAGAGTGATCTAGCAATTCCAAGGCCATGACGGGTGGGCCGTCCAGCAGCGCTGGCCCGGCCCACCCAGACCCATCAAACCCCAAGCACCGGAGCCTGTACCATGGCAACCATGCCCAATACCCGTGCGATGCGCACGGGTGACTACATAATTTTGCGCCTGATCCACGGATTATCGACAGTTTGCGGCTGGATCGCGGCGGTGATGATCCTGGCCTCGGTGCTGATCACCTGCCAGATGATCTTTATCCGTTTCGTGCTGGAAAGCTCTACGATCTGGCAGACCGAAGCCGTGATTTATCTGATGATCGGCGCCACGCTTTTGGGGCTGCCTTACGTCCAAAGCCTGCGGGGCCACGTCAATGTCGATCTGATCCCGATCCTGGTCAAAGGACGCGCGCGCAAATATCTGGCGGGTCTGGTCCTGATCATGACCATGGCCGTGGTCAGCGTCATCTTGTTTTTCGCCTATGAAAACTGGCATTTCGCCTGGGAACGCGGCTGGCGGTCCGAAACTGTCTGGGCGCCCGCGCTTTGGATTCCCTATCTGGCGCTGCCGCTTGGCTTTGGCATCTATCTTTTGCAGCTGATGGCTGATTTCGCAGCACTGGTGCTGGGCGTTGATCGCCCCTTCGGCTTGGAGGATTAAGTCATGGAACCGCTTTCGCTGGGTCTTTTGGTCGCCGTGATGACCATTGTCGTCTTGTTCTCGGGGGTCTCTGTGGCCTCGGGGCTGTTGATCGTCTCGGCAGGATTTCTGCTGGTATTTGACGGGATGCGCTCGCTTGAACTGATGCCCGAGATATTTTTTGGCAAGCTGAATTCATTCGCGCTTTTGTCTATTCCAATGTTCATCATCATGGGGGCCGCGATTTCATCGACCCGCGCGGGTGCCGATCTTTACGAGGCGCTTGAACGCTGGCTGACGCGTGTGCCGGGCGGGTTGGTGATGTCCAACCTTGGTGCCTGCGCCTTGTTCTCGGCAATGTCGGGATCAAGCCCCGCCACCTGTGCCGCCATCGGCAAAATGGGCATCCCCGAGATGCGCAAGCGCGGCTATCCAGACGAGGTCGCCTCGGGGTCAATCGCGGCGGGCGGGACGCTGGGGATCCTGATCCCGCCATCGGTGACGATGATCGTCTATGGCATTGCAACCGAAACATCGATCGGGCGGCTTTTTCTGTCCGGTGTCATGCCGGGGCTGATGCTGGTCGGGCTGTTCATGGCCTGGTCCATCTTCCAGACATGGCGCTTTGGGTCCCCCGAGGTGCTGGCGCAGCGCAGCTATACGCTCAAGCAAAAGCTGGAGATCCTGCCGCGCGTCATCCCGTTCATCATCATCATCATCGGTGTGCTTTACGCGATGTATGGCGGGATCGCGACGCCATCGGAAACGGCGGCTGTCGGTGCGCTTATGTGTCTGGTCATTGCGATGGTCATCTACAAGCTGTGGTCGCCCAAAAAGCTCTGGACCATTCTTAGCGATAGTACGCGCGAATCCGTGATGATCCTGTTCATCATCGGGGCTGCGGGTGTGTTCAGCTATATGCTGTCATCGCTTTACATCACCCAATCCATCGCGGCATGGATTTCCGATCTGGATGTGAACCGCTGGGTATTGATGGGGATCGTGAACCTGTTCCTGTTGGTCGCGGGGTTCTTTTTGCCGCCGGTCGCGGTGATCTTGATGGCTGCACCCATTTTGCTGCCGATCATTCTTGCGGCTGATTTCGATCCTTACTGGTTCGCCGTGATCCTGACCATCAACATGGAGATCGGGCTGATATCACCGCCGGTGGGTCTGAACCTCTATGTGATCAATTCGATTGCGCCGGATATTCCGCTCAAGAAAATCCTGATGGGATCGCTACCCTATGTCGGCTGCATGGTGCTGGCGATTGTGATCCTGTGCTTCTTTCCGGGGATCGTGACATGGCTGCCGGATCTTGTGATGGGGCCGGTCTGATGGCACGCGGCTGGGGTCTTGGCGGTTGGGCGCTGGGGGATCTGTTGGGCACCCTGTTCGAACGGCGGGGTGCCGCAGATGTCACGGCCAGCGACAAACCATTGACCACCTTGTGCCGGGCGCTGTTGTCCGGGCAGGGCGAGGTCTCGGGCATGAAATGCGCAGCCGAGGTGTTGATGCGCTACCGTCTGGCCAGCCAGACCGAAAAAGCGGCCTTCTTTCGGTTTCTGGCTGATGACATGGATCTAGATCCTGCTGCCGTCATCGCGGCGGCGCAGGCCTATGCCGACAAGGCCGATGTTGGCACGATGGCGGCATTGCTGGATGTGGCTGAACCGCCGCGCCAGGAATTGCTGCGCCGGCTGAACCAGGCCCCGGGCGGCACCGCCGATCTGGTGGCGATGCGGGTCGATCTGATGGCGGCGATGAAGACCCAGCCGGATCTGGCGCGTGTCGATCTGGATTTCCAGCATCTGTTCGCCTCATGGTTCAATCGGGGCTTTTTGGTCCTGCGCAAGATCGGTTGGGAAAGCCCGGCCAATATCCTCGAAAAGATCATCGCCTATGAAGCTGTCCACGAGATACATAGCTGGGCCGATCTGCGCCGCAGGCTGGAACCACCGGACCGGCGCTGTTTCGCCTTTTTCCATCCCTCGATGCCCGATGATCCGCTGATCTTTGTCGAAGTGGCGCTGACGCAGGGGATACCGGGTGCGATCGGGCCGCTGCTGGCCGAGGATCGGGATGCCATGAGCCTGTCCCAAGTCGATACGGCCGTATTCTATTCCATCTCGAATTGTCAGGCAGGTCTGCGGGGGATTTCCTTTGGCAATTCATTGATCAAGCAAGTGGTCGATGTGCTGGGCCGCGAGGAACCGGGCCTGAAAACCTTTGTCACCCTGTCGCCCATTCCGGGCCTGTGCCGTTGGATCGATACAGAACAGCAGGACGGGCAAATGCCGCATCCTACCGACCCAGAGACGCTGCGGCGTGTCGCGGCGCGCTATTTGTTGCAGGCAAAGGTCGCCGACGGCCAGCCGCTTGATCCCGTCGCGCGGTTCCATCTGGGCAATGGGGCCGAGCTGCATGACATCCATGCCGCCGCCGATCTGTCCGACAAGGGGCAGCGGCAATCTTGTGGGGCAATGGTGAATTACCTTTATGATCCTGCAAAAGTCGAAAGCAACCACGAGGCATTCGCCAGCAAGAAAACCATCGCAGCGGCGCGCAGCGTAAAGGCGTTGGCCGTTGCGACAAAGGACCAGAATTAAAAGGACGAAACGACCCATGAGCAACTTGCTATATGACGTATTCTTTGCCCCACAAGCGGGGCGTTCGGGCGCGTTCTTGATCTTGCCTGACGGGGCAGAGATCAGCGGCGCCGCATTCCTCGATATGGTCCACCGCGTCGCCAATGCCTTGGTGTCCTGCGGCTTGCAGCCCGGCGACCGGATCGCTGTCCAGATTGAAAAGTCGCCCATGGCGCTGGCGATCTATGGCGGCGCGGTTGCGGCGGGGGTGGTTTTCCTGCCGCTGAACACGGCCTATCCAGCCGCCGAGATTGATTATTTCGTGGGCAATGCCCAGCCCAAGATCTTGGTGGCGGATGGCCGCCGCGCCGATGCGCTGGCCTCTGTGGCGCAGGCCCATGCGGCGCAGCTGATGGTGCTGAACGCCGATGGCTCGGGCAGTTTCGCCGAGCTTGTCGCCGGGCAAAGCGCCGATTTCACCCCCGTTGCGCGGGCTGCCGATGATCTGGCCGCGTTCTTGTATACGTCGGGCACCACGGGGCGATCCAAAGGCGCGATGCTGACACATGGCAATCTTTTGTCCAATGCCGAAGTCTTGACCCGTGAATGGCAATTTACCGACAAGGACGTGCTGCTGCATGCGCTGCCGATCTTTCATACGCATGGGCTGTTCGTGGCGACCAATGTCGCTTTGATGTCGGGGGCGGCGATGATCTTTCTGCCCGGCCTGAACATGGATGATATGATCCGGCTGATGCCACAAGCCACGACGATGATGGGCGTGCCGACATTCTATACCCGCTTGCTGGCCGACCCGCGGTTTACGGCCAGCCTGACCGCCCATATGCGGCTGTTCATCTCTGGCTCGGCCCCGCTTTTGGCGGAAACCCATGTGCAATTCGAAAAGCGGACCGGGCACCGCATCCTTGAACGCTATGGGATGACCGAAACCAATATGCTGACCTCGAACCCCTATGACGGCGAACGCCGGGCGGGCACGGTGGGGATGCCGCTTGCGGGGGTGGAATTGCGCATTGCCGATCCCGAAACAGGCGCTGCCTTGCCGCAAGGACAGACCGGCATGATCGAGGTGCGCGGCCCCAATGTGTTTCAGGGCTATTGGCAAATGCCCGAAAAAACCGCCGCCGAATTCCGTGATGACGGGTTCTTCATGACCGGCGATCTGGGGCTGATCGACGACAAGGGCTATGTAAACATTGTCGGGCGCGCCAAGGATCTGATCATTTCCGGCGGCTACAACATCTATCCCAAAGAGGTAGAGCTGGTCCTTGACGACATGCCCCAAGTGCTGGAAAGCGCCGTGATCGGGCTGCCGCATGCGGATTTCGGCGAAGCCGTCGTCGCGGTTCTGGTGGCCGCTGAACAGGCACCCGATCTTGCCGCAATCGAAAAAGCGCTGCAAAGTAAATTGGCGCGCTACAAGCAGCCCAAGGCCTATATCATCGTCCCGGAACTGCCGCGCAACAATATGGGCAAGGTGCAGAAAGCCGCGCTGCGCCAGCAATATGCAACCAAGTTCAAAGAGGCCGCGCTATGAGCACCACAAGAACCGTGATCTTTGACGCCCCCGGCGGACCCGAGGTGATGAAAATCGTCGAACGCCCTGTCGGTGATCCCGGACCCGGCGAGGTGCGCATCAGGCATCATGCCTGTGGTTTGAACTATATCGACATCTACCAGCGTGCGGGGGTCTATCCGCTTGCGCTGCCACATGCGCTGGGCATGGAAGGCGCCGGCGTGGTCGAGGCTGTCGGGGCCGAGGTGACGCATCTGGCACCGGGGGATCGGGTGGCCTATGCCGCGGCCCCGCCGGGGGCGTATTGCGATCTGCGGGTGATGAACGCCACCCAAGTCTGCCGCCTGCCAGAGTCGATCGATTTTCGCACCGGTGCGGCGATGATGCTGCAAGGGCTGACGGTTGAATATCTGTTCAACCGCACTGTGCCGCTCAAGGCGGGTGACACGGTGCTGTTTCACGCTGCCGCCGGTGGCGTCGGGCTGATCGCCTGCCAATGGGCGCGCGCGCTGGGGATCAGGCTGATCGGCACCGCTGGCAGTGATGAAAAATGTGCGCTTGCCCGTGAATATGGCGCATCCGAGGTGATCAATTACGAAAAAGAGGATTTCGTCACCCGTGTGCGGGAAATGACGGATGGGCGCGGCGTTGATGTGGTCATGGATTCCATCGGCAAGGCCACATTTGAGGGATCATTGGATTGTTTGCGGCCTGTGGGCATGATGATCAGCTATGGCAATGCCTCGGGCAAGGTGCCGCCGTTTGATCTGGGTATTCTGGGCGCAAAGGGCTGTCTGCAACTGACCCGGCCGACGATTTTCATGCATATCGCGCAGCGCGAAAAATGCCAGTCCATGGCATCGCATTTGTTCGACATGGTCGAGAGCGGGAAGATCAAGATCCATATCGGGCAGACATTCGCCCTTGAAAACGTCGTGCAGGCGCATCGCGCGATGGAAGCACGCAGCACAACTGGCAGTTCTGTTCTGACCCTGTGATCGCTGTGGCGCAGATGTGTTGCGCTGCCGTGTCAAATCGGCGGCGCTGCGCGTTCTGTCACCAATTGCTTGGCGGTCACCCTTTCGCGGTGGATCATGTAAAGACCCGCCCCGATGATGATCGTTATGCCGGTCAGGGTCAGCAGATTGGGGAAATCGCTGAACACCAGATAGCCCAGCAAAGTCGCCACCGGCAGTTCCAGATATTGCAGCGGGGCCAGCGTGGCAGAGGGGGCCAGCGACAGCGCATAGGTCATCATGATATGGCTGATCGTCGCGAAGAACCCGACCCCCAGCAGCCAGAGCCATGCAATCCCTTCGGGCCAGACCGGATCAAGCATCGGCGATCCTGACCCTTGGGCCAGCACCAAGACCGGCAGACATAGCAGACCGGCGACCAGCCCGGTGTGGAATTGCAAGGTCACCGGATGCATTCGCCGCGACAGCCCGCGCGTGACAAGAATATAAAAGGCAAATCCAACCGCCGTGCCCAGCGGAAACAAGGCCACTGCGCCAAATGCGGCAAAGCTTGGCTGAATAACCAGCAACACGCCGATGAACCCCACCAATGCGGCCCATGCCCGGCGCGGGCCGACATCCTCGCCAAGGTAATATTTGCCGACCAGCAGCACGATGAAAGGTGCCACGAAGACGATCGCCAGCGCATCGGCCAGCGGCATGACGCTGATCGCGGCGATAAAGCAAAAGGTCGAGATCAGCAAAAGCAGTGCCCGCGCCACCAGCGCTGGCCAGAGTGCGGGTCCAACCCGCAACGACAGCCCCAATATCCAGACAAAGGGCGCCATCAGCGCGCATTGCCCGATAAAGCGCGCCGCCGTGATTTGCCCCACCGGGACGCTGTCAGAGGCCAGTTTGGCCGCGACATCCAGCAATGGCGCTGTCACGCAAAACCCCAGCATCAGGGCGACACCCGTCAGAATGCGGTCGGTGGATACGGGGGGGTGGGTCGTTTCATTCATGCGTTACGCTTAGGATGTCGTCCCGCATGCGTCCAGTCGGAAGACCGATTGCTGATCGAATAATGCAGCGCGCCCGGCACTGGTCCGGGCCGCTGGCAGGGCGGCGCCGTGATGGCGACCGCCCCTTTGTTCACTGGGCGTTGGGAAAGAACAGCTGTTCGCCACCCACTTGATAAGCCGCAATCGCCTGCTGACCCGCGGCAGAGACAAGCCAGTCGATAAAGGCCTTTCCCTCTTGCGCTTTGACATGCGGATGGCGCGCGGGATTGACCAGGATCACGCCGTAAGGGTTGAACAGCACCGGATCGCCTTCATAGGTGATGGTCAATGCGCCGCGGTTCGCAAAGGACAGCCAGGTGCCCCGGTCGGTCAGCGTATAGGCCGGAACCTGCACCGCCGTGTTCAGCGTGG
The DNA here is from genome assembly GCF_002158905.1 of Yoonia vestfoldensis. Lineage (NCBI taxonomy): Bacteria > Pseudomonadati > Pseudomonadota > Alphaproteobacteria > Rhodobacterales > Paracoccaceae > Yoonia > Yoonia vestfoldensis. The sequence goes on from NZ_CP021431.1 coordinate 803,266, forward strand.
CACCCATGCCAGAGCCGGTTTCAAGGTACCAGGCCCCCTGTGGGACGATCCCTGCGGCGGACCATAATGCCAGTTCCGCCTTATGCGTTCCGCTATCATCACCGCGCGACGCAAAAGCCGTGCCCGCCTGTGCGATTGCGGTCATTGCATCCACGGCTGTCTGTGCGGCGCGGGTCTCGGCCGGGTCGGTCTCTGGGCCGACGATGACAAAGTCATTATACATCACATCGAAACGCGCCACGCCGTAGCCTTCTGCGACGAATTGCTGCTCTGCGGGCAGGGCGTGGACAAAGACCACATCGACATCGCCGCGCCGCCCGGTTTCCAGCGCCTGGCCGGTGCCCTGTGCGACGACGCGGACGGTGATACCTGTCTCTTCTGTGAAGATCGGCAAGATATGCCCGAAAAGCCCCGAGTTTTCGGTTGATGTGGTCGAGGCGACCGTGATGAACTCCTGCGCCACGGCCGGAACCGCTACGACAGTTCCAAGGCTGGTTAGCGCATAGAGTAAGGCTGTCCGGGTGATTGCAAGCATGGTGATCTTCTCCTTGATGATCGGTTGAAATTTACCAGATAAGCGCGCCGCCCAGAAAATCGCGGGCTTCGGCTGTCTGGGGCGCGTCGAAAAACGGGGCGGCGGGACCATGTTCGATCAACCGTCCGCGGTGCAGAAAGGCGATGTCCTGCGCAAGGCGACGCGCTTGAAACAGGTCGTGGCTGGTCATCACGATGGTGATGCCCTCATCGCTGAACTGCTGGATCAAGGCCTCGATGATGCGGGTTGCCGATGGATCAAGCGCGGCGGATGGTTCGTCCAGAAACAGGATCTGCGGGCGCATCGACCAGGCGCGCGCAAGCGCCAGGCGCTGCTGCTCGCCACCCGACAGCAGACGCGCCGGGCGCTCTGCCAGCGCGACCAGCCCGAACCGGGCCAAGGTTTTCTGAACCGTTTCATCACGCATGGCGCGCGTGTAACCGGCCAAAGCTAAAGGATAATCCAGATTGGCACGCACCGACCGGCGCAATAGCACCGGACGTTGCAAGACCATCGCCTGCGCTGCCGGTCGCGGGCCATGTGCCTGCCAAAAGATACCGCCCGTTGTGGGTGTGATCAGCCCATGGCACAGCCGCAGGAACAGACTTTTGCCCGCGCCATTCGGCCCCATCACAACCAATCGCCGCCCTGCATTGATCGTCAGATCGATCCCGTTGAGCAATTGCGTCTTGCCGACATGATACCCCACAGACCGCAGCTGCAGTGGAAGCACCGAGCCAGCCGCTGCGATGGACTTGTCCTGCTTCATCCCAGCCGCCCCCGCGCCGATTGCGCCAGCCCCCATGCCGCGGCATTCAGTGACAAGGTGATCAACAACAAGATGATCCCCAGCGCCACGGCCAGACCAAGGCTGCCGCGGCTTGTTTCCAAGGTGATTGCTGTCGTCATGGTGCGGGTATGTCCCGCAATATTGCCGCCAACGATCAGAACGGCGCCGACCTCGGCGCTGGCTCTGCCGAACCCGGCCAGGATACCGGTGACAAGGCTGACCCGCCCATCCCAAAGCAAGGTTGGCACAGCGCGCAAACGGCCCGCCCCAAGCGAGCGAAGCTGTTCGCGATATTCGGCCCAAAGATCTTCGACGACCGACCGCGTCAGCGAGATCACGATCGGCAGGATCAGGATCGTCTGGGCGATCACCATGGCCGTCGGCGTGAACAGAAGGGCAAGGTCACCCAGCGGGCCGGACCGTGACAATAGCAGGTAAACCAACAGCCCAGCCACGACAGGGGGCAGCCCCATCAAGGCATTGCAGGCCACGACAATCGCGCCCCGGCCCGGAAACCGCGCAAGCGCAAGCGCCGCGCCCAATGGCAGGCCGATCACGCAACCGATGCTGACGGCGGTCAACGTCACCTTCAAGGATAATGCGATGATGCCGGTCAAAGCGGGATCGCCAGCGACAATAAGACTGATCGCGATACCAAATGGGCCATCCATTGATGTCAAATCCTTCGAGAAATCGTAGACAATCAAACAGGATGCAGTTTATAGTGCAAGAACATAAATAACGCATGGATTTGCAGCATTATGCAGAAAACACCCGAGAAAGAGCCGATGCAATCTGATGTGCCCAGCCTGATGACCACCACCGAGGTGGCTGATTACCTGCGGGTCAAACAGCGGACCATTTACGAAATGGTCACGCGCCAGACGATTCCCTTTACCCGCGCGACCGGCAAATTGCTCTTTCCGCGCCGCTTGATTGATGTCTGGCTCGAGGCGCAGACCGAAGCCCCTGTCGCCGGGGGTTTTCGGGCCGCGCCGATCTATGCGGGGTCAAACGATCCGCTGCTTGAATGGGCGTTGCGGCAATCGGGCGCGGGGCTGGCGGTGCTGACGCATGGCTCGACACACGGCTTGCGCGAATTGGCGGATGGGCGTGCGATGCTTGCGGGCAGCCATCTGTTGGATGCGGCAAGCGGGGAATACAATCTGCCCAGCGTGCGCAGCTTCATGCCCGGCGGGGGTTTCGTCATGGTGCATTGGGCGCGGCGGGTGCAGGGGCTGTTGACCGCAGCTGGCAATCCACGGGCGATCCGCAATCTGGAGGATGTCGCCGCGCAGCGGCTGCGTTTCGTCGCCCGTACCGAGGGGGCCGGGTCGCAGCATTTGCTGGATGTCTTGCTGGCCCGCGCCGGGCTGACAGCGGATGCTTTGCAATTCGCGCCCCGGCAGGCCGAGACCCATGCCGATCTGGCCATGATGATCGAGACCGGCGAGGCGGATTGCGGCATCGGTCTGCAAGCGGTGGCGGGGCGGCTTGGTTTCGTGCCGCTGGTTGGCAATGAAAGCTTTGATCTGGTGATGCGGCGGCGCGATTATTTCGAACCTCAGATCCAGGCGCTGCTGACATTCGCGCGCAGCGACGCCTTTGCCGCAAGGGCCGGGCATCTGGCGGGATATGATGTGTCAGATCTGGGAAAGGTGCGCTGGAATTCCTGATCCCCGGCGGGTCTGGCCAAACATGGCGCGGGGCAGGTCGCGCCTTGCGCGCGCTGATGCCGCATCTTGTTGGGGCAGGTGGTGGCTACATCTGGGGGATTTTATCATTGCGCGCGGCATGATCCACGATCTGTTGGATCCGTTTGTCGCGGGTCGGCGCGGTCTTGGCCGATTTCAGCCAGCGCAGCAGATTGCGCTGATACGACGGGGCGCTATTTGCGAAATTTGCGGCGGCAGGCGCTTGTTGGGTCAATGCGCTTTGCAGATCGTCCGGCAGGATACCCGCATCCACATCCGCCCAATAATCCCACAGACCGCTTTCTTTTGAGGCGATGATCGACCGCAATCCGGCCTCTGTCATCCGCCCCTGCATGATCAGTTTTTCGGCGCGGTCCTTATAGCTTTTTGCCCAAGCCTGCGTTTGTCGTGGCGCGATCAGCTGCATGGTGCGGTCATCGTCAAGCTTGCGCCGCAGACCGTCGATCCAGCCAAAGGCAATCACCGCATCAAGGATATCCTGGGCCGAGACAAATTTGTCCGGCACGCTTTTCTTGAAGGTGACCAGCCAGACGCTTTCGGTCTGGGTATGATGGGCCGCCAACCATTCATGCAATTGAGCGATCGAGTTGACCTGCACCATGGCAAAGCGGTCGGTGGCAAGGCCCGCCATTATGCCGCCACCGCCGTGGCCGCGGCGGCGGCGCGGTCATCGGCCCGCCGCTCTTTGCGCAGATAGGTGTGGTAAAGCACCGGCACGCCGATCAGCGTCAGGATAGAGGCAAAGCCAAGCCCCGCCATGATCGTGACCGCCATTGCCGCAAAGAAAGCATCCGTCAGCAAGGGCAGCATCCCCAGGATCGTCGTGCCCGCGGCCAGAACCACCGGGCGCAGACGGCTGACACTTGCCGTGATGATGGCTTTGTCTTGTGGCAGGCCGATTTCCTTTTGCGCGTCGATTTCTTCGACAAGGACAATGGCGTTTTTGATCAACATGCCTGACAAAGACAGCAGCCCAAGCATCGCGGTGAAGCTAAAGGCAAGGTCGGTGTAAAGCAGCCCCAGCGCCGCACCATTGATTGCCATCGGCACAATCGTCCAGATCACTGCGGTTTGACGCAGCTTGCCGAACAACAGGACCGTGATCAGCAGCATCGTCCCAAATGCCAGCGGCATCTGGCGACCCAGTGACGCCTGTGCATCGCCGGAACTTTCATATTCACCGCCCCATTCCAGGCGGTAACCGGCGGGCAAGTCAATCGCTTCGATCAAAGGGCGCACTTGTCCAAAGACGCTGGGCGGGGTCAGCCCGTCAATGACATTGGCCTGCACCGTGATCGTCGGCACCCGGTTGCGCCGTTCGATCAAAGTGTCTTCGGCAATGATGTCAAACCCGTCAATCACCTGGCTGAGCGGCAGATAATCCCCGATCGCGGTGGAATAGACGATCTGATCCAACAGCTGGCCATCGCGGTCGGTCTCGCTGCGGGGGGTGCGCACGATGATGTCGATCAGGCGATCACGTTCGCGGTAAGTGCCGGCAGGGATGCCATTCGTGGCAAGCGCAATCGCATTGGCAACATCGGCACGCCCGATCCCCGCGGCCTGCGCGCGGTCTTCGGCATAGATGGGCCGTGTGACGATTTCCATTTCGCGCCAATCATTATGTTCGCTGTGCAGCAAGGGTGTCGCGTTGCGCAGGATATCCTCTGCCTGGGCAGCAAGGCTGCGCAGCACCGCGGCATCGGGGCCGTAAAAGCGGGCTTCGATGTCCGAACTGACAGGCGGGCCATAGATGATCCGCTTGGTCTGCAATTCGGCCCATGGCAAAGCCTGCACACCAAATTGGTCCAGATCCGCGCGCAGCGCCGGGATCGCATCATCGCTTGTGGCCCTGATGACCAGCTGGCCATAAGAACTGTCGGTACTGGGCGGATTATAGGTCAGGATAAAGCGGCTTACGCCCTGACCGATCGTGGCTGTCACGGCGGCGACGTCATCGCGTGCCAGCAGCCAGTCTTCGATCACCTTGAGATCGTCAGAGACCTTGCCAATCGCCGTGCCTTGGGCGGCCTTGTATTCAAGGTAGAACAGCGGCGTTGTCGCGGCTGGGAAAAACTGCTGCTTGACCTGGGCAAAGGCCAAGACGCAGGCAACCGTGGTGCCGATCAGCCCCGCGATGACCAGCCAGCGCAGCGCCAATGCCCGCCGCACAAGGCTGCCATAGGCGCGAAAAACCGGGCCGTTATAGCCGGTGTCGTCACCGTCAAGACCGCCGGTCTTGAACATGTAATGCCCCAGCAAAGGCGTCACCGTCACCGCCACAACCCACGACAACATCAGCGAAATCCCGATCACGGCAAAAAGCGTGAACATGAATTCGCCGGTTGCGTCAGGTGACAATCCGATGCCGGCAAAGGCCATGATGCCAATGATGGTCGCGCCCAACAGCGGGATCTGGGTTTTCTGCGTCGCAGTATCGGCGGCCGCGCGCGATGTGCGGCCTTTGCGCATTTCCTGCTGCATGCTTTCGGCGATCACGATCGCATTATCGACAAGCATACCCATCGCGATGATCAGTGCGCCCAGACTGATCCGTTCGACTTTGACCTCGAACAAATACATGAAAAAGAATGTCGCCATGACGGTCAGCAACAATGACAGGCCGACAACCACCGAGGCCCTGACCCCCATGAACACCGCCAAAACAGCGATCACAACGCTGACCGACAGCGCGAGCGACACAAGAAAGCTGCTATTTGCATCATCGACGACGTGATGTTGTTCATAGATCGGGGTCAAGGTGACACCAAGAGGCAGCTCTTTTTCGAGGTCTTTTAACGCGGCTTCGACCCGGTGACCGACCGCGATGATATTTTCCGAGGACAGCCCGGACACGCCCAGGGTAAAAACCTCTTGCCCGTTGTGGCGCAGGATATGCTCTGGGTTGTCAACGCGGGCGCGGGTGACCTGGGCAATGTCCAGCAGGTTCAAAACCTCGCCCTGCAGCCCGAAGGTCAGGCCGCTGATCTGGCTGACGCTATCCTTGGCAGAGGGGCCTTCGATCCGCAGGTTTGTGCTGTCATTCGTCACAAAACCCGTTGGATTGATCGCGGTCGAGGTATTGATGGCGCCGATGATCACATCCGGGTTGATCCCCAGTGACGACAGCACCTGCGAGGACGGCTCGACAAAAATCGCCTCTTCCGGAAGCCCTTTGATTTCGACATTCGCGACACCATCAACGGTCAGCAGGTCACGGCGCAAAAAGGTCGCGATGTCCCAGATTTCGGCATCCGAAAACCCCGGCGCGGATACGGCGTAAAGAATGCCGAAGACAGCGCCAAAATCGTCGTTGACAATAGAGGTCAAGGCTTCTGCCGGGAGCGATGCGCGCGCATCGGCCACGCGGGCGCGCAGATCGTCCCAGATCTGGGGCAGTTCATTCGGGCCATAGACGTCATCGACTTCGACCTCGATGACGGATGTGCCTTGGGTGTTGCGCGATGTGACGGTCTTGACCTCGTCCATCTGCTGGATCTCGGCTTCCAGCACTTCGGAAATCTCGGTGGCGACCTCAAAGGCTGTGGCGCCGGGATAGGGCGTGATGACCATTGCCGATTTCAGGGTGAAGGTCGGGTCTTCGAGCTTGCCGACCGACAGATAGCCATAGACCCCGCCAAAGATCGCAAACAGCATGAATATCCATGTATAGATCGGATATTCGATGGAAAAACGTGCAATTTTCATGGCGTTACCTCACGCTGAGGCTGGTAAAGGGCCGCACTGTATCACCAGCGCGCAACATCTGGATGCCCGCGCCCACGACCAAGGCGGCCGGGTCCAGCCCGCTGACGGTGATCTGGGTGCCATTGGCTGACGTCACGTCCACCACGCGCCAATCCACCGTGCCGCTTTGCCCGTCATCACCGGGGGTATAGACCATGACCCGCGCCCCATCTGTGCCGATTGCAACGGCGGATGGCGGCAAGATCGTCGCATGGGCATCGCCTGCGGACAGACGCGCCGTCACCGTCATCGACGCCCCCGGAATGATCGCCGGCGGGATCTGGTCTGGTGGCAGCGCAAAGGTCACACGATAGCTTTGCCCGATATTCTGCGTCTCGGCGTTGAATTCGCGCATTGCCAAAGGCACTTCGCCTTCGAACAGGGGGGATGTGCCGAAAAAGCTGATGCCATCGACATCTGCCAGGCTTTGGAACAAGCGTTCCGGCACATCAATTTCAACGCGGACCTCTGACATGTCATGCAGGCGCACGATCGGCTGGCCAGGGGTGACATTGGCGAAATTCGGGGTCAGCCGCGATGCGACAAGCGCGCGAAATGGTGCGGCCAAACGGGCGTCATCCAGCGCATCCGCCGCCTCGCGCCAAGAGACCGCGGCCAGATCGCGCGCGGTTTCGGCGTTTTCGGCCTGCGTGGCCGAGGCGGCATTGGATTGCACCAGCGTTTGCGCCCGCGTCAGGTCACGGTCGGCCTGGGCCAGTTCTAGCCTCGCCCGTTCGACCGCGCGTTCAAAAGGCGCAAGGTTCAATGCGGCGATCTGTGCACCCTGTTCCAGAAACTGACCTTCCTCCGCCTCGAACATGACCAGCCGACCGCCGACTTCGAAAGACAGATCCACCGTTTCCAGCGCGGCGACCTGGCCAAAAAACACGCGTTCGTTTTGTGTCGCATCGCCACCCGCCGTGATCAGTTTTACCGCGCGGATCGGGGCCGGGTCGCCCGAGGGGGTCAGCGCCACAGTATCTTGTGCGTGAAGGGGGGCTGCCAAGACAAATGCCGCGACGCAAGCAGTGATCAGTTTCATAAGGTGGCTCCGGTGTGGGTACTGGGTCGTACTTAGGGGCTGCGTTGCCGTTGGCAAGACAAAATGATACGGTTTAGTACCTTTATTTTCTTAATAGACCCTCTACGTTGGAAAAATGAGCAAAGCTTCTCCTCAAGCGCGGATCATGACCAGCGCACGTCGGCTGTTCTTTGAACATGGCTTTGAAAAGGTATCGACTGACCTGCTGGCGCGGGAGGCGGCGGTTTCAAAGGCGACGATCTATCGCCATTTCAAGAACATGGATGATATCCTGCGCTGCGTCACCGAAACCGAAGCGCTGAAATTTCGTGAAACAACGCCGCCCCAGACCACGACTTTGCAAGAGCTGCGCCGCGCGCTGGTGCAATATAGCACCAAATTGCTGACCTTTCTGAACCATTCCGATACGATGGAATTCACCCGCCTGATCCATGAAGAGGCGCGCGGCAATCCCGATATCGGCAAGACGTTTTTCGATGCAGCCTATGGCCGGACCCAGCTGGATTTCGCCAAGATGTTTCAGGCCGCGCAAGCCCATGGCGTCTTGTGCGACACGACCGATCCGATGGTGATGGCCGAGGATTTGATCGGGCTTCTGGAAGGGTTGGGGATCGTGCGGGTGCAATTGGGCGTGGTGAAAACGCCCTATCCGGATGTGGATCAACGCACCGAGCGCGCCGTCACCACGATCCTGCGGATGCATGCCAAAACCGCATGACTCCGGCCGGTCCGGCGCAGGCGCTGCCATGGCGGTTTTGCGAGGCTAGGGGGTCACGGACAGGTCCAGCAACAATTTTTGCAGCGCGGGATGGGGGAATTTTCGGGGCAGGGTCACCGCGAAAAACGGTTCCGTGATCCCCAAAGCGAAAGGCGCTGTTGCCAGCACGCCGCTGGCGATTTCATCGGCGACCACGACCGTTGGCGCAATCGCCAGCCCCACCCCTTCGCGCGCAAGAAGGCGGACCATCGCCATATCATCGACATGGGCCACGATACGCGGCTGCAAGCCCAACCGGGCCACCAGATTTTCAAACCCGGTGCGGATGACATGCTCGGTCGGCAATATCAAAGGCTCATTGGCCAGCATTGCGGCAAGGCTGTCATGGCGCAGCCGGTCGGGCCGGCCATGAATGCGCACCGCCTGTTCGGCAATCCGCTGCGCTGCGAAGGACCTGCCCGACAGTGTGTCGGGGGTCTGGGTCATCAGGACAACATCCAGCGCAAGGCTTTCAAGATCATCCAACAAGACTTGGGTATTGCCCGATTTCAGCCAGAAGCTGCCGGCATTCGACGCCAGCAGCGGCCGCAAAAACTGCATTTGAAAATTGCGCGACAATGTCGACAAGGCCCCGATCCGCAGCGGCGGCGCCATCGTGCTGTTTTGCTGGAGCGTTGCCAAAAGCTCGTCGCCGGTGGTGAAAATCCGCTCGGCATGGTCAAGGGCGATGCGCCCCGCTTCGGTCAAGACAAGGCTGCGTGCGACGCGGTCAAAGAGCGCATAGCCAAGGCGATCTTCCAATTGCTTGATCTGCACCGACAAAGCCGATTGCGCCACGTTCAGCCGTTCCGCGGCGCGGCCCAGATGGCCTTCGCGGGCGACTTCGCGGAAATAGCGCAGGTGATGATAATTCAGACGCGAGTTCATTCTGTTTTATAGACCAAAATCATCAGAATGATATATTTTTATTTCGCTTCCCGGTCCTCTATCCCGGCGCGGTAACCCGCAAGGAGCCCGCAATGGATATTCTCATCACGATCGCCAGCAGTTTTGTCGAACAGCTGCAAAAACCGACCTTGGCCTTTTTGATCGCAGGGATGCTGCTGGCGGCGGCTGGCAGCAAATTCGAAGTGCCCGAGCCGGTCTATAAGTTCATCGTGATCCTGCTTTTGCTCAAGGTCGGGCTTGGCGCGGGGATCTCGATCCGCGAGGCGGATGCGATCACGCTGATGGTGCCTGCAATCGGCGCGGCCTTTGTGGGGGTGGCGATTGTGATGCTGGGCAGCCAGACCTTGGCGCGCTGCCGGGGCGTGGCGCAGGTGGATGGGCTGGCGACGGCGGGCCTTTTCGGGGCGGTGTCGGCTTCGACCCTTGCTGCGGGGATGGCGGTGCTGGACGATAGCGGCATCGCCTATGAAGGGTTCATCGGCGCGCTCTATCCGTTCATGGATATCGCGGCTTTGGTGACCGCGATCTTATTGGCCAAACTGGCCGCCGCGCGCAGGGTGGGCGCGACAGGCACGCTGAACGCCGATGGAACGATCAGCGGCGGAACCCAAGGCCATGTTGTGTTCGATGACAGAACAGACAGGGCAAATCTGGTCAGCGGCATCTTGCTGGATACCTGCCGCAGTCCCGCGATCTCGGCTTTGCTGGCGGGGCTTGCGATTGGCATGCTGGCACAGCCGGACGCGATCTATCACAGCTTTTATGAACCGCTGTTCCGCGGATTGCTGTCGGTCTTGATGCTGATCATGGGGATGGAGGCCTGGAGCCGTCTGGCAGAGCTGCGTAAAGTGGCACATGTTTATATCGTCTATGGCGTCACGGCCCCGATCATCCACGGCCTGATCGGTTTTCTGGTCGGCATGCTGGCGCATGAGATGACGGGCTTTTCCGCCGGGGGTGTTGTGCTTCTTGCGGTGATGGCGGCTTCCAGCTCTGACATTTCCGGACCGCCGACATTACGGGCCGCTTTGCCAGAGGCGAACCCCTCGGCCTATGTCGGCACCTCGACGGGTCTGGGCACGCCCATCGCGATCTTGAGCATCCCCTTGTTCATCGCCTTGGCAGAGCTGCTGATATGAGGCAGGCGGGGGCATCTGGTGCGGGGGCTAACGGCTCTTTCAGGTTTTCGCGCGTTCAGTTAAACTGGCCTTATCACGCTGCGCCTTGCAGAATATCCGCAACGCCCGACTGGAAATGCGTCGTCTGATGAATGCAAAAATCAAGAACATGGAAGACTTTGCGCAGGTTTGCGGAATCTCGCGGCCGACGGTGTCAAAGTATTTCAACGATCCCACCAGCGTGCGAAAATCCACCCGCGCGCAGATCGAGGCGGCTTTGGATCGCTATGAATACCGGCCCAATATCTATGCGATCAACCAAAACCGCCGCCAGACCAAGAATATCGGGCTGGTTGTCCCGAACCTGACCGACCCGTTTTTCGCGGCAATTGCCCGCACGATCGAAAGCTTGATCGTGGATGCGGGGTTCAATCCGCTTTTGCTCAGCTCGCATGGCGGGCCGGATCAAGAGGTCGCCAATCTGAACTCTTTGCGCGCGATCAAACCGGCGGCGGTTCTGTTGGCGCCCTTGGGCCGGGCGTCTCATGCAGATATGCTGGCGGCTTTCGCGCAAGAGATCCCGACAGTTCTGTTTGACGCCAATATTGACAATGTAGGCGAAGCTTTCTTTGGGTCCGACAACCATCAAAGCATCGGCATCATTGTCGATTATCTGTGCGAAACCGGCGAGCCACCGGTGTTTTTCGAGATGAAGACACCGATCAACCCCAATGCGTTCAAACGGCGCGAGGCCTATCGCGCGGCCATGGCAAAACGCGGGCTAGAGGCGCATTTGATCCAGGTCGACGGGGATGGTTGGGGCTTCGAGGAAATCGGGTTCCGCGAAGGGTCGCGGATGATCGCGCAGCGCAACCTGCCCAGCAATACGGTGCTGTGTTCCAATGATCGCCTTGCCATCGGGCTGCTGTCGGCCGCTTATGAAAGCGGCTTGCGGGTCGGGGCGGGGGCGGGCAGCGCGCTGCGGATTGCGGGCCATGATGACCATCCGTTTTCACGCTACACATCCCCCAGCCTGACCACGGTATCGCAGGATTACGACGCGATTGCCGCGCGCAGCGTGGATACGATTCTGAACCTGATCGAGTCCGAAGATCGGTTGGACCAGCGCGAGGTGACGCTGTTCGAGGGGCGTTTGGTCAAAAGAGGCTCTGCCTAACATATTGTTTTCATTTCTTGAAAATACTTAATTTTGCGCGCGCAAAGTTTTTAATTGACGCATGGTGACTGTGCGCCTTAGGGTCTGGAAATCATCCAATCTAGGGAGGACAGGGGATGTCTCATAAGAATACATTGCTCGGCGCAACAGCGCTGACGCTTGCCACTGCTGTTGGTGCGTTTGCGGATGGTCATGCGCCCGCGCTGACCATCGCAATCGTGAACAACGGCCACATGATCAACATGCAGACCGTTGCCGAAGCCTATACCGAGCAAACAGGCGTTGCCCTGAATTGGGTGTCACTGGAGGAAGGCGTTCTGCGCGAACAGGTGACATCTGACACAGCCACCGGTGGCGGTCAGTACGACATCATCAACATCGGCATGCAAGAAGCCCCGATCTGGGGTCAGGCTGGCTGGATCGAACCGCTGAACTTTAGCGCAGATTATGACGTCAATGATATCCTGCCTGCCATGCGCGGCGGTCTGTCGGCGGATGGCACGCTTTATGCGGCGCCGTTCTATGGGGAATCCTCGATGGTCATGTACCGCAAGGATCTTGCCGATGCGGCCGGTGTCACGATTGCGGATAACGACAGCTGGGACAATATCATGACAGCCGCGGCTGCGATGCATGACCCGGCCAATGGCGTCTATGGTGCCTGCCTGCGTGGCAAGCCCGGTTGGGGCGACAATATGGCGTTTATCACCACTGTGGTAAATTCTTATGGCGGCGCGTGGTTTGATGCCGATATGCGGCCAGTGCTCGATTCCGCGGAATGGAACGCGGCGATCAACATGTATGTTGAATTGCTTGGCTCTTACGGACCTCCAGGGTCTGAAGGCAATTCCTTCAACGAGATCCTCGCGCTTTATAACGAGGGCAAATGCGGCATGTGGATTGATGCCACAATCGCGGCGTCTTTCCTTGAAGTTGACGGCGTCGCCTATGCCCAGTCGCCCAATGCGGGCAACCCGGTTGGGGCAAACTGGCTCTGGGCTTGGGCAATGGCGGTTCCTGCAGGCTCGCCCAACATGGAAGCGGCCATGGATTTCATCGCATGGGCCACGTCCAAAGATTACATCCAGGCCGTCGGCAACCACCCGGATTTCGGCTGGGGCTCTGTGCCAACAGGCACACGCGCATCCACCTATGCGATCCCTGAATTCCAGGCGGTTGCAGCCTTTGCAGAGGCGGAAATGATGGCGATTGAATCGGCGGCACCCGAAGCCACCGCCATCAAGCCATATGTCGGCGTGCAATTTGCAGCGATCCCCGAATTCCCCGAAGTGGGCTCGGCCGTTGCACAGGAAATGGCTGCCGCTTTGTCGGGCGCCAAATCGGTCGAGGCTGCCTTGGCCGATGCACAGGCAGCAGCTGATGCGATCATGCAAGAAGCAGGCTATTACTAAGCCGCGCGAAACCGGAAGGGCCGTCATCTGGCCCTTCCGACCCCTGACGGGTTGATTGGCCCCAATCGCACCGTCGCCAAACAGGCCAATTCTGGTTATTCAGATCCAAAACAGGTCCGCGACCTTTCGTCCGGCAGAGGGATTAGGTATGTCTGTCAGACGCATTCCAAGGCTTCTTCAAGCGCCCGCAGTGATCCTGCTTTTGATCTGGATGCTGGTGCCGCTCAGCATGACGCTGTATTTTTCGTTCATCCGTTATGTGCTGAACAGCATGCGGCACCCCGAATGGACAAAGCCCAGTATCGAAAACTGGCGCGGCTTTGGGAATTACCAGTTCGTCCTGAATAACAAGGACTTCTTGCTGGCCATCCAGAACAGCCTGCTGATTGTTTGCTCGATCCTGTTTCTGACAGTGATCCTGGGCGTGCTGATCGCGGTGCTGATCAACAAGACCTTTCCCGGACAAGGCATCGTGCGGGTGCTGTTGATTTCGCCCTTCTTTGTGATGCCTGCGGTGAATGCCGTGCTGTGGATCAATATGATCCTTGATCCGGTGCTTGGCCTGCAAGGCGTGGCGATCGGCGGCATCAACGAGCTGATCGCCACGCTGCGCGCCTTGCCTTTGCTGGGTGGGTTCTTTGCGATGTGGCCAGAGCTTGTGCCGATCTCTTTTCGCGCCACGCAGACATCGGCCTGGGCGGTGATCATCATGGTGACATGGCAATGGACGCCCTTTGCGGTCCTGATTTTCATGACCTCCCTGCAATCCGAGGATCAGCAACAAAAAGAAGCCGCCATTCTGGACGGGGCCAGCACCTGGTCACAGTTCCGGTTTCTGACCTTGCCGCATCTGGGCCGGCCGATTGCGATTGTCGTGATGATCCAGGCCATCTTTCATCTGTCGCTCTATGCCGAGATCGAGATCGTCAGCCGGGGCAATGGCAACAAGAACCTGCCCTATCTGATCGGGGAATTCGCCAATAACAACATCGGTGCGGCAAGTGCCACCGGTATTATCGCAGTCATCCTGGCCAATATCGTTGCAATCTTCTTGCTGCGCATGGTCGGCAAGACCTTGATGGAATAGGGGCAAACCAATGGCGATTGTTGCGCATAGCTCAAACTTGTCACGATATGGTCGGCCGGTCTTGGCATGGGCTGTCGGGCTTTTGTTCTTCTTTCCGATTTTCTGGCTGGTGCTGACCAGCTTCAAAACTGATGCGGATGCCGTCAAGCCAGAGCATCTGATCTGGTTCACGCCGACGCTGGATAATTATCTGAACATGACCGACAATTACGATTACTGGCGCTTTGCCCAGAATTCGGTGATCAGCTCGGTTCTGGCGACGCTGTTCACCCTCGGCGTGGGGATTCCGGCGGCCTATGCGATGGCATTCAATCCAACGCGCAGCACCAAGGATGTGCTGATGTGGATGTTGTCGACCAAGATGCTGCCCGCCGCGGCAGTGCTTTATCCGATGACGTTTCTGGCCAAAAGCCTGGGCATTTTCGATACGCATTTCCTGATCGTGCTGGTGTTGAGCCTGATCAACCTGCCGATTGTTGTCTGGATGCTGTTCACCTATTTCAAGGAAATCCCCAAAGACATCATCGAGGCGGGCAAGATGGATGGCGTCAATACCTGGGGCGAAATCCGCGAGATCCTGATCCCCTTGGCCTGGGGCGGGATCGCCTCGACCGCCTTGCTCTGCTTTATCTTTTGCTGGAACGAGGCCTATTGGACCGTCCGGCTGACCACCATTGATGCGGCGACCCTGTCCAAGCTGATCGAAGGCAACCGCGCCCCCGAAGGCCTGTTCTTTGGCCGCCTGTCTGCGGTCTCGACCGCCGCAATCGCGCCCATCGTCGTCTTGGGTTGGTTCTGTCAGAAACAATTGGTCCAAGGTCTGACCTTTGGCGCTGTGAAATAAGACTACCGCGCTGATCCAGCACAGCGGTAGCGCAAGAAAGGAAAGACCATGGGACGCATTGTACTTGAAAAAACCACCAAGAGCTTTGGCGAAACAAATGTGATCCCGCCGCTTGACCTGATCATCGAAGACGGGGAATTCGCGGTCTTTGTCGGCCCGTCGGGCTGCGGGAAATCGACGCTGCTGCGCATGATCGCGGGGCTGGAGGGGCTGTCCTCGGGCCGCATCTTGATTGATGGCAAGGACGTCACACAGGTGCCACCGGCCAAGCGCGGTCTGGCGATGGTGTTTCAATCCTATGCGCTTTATCCGCATATGAGCGTGCGCAAGAATATTGGCTTTCCGCTTCGGATGGAAAAGATGCGCCAGGCCGAGATCGACGCCAAGGTCGAAGCGGCGGCAAAATCGCTGAACCTGATGGATTACCTCGACCGCAAGCCGGGCCAATTGTCGGGCGGTCAGCGCCAGCGTGTCGCCATTGGCCGCGCGATTGTGCGCAACCCTTCTGCGTTTCTGTTCGATGAACCATTGTCCAACCTCGATGCCGCCTTGCGGGTCGGGATGCGCCTGGAAATCAGCGAAATGCACCAACGCATGCAGACGACGATGATTTATGTGACCCATGATCAGGTCGAGGCGATGACCATGGCGGACAAGATCGTGGTGCTCCAGGCCGGGGTGATCGAACAGGTCGGCTCGCCGCTGGACCTCTATCACAAGCCGCGCAACATTTTTGTGGCCGGGTTTATCGGCTCGCCCAAGATGAACATCTTTTCGGGGGCCGCAGCACAGGAGTTTGACGCGCATTCTGCGGGTATCCGCCCCGAACATATGGATGTCAGCGCGACACAGGGCTTGTGGAAAGGCACCGTGGGCGTGGCCGAGCATCTGGGGTCCGACACGTTTATCCATGTGCATGACACAGGCCTTGGCGACATGGTCACCGTGCGGATCAATGGCGATATCGCGGTGCGCCATGGGGATGAGATCTATCTGACACCGCAAGAGGGGCGGATGCATAGGTTCGACGCTGACGGGCTGCGGATCGACTGATGCAACTTTTAGGAAAAACAGCGCTGATCACGGGCGGCGCGCGCGGGATCGGCGCGGCATTTGCCGCCGCCTATATCCGTGAGGGCGCAAAGGTGGTCATTGCCGATCTGGATATCGACCGCGCAACCGCAACCGCGCGCGATCTTGGTGCGCAGGCCGTTGCGCTGGATCTGGCCGATCTTTCCAGCATCACCGCCGCGGTCGAGAATGCCGTGCAGGCCCTTGGGCAGATCGACATCTTGATCAATAATGCGGCCGTCTTTACCGCCGCGCCGGTCATCCAGATCACCGAAGCCGATTACACCCGCGCCTTTGACATCAATGTGAAGGGGACGTTGTTTACCCTTCAGGCTGTCGCGCGTCACATGATCGCGCACGGGCAGGGTGGCAAGATCATCAATATCGCAAGCCAGGCAGGGCGTCGCGGCGAAGCTTTGGTCGCTGTCTATTGCGCGACCAAGGCCGCCGTGATCAGCCTGACGCAAAGTGCGGCGCTGGATCTGATCAAACACGGGATCAACGTCAACGCCATTTCACCCGGCGTGGTGGATGGCGAACATTGGGACGGCGTCGACGCCTATTTTGCCAAATATGAAAACAAGGCACCGGGCCAGAAAAAGGCCGAAGTCGGGGCAGGGGTCCCGTTCGGCCGCATGGGGCGGGCCGAGGATCTGACAGGGATGGCCGTGTTTTTGGCCAGTGATGCGGCCCAATATATCCTGGGCCAGACTTATAACGTGGACGGTGGGCAATGGATGAGCTGATGAAAACGCAGGCAGAAAAAGCACCAATCATCCCGCTCAAGACCCGCCATCTGGCACAGCTGCCCGCCCATGTCTTGCGCCCCAATTACGACCGCAGCGCCCTGACCCCTGGCATCGTGCATATCGGCCTTGGGAATTTTCATCGCGGCCATCAAGCCTGGTATCTGCACCGTCTGATGCAAGCGGGCCATGCGATGGATTGGGCGATCATCGGGGCCGGTGTCCGGCAATATGATGCGGTGATGCGCGACAAGCTTTTGGCGCAGGATTGTCTGACGACCCTGATCGAACTGGACCCTTCGGGCAGTGCGGCCGAAGTCGTGGGCTCGATGATCGACTATCTGCCGATCGAGCAGGGCAACGCCGCGCTGATCGCGCAAATGGCGCGCCCCGAAATTCGCATCGTCGGGATGACGGTGACCGAAGGCGGCTATTTCATAGACCCCGCGACCAAGGGTTTCGACGCGGCCCATGCCGATATCATCCATGATGCAACCTATCCCGAAACGCCCAGAACAGCCTTTGGCGCGATTGTCGCCGCCCTGCGCCTGCGCCGCCAGGCTGGCACCGGCCCCTTTACCTGCCTGTGCTGCGACAACCTTTTGGGCAATGGGGATATCTTGCGCCAGACAATCGTCTCGCTTGCGCGGATGACAGATCCTGCCTTGGCCGATTGGATCGACGCGGAATGCAGTTTCCCCAATTCCGTGGTTGATTGCATCGTCCCCGCCACCGGCGCGACAGAGCTGGCTTTGGCCCACAGCTTCGGCATTGACGATCATGCCCCTGTGACCTGCGAGAACTTTCGCCAATGGGTGATCGAGGATGCATTCTGCGCCGGACGCCCCGATTGGGACCTTGCCGGTGCGACCTTTACGGATGATGTGCATCGCTATGAAGCGATGAAAATCCGTCTTTTGAACGGCGGCCATCAATTGCTGGCCGTTCCCGGAGAGGTGTTATCCGTCGCCACCATTGCCGGATGTATGGAACATCCGCTGATCGGCCCGTTCTTTGCCAAGGTCGCGCGCCAAGAGATCGCACCGCATGTCCAGCCGGTGCCGGACATGACGCCCGAGGCCTATGTCGCGCTGATCCATGCGCGCTTTTGCAACCCCAAGATCATCGACACCACGCGGCGCGTGGCCTTTGATGGCTCGTCCCGGCATCCGGGCTTTATCGTGCCCTCTATTCGCGACGGTTTGCGCGCGGGCACCCCGATCGAGGGGCTGCTGCTGGTCGAGGCGATCTGGGCGCGGATGTGCGCAGGCACAAGAGAGGACGGCAGCCAGATCACGCCCAATGACCCGTTCTGGTCCGATCTGACAATGCAGGCCATGAAAGCGAAAGACGACCCGCAGATCTGGATCAACATGCGCCAGATTTACGGCGATCTTGGGCAGAATGATCAGGTCTCGGCAACCTTTGCCAGATTGCTGCGCTCTGTCTGGGACGATGGGACAGCCAAGGCCTTGGCGGATTACCTTGCCGGTTGACGCGGCCAAGGCTGCGGCATGACAGGCGAGAGGCCGGGCAGCGCGCGCCCTATCGGCACGCCCGCCACCGCCCCGGCACAGCGGCCCCGATGCCTGCGGGGTCTTGGTGCCGGCGCGCGCGATTTGCGCAAATCCTGAAAAACGCAAGAAAATTAGACGTCAAAGCGTTGGCATTTGTCGCAAAGCGGGCCTGAAGTCATGCCATTTCGGGGTAGAGTTTTGAAAAAGACACATCCCTCTGTTCTTGAGAGCGTAAGGACAAATTGCATGAAACGACTAGCCCTTGATGCCGCGGACATTCGCATTCTCAGCGCCTTGCAACAGCATGGCCAGCTGAGCAAGGCAAGGCTGGCAGAGGTGTGCAGCCTGTCCGCGACACCTTGCTGGGCGCGGCTGACCCGGCTCAAGGCTGCCGGATATATTCGTGGCTACCGCGCCGAGATCGCATTGGGCCATCTGGCCGATTTCGCCCAGGTGATCATGACAGTCTCGCTCAGCCGGCATCGCAAAGCCGATTTTGACCGCTTCGAGGCCTATATCAACAGCCGTGACGAGATCATTGATTGCATCGCCACGGGGGGCGGGGTCGATTACATCATGAAGGTCATCAGCCCCAGCTTGACGGCGTTTCAGGCCTTCGTGGATGACATCCATGCCGAGGATCTTGGCATCGACCGCTATATGACCCATTTCGCCACGCGGCAGATCAAATCGGCCCTGCCCAATATCGCAAAGCTGGCGACGGCGCGCGCCAAATAGGGTGTTCAGCCCAAACGGGCCAGAGAGGGTTCATAAAACGGCCCGGTTGGTCTGCAAATGCGGAATCTTCAGTCCGCATTCTTTGCCGGTCTCAGACAATATCGCCGACAGAATTGACCAGTCTGTGGTCGCGATGACCACATGCAAAACGGGAGGAGGTTTCAATGCAAGCTGATGATTTTGGTTTTGGTACACAGATCCGCAAATCGCCCTATTTTGACGCAACACTGCGTTGGGGCGCCAAGGGATTTTCCGTCTATAATCACATGTATATCCCGCGTGATTTCGGCGACCCCGAACAGAATTTCTGGAACCTCGTGAACGAGGCGATCCTGTGTGATGTGGCGGTTGAACGTCAGGTTGAGATCACTGGCCCGGATGCGGCCAAATTCACGCAGATGCTGACCTGCCGTGATCTGTCCAAAATGGCCGTGGGCCAGTGCAAATATATCCTGATCACCAATGCCGATGGCGGCATTCTGAACGATCCGATCCTGCTGCGCCTTGCGGAAAACCATTTCTGGATTTCGCTGGCCGATAGCGACATCCTGCTTTGGGCGCAGGGGGTTGCGATCAATTCCGGCCTTGATGTGACGATCGGCGAACCCGACGTATCGCCGTTGCAGCTGCAAGGCCCGCGGTCCGGCGAGATCATGCAGGCGCTGTTCGGCGATGACATCATGGACCTGCGCTATTACTGGCTGCGCGAGGTCGAGCTTGACGGGATTCCGCTGATCGTTTCGCGCACCGGCTGGTCCAGCGAATTGGGCTATGAGCTCTATCTGCGCGACGGGTCCAAGGGTGATCTGCTGTGGGAAACCATCATGGCCGCAGGTCTGGAATTCGGGCTGAAGCCCGGCCATACCTCGTCGATCCGCCGTATCGAGGGCGGGATGCTGTCCTATCACGCCGATGCCGATGCAAGCACCAACCCGTTCGAGCTGGGTTTTGACCGGCTGGTCAATCTGGATATGGAGGCGGATTTCATCGGCAAGGCTGCGCTGCGCCGGATCAAGGCGGCAGGCGTCACCCGCCAGCAGATCGGCCTGATCATCGAGGGCGAGCCGCTGACCGGCCCCAATACGACATTTTGGGAAATCAACCTTGATGGCACCCCCATCGGCAAGGTCACCTCTGCGGTCTATTCCCCACGGCTCAAGCAGAACATCGCGCTGGCCATGGTCGCGGCGGAACATGCTAATATCGGCGCACAGGTCGAGGTCGTGACAAAATCCGGCCCGACCCGTGCCACGATCTGCGAACGCCCTTTCTATGACCCCAAAAAGCAGATCGCAGCCGCGTAACGCCTTTCCCGAAAGACAACAGAGATGTCAGACCTTGCGATCGCGCTGCATTGGCACCGCGCTTCACCGGTGTTGCAAACCGGTGCCTATTCGAACGAACATACGGTCCAATATAACAGCCGCTATGACTTGCTTGTGGATTCCGCCCCTGATTGGGGCGGCGATCCGGATAATACAAACCCCGAACAGGCGCTCGCCTCGGCGCTGTCCAGCTGCCATATGATGACATTTCTGGCGCTGGCCGCCAAAGCCGGCTGGCCGGTGGCCAGCTATCATGATTATGCAGAGGCGCATCTGGGCAAAAACCCCAAGGGCCAAATGTCCGTCACCCGGATTGATCTGCATCCTGTGGTCAGGTTCGACACCGGCTTTGTCGTCAGCACAGAAGAGCTGGCACAGATGCAGGACCGCGCACATCGCTATTGCTTTATCGCCAATACCTTGGCTGATAGCGTCGAGATCAATATCCTCTGATATCCGCAAAGGACCCGCCCGATGACATCTTCTGACATTTTGTTGCACGATCTGGATGCAAGCGGCATCCTGCGCCTGACGCTCAATGATGTGGGGCGGCGCAATGCGCTGTCCGAGGCGATGCTGGCCGCATTAGGCGCCAGTTTTGCTGATGCCGGGTCCGATCCTGCGGTGCGGGTCATCGTTCTGGCCGCCAATGGCCCGGCCTTTTGTGCCGGTCATGACTTGAAGGAAATGACCGCCGGGCGCGCGGCGGATGACGGGGGCAAGGCCTATTTTGCAAAGGTCATGTCCCTTTGCGCGGGGGTCATGCAGGGGATCGTCAATTGCCCGAAACCGGTGATTGCCGAGGTGACAGGTATCGCCACCGCCGCTGGCTGCCAGCTGGTGGCAAGCTGTGATCTGGCGATCGCGGCGGATGGCGCGCAATTCAGCACGCCGGGGGTGCATATCGGGTTGTTCTGTTCGACGCCCATGGTGGCGCTGTCGCGCAATGTGGCGGATAAACATGCAATGGAAATGCTGCTGACCGGCGATATGACCAGCGCTGCGCGCGCCGCCGAGATCGGGCTGGTCAACCGCGCTGTCGCCGCCGAGGCCCTGCCCGATGCCGTCATGACGATGGCGCGCAAGATCGCGTCGAAATCCAGCATGACGCTGGCCACCGGCAAACGCGCCTATTATGCGCAGCGCGAGATGACCCTGGCTGATGCCTATGATTATGCATCGGGGGTCATGGTGGAAAACATGCTGGCGCAGGATGCCAAAGAAGGTATCGGCGCCTTTGTTGAAAAACGCATGCCCCAATGGCAAGATGCCTGAGCCATGCAGATGACCCCCTATGACAAAGATCTGGACCGCAACCCGGCAAATTACCAGCCGCTGACGCCGCTGACATTTCTGGAACGCGCGGCATCGGTCTTTCCCGATCACACCGCGATCGTGCATGGCCCGTTGCGGCGCAGTTACGCGGAATTTTACGCGCGCGCCCGCCAGCTGGCATCGGCCTTGGCGCAGCAGGGCATCGGGCGGGGCGATACGGTCTCGGCGGTTCTGGCCAATACGCCCGCGATGCTGGAATGTCATTACGGCGTGCCGATGACGGGCGGCGTGCTGCATTCGGTCAACACGCGTCTGGATGCCTCGGTGATCGCGTTCCAGCTGGACCACGCCCTGTCCAAAGTCGTGATCGTGGACCGTGAATTCATGCCATTGGTCCAGGAGGCGCTGGCCTTGGCGACAGTGTCCCCCATGGTCATTCAATATGATGATGCGGAATTCACTGGCCCTGCCGTGCCGACAGATGCCGCTGATTATGAAACCTTTCTGGCCAAAGGCGATCCTGCATTCGACTGGCTGATGCCGCGCGATGAATGGGATGCGATTGCGATCAATTATACATCCGGCACGACAGGGGACCCCAAAGGTGTGGTGTCGCATCACCGCGGGGCCTATCTTTTGGCGCAGGGCAATGCGCTGACCACCTCGATGGCAAAACATGCGGTCTATCTGTGGACCCTGCCGATGTTTCACTGCAACGGCTGGTGCTTTCCCTGGACGCTCTCGGCGATCATCGGCACCCATGTCTGCCTGCGCCAGGTGCGCGCAGAACCGATCTGGACCGCCTTGGCCGAAGAGGGCGTGACCCATCTATGCGGCGCACCGATTGTCATGTCGCTGATGATCTCTGCGCCCGCCGCGCAAAAGCGCAAGCTCGATCACAAGGTGCAGGTCTTTACCGCCGCAGCGCCGCCGCCCGAAAAGCTGTTGGCGGATATGAAACTGGCAGGGTTTGACGTCACGCATCTTTACGGGCTGACTGAAACCTATGGCCCCGCCGTTGTGAATGACTGGCATCAGGATTGGTCCGACCTGCCGCCAGCGGAACAGGCCGCGCTGAAGTCACGCCAAGGCGTGCGCTATCTGCCGTTGGAGGGGCTGGACGTTCTGGACCCCGACACGATGCTGCCGGTCCCGCGCGACGGCAAAACCATGGGCGAGGTCATGTTTCGCGGCAATGTCGTGATGAAAGGCTATTTCCGCAACCCCAAAGCCACGCAAGAGGCCTTTGCAGGGGGCTGGTTCCATTCCGGCGATCTGGGCGTGCGGCATCCCGATGGCTATATCCAGCTCAAGGACCGGTCCAAGGATATCATCATCTCTGGGGGCGAAAACATCTCTTCGATCGAGGTGGAAGAGGCGCTCTATCGTCACCCCGCGGTCGAAATTGCCGCCGTCGTTGCCATGCCGCATGACAAATGGGGCGAAACGCCCTGCGCCTTTATCGAGCTGGCCGCGGGCCAAACCCTGGACGCAGCTGCGCTGGGCCAGTGGTGCAAGGGCCAGCTTGCGCCTTACAAAGTGCCACGGCATTTCGTTTTCATGCCTATTCCGCGCACCTCGACCGGCAAGATCCAGAAATTCGTCTTGCGCGACCAGGCCCGGCAGATCGCGAAAACAACACCAGCCGGCTAAAGGACCCCGGATATTGCCCGCGCCCAAGTGCCGTTATTCATGTGCGGCCAGATAGCCTTTGAGCATCTTTTTGAGCTTTTTATAATAGAACGGCGTTCCCCATAGGGCGCTGTCTTCAAGGCTTGCGTTCAGAATGGCCAGATCCAGATCTTTCAAGACGCCACCCAGCTCTTCAAGATCAATTTGCAGATGCTGCGTTTGCGGGTTCTGCGCAAGGTAGCGATGAATAACCGGCGCAAGCTCGGCAACATGCGGATGAAATGCGCTATGCGTCGTATAATGCTCGCGCCAGAGCATTTGCAGGATTTCATTGGGGATCGTGCAATTCGCCCCAAAGAAGACATCGGTGGTGAATGTGCAAAACTCGTCCAGGCTCAACTGTTGTTGCGCCAGATGCTTTGCATAGACCTTGGTCGAAAGAAGGCAGGTCAGCTGATAGCCTTTGAACAGAAAGCCGGTGTATCCCTCAAACAATCTGAAAAAGGTCGACCGCGAATAGCCCGCCTTTTCCACGACATCCATCAGGTTGAACCCTTTGAGGCTTTTGGATCGCGCGCCCAAGCGCAGCGCTGCGACCAGAAAGGCGATGAAACGGTCATCGGGCACATGGATCGCGGCCGCCTGTTCGATTTCGGGCATCCAGACTTGCGCCAATTCACCTGGATCGGCTGGATGCGCTGCAAAATCGAATTTCGTTATAGCAGGAAATTCGTTCATCTCTTTACGATCGCCCTTGCGTTGAGAGGCCAATAAATCAACAGACGACAGCTGTTGCGGAACTTTATTTCACTCACCAAGGAAATCGAGACTGGCTAAATTCCGATGCTCGCCTGCTGCGCCAGCGGTGTCAAGGGCAGGGCGGTTTCACTACTTTATATCGTAAAAACAATGATTTAAGTGGCAACCCCTTGACGGGGTTCCAGGCCTCTTTCAAAGGGTTGATCAAATGGTCAAATCTGTGGCCTTGGGTGTCGTGAAAGCAGCGACAGGATGCGGTGGGCTTTGCGGGTGATCGAAACGTCAATGTTACGAAACGCGCGTGATCTGGCAGGCAAACTGTTGGCATTGCACCATGAATTGCCCCGGTGCGGGGTTGGTCGCTTGGGTCGTGGGAGGGTCTGATAGATGAATCGTTTGATCAACGGGATGATCCACCGGATCGCGTGCCCCGCGATAAAGGCAGGCGCCTGTCCAAATGTCGCAATCGTCCTACGGACCACGCCTTTTGCGCCCGCGCCAAAGAAGACCTGATCAATGCGAAAGATCACTGATCATGAAAAGAAATTGCTGATCTTTGTGCTTCAGGCGTCACCTGGGGATTACATGCTATGCAGCTTGGGGAATTACAAGATCGCAAGCCAGTCCTCTGACTTCAGCGAAATGATCTATAAATTGGGTTATATTTATAAGGTGGTTGAAAAGGTCGATCACAGGATTATCGCGTTTTGGGGAAGAACATTAAAGCCATTGCATGATGATATCGCGCTGGCGCTCAATCGGACAGCATCGCCATGCTGAAAACCCGACTGGTCATGAAGGGAAGAAAATGTCGTT
Source organism: Yoonia vestfoldensis (assembly GCF_002158905.1). Lineage (NCBI taxonomy): Bacteria > Pseudomonadati > Pseudomonadota > Alphaproteobacteria > Rhodobacterales > Paracoccaceae > Yoonia > Yoonia vestfoldensis. Next base: position 828,278 of record NZ_CP021431.1, read on the forward strand.
TCAAAAAAAGTTGAATGAGCATCCGGCCACAGAAGCGGATAATATGGACCAGGTTGTTGATGCGACAAAACACAAATACCCCCGCCAAGTGCTGCAAACCTTCATTCAGACTGCGCCGCGCGGGTCACAAGCCATATATTTTCGAGGCCCTTTCTTGAATTCCTATAGCCTTGCGGAATTTGTTAGGGAAATGCATCTGCGGGGCCAATGCGAATTGGTTCAGCGGCGGATCAAAATCGGGCGCACCGCGATTTATGAATATATGATGGTCAAGCGCTAGGTCATTCCAACATCATCCCAACCGCAAATGCGTATCCATCGGCAGAGGCTTTGTTTCTATGCCGACCGCCATCCGGCTTTCCGGCCATCGCGACCCGCCATGCGAGAGCACGCCTGCAGGGTCACCTCATCCACATCTTCCAACGCATCCCAAGCCACCGGCCTATTGATCGCCGTTGTCTGCCAGCGGCCCGTATGTTGTGGATGGATCGGGGATGTTTTCGAGCACGACGTCGATGAAGTGGCAGACAAGTGCCGTGCGCCCCGGCACATCCGCCTTGCGAAAGATCGCGTTCAGCTGGGATTTCACGGTGGCTTCGCTCTTGCCGCGGGCCTTGGCGATTTCGGCGTTGGAATAGCCGCGCACCGCAAAGAGCGCGACCTCGCGTTCCGCTGGGCTGAGGCCCCAGGCGCAAAACTGATCATGCAGCACATCGACGAACTGGCCCGAGGCCACCTTGACCTGCTTTTCAACGCGGTCGACCCGGTAAAGGGTCTGCCGCAAAAGCGTGAAAGAGGCGGCAGCGCCAAGGACCAGACCCAGGCTGGCCCCGATCTGCAGGAATTCGCGCATGGTCCAGCTGATCGCCCAATGCCGTAGGCCCAAGACTTCTGTCACCAATTCAGCCACAAAGAAGGCCGCACAGAGGCTTTGGAAAATCACGAGGATGACCAAGCGCAGAACAATGGATCTGCCAAAGATGCGTGGGTTGAGCATGGTTCCGTCCGTTCAGCCGCAGGGCACTGCGCGGGAATTCACTGCCTGCGCAGAGGTTTCGGTCAGTCTGACCTGTTTGCGCGGCCGGCACCACCGTTGTTGCCTGATCCGCCGCCCGCGTTGGACCTGCCGGTGGCATTTTCGGACCGGCCATTGCCCTGTGATCGCCCCCCGCCCGCACGCGCGCCGGTCTCGGGCGATGGGCCCGCGTTGTTGCCTGCATTGCCAGGGCGCGACGCGCTGCCCGTCAAATTCTGCGGCTCTGCGGTCAGGCCGTCATCAGGCGCGCGCAATCTGACGATATCAGAAAAGATTTCACCTGTCGTGCGGCTCATCACGATTTCACGGGTGGTTGTCGGATCGCTGGCAAAGACGCGGATCCGGCCCAGAAAACTGCGGGTAATGTCGTCGATCGTATATCCTGCAGCCTGAAGGTCGATCAGCAGATCGTCCAGATTGCGCACCTGCGCTGATGCAAGATTGTTGCCTTTTGCCGCGGCAGGCGGTGTATCCGCCGCAAGCGGCGTGCTGCACAAAGCTGCCGCACAAGCCAATAAGGTCAAAAAGATCTTCAAACCAATATGCTCCCAATAATCAGGCAATGCATGGGCGAGGCACTATAAATGACCTGCACCCCGAGTGACACGATAACAGGGTCGGCAACAATCAACCCCTCGGCTGAAACGGGCTGTTTCATCCGAAAGGTTGAAACTCTGTCGCAGCCTGCCTTGCCTGCAAGGATCGCGCAAGCACCAGCCGGGCGCCAGCTGACTGACGCCCGCTGATCAGGTCACCACAGACCCAAAAGCTGCATCAATTCCTCTTCGGCTTGCGGCGATAGCTGCACACCACCGGTCAGTTCCGCGTAGGAGTCCGTATAATCGGCACTTGCCTCGATCAGGGCCAGTTCGGCATCATTGACCGCCGCTTGCAAATCCGACAGCTCCGCCTGGTACAGGGCGAGATCCGCGTCATATTCCGGCGTGCCCTCTGCGAAGTCAGATGAAAACGCCGGGTAATCCGCCAGTTCCTGGGTCGCATCATTCAGCGTGACTGTCGCGTCATAGACTGACTGATACTCGTTCTTGAAGGTGGCGAGCCGTCCGGGCATGCTGTCCGGGGCAGCATTCGCCAATGCTTGCGGGCTGGCATTGGCTGCATTCAGACCTCTGAGCTCGGATGCCAGCGCGCCACGGTCGCGGGACTGCAAAGCCGCAGATGATTGGGCGCGCGCATTGGGCCGGTTCTCGGCGCCATTGGACCTGCGGTCGCTGTCTTGTCCACGGCCGCGCGCCTCAGCATTGCCCTTGCCACCTGATTGCCCCTGCGCATAGGCCGCATCGGTCATCAATGGCGTCACGATGGCAGCGCTGGACGTGGCCAATGCCATGGCCATCACGGCCGTTGAAAATAGGTTCTTTGATTGCATCGACATAGGGTTCCTCCATCCGTCAGTTCAAACGCGTTACATCGGACAGATGGCATCCGGCAGCGCGTTCAACCATCATCCTGACTGTCGAATTGCCTGCCTTCATCCCAAAGGTTGAAAGATCTGTTCTGCGCGGCGGGCAATAAGCGCCAATTGGCAAAGTGAATAGGGAAAGCGGTGTTTTTCCCACAGAAGCCGCCATCTATCGGCTGACGGATGCGCGATATGATCCCATTCTTCAGCCGCATCGCGCGCCCAATCACGCCGCCTGCCTGTGACCATATCTTTCTTGATGTGCCATGCTGTGTTCCTGCCCGTTTCGGCAAAGACTGCACTTGAAGAAGAGGTCAAATTGCTGTGATATTTCAATCAAGCATGTAAACCGGCGCATTTCGCTGGTCGAGGATGATATCCTGAAGAATTTTATCAAAACATTGGCAAGACAGCCGATACGCAATGCAATTTGGCGCATTTCACATTGCGAAATTGCCGATAGCCTGAGATCAGGATCAATGATCCAAACTGTCTATTGTTCCCCCATTATCCCACGGCGGGTGTTGACGCCTTTCAAAGTGAAACCAGCATGACATCCGGCCGGTTCCAAAACCCCGCGTCCTATGGTGTGGGCCTTGCTTTGGCGGGGGCGCTGTTATTGACGCCCGATGCTTTGTTGATGCGCATCTCCGGCATGTCTGCCTTTCAGATGCTTGGATGGCGGGGGCTGTGTCTGGGGCTGATCTTTGTCATCATCTGGGCGCTGACCAGTGCGGCGCGGCGGCGCGATCTGATGACGCTGGGCAGCAGCACCGCGCTGATTGTGGTGGCGTCGCAAGTGATGAACACAACGCTTTTTCCCGTCGGCATCGCAATAGCGCCGGTTGCCCCCGTTCTGCTGGGGGTCGCCACCGTGCCGGTCTGGTCGGCATTGCTGGCGCAATGGCTCTATGCAGAAAAAGCGACCCGCGCCACATGGGTTGCCATCGCGCTGGTCATGATGGGGCTGGCATTGGCCATATCGGACAAGGGCGAGGCGGCGCTGGATGCCTATGCGCTTGCCGGTGCGGCCTGCGGGCTTGGCGTGGCTTTCGCGCTGGCGATGATCTTTGTGACTTTGCGGCACAATCCCGGCTTGCCCTTGCTTTTGGTGATCGGTCTGGGGTCGCTGATATCGGGGATTTCGGGCTGGCTGATCACCGGGCCTGCGCAGATGGCCGATGGAACGCTATGGGCCGCATTGATCAGCGCCGTGATCATCCTGCCATTGTCCTTTTTCGCTTTGAACGAGGCCTCGCGCCATACCACCGCCGCCAATGTCAGCCTGCTGCTGCTGTTAGAGACGGTGCTTGCGCCATTCTGGGTATGGCTTGGCACCGGCGAAGCAGCCTCGCCACGCATGTTGATCGGCGGGGCAATCGTGATCGTGACGCTAGCGGCTTATGTGTTGCGCGGCCGCCGCCGCGCTGTTCTGGCAGCAGGCAAAGACTAGCCCGCAATGCTGTGTCGGTCGGGGTGGGCTGTGCCCGCATCACGCTGCCATTGGTTGCGACCGGCGCGGCAGGATCGTGCGGGTCAGGATCAGCAGCATGATCGCGACATTGATGGCGTTCCAGACGATCCCGTTAATGAAGGCAAGCTGATAAGATCCCGTCACGTCATGTATCCACCCCGAGAGCCAGCCCCCAAGCGCCATGCCAAGGATCGTCGCCATGATCACAAAACCAACCTGCGTGCCTGCTTCGCGGGCGGGCAGATATTCGCGCACGATCAGCGCATAGGCCGGAACAATACCACCTTGCGCCAATCCAAAGACCAGGCTGACCATGTAAAGTGACACAAGTCCTCCGGCCGGCAGATATAAAAACAGCGCCAGCATCTGCAGCGTTGACCCGATCAGCAGCGTCAGCACGCCGCCCAGCTGATCCGCCACCAGCCCCGAGATCAACCGCGACACCACGCCGCCAAGCAGCATCAGCGACAGCATTTCGGCCCCAACGGCTGGCCCATAGCCCCGGTCGACACAAAGCGCCACGATATGCACCTGTGGCATGGACATGGCGACGCAGCACCCCACGCCCGCCATCGCCAGCAACCAGCACAATTTGCGTGACGAGAACCGGCAGGCCGCCCGATTGACCGAAGAGATCTGTGCCGCGGCGGCCATCGTATATTCGGGTACGCGGCGGCGCAGCATCAACGCCAGCGGAATAAGCAATGTCGTCACAATGACCGCCAGCGCCAGACAGACCATCCGCCACCCGTGATCTGCCAATACCCCGGCCAGCGCGATTGGCCAGATGGCGCCTGACAGATAATTACCGCTGGCCGCGACAGCCACGGCAATGCCGCGCCTGCGTTGAAACCAATGCGAGACATCGGCGATCAACGGCCCGAAACTGGCAGCAGAGCCAAGCCCGATCGCGAAATGCACCGCAGATAAGATGATGATCGACGGGCTTGCTGCGGCTGCCAGATAACCGATCCCAGAGATCAGGCTCGCCCCGATCAGCGCGCTGGTGATGCCGAATTTATCGACCGCCCGCCCAATCAGCAGGTTACCAAGCGCGAACCCCAGCATCGTCAGCGTATATGGCAAGGCAGAATCCGCCCGCGAGACCCCAAATTCGGCCTGTACAGCCGGCATGATCACGATGACGGACCACATGCCTACATTGCCAATCGTGGCAATCGCAAGTGTCACAGCCAGCCGTGACCATGAATAGCGGCTGTCAAACACCAGTTGTTCAGACATGCCAGACCTCTGACGCGATGATCGCTTTTGTGGGCTGGAGCGCGCTTGCCCAGACAGGTGACGGGTTGTTTTTGATATTGTCCGGATTCGTCACCCGACCAACTCTGTCGCAAGATTGGTCATTTGCTGCGCAAAATCCAACATAAAACTTGCTCATTTGATCGCGTGATCAGCGATCTCCGCAAATCTTGCAGCGCAGAGGGCAATAAAACCGTATCAGCGCGCGCGGTCGCTGACTGAAAGACCTCCGGGCACCTGTCCTATCGTGTTGCCAGGCGCCGCGGCCGCCCATGGTTGTCGCATATGGCGTGCAGCTTGGTCTTGATGCCGCCCAGCGTGCGCCCGATCAGACGTCCGCGGACCCTTTTTCATGCTCATGCTCGGCGGCCAGGCCGACCGTGATCCTGACACAGACGTCTCTATCACTCCATTGCTTCCAACGGTTGTAGAGCGTCTTGTGCGGCCCGCATTTCCGAGGGCCGTCACGACATCGCCAGCCATGGCCATTTATGAAAATAAGCCCGCTCTATGTGCGTCGCCCATCCACCCGGGGCTTGTCGTGAGATTTCGTGAAATAAGGCGCCGGGCGCGCAATCTGCGCATCAGTCAGTCAAAAAAGATCAGACCTATCACCGCTCCGTTTCGGGCGGTGGATCACGCTCAGGAACGCAATGCAATGGAGCCTGAGCCTAGCAGAATGTTTGCCTTGCAAAGTAGCGCCAATAATGTGGTCCGCAATTGCGGTGAATGGCTGCGATTTCCAACGCTGACGCGGTGGCGCCATCTTAAAACAGGTTGTGGTCTCGCTCGAGCATGCTTAACACGGAGACAATGAGTTTTTTTCGCGTGCTCGAAATTCAACGGGCATTTTTCGTGGTCCCGTTCGGTCGTGAAATGGTGCCTGAAGTGATCATCCCAATTGGCGCTGACTTTGTGGCAGACACCAACACGCAGCTCTCCTTTGCGCCGCGTTTGATTTGTGAGCAGATCAAAAGCACCACCAAAACGTCTGACTGTGGCACAGGTGGTGAGCTTGGGTTCAGCAGCACCTCAGAAGATGGGCTAAGCTCCGCTGACATGCGCATTCTGTTAGACCGCATCAACGGTGGCACACGATCCAGCTTTGCGTTCAGTGTAGAGCATAAGTTCTGATCATCAGCCTTAAACACAAGCAACACAGTAGGGCGGCCTTCGGGTCGCCCTTAGTGATTGTGAGGCACAAAGAAGTTGCATAGCATTTGAACTATGCCTGCAGATGCTTTGAGCAACCAAAAAGCAGCTGACGCACTGTGATCCGTATTTGTGTGATCTAAGCTCAAAACGCAGCGTAGCGCAGTAACTAGCGCTGATTTTGATGCGAGCCACGGACAAACAAAGGTTGGCGCCAACACGATGCTTGTAAGCACTGTATGAGGCCAGCTGTTTATGATGTTGATATAGGCCCCTACACAGCAAAGGCTTTAACCTGCTCAGATCAAATTGAAGTTGGCTACAGAAATTGCAAGCTCAACCTTAATCCACAACCTCTGCCGCACCGTGAAACACGTAGCCCATGTTGCGAACAGATTTCACAGGAAAGGGCAGGCTATCAGTACTAAAGCGCTTTCTCATCCGAGAGAGCATCACTTCAAGTGATCTTCTGAAATTATGGCTGGGCGCTCCACCATTTTTGCGAGTATGTTGCTCTAATTCTGCCAAAGATATCGGGTTGGGAGACCCTAAGAAAAGCGCCTCTAATACCATGAACTCGGAATGTGATAGGCCGTAAGATTGTCCACACGGAGCAGTAAGCGCAAATCCTGAGGGGCTCAAAGTCCAAGCCTGTTGGTTCTGATCGTTGCTCCAAGTTCGACCAAGTGCACGCTGAACTATGAGCCCCACTTCACATAGATTAATTGGCTTTGATAAAAAATAATCGGCGCCATCAGTCAGCATCGATACTCGCGTGTCAACGTCGTGGTGAGAGGAAATCACTATTACCAGGGGCCGCTCGTCCTGAGGTATTTTTGATAGGATTTCAGATCCTGAAACGAACGGCATCTCTAAATCAAGCAGTACAACTTTGAAGTTTTTGAAGTCTAGGTTGGCGGCCAACGCAGGGTCATTAATTGTGGCTACACATAGACCTAACGCTTCAAGATGTGTCTTGAGGCAATCAGTGAAAATTTGATCATCGTCAATTGCGACAACTTGGAAGCTAGGGCTCATTGTGCCTGTCCTCTCTGAAACGGTAGGGCGAGACGTATCACTGATGGGGTTTGACTTAAGACACAACTGTGTCCGCCGTGGGCTTCAGCTATTTGTATCGATATATAAAGCCCTAACCCGGAGCCAGCTTTCGATGATTTCAGGGTAGATGGTGCCTTAAAAAACCGTTGAAAGATCTGCTGTTGATACTGTGGCAACACGCCTTCACCATCGTCTGATACATCAAAAAAAAGGTACTGATCATTGTGGCTAATTGTAAGCTTAACTTCCGAAGTTATTCTGCAAAACTTCAATGCGTTTTCAATCATATTGTCTAAAGCGATACTGAGCAAAAATATATCGGCCTCAAATACTTCGGTTTGCGACGCAATGGCCCCATCCACTTGTATGTTCCACTTACGTCGGATGTCCTGCAAAAAGTCACTGAGCTTGACGTTAGTTGGTTCACGGTTTGCAATCAGGTCAGAGATTTCATCATATTCTCCAATACCATCCAGATATCTATTGGCTTCTCCCACTAATAGTCTCAACTGCTCAAAGTGTTTCCTTTGAGCGAATTCGCCGTATCTTTGTGAATTTTGCAGCAACGTTGATATTGTGCTGATTGGGCGGCGGACCTCGTGCAGAATAAGTTTGCGCAGCGCATATTGCTCTTCAATCGAAACTTTGAGCTTTTGAGACAAGAGCCGTTGTTGGGATTCTGCTAACTTTGATTTTTCTAGTGTCAACCGTGCTCCACAGGTAAACACGCCTGCTGCAAAAATAAACGTAGCTGGCAGTGACCATAAGAAAAATACTTTATCCCAGAGCAATAGGTTTAGGTAACCTTGGGCGTCCTGCGCGACCGAAGCCATCAAGCGGCCGAGCGATACAGCCGTTCCAAATGCCCCAAAAAATAAAAAGATTACAGCGTCTGCCGTTACCGCCTTTTTCAATGCGCTGAACGCCAAGATTGCAATTGTACCACTATTCGCAATAATGAGGCCTGACATTAATGTGACGCGAATTTCGTAATTATTGTTTGGCCCCAAAACCACTACCGTCATCATCACAACGGTAAAAATCGAAAATGCCAAGTCAGCCTGCCACAAACGCCAGTCCCGATTTATAGAGCGAACAGTGGCGACCATTAAGCTCAAGCCAAAAGCAGTCATGAGATTACTTGCGATAAGAAACACAAGCTCAGAAAGAGTGCCTTGGATGCCTCGCAACAAAAGGCCTGCAGATAACATCAGATGTGCGCTGGCTGCTAATGGCCAAAATCGGATTTCTGCATGCATCCACCACAACAACGAAAACAAAATTGCCGGCGCAAAACTCGTTACAGCAAAGAAACTTGCAAATGTGATGAACTGAGTATCGAGCAACAGCAGGACTTTCCGTAGTTATTGACGGAAAATTATGTGCCTTAGGGTCAAAAGTCAATCAGCTTTAAGTTGTATACAGGCGGATCTAAAGTCCCATTTTCGTTGAGAAATTTTGAGAAATTGCAAGTTGAGTGAAGGTAGCAGTCTGTCTAGCCATAAAAGTGCTGGACTGTAAGTCCATGTGGCTGGGCAGCTATGTTCAAGTATTACACATCAGGATTAACAAGCCCAATTTTCGGCTCGCGATGCCATATATGGGCTTTTAGAGAACGCCAATGAAAACGCAAAAAAGCGAAACTAGCACTACAAGAAATCCATCACAATTTTATGTTTCACTCTCTGGCCAAACTAAGCCGTTAAAAAATTCGTATCGCTCTATCTTGAAAAGGTCGAGTCTTCTCACAGCTTTTCCCTTAGCCGCCTGTGGTATTAGCACAAATACTAAACAAGAATTTACGGTTTCCGAAACGAGTATAGGGCTTTGGCAAGTTGCTTCAAACTTTGGAGCCGTTGATGTCACTTTTTCAGAGGATGATGAGAGTAATCTTTTATTTAATGCGGCTGAGTCAGACACTGGTGTGTCTGTAGGTTCAGTTGAAATTTCCCAATTAAAAGTTGATAGTCCAACGTTTCTCGATGTAGCGATTGCTGATCAACAACACGATAATGGCTTCAAGATCATTGGCGTTGGGGATGTGACCTTTTCATCAACAGCACTTCGAGAAGGTTTTGAAGACAGCACATCGGCGCTCATAAATGTAGAATTGACCGGTGGGGACCTCATATTTGATTTGCCGCCAGACGATAATGACACTCTGATACTGATTGATGGATCTTTAATTACATTAAACGGTGGACGCCTAATTGTTGATGACGGCACTTTAGATGCTTCCGCTGCAGTCGTATCCGGTGTGACGCGGAGCGATGGTATCGTGCTAAACTCCAAGCTCATATTGACTGCAAGCCAAGCGAAAGAACTTACAGATGCAGGTGTGTCAATCACACGCGGCGAGACGAATGATCCCAACGAAATCGATGCAGTCTCTGTGGTTCAGATCTTAATAAAATCCTCTGAAGACACTGCAGCCTTAGAAGCGTTGACTTCTGGCAATGCAGATCGGCTTGGATTGTTAGTGTCGCAAAACACGTTCGGCGAAAAGCCGTGGTTGATCATTGCAGTAGATCCGGAGTTTGAACAGTCCGAGGAAAACGCTGCTGATGTTGAGCGGGTTTTCGATGTGATTGATACAAAGGCTGATGTTATTGAGCAAGCGACGGGCCGGTTGGAGGAGGATGGAACACTTACATTGCCTCAACGCGGCAGTGATAAAGCTGACGACGAAGCCACGTCGACAACGCCTTCCCCACCCCCGCCTGCACAGCCACAACTTTCCCTGTCCACCACATCTGAAAATATAACAATTACATCCGATTTAACGGCGGAACTATTGTTTTCGGATAACACAAAACTTTCTGACCTTGTTGGAGGCACACCAACAAACCTCACAACATTATCAGCCATTGCAACGGGCCAGATATATGCAAAGACAAGCAGCGGCGGTCAGAGTGCCACTTCCAACCAAACCATTACTTTAGGAACGACTGGAAATGACACGATAGATCTTTCAACTTTGGGAAGCGGCGTTGATTATATCCTCGCAGGTGATGGCGACGATATTATCACCGCAGGCGCAAGCAACGATCATGTAATTGCTGGCGATGGGAATGACATAGTAACCGGAGGACCGGGCGCAGATTCCTTGTATGGCGGAGCAAATAACGACATATTTTTGATTCTAGATGAAGATCATCATTCGGTTGGCGAGGTAATCAACGGTGGTGATGGATTAGACGTTATTCGTTATTCCGCAACTGATGGCGGCACATTAACCCTAACGGTGGGAACATCGGTTGAGCAAGTTTATATCTCGGATGCCAGCGGCGATAGAACTGGTACGACTAATGAAAATGTTGATGCTTCAAACTTACTGAGTGCCGTGTCTCTTTTGGGCAACGATGGTGATAATTCGTTAACAGGTGGCGCTGGTTCAGACACCCTATCAGGCGGCGCAGGCGCAGATACACTGATTGCAGATGACACAGATACCAACGTGGACGGTGGTGCTGATGCAGACGTGATGCAGCTGGCTCTTGATGCAAGTTTTCTTGCGAGTGAGCTGGCAAATATTGAAACAGTCGAACTTGTCGCAGATGCCGAAGTAACCGTCGATTATACCGATGTCATCGGAACCAGTAATATTGAAACGGTCACTGGCGTTAACGCCGGACCAGAAATTGAGAAGCTTATCATCATTGGCGCATCGGCTGGTGACGGTACAGTTACTCTCGACTATTCCACAAATCTGACGCTCACAGATGTGTTGCTTGAAGTCCAGGGTGGTACCGATGACGAGGCGATTACAGGGACAGCAGGAGATGATAAACTTGACGGTGGCGCTGGTTCAGACACCCTATCAGGCGGCGCAGGCGCAGATACACTGATTGCAGATGACACAGATACCAACGTGGACGGTGGTGCTGATGCAGACGTGATGCAGCTGGCTCTTGATGCAAGTTTTCTTGCGAGTGAGCTGGCAAATATTGAAACAGTCGAACTTGCTGCAGATGCCGAAGTAACCGTCGATTATACCGATGTCATCGGAACCAATAATATTGAAACGGTCACTGGCGTTAACGCCGGACCAGAAATTGAGAAGCTTATCATCATTGGCGCATCGGCTGGTGACGGTACAGTTACTCTCGACTATTCCACAAATCTGACGCTCACAGATGTGTTGCTTGAAGTCCAGGGTGGTACCGATGACGAGGCGATTACAGGGACAGCAGGAGATGACATTTTAAATGGTGGGGACGGCAATGATACGATTAATGCTCAAGAAACTGATACGATTGATGGCGGCAATGGTACGGACAGAGCTGTTTTTAGCGCTGCGGTAGGGGCGGCCCAATTACTGGACGAGGATCTTGAAAATGTAGAAAACGTCTCAGTTGAGGGATCATCGACATTTGATTTTAGTGCACAAACAGAAGCTTTAACTATTACTGTAGATGAATTTTTCCAAATCGTGACGGTTAATTCTGGGAATACAGAAATTAATCTTGGTGGATATTTCAACTCCATCTATGGATTGGGTGTTGGCTCCGACACTGTAATTCAAAACAGCGCACATTCATTTAATGCTATTTATGCATCAGGATCAAATACAGTCACCTTAAACGTGTTGGTTGGTACTGGTGTTATTGTATATGAAGACGATACGAAAGTTGCTGTCGATCTTGATATCAATGCAAGCCAGTCAGTAGAAAGGATAATATTTGCAACTGAGCAAGAACGAGATCGCACAGGAAGATCCGATAATCTTATTGGCGGTGCTGGGGATGACCGATTTCATTTTAAAAATAAAGATTATTTAGTTGGTTCTACCATATCAGGTGGAACTGGAAGCGATGGGATTAGATTGGAAACCACTGCTTCTAATTCTATAACCTTGTCTGACGCTGATTTCGTCAATATGACGCAAATGGAGATAATTGATAATGTTGGCGATGGCGCACTCGATGTCACTTTGGGAACTAATGCCAGCGCAGTGTTTAGCAACGGTATTGTTGTGCGGGCTACCAGTTATGACAATGGGACAGGAGACGACAAGGAGCTAACCTCTAATGCAACTACGTTAACATTAAACGCCACTGATCTTACCGTGCAGTTAACGGTCTATGGCACGAACGGTGACGATCAAATTACTGGAAGCGCTGGCGATGATACGATTGTGGGTGAAAATGGGCATGATACGATTAATGGTGGCGGAGGAGACGATAGGATCATTAGTGGCGCGGGAGATGACATAATTACTGGTGGTGTTGGAGCGGATACTTTTGTGATCACGTCTATCGTCAGTAACAACATCGACAGTATTACTGACTTCCAAACTACGATCGATGATATTGAGCTTTCCGCTACTGATTTAAATGATGAGATCGGGGCTGAAGTTTTCGCTGCCGGAAATGTGGTCGGAACAGACGCGGGTGCTTTCATTGAGTATCTTGACGGTGCAGGCGATGTGGCCGCAACCGGTGTACCTGGTACGTTCATCTATAACGCTGATAACGGTAGACTGAGTTTTGACAAAAACGGCGACACTTTTTATAATGATATGCATGGCGCCACATTCGATAACTCAGACGACATCTGGGTCGCAAATTTGGGTGCAGGCGCGACTGGCGATATTGTTGCAGCTGACTTTACCATCATCGCCTGATTGCAGGCTGACCTGTCCCCAGAGGCTCCCTTATTCATGACCAGGCTGAAGTGCTTGACTTAGACTTTGATAGTGGATCGCGCTAAGCAATGGATGTCCGTATCTTTCGTCTAGGCAATAAATTGGCTGCGCACGTAGTGCATTGGAAACCATGCATGGCTTTGGTTATCGGTTCAATTTAAGAGTGCAACTTCCTGTGTAGGGCACATCGCTCAGACGTAACTTTAAGAAAACACCAATCTATAGAAAAGAGAGAAGGATTGAGCTCAGCGGACATGCGCATTTTATTGGATCGCATCAACGATGGTACACGATCCAGCTTTATCTTAAGTGTAGAGCACAAGTTCTGAGCATCAGCCTTAAACACAAGCAATACGCGTGTTTGTGAGACACAAAGCAGCGCCTAGGCATTCGAGCTATGCCTGTCGGCACTTCGAGCAACCCCAAATGCAGCTGACGCACTGTGTTCCATATTCGTGTGAAAAAGGCTCAAAACTCAGCGTAGCGCAGTAACCCTAGTAGCTCGCTACACTTAGCGCCGACGCAACTTGGTCACCCTCTACAGCCTGCGCACAGACGGTGTGTGACACCACAATGTTCAGCTGCCGGATATTGGGCCCTGTGTGCCCTGTGGCTTGAGCCTGTCATAGTCCGCCTGTGATGTTGCAGTTGATGCAGCTGAGGGCATGCCGCCACCTGCAGAGTCTGGCGTAGCTTGTTGTGGCGTGGGCACATTTAGTTTTGGAGCAGGCGGAGCTGCAATAGCTTTGCCAATACGCGACTTTGGCTGTTTCTTTGCTTTGATGTCGCCGCCTTTGAGCCGTGTGTCCAGCTTGTTGACCAAGAAACTTGTGGTGTTGGAAAAAGTCTTAATGTCTTCAATAGCTTGATCCAGTTGAACACTAGCCGAAGCCTTTTCAATCACATCTATCAATCTGCGCAGTTCATCACGGTCATCCATGCGCAACACCCAGCATAGCAAAATGGGGTGATGTAAAATCATCACCAAGCTTCTGTAAGTACTTCCCGCTAAAAATCCGCAGCGCAGATTTTTGTGGCTGCAGAACCCATTTCGGGTAGTGGATCATACCGCCATCCGTTCTGGCGCACGCCATACTGCCTCTGACTGTTGCGCGATGGCCCTGTCACACAGCACCTTTAGGTTTGCCAAACGCTCACCCCATGCTTGATGGTCTGGCTGATCACTAGCCGCCAATCGCGCTGCATAATACCCAAGCTTGCTGGAGCAGATGCTCAGGGTTTCCACACTGGGTTCTGTGTTGTGATAGCGGAGTACGCGGATGTAGCCCTCACTTCGTCCCAGCCAACTGTGACAGAACTCCGGTGTGTTCTGCACAATGCCCGTTGCGATCAACTCATCGCGCATGTGTTCTAAAAGTCTGATGCTCATCCAATCCTCCAATGCGTTGTTTGCATTGTATTTATCTCATCGCTGCTGAGCCGGCGTATTTATCCAGCAGGCTTTCCATCCAATCTTCACACTGCCGTTTCTGCCCTGTTTTGCGTGTTCGTTGATAAATAAACACGGAGAACCACATGGGATTTGAGCAGCGCAAACAAGAACGACAGGCATTGGTACAGTATCTGCTGGCACAAAACTGGGATGTGTTCGGCACGCTCAAGTTTGTGAACGGCAGGACCATTGGCAGAGAAAGCGCCAACAAACTCCTACGCAGCTACTGGAACAAAGTGGATCGCGTGATCTATGGCAAAGCCGCTGAGCGCCAGAACATGCGGGTGCCGCGCTGGTGCTTTGCACATGAGGGCGCGGATCATGAGAACTTTCATGTGCACTTCGTAATGCCAAGCCCACTGCAGGACACGGAACAGACATGCTGTTTGCTCAATGCAATCTGGGCGCAGCATCACACTCAAACAGCGCCACTTGTTAAAAACTGGATCATGCCCGCGCAAGACCGCGCGGCTGTGACGAGCTATGTTACCCACGAGTATTGGCGCATGGGCAGCGAGACACTTTTGGACGAACTATGTTGGGACAGAACATCGGCCGATACCATGGCGCCGTATAATCATGCACAGCAGGCACATCGCATTACAAGGGCAGCCAGCCCACTCTGGCTACAGCAGGCACAACAGGCATTACACACACAACAGGCACAATATGAGGCAAGCGGTGATTTGCAGATGATGGAGCGTGGCTAAGCCCCTTCGCGCAGCAAACACCTGAGCAGCTTGAACAACACAGATGCCAAAGGCGCAGGTCTTGGCACATCCTTGTTCACGAACAGTTGTTCAAACACAGATGATAAGACGAAAATGTTCAAACACAAAACATCAACAAACGCTCAAACGAAGATGTTCAAACACAGTTGAAGTTATACAGCAGACACAGCGTCAGCGGACCGAACCGTTAGACGCTTTTTTTATGGGCGTAGCTTCGGTGCGGATCGCTGATCAACTATATGCAAATGAGGATGAACAACACCGCCAATGCTTAGAGCTGATCAATAATTATGCAGTAATATTAAATTAAATCAGATACTTGAAAGTCTTTCCGGTAGTCCAAGCATCAAAGTGAACATACGCTTTAGCTGTAAATACGCAGCAAGGAGCGCATATGACACATCTCGCAAAACTTACATTCAAAACAGTTGATCGCAGCACCAAACGCGATCCTATTATTGCCCGACGTGACAAACTGATGGCGGGGCTTAAAGAGCAAGTGTTGGTGCATGCAGCCGCACTCAAAAAAGAAGACCATCGCGTTGAACGGCATAAGTGGATGACCAACGACATAGGGGAACGTGTGATGGTCAAAGCCATGCGCACAGTGCGCC
Organism: Yoonia vestfoldensis; assembly: GCF_002158905.1. Lineage (NCBI taxonomy): Bacteria > Pseudomonadati > Pseudomonadota > Alphaproteobacteria > Rhodobacterales > Paracoccaceae > Yoonia > Yoonia vestfoldensis. The sequence goes on from NZ_CP021431.1 coordinate 844,127, forward strand.
CTTGGTTCTTTGCACAAGATAGCGGTTGGTATGTGCAGTGCCGTTATGGGGCGCGTGTGATCGCAGCCGACGGTAACAACAACGCTGTGTTTGTGAAGTCATTGGCTGAGGTGATTACAGTTCTTGATGCATTCCTCAATGCAGCTGGGGCAGGGGAGCTGGATGCGGCCATTACCAAGGTCGCTGAGCGACAATCGCGCATAAAGCCCGGCGCTGCCAAGGCCGCTGCGAATGCCTGAGGTCAATGCGAGCAAAATAGCAGCACTTAATGATCAAGCACGGCGCACCTTTACAGGATGCCGGACTGTCATCACCCTAGGTGTGCAGGCATTAGACGATCTATCAGGCCTTTTGGATAAAGTTCGTCGCTTTGATGCATTTACGCCTGACAATGACCCATACGGTGAGCACGACTTTGGGTCATTTATCCATGGCGGCCAAACTATTTTTTGGAAGTTTGACTACTACGACTTGGACATCACCATGCATTCGCCAGACCCAAGCGATCTCACCGTGACCGCACGTGTGCTGACCATCATGCTAGCAGATGAGTATTGAGATCACGGATCATCCCGACACAAACACAGCATTTCTGCCCTGCACAAAGTCAGCACTATTCCCTGCGCCAGCAACACAAATACGACTCAAACACAGTGATCAGGTTTACAGTTCAAACACAGTGTTTTGATCTACTGCGTCAAACATACATGTTGCAAACACTGTGTTTGCCATCTTTGCCAAACATACCAAATCCAAACACAGTGTTTGCCTTATTACCTAATTCTATCAATTACTTAATCTTTATCGGCGCAGGGCTTTTGGGAATTCTCCCCGCCCTACGTTTTCAATATATTGCTCTGCAGTGCGCAAATATCGGTTGGTTTGGTTTGCGATACGGGTGCGGGCTTGCTTGTTGTGGGCATCCGTTTTGATCGCGGCGTGAGTGCGTGTTTCGCCATATTTTGGTGGTGCAAGAATGTTTGCGCGAAACCCAGCTAACACACCTAAATCGTATGCAGATGTGTCCGGGTGTGCGCAGCGTAAATCCCAAATAGTCAAAACCTTGTGCAGCGTATGCGCAGAAACATTTGTGTAAATTGGGTATTTTGCAGACGAAGTCTGCTTGGGTAGAGCTACCGGCACGATCGCATGTGCGTGCATGTGCAGGGCTTTGATCTCTTCTTGAATCTGGCTCAGCGGTCTTTTTGGATCAATGTGATACAATAAGGTAGAGCTCGAAGGGTCTGCGCCATCCTGCTCAATCAATGCCGTCTTTTCTGCAAACAGCCCTTGATGGCATTGCCACCACGTTAAAAAGTCGCGTTCAAAAATATTCCCAAAATCTTGATAAAGCCCCGCAAGTTCACCACGGCCTGATGTTGCACAAATTTGCTGATAGCCGGTGTTACGCATCAAAAAAGCCCACCACCAATAATAAATGGACGCCTTGTAGGGCTCAGCATCTCGATATGGCAGATTGCGCCCCCCTCGAAACCTTCGCTGTGACACCATGTGAATAATGGGTGGCGCTGTCTTGAAGCTCAGTATGTGCCGCGTTGCATTGGCCTTGTTTGTGACCATGACTCCATCTCCCTCCGGTGGAACATGGAGTCAAAATCTCGGCGATGCGGCGCAGGCCCTCGGCGGCGATCTGTGATCCATCGCGGTCGAAGACTTCCTTCAGCTTGCGGCGCGCGTGCGCCCAGCAATGGGCCACCTGAATGGGATCGCCGCCCTTGCGGGTCGGCTTGGTCAGCCGGTTGTAGCCCTGGTATCCGTCGATCTGCAGGATGCCGTCAAAACCTATCAGGAATGTTTCGGCATTCTCGCCCGCCCGACCGGGTGCATAGAAGTAGACCACACCGGGCGGGTCCTCACCGCCCCATGGCCGGTCATCGCGGGCAAGAGCCCAGAGATAGCCGGTTTTGGTCCTTCCGCGACCCGGATCCAGCACCGGGGCGGTGGTTTCGTCCATGAACAGCTTGTCTGATCGTTTCAGGTGTTCACCCAGCCGGTCGACGACGGGCTTGAGGTGGAATGCCGCCTTACCCACCCAATCGGCCAGCACAGCGCGGTGCAGATCGAGGCCTGCCCGCGCCAGGATCTGGCTCTGGCGATACAACGGCAGATGGTCGGCATATTTGCTGACCAGCACATGGGCGAGCGTCGCTTCTGTCGGCAACCCGCCCATGATTAGGTGGCAGGGCGCCGGTGCCTGGGTCACGCCGTTTGTGCAGGTCCGGCAGGCATATTTCGGGCGCACGGTGACAATCACACGCAACTGCGCTGGCACGATATCCAGCCGCTCGCTGCGGTCTTCACCGATCTTGTGCATGACGCCACAGCCACAAGGGCAGATCAGGCTGGCGGGTTCGATAATCTCTTCGATGCGCGGCAATGTGGCCGGTAGATTGCCGATGGTCCGCTTTGGCCCGGGCCTGGTTGCCGTCTTGCTATCTGCCTTGGCGGCAAGATGTTCCTTCTGCACCTCGACCTCGGCCAACGCGATGGACAGATCCTCAAACGCCAGCTGCCGTTCATCCTCGGTCAGCTTTTCCGACCGCTTCCCATGCAGGGCATGGTTCAACTCGGCAATCAGATGCTGTTGGCGTTGGGTAATATCCTGAAGTGCGGCGATCGTTTCCATCAAGGTCGCAACCACCGCGCGCTGCGCGGCAGGGATGGTGGAAAGGTCAATGACAGGCGTATCAATCATAGCCCGAGACTACGATTAAACCCCAGTAAAATCACGCAAAAACATATGGTTGATTCATTCTGCCGCAGCAGGTGGGCGCATCTCCAGCGCCTTGACCTTACGCCAGTCCAGACCGGCAAACAGGGCCTCAAACTGGGCGTGGTTCAGCGCCATCACCCCGTCTTTGATCGCAGGCCAGGTGAAGGTCATGTCTTCCAACCGCTTGTAGGCCATCACCAATCCGGTGCCATCCCAATACAAAAGCTTCAGCCGATCCGCCCGGCGCGACCGGAACACAAACACCGTGCCGGTGAACGGATCCTTACGCAGCACCGACGACACGATTGCCGCCAGACCATCATGACCTTTCCTGAAGTCCACAGGTTGCGTCGAGACCAGAACCCGCACGCGGTTTGACGGGAACATCATGGCCGCGCCCCGATTGCCCGCACGATCTCGGCAATCCGGTCAGAACTGGTGGTGCCATCGACCCGGATTGTCACACGACCTATCGCAATCTCGATGGGTTTACAGGACAACCCGTCAGGCTTTGTGAGCTGCCCGGCGACAGCCGGCACATCCGCACCGCCGCCACCATCCGACACGACGATCGGTGCAAAACAGAAGCTGTCATCTTCAACCGCAGGCAAAACCAACCGGCCGTCACGTGCCCGACTACGCCATTCCGATAAATGGTTCGCCCGCAGCCCATACCGCGCCGCAACTTCATTCACGCTCACACCTGGCTGCAAGCTCTCAGCAACGATCCGCGCCTTTATCTCTTCCGGCCAGCGTCGCTGTCCGTTGGTCCTTATGTCCACCCCGTAATCCCGGAGAAACTCCAACGTAGTCGCCATCGCGAAACTCCTGCACTGATCTCCATCGCACATGGAATCGCAGGTCAGACAATCTGTTGGAAGGTGAGGGCCAGCGACCGCTTACGATACAAACGATGTAATCCGCATAGACCTTACGCCCTAAACCCGCATCCAACTGCTTGCGCATATCCGCGATGGCCAGCTTGGCTACATCGGAGAACTTCTTAGTCACAACAGGCAAGTCGTTTTTATGGCGGAACTTATACTCAAGGAATGTGTCGCGTGCGTATTCTTTAGCTTCAGAAACGTCACGCTTGCCTGTGCTGATGCGGATGGTGTGCCCGTCGATGTTGAACGCCGCCTGCCAACGTTTACTGCGCTCGCGCCTGTACACGCGAACTTCGCCGTCTAGTATCAGATGTGTGTCGTCGCGCAGCTGCCGCATGTTCTGCTCCTTGCAGCAACACTATGGCTCACGACACTAACAAGTCTAGAAAAGTGTGTTTTTTGATTGCTTTTATTTTTGTTGGGCGACTACAAAGTTTGAGGATCGTCGGGACCGAATGCGAATTTGGGCCACATAATTTGCTTTATTAGTTGGTTGATGCCTTCGATTAAGACGGCACGTTCCGGAACAGCAATGCCGGCTTTAGCGAATTGAGGAATGATGTACGCATCTAGTGCGATGTCGAGGATGTAGTCCGGATCCATGTCGTCCGGTGCCCATTCGATTCCTGCGAGATCGTGATCAATATTAGACATAATCCAACCTACTGGGTCTGCTCTAAGGTTCTCAAAATCATCCATTACTCTCTCCAAGGGACATATGAGGTTTCAGGGTAATTCATCAGGCCGATTTACTTTCATCCATTCGTGCCATGCCTCATAACCTTCGAGGGCCATCATTTCATAAATATAGCCAAGGTTTTCGGGGTCTTGATTAGATTTTTTCAGAAGCTCGCATAATTTATCAAAATTCGGAATTCCCCGCTCAGATTTCATATCGGCTCCTATATGGCTACGAATTCGCTTGATAAAAAAATAGGTGAAACGCCCATCCTGTGTCTAGGTGTCACGGACCGTGTTCCCCCAAAACTCTGCCAACACAGTGTTTGCGACACAGCGCACGAACACTGTGTTCAACACAGCGAATCCGCGTATCAACACGGTAAAAAGTGTGTGTTTGGTGTGTTTTTGAAATACACACGCTGTGCGTGCATTTCGAAATGCTATGTTATTGATTTTATTGGTTTAAATGGTGCCCAGGGGCGGAATCGAACCACCGACACGAGGATTTTCAAGACTTGTGTTAATCGTAAGATATTGATCTTAAATAGATAATCAGCACGAAATAGCGGTGTGCTATATAATGTGCGATGTTGTTCAATTTGACCATAACCAAAAACGCTGTGTTCAACACAGTGTTTCAAACGTAGTCGCAAACATAGTGTTTGGCAACTTTGCAAATACGGCCGTAGCAGGGTAACACAAATATTACTCACCCCTTGAGAAAGCAAACCCTGATGCTACTAGCTGTTATTCGAAAGTACTTACTCATAAGCTTTGCTACGTTTCTACTTGTGTCATTCTCTGTAGTTGTGGCTGTGGCCGATACAGCTCAAATTAAAATCAACTACGTTATCGGTGATTATGAGATTGAAGAAATTGTAAGTCAGAAGAGCGTCACCTTCTCAAACTTCGACCTTGGAAAAAACTTAGGATTTCAAGATAAGCCAGTTTGGTTTCGTATCGATGTAGAATCAGATGATGTGGCTGACGAAGCAGCGTCAAGCAGCCAGGCACAGGTCTTGGATTATACCTGGCAAAATCCTTAGCAGAGGCTTTTGGGGCGAATCTAACTGTCAAAGAAAGCAATAATCAGTTTGTAGTGAGCCTATCACTCGTAAGCGCTATGTAGCATATGTAGCATTTGTATCCAGTTAGGCGCTATCTTAATCACATGAGGTGCCCATGACTACGATCGCTTTGGTAGAAGATAACGATGATCTAAGAGAGTTTACAGCTCTATTCTTAGAGCAACATGGCTATACTGTTCTACAGTGCGAGGATGCAGAGAGCTTCTTTGAAACAAACGTACCAGTGAGCATTTTTATCATTGACCTAAACTTACCTGAAATGGACGGCTATTCTTTAGTGCAATCAATTCGAGCGAGCGATCCTGAAGCCGCAATCATTATTCTATCTGCGCGTGATTGGGATGATGATATCGTGAGAGGATACGAACTTGGTGCTGACATTTATCTTACCAAGCCAACAAACCCAGCGATACTGTTGTCGACTGTGCGGCGGGTCGCGCAGCGCCATTCAGGACTAAATGCACAACAAGTGGGTTTGTGCGTAGATCGGAGTACTCAGGTTATGCAATTTGACCAAGCAAGCTGTTCGATATCTGCCAGCGAATTGGCTATTTTGCATCGTCTATCCATCGCTGGCGCACGTGGCTTAGAGCGGTTTGAAATGGCTGAAGTACTAGATCTCGATCTAGACCACGGCTCACGGAAGGCCATTGATGTGCGGATTGTCCGGCTTCGCAAAAAGCTTGCGGCACTTGGCTGTGCCAAAAGCACCTTGGAAACAATGCGAGGCTACGGCTATCGGTTAAACTTGCCGATGAAATTTACCAATTAGTTGGGATGTCTGAAGCGATACTCCCTTAGCAATAATTAAAGGAAAAATAATGGAAATAAAATTTAATATGATTGTCGTTTGTGCCGCGTTCGTGGGCTTGGTTGGCTGTGGCGGAGCCGACCTTGGTACTCGCATGGCGGGCTCAAAAATTGCAGGCGATGGCCTTGTAGCAGAGGGCCAACCAATCTCGGGCGCTGCAATACTTATGAAGCCTCGTGTTGAAGACTTGACTGACGAAAGCTTCAACATTCGGTATATTGAAATGGGATTTGGTTCAGGAACACCTGCGTCGGTTCGTGATCTTGCGGTTAGTCAATGCGCTGAATTTGGCAAGAACGCCGTATTCACAGCTGAAACGCGGGGCCTTTTGCAGCTAAACACCGTCAAAGCATACTATGAATGTATTTAATTTTACGTCAAAGTTCAATTACATACATGTAATCGCTAGTCGCCGATTGTGTCGCCTTTGCGATCAAAGCAAACAGTAATTTATTTTTATGATGACAGCCAGATTAAATTAAGTTCTTTTTACATGTCTATGCAGCGTGCGAAAGAAAGCGATAGTTTTTCGTTCTGCTGACCGTTAGATAACTTTAGGTGTTTGATCCCACGGTTTGATTGTGCGATCTGTTCATTAGAATAGAAGGAAGCATTATGGGACAAGTACTTAATGGCTGCGCCGCGACTACGCACGCGGTCAGAGCAGCAATACAGTGATCGCAAGCTACGAACGCGGCGCTAAGCTGGGAACTTGGGTTCAATGTCAAAAGAGTAGTCAAATGGCGCAAGCGCGTGACGCGAGAAGATCGCAACACTGGGCCAACTGAACCCAGTTCCACGGTTCTGAGTGCGAGTGAGGAAGCGATGGTCGTGGCATTCAGGCGTCATACGCTGCTTCCGCTCGATGATTGCCTCTACGCCTTGCAACCGTCCATCCCACATCTGACGCGCTCTGCCTTGCATCGTTGTTTGCAGCGGCATGGCATCTCTCGACTGCCAGATATGGAGGGTGACAAGCCCAAGCGGCAAAAATTCAAACGATATCCTATTGGCTATTTCCACATTGATATCGCTGAGCTTTATACAAATGAGGGCAAGCTGTATCTCTTTGTAGCCATTGATCGAACCAGCAAGTATGCCGTCGCGCAGTTGGTCGACAAAGCAAACCGCAAGACAGCCTGGGAGTTTTTAGAAGCTGTATTGGAAGCGGTGCGGTACAAGATTCACACGATCTTTACGGACAACGGCATCCAGTTTTGTGGGCAACTACGCAACCGGAGCACGCCCTATTCCCGGCCCATGCGGTTTGACATGATTTGCGCCGCAAATGCCATTGAGCATCGCCTGACCAAGCCGAACCACCCTTGGACGAACGGGTAGGTCGAGCGGATGAACCGCACGATTAAGGACGTTACCGTCACACGGTATCACTACCATAGCCGTGATTAACTCCGCACGCATCTCAGCGACTTCCTCGATGCCTACGGCTACGCGCGCCGCCTAAAGACGCTCAGCGGCCTCACACTTTACGAATACATCTGTAAAATCTGGACATTTGGGCCAGATCGTTTCATCCTAAATTCGATCCACCAGATGCCGGGGCTGAACACCTAGGCGATGAAGTTAGCGTCACTAAGTGCATTACTAGCAACACCAACCAGCACCGCTTCTACTGTAAGCTCACCGTCAAAGCTATCTGCTACATCATCGCCAGTAGCGCGAATAAGAACGGCGTCTCTAGTACCACCCTGTGAAGTCCATTCGTAAACGATGAACAGGAAGTCTTCACCGTTCGGACTTTCAACATATGCAGCACCAGTACCCCACACGGGAGAAGCAAACATGTTTTCTACTGCTGATACGATTTGAGCATCAGTTGATGCAGCGAAGTCCATATGCAAATAAAGGTTTTCCAACTCGATGATGACGACACCAGCTGACAGATCTGCAGAACCTGCTGTATTACTGCCATCTAAAATGATGCTGGCAAAGCTGCCTGCAACGATAGACTGTGCCGCAACAGCTGTACCAGCGTTATCAACCAAACCAGTAGTAGTGAGGATGAAGTCGTCATCAGCAACTGTAAAGTCAGTGATGGTGTCACCACTGTCTGTGGCTAGGTTGTGGTAAAATGTATCAGCCCCAGCTCCACCAGTCAGCGTATCCGCACCTGCACCACCCGTAATCGTGTCGTTGCCTGCCGTACCGACAATAACATTAGCAGTCGCACCGCCGGTAATGGTTAAAGCACCAGCTGTCATTGCGGCAGCGTTAACGTTCTCGAAGTTCGACTGCACCAGTGCGTCAGCGTTACCGTTGATTGTCATTAGCTGATCAGCATCCGCTGCAACCGACAGATCAACGACAACCGCACCAGCCGCAGCACCTGTCAGAATAAGAGTATCCGTATCAGCTCCGCCGTTGGCCGTATCAATATTCCCAGCCGAAACAAGCATCGCTATTTGGTCATTCCCTGCACCACCATCGATTGTATCCGCACCTGCACCACCATCGATTGTATCCGCACCTGCACCACCAGTGATTGTATTGCCTCCATCGTTGCCTATCAGGCTATTGCTCCCGTCATTGCCGATAAGGGTCACGTCTTCACTTGCGGCCATGTTACGAGCCTCAACGTTTAGCGCAGTTGTGCCAGTATTGTCGCCTGCAGCATCGCTGATCTCAATCGTCTCGACAGTGACGCCCGCATTGAGCGTCAGGGTCTCGTTCGCCGTTGTCGAGGTAAAACGAATTGTGTCTGTCCCAGCATTTCCATCGATATCCTCGCCAGCTGCGTGATCAGCTGCAGCCGCAATGATGAACACATCGTTCGGATTGCCTGTGCCGCCGCCGTCGCTGCCGTCCAGATCATCGGCTCCAGCGCCGCCAATTATTGTTACGCCGTTCATGTTATTCGTATTGGTGATGATGTCGTTGCCTGCAGATCCGACGTAGCTGCCTGTGGCTATGACGTCGACCAACATATGAAACCCGTCGGTCGCAGCGTTGGTAACCGATGCAAGCGACATGTCGACACCAGTCGCACCAATACCAGCTGTTACTCGCGCATCTGTGTTGGCTCCACCCAAGTTTTCGGTTGCGTTTGTTGCAGTGAATGCGCCGTTCACTGTTGCTCTGACCTTCGCGCCCGCCGCGACTGTGAACACATCCCCAGCCCCTAAGTCGCTTATCGTGTCTGTCCCTGATCCAATAGTGAAGATGTCATTGCCCGCACCACCACTCAGCGCATCATCGCCCTGGCCGCCATCAATCGCATCATCTCCGAATGATCCACTGATCGTGTCGTTGCCGGCTCCGCCAGTTATTGTGTCATTGCCACTTGTCCCCGTAATGGTGCTTGCCAGAACGGCGCCCCCATCGATCGTGAGGCCCACACCAAAATTTTGACCTGAGTAATTGACGGTAAGGTTGTTTGCTGTGATTTCAATTCGCTCGAACTCTGCGAACTGATTGATTGCATTTGGCGCAAAATTTGCCGCGACGGTTAGACTATCCGTTCCATTTCCACCGCGTACGGTCGCATCGTTTTCATCAGCAATCACCGTGTCATCTCCATCTCCGGCACGGATTACGTCATTGCCCGCACCCCCATCGAGGGTGTCATTTCCATCGCCACCGGCGATGTGGTCGTTTCCCGCTCCGGCGTCGATATTGTCGCTGCCGTCGCCGCCAAAAATGAAGTCGACACGATTACCCGCCCCGGAGGTGTCAATTGTATCATTGCCTGCGGTGCCGAGGGTGAATGTCTGCGCCGAGACGGCACTCGTCTGACCATTCGCACGGGCGAACAAGGTGCCTGTGGTGACAACCCCCTGCTGAACCAGCGTGAAAGCATTGCCGCCGACAAGGTTGGCCAGAACGCCACCGCCTGTCACCTCGAGCGTCGCGTCAATATCGGACTGAACGGTGAATGTGTCGGTCGGGTTGTTCACGGACAATACCGGTGCTGGGCCTGCGGGTGCGGGCGGCGCTGGTGGCGTGAAGCCGTTCTCGGCCAGTTGCCGTTCCAAACCTGCCCATGTGTCAAGAGACAGGCCGGGGTTGGCTTGGCCATTCGCGATTGCTGTCGCTGCATCCTTTACCTGGGCATAGAGGTCTGATGGTAACCCAAAGACCGCCCGCGCTTCGGTCGAGGTCAGGTTGCCAACCGCAAGGATACGCTGGTTCACGATGTCCATCGCGCTGTCTATCTCTGCCCGCAGCGCGTCAAAAACAGAAGTGGAATGGCCTGCCGCTTCAAGACCCGCCCGGTATGCGCTCAAAACCGCCCCAATGGTCGCATCCCCCCACAGATCCATCTCGCTCTTGGGGTTTTGGGCGACGTGCTGCACAAGGACCGTGTTCAAGGCGCTAGACGCGATATCAAAGGCTGGACGTGCGTCAAGTCCTGCCCCCTGACCAAGGCCGGTTAATGCGCGGGTGATATTGGCAAGTTGCTGGGCCACATGTTCGGCATCCCGAGCAGCTGCAGTGCTGATATTAGCTGCATCAAACGGATTGTAGCTCAACAGGTCGACTGACAGCCCCAAGGCCTGACGTAGCTCGGCCTCGGACAACGCAGTCTGAGTAAGAACCGTGGTCATCGGCGACATAACTGTCGCGCCAGCCGGTGCTGCCGCAAAGTGACCCGCAATAACACGCCCTGATGCTGCATCTATAGTTGTCGAGGTAACCTCGCCATGCAGCGTGTGACCTGCAGGCCCTCGCAGGCTGAAGGCACCGTCGGTGCCAGAAATGGCAACGGCCTCACCCGCATCATAGATGCCATTCAAGTTGCCATCGATGAATACGCGAAAATCATCGAGCGGCCCTTTGATAGCAAAGCCGCTTACCGTAGTCGTTGAAGCCTCCGTCGAACCTTCTGAGCTGCGGCAAGCGCCAAGCCCCAGCGCTGTAGCCATCACGACTGACCCGTTAATAACTTTCTGTTTTTGTAAAGAATATTTGGGGTTTAAAGGCTCTAGCCTACGAGTTGAACGCTGATATTCCATTGGAGCTCCAAATTTTTCCAATGGATAACGATGTAGAAATAGTGAATGCTACAAAGGTAACAAGGCTTCGCTGCTGTGGTGCCCTATGACAGCAGCAGAACGATACGCGCTGCCGACCCCAAATGGGCAACACTTCTTAAACCCTCTTGCGGGTCGGCAGGTCTTACCTAAAAATTGCCTCTTGGAATCTTGCCTTATCAAACCCCTCCAATTTTATAGAGTGAGCAATTTAAACTATGCCTGCCTGCCTTTTGAGCAATCAACATCTGCAAGCATTTTTTGCGGTAATCTGCATGGTTACGCCCAAAAACGCCGCGTAGCGCAGCAACTCGTGTTGCCAGCCACACTGATTGCAGAGCGACGTGCTCTGGGCCCTACAGCGTGCACACAGACGGTGTAAGACACCACAATGTTCAGCTGCTGGATATTGGCCCCTGCGCGCCCTGTGGCTTAAGCCTGTCAAAGTCAGCCTGTGAAGTGGCAGTTGTTACAGCTGCAGGCATGCCACTACCTGTAGCGTCCGGTTTAGCTTGTTGTTGCCTTTGAACATTTGGCTTTGGAACGGGCAGCGCCGCAATGGCTTTACCAATACGCGACTTCGGCTTCTTTTTGGTTTTTATCTCTCCACCCTTGAGGCGGGTCTCTAATTTGTTGACCAAGAAGCTGGTGGTGTTGGCGAAAATTTTTATGTCTTCAATGGCTTGATCTAACTGTACGTTACTTGACGCCTTCTCAATCACATCTATCAGTCGGCGTAGTTCTTCGCGGTCAGTCATGCGATGCCCCAAATACGGAGATGGGGTACACAAAAGACCACCCCAAAAGCATAAGTACTTTCCTACAAAAAACCGCAGCGCAGATTTTTGGGGCTGCAGAACCCATTTCAAACAAGCGGCTCATACTGCCATCCGTTCTGGCGCTCGCCACACTGCCTCTGCCTGCCGCGCAATTGCATCGTCACATAGCGCCTTGAGCTGATCAAACTGCTCCGCCATGGCAGCATGCTCAAAGACACCGCTGGCGCGCAGTCGTTGCGCATAATGTCCAAGCTTGTGCGCACAGATTGTCAGGGTTTCTACACTTGGCCCAGTGCCATGGTTGCGCAGCGTGCGAATGTACCCCTCACTCCGCCCGAGCCATGCACGGCAGAACTCTGGTGTGTTTGCCGCAGCTCCTGAACTGATCAGCTCATCTCTCATGTGTTCCAATAATTTTACACTCATAGGTTCTCCTAAAAATCTCATGTTCACAATTATTTAGCCAGAATAGGTTGGCCCACCCAAACAATCGCCATTAACATTTAGTCAAAAGAGACAGGCCATGCCCAGCTACAGCCCCAGCATGCGTTTATGCGCCACGTGCCAGCACTGGGCAGGTCAGAGAACCGTGAACTCAACGCGCGCTTTTGTCAGTACTGCGAGCGCAAGCACGCGCGGCGAATGAGTTGGGGGCGGGCATAACCATCACAAAACACCAGCGACTGGCACCTGCGCGAAGTACGTAAAATGGCCGGTGCTGCGGTAAGCTAGTGCGGACTGTATGGTCGAGCTGGACTGTGTTCACGTCCGAGCACTTCCGTCGCGACAAGCACGTAAAACTGCTGCGCAAATTTTCGAGTTTGGGGAAGATACGCAAAAAAACACAGTAAACGCGTTTACAGGTTTAACAGAGTAAACTTTTTTAGGCAGTTGGTTGAAGGTGTATGAGCAAGCGGCTGAAATACATACAGTAAGGAGTCATTTTTGACCGTTAGGCAAAACTGCTTATAGATGTTATTTCTGCATATTGCACAACTAAGAGCGCATCAGCCATACATAAGTTGCTCACCCATTGGTGCGCATTGGAAAGACGCCTTGCCCGACAGCCGCAATCAGTTGCTGAGCGCAGCGCAGGTCATGCTGGACCGCCTTGCGTTTTGCCCGCCTCAGTTCGATATCAATCTCGCGCGTGGAGTGCCCCATCCGCTGCATGTAGCTGCGTGAGATGCCATTGGCTTGTTCGGCAGCGTGATGACCCACGCGATCAGCGATCTCTTCGTCTGCCATGTCAGGACACCGCTTGCGCCATTTGTGAACGGCCAAGTGGCGATGCAGGTTCATCAGCACAGGGCGGCGCGCCACCGGATAGATGGCGGCTGATCGGTATAGGGCCATCCGCTGTGGAAAGAGCAGCTGTGTATGCAGTTCTTTCAGGCTGTGTTCAACTGCCTCGGCGCCTAGAGACAGATCGATCTGCACATCTACGATTTTTGCACCGTCACCAAAGTTGTGTTTGTCGCTCGTCAGTGCTGCCGCCGTGGGTTCGGTAAACAGAAAATCGTGGTCTGCCCACCATGCCCGAAAGGTTTGCCCGTATATATTGCCGAAATCCCGAAATAGCTTTGCGCAGGAACCAACGCCTCTATTTGCACATGTTTTACGATAGTCTTGGTTATGCCGCAGATAGAGCCACCAATAGTAATAGACTGAGCATTTCCATGCCGGTGCGCCGCGATATGGCGGGGTTGGCCCTTTCTGCGCGCTGGCGGTGTAATGGAATTGAGGCGCAGCGTGTTTGAAGGTCGGCGCGGAACGTGACCTGCTTTTGTGGCGAGAGCCACCTGACTCAACGAGTTCCGACATATTCGTTAGTTAAGACATGGACCTTGCTTTTGCACAATCTCGAAATTGCATAGCCGATTCTCGACTTTGTGAGGTCTTCGTCCCGAGGGCCTATTTCTGCTCAATAGAAAGGACAATCTATGTCTGACACCAATTACAAAGTTCAATTAGAACATACTCTTGATCAAATCTCAGCCGCTCGTGCTGTCTGGGAAGAAGGAACACTGAAATCATCCAATGACGAGCTTTACGCAATTCTTGAGCGTTGCTTTGAAATTTATAAAGAAATGAAGGAGGACACTGCCAAGCGCCGTTCTCTCAACTCATTGCTAACGGATCGTAATATGAAACCCCGGACTAGCACTAGCTTGGGTCTAAAGGTGATCCGGTATGTCTTCGGCAAAGAAGGCAATCGCGAAGCAGCCTATGCAAAGCTGCTTTCGGTGGCTTATGACCTCAAGCCTACCGAGCAAAGCTTGAGCAGCTACATCCAAGAATGTGGCGGTGTCGAAGAAGTGCGCCGCACGTCCAAGATTAAGGATGGCACTGCGATGACGGCTGAAGACTACAGAAAGATGGCGCTAGAGGGTCTGAGCATGGCCCGCATTGCGGTGGCGTCATTTAATTTGCCCGAGTTCATCCAGCCCAACCGGGAATATGATGAAGATTATGTGGTGGGACTGATCCGCTGCAATACTAATGGTACGGGCGATCTTCTATTTGGCAACAACGACGCCAAAGTGATCGATACGGTGCTAGTAGCATCCGGCAAGTACCTCGATCAAAAAGCGCAGGATGATCAAAAAGGTCTTGAGGCAGCGGATGTTGCCAAGCGGCGCACAGAAGATGTCAAAACCTTTGCGCCCAAGCTCTTTGCGTCAATGACGCACAAGTTGCGTATCACTGACGCGGCTATCACAGCAGCAGAGTAAAAAACTTTGGTGCGGGGCGTGAATACAGACGTCCCGCAGTGCAAGCCCGTCTTCCTCGAAAGGATATCCCATGACCTTCGCTGAACGTCACAGGCCGCGGTCTGTGCATGACCTTGTATTTGCAGATCCCAATGTTGCCGCGATCATCGACCGCTATGCCTATGCCCGCCCATCAAAACCACTCTTGCTTTATGGCGAACCTGGTACGGGCAAATCAGAAGCTTTACGTTTGATTGCACAAACCCAGTTTGCCCAAGAGGGCATTGGGTGTGTGGACTTTACAATCAATGGCGCAGATGCCGCAAAAGGCATCTATGATAAAATGCTGAACATGGCACAGATGCAGATGTGGCCAGTTAGTACGCCTGCCTTGATCGTGATCGATGAAATCGATGAGATAGAGGAAGCGTTCCCGGGCAAAACCCGCACCTTTATCGAGCAGCACAAGAGCGTTCAGCTTCTAGCCAGCACAAACTACATCAATAAGCTGAAGCCTGCCCTGCAAAGCCGCCTGCGGTGTGTGGAGGTGAAAAAGCCTGCTCCCACAGATTGGGTGCCACGTGCCCAAGCGATCCTGACTGCTGAGGGGGTAAATGTATCTTTTTCGCTCGTTCAACAGCTTATGGCAAATTTCACTGGCGATGCACGCGACTTCGTTGATTATCTCGAAGAGCAAGTCGACGCCGCACGGCAATTTGCACCTGCTGCATCCGTGCAACCTCGCACAGTCGCGAGCATCCTGAACCAAGCTGCAAGAGGCACGCCATGACGGATCACATCAAGGATATGCGGATGGAGTTCAGGTTTTTTGAGCTCTACGGCCTGCGCAAAGTGGTTGCTGCTGCAAAAACCTCAAACACTCCGAAGGCAGATTTTGTGCCCCTCGCTGAAACCCTGCTGGCCGAAAACCAAGCCCGTGCTTTTGCGGCTCGTTGGCCCACGCTCACCGTAGATGAACAAATCACCATCTGCGAAATGCTGGAGAGCGATCATGGATAGGCAAACATTGATGTTGGAGCTGAAGGGGCTTTCGCAGGTGGTCAATGCTGATGTACGCGACCTCGTTTACAAGCGCCATGCTGTAAGCACCTTGGCGGATGACTACGAGGCGGTGAATCCCTTTCATGAGATGTTGGATCACCTTGAAAGCGATCTTATTGGTGCAATCGATCTATCTATCTATGAAAATCTCTCGCGCGAAGCGGGCAGTGTCTTTGCAGCTCAATGGAACCAGATGTCTGTGTATCAGCAGTTTCAGTATCTTGAAGACTACGTGCGGGGTGTTTCCAAATGAACAAGCATTCCACACCAATTTCTGAGCTTAATGCCGTCGTAGAAGAACTTATACGTCTCTGGTCTATCATTGCGGAAGCCGATCTTGAGCTAGATTTGTTTACTGCGTCCGATGATCCTGACCCCGCACAAGAAAAAATCATTGAGTATCAAATAAGATCCACGGCTCACCCTAATTTTGGAGGTATCGAAACAAGCGATGAGGGAACCATCGAACAGCGTATTGACCATGAATTAAAAGAGTGCGCATTGATTATCACGACTGCGGTGAAGGTGTACTTGCCAACGCCCTTACACGATCTCTTCGCAAAACATCGCTCTGGCGCACTGTTCGAAGCTGAATTTAACTACCTTGGGCTCACTGCAGAACTGCGGTTTGATCATGTCGACGAGTACATTGTCATATCGTATTTCATCAACGCTGTGCACCAACTGCGGCTTGATGCTTTTACGGAGACCCTCCTCAGACCCAATGCAACGGCACTGATGACAGAGCTTTTGCCCTACATCCCTTGGTTTAAATATGCTGCGGCCCTTGCGGATCAGACGGATGATAGCGCACTTCGGGCCCAACTGATCACGGACATGAACCTTGTGCTCGCTTACCTATCAAAAGGTGGAGAGGTAAATTTCGCAAAGCTGAGGTCGCTGTGCGATGTTACGGGCAGCTTGCAGCCTGTATTTTCTCTCATTGTCAAAAACATGCCCGAACTGCTCGACAACTAAGAAGCAGGGCCATCTGTGCGGCCTGAACAGGGACAAGCGCGTCTCGGAGGGTTGATATTGTGATCGATGATAGTGTTGCCGACCTGCTTGAGGCAGCTTGCCTCAGTGTGTTGTGGTAGTCACAAGCGCCCTTTTATGCGGTGGAACTACAAGTCTTGCGGGCGGTCGATTGCTGCCTGCGCTACGAGACGGCCTGTTTTGGCGACATGGAAGACCGCGTGGAGCACATGCTGGTCATAAGTATCACGGCTGCTGCAGCACAGATGACCGAGGCGGAGCGAAGTGCGTTCTTTGCGATTTGGGATCAACTGGACGAGGCCACACAGCTCTACGTGCTCAACGGCTATAGCGCTCTGCCCCCTTATGGGATGTGGACCTAGCGACTGCAAAATGCGCCAGGGAGGCTGTGCCAAGCCGACCCATGCCAGCAGTGCCAACATAAACTGATCGCTCAGAAACGACCTGCATTTGCGTCCTCGTTGATAAATACACGAGGAGGAGAGTGCATGGTGTTGGCGGAGCGCAAACGTGAACGCAGAGCTTTGATGGACAATCTGCTGGCGCACGACTGGGACGTGTTTGGCACGCTCAAGTTCGTCAACGGCAGACGCATCGGCAGAACCTCAGCCACGAAGCTGCTGCGCAGCTACTGGAACAGGGCCGACCGTGTGTTCTTTGGCCATGCTGCTGAGCGACAGGGTGTGCGTGTGCCGCGCTGGTGTTTTGCGCATGAGGGCAGCGACAGCGATAACTTTCATATTCATTTCCTGCTAAAATCCCCCATTCGTGACACGGAACGCACCTGTACTGTGCTGAACGCGATCTGGGCGCAGCATCACGCGCAAACAGCGCCTTTGGCCAAAAACTGGATCACACCGGTTATCAACAGATGGAAGGCTGCCGAGTATTGCACGCGCGAATATTGGCGCATGGGCAGCGCCACATGGTTGGACGGGATCAGTTGGCACAGCATCGATTTGGCTGAAATGGCTAAATACGAGCATGACGCTCAGCGACAGCGCATTGAAAGGGCAGCCAGCCCAATCTGGCTTAGGCAAGCACATGAGGCATTACAGGCACAACAGGCAGCGTATGCGGCAGACGACGGAGACCTCGTAGAGCAGCGTGGCTAGGCCCCTGCGCACTGCAACATATCAGACAACTCGAACAGGATGGTGTCGTAGATGAATTTCTTGGCACATCCTTGTTCACGAGCAAATGTTCAAACAACATAAAGTCAAAGAGAACAGATGAAAAACATCAAGTGGAAGACGAAAAATAGATAAAAACAGTATATTAAGTGAAGAGGTGCTCAAGTTGTTAAACAACGTTGAATGCAAGACCCAGCATCAAGTGAGATGAAAGTTATCATAAGAGATAAGTTTTTATACAGGGGCGATAGGCCAAAACACAGCGTCAGCGGGTTATACCGTTAGACGCTTTTTTTATGGGCGTTGCTTCGGTTTACACCGTGCCTTTCGCTGATCAAATCTTTCTGCCAAATCATTCCGTCTTTCCGGTCGTCCACTTACTTCGTTGACCATATGTTCGCGTTATAGGTGTATAGCAAGGGAGCACTTACTCGATGACACATTTGGCAAAATTGACATTCAAGACAGTCTCAAAGAGCACCGCACGTGATCCAATGATTGCGCGTCGTGACAAGCTGGTTGCGGCTCTTGAGGAACAGAAGCTTGTATTTGACGCAGCTGTGCGTGGTGAACAGCACATGATTGAGCGGTCAAAGTGGATGACAAATGATCAGGGCGAACGGGTCTTGGTCAAAACACAGCGACGTGCTCGTGCGTGGTTCTTTCAACAAGACCAGGGTTGGTATGTGCAGTGCCGTTATGGCGCACGTGTGATCGCAGCAGATGGGGTCAATAATGCTGTGTTCGTTAAAACGCTCAAGGACGTGGCCACAGTGTTGGAGGCATTCGCAGCGGCAGCTGCGGCTGGTGAGCTGGATGCAGCCATTGCAAAGGCCACACAGCGCGAACCAGGCCTCAAGCCAGGTGCAGCACGAGCCATTGCCAATGAATGACGCGGCGAAAATAGCCATACTTAATGATAGAGCACGGCAAACCTTCATGGATTGTCGTGTTGTGATCACACAGGGCATTCAGTCGTTAGGTGAAACTGCCACTGCGGAAATCTTGTCTGCAGTGCAATCGTTTGATGCGTTCACAGCGGACAACGACCCATATGGTGAGCATGACTTTGGCAAGATCATCTATGCAGGTACGGATGTGTTCTGGAAATGGGATTATTACGATTTGGACTTCACTATGCACTCGCCTGACCCCACGGACACCACTGTCACAGCGCGGGTGCTTACCATCATGCTGGCCGAAGAGTATTGACGGAACTAGCATTGCGGTGGGGTTGTCTACCTGCTCAGAGCAGCGGTATCAAACAGAACTGATGAACCAACACGGAGCGACGCAACATGACCCCACAATCAGTGCCAGATGCCGTATTCCATACGCGTGTGCGCAATCCCGATATTGCAGGCGATAATCCGTTTGAGTGGAAACAGCTTTCGACCGGTGATGTGTTTGCAGGCAAACGTGTCGTGGTTTTTGCCTTGCCGGGTGCATTCACGCCAGCCTGTTCAGAAAGTCACTTACCCGGCTATGAGCGGCTCCATGACCAGTTTGCTGCACAAGGCGTTGACAGCGTTGTCTGCGTCGCTGTGAATGATGCTTTTGTCATGTTCCAGTGGGCCAAATCTCAAAACATCCAGAAGGTGTTCATGCTGCCCGACGGCAATGCAGAGTTCACGCGCAAAATGGGCATGCTGGTTGATCGGTCTGCACAGGGCCTGGGCATGCGTAGCTGGCGCTATTCAATGCTGGTTGAGAATGGTACAATCTCAAAGCAATTCGTCGAGCCAGGGCTACGAGACAATCCACCCGGTGTGCCGATGACGGTTTCATCTGCGGAAACGATGATGGACTACCTGCTGCATCATCACCAGCCAAGGTCAGTTTAGACAAGCACGTAATTCATGCCATCACGAAGCATGATTGAGTTTTGTTTACTGCCTGGTGATCATCCTGACGTGCAGCATTCGCCATTGCTGCGGGCTGCGCTGCTGACTTTGAATGATGCGCATGAACATGCGATGCTCTTCCAAACCAAGTCGTTCTGTCGTGTGATTGTAAATTGGGCCGCTGCGCTTTCTGCTAATCCTAATAAATCTGAGGTGGCATTGCAAAAACCAGTTTCGCGTAAAAAGTCACGGTTCAATTCTAGGCGCAGTCACTGGGTCGCCTGTTTGGAACGCTGATCCCGTTATATTTAATGTGTTTCGATCAAAGTAGCTATTCTGGCATCGATGAGCTATGTCTTAGAGAGTGGGGTTCTTGGCTCAATGGAATTATGGCACCATGATTTAATCGCATATAAGCTAAAGATTTAAAATGCAATATGTGAATTTAATTTAAATGGGAATTTAAAGAATATGACTGAAGCGCAATACTTAATTAACCTGCCAAAAACTGGATCGTTTGAGATTAAGATTCACAAAAATGGTCAAATCGCAAGTGTTCACACTCTTGGCGATCTTTGGGATATTTTAGAGCAAGATATTCAGAAAGGTGTTGATGCGGTGCTTATTTTGAGAAACGTCATAAAGCAGCAAAAAAAGTACTCCTTATCATCAATGATAAATAAAGCCATAATAGATGGTCATGCATTTTGTTTTGGTTTATACACTGTTGGCGTTGGTCAAAAGTTTTTGAAGTTCGACTTTTTCCGCACCATTGTTCTTGAAGAATTTAATGTTATTAGTGGGATAGTGGTTGATCTAACTGAATTTCAGCAAGTATCCTCTCATTATTATGATGTTCTTAATGCGAGTAAAGCATATACTTGGAGGCTTGATTTGCAATCAAACGAAGCCACATTTGCGCCAAGTTATTTAGAACATGCGATACACGGTCCAGGTAGCTTGAGTATCGCGTTGAACGACTGGATATCTATTTTGCACCCAGATGATGTTCAAGGTGCAAAAAAAGCACTGAAGCAACTGACCAGTTTGGAAAAAAGAAAGTTATTGTGGAGTATAGGCGAAAAGACAAATATGATAAATGGATTTGGCTTAGGGTTCATGCGAGTGTGAGCAAGTATGATTTTTCAGGAATGCCGCTTGAAATAAAAGGTATCAGTTTTAATATCACGTCAGAGCGCGAAGGTGACCTGATCAAGTAGCAAAATCACATGCCGTTCTTGTCAAAAGCCTCGGACACCTTTGCTGCCGCTGACTGAGAAGCGAGAATACGTCGCCCATACCGCGCAGGCATTTCTGGCGAGGTCCAGCGACCTGCGACCATGATCGATGTAAGATCGCAGCCAAGACGAAACGCATCATGCACACCACCCACTCTGGTACTATGCGCTGAAACCTCCGGCCGACCAACGCAGCGTTTCATGATGCGTGAGACTGTCGCCGGGTCCATGGGCACAACTTTTCCGCCACGTTGCGACTTTGTCAAAATTGGATCATCTGCTTTTCTGCCAGCCAGCTCGATCCATTGCACGACCGCCTGTGAGCCTTTTGCTGACAAAAATGCGTATGATCCTTCGCCATTTTGGTCAGTCTTAGAGCGGGCCACAAACATTAAGCTGCTTCCGTCATCTTGGCGCTGCAGATCACGGACTTTGAATGCGACGAGCTCTGATGCTCTGCACCACGTATCCGTTGCCAGCCACAGCAGCGCTTTGTCTCGAATGTCGCGCCGTTCATCACCCAGCTTAGCGATGACTGCGAGCACTTCGCGCTTACCAAGTGGCGGGGCCTGCCTTTGCGCGCTGCCATAGCGGCGCTTCACGCCCTTCAAAGCAAGCTCAACGAGACGATGACGGGTTGGTGACGGCAGAAACTGCGAGCGATGCAGCTCAGCGATCCCCCACAGTCTGGTTTCAATCGTATTGGCAGCAAGCTTACCACCCATGTCGTCTACCCATGCGGCCACTGTTGCAGGTTCAATAGGGGGTGTCGCGTTATGCCCGTTGTTGCAGCACCATTCGGTGAAGGTGCGCACTATCAAGCGGTAATTTCTTAAGGTCTCAGGGGCAAACGCAGCTTCTGACCGTCTGCGATACTCTTCTATCAGGTCTTTACGCTTTTTGGATGATATGTTCGAAAGTCTGCTAAGTAATTCTGTTCGCTCAATATCTCTGTCAAATGCCTGTTTCATCCCTAACCCTTTCAGCGCTTCTTTGCCATTAACCTGATCTTAAACAATTCGATTAAATGTCTAGATAGTCATTGGGGGGGAGACATGAGCATAGACCAGCATTGCCAGCTAATCCTGCGTCTGGAAGCTGCATTGCTGGAATATGTCGAAAAGTATGGATTAACTGAGCAAGCGCGGACGTTGCTGACAGCCGCGCCTGCCTATGATGTTTTTAAAAGCGCAACAAGCAGATCAACCAAACCGGCAGAGCCAAACGATTTGGTGTAAATATCGCCCGTGTCTATGAGCAGCTGACAGCCGCGATTTAGTTGGCTGGTTGGGCGATGGCCAAGTCTTCGGGCGTCTTGCCTGATGCAAGGGCTTCAATGTACCAGAGCGGTTTGCGTCCTCGACCAGACCACGTGAGGGTAGGGTTCT
The DNA here is from genome assembly GCF_002158905.1 of Yoonia vestfoldensis. NCBI lineage: Bacteria > Pseudomonadati > Pseudomonadota > Alphaproteobacteria > Rhodobacterales > Paracoccaceae > Yoonia > Yoonia vestfoldensis. Next base: position 866,473 of record NZ_CP021431.1, read on the forward strand.
CAGGGTGCTGATATTTTGGGGCAGCAGCAATACGGCGGGACTTAGTGTTTGTGCCAATCAGCTCAGAAAGCGAAAAGCCCAACTCTTTTGCCAGCGCTTCCACTTTGCTGCGGGCTTCAGCTTTTTGACGATCTTCAAAAGTTGAAATAGCTTTGGTGATGTCTTTATGCAGCTGCTTGAGTTCATTAACTGACATGCTGTCCAGATTTTCTTTAAACATTTAGAATCCGTTGTTTGCGTTATTGGGGGGCTGATATACCTGCCGTCCACAACCTTCAACGCACATTGAGGTGGTTTGGTTCCAATATCTTCTGTAGCTGGGTTGTTTTTTAAAACGCTGCTGCATTCATCTATCTTTTGACAACGCTTTTTGCTGGAACGACCGCCAATGCTGCAATAACTGCGCAGTTTATCCTGCGCTGCGCGACACAGCTGAAAACCTCATAGAACTAGTATTCTATGAGGTTATTGCTTAACCAATTGAAAAGCATAGAGAAAGACGCTGGCTGGAAATCGGTCGACCAACCGAAACCTCAGACTTTATAGTCAAAGCAAGCAAAGCATTAGGTTTTTTGGGGGATTTTGGATGCGGCAGGCACAGACATTGAACGAGGCGCAGCTGCGCCGAGTATTACACTATACAGGCAGCAGGCGTCATCCGGTTCGTGATAGGACCATCATCATGGTCAGCTTCTATGCAGGTCTGCGCGCCAAAGAAATTGCTGCGCTCTCTGTTGGGAATGTGTTTGACGAAGCGGGTGCTGTGCGTGAGCAGTTCATCTTGAGTGCAGCACAGAGCAAAGGCGGGCAAACGCGCACGGTGTACCTGAACCAGCGCTTGCGGCGTGCGTTAGTGGACTATGGGGACACGATCAAATTGGTGGACCCGCAGCAGGCGCTGTTTGCAAGTCAAAAGGGCGGGCACTTCTCAGCCAACACGATGTGCCAGTTGTTCTTGGACATCTACAAGGCTTGTGGGCTCAAAGACGCCAGCAGCCACAGCGGTCGCAGGACCTACATCACACGCTTGGCCAACAAAGGGGTAGGGGTGCGGTTGCTTGCAGCTTTGGCGGGGCATGCGCATATTTCGACTACACAGCGGTATATCGACGTGAACGCCGAGCAGTTGGCGAATGCAGTTGAGCTGCTGTAAGCGGGACCCGTAGTCTTAGGATTATAGAAGCCCATCGCGTTGTGCTTTTTTGCGAGCTAGCTTCCGCTGACGGCTAATTGCTTCTTTTCTTTCGCGAGCCTTTTGAACGGACGGCTTTTCAAAATGCTCCTTCAAGCGCATTTCGCGGAAGACACCCTCGCGCTGCAGCTTTTTTTTCAGCACACGAAGTGCCTGATCAACATTGTTGTCGCGAACACTTACTTCCATTTTAGCTCTTCTATCTTACAAGGAAAATTTGGATGCATATTGTGTGGCAGCACAATATTATCAAGCGAAATGTTTACAGGGGAAAATTCCCCTTGGTGTCTTTTGTGCGTCAATCTGTTTTATCAAACTCATCACGGGACAACTCGTACCGCTTGCCGGTGAACATGTCCTTTTTCATACGCGGGGTCAGGTGGCTGTAGTGCCGCTCAATCATGCCAATCGATGTGCCCATCTGTTTGGCCAGAGCGTGGATTTCCATGCCATCGTTCACCAGTGCGAACGTGGCGTATGTGTGCCGCAGACTGTACAGCACGCGGTTTTCGCCGGTCTTGGGACACTTCAACAAGTCAGATGCAGTCAAAAATGCTTTGAAGGTCTGACGCAGGTGCTCAGTGACTGACCCGTCCGGTAGACAGAACACTGGCAGGTCCAGCTTCTGCTTGAGCATTACTTCAAAGGGGATGTGCTTGATGGCGTCTGTACGGGAGTGAATGCGCCGCAGATAGTCGATGGTGCCAGACCGACCGATGGCTTCACGTGGCTTGGTCTTGCCAGCAAGGTAGAATTCCACATAGTCCAACTGATTTTCTGTGAACACAGTCACATGTTTCCAGCGCAGGTTCTGATCCTCTGTTCCGGGCCGCATGCCTGTGTTGGCAACGATCAGCACATAGTCGCGCAGCAACTCGCGCATATCACGTGACTTGCCGCCTTTGCCCTGCTCAATCCAATGGGGCAGTTTGCGGATCATGGTGCGATAATCGGCTAAACTAAAGTCTGGCCTGCGCTGTGCACCCTCACCGTTGTTGGCCAAGATCGGCACCTTGGCCTGCATGACGAAACCGCGCGACACTGCTTCAGCATAGACCCTGTTCATGGCCGAGTTGTGTGTGTTCAGCGTTGACGCTTTTGGCTCATGACCGATCACACTCGTGCGCCACGCATTGAACGCCTGAATCCTGTCGTGGTCGATGCTGGTGATGAAAGTCTTGCCAAAGAACGGGATGAAATAGCGGTGCAGCGCTGTGATGTAATCCTTGAACACTTTGCGCCCTGCGCCCGCATCGAGTTGCCGCTGCATATCCACAATGGCCAGCCGCGCCACATCCTCAAAGCGCTTGGTCACAACGGGCAGATCGTGTTTGGCGCGAAACCTGTACTCAAGATACTGGTCACGCGCCGCAGTTTTGGCCTCTTCCAGATCCTGCTTGCCCGTGCTGATGCGCACCCAGTGCTGGTCGATCTTGAACGTGGCCTGCCACAGCCTGCTGTTGCCGCGCTTGTAGACCTTCACAGCCCCGTCCAGCAGCACATGTGTATCAGGTTTGAGTGCGACCATGCTGCTGTACCTCCAGCGTTATCGCACACTACGGTGTAGTGTTGAAGTTGTCAGCCGGAAAGATTGTGGCCAAATCAAGGCAGCGCAAGCACTGTGTCGCACAACTGTGTCCCAAACATTATGTTGCCAACACTGTGTTTGGCATTTTCAACTATACCGTAACCACCATTAAAAAGGTTCCCACTGAAGTTTCGGGGCAACCGCAAGGACAATTTCACACACACAGCCACACCCGTGCGTAATCCAGCTTTAATAATGCTTGATCCCCAATCGTCGTTAGGCGCTATACGCCCATGCACTGCACGGCCCGACATCTTCGCCCCGATAATATTTTCCCACCAGCAGCACGATGAACGGTGCCATGAACACGATCGCCAGCGCATTGGACAGTGGCATGACGCTAATGGCGGCGATAAAGCAAAAGGCCGCGACCAGCAAAAGCACCGCGCATCACCAGTGCGAGCCATAGGCAGTGCGCAACCCGCAACGATAACCCCATGATCCTGACAAACGGTGTCATCAGCGCGCATTGCCCGATAAAGAGCGCAGCGGTGATCTGTCTGGCTGGAATGCTACTCGATGCCAGTTTGGCAGCGACATCCAACAACGGTTCCGTCACACAAAATCCCAACATGAGGGCGACACCGGCAAGGATGTGGTCGGTGGGTGGCGTTGATAAGGAAGTGTCGGGCAGGCATTACGCTTAAGATGTCGTTCCGTGTGCATCCAGTTCCATCTACGCTTGCTGGTTTTAATGGTGCGAGGCACGTGACTGCCGCCATGCGATGAACCGGCTGGATCAGTGCCAGATCGTAATGTCATGCCTAGAACTATGCGCATTGGTGCCATGATGTTGGGCAAGTCTATAGCGGGTCACTAGCGGGTGGTATGTTGTGACGAGTCGTAATCTGTTCACCAGAAGACCCTTTGAACCAAGGGGCCTTAATGATTAAAAATACAGCAACTGGTGCTATTTGCGGCAAAATACTCCTTTGGTTTGGGCTTTTGTAAAAACTTCTTGACAGGAAGCGAACTGATATGGCCCTTTGGAAACAGCTTGTGCCTCAACAGTGAGGCCGCCTCGATAATGAGGCGTTGACTATAACTCCTACGACAGACGCTTTTAGCGAACGGCAGAATTGCCCCCTTGAACGACTTGACGGTCGCCTTGGGGGTTTTTTATTTGATGGATCTGGAAATGCGAAAAACCACACTTGATGTCGGTATCTTGTATTCAACAACAGGATCTTATGCAGCCGTAGGGCAATCAATGTCTGCCGGCGCGCATTTAGCGATTGCTAAAATCAACGCCAACCCCGACGAAGCTGTCACCTTACGACCCGTGGTAATCGATCCAAAAGGGATACCATCAGCCTATGCGGATGCCGTGCAGTGCTTGCTGTTAGATCATGGTTTGACCCATGTTTTTGGTTGCTATACTTCTTCCAGTCGAAAAGAAGTTCTACCAATCTTCGAAAAAAACGATGCTTTGCTATGGTATCCATCACATTACGAAGGTTTCGAGACCAGCGATAACATTGTCTATACAGGTGCAGCCCCAAATCAGCACATCATTCCACTAGCACGACATCTGCTTACGCATCACGGAAACCGTGGTTGGTTCGTTGGGTCCAATTATATTTGGGCGTGGGAAAACAATCGTATCTTGCGCGAAGCGCTGCTGGAAGCTGGCGGCTCTGTCATGGGCGAGCGCTATTTTGCGGTCGGAGACATTGATTTAGAGGGGCTAGCTGAGCAGATAGTGCATGATCACCCAGATTTCGTGTTTACGACGTTGATCGGTGAATCATCTTACGAGTTTATTCGTCTGTTGCGCGCCGCCTCTGAAAAAGCGGGAATTGATCAAGCTCGTAACCTGCCAATTGCAAGCTGTAGCCTATCAGAAGTCGAATTGCCCAAGATTGGCTCTTGCGCGGCCGGTCATCTATCCTCATCCGTATATTTCTCAACCATATCATCGCAAGAAAATATCCGCTTTACCGCTGAATGGGACCAATCCTACGGGTACTTGGGACGTGCCTCTGCGGATGCAGAAGCAGCCTATATTTCCGTTCACCTGCTGGCCCGCGCTGTAAAAAAGGCTAGATCTTCGGATTTTTCCGATGTGCGCAATGCTGTACGCGGGCTCAAGTTTGCAGCTCCGCAAGGTCTCGTTACGGTCGATCCGGATAATCTCCATTGTTACATGCGCCCCCGCATCGGACGTTCAACAATGGATGGGACCTTTGAAATACTGCACGAAGATCCTGCACCAGTGCGGCCAGACCCATATCTCGTTTGGGCAAATATCGGCGATCTGGATCTTAAACAAACTGCTCCGCGCCTTAAGGTCGTCAAATGAGAGTAGGGATTCAAAAGAATTTTCGCGGGCTGCGGGCGTTGGTGCTGCATTGCGATGATATCAATCGCCAAGTTCTTTTGAACGTTCTGGGCAAACTGGGCTTGGTCGCCAAGGCGTTCGATCCACTGGATGCAGATCTGCAGGTTGCACTTGCAGATTGCGAAATCATTTTTTTCGATGCCGATGTTCCGATTGAACCGCTACTTTTGCAAAACGCGCAGTCAAACGTGCCGTGCATTGCATTGATCGGTTCGGAAGCACCAAGCCATCTAGCGCGCATCCTGCGACAAAGATGTTGTAGCCACATCCTCAAGCCGATCCGCAACACGGGGGTTTATACGGCAATTCTTCTTGCCGTGAATGAACATTCCCAAAAACAAAAGGCAGAGCAGGAAATTATCACTTTGCGTCAGCGTCTTGCTGGACGCAGGATCGTGACGGCAGCGGTTATCGACATGATGACCACCCATGACCTTGACCAGGACGAAGCCTACGAAAAGCTTCGTCTGGCGGCCATGAATCGCCGTATTCCGATCGACGAGTTGGCGCGCGAATATCTCGCTCCTGACGACCGCGCGCAGGGTCCCCATCGACTCCCTGGAGCAAAAGCCGATGACTGCCAAAAAAAATATCCCCTCAACAGGAGACTTACACGATGAAAAAAATTGACAAACGCTGTCTTTTTACAGCGCTACTGGCCGGCAGCACATTTCTGGCACAGCCGGTGCTGTCGCAGGATGGCCCGATCAAAATCGGCGTTCTGGAAGATCAATCCGGTGACTTTGCTGCAGCAACGACTGTCAAAGTACATGCGATTGAACTGGCCACAAAGGAAATCAATGATGCTGGTGGCATTGCTGGCCGTCCGATCGAACTTGTCATCTATGATACGCAATCCGATAATCGCCGGTATCAGGAATTCATGCGCCGTGCGCTGCAACAAGATGAAGTTGACGTGGTCTTTGCGGGCTTCTCATCCGCTTCTCGCGAAGCCTATCGTCCGATTGTAAATCAGTTTGACGGTCTGGCTTTCTATAACAACCAGTATGAAGGCGGTGTGTGTGACGCCAACATGATCGTAACGGGTGCAGTTCCAGAGCAGCAGTTCTCGACCTTGATCCCGTGGATGATGGAGACTTACGGCAAGAATGTTTACACGCTTGCCGCCGACTACAACTTTGGCCAAATCTCTGCTGAGTGGGTGCGCCAGATCGTCGAAGAAAACGGCGGCACCATGGTGGGTGAGGAATTCATTCCGCTGGGCGTGTCGCAATTCTCACAAACAATACAGAACATTCAGGCGAGCGAAGCAGATTTTGTTGTGACGCTTCTGGTTGGCGCGGCACAGGCCTCTTATTACGAACAGGCGAATTCTGCAGATGTTGGCTTGCCGATGGCCTCGTCAGTAAATGTCGGGCAGGGCTATGAGCACAAGCGCTTTACTCCCCCCAGCCTGGCGGACATGTTTGTCACAACAAACTATATCGAGGAAATCGACACGCCCGCGTCGAATGATTTTGTCGAAAGGTTCAGGGCGATGTTCCCGGATGAACCTTACATCAACCAAGAAGCAGCGAACTCGTATATCGGTATCAACCTTTATAAGCAATTGGTCGAACGCGCAGGCAGCACTGATCATGATGCGATCCGGGCTGTAATAGCTGAAGGCGACGTTTGTTTTGACGGTCCGTCAGGCACAGTTTGCCTTGATCCCAAGAGCCAACATATGTCGCACACAATCTACCTCGCAAAAGTCGAAGCTGATCATTCGATCTCTTTCCCAGAGGTATGGGAAAATATTGCGCCCTACTGGTTGGGTGATGCTGGGTGTGATTTGACCCAGAATGACCCGAGTGCCCAATATTCACCATCAAGCCCACCGCCTGCACAGTAAAGCACACTTTGGGCGGGGCTATGGCTCCGCCCAGACAATTGAATCAATACGAGGGCGACACTAGTGGAATTTTTCGTAGCGACTTTCTCGATGATATACCAATTTGGTGATGCTTTCGCGTTTCTGGTGATTTCCTGCGCTGGGCTTGCCGTCATCTTCGGCATGATGGGGGTCATCAATCTTGCACATGGTGAATTCATCATGTGCGGGGCCTATGTCACCGCAGCAACCGCGCGTGCAGGTGTGCCATTGCCACTGGCGATGCTGTGCGGAGCCTTGGCTGCGGCGATTTTGGGAATGGTCCTTGAACGGACCATTATGCGTCACCTTTATCACCGCCCGCTAGACTCGATCATTGCGACCTGGGGTGTCAGTTTGATCGCGACACAAGGTGTCCTGATTTTACTTGGACCAACCATGCAGGGGATAGGCACGCCACTTGGCGGAATGGCTGTCGGGGATAGATCATATTCAATTTACAGGCTGGTGTTGTTCGCAGCAGCGATCGGTCTTTTGGCAAGCCTCTATGTCCTGTTCTATCGAACCCGGTTTGGTGTGATTGCGCGTGCAACCATTCAAAAGCCGGCAATGGCCAAAGCACTTGGTGTGGATACGCGTCGTGTTTACGGGCTGACCTTTGGGCTAGGTGCTGGATTGGCTGGTCTTGCGGGTGGGCTCTATGCGCCAACCATGACGATGGTGCCAACGATGGGCGCGACATTCATCGTCGAAAGTTTCGTCACCGTTGTTGTCGGGGGCGCGGATATCTTTGTCGGTGCCGCCCCAGCTGCGGCTATCCTTGCATTGATCAAAGCTGCCCTGACGGCTTGGTACGGGCAGTTGTTCGGGCAGATCGGGCTATTGATCGCGGTGATCGTCGTTATTCGGATCATGCCGGGCGGGCTTTCAGCTCTTGTAAAAAGGTGGCAAAAATGAACGGGCATCAAATCTCTGATGCGGTGCAAGCCCCGGCGCAGCGCGGACCGAAAGTCTGGCTTGCACGGCTTGAAGGGCCGCAGACGAAGGGAAGCGGCCTTGGCTTTTGGATTGCTGCTGCGCTCGTGCTTTTGGCCGGCTTGGTCTATCCGAATTTTACAAGCAGCTATACCGTCGGCAACGCCGCCTATTTCCTTGTCTGGACCTTTATGGCCATGGGACTTGGCGTTGTCTGGGGATATTGTGGGGCTTTGAGCTTTGGCCAGACGGCATTCTTTGGGCTAGCTGGATACGCTTATAGTGTCATCACCATCAATATCGGTTCAGCTTTTGGCCTGACCTGGCTTGCATTGATCCTTGCCGTGGCCCTTGCCGGGCTATTCGCCCTGCTGATTGGCTATTTTATGTTTTACGGGCGCATCAAAGGTGTGTTCGTCGGTATTGTGACGCTTTCGGTGACGCTGGTGTTTGAAACATTCATGGCACAGACGGCAGGGCCACAGTGGCGTATCGGTGATGCGCGGTTGAATGGCTTCAATGGCATGTCAGGTATGCCACCATTGACGGTGCCGTGGTTTGGAGGAGATGTGGCACTCTATTCCGGCACAGCGCTTTACTATGTGCTGCTTGTGATGGTGGTGTTGGTCTATCTCGGCCTGCGCATCATGTTGAACTCGCCCTTTGGCAACGTGCTTGTTGCGATCAGGGAAAATCCGGAGCGTACCGAAATGCTCGGGTATGACGTCCGGCTTTATCAAATGCTGGCTTTCGGGCTTGGCGGTGCGCTGGCTGGGGTATCCGGCGTGATGTATACCGCATGGGGGCAATATATCACACCTTCCAGCATGGGGCTGACATCGGCGGCCTTGCCGATCGTCTGGGTCGCTGTTGGTGGACGCCGTGATATCACAGCAACCTTGCTTGGCAGCCTTTTGGTTATCGCCGGATTTCAATACCTCACGATTTATGGAAGCCAATATGCCTTGGTCGTGATGGGGGCGCTGTTGTTGTTCACGGTTCTTGTGACCCCTGATGGCCTTGTCGCGACATTGATGGATCGCATCGGTCGCATGTTCCGAAAGGTCCGCAAATGACAAACATCCTTGAAGTCAGCAAGCTGAACAAAAGCTTTGGGGGCGTCACTGTGGCGCGTGACATCGACTTTACGCTCAAGCAAGGCGCGATGCATTGTCTGATCGGGCCAAACGGCGCGGGCAAATCCAGCTTTTTCCGGTTGCTGTTGGGCGAGCATGCGCCCGACGCTGGCACAATTACCTTTATGGGCGAAGACATCACGCCCCTGCGCTCGTCCCAACGCATCCGCAAAGGCATAAGCGTCAAGTTTCAGGTGCCTGGCATCTTCAAGGCGTTGTCTGTGCGGCAGAATTTGGAAATTGCCTTTCAGCATCATTTGCATGGGGCAAGCCTGAGCGAAACCGTCAGCCGCGTGTTGGAATTTACCAACCTGACAGAGGAGGTCGCAACGGATGCAGGCGTGCTGTCGCATGGCCAACAGCAATGGCTGGAAATCGGTATGGCAATCGGGGTCGAGCCAAAGCTGTTGTTGCTGGACGAGCCGACAGCGGGCATGTCACCCGACGAGACGCAAAAGACAGGCGAAATGCTGCATGCGCTGAATGCGCGCGGGATCACAATTCTGGCTGTTGAACATGATATGGCCTTTGTTCAGCAGATCGCTGACAGCGTGACAGTTTTACATATGGGCAGCATTTTTGCCGAAGGCGATATTGCCGAAATCACAGCACATCGCGGCGTGCAGGAAATCTACTTGGGGACAAGCAATGACTGACACTGTCCTCCTACAAACAAAGGGCCTGTTCTGCGGTTATGGTGGGGAACAAGTCCTGCAAGGTGTAGACCTGACGTTGAACGCTGGTGAAATCGTTGCTGTCATTGGCCGCAACGGTGTTGGCAAAAGCACGTTGATGCGCACACTGATCGGGCTTTTGTCCCCGAGCGCGGGCAGCATCCACTTTGCGGGCGAAGATGTCACGCGGCAAACGGCCAACCAACGCGCTCTCTGCGGCATGGGATATATCCCTCAGGGGCGCGAAGTCTTTCCAGAACTGACTGTGCGTGAAAACCTGATGGTCGGCGAAGTGGCTGGTGCGGGCCGTTTGGCTCCGGATTATGATACGATATATCGGTTCTTTCCGATCTTGAAAGACCGCGCCCGTCAGCGGGCGGGCACGCTTTCAGGCGGGCAACAACAGCAATTGGCAATCGGTCGCGCGATGGTGGCCCATCCGCAGCTGATGCTGCTGGACGAGCCTTCGGAAGGGATTCAGCCATCTATCATCAAGGACATCTCTCGTAACGTACGGGAGTTGAACGCACAGACAGGTGTGGCCGTGCTTTTGGTCGAACAGAACCTTGATCTGATCGTCTCTATGGCGCAGCGCGGATATGTTATGGAAAAGGGGCGCATCGTGGCAAGCCTGAGCCGTGAACAGATCACATCGCGTGATGAAGTCCGGCGCCACCTGACGATTTGATCGTGATACGAAAATAATTTGGAAGGAGACACAAAATGAGTTGGTTAGAAACGTCGATCATGGCACGCAAAGGCGTGGCAAAGGGCCAGGCTGGTCAAAGTCATACGATTTCAATCGAGGACCAAGGCCAGTTTCACTATGTTTATGGTCCCTATGCGGACCCGGTTCTGACGGTCGAGCCCGGCGCTGTTGTGACTGTGGAAACGCACGATGCTTTCGAAGGCAAAATCACGTCAGAAAATGATAAACCTTCTGAAATACTCAATTTTCCGTTTCTCAACCCGCAGACAGGCCCAATATTCGTGAAAGGCGCACAAAAGGGTGACGCCCTTGCCGTGCGTATCATCTCGATCACGCCGCGCGGTGCCCAGCCTGTTGGCACAACCTGTCTGATCCCCGAATTCGGTGGCTTGGTTGGTACCGGAAATACCGCGATGCTGAACGCACCGCTGCCAGAAAAGGTGAAAAAGGTGAACGTGGATACCAATGGTGTCTATTGGTCAGACACGCTGACCTTGCCATATGAGCCTTTTATCGGGACCATCGGCACATCGCCGGAAATTGAGGCGATTTCGTCCCTGCAGCCAGATTATTACGGCGGCAATATGGATATGCCAGATGTCGGCCCCGGTGCAATTATCTATCTGCCGGTCAACAAAGAGGGCGCTTATCTCTATCTGGGCGATTGCCACGCCATTCAGGGTGATGGCGAACTATGCGGTGTTGCCCTTGAGATACCGGCAACCGTGGAACTGCAGATCGATCTGATCAAGGGGCATGGCAATACATGGCCGCAGTTGGAAACAGAACAGATGATGATGTTCATCGGCTCTGCCCGACCGTTGGAGGATGCTTCGCGCATTGCATATCGTGAACTGGTGCGCTGGCTTGCCGCCGAAACTGGCCAAAGCGAAGCCGACGCTTATATGTTGTTGACGATGTGTGGCAAGGTTCGTCTGGGAAATATGGTTGACCCAAAATACAGTGTTGGCGCCTCGATCGCAAAAAAATATGTAAAGTGAACAGGAGCAAACGATGGATCTTGGACTGAATGGCCTGAAGGTACTGATCACTGGCGGCAGCAAGGGGATCGGCCGGCACTGCGCCGAAATCTTGGTTCATGAAGGCGCAAAGGTGTCCATTTGCGCGCGCACCGCAGCAGATGTGCAGCAGGCCGCCAGTGACATGGGCGTAGACGGGACTGCCGTGGATGTATCCGACAAAGCGGCGCTCGAAAACTGGGTCACATCCAGTGCCAAAAAGATGGGCGGGATCGACATTGTGATCGGTAACGTCTCTGCCCTGGCCGTGGCTGATGACGAAGCCGCATGGCAATCCGGATTCGACACCGACATGATGCATTCGGTCCGGTTGGTGAATGCAGCGATGCCTTGGCTCGAAAAATCAAAGGCCGCGTCGATTGTCCTGGTGTCATCCGTTTCGGGTCGTGAGATTGATTTCACCGGTCCGGCCTATGGCGCGTTCAAGGCGGCTTTGGTGCATTATGCACAAGGGCTGGCCTATAAACTGGCACCACAGGGAATCAGGGCCAATACAGTATCACCGGGAAATACCTATTTTGAAGGTGGCATCTGGAACCAGATCGAAACTGGCAATCCTGAGCTTTTTGCGAACGCTTTGGGGTTAAACCCGATGGGCCGCATGGCCAAACCGGAGGAGGTGGCGCGCGGCGTCGTGTTTCTAGCAAGCCCCGCATCCAGCTTTACCAGCGGTACGAACCTTGTGATCGACGGTGCTTTGACGAAAGGCGTCCAGCTTTGATGGACAGCGCAAAATGTAGAATATCACATTTTGTTTAGTCGTAGATCTTCTCAAATATCTAAACACGCACCACCGTGTTTATTATAATCTTTTTTTATTATGGAGAGGCCATCTGCCAGAATCGCAGAAATCTGACAAATAGAGAAAATAAAAGATATAAGAGAGGGTGACATTATCGTCGGAGGTGCATTGGTTGGTCGTACTGAAAAGCAATGTCCAGTTGAACAGGGAAATGTCATGATAATTAGTAAGGACTTTTTACTGCAAGATTACTTCAGTTTGCTCAGTTTGAAGGAAAGCTGTTAAGGACGCGGTACTGAAGGTACTGGTCACGCGCCGCTGTCTGGGCTTCTTCCAGATCACGCTTGCCCGTGCTGATGCGCACCCAATGCTCGCCAATCTTGAACGTGGCCTGCCAGCGCTTGCTGTTGCCGCGCAGGTAGACCTTTACAGCGCCGTCCAGCAGCGTGTGTGTATTTGCGCTGAGTGCAACCATACTGTGTGTTCCCAAGCTTCATCGCACAGTACGGTTTTGTGTTGGTGTTGTCAGCCTGAAAGAAGCGACTGAATGCAGCAAATATTTGAGTTGGGTCGTAAGCGTTCTCAGGAGAGCACTGTCGGTTCAGCTTGACGGCTTGAAGTTCCACGGGAGCAGATCATCGAGGCGGCTTTGCGGGTGGCCATTAGCGATCGCTGTGAGGGTTGCTTTGAGATAGGCGAAGGGCTCGACGTCGTTGATCTTGCAGGTCTCGATCAGTGAGGCGATGCGACCCCAAGCGATGCCACCTTCGTCATGACCGGCGAAGAGCGCGTTCTTGCGATTGAGAGCAATGGGGCGGATCAGGTTTTCGACGCGGTTGTTGTCAATCTCGACGCGGCCATCGGCCAAGAAGGTCTGCAGCCCATCCCAGTGATTATGGATGTAAGTCAGCTTTTCACCCAACCGGGATTTAGCGGAGATCTTGCGGCGTTGGGCCTGCAGCCAATCGCCGAAGGCCGCGACCAGTGGAGCACTGCGGGTCTGGCGGGCCGACAATCGCTGGCTGGGAGAGATGCCACGGATATCGGCTTCGACAGCATAGATCTCGGCGATGCGGCGCAGGCCCTCGGCGGCGATCTGTGATCCATCGCGGTCGAAGACTTCCTTCAGCTTGCGGCGCGCGTGCGCCCAGCAATGGGCCACCTGAATGGGATCGCCGCCCTTGCGGGTCGGCTTGGTCAGCCGGTTGTAGCCCTGGTATCCGTCGATCTGCAGGATGCCGTCAAAACCTATCAGGAATGTTTCGGCATTCTCGCCCGCCCGACCGGGTGCATAGAAGTAGACCACACCGGGCGGGTCCTCACCGCCCCATGGCCGGTCATCGCGGGCAAGAGCCCAGAGATAGCCGGTTTTGGTCCTTCCGCGACCCGGATCCAGCACCGGGGCGGTGGTTTCGTCCATGAACAGCTTGTCTGATCGTTTCAGGTGTTCACCCAGCCGGTCGACGACGGGCTTGAGGTGGAATGCCGCCTTACCCACCCAATCGGCCAGCACAGCGCGGTGCAGATCGAGGCCTGCCCGCGCCAGGATCTGGCTCTGGCGATACAACGGCAGATGGTCGGCATATTTGCTGACCAGCACATGGGCGAGCGTCGCTTCTGTCGGCAACCCGCCCATGATTAGGTGGCAGGGCGCCGGTGCCTGGGTCACGCCGTTTGTGCAGGTCCGGCAGGCATATTTCGGGCGCACGGTGACAATCACACGCAACTGCGCTGGCACGATATCCAGCCGCTCGCTGCGGTCTTCACCGATCTTGTGCATGACGCCACAGCCACAAGGGCAGATCAGGCTGGCGGGTTCGATAATCTCTTCGATGCGCGGCAATGTGGCCGGTAGATTGCCGATGGTCCGCTTTGGCCCGGGCCTGGTTGCCGTCTTGCTATCTGCCTTGGCGGCAAGATGTTCCTTCTGCACCTCGACCTCGGCCAACGCGATGGACAGATCCTCAAACGCCAGCTGCCGTTCATCCTCGGTCAGCTTTTCCGACCGCTTCCCATGCAGGGCATGGTTCAACTCGGCAATCAGATGCTGTTGGCGTTGGGTAATATCCTGAAGTGCGGCGATCGTTTCCATCAAGGTCGCAACCACCGCGCGCTGCGCGGCAGGGATGGTGGAAAGGTCAATGACAGGCGTATCAATCATAGCCCGAGACTACGATTAAACCCCAGTAAAATCACGCAAAAACATATGGTTGATTCATTCTGCCGCAGCAGGTGGGCGCATCTCCAGCGCCTTGACCTTACGCCAGTCCAGACCGGCAAACAGGGCCTCAAACTGGGCGTGGTTCAGCGCCATCACCCCGTCTTTGATCGCAGGCCAGGTGAAGGTCATGTCTTCCAACCGCTTGTAGGCCATCACCAATCCGGTGCCATCCCAATACAAAAGCTTCAGCCGATCCGCCCGGCGCGACCGGAACACAAACACCGTGCCGGTGAACGGATCCTTACGCAGCACCGACGACACGATTGCCGCCAGACCATCATGACCTTTCCTGAAGTCCACAGGTTGCGTCGAGACCAGAACCCGCACGCGGTTTGACGGGAACATCATGGCCGCGCCCCGATTGCCCGCACGATCTCGGCAATCCGGTCAGAACTGGTGGTGCCATCGACCCGGATTGTCACACGACCTATCGCAATCTCGATGGGTTTACAGGACAACCCGTCAGGCTTTGTGAGCTGCCCGGCGACAGCCGGCACATCCGCACCGCCGCCACCATCCGACACGACGATCGGTGCAAAACAGAAGCTGTCATCTTCAACCGCAGGCAAAACCAACCGGCCGTCACGTGCCCGACTACGCCATTCCGATAAATGGTTCGCCCGCAGCCCATACCGCGCCGCAACTTCATTCACGCTCACACCTGGCTGCAAGCTCTCAGCAACGATCCGCGCCTTTATCTCTTCCGGCCAGCGTCGCTGTCCGTTGGTCCTTATGTCCACCCCGTAATCCCGGAGAAACTCCAACGTAGTCGCCATCGCGAAACTCCTGCACTGATCTCCATCGCACATGGAATCGCAGGTCAGACAATCTGTTGGAAGGTGAGGGCCAGCGACCGCTTACGTTGGGTCGCGGCAAGCGACCGGCCCAAAGCCGCCTTTCGCTACTTATCTATATTCTGCGGCGCGACGGCAACGATAAGCCAAAAGATCAAAATTTTGCTGGGATTCACTCAAAGGGCCATCAAATAAGAAAAATATTAAAATGTATGCAGTGTTACCTATTGCCCTTGGCTCGATTGTGCGTCTTGCAAAGCATTTCGCAATTTGATGCTGCGGTCGCGCCGCCCTTGCTCCACGCGGAAACATGGTCGGCTTCCATCTCCTTGATGGACCAAATCTTCGCTTTGTTCGAGTCATGGCCCACTGCGCACAGAGAACAGTTGGACATCCCTTTGGAGTTCGCAGCCTTGGTCTGTGCTGCGTACACGGATCTTTTCGTCGCCTCATCAAAGACCCGGATGTCTAGTAGTCGAGGGTCTGCCGATCCTCCCAGAACATACTCGAAAACCCCACGCTTGTTCTTCACGAAGGGGTCACTGTAGAGCTTTTGCACTTCAGCCGAGACGGCACCGGGATCGTAGGATGTCTTGTGATGGGTTTCGTAGAGCCTTCCCCATTCAAGGCCCTGCATTTCCTTCTCAACATCGCTGAAGACGCTCGACACCCAATCAATGACACTGGCGAAGTAGTTCTTCAGTTCGGTGATGTTCTGGTCAGTCCGGTGCTGGCTCATGTAAGCACCGATATCGCCCTCGCTGACCCAATCCAGCGCCCGTTCGAGATAGTCTTGCCGGTTGGCGCTGCCTTTGATGTATGCGCTCCACTTTTGGATGTTTGCGTTCTGGCTGTTACTGAACTCAGCCTTTGCCATCGTGACAAAGGGGCCGGAATAGATCGCGTTCAGAAGCTCTTGAGGCTTCAGGGGAACGCCAGCTATGTTGATGGTCTCGAACCACTGCTTGATCTCGCTCTCTGTACCCTCGCAGATGTAGATGAGCATTTTAGAGTCGAGGATGATTACCTGCTGATCTTTTGGGAGACTGTCGAAGGTCTTTGGGTTACCGTCATCCATGATCGCGAACTTGTTCGTAACGAACCGCCCGATGCTAGTGATGCGTTGCTGACCGTCCAAAACCTCAAATTTTTTGTCTGCAACTTTGTTGAAGTAAATCAATCCAAGTGGATATCCTTTAAGCAGCGACTCAATGACTGCCTGCTCCCGCTTGCCGTTATCTTCTGCATAGATGTAGTTGCGTTGATATTCCGGTTGAATGGTGAGCTTTCCGGCCCACCCAAACAATCCTTTGCCTTCAAGCTGATTATATACGAACCCTTCGCAGAGGTTAGCGACGGTTACTTCGGTTTCAAGATTCGTTTGCAATCGATCGTCTTTCTTAGTTTTAGCGGCGGTGCCTAATAAGGATTCGTTTGTAGACTTTGGTGTCGTTGATGACGCCCGACATATTCAGCGGGATGCTTCCAGGTTTGCCAAAACGCCGAAAGTACGCATCTTTTTGATCTTGCGCAGAGTACCACCGTGTTCTGCAAGGGTTGTCTGGATCGCTAGAGTCAAGGGTGCCCAATATCTCGAACTGATCTGGATTGTACTTGTCCAAGAAAGTTATCGGCACGCCCATGACTCCATCGTAGTCACTGGGGATGGCGTCAGTGAAAGAAACCTCTATCGCGTCATAGTTTTCGTACCGCTCATAAACTGACTTGCCGCTTATCTTCTTGTTGAAGCGCAAATTGTCCTTCATCGGCATAAGTGGAAGGACTTGATGGCGGCGACCATGATCCAGATTTGTGTACCAGCGGACGCCTTTGACCCTAATGTATTTGTTTCCATTCTCGTCAGTTCGGTAACCTGAAGCATTTAGTGGGTAGTGGTCGGGCACGCGAAACTCACGATCTCCACTGTGAATTGTTACGCCCATCCAGAGTTTGTCTGCTTTGATTAAAGGGAAAATCGTTTTGTATGTGAGGGCTTGTAGGTTCCCGATGACAAGTAGCTTCTTTTCGTATTTGGTCATCAGTGCCATAAATTCTTTGAATAGTGAAAAGGGCGGGTTTGTCACTACGATGTCCGCCTCTTGCAGGAGCTCAATGCACTCTGGACTGCGAAAGTCGCCTCCTCCCTCGAGCGGTCTATGGGAATGCGGATTTTTTTCGAGAAAAAGTTTGACGTCCTCGATGCCTACAGCACCGTTGCCATCAACATCAGTAACCTCATCGATTTCAACGCAAATAGCTTTCGGTTTTGGGCGTATGCCATTCCCTGCGGTGTATTCGTCAAATGTGATTTGAGCCCCGGCAATAGATGATCCGTCAAAGCTTGTGGTGATCAGCTTACGCAGCCCCAAGCGATCGAAATTTGCCGCAAAATACTTGAAAAAGTTGCTCTCAAAAGGGTCGTCGCAATTACAGTAGACCGTCTTGTTCCGAAAGGTGTCAGGGTCAAACTCAAGATATGCTTCGACTTCTTTCTGAATATCGACGTATTGAGTATAGAACTCGTCCTTCTTGGCTTCCCGTGCAGCGGTTAAACCAAGGTTCATAGAGTTTCCTTCTGAAGCCATGATCGTTCCCACTTTTGCTCTTAGACCGCAACATAGATTAGCCCCCCAACCTGAGCAAAGCGTTTTTCCTCAGTTGACTCTGAAAACGAGAAACTTGCGTTCTCGCGGCCGCGGCGGATTCACACTTCCCACCCTTCTTGCCCCAAACATAATGATTGCCACCAACCTTGTCTTCACGAAACCGTTCCCAAACAGTGTGTTCTAAACCAAGTTCCAAAACAGTGTGTTCGTTTGCTGTGTTGCACTTGGTGTGGTTAACACAGCGATTCCGAGCACTGTGTTCAACACAGTGTTTCAGCCCACAAACGCAGCACAAAACTGTGCGATGAGTGTGCAGCACATATTGTAAAACTGTGCGATGCTTACAGCGTTGTTATTGTTGGTTTAAATGGTGCCCAGGGGCGGAATCGAACCACCGACACGAGGATTTTCAATCCACTGCTCTACCCCTGAGCTACCCGGGCACCGGGACGGAATATCCGTCGGGTAGCGCGCTTTTAGACGTGGCCCGCGCGGGTGTCCAGAGGGAAAGGCGGGCTTAGTGCAGTTTCCCGTCATCCTCGTCAAAGGGCCCCGGATCCGCGTCTTCGGTTTCGGCCGGACCTGCCGGAATGGCATAGCTGCCCGTCAGCCATTTGCCCAGATCGACATCGGCGCAGCGGCGCGAACAGAAGGGACGATAGGCCTTGTCTGTGGGCCGGTCGCAGATCGGGCAGGCCATTACAGACGCCTCAGCAGATCCGCAGGCAGGGGCAAACGTTCGCGTTTGCGCTGCAATTCAAACAGGCCCATGGGCGTCCAGCCGACCAGCGATGTCTCGACCGGGTCATTCTTGAAGGCGGCGCGCAAGGATTGTTCCACCTGTTTGCGATGGGTCTTGGACATCGAGACGAAATCCACGCTGATCTGCCCGCCCAAGCCGCGCAGCCGCAAGGCGCGGGGCAGGGCGCGCGCGGCGGCGAGGTTTGCCTTGAGCGCGGCAGCAGGGGTCGTGTCGCTGCCGGTATTCACATCCACGGCCACCAGCGCGCGGGTGGGTTCGACATACATCTGCCCTTCGCCCAGCGGCACCAGCGCCCGCCCCAAGGCGGCGATCTGGTCCAGCACGCCCTGTGCCGCAAAGCCGCCCGGTTCGGTGACGATCTCGCTGGCCCCGATCCAGTCGCGCCAGGCCAGCACATGCGGGCTGTCGCCTTCGGTCAGCGCCTCGGGCGCGTCACCCGCGGCATCGGCCAGCACCGCATCGGCCAGGGCCAGCATGGCGGCGATATCGTCGCTGATCTCATCCTCGGTCGCGGTGGCGCAAGAGGATCGCAGGATCAGCCCATGCGCGCCCTCATGCGCGGCATGGGCGATGGCCAGCAGGTTGTCGCGGATGTCTTCATCCAGGATCTGGCGCGAGATATTCAGCCCCGGCTTGCCCGGTGTGACAATCGCATAGCGGCTTTTGAACAGCACCCGGTCGGTGACGGGGACAGCCTTGCTGCCTTCCGAATAGCCCGTGACCTGCACCAGCAGCGCCTGTCCCTGCCGCAGCCCCTTGCCCGCGCGCAGAAAGGCGGTGTCGCCATCGGGCAGGCGCAGCATCATGCCGCCTTGCCCCTTGATCGGGCGGTCACAGATCGCGCGATAGATCGCACCGGGGCGCGGCGCATCGGTCTGGTCGATCAACAGATCATCCAGCTTGCCATCGACCAGATAGGCGGCAGCCTCTAGCCCGGCGACGTGATCGAGGATGATGCTGCGACCCTTCATGATGCGTCCTTATGCAATGGATAGCCCGCAGCCGTCAGCAGGCCTGCGGTTTCGGTCAGCGGCAGGCCGACGATGCCGGTATAGGATCCGTTGATCCAGGGGATAAAGGCACCTGCCGGTCCCTGGATCGCATAGCCGCCCGCCTTGCCCTGCCAGTCGCCGCTGGCCAGATAAGCGTTCACTTCGGCATCGGATAATTGCTTGAATGCCACCGTGCTTTGCACATCGCGCAGCCAGCTGCGGTTGCCGCGCTTGACGGCGACGGCGGTGATCACCTTGTGGCGGCGCCCCGACAGCGCGTAAAGAAAGGCCGCTGCCTCGCCTGCATCACGCGGCTTGCCCATGATCCGGCGGCCCAGCGCCACGGTCGTATCAGCGCAAAGCACCACGGTATCGTCATCCGCCACCATCGCGGCCAGTTTTTCGCGGGCGATCCGCTGGACGTAATCGCGCGGCAATTCGGCGCGGCGCGCGTCTTCGTCGATATCGGGCGGGCGCACGGCATCGGGGGTGACACCAAGCTGCGCCAAAAGCTCCAGCCGCCGGGGCGAGCCAGAGCCGAGGATCAGTTTCAAGCGAATGTCCGGGGGCAGGGTGGTCATGTGATCTCCGCAACCGCGACAGGGCCGCATTTCGCCTGCGGCCAAACGCTTATCCCTGCTGCGTGAAACTGTGTTTCACGCTATTTGAAACGGTAATTGATCCGACCCTTTGTCAGGTCATAGGGGGTCATTTCGACCTGTACCTTGTCGCCTGCCAGAACGCGGATGCGGTTCTTGCGCATCTTGCCTGCCGTATGTGCGATGATCTCATGGCCGTTTTCCAGCTCGACCCGAAATGTCGCGTTCGGCAGAAGTTCTTTCACGACACCTGGGAATTCGAGCAGTTCTTCCTTGGCCATGTGATCTCCTGTATATCTCGTCCGCTATTTGCGGACCGCTGCTAAATGCGCCTGTCCGGTCCGATTTTCAAGGGTAAATATGCGTCTGCGGCGAATGGAACCCGCGTCATTCGGCCAGATCATCACTTGCGGGACCAAAGCGCGCAACCAGCCGGTCGTGAATCTGGTCGCGGGCTTGCCGGTACAGCGCCAGACGCGCTTCGCGGTTGTCGCCCATGCCGGTGGGGTCAAGGATTGGCCAATATTCGACATCAAGATGAAAGAACTGGGTCAGATCCAATGCGCGCCGCTGGCTGGCAGGCGACAGCGCCAGCACCAGATCGAAGGATGACAGATCATCGCCCCATTGTTCCATCTCGTCAAAGGACCGCGACCGGTGGCGCGACACCTCGACCCCGATTTCGGCGCAGACGGTGACGGCGAAACCGTCGATCTCCATATCGTTCTTGACGCCGACCGATTGGACATAGCAGCGCTTGCCGTAAAGTTTCTTCATGATCCCCTCGGCCATGGGCGAGCGGACAGAATTATGATCGCAGCAAAACAGCACCGATTGGGGCAGGGGGGCATATTTGCCGGGATCACCCACATCAGCCCCCAAAATGCAGCACGCAGATCAAGGTAAACAGGCGGCGGGCAGTGTCATTATCGACCACGGCCTTGCCTTCCAGCCGTTCCTGCAACACCCGCGCGCCTTCGTTATGGATACCGCGCCGGGCCATGTCGATGGTTTCGATCTGGCTGGGGGGCAGGGTTTTCACCGCGTCGAAATAGCTGGCGCAGATCTGGAAATAATCCTTCACCACCTGCCGGAACGGCCCAAGCGACAGATGGAATTCGCCCGCAGGCGTGCCGTCTTCCAGCTGGATATCAAAGACCAGCCGCTTTTCGCGGATCGACAGGCCCAGCTGGAACGGCCCTTCCGGCACGGGGCGGTCATCGCGCGGCGGCATGGCAAAGCTGTTGTCTTCCAGCAGGTCGAACATCGCGACCTTGCGTTCCTGATCAATCTGGGGCGTGGGCGCGGGCAACCCGCTGTCATCAAGGATGATATTGACGATGCGCGCCATCTCAGCCCCCCCGGTTCAGCCGGTCAAGCCGCGCGCGTACGCTCAGCCCATGCGCTTGCAGGCTTTCGGATTTGGCCAGCCGTTCGGCGGCGGGGCCGATAGCGGCCAGCGCCTCGGGTGTCATGCGCGACAGGGTCGTGCGTTTGATAAAGTCCATCACTGATAATCCACTTGAAAAACGGGCCGACCTTGCCGTCGGCAGCACATGGTTCGGCCCGCCTATGTAATCGCCGATCGCCTCTGGTGTCCAACCGCCAATAAAGATGGCACCCGCATGGGTGATCCGGCCGGCCAGCGCCTCGGCATCCGTGGTGCATAATTCCAGATGTTCGGGCGCGATCCGGTCGGACAGGGCGACAGCCTCGTCCATATCCGCCA
This sequence comes from Yoonia vestfoldensis, assembly GCF_002158905.1. Taxonomy (NCBI): domain Bacteria; kingdom Pseudomonadati; phylum Pseudomonadota; class Alphaproteobacteria; order Rhodobacterales; family Paracoccaceae; genus Yoonia; species Yoonia vestfoldensis. The sequence goes on from NZ_CP021431.1 coordinate 888,408, forward strand.
CCGTGATGATCGCGCCGAAATCGCGCCAGCTGGCCCCCGCAATGGCGCGGCGTTCCAGCGTTTGCAGGCGTTTGTCCACCGCATCCGCCACCGCGCGGCCGAAATCGGCATCATCGGTGATCAGCAGCGATTGCGCGCTTTCGTCATGTTCGGCCTGTGATAGCAGATCAAGCGCGATCCAATCAGGGTCATTGTCGCGATCCGCGATGACCAGAATTTCCGACGGCCCTGCGATCATGTCGATGCCGACCTTGCCGAATACCCGCCGTTTGGCGGCGGCAACAAAGGCATTGCCCGGCCCGGTGATCTTGTCCACCGGCGGGATGGTCTGGGTGCCATAAGCCAGCGCCGCAATCGCCTGCGCGCCGCCGATGCGGTAAATCTCGTCCACGCCCGCGATCTGGGCCGCCATCAAGACCAGCGGATTGGTCACGCCGTCAGGCGTTGGCACGACGATCGCCAGACGCTGCACCCCCGCGACCTTGGCCGGGATCGCATTCATCAGCACGGATGACGGATAGCTGGCCAATCCGCCGGGCACATAAAGCCCTGCGGCCGAAACAGGCGTCCAGCGCCAGCCCAGCATGGCCCCTGTGTCATCCGCCCAGCTGGCATCCTCTGGCATCTGGCGGCTGTGATAGGCGCGGATGCGCGCAGCGGCCAGTTCCAGTGCGGCGCGATCATCGTCCGAGACCAGCGCGCATTCGGCGGCGATTTCTTCGGGGGTAAAGCGCAAGGTGGCGGGCGTCAGGTCCAGCCGGTCAAAACGCGCGGTCAGATCGATCACCGCCTGATCGCCGCGCGCGCGCACATCGGCGATGATCTCGGCCACGATATGATCGACATCGGGGCTGTCTTCGCGTTTGGCACCCAGAAGGGCGCTAAAGCGGGCCTCGAAATCGGGATCGGTCGTGGACAGGAATTGCGGCATGGATGTCTCCTTCGTGACAGGGGACATAGCGGGGACCGTGCGCCGCTTCAATGGTATCAGTCGGGATGCTTGGGGGCCTTGCCCGAGGGGGCGGCATAGGGTTGCGTGACATCGCGCAGCACGGCCTCTAACGCCTCGACCTGCAAGGCGATGGCGCCATCGCCTGCCAGCGTCAGTTCAACCCGCCCCGCGCCATCGGCGGCAGGGGTGAAATGGATCGACAAAAGCGAACAGACAAGGTCGCTCTCGGCCTTGTCGATGCCTTGGCTTTGCACGGCCATCACATCCTCAAAGGCCAGCACGGATTGCACGCGCTCTGGCTGCTGGCGGCCATTTTCCCAGCGAAAGCGGTTGATCAGCAAGGCAAAGCGGCGCGCCTTGCGGTCCCAGCGCATTTCCGACACGGGAAACACGGCATCCTGCGTGATCGCGGCAATCACCGCCAGATCCTCGGCATCCAGCGCGCGCAGGCGCAAGGGCTTGTCCGCCCCGTCGCGGAAACTGGCATCGCGGGTCATGTGGACACCCGTTCGATATTGGCGCCCACAGCGCGCAGCTTTTCCTCGACATGTTCATAGCCGCGATCCAGATGATAAACGCGGCTGACCAGCGTTTCGCCCTCGGCCGCAAGCCCCGCAAGGATCAGCGACACCGAGGCGCGCAGATCGGTCGCCATCACCGGCGCGCCTTTCAGACGGTCCACGCCCTGCACCGTGGCAGTGCCGCCCTGCACGTCGATTTTCGCCCCCATGCGGATCAATTCGGGGGCATGCATGAAGCGGTTCTCAAAGATCTTTTCTTCCAGCACCGATGTGCCTTGGGCCGTGCAAAGCATCGCCATCATCTGCGCCTGCAAATCGGTCGGAAAGCCGGGGAACACGGCGGTGGTGACATTCACGGCCTTGGCACGGCTGCCATTGCGCTTGACCCGGATGCCATCGGGGGTCTCGGTGATATCGACGCCCGCCTCGGCCAGCTTTTCGGCAAAAGACCCGACCAGATCAATGCGCCCGCCAAGACATTCCACCTCGCCGCCCGCGAAAACCGGGGCCAGCATATAGGTGCCCAGCTCGATCCGGTCGGTGACGACAGGATGGGTCGCAGCGCCCAGCCGGTCCACGCCATCAATCGTGATCGTGCTGGTGCCTTCGCCCTCGATCTGCGCGCCCATACGGCGCAGACATTGCGCAAGATCGACGATTTCAGGCTCGCGCGCGGCGTTTTCGATGATCGTCGTGCCCTTGGCCAAGGTGGCGGCCATCAGCACGTTTTCAGTGGCCCCGACACTGGCAAAGCGCAATGCGACCCGCGCGCCTTTCAGCCCGCCCTTGGCGGTGGCATGCAGATAGCCGTCCTTTAGCGCGATCGTGGCCCCCATGGATTCCAAGGCTGTGACATGAATATCCATCGGCCGCGCGCCAATGGCGCAACCGCCGGGCAAGGACACCACGGCCTGATGATGCCGCGCCAGCAGCGGACCCAGCACGAGGTTGGACGCCCGCATCTTGCGCACGATTTCATAATCCGCGCGGGTCGAGGTCATCGCATGCGACGACAGCACCTGCACCTTGCCGTCTTGTAATGCGGTCACCTCGACGCCCAAGGATTGCAGCAGGGCGGTCATCGTCTTGATATCCGACAGGCGCGGGGCATTGGTCAGGGTCAGCGGTTCTTCGGACAGCAATGTCGCGGGCATCAGCGCCAATGCGGCGTTCTTGGCACCCGCGATCTGGATCTTGCCGTTCAGCGGCGCGCCGCCCTTGACCAAAATGGAATCCATGCTGCCTAGTCTTTCTTTTGTTTGCCTGCATCCGCTGCGCGTGCGCGCGCCTGTGCCTTGCGCTTGGCCATATTGGCCTTCAGCGCGGCTTTCAACCGTTCTTCGCGGGTTGCGGCGGTCTTGACCGGCTGTGGCTTGCTGTCTTTGCTGTCCATGGCACCCTGTTAGCAAGACCCGCAAAAACCGTCCAGAGAGGGCTTGCACGCGCAGGCGAATGTCGCTAATCCCCCGCCTCACGGATGCTGTGGTAGCTCAGTGGCAGAGCACACCCTTGGTAAGGGTGAGGTCGAGAGTTCAATCCTCTCTCACAGCACCATCTTTACGCTTTGATTTCAGGATAGGGTGGCTTGCCGCGCGGCAAAGGCCGTGGCCAGCAGGTCACGCGGCAGCATGCGCAGATCAGAAGGCGGATGTGATCATCAGGCCGGTTGACAGGCTCTCGCTGGTGAAACGGGTGACATTGCTGTCGGTCTTGCTGCCCGTGATGGTCATCACCGGGGTGAAACCGGCATAGCTGATGTCGGGAAAACCGATATTGGCGCTATAAAACAGCGTGTTGTCGCGGCGCCCGCCGGCGACGACGAAAGGGCCGATAGCATAATCGGGATAGGCACGTTTGGCGATGCCGCCGCTGAACCCCAATGTGACCGGGCCAATCGGCTCTGCCCAATCATAGCTGATCTGGGCGGTCCAATCGGTGGATCTGTAATTGGGATTGCTGCTGCTTGCATCGCCATAACGGATGCTGGCCGCAAACTGGTCGCCTCTTGGCAAGGCATAGCCGTAAGATACAGCAAAGCTGCTGCGCTGCACATCGCTGATCGCGGCCAGTTCATAAACGGTCCAGCTGCGTCCGACCGTCAGGCCGATTTCCATATCCGCGCCAATCGGCACGCGCCGGTCGATCTCGATCTGCCATTCGCCATATCTCTGGCGGTCGGTTTGCAGCGTCACATTATCCAGATCGCGGTAATCGACCAGCATATAGGACAGCTGCGCCCCGATGCGGCCGCTGTCGAGGGCGCGATCATGGCGCAGGTGCAGCGTGACCTCATCTGTGGCCAGCGCCGCATCGGGGACAGCGACAGCATCGGTGATCCGCAGGCGGACGCCTTGATATCGCGCGCCGATCAGTGTGCGGCTGACCGGGCTTTGCCAGAGCCGATAGGTCGCGCCAAGCGCCAGCGCGCCGCGCCACCCCGCCAAGGCCTGCGCATCATCCGACAGCGTGCCGGTCGGGGTGCCGGGTGCGGCCGCCAGATTGCCCGATGCGCCGCCATTCACATTCGAGGATGGGGCCAGCGATGCCGCAAGATCAAAGGACCAGGGATTGCGGCGCCGCACCAGCCGGCCATCCGCCAGCACCTGTGCGCGTTCTGCATCATCAGGGGCCACGATCAGGGCACGCCGCAGCCAGAATGTCGCAAGATTGAACCGGCCCTCGGTGAAAGCGGCCAGCGCTGTCAGCCTTGCGGCCTCATAACGTTCCAGATCGGTTCCCGACAGCGCAAAGGCCCGCGCACCCGCCCTGCGGCCTGCGGCAGGATCGCCCTGCTGGGCCGCGGCGGCGGCGATAATGATCAATGCGCTCCTGTCATCGGGAAGCTGCGACAGGATCGCATGGGCAAGATCCAGCGCCAGCGCGCTCTCGCCCGCCAAAAGCGCCTGCATCGCGACCGCGCGGGCCTCTTGCATGGACAGGTTCACGGAGGTCTGCGCGCTTGCCGCTGTGCCGGTGATGAAAACCGCGCATATCAGGCCGATCATTCTGCGCATGATGACTGTCATCTTGGGCGCGGATGCGCGATCCTGCACGCCTGCGCCGGGGTGCCAGCACTGTCACCGGCACCCACATTGGCACCGGCGGATCGGGCGGCAAAGCTGGGGGCATGACAGGCAGCACGCATCATATCGAATGCCTCTGAGTGATATCTTTCGATAGCCTATCTGGCCTCGCTGCCGGATAGTCAACCGGCCAAGGCCGCCTTCTGCGCCGTTTTCACGCAGCAAGAGGTTTTGCCACAACAGGGCTTTGCCTATACTGCGGGCAGACTCATTCCCCAGACCGGAGACGCAGATGCCCATCACCCCCGACCAGCAGGCCGAAATCGACACGTTGCGCGCCAATCCACAGCCCACTTTGCGCGCGACCGCTCCGGGGATGGAGGCGCATCTTTACAAGGCTTATGACGTGCTGGACCACGGCTTCATCCGCGTGATCGATTATATGGGCGATGATGCCGCGATTTGTCAGGCGGCGCGGGTGTCTTATGGCAAAGGCACCAAGTCGGTGCAGAACGACGAAGGCCTGATCCGCTACCTGATGCGGCATTGGCATTCGACCCCCTTCGAGATGTGCGAGATCAAGCTGCATGTCAAACTGCCGGTCTTCGTCGCGCGCCAGTGGATCCGGCACCGGACCGCCAATGTGAACGAATATTCCGCGCGCTATTCGATCCTCGACCGCGAATTCTATATTCCGGCCCCCGAACATCTGGCCGCGCAATCGGTGATCAACAACCAGGGCCGGGGCGAGGCGTTGACAGGGGACGAGGCCGCGCGCGTGCTGGCCTATCTGAAAGACGATGCCGCGCGCTGTTACGACCATTACGCCGAGATGATCAGCGACGAGGGCCAGCAGGGCCTGGCGCGCGAGCTTGCCCGGATGAACCTGCCCGCCAATATCTATACCCAATGGTATTGGAAGGTGGACCTGCACAACCTGTTCCACTTCCTGCGGCTGCGCGCCGACAGCCATGCGCAATATGAAATCCGCGTCTATGCGGATGAGATCTGCAAGGTGGTCGCCGATTGGGTGCCCGCCGCCTATGGCGCCTTCGAGGATTACCGCATGGGCGGTGCCACACTCTCTGGCAAGGCGATTGATTGCGTGCGGCGGATGTTGAAGGGTGAGGTGGTAACGCAGGAGACCTCCGGCATGAGCAAAGGCGAATGGCGGGAGTTTGAAGGGGTGATTGGGTAGGGTGCGCATTTTGCGCACCCAATCGCACATCCCGCCCGTGGTGTGCGCATTTTGCGCACCATGCCCGCAACGCCTCGCATGGGTGCGCAGGATGCGCATCCTACGGGGACCATGCGCATTTCGCGCGCAACCCCGCAACCGGCAAAACCAGCGTAGGATGCGCATTTTGCGCACCTAATCGCATACCCCTGCCCACAGGTGCGCAAAATGCGCACCCTACCGGAATGAGCTGTAGGGCCAATCCGCGGGATCATCGACCAGACCGTGTTTCGCGGGGTTGATGCGGCAATATTCCATCAGTGCGGTATATTCGGCGTCATTGCGGATATGATGCTCCCAGAAACGGCGCTGCCATACACCCGCTTCGCGCCGCGCGATATGGCTTGGGCGTCGGTCGCCGTGGCCGACGGCACGCGAGAACCGCCCCTTGATCGCGCCCATGCGGGTGGAATAATCCGCATCCCCCGCAGGCAGCGTCCAGATGCAATGCATGTGATCGGGCAAGACCACCCAGGCATCCACCTTGAACGGGCGTTGCGCGCGGGTCTGCATCACGGCCAGACGCAGTGCCGCCACCTCGCGCACCAGCAGCGCGCTGCTGCGGTCCGCCAGATTGACAGTGAAAAAGACGGTTGCACCGGGCAGGCGCGGGCGGCGATAACAGGACATGCGGCGCAATATCGCGCGGCGTGGTTAACAAACTGGAACCGCGATGATCCTCTACGGCCTGCCCACCTGTTCGGATTGCAAGGCGGCGCTGCGGGCGCTGGCGGATCAGGGCGTGACCTTCCGCGATATCCGCGCCGACCCGCTGACTGCTGCCGAATGGGCGCCGCTGATCGCGGAATTTGGCGACATGTTAATCGACCGCAAATCGCAGATCTATCGCAACCTGAACGCCTGGCTGCGCGCATCCGAAGCCGAGGCGCAGCTGGACGCGCAGCCCGCCTTGATGGCCCGCCCGGTGATCACCGATGGCAGCCGCTGGACCCTGGGCTGGGACACCAAGGCACAGGCGGTCTGGCTGGGTTAATCGGCCTTGGCCAGATTGCCCGCCATCTTGCGCCCGTCGCGACCCTCGACCAGATCAAAGGTGATCTTCTGGTTATCCGCCAACCCCGTCATTCCGGCTTGTTCCACCGCCGAGATATGCACGAAGATATCATTGCCGCCATCATCGGGGGCGATAAAGCCGAATCCCTTGGTCGTATTGAACCATTTCACTGTGCCGCTTGGCATGTCGTCCTCTCCTTTTGTCGCCAGCACCCGGGCCCCGCGACAAGCGGTCTTCCCTTTGCCTTGTAATCCCCAGACTCAGGTGTTTTATGAAAAACGCAATTGACACGACGTCGCAGTTTGGCGGCAAAAGACGCAAAGGACCGGCGATATGCGGTTTTTCGGGCTGAAATCATGTGACACCTGCCGCAAGGCGCTGGCCGCCTTGCATGCGCAGGGCATCACCCCCCAGGTGATCGATGTGCGGTCCGACGGGCTGCATGTCGATGATATCCAGGCCATCGTCATGGCCTTTGGCGACGCGGCGATCAACCGGGCCTCGACCACCTGGCGCGGCCTGTCAGAGGATGCCCGCGCGCAAGATACAGCCGCGCTGCTGGCCGCCTATCCGACGCTGATGAAACGCCCGGTGATCGCCAGTGACGCAGGCTGGACCATCGGCTGGAAACCGGATGTGCAGGCAAAATACCTGCGCAGCTGATTACAGCAGATCAGGCGGCGTTGCGCGTTGCTTTAGCTCTGCCACGATCTCATCCATTGTGACGACGCGGGTCTGGGTTTCGCCCAATTGCCGCGCGGTGGCGCTGCGTTCCTCGACCTCGCGCGCGCCAACGGCAAGGATCACGGGGACCTTGCCGACGGAATGTTCGCGGACCTTGTAATTGATCTTTTCGTTGCGGGTATCCGCCTCGGCGCGCACACCGGCGGCGGTCAGCGCTGACACCAGTTCGCGCGCGTAATCATCGGCATCCGACACGATGGTCGCCACCACAACCTGACGCGGGGCCAGCCAGAACGGCAGCTTGCCGGCATGTTCCTCGATCAGGATGCCGATGAACCGCTCGAACGATCCCAAGGTGGCGCGGTGCAGCATGACGGGGCGGTGTTTTTCGCCATCCGTGCCGATATATTCCGCATCCAGCCGTTCGGGCAGGTTCGCATCCACCTGCAAAGTGCCGCATTGCCAGTTCCGCCCGATCGCATCGGTCAGGGTGAATTCCAGCTTTGGCCCGTAAAACGCGCCTTCGCCTTCCAGCACTTCGAAATCATAGCCTGCCGCGCGGCAAGCATCGCCCAAGGCCGTTTCCATCATATCCCAGGTTTCATCCGACCCGATGCGTTGTTCAGGGCGGGTGGACAGTTTGATGGTCCAATTGTGAAAGCCCAGATCGGCATAGACCTGTGACAGGAACGCGATGAAGCGCGCGGTTTCCGGTTCGATCTGGTCTTCGCGGCAGAAAATATGGCCGTCATCCTGCGTGAAGCCGCGCACCCGCATGATGCCATGCAACGCGCCCGAGGGTTCATAGCGTGCGCAAGACCCGAATTCGGCCATCCGCAACGGCAGGTCGCGATAGGATTTCAGACCCTGGTTGAAAATCTGCACATGGCAGGGGCAGTTCATCGGTTTGAGCGCATTGACCGCCTTTTCGCGGGCATGTTCCTCGTCCACTTCGACGATGAACATGTTTTCTTGATATTTGTCCCAATGCCCCGAGGCTTCCCAGAGCTTGCGATCCACGACCTGCGGGGTGTTGACCTCGACATAGCCGCCCGCGCGCTGGCGGCGGCGCATGTAATCTTGCAATTCGGTATAGATCGTCCAGCCATTGGGGTGCCAGAACACCTGACCGGGGGCTTCTTCTTGCATGTGGAACAGGTTCATCTCGCGGCCCAGTTTGCGGTGGTCGCGTTTGGCCGCCTCCTCCAGCCGGTGCAGATGCTCTTTCAGCCCTTCTTTATTGGTAAAGGCGGTCCCGTAGATGCGTTGCAGCATCGGGCGGCTGCTGTCGCCGCGCCAATAGGCACCGGCGATGGACATCAGCTTGAACGCATCGGCAGGCACTTGGCCGGTGTTCTGCAAATGCGGGCCACGGCACAGATCCTGCCACTCGCCATGCCAATACATGCGCAAAGGTTCATCGCCGGGGATGGCCGCGATCAGCTCGACCTTATAAGGCTCGCCGCGGTCGGTGTAATATTGCACGGCACGGGCGCGGTCCCAGATCTCGGTGCGGACATCATCGCGCTTGTTGATGATTTCCTTCATCTTTTTCTCGATCAAGCCCAGATCCTCGGGCGTGAACGGGTCCTTGCGGTCGAAATCGTAATACCAGCCATCCTTGATCACGGGGCCGATGGTGACTTGGGTGTCGGGCCAGATCTCTTGCACGGCGCGGGCCATGATATGGGCCAGATCGTGGCGGACGAGTTCCAGGGCCGGGGCCTCATCCTTCATCGTGTTGATGGCGATCTGGGCATCCATCTGGATCGGCCATTGCAGATCCCAATGCGCGCCATTCACGGTGGCGGAAATCGCCTTTTTGCGCAGCGAAGGGGAAATATCGCTGGCGACATCGGCGGCGGTCACGCCTGCATCATAGGACCGGCTATTGCCATCAGGAAATGTCAGGGAAATCTGTGCCATCAGGCAAGCTCCTCGTCGGTTTGGCGCCCACGGAACGCCCGGTTGCGGGTGATATGTGCCGCCTAGATGCCGCCGCGCCAGCCAATCGTCAAGCCGATTGAACGGGCTGCATGATTTGTATGCAGAGATATACGTTGACTGCGACGCCTTGCGCAGTAAAACCGACATCAGTTTCCGATACGAAACATGCACCAAGGGGATGGATCATGCCGAGCTATAACCGCACATTCGATCTGAGCATTGCCGATGTCGATCTGATCGAAGAGGCTTTGCGCGCGCGCGGGCGTGAATTGTCGCGGATGCGGCTGGCCCTGTCCGAGGAAAACCCCGCCCATCTGGAATCGATCCGCGTGATCGAACAGGACCAGCGCACCGGCGAGGAATTGCTGGGCCGGTTGCATGACCAGAAAATCTTTTACCGGCCGCGCAAAGCGGTCTATGTCGGGGGCTGACAGGCAGCGCGCGTCGGTGCCATGACCACAAAGGCCCCGACATGATGCCCAAGTTCCTGACAACGCCCGAGGGGCGCAAAATCGCCTATCACCTGACCGATGGGACAGGGCCTGCCATTATCTTCCTTGGCGGGTTCAAATCCGACATGGGCGGCACCAAGGCGGTCTTTCTGGAAAACTGGGCGCGGGGGCAGGGCAGGGCATTCCTGCGGTTCGATTATTCCGGCCATGGCGATAGCAGCGGCGCTTTCACCGATGGGGCAATCGGCGATTGGCTGCGCGATGCGCAGGCCGCCATCGGGCTGGTCGCGGGGCCTGTCGTGCTGGTCGGGTCCAGCATGGGGGGCTGGATTTCGTTGCTGCTGGCGCGCGCCATGCCTGACAGGGTGGCCGGTCTGGTGACCATCGCCGCCGCGCCCGATTTCACCGAAGACAGCATGTGGGCGGGGGCAAGTGACGCCCAACGCGCAGCGCTGATGACGGATGGGCAGATCGCGCTGCCGTCCGATTATGGCGATCCCTATATCATCACCCGCCGCCTGATCGAGGACGGGCGCGATCATCTGGTGCTGCGCGATCCATTGCCGCTGCCATTTCCGGTGCGGTTCCTGCAAGGGACGGCGGACAAGGATGTCGATATGGCCGTGGCGCTGCGGCTGCTGGATCATGCGCAGGGGGCTGACATGCGGCTGACGCTGGTGGACGGGGCCGATCACCGCTTTTCCGATGACAGCTGCCTTGCGCTGATCGCAGACACTATCACCGATGTGATCGCGCGCCGCTGACGCGTTGGGCGGTCGGGCGCCGATGGGTCTTGTGATGCGCGCTGCAGCAGGCCAAAAGGGCCGCAGCCGGAAAGATCAGGGATCATATCAATGTCGCAAGAGCCGATTGTCCTTGTGCCCCCCATGCTCTGTGATGTGGGGGTCTTTGGGCCGCAAATCCTTGATCTTGGCAATGATCATGCGGTGATGTTCGCGCCGACGACGCAAGGCGAGCGGATGGAAGAAATCGCCTCGCAGATCCTGACATGGGCGCCGGCGAAATTCGCGCTGGCGGGGATGGGGATGGGCGGCATGGTGGCGGCCGAAATCCTGCGCCGCGCGCCCGACCGTGTGACGCGGATCGCGCTGATCGCAACCAGCGCACAGGCCGAAACCCCCGAAGCCGCCGCCGCGCGTGAACCCCATATCATCGCGGCCAAAGGCGGCGGGCGCTGGCACGAGGTTTTGCAGCACGAGATCAATTCAACATGGATGGCCCCCAGCACCGACCGCGTCGCGCTGGTCCGGCATCTGCGCCAGATGGGCGAGGCGCTGGGCCCCGCCGCCTATGTCAGCCAATCGCGCGCGATGCAGCGGCGCAAGGACCAGCAATCGACGCTGAGCCAGATCAAACAGCCCGCCTATGTGATCTGCGGGCAGCATGACGGGCAATATCCGCTGCGGCGGCAGGAATTCATGGCGGAATTGATCCCCTATGCCACGCTCGAGGTGATCGCAGAGGCTGGCTATATGCCCACGCTCGAAGCGCCCGAACAGGTGACAGCCGCGCTGCGGCGCTGGATGAAAGCACCGCTGATGCTGCGGATGTAGATCAGGCGGCGGCGTTCTTGTTGGCGGGCTTTTTGGTATCGCCAGAATTGGCGTCGATGAAATCCAGCACAAGCGGGCGGATATTCTGCCTCCAGCTGCGGCCTGCGAAAATACCGTAATGCCCGGCACCGGGTTCCAGATGCGCCGCTTTCTTGCTGTCGGGCAGGCCGGTCAGCAGCGGCAAGGCGGCAAGGCACTGGCCGGGGGCGGAAATATCGTCCTTTTCGCCTTCGACGATCTTGACCGCGACGGTGGTGATCTTGCCCAGATCAACCGCCTTGCCGTTCACGGTAAAGCTGTTCTGCGCGATTTCGCGGTTCTTGAAGATCCGTTCCACCGTGGACAGGTAAAATTCCGCCGTCATATCCATCACGGCCAGATATTCGTCATAGAACACGTTATGTTTGTCATGTTCAGAGGCTTCGCCCTTGGCCGATTTGATGATCTGGTCGCGGAACGCGTCGGAATGGGTTTCCATATTCATCGAGATGAAAGAGGCCAGCTGCAACAGGCCGGGATAAACCGTCCGGCCGACGCCTGCATATTTGAACCCGACGCGCTGGATCATCGTCTGTTCCAGCTGGCCCATGGTGACCGAGCGGCCGAAATCGGTCACCTCGGTATGGTTCGCCTCGGGATCGACCGGGCCGCCGATCAGGGTCAGTGAACGGGGCTGCGCCTTGGGATCCTCGGCCGCCAGATAGGCAGTCGCAGCCAGCGCCAGCGGCACCGGCTGGCACACGGCGATCACATGGGTGTCGGGGCCAAGTTCGCGCATGAAATCGACCAGGTAAAGCGTGTAATCCTCGACATCGAATTTGCCGGCGCTGACGGGGATGTCGCGGGCATTGTGCCAGTCGGTGATATAGACATCGGCATCGGGCAGCAGGCTGATCACGGTCTTGCGCAACAGCGTCGCGTAATGGCCCGACATCGGCGCCACCACCAGCACGCGGCGTTTGCTGGCCTTGCGACCGGGCGTCGCGAAATGGATCAGATCGCCAAAAGGGCGTTCCAGCACGCGTTCGATGACAATCGTATGGTCCTTGCCCTTGTCATCGGAAATCGGCGGCAGGTTCCAATCGGGCTTGACCACCATGCGCGCGAAGGTGCGTTCCGTGACCTCGCCCCAGGCCTTGAGCCAATCCATCGCCGGATTTGCAGCCCAGGACATCATCGGATAGGATGCATAGGCGCGCGCACTGGCCCCCAGCCATTGATAGGTATTCCGCGTGCTTTCCATAAGGTCATAGGTCATCATATACTTCATCGAAAGCTCCGATCGGTCAGGCACATATGCTGCACTCGCAGCATACGCATAGGTGGATGAATATGACAACAAACGATTTAGACCCAGTGAATGAAGCGGGTAGCGGTGTTGCCAAGCTCGAAGCCAACCTTGCCCGCGTCGAGGAACTGACCCAGCGGCTGCTCAAGGTGATGGGTCAATCGCGCAAGGTCGCCCCCGCCTTGCAGGGGCCAAGCCAGGAACTCTATGTCAAAGCCGCCAGCGCCTATATGGCCGAGATGATGCAAAACCCCGCCAAGCTGATCGAACATCAGCTGGAATTCTGGGGCAAATCGGTCAAACATTATGTCGAGGCCCAGCATCTGCTGGCCCAAGGCAAACTGACCCCGCCGACCGATGAAACCCCCAAGGATCGCCGGTTCAGCCATGAATTATGGGATACCAACCCCTATTTCAACTTTATCAAACAGCAATATCTGATGAATGCCGCCGCCGTGCGCCAGGCGGTCGAGGATATCGACACGCTGGATGCCGACGAGAAAAAGCGCCTGCGCTATTTCAGCCAGCAGATGGTCGATATGATCAGCCCCACCAATTTCCTGCCCACCAACCCCGAGGCGCTGGCGCTGGCCGCCGAAACCGAAGGCGAAAGCCTTGTCGCGGGGCTGGAAAACATGATCGCCGATCTAGAGGCGAATAACGGCGATCTGGTCGTGACGCTGGCCGATAAAAAGGCGTTCACATTGGGCGACAACCTGGCCACCACGCCGGGATCGGTGGTGTTCCGCAACCATCTGTTCGAGCTGATCCAATATGCGCCCAGCACCGACAGCGTGCATGAAATTCCTTTATTGATCTTCCCGCCTTGGATAAATAAATTTTATATTCTGGACCTCAAACCACAAAACAGCCTGATCAAATGGGCGGTGGATCAGGGCCATACGGTCTTTGTCGTCTCTTGGGTGAACCCTGACGCGTCCTATGCGGATACATCCATGTCCGATTATGTCACGGATGGCTATCTGGCCGCCATGGCCGAGGTCAAAAAGATCTGCGGCGTCAAAAAGATCAATGCCGTGGGCTATTGCATCGCGGGCACGACGCTGTCGCTGACGCTGGCGCTGATGAAACAGCGCAAGGATACATCCGTCAACACGGCCACCTTTTTCACCACGCTGACCGATTTTTCCGACCGGGGCGAAGTGGGCGTCTTTCTGGACGATGATTTCGTCGATGGGATCGAGGCAGAGGTGGCGCAGAACGGTATCCTCGATTCCTTCTTCATGTCGCGGACGTTTTCCTATCTGCGCTCCAACGACCTGATCTATGGCCCCGCGATCAAAAGCTATATGCTGGGCAAGGCCCCGCCGGCCTTTGACCTGCTTTACTGGAACGGCGACGGCACCAATCTGCCTGCGAAAATGTCGGTCGAATATCTGCGCGGCCTGTGTCAGGGCGATTGTTTCGCCAATGGTGACGGGTTCGAGATCTGCGGCACCATGGTCCGGCTGAAAGACGTGACCGTCCCGCTTTGTGCCATCGCCTGCGAGACCGACCACATCGCCGCCTGGAAAAGCAGTTACAGCGGCGTGCAAAAGATGGGGTCCAAGGACAAGACCTTTATCTTGTCGGAATCGGGCCATATCGCGGGGATCATCAACCCCCCGAGCAAGAATAAATACGGCCATTACACCAATCCCGAACTGGGCTTGACGGTGGATGATTGGCGCCTGTCGGCAGTGCGTCACGACGGGTCCTGGTGGCCGCGCTGGGATGCCTGGCTGGCGCCGCAATCGGGCAAATCGGTCCCGGCACGCAGCCCCGGCGGTGCCGATCACCCGGTTTTGGCCCCGGCACCCGGGACATATGTTTCCGCTAAGTAACCCAAGGCAAAGCACTTTTCCGACGTTACAAAAAATTCATGCTGCAGTGCAGAAAAAAGACTTGAAATGCTGCACTGCAGCATGCATATTGGTGTCAGACGAAAACAGCGGATGTTGATCCGCGGATTTAAAGGATAACACCGATGGCTAAGACCCAAGATTTCACCGCCGTGTTCAAAGACATGATGGGCGCATTCCCCGTTGACACCAAAGCAATGGAAGATTCTTTCAAAAACCAGACCGCACTGGCCGAGAAAATGTCCGCCGTCGCCATTGATGCAGCTGGCAAATCCACCGAATTGTCCGCCAAATGGGCACAGGACACATTGACCAAGCTGCAGTCCATGGCATCCGCCAAGACCGAACCTGCAGATTACGCCAAAGCGATGACCGATTTCGCATCGGCTTCGGCTGAATCCGCTGCCGAACATATGGCCGCTTTCGCCGAGATCGCGAAAAAGGTCCAGACGCAGACGATGGAGCTGGTTCTGGCCGCTGGCAAGGACATGTCCGAAGAAATGACCGCCGCTGCCAAGAAAGCGACGAATGACGTGACTGCTGCTGCGAAAAAAGCGACAGCCGCGAAATAAGCGATACGAACGACCCCAAACCTCCCTTGGGGATTGTTCTGAAAACGGCCTGCATCGCGCGGGCCGTTTTTGGTTTGAGGTAACGCTTTCCTTTTTTGCAGACGCAGCCTAGGCTTCTCTGCAGTGCAACATGTCCAAGGGGGAGGGCGCGTCTTGGCTGATACCAACAAACCACTGCTTATCAAGCGCTACGCAAGCCGGCGTCTCTACAATACGGAAACCAGCGATTACGTCACGCTGGAAGACATCGCGCTGTTTATCCGCGAAGGCCGCGAGGTGCAGATCGTCGATCTGAAATCCGGCGATGACCTGACACGGCAATATCTTTTGCAGATCATCGCAGAACACGAAAGCCGCGGCGAAAGCGTGCTGCCCGTCGATGTGCTGACCGATCTGGTGCGCAGCTATACCACGCAGGCCGCATCGGTGGTGCCGCAATTCCTGCAAGCCAGTTTCGAGATGCTGCGCGATGGTCAATCCAAAGCGATGGAAAACATGACCAAGGCCAATCCGATGACCGCGATGCCGGGTTTTGATGCGATGCGCGCCCAACAGGCCGCGTTTTTCAAGGCCATGACGGGGGGGCTGGTCGGCGGTGCCTCTGGTCCGGCCAAGGATGGCGACGATCTGGACGAGATCAAGACCCAGCTGGCCGCCTTGCAGGAAAAGCTGGCCAAGATGGGCAAATAAGGTCTAGGCCCCCAGCCGGTCGCGCAGCGCGTAATATGTCATTGCCAGCGTCAGCAGCGGCGCGCGCAATGCGCGCCCGCCCGGAAAGCTGGGCACGTTCAGCCCTGCCAGCGTGTCGAAA
This sequence comes from Yoonia vestfoldensis, assembly GCF_002158905.1. NCBI lineage: Bacteria > Pseudomonadati > Pseudomonadota > Alphaproteobacteria > Rhodobacterales > Paracoccaceae > Yoonia > Yoonia vestfoldensis. Next base: position 904,346 of record NZ_CP021431.1, read on the forward strand.
CGGCCGGCCTGACCGGCCACAGCCTCGGCCATGATCTTGCCGGCAAGCCCTGACAGCGCGACGCCATGCCCCGAAAAGCCGGCACCTGACAGCACATTGGGCGCGACCCTTTGGATCGCGGGCAGGCGGGTCATGGTGATCCCCAGCGTGCCGCCCCAGACGTAATCGACCTTGACGCCCTGCAATTGCGGAAACAGATTGGTCATCCGCTGGATCAGCGCCGTGCTGATATTGGCCGGAAAGCCGATGGAATAGCTTTCGCGCCCGCCGAACAGGAACCGGTTATCTTCGGACATGCGATAGTAATTCACCACGAATTTGCTGTCCGCCACCGCGATATCGCGCGCCAGCACGTCGCGCGCGCGATCGCCCAAGGGTTCGGTGGCGCAGATGAAGGAATTGATCGGCATCACCTTGGCCGCCACGGCCCGGTTGATATTGGGCATATAGCCATTGCCCGCCATGATCACATGCCGCGCCCTGACCCGGCCCTGACCTGTCTGCACGATGGCGGGATCGCCATTGACGATGCCGGTGACCTCGCTGCGGTCATAGATCCGCGCGCCTGCCGCTTCGGCCAACCGCGCCAGCCCCAAAGCATAGCGCAACGGATGCAGATGGCCCGCGCCCATATCGAGCAAACCGCCTTTGTATAAAGGCGATTTCACCAGATCGCGCATCGCATCGGGGGCCAGCTTTTCGATCTGGTCATAGCCATAGCTTTGCGCCAGATAATCGGCGTCGGCCTCATATTCCCGCGCTTCAGAGACGGAATAATAGCCATGCGCCACACCGGGTTGATAGCATGCCTCGGGGATGTGATCGGCACAGATCTGGCGGATATCGGCCTTGGCCTCTTCGGCCAGCGCCCAAAGGGCTGCGGCATTGTCTGCCCCCAATTTGCGCGCAAGGCTTTGCTGGCTGGCGTTATAGCCGCTGCCGACCTGCCCGCCATTGCGCCCCGAGGCGCCGAACCCCGTGCGATGCGCATCCAGCACGACGACATCAAGCCCCTTTTGCGCCAGATGCCATGCCGCCGACAGGCCGGTATAGCCCGCACCAATCACGCAGACATCGGCCACCACCTCGCCGAAAAGCGCCGGGCGTTCGGGCGGCAGGTCGCTGCTGGCGACATACCAGCTTTGCGGCATCTGGCCGGGGCGGTCGTTGCGGTAAAGCGGGTTCATACGTTCAACAACAAATGTTCGCGTTCCCAGGGGCTGATCACTTGCAGGAATTCCTTGTATTCCAGACGTTTGACGATGGAATAGACCCGCGCGAAATCCTCGCCCAGCACGGCGCGCAGTTCCGTGGCCTCGTCAAAAAGGTCCAGCGCGTCGGACAAAGATCCCGCAATCTCGGATTCGGATTCGTAGGCTTCCCCGACCCAGCGCTTGTCGGGGCGGATTTCGTTCTTCAGCCCCAGATAGCCGCAGGCCAATGACGCCGCGATGCATAGATAGGGGTTGCAATCCATCCCCGGCAGGCGGTTTTCGATCCGGCGCGCACCGGGGTCGGAAATCGGGATGCGGATGCCCGTGGTGCGGTTATCGCGGCCCCATTCAAGGTTCACGGGGGCGGCGGAATCCGGCACATAGCGACGATAGCTGTTCACATAGGGCGCGATCACCGCGATGGCGCTGGGCATATGTTCCTGCAAGCCGCCGATAAAATGGAAAAACGCATCGGTTTCCCCGCCCCCCGGCCCGGTAAAGATATTGCGGCCTTTCGCATCAATAACCGAATGATGCACATGCATGGCCGATCCCGGTTCGCCCTCGATCGGTTTGGCCATGAAAGTGGCGAAACAATCGTGTTTCAGCGCGGCCTCGCGGATCAGGCGTTTGAAATAGAACACCTCGTCGGCAAGCTTGATCGGGTCCCCGTGGCGCAGGTTGATTTCCAGCTGGCCAGCGCCGCCTTCCTGCGCGATGCCGTCGATCTCGAAGCCCTGGATTTCGGCATATTCATAGATATCGTCGATGACGGGGCCGTAATCATCCACCGCCGTCATCGAGTAGGCCTGCCGTCCGGCGGCAGGGCGGCCGGTGCGGCCCATCATCGGTTCAATCGCCTTGGCGGGGTCGATATTGCGGCCCACCAGATAGAATTCCATTTCCGGCGCGACAACGGGGGTCCAGCCTTCGGCCTTGTAAAGATCGACCACGCGGCGCAGCACGTTGCGCGGCGAAAAGGCGACAGGCTTGCCTTTCTGGTCATAGGCATCGTGGATCACCTGCAACGTGCCATCGGCGGCCCAAGGGGCGGCGGTTGCGGTGGACAGGTCAGGTTTCAGGATCATGTCGGGTTCAAGGAAACCGTCAGGCCCCGATGCTTCGCCCCAATCGCCGGTGATGGTCTGGAAAAAGATTGAATTGGGCAGGTGGAAATGGGTCTGCTTTTCCCATTTGCCCGCAGGCACGGCCTTGCCGCGTGCAATGCCGGGCAGGTCGGCGATAACGCATTCGACCTCGTCCAGGCGGTTGGCCTCCAGATAGGCTGTGGCGGCGGCGGGGATTTTATCTGTCCAGCTCATGCCAGTTCTCTTTCCTTGAAAAACCGCGCGATCTGCGCGGCGAGGCGGCCATTGTCGACGGGTTTGTCCAGATCGGCGCGGACCTGCGCCAGCTGCGCGTCTGGCACATTGCCGGGGCCGCGATAGGTGGCCAACCCGTCGATGACACGGGCGTCAAATTCGGGATGCGGCTGGACGGTAAATATCCGGTTGCCATAGACCAGCGCGGCATTGGCGCAAAAATCATTGCTGCCGACGATTGTGGCATCCTTTGGCCGGACCACGACCTGATCCTGATGCCAGGCGTTCAGCGCGTAATCATCGCCGTTGATCTGATAGCTTTGCCGCCCCACCGACCAACCGGCGTCAAATTTCATGACCCTGCCACCCAGCGCCTGCGCGATGATCTGGTGACCAAAGCAGACACCGACCAGCGGAATATCAGCGGCATAGATTTCGCGGATCATCGCCTCAAGCGGGGGAATGAACGGGTGATCCTCGTAAGCGCCATGTTTGGACCCGGTGATCAGCCAGCCGTTGCAATCGGTGATGGCCGCGGGAAAGTCCATGTCGACGACGTTGTAAACGGTGAAGTCAAACCCGTGACCGCCCAGCAGAGCTTGGAACAGATCGCTGAAATCGCCCGTGGTCGGGCGCAATTCGTCCGGCGCGTGCCCTGTTTGCAGGATACCGATTTTCATGTTTTCACCATGTGTTGGGTTTCAACGCCAGGTTATCCTGCCGTTGATAGCGCTGCAAGCGGCGAGGCTTAGACCGTATCGAGATACAGCTCTAGCTGCTGTTCTTCGCTGAGTTCCGCAAAATAATGCAGTTCTTGCCGCTTGGTCATGACAAAATTATCCACCAGCGTATTGTCGAAAATGCGCCGCACCAGCGGGCTGCTTTCGAAAGCATCGATCGCGGCGGCCCAGGTGTCGGGGATTTGCAGCATATCCTGTTCATAGGCATTGCCCGAAATCGGCGGGGGCGGGGTCAGGTCATCCTCGATCCCGATCAGGGCGGACCCCAGCACAGCGGCCAGGAACAGATAGGGGTTCACATCGCCGCCCGCGACACGGTGTTCGACGCGGCGCGCCTTGAAACTGCCACCCGGCACGCGCACCGATGCGGTGCGATTGTCATAGGCCCAGCAGACCCCCGTTGGCGCATGGCTTTCAGGCACCAGCCGTTCATAGGAATTGCCATGCGGCGCAAAGATCAGCGCCAGATCGGGGATGCCCTTGAGGCAGCCTGCAATGGCATTATGCAACAGCCGCGTGCCCTGGAACGTGTCATTGGCCATCAGGTTATTGCCATCGGCATCCATGACCGAAAAATGCGTATGCAGCCCAGAGCCTGCATATTCTTCGTAAGGTTTGGCCATGAAACTGGCGGCCATGCCGTGATTGCGCGCCAGCCCGCGCACCAGCATCTTGAAGAGCCAGGCATCATCCGCCGCCTTCAGCGCATCGGGCACATGTTCGAGGTTGATTTCGAACTGCCCCATCCCGACCTCGGATATCGCGGCCTCGGCAGGAATGTTCATCGCATCGCAGGCATCGTAAAGATCGTTGAAGAACACATCAAAGGCATCAAGTGCGCGCAAGGACAGGATTTCCGCCCCCGGACGGCGCTTGCCTGACCGTGGCGATCGTGGCTGGCGGATACCGTCGCCGCTGTCATCGACCAGATAGAATTCCATTTCCGTGGCCACCACCGGCGTTAGCCCGCGCGCCTTATAGCGGTCCAGCACGCGGGCCAGCGATTGCCGTGGATCACCGGCGAAAGGCGTGCCGTCTTCGTGGAACATCCACATCGGCAGCAGGGCAGAGGGGCTGTTCAACCAGGGCATCGGCACATAGCCACGCTCGGTCGGCATCAGCACGCCGTCGGGATCGCCCGCCTCGAAGACCAGCGGGCTGTCCTCGACATCCTCGCCCCAGATATCAAGATTGAGGATCGAGAAAGGAAAGCGCGTGCCTTCTTCTTCCAGCTTGGCGGCGAATTTGCGCGGCACCCGTTTGCCACGCGCTTGCCCGTTAAGGTCTGCCGCCCCGCACCGCACATTGCGGACCTCGGGACGGTCGTCAATCCAGCTCATCTGATTACCTGTGGTTTGAAACGCAGCTTTGCGCGCATGTTCTGGGGAAGGTGGCGGTTCAACCGGCCATTGACCAGCCCGAAAACGCCGATGATGACCAGCGTCAGCAGGATGAAATAGCCCGCCAGAATGGGATAGGGGATGAAGGGGTTGAAGGTCTTATCGGCAAAATAGCGTGCGTAATACAAAGCATCGCCTTTTTGCTGGATCGCGGGAAAGCCCGAAAAGAACACCAGCGTGGTGGCGTGGAACAGGAAAATAGCCTCGTTCGTATAGGCGGGCCAGCCAAGGCGCAGCATGGTGGGCCATGTGATCCGCCGGAACCGCGCCCAGCCCGACAGGCCATAAGCATCGGCGGCATCCATGTCGCCCTTGGGGATGGATTGCAGCGCGCCGTGGAAAATCTCGCCCGAATAGGCGGCGGTGTTCAAGAACAACACCACCAGCGCGCCCGCCCAGGCGGATGTGAACGGATCAAAGAAGGGCGAGACATTCTTGAGGCTGAGAAACAGGAAATAGGCAAAGAAGAACTGGATGAACAAGGGCGATCCACGGAACACGAAGATGAACCAGGCCGATGCCTTGCGCAGCAGCCTGTTCTGCGATGCCTTGCCCAGCGCCACGGCCGTGGCCAGAAAGAACCCTGTGCATAAGGCCACCAGACCGAAATAGATGTTCCAGATCATGCCTGACCCGATCAGCGTGAATTGCTGGCACAATGTGAAATCGCGCTGCGGCAGCAACCGTTCGCCGATGCCTTGGCTGCGCAGCCCGTAATCGAGGATCGTTTCCCAACAGCTCATGCGGCGGCCTTGCGCTGGGCTTCGCCGGCGGCGGTGGCCTGTCCGAATGTCAGCCGTGCCATGATCCGGTCCAGCACGATCTCGGATACTTTGGTAAAGCACAGATAGAAGATCAGCAGCGCCAGGAAATACCATTGCCGCCAATCGGGATGTGGGTAATCGGTGAAACGGGGCTGTGCGGCGCCGCCCAATTCGCGCGCCCAATAGACGATGTCTTCGATGCCCAGCAGGAACAGCAGCGGCGTTGCCTTGATCAGCACCATCCACAGGTTCGACAGGCCCGGTAGCGCATAGACCCACATCTGCGGCACCAGCACCCGCCAGAAGGTCTGGCGCTGGCTCATCCCATAGGCTTCGGCGGTTTCCAGCTGGCCGCGCGGCACGGCGCGCATCGCCCCGTAAAGGACATTGGCCGCAAAAGCCCCAAAGACGATGGCAAAGGTGAAGGCCGCAACCAAGAAGGCATAGGTGTCATGCACCCATTGCGCGGCATTGCCCAAGGGCAGTTTGGCGGCCTGACAGACCACGAAATCATTGCCCTGCCAGACGGGTTGGTCCCATGCGGGGCATTTGATCTGGTGGCGCAGATATTCCAGCGCCTGATCCAGCGCGATCACGAAGAACAGGAAAAACGCGATATCCGGCACGCCGCGCACGATGGCGATATAGGTCTTGCCGACCCAGCGCAGCGGGGCCAGCGCACTGCGCGCAGCGGCGGCACCGGCAAATCCAAAGGCCAGCGCGGCAGGTGCTGTCAGCGCCAGCAACAAAAGCACCGTCCCGACAGCATAATAGATCTGCATATGCTTGCCAGTCGTGAGGTAACAGGCAAACCATGACAGGGTTTCAAGTGTCGCGGGATCTGTGCAAAAGCTGAAAATGTTGCAACCTGAATGTCAGGAAAATGGAAAGGTCAGAAGAGGCCCCGGCACAATGGCCGGGGCGCGTGTCGCTTAGAACGTGGCCGAACCGGGCAGCCATTTGGTGATCAGCGCATTCAGGCTGCCATCATCTTTCATCGACTGGATCGCGGCGCTGAACGTGTCGCGCAGCTCGGTATCCGACTGGCGCACGCCCAGACCGATGCCACCGCCGATCAGCACATCTTCGCCGACAAAGGACAGATCGCCGCCTTCGGAATCGATGGGCTCAAGAAAGGCCTTGTCGGCCAGAACCGCATCCGCCTCGCCGTTGCGCACGGCCGAGATGGTTTCATCCGGTGTCGCGAATTCCAGCAATGTCGCACCTGCCATGCCGGTCACATAGCTGGCCTGGATCGTGCCGGATTGCGCCGCGATCACGGCGTTTTCAAGATCGACCTCGCCGAGTGCCAGAAACGCCGAAGGGTCGGGCTGGGTATAGGGGTCGGAAAAGTCGATGACTTGCTTGCGCTCATCGGTGATCGACATGCCGGCGATGATCGCATCGTAATTGCCCGACACGAGGTTCGGAATGATGCTGTCCCAATCATTGGTGACCCAAGTGCAGGTCAGTTCGGCGCGCGCGCAAAGCTCGTCGCCCAATTCACGCTCGAATCCGTCGACCTCACCGGCATCATTGATGAAGTTATACGGAGGATAGGCGCCCTCGGTGCCAAGGCGCACCACGTCTTGGGCCATCGCGGCACTGCCCAGAAGGGCGGCAGCAACACTGGTCACGATCAGTTTGTTCATCATACTTCTCCCGTTGATGATTAAGCGACTGTTGCGGATAGAAATCCGCGCAGTCTTTCCGTTGTCGGATTTCCAAAAAGCGCGTCGGGCGCGCCTTGTTCCTCGATGCGGCCTTGATGCAGAAAGACCACATGGTCGCTGACATCAGCCGCAAGGCGCATGTCATGGGTGACGATGATCATGGTGCGCCCTTCGGCGGCCAGATCCTTGATCACGCGCACGACCTCTTGTTCCAGTTCGGGGTCAAGCGCGCTGGTGGGTTCGTCGAACAACAGCGCCTTGGGTTCCATGCAAAGCGCACGCGCAATCGCCGCGCGCTGTTGCTGGCCACCGGACAATTGCGCCGGATAGGCATCGCATTTATCCCCGATCCCCACCTTGTCCAGATAGGCGCGCGCCGATGCCTCGACCTCGGCCTTGGGGCGTTTGAGAACGGTGACCGGCGCTTCCATCACGTTTTGCAGAATCGTCATATGCGCCCAAAGATTGAATTGCTGGAACACCATCGACAGGTTGGTGCGGATGCGGATCATCTGCGCATGGTCACCCGGACGGCGGTTCAGACCGCTGCCTTTCCAAGTCACGGCCTCGCCGCAGAACAGCACATCGCCTTGCTGGCTGTCTTCCAACAGGTTGGCGCAGCGCAATAAGGTCGATTTGCCAGAGCCGGACGACCCGATCAGCGACACGACATGACCGGCAGGGGCGGTGATATCGACGCCCTTGAGCACTTCGAGCGACCCATAGGATTTATGCAGGTCGCGAATCTCGATCACGGGGGCGGTGTTGGACACGTTGCGGCTTCTTTTCTTGTTCCGCCGCCGATTAGGCCCGCTTTTTGCGCCCTTTGCAACGGTTTGGTGAAGGTTGACGAAACGTCAGGCCAAAACCGCCTCTGGTTCGGGCGGCAAGGGGAGATCATAGGCAGCGGGCGAAAGCGGGATGATCCCGCGCAGGCCAAGCATCTGGCGGTGCGTTTCCGGCAAACTGCCAACCGCCGCTGTGATCGCGGCCAGATAGGGTGCGGGATCCTGCCCTTTGCGCGTGATCAGCGTCATGCAAGGGCTGGCGGGCGTGGTGCCGATGACCTTGACCTGTCCGGTCAGCGGATCATCCTGACGTGCCATCCACCATGTCTGCGCGTCGATGGTTGCGAAATCGGCCGCCCCGGTCGCCACGGCCTTGATGCTGGCGGCATGGCTGCCGGTGACCAGCGGGGCGGCAAAACGGCGCCCCTGATCCGCCGCCCATTGCTGCGCCGCGCCATAGCCCGATTGCGACAAAAGCGCATTCGCCGCCATGCGCCTGCCGCGTAGCTGGATGCGGTCGCTGATCGCACTGTCGCGATGCACGATGAAAACCGCATTATAATAGCCCGCCGCGCAGCCGGGCAGCGCGTAATCCATCGCCGCAATCGGTGTCACCCGGTCGCGGAATAGTGCGCGGTAGGGCAGGTTGCAGATCTGGCCCAGCACCAAATCGGGATGCGCCCAGCTGGCCTCGTGATCGATATCCTCGTCCAGATCATCGGGGGCGGGCAGGTCGCGGGCGCGCAGCCCATCGCGGATCCCGTGCCATAACGCATGATGCGCCGCGCGGTTGGCCGGGCGCAGATACATCGGCAGGCTGGCGATCATGACGCGGTGACGCGCAACCGGGCCGCATTGCTGTCTTGATCGGTGATCCCCAGCAAAGAGGCGGTCATCCGCATCATGCTGTCCTCATGCTGGTCGCGCTGACCGTCGGCCATGACGACAGCCCATAATGCCTCGATCACCGACAGGCGCTGTTCATAGGCGACCGCATCCTTGATCGCGCGGGTAAAGCGCACGGTATCGGGGGCCTCGGCCTCTAGCGCTTCGCAATCGGCGCGCAGGCTTGCGGCTTCGGTCTGGGAAAGCTGATAGCGTGCCATCAGGGTCCGGTCGATCTGGGCCTTTTCGGCAGGGTCATAATGGCCATCGGTGCGCGCGATCCGCACCAGAAGCGCGCCAAGCGCCAGGCGGGCATCAGGGTCGGACAAGGGCTGCGGGGCGGGGGCGGACATGCGCCGGATCAGGTCTGCGAACATGGCTCTGACATAAGCGGTTTTGGCGCAGGAACAAACATCAATTCTGCAAAAGGTGTTGGCGGAATATCGCTGACAGGCGCGCGCCTTCTTGCTCTAGCCCGTAAGGCGGGTTCACCACGAAAAGACCGGACCCCACCATCCGATGCCCGTCGCGCGCGGGCGCAAAGGCCACTTCATGGCGCAATCCTTCGGGGAATGTGTCCTGCAAGGTGCGCAGCATCGGGCGGTGCGGGCCATCGGTCAGGATCGGATACCATAACACCAGAACACCCACCCCCCATTTGCGATGCACCTTGGCCAGCAAGGGCGGGATCGTGTCGTAATCGGCCTTGACCTCGAAACTGGGGTCGACCAGCATCAGCCCCCGGCGCGGATCGGGTGGGCAGAGCGACAGCGCCATCTCGAACCCGTCGCGCTGGCGCAAGACCCCGCCATAGGGGGCCATATTGCTGGCCAGCGCAGCATATTCCTGCGGGTGCAATTCGGCCAGATGGATATTATCGACAGCGCGCAGCATATGGGCGGCCACCAGCGGCGAGCCGGGATAGGCATCGCGGCCATATTTCGCGCGGATCGCTGCCAGAACCGTGGCGTAAGGATGATCCGGCGCGAACCAGTCGGCGGCGATGGCGATGCCCTTGGCGGCCTCGCCGGTCTTGCGGGCGGCGGCATCGGTCAGATCATAAAGCCCGCGCCCGGCATGGGTTTCCAGATAGGACAGGGGTTTGTCTTTCTGGGTCAGATAGGCCAGCATCCAGGCCAAGAGGGCGTGTTTGTGGACATCCGCAAGATTGCCGGCATGATAGCCGTGTTGGTAGGACAGCATGATCTGAGACCTTTGGTGTGGCAAATGCCTGCCTAACCCTGTGGGGCCGTGGTGCCAAGTCACTTGCCTCGACGCGCGGGACGCGATTTGGTGGCCCCAGACGGATGAAAGGAAAGTTATGCGTGGTTTGATGATTCTGGCACTGGGTTTCCCGGTCACGGGGCTGGCGCAGGCCAATGATGATGCCGGCGTCTTTCTGGGCTTGGGCGCAAAATCTGCGCCGGCCTATTTCGGGGCGGATAGCGCCGAGACCGGCGTGACCGGACGTCTGCGTTTTGGCGAAACCTCGGTGGGCGATATCGCGCTGGGCGAGAGCGGGCTTTATGCGCTGGGCGTCGGCGGGTCGGTGCGGTTCATCTCGGAACGCAGTGCGGATGATCATGCCGCGCTGGCGGGGCTGGCCGATATTGACGCGACGCTGGAACTGGGGGGCAAGGTCACGTTCATCGCGCCCCAATATGACGTTTTCGCGGCTCTTCGCTATGGGTTTGGCGGGCATGAGGCCTTTGTGGCCGAGATGGGCGGTGATTTTGTCTATCGCCCCGGTGACGTCTGGTCGCTGCGCGGCGGCCCGCGCCTGTTATGGGGCAGTGACGATTATGCGCAGACCTATTTCGGTGTCACCGCAGCCGAGGCAACGGCCAGCGCCTTTGACGCCTATGATGCGGGCGCGGGGGTGATCAGCGCCGGGATCGCGGCAGAGCTGACCTATCAGGTCACGGCCGATTGGGGTGTTCTTGGCATCCTGCGCTATGACCAGCTGCAAGGTGACGCCGCCGATAGCCCCATCGTGCAAAGCAAGGATCAGACCAGCGTCAGCCTGATGGTCACCCGGCGGATCAGCCTCGGGTTCTGAGGGGGGATAAAATATTTTGTCAAAATATTTTATCCCGGGCCGAAATATTTTGACAAAATATTTCAGCGTGCCCCGCCGGTCGTTTTACACCAGGCGCGACATCTCGACCGCGGCGCGCACGAAATCGGCAAAGAGCGGGTGTGGCGCAAAGGGTTTTGACTTCAGCTCGGGGTGGAACTGCACGCCGATGAACCAGGGGTGATCCTGCCATTCCACGATTTCGGGCAATTTGCCGTCCGGCGACATGCCCGAAAACATCAGACCCACGCTTTCCAGCCTCTCGCGGTATTTGGTGTCTACTTCATAGCGGTGGCGGTGGCGTTCCTCGATCGTGGTGCTGGCATAGACCTCTGCGACCTTTGATCCGGGCTTGAGGCTGGCGGTATAGGCCCCCAGCCGCATCGTGCCGCCCTTGTCGTCATCGGCTTTGCGCGCGACGGTATGATTGCCCTGCACCCATTCTTTCAGGTGATAGACCACGGGTTCGAACCTTTTGCCGCCGGCCTCATGGTCGAATTCCTCGGACCCGGCCTTGGCCAGCCCCGCGACATTGCGCGCGGCCTCGATCACGGCCATTTGCATCCCCAGGCAGATGCCCAGATAGGGGATATTCTTTTCGCGAGCGAATTGCGCCGCCTTGATCTTGCCCTCGGTGCCGCGTTCGCCAAAGCCGCCGGGGACCAGAATGGCATGATAGCCTTCCAGATAGGGGGCGGCATCGGCACGGTCGAACAGTTCGGCATCGACCCATTCGATTTTGACCTTGACGCGGTTGGCCATGCCGCCATGGGTCAACGCCTCGGCGATGGATTTATAGGCATCCTCGAGCTGGGTATATTTGCCGACAATGGCGATTTTGACATGGCCTTCGGGGTTGTGGATGCGGTCGTAAACATCATGCCACATCGCAAGATTGGGCGCAGGCGCGGGCGAGATGTCGAAAGCATCCAGCACCGCCTGATCCAGACCCTGTTCGTGATAGGCCAGCGGCGCCTCGTAGATGGATTTCAGATCATAGGCCGCGACCACCGCTTCCTTGCGCACATTGCAGAACAGCGCGATCTTTTCGCGTTCTTTTTCGGGGATCGGATGTTCGGACCGGCAGACAAGGATATCGGGTGCGATCCCGATGGATTGCAATTCCTTGACGCTGTGCTGGGTCGGTTTGGTTTTCAATTCACCGCTGGCGGCCAGATAGGGCAGCAGGGTCAGATGCATGAAGATGCATTGGCCGCGTTTCTTGTCATGCGCGAATTGGCGGATCGCCTCGAAGAAGGGCAGGCCTTCGATATCGCCGACGGTGCCGCCGATTTCACAGAGCATGAAATCGACCTCGTCTTCGCCGATCTTGAGGAATTCCTTGATCTCGTTGGTGACATGGGGGACGACCTGAATGGTCTTGCCCAGATAATCGCCGCGCCGTTCTTTTTCCAAGACCGTCGAATAGATCCGCCCGGAACTGACCGAATCCGTCTGCCGCGCCGGCACGCCGGTAAAGCGTTCGTAATGCCCAAGGTCCAGATCGGTTTCCGCGCCGTCATCGGTGACGAAAACCTCGCCATGTTCAAAGGGCGACATCGTGCCGGGATCGACATTCAGGTAAGGGTCAAGCTTGCGCAGCCGGACCGAAAAGCCGCGCGCCTGCAACAAAGCCCCGAGTGCTGCCGAAGCCAGCCCCTTGCCCAGGGAAGACACAACGCCGCCGGTGATGAAAATGTAACGTGCCATAGGCGGCTGCCCCCGTGAAAAGTCCAGAAGTAAGTGGGAAAGCGACCGGTTAAAATCGCATCATCACGGGATTTGACCCATAGTGGATTCGGCGCGGCTGCGCAACCTCGTGACGCAAGATCATGTTGCCGACCGTTGCAGGTCGGCCATGGCTTGTGGTCAGTCGCCTGCTGGCAACAACGGCTCTTCGGCGGGCGAGGGTGGCAACAGGCTGTCGCCCAGCACTGGCGCGGGCGCGTCGTTCTGGTCCAGAGTGATGCCGCCAACGCGGTCGGCCACCGATGATCCAGCGGTATTGCCCGCCGCGATCAGCGTCAGCGTGATCGAGGTTGCGATGAAAGCCACAGCCAGCATCCATGTAAATTTGCTGATCGCCGAGGCAGGAGGCCGGCTGTTCGCCGTGCCGCCACCGCCGCCCATACCCAAACCGCCACCTTCGGACCGCTGCAACAAAACGGTCCCGATCAGGCTGAGCGCCAGGATCAGGTGGATGATAAGGACGACGTTTTCCATTTCTTGCCTTTCAGGGCTTGCGCACTGGCGCGTATCTAAAAGCAGACAGCGGCACCCGCAACCCCTGTTGTCTTTTCAGGCGCGGATGGGGCGGGCGCGGATGGGGGCGCTGGCCCCGCGCGGCGGCGCAACTTTCCGGTTTCGCGCCTGCGCGCGCATCGCTATAGGGGGCATCGGGTCAGGAAAGGACAGTTTTATGGCAAATGTGGTGGTCGTCGGTGCCCAATGGGGCGATGAAGGCAAAGGCAAGATCGTGGACTGGCTGTCCGAGCGGGCCGATGTCATTGCGCGCTTTCAGGGCGGGCATAATGCGGGCCATACGCTTGTCATTGACGGCAAGGTGTACAAGCTGTCGCTGCTGCCCTCGGGGATCGTGCGTGGCGGCAAGCTGAGCGTGATCGGCAATGGCGTGGTGCTGGACCCTTGGCATCTGATCAAGGAAATCGGCATTCTGCGCGACCAGGGTGTGACGATCACGCCGGACACGTTGATGGTGGCGGAAAATACCCCGCTGATCCTGCCGTTCCACGGCGAATTGGACCGCGCCCGTGAAGCCGCTGTCGGCATGGCCAAGATCGGCACCACCGGCCGTGGCATCGGCCCCTGCTATGAGGACAAGGTCGGCCGCCGCGTGATCCGTGTGGCCGATCTGGCCGATGATGCCACGCTGGAATTGCGGCTTGACCGCGCGCTGGCGCATCATGATGCATTGCGCCGCGGTCTGGGGCTGGACCCGATCGACCGCGCGGCAATCCTGGCCGATCTGCGGGCCATCGCGCCGCAGGTTCTGCCCTATGCGGCACCTGTGTGGAAAGTGCTGAACGAACAGCGCAAAGCGGGCAAGCGTATCTTGTTCGAAGGGGCGCAGGGCGCGCTGCTGGACATCGACTTTGGCACCTATCCCTATGTCACATCCTCTAATGTGATCGCAGGGCAGGCGGCGACGGGTGTCGGCATGGGGCCGGGCGCGATCGATTTCGTGCTGGGTATCGTCAAAGCCTATACCACCCGCGTCGGCGAAGGGCCGTTCCCGACCGAATTGCACGATGCCGATGGCGAACGGCTTGGCCAGCGCGGCCATGAATTCGGCACTGTGACAGGGCGCAAACGCCGCTGCGGCTGGTTTGATGCCTGCCTGCTGCGCCAGACCTGTGCCACATCGGGGATCAACGGGATCGCGCTGACCAAATTGGATGTTCTGGACGGGTTCGAGGTGCTGAAAATCTGCGTCGGCTATGAACTGGACGGCGAAAGGCTGGATTACCTGCCCACCGCCGCCGATCAACAGGCGCGCTGCACCCCGATCTACGAGGAAATCGAAGGCTGGTCACAATCGACCATGGGCGCGCGGTCCTGGGCCGATCTGCCCGCGCAGGCGATCAAATACGTCCGTCGCATCGAAGAGTTGATCGATTGCCCGGTCGCGCTAGTTTCCACCTCGCCAGAGCGCGAGGATACGATCCTCGTGACCGACCCTTTCGCTGATTGAGGACAATGACCTACAAGAACCGCAAACGCCTGTCCTTATTCGTGCTGGTGATCGGCCTGCCGGCCTATATCGTGCTGGCCGTCACCATCATGTCCGAGGCAACCCGCTTTCCCAAGATGATCGAATTCCTGATCTATGTGATCTTGGGGATCGCATGGGTCTTTCCGCTGAAATGGGTGTTCAAGGGGATCGGGCAGCCCGACCCCGATGCGCCTGACGGAAAATGATGTGGGGCGGGGCTGTCCCCGCCTGTCATATCATCAGCGCGGCGCTGTCATGCATCCGCGCGAAACCGGGTGCTGCTGGCCACTGCAAAACGGCCGTTGTCCAGCTTGATGATCCGGTTCTTGCGCAGCAAGCGGCCAAAACAGCGCAGCCCGTCCTCGCGTGAAATCTCGGATTGGGTCAGGCTCTGGACCAGTTTCATCACCTGCGGCCGCGAGAAATCTGCCTGCGCCATCACAAAGCTGATATAGGCCGCTGCCGCCTCGATCTGGTCTTCCAGGCCGGTTGCGGCATATTCATCCGCGAATTGCGCAAAGCGCATCACGGGCTGCGCCGCATCCCTCGCCTTGGCTGCGATCTGGCGCAGACGCTGAGAGGCCGGATCGGGCAATATCTCGGGGCTGATATCGGCGCGCTGGGAGGCAACAAGGCGCAGCGGCGGCGGGTTGCGCGGCGGGGCGGCGGGATCATTGCGCTGTGCGCCAGCGGAATCATTGGCGCGGGCAACCGGACCGGTCGGGGCGGTCCCGTCCTGATTGGCATCCTGATCGGCGTCCTGTTCGGGGTCTTGCGGGTCTGCGGCGGCGGCGAATTCCCCCAGATCATGGCGGTAAGCCTCGCTTGGGCGGTGCTGGGGGCTGCCGTCATCGCCCAGCTGGCGCGCGGCCTCTGTCGCGGCCACGGCGGCCTTGAGCTGTGCGAAGGCGTCTTGCTGGCGGCGGTGTTCGGGCTGGTTCAGCGCGGCATCTGTATGTGACAGGATCCGGCTGATCGCATCATCGGCATTATGCGACAAGGCATAGCGCTTGTTGCGATCCTCGATGACGCGCCCGATCTCGGCCACCTCGGCATGCAAATCCAGCCCGTCATCCGCCACAAGATTGGCCAGATGCAGGCTTTTGTCCTTTGTCTCTGGCGCTTGCGGCTGGGGCGCGTCTGGCGGTGCTGCGGCGCTGTCCTGCGCCTCGTCAGGGGCGGGCTGCGCGCGGGCAAGATCAGCCTGCAAGGCGGCGCGTTCGGCATTGCGCCGTGCCAAAGCGGCCAGACGCAGGGCCAGCGGGTTCTGCCCGGCCTGCGCGGCGGCGGAATCTGTCAGGTCTTCGGTATCGGGGACTATGGTCTCGGGGGCATGACCGCGACCGACGACATTGCGGACCCGGTCGAGCCTGGCCGCCACGCTCTCGTCATAAAAGGCGTCCTCCATGGCATCCGACGCCAGATCTGGCGCGGCAGCGGATTGCGGCGTTTCGCGCAGGCGCAGCCGCAGCTTGCCGCCCGCCACGGTCGTTTGCACATCGCCATCCGCCGCGGCCTGGGTCAACCGCGCCAATTCCGCCAGATCCGGTGCGGGCTGGGCTGCGTTCAGAAACTGCGCATGGCCCGCCAGATCGTGGAAATAGCCGACGACCAGCTTCATCATCGCCAGGCTGTCGTCGAAACCTTCAAGACGGCAAGAAAACGTGCCAAAGGTCACATCAAGGATCTGTGTCTTGTCGGTCATGGCTGCTGTCTTTCGTCGTTGATCTGCCACAAGCCGACGGAATCGGGCAGAAGGGTTGCCAGCCGCAGATTGCTCGGCCATTCAGGATGATAATGTGACCCTTTTGGGGAATGTTTGTGAATTGGGCTGAATGTGATGTTACATCCAAATATTGTTTCCAGCGCCAGCGCGATCTGTCTTGTCGGCGGCGCGGCGCTGCGTAGGACTGCCTTTGCAACGGTTGCGCCTTATGTGGGCGGATTTGTCGGGGTCGATAGCGGGGCAGATCACCTGCTGGCAGGTGGCATTACCCCGCTGGCGGTGATCGGCGATCTGGACAGTGTCTCACCGCAGGCCCGTGCGGCCTTTGCCGATCGTCTCTGGCAGATCCCCGAACAGGAAACCACGGATTTCGAAAAGGCGCTGACAAGGGTGACGGCCCCCTTTGTGATCGCGCTGGGCTTTACCGGCGGGCGGATGGATCATGCGCTCTCGGTGCTCAATGTGATGGCGCGCAGGCCCGACAGGGGGGTCTTTTTGGTGGATGGCGATGATGTGTCCTATCTGGCGCCGCAGGGCGATAGCGTCGTGGATTTGCCCGCAGGCACGCGGGTCTCGCTGATGCCGCTGGGCGATGTGCGGGCCTCTGTCGCGGGGGTGGCCTGGCCGTTCACCGATTGGGCGCTGCATCCTGTCGGGCGCAACAGCGCCTCGAATATGGCGACCGGCGGGCCGGTGCGGGTCAGCGCCCAAGGCCCGCTTTTGGTGACACTGCCACAGAGCTGTCTGGCGGCGGCTTTGACAGGCGGCCTTCGCGCAGGATGATGTAAAGCCCGGCCGCTATGGTGACACAGATACCAAGCGCGGCCAGCCCGTTGGGCAGATCCGAAAAGATCAGCCAGCCAAAGGCAGTGCCCACCGGAATTTCCAGATATTGCATCGGTGCAAGGGTCGAGGCGGGGGCAAAGCGCAGGCTCCATGTCATGGCCAAATGCGCCAATGTGCCGATCACGCCCAAAGCTGCCAGCAGACCCCAGCCGCTGGGCGCCAGCGCGATCGCGCCGCGCGCATCCGGCAGCAGCAACACGACAGGCGCCAACAAAAGCACTGCCTGCAGCCCGCTGATCGCCTGCAAACGGATCGGGTCCAGCAGGCGCGCCAGACGGCGGGTGACCATCATGAACAGCGCGAAAACCAGCGCGACACCCAGCGGCAAAAGCGCGGGCGCGCCGACATCAACAAAATTCGGCTGGATCACCAGTAACGTGCCGGCAAACCCCAGCGCACAGGCGGCCAGGCGCTGGCGGCCGACCTCTTCACCCATGAAAAAGTGACCAAGGATCAGCATGATAAACGGCATGACAAAGGCGATGGCCAGTGCATCGGCCAAAGGCAGATAGCGCAGCGCGGAAAACATCAGCCCGATACCAAGGATATGCAAGATACTGCGCAGCAGCGTCAGCCCCAGCAAACCGGGCGGCAAACGCAGGCTTTGGCCGCCCGCCCAGACCAGCGGGACCAGGATCAGCGCCTGCACCGCAAAGCGCGCAAAAACCAGCAAACCCAGCGCGACAACCCCGCCCAGCAGTTTCGCGATACTGTCGCCCAAAGGGGCCAGCACACAAAAGGCCAGCATCAAAAGCACGCCCAGAAAAGGCCGGTCATCTGTCATGCGATCAGGCTAGCGCGCGCCTTCTGGCAAGACAACGCATCATCTTCCGAGCCTAAATATCCCCGCGCGGCGCGCTCCCCGATTGCCTAGCAATTGGGGACATTCACGGCCAGCCCACCCAGCGCGGTTTCCTTGTATTTCTCGGACATGTCGGCGCCTGTCTGGCGCATCGTCTCGATCGCGACATCAAGTGCGACCAGATGCTGGCCATCGCCGCGCAGCGCCAGTGACGCCGCCGAGACCGCCTTGATCGCGCCCAGCCCGTTGCGTTCGATGCAGGGCACCTGCACCAGCCCTTTGACCGGATCGCAGGTCATGCCAAGGTGATGCTCCAGCGCGATCTCGGCGGCATTTTCCACCTGTTCGGGGCTGCCGCCCAGCACGGCCGCCAGCCCTGCGGCGGCCATGGCGGCGGCGCTGCCCACCTCGGCCTGACAGCCGCATTCCGCCCCCGAGATCGAGGCATTGGTCTTGATCAACCCGCCCACCGCCGCTGCCGTCAGCAGGAAATCCCCCACGCGCGACGGGGTGGCACCGGGGACATGGTCCAGCCAATAGCGGATCGTGGCCGGCACCACACCGGCAGCGCCATTGGTGGGGGCGGTGACGACCTGCCCGCCGGCGGCGTTTTCCTCGTTCACGGCCATCGCATAGGTGGACATGTAATCGTTGATCGTATGGGGGGCCGTCATGTTCAGCCCGCGTTCGGCCATCAAGGCGGTGTAAATCCCCTTGGCCCGCCTGCGCACGAACAAGCCGCCCGGCAAGATCCCGTCAGTCGCGAGGCCCCGGTCGATACAGGCTGTCATCACCTCCCAGATCCGCGCAAGGCCACGGTCCAGATCGGCGGCGGATATGCGCGTCAATTCATTGGCGCGTTTCATCGCGGCGATGCTTAGCCCGCTTGCCTGCGCCATCTGCAACATCTCGGCGGCGGTGCGGAACGGATAGGGGATTGCGGGGCCGGTTGCGGCATCGCGCCCTGCGGCCAGTTCATCCGCCGTCAACACAAAGCCGCCGCCGATGGAATAATAGGTCACTTGGGTGATCACATCGCCTTGCGCATCGGTGCCCGACAGGATCAGCCCATTGGCATGGCCGGGCAGGGCGGGGCCGTAATCGAAAAGGATATCACCGGCCGGATCAAAGCGCAGCAGGCCCAGACCTGCGGGGGCGACAGTGCGATCGGCCTTGATGCGGGCCAGTTCGGCCTCGGCGCGGGCCGCATCGTAATCATCCGCGCGCATCCCCGCCAGCCCCAGGATCACCGCGCGGTCGGTGGCATGGCCGACACCGGTAAAGGCCAGCGAGCCATGCAAAGAGGCCCGCAGCCCGGCAACGCCGAAAGGCAGGCCGCGCAGATGGTCCAGAAACCGGGCGGCGGCGACCATCGGGCCGATTGTATGCGACGATGACGGGCCGATGCCGATCTTGAACATATCGAAGACGGACAGGAACATGGATGCGTCCTTGCTGATGCCTGCTCTTGCTAGCGGCTTTGTCGGGCGGGCCATCCACCAAAAGCGACAGCCGCCCTGCGGGTTGCGGCAGCGGGGCATTTGGGTCTCGCACCTGATGGGCAAACTGCTTATAAGCAGCGCAACAAAATCGGAGACCCGTGCATGACCATCGAATTGTCCCCCATGGATACGGCCAAATTCGTCGCGGCCAAACAGGCGACGGCCTATGTGGAATCGGGCATGAAGATCGGTCTGGGGACCGGGTCCACCGCCGCTTGGTTGGTGCAATGCCTGGGCGAATTGGTCCGCGATCACGGGTTGCAGATCAAGGGCGTGCCGACCTCGAACCGCACCGCCGCCTTGGCCCGCGAAGAGGGGATCGAGATCATCACCCTTGATGAGGCGAAATGGCTGGATCTGACCATTGACGGGACCGATGAATATGATGCCGATCTGAACCTGATCAAAGGCGGCGGCGGCGCGCATCTGCGCGAAAAGATCGTGGCAAGCGCCAGCGACCGGATGATCGTGATCGCCGATGCCTCTAAGAAAGTGGCGACGCTGGGGGCCTTTCCTCTGCCGGTCGAGGTGCTGCCTTTCGGGATGCAGACCACCCGCGCGCTGATCGCGGATACGCTGATCGGGGCCGATGTGCTGGGGCACGATGTGATCCAGCGGATGCAGGGCGATGCGCCCTATGTCACGGACGAAGGCAATTTCATCTTTGATCTGCATCTCAAAAGGATCGGCAATCCGCGCCAGCTGGCGATGGTGCTGAACCAGATCCCCGGTGTCGTGGAAAACGGGTTGTTCATCGACATTTGTGATGTTGTGATCGTGGGCCATGGTAATGGCAGGGTCGATGTGCGCGACATCACCAATGACAGCAATGACGTGGTGCAATTCGATCTGCAGGACGATGCCAACCTGTTCGCAGAGCTGGCGAAATGATCGCCTGAACCGACCCAAGGACCAGATATGACTTTTGACTATGACCTTTTCGTAATCGGCGGCGGCTCTGGCGGGGTGCGGGCCGCGCGCGTGGCGGCCGCGACCGGTGCCAAGGTCGCCTTGGCCGAGGAATTCCGCATGGGTGGCACTTGTGTCATCCGGGGCTGCGTGCCCAAGAAGCTGATGGTCTTCGCCTCGGGCTATTCCGAGATGTTCGCCGATGCCCGCGCCTATGGCTGGGATCTTACGGATGGGCCGTTCGACTGGCCACGGTTTCGCGCGAAACTGCATGACGAACTGGACCGTCTGGAAGGGATCTATCGCAAGCTGTTGGACAATTCCGGCGTCGAAATCTGCGATGCCCGCGCCAGTTTGAAGGATGCGCATACAGTGGCCTTGTCCAGCGGCCGGACGGTGACGGCGAAACATATCCTGATCGCCACCGGCGGCCGGCCTGTCGTGCCGGATATTCCTGGGGCAGAACTTGGCATCACCTCGAATGATATTTTCCTGCTGGATGAATTGCCCAAGTCGATCCTGATCATCGGCGGCGGGTATATCGCCTCGGAATTTGCGGGCATCCTGAACGGGCTGGGCGTGCAGGTTTCGCAATTCTATCGGGGCGCACAAATCCTGCGCGGCTTTGACGACGAGGCGCGCGGCCTTGTCGCCGAAGGCATGCGCGAAAAAGGCGTGAACCTGCATCTGGGCACCAATATCGTCGAAATGCGCGCCGCCACCGAAGAGGATCTGCAAAACAACGGGATCGGTGCCGCCGTCGAACAGGGCAAGCCTGTGTCCTTTCCCTCGGGCAAGCCGACCAAGGGGATCTGGGTCAAGGCGACCAATGGCACCGAGGCGATCTTTGACCAGGTCATGTTCGCCACCGGCCGCGCCCCCAATACCGAAAACATCGGGCTGGCCGAGGCGGGCGTGCAGATCGGGCGGCGCGGCGAAATCGTGGTGGATGCGTACAGCCAGACCGGCGTGCCTTCGATCTATGCGATCGGTGACGTGACCGACCGTGTCCAGCTGACCCCGGTGGCGATCCGCGAAGGCATGGCTTTCGTTGAAACCGTGTTCAAGGGCAATCCGACCAAGGTCGATCACAAGCTGATCCCCTCGGCGATCTTTACCCAGCCCGAAATGGGCACCATCGGCCTGACCGAGGAAGAGGCCCGCGACATCGAACCGGTCGAGATTTACTGCACCTCTTTCAAGCCGATGAACCATGCCTTTGCGGGCCGCACCGACCGTGTCATGATGAAACTGGTCGTCAGCAGCGCAACCCGCAAGGTGCTGGGCTGTCATATCGTCGCAGATCACGCGGGCGAAATGATTCAGCTGGCCGCGATCGCGATCAAGATGGGCGCCACAAAAGAGGACTTTGACCGCACTGTGGCCGTTCATCCGACCATGGCCGAGGAATTGGTCACCATGAAGGACCCGGTCCGCCGCGCTTGATTTTGCGGCGCCAGGACACACATGTCCAACAAGACCCCGGCGCGCCGGGATAGATGGAAAGGAAGCATAGGGAACCGATGGCAGGAAATTCAGGAGGCCCGTGGGGCGGTGGCGGCAATAAGGGCGGGAACGGCGATGACGACCGCAACCGTGGCGGCGGGCGCAGACCCGGCAATGACGGCCCCAATATCCCCGAAATCGACGAATTGGTGAACAAGGGCCGCGAACAGCTGCGCGTCCTGATGGGCGGCGGCGGCCGTGGTGGGTCGCGTGGTCCAGGTGGCGAAGGCGGCGGCGGGCAAGGTCCGCAACTGACACGCGGCACCGTTGGGTTGGGCCTGCTTGGCCTGGTGGCCCTGTGGCTTTTCGCCTCTTTCTATACGGTCCGCCCCGAAGAACGCTCTGTCGAATTGTTCCTGGGCAGCTATTACAAGACCGGTGAGCCGGGCTTGAACTTTGCCCCCTGGCCCGTCGTTACCCGCGAAGTGCTGGCCGTCTCGACCGAACGGACCATTGACGTGGGCGCAAGTGCCACGCGCCGCGATCCCGGCCTGATGCTGACCGGTGACGAAAATATCGTCGATATCGACTTCCAGATCGTCTGGAACATCATTGATCCGCAGCTGTACCTGTTCAGCCTGGCCGATCCGCCCCAGACCATCGCGGCGGTGTCTGAATCCGCGATGCGCGAAATCATCTCGCAATCGCAGCTTGCACCGATCCTGAACCGTGACCGTGGTGCGATTGCCGACCGTTTGCGTGACGATATTCAGGCATCGCTGGACAGCTTTGATTCCGGCGTGAACGTGATCCGCGTCAACTTTGACAAGGCCGACCCGCCAGAGCCCGTGATCGCGGCCTTCCGGCAGGTGCAGGATGCCCGTCAGGAACGCGACCGTCTGCAAAACGTGGCAGATGCCTATGCCAACCGCGTGGTTGCCGAAGCCCGCGGTCAATCGGCACAGGTGCTGGAACAGGCCGAAGGCTACCGCGCCCGCGTGGTCAACGAAGCCTTGGGTGAGGCCAGCCGCTTCTCGGCCATTCTGGCGGAATATGTGCAAGCGCCGGATGTAACGCGCAAGCGGATCTATCTGGAAACACTCGAAGGCGTTCTGGGCGATGTCGATATCATCATGATGGATGAAAACGCCGCTGGCGGCCAAGGCGTCGTGCCTTATCTGCCGCTGAACGAAATGCGGCGGACCCCCGCTGCGACAGGAGGTAACAACTGATGCGGAAAACAGCTCTTCTCATTCCCGCATTGGTGGTCATCATCGGCGTGGCCTTGTCTTCGATGTTTATCGTGGATGAACGCGAAAAGGCGCTGGTCTTGCAATTCGGCCAGATCGTCCGTGTCAAAGAAGACCCGGGCCTGGGCTTTAAAATCCCGCTGATCCAGGAAGTCGTGAAATACGACGACCGTATCCTCAGCCGTGATCTGGACCCGATCGAAGTCACCCCTGCCGATGACCGCCGTCTGGTTGTCGATGCCTTTGCGCGGTTCCGGATCGCGGATGTCGAACAATTCCGCCGCGCCGTGGGTGCCGGTGGCTTGCCGGCCGCGTCGCAGCGGCTGGACAGCATCCTGCGCGCTGGCACGCGCGAGGTATTGGGTTCGGTGTCATCCAATGACATCCTGTCCACCGACCGTGCCGCGCTGATGCTGCGCATCCGCAATGGCGCGATCACCGAGGCCCGTGCCTTGGGGCTGCAAGTGCTGGATGTGCGCCTGAAACGCACCGACCTGCCAGAGGCCAACCTGAACGCCACCTATGAGCGGATGAAGGCCGAACGCGAACGCGAAGCTGCCGATGAAATCGCCCGTGGCCGCGAAGCCGCCCAGCGTATTCAAGCGCAGGCCGACCGGACCGTGATCGAGCTGGTCTCCGAGGCGGAACGCGAAGCCCAGGTCATCCAGGGTGAGGCCGATGCGCTGCGCAACGAGATCTTTGCGACGGCCTTTGGTGCGGATCCGGAATTCTTTGAATTCTACCGCTCGATGACGGCCTATCAGCGCGCCTTGCAGGGTGGGAACACGATGATGGTGATGTCGCCTGAAAGCGAGTTCTTCAATTACCTGCGCTCGGCCCAGGGGGCGCAATCTTTGCGCGCCACGGCCAATGGCGCGGCGGGCGCTGCAGTGCAAAGCCTGCCCGCGATCGAGGACGAAACCGCCCTGCGCTGATCTTGCGCAGGCATATGCGATGGCAAAGGCCGGCCCCTGGGTCGGCCTTTTGCATGCGATCACTTGCCGGTGATGGGGATTGTGCTGATCCGTTGATGCGCTAACTTGGTGTTAGATATTTTGCGGGACATTGGTCCTGCCCATCCCCAAGGAGATGACCGTGCAAGCCAAGGCAATCGCTATCCACAAAAACCCGTATCCTATGCGCCGCATGGCGGTCGGATTTGTCAGCGCCGTTCTGCTGGCCCTGTCCGCCCTGGTCATGCAGGCGACCGCCGCGCTGTCACAGGACCGCCCGCCCAGCTTTGCCGATCTGGCCGAATTGGTCAGCCCCTCGGTGGTGAATATCACGACCAGCACGACCATCGCCGAACGCACCATGCCGCGCGGTGTCGTGCCCGAAGGATCCCCTTTCGAGGATTTCTTCAACAACGGCCCTCGCGGCGGGCCGCAGCGGTCATCTGCCTTGGGATCAGGCTTTGTGATTTCGCCCGATGGGTTCATCGTCACCAATAACCACGTCATCGAAGGCGCGGATGAGATCCTGATCGAATTCTATTCCGGTGTCGAATTGCCGGCCGAATTGATCGGCACCGACCCCAACACCGATATTGCCGTGCTCAAAGTGGATGCCAGTGATCTGCCATTCGTGGCCTTTGGCGACAGCAATGCCGAAGGGGCGCGGGTCGGGGACTGGGTCATGGCCATGGGCAACCCGCTGGGGCAGGGGTTTTCGGTCTCTGTCGGGATCGTCTCGGCGCGCAACCGGGCGCTGTCGGGCACCTATGATGATTACATCCAGACCGATGCTGCGATTAACCGTGGCAATTCAGGGGGGCCATTGTTCAACATGGATGGCCAGGTCATCGGCGTGAATACCGCGATCCTGTCGCCCACCGGCGGGTCGATCGGGATCGGCTTTGCGATGTCCTCTGAGGTGGTGGTCAATGTCGTCGATCAGTTGATCGAATTCGGGGAAACCCGCCGTGGCTGGCTGGGTGTGCGGATCCAGGATGTGACGCCCGACATGGTCTCGGCCATCGACGGGCTGGATGCGGCGCGCGGCGCGCTGGTCACGGATGTCCCCGCCGGACCGGCAGAGGAATCGGGCATGTTGTCAGGTGATGTCATCTTGATCTTCGACGGGATCGAGATCGAGGATACCCGCGAATTGGTCCGCATCGTCGGCAATTCGCCGGTCGGCAAGCAAGTGCCGGTCGAGGTGTTGCGCGATGGCGAGATCGCAGCATTGACCGTGGTGCTGGGACGGCGCGAAACATCAGAGGCCGTGGCCTTTCCCGCCGCCGCACCAGAGGCCCCTGCCACCGAACCCGATGAGGTGCTGGGCCTGACGCTGGAACCTGTCACCCCCGAATTGATGGAACAATTCTCGCTCAATATTGATCAGGGGCTGGTCATCACCGGCATCGCGCCTGACTCGGATGCCGCCTCCAAGGGTCTGATCGAAGGCGATGTGATCACCGAAGCCTCGCGCCAGCCTGTCGGCACCATCGCAGAGCTGGAAGAGCAGATCACCCTTGCGACCGAGGCCGGGCGCAGCTCGATCCTGATGCTGGTCCGGCGTGGCGGCGATCCGCGTTTCGTGGCGCTGGTGCTGGAACAGGAATAATCCTGGCGCGCAACATTGATCAAGGGCGGTCCTCCGAGGCCGCCCTTTGCCGTTTTGGGGGGCTTTTTGCACTGGTCCCAGCGCGATGCGTCATTTAGGAATGCGGGCACAGATCATGACAGCACAGGGGAAACGATAGAATGGCGAAAATCACTTATGTCGAACATGGCGGCAAGGAACATGTGGTTGATGTGGCCAATGGCCTGACCGTCATGGAAGGCGCGCGCGACAACGGCATTCCGGGGATCGAGGCCGATTGCGGCGGGGCCTGCGCCTGTTCGACCTGCCATGTCTATGTCGATGATGCCTGGGTGGACAAACTGCCCGCCAAGGACGCGATGGAAGATGATATGCTCGATTTCGCCTATCAGCCCGACCCTGTCAAATCGCGCCTGACCTGCCAGTTGAAGGTCAGCGATGCGCTTGATGGTCTGCGCGTGCAGATGCCTGAAAAGCAGATTTGATCAGCAGGCCTGCCCGCTGGCCTTGGCACCATGTCCGGGGCTGGCGCGGGCCGCGCTTTTGCCGCCGCCCGATCAGGCCAGCGCCGTGACCACCGCGATCAGCAGCGCCAGCTCTGCCCATTGTTGCGTGGCGCCCAGGATATCGCCGGTCTGCCCGCCGATCTTGGCCCGCGCGATCAGCGCCCAGAGGCACGCTGCGGCGGCTGCCACGATCACCAGCCCCAGATATCCCGTGACCAGCGCCAGACCCGCGCCGATGCCCACCGCGACCCAAGCGACGCGCGGCGCAGGGCGCCCGACCGCGCGGCTGAGCCCATCCTCGCGGGCATGGGGCAGGGCGGCCATGACGCCCACCATCGCCGCACGGCTGAGCGCCGCAATGACGACCAGCACCAGCGCAAAACCCCCCGCGCTGGCGATCATGCCCAGCGCTGTCCAGCGCAGCAAAAGCGTCAGCACCAGCGCGATCACGCCATAGGTGCCGATATGGCTGTCTTTCATGATCGCCAGCCTGCGCGTCTTGTCCCAACCACCCCATAGCCCGTCGATACTATCGGCAAGGCCATCCTCATGCATCGCGCCGGTGACGATGATCGCCAGCGCCAGCACCAACGCTGCGGTGATCGCGACCGGCACATCAAGCCATAGCAGCAGCCCCATGGCCAGCGCCTGCAGTCCCCCCAACACCACGCCCGCCAGCGGATAGGCCCAGACCGCCGCCGCCCCGCGCGCGGTCGCCGCTGCGCCATCCACCGGCACCGGCAGCCGCGTCAGCAGGCCCAGCGCCGCGGGCAGGTCGATGGCCGCAAACAGGCGATTGTCGGGATTGGTCACTGCTTTGCCCCTTGCGGCTCTTTTCATCTGTGCCCTGATCGTTAGACAGTCAGGGCAGATTACGCAACGAGGACCTTATGACCGCGCCATTCACCAGCCTTGCCGATTTTCGCAGCCTCTGTGCCGCGCTATCCACCCCCGATAAGGCCGCCATCGCCGGGGCCACCGCGCGCAATGCGCAGCTGACCAAGCCCCAAGGTGCCTTGGGCCGGCTCGAGGATCTGGCGATCTGGTATGCAGGCTGGCGCGCCGATCCGCGCCCCGCGATCCGCGCGCCGCAGGTCATCATCTTTGCTGGCAATCACGGGGTCTGCGCGCAGGGTGTTTCCGCCTTTCCGCCCGAAGTGACGGTGCAGATGGTCGCCAATTTCGAACATGGCGGTGCGGCGATCAACCAGCTGTCCAAGGCGGCGGGGGCGCGGATGGATGTGCATGCGCTGTCGCTTGCGACGCCCACGGCGGATTTCACCCTGGCCCCCGCCATGACCGAATCTGAATTGCTGGACGCTTTGCAAAAGGGCTGGAGCGCGGTTGATCCTCCGGCTGATCTGCTGGTCACCGGCGAGATGGGGATCGGCAATACCACATCGGCGGCGGCCCTTGCCGCGGCCTTGTTCGGCGGCACCGGTGCCGATTGGGCCGGGCGCGGCACTGGTGTCGATGATGCGGGCCTTGCGCGCAAGGTCGCGGCGGTGGATGCCGGGCTGGCCCTGCATGATCCGCGCGACCCTCTCGAGGCGCTGCGCTGTCTGGGTGGCCGCGAGATTGCCGCGATGGCAGGGGCTATGGCCGCCGCACGGGCGCTGCGGATCCCGGTGATCCTTGACGGGTTCATCTGTTCGGCAGCGGCGGGCGTGCTGCACCGGCTAAACCCTGCCGGGCTGGATCACGCCGTCGCCGGGCATCTGAGCCTGGAGGGCGCGCATCAGAGGCTGCTGGATGCTTTGGGCAAACAGCCGCTTTTGTCGCTGGGTCTGCGGCTGGGCGAAGGATCCGGGGCCGCGCTTGCGATCACCATCCTGCAAGGTGCTGTCGCCTGCCATTCCGGCATGGCCACATTCGCCGAAGCCGGTGTCAGCGACGCCTGATCCCGTCGCGCGGTCCTGATTGGCCGATGGCAATAGCGGATCAGCCCTGCGGGATCTGCAAGGCATAGGTGGTGCCGCGCTTGACATAGTTCAGCGCGTTTTCACCGATTGCCGTGACCTGGCCACCGTCCAATTCGCTGCCGACCTGCACCCGGACAAATTGCCCATTGCTTAACCGGACCAGCGCGCGCCTTGCGCTGGGTTGTCCGTAGACGCCGATCAGGTTGATCTCGCGCAGGCGGATCGCGCTGTCTTGCGTGGCGGCGCGGGTCACGCCACCGGGGACGGGTTCGTAATTCTGCGGGGCGACGGGGGCCGCGGCCTGCACCTGCTGCGGCGCCGGGGCTGCCGCGATTGCACCGGGCGTGGGCGTGGCGGCGGGCCGCTGGCTGCTGCGCGCGGCGGCCACGACGCGGTCGAAATTGGCGGGCCGGCGGGTCGGCCGCAAGGATGTCGCCACCGCAAAGGCCGAGCCTGTGGCCCGCATATCCGGCGCGGCCAGCGCGATGCCGCCCAGAACGGCCTCGATCTCGCTGGCGCTATTGGCGACATCGGGCAGGGCGGGTCGTGCTCTTGGGCGGATCGCACCGGGGGGCGGCGTCAGATCGTCAACCGCAGTCGCGCCGCTGGCCCCCGGCTGCAACCCGGCAAGGGATACCCCGCCCGGTGTCGTCTGGTCCAATGTGGCAGGCCGCAGGGGTGGAACCACGGGCGGCGGCCCGGGGATCACGGTGATCTCAACCTCGGCTGATGTTGTAGCGGGATCCACGGGCCGCGCAGGCCGCGCGCGAAACGGCAGGTCCGGCAGCCCCGCGTAAACCACCGCACCTTCGGGGGTCAGCGCGCCTTCGGGAGTGGCGCGCACAAAACCTTCGGCATCAAGATCGAACAATGTGTCAGCCGCAGGCGGGATCGCCAGCGGCACAAAGGCCAGATCGGTGGCCAGCGCCGCGCTTGTCGGCAGGCGTGGTGCGGCCAGCGGTGCGGCGGCGGGGGGCGTGTCCGGCCAGATCACATCCGCGGTCGTGACGGCAGAGGGCAGATCGACAAAACGCGGTGGCCGCTGCCAGACGCCGGTCGCGGCATAGACGGCCTGCGCCTCATCCGGGGTCAGCACGCGCCCTGTTGCCGGCGCAGAGCTGATTTGCGGCACAAGGTCGGGGCTGTCGGCCACATCGGGCGTCAATGGCCCAGGCGGCGGGCTGGCGGCAAAGGCGGTTTCGCTATCAGGCAAGCGTTGCGCTGCGAGCGGCTGATCGCGGCCCGGATCGGGCGGCGTGATCGCGATATCAAGCTGCGCAGATGTGGGCGGCGCGGCCTGCGCTAGTTCGGTGACCGGCAGGGGCGCGTCAACCGGCGCGGGACCGGATTGCAGCCACCAGATCAGGCCCAAAGCGGCAAGGCTGGCAGCAATCGCGCCCGGCAGCGCATAGGCGGGGCGGCGCAAACGGGCCTGCGACACCGCAGCCATTACCCCGCCCAGCACCACCGGCCGGGTCGATCCGGGTGCGGCCACGGCGATCAGCGGCACCTCGGTCTGGGTGGTGGGCGCGTCATAGTGCGGGATGATCCGGTCAAGATGGCGCGGCGCTGCGGGGGGGATGTCGGAGAGAACGATCCGCGCAGGCACAGGCATGACAGGCACAGGCACCAAAGGCGCAGATTGCCGTGGCGGGTGATATTCGCCGATGATCCGGTCAACCCGCAGCGCGGGGACAGGCCGGTCAGCCTGCGCCGGATGCGTCTTGGCCTGCGTGCTGGGCAATTGCACGGGCTGGCTGTCGCGGGTGACGATGATGCCGGGGCCAAGGGCGCGGGCGGCCATGGTGGTCGGACCAAAGAAGATTTCCTGCGCAAAGGTGCCGGGGGACGGCACCGCGACAAAGGCAACAGGGTTGAACCCATGCGCCGCGGCGAAATCTTCGGCCTCGCGCAGGGTTTCTTGTGCGACGGCGGCAATATGGGTGCGCCCGTTGCTGCGTTCGAAATCAATCGCCAGCGCGTCCAGCGCATAGGGTGTGGCCCCGTCCAGCGCAGCGGTGATATCGGCCAAGCTGGTCTGCGCCGTATCAAGCGCCAGATATTTCACCTGTTCCATCGGGATCAAAAGCTTGGTGAAAAACCCCTCTGGCGCCAGCGCCTGCCCTGTGGCGCGCAGATCGGCCAGTGCTGCGGCGATATCGCTGGCCCCCAGTGATGCCGTGCCGACATGCCGCCAGCCATCATCATTGCGTTGCAGCAGATCAATGCCTGCAAGGGAAAGCGAAAGGGCAAAATCGGGTGTCATATACCGCGTCTAGCAGGTTGAAGGCCGCATCTGAACGCCATTGCGCAGATCCCGAAATCCTAAAGCAAAAACCCGCCCAAGCCAAGGGCATGGACGGGTTTTGCGCCAGAAGTAGGCCCGCGCAGGTGGCCCTGGCGGCTGGCCTTAGCCGACGGCTTTGGTCAAGGCCTGATCCAGATCGGCGATCAAATCGCGGGCATCCTCGATCCCGATGGACAGGCGCACGATATTCGGCCCGGCCCCTGCGGCCTTTTGCTGGTCAGCGGTCAGCTGCCGATGCGTTGTGCTGGCGGAATGGATCACCAGCGACCGGGTGTCGCCAAGGTTAGCCACATGGCTAAATATTTCCAGGCTGTCGACCAGCTTGACGCAGGCGTCATAGCCGCCCTTGACCGCGATGGTGAACAAGGCACCCGCACCCTTGGGGCAGATCTTGGGGACCAGATGCGCATAGGGCGAGCTATCCAGCCCGGCATAGGTCACATCATCAATGCGCGGATCATCTTGCAGCCATTTGGCGATGGTCTGTGCATTCTGCACATGCCGGTCCATGCGCAAAGACAGCGTCTCGATCCCCATCAGCGTGTAATGCGCGGCCTGCGGGTTCATCGTCATCCCCAGATCACGCAGCCCGATGGCGATGCCGTGAAAGGTAAAGGCCAGCGGGCCAAAGGTTTCCGCGAATGTCAGCCCGTGATAGGCGGGTTCGGGCTGTGACAGGGACGGGAATTTGTCATTGGCGCGCCAGTCGAATTTGCCGCTATCCACGACGCAGCCCCCCGTCACAGTGCCATTGCCGGTCAGGTATTTCGTGGTCGAATGCACGACCAGCGTCGCGCCATGTTCGATCGGGCGGCACAGATAGGGGGTCGCGCTGGTATTATCCACGATCAGCGGAATACCCGCCGCATCCGAGATCGCGGAAATCGCGTCCAGATCGGTGATATGCCCGCCGGGATTGGCGATGGCTTCGCAGAATACGGCGCGGGTATCATCGTCGATGGCGGCGGCAACGGCGGCGTGATCATCGAAATCGACGAATTTGGCCGACCAGCCAAAGCGTTTGATCGTCTGGCTGAATTGCGTGACCGTGCCACCATAAAGCCGGCTTGACGCCACGATATTGCGCCCCGGCTGCATCAGCGGAAACAGCGCCATGATCTGGGCCGCGTGACCCGACGAACAGCAGACCCCGCCAACACCGCCTTCGAGCGTGGCGATACGTTCCTGCAAGGCCGCGACCGTGGGATTGGTCAGGCGCGAATAGATATAGCCGACCTCTTGCAGGTTAAACAGCGCCGCCGCATGTTCGGCGTCGCGGAAGACATAGGCGGTGGTCTGGTAGATCGGCACCTGCCGCGCGCCGGTGGCCGGATCGGGGCGCGCGCCCGCATGGACCTGCAATGTGTCGAAACCGTAGCTGGGGGCGTCTGTCATCATCTCTCTCCCTTTGGATCATCTGCCGCAGGTGTAGGGGCAAAGCGGCGGGCAAACAACATGGCAGCGCAGGAAAAGACCGGTGCTGCGCGGCAAAACTTACGGCTTGGACTTTGCGGGACAGAATGTGTAAATCATCCGCGCAGAACCCAAGGAGACGCCCATGCCCGTGCCATTCCATTTCGCCTATCACGTCACCGATCTGGACGAGGCCCGCGCATTCTATACCGGTGCGCTGGGCGCTGTCGAAGGCCGGTCCACCGAGACATGGGTCGATTTCGACTTTTTCGGCCATCAGCTCAGCCTGCATCTGGGCGCACCTTTCGCCAATGCGCCGACCGGCAAAGTGGGCGATCACATGGTGCCGATGCCCCATTTCGGCGTGGTGCTGCCGCTGGATGAATGGACCGCGCTTGCCGGTCGTCTGGAAGACCGGCAGACCGATTTTATCCTGGCCCCCTCGGTCCGCTTCAAGGGCGAGCCAGGCGAACAATGGACCATGTTTTTCCGTGATCCTTCGGGCAATCCAATCGAGATCAAGGGCTTTGCCGCCGAAAGCGGTGTTTTCGCCGCCTGATCCGGCCTTGCAGGCGCGCTGGCCGCAGGGAACATGCAGCGATGCGACGGGTTAAAGCGGTGGTGTCACCTCTTTGAACGGATGCGCGCATGTTGCACGATATCGGGTCCACGATCATGGCCGAATTCGGGGATCTGCCGGATATTGCGGCGATCACGGTCATTACGCTGCGCTTGTTGACGGCGGCCGCATTGGGCGGCGTGCTGGGCTATGACCGCGAACGCAAGGCGCGCAGCGCCGGGGTGCGCACGCATATGCTGGTCGCGGTGGGCGCGGCCTTATTCGTGATCGGGCCGATACAGGCGGGGATGCCGATCGAACAGGTCTCGCGCGTTCTGCAAGGCATTGTCCAAGGCATCGGGTTTCTGGGGGCAGGGGCCATCATCGTGCGCAGATCGCGCCACGAGGTCGAAGGCCTGACGACCGCCGCCAGTATCTGGGCCACGGCGGGGATCGGTGTGATCGTGGGCCTTGGCCTCGAGGCGACGGCCATCCTGACAACCGCTGTCGTGCTGGCGATCCTTGTGGTGATGCCGTTTCTTGTGCCGCAATGCGCGCCCGGCGATACCGATATCGACGATCCGCGCAGCTGAACAGGCGCCGACCGATCAGGGCGCGGGTCTGTCCTGCACGGTCTGGTCTTCATCCTCGACCACGACGCGTGGATCATCCACCGCCTCCTGCGTCAGCACCCCTGACAAGATCAAGACCAGCACCAGCAACAAAAACCCGATGGGGATCATCGCATAGATCAGGCTGCGCGGCATTGCGCGGGTGGATTTGGGATCTTGTGTCATGCTGGCGGCTCCTTCGTGTGTCTGGGTGTGTCTCTGGGGCTCAACGCGGCCATCTGTGCTGGGTTCCGGGCTTGGGCTGGAACTATCGCGCGAGTGGGCGCGTTTGTGCAGGACGGGGCACCCAAGCCGCCCCCGCAGCACAGGAAGCCGTCGATGGACAGGATTTACTGCGGCCCGCCGCCGCTCCCCGATCAGCTATGGTCCAGCTGGAACCTTGATCCGCCATTGCTGCTGGCCTTGGCGCTGATGGGCTGGCTGCTGCGGCGCGATCTGGCAGGGCTGCTGGCGGTTGCGGTGCTGATCCTGGCCTTTGTCTCGCCGCTTTGCGCGCTGTCCTCGGCGCTGTTTTCGGCGCGGGTGGTGCATCATGTGTTGCTGGTCGCGGTTGCGGCACCGCTTTTGGCCTGGGGGCTGCGCGCCCAAACGGCAGGCGGGCCGGCGCTGCCCTTGGCGGTGGCGAGCGTGATCTTATGGGCATGGCATCTGCCCGCCGCCTATGATGCCGCGCTGTCGCATGTCGGAGTGTACTGGCTGATGCAGATCACCCTGCTGGCAAGCGCGGTCTGGTTCTGGCGCGCGGCTTTTGCGCGCAACGGGGCGCCGGTGCTGCAACTGGCCGCGATCATCGCCAATTTCGCGCAGATGGGGATGCTGGGCGCGATCCTGACTTTCGCGCCAGCCGCGCTTTATGCGGCCCATGCCATCGCGCCGTTTGACTGGGGTATCAGCGCGCTGCGCGACCAGCAGCTGGGCGGGCTGATCATGTGGGTGCCTGCGGGGCTGCCCTATGCGGTGGCCGCCGTGACGCTGGCGCGCCAAAGCTGGACCCGGCTGCGGGGGGATCTGTCGTGGTAGAATGGATCACGCCTCTGGTGCCGCTCTTCAAGGCGGTGCATATCGCGGCGCTGCTGATCTGGTGCAGCGGGTTGCTGATCCTGCCGATCATGCTGGCGCGCCATGAACCGGCCATCGGGCCGGATGATTACATCCATATCCGCCGCGCCGCCCATCTGACCTATACGCTTTGCGTCACACCTGCGGCGGTGGTGGCGGTGATCGCGGGCACCTGGCTGATCTTTCTGCGCGAGGTCTTTGTGCCCTGGTTCTATGCCAAGATGGTCTTTGTGGCGCTGCTGGTCGCGCTGCATGCCTGGATCGGGCATGTGCTGGTGCTGACGGCCGAAAAACCCGGCACGCACCGCCCACCCCATCCCGCCTATGGGGTGGGCGGCGTTTTATGCGTGGCGGTGGTGATCCTTGGTCTGGTGCTGGCCAAACCTGCCGCCGATTGGGTCAGCATGCCGCAATGGCTGCTGGTGCCGCGCGGTCACGATTTTCCCTTCGAGGTGCCCAGTTGATAATCAAAGACAAGCTTGCCCCCATGCCATCCCGTGAACATGACCATCAGCACGCTCAGCCCCGACAAAAGCAGCCCATAGGGCAGCACGGCGGCTTCATAGCCCGACAGCCGATGCCCCCAATTCGCCCCCAGGATCGCCAGCAGCGTGACCGCGATGATGAAATGCGTCCAGGCGGGCGCGCGGGCGCGGATCCCCGAGACCAGCAGCAATTCCGCCGCCCCCGACAAGCCAGCGATCATCCCCAGCACAAAGCCGGTGCCCGCCGCCCAGACAGCGGCGCGCGCCCAGAACAGATCGCCCGTGATCCAGTAAAAGACATCCGCACCCAAGGTGCAAAAGGTCAGCGCGACCGGGAAAGCGACGCTCATCGCGTGGATCGGATGTCCCGCCAAGGCCATCCGCGATTCCGTCTTGTTGAAATCCGGCATTTCCCCGATCGGGTCGATCAACGCGTCGGATTCAGTCTCGACTTTTTCTTCAGGCATGGGGGGCTGGCTCCTCGTTTTGTGATATTGGCAACAACGCTTTTGGCGCTGAATGGTTGCGCGGGCGACATGTCGACCCTCGATGCAGCAGGGCCTGCGGCGTGGGCCATCGCCGCGCTGTGGTGGGCCATGCTGATCGGATCGGTGCTGATCTTTGCGCTGGTCATGGGCTTGGTGGCGCTGGCTTTCTGGCGGCGCAGGCCCGCCGCACCCGGCGATGAGGATCGCCAGCTGCGGGTCTGGATCATCGGCTTTGGCCTTGGTTTTCCGATGATCGTGCTGGCGATCTTGCTGGGCTTTGGGCTGGTGATCGGTGAACGGCTTTTGCCGCGCGATGACGGCAATGTCGTGCAGGTCGGCGCGCAGGGGCAGCGCTGGGTCTGGACCTTTACCTATCAGGATGCGCCGGGGCAGATGACACAGGATATCTTGCACATTCCCGCAGGCCGGCCGGTCGATGTCGCGGTTACCACGGCGGATGTGATCCATAGTTTCTGGGTGCCGCGCCTTGCAGGCAAGCGCGACGCCATCCCCGGCCGCGCCAATCTGCTGCGGATCGAGGCCGATGCGCCGGGCGATTACCAAGGTCTGAGCGCGGAATTCAGCGGCACGAATTATGCCGGTTTCGGCTTTACCGTCCGGGCGCATGACGCCGCAGGCTGGGCCGCTTTCATCGCAGGAGGCACCCAATGAATGTCGTTGCACGCCATCGCAGGCTTGATGCGATCTGGGCCTCGCAAAAGGGGTTTCGCGGCTGGTTTTCCACCGTGAACCATAGCGATCTGGGGCGGATGTTCCTTGTCACCTCGTTTTTCTTTTTCATCGTGGGGGGCATCCTTGCGATGCTGATCCGCGCGCAGCTGGCCAGCCCGCATGCGGCCTTTGCCGGGCCAGAGATCTATAACCAGATCTTTACCATGCACGGGACGATCATGATGTTCCTCTTCGCGATCCCCGCATTCGAGGGGCTGGCGATCTATCTTTTGCCCAAGATCCTTGGCACCCGCGATCTGGCCTTTCCGCGCCTGACGGCTTACGGCTATTGGTGTTACGTCTTCGGCGGGTCGATGCTGCTGGTGGCGATGCTGCTGGGGCTTGCGCCCGACAGCGGCTGGTTCATGTATACGCCGCTGTCCAATGCGATCTATGCGTCCGGCATCAACACCGATTTCTGGCTGATCGGGATCACCTTTGTCGAGATTTCGGCCATCGCGGCAGCGGCTGAAATCTGTGTGTCGATCCTGAAATTCCGCGCCCCCGGCATGACGCTGGCGAAAATGCCGATCTTTGCCTGGTATGCGCTGGTCACGGCACTGATGATCCTGACGGGGTTCCCGCCGCTGATCCTTGGCTCGATCCTGTTAGAGGTGGAACGCGCCTTTGGCTTTCCGTTCTTTCAGGTCGACCTGGGCGGAGACAGCCTGCTGTGGCAGCATCTGTTCTGGCTGTTCGGCCATCCCGAGGTCTATATCATCTTTCTGCCTGCGGCTGGCATCGTATCCACCGTGCTGCCGGTGATGTGCCGCACGACGCTGATCGGCTATGGCTGGATCGTGGCGGCGATTGTGGCACTGGCGTTTTTGTCCTTCGGGCTCTGGGTGCATCACATGTTCACCACGGGCATTCCGCATATGGCGCTGGCCTTCTTTTCGGCAGCGTCAACGCTGGTGGCGGTGCCGACGGCGGTGCAGATTTTCGCCTGGATCGGCACGATGTGGAAAGGCCGGCCCGAATTGCATATGCCGATGCTGCATATCATGGGCTTTTTCGCGACTTTCGTGATCGGCGGGCTGACCGGCGTCATGGTGGCGATGGTGCCGTTCAACTGGCAGGTCCATGACACGGCCTTTATCACCGCGCATCTGCATTATGTGCTGTTTGGCGGTTTCGTCTTTCCGGTCTTCGCGGGGATTTATTACTGGCTGCCGCATGTGACCGGGCGCAAGCGGTTCTTTCGCTTGGGCGAATTTGCGTTCTGGCTGATCTTTGCAGGCTTTCACGTCACGTTTTTCGCGATGCATTGGGTGGGGCTTTTAGGCCAGCGCCGCCGGATCGACAGCTATACCCCCGAGGATGGCTGGACCCTGATCAATCTGATTTCATCCGTCGGCAGTTTCGTTCTGTCCATCGGGATCGCCATGGTCCTGCTGGATGTGATCCTGCATGTCTGGTCGCAGCGCAGGATTAGGCGTAATCCCTGGCAGGCAGGCACGCTGGACTGGGCGACACTGACGCCCGCGCCATCCTATAATTTCGCCAGCCTGCCGCATGTGACCAGCCGCGACCCGCTGGCAGATGATCCGGACCTGCCGGTCAGTCTGGCGCAGGGCAAAGGCTATCTGGGCACACCCCGCCATCATTGGCGCGAGACCTTGATGGTCGATGTCGCCACAGGCCGCCCCGAAGCGCATGTGATCTATCCCGCCAATACCCGCCTGCCGATTGTGATGTCGGCGGTGACGGGTATCTTCTTTCTGGGGCTTTTGCTGAAAACCTATTGGATGGTCCCGATCGGGATCGTCGGGGTGGCGGCGCTGGCGCTGCACTGGGTCTGGGTTACCGGGCGCAAGGATGATCCGGGCGCGCAGGATGTGGGGCAGGGCGTGACCTTGCCACATACCAGCGCCACCGACCGCGCGCCGGGCTGGTGGGGCTCGCTGTTTTTGCTGGTGGCCAATGCCACCTTGTTTGGCTGTCTGCTGTTCGGTTTCGGCTTTTTATGGACCGTCGCCCCCGGCTGGCCGCCTGCCGTCCGGTTTGTGCCGTCCTTCATCGAACTTGGCGTGGGCGTGGCGGGCGCGCTGGGCACGGCACTTGCGCTGCGGCTGGCGCTGGCAGCGGTGCGCAACGCGCGCGCGACCCTGCCTGCGCTGGGCATCGCCTTGACCGGCGCGCTGGTTTTCGGGGCCTGCTGCGCCATCATGCTGTGGCGCATGCCGCCGCCCGTGGACCATGCCTATGCCGCGACCTTGTTCGTGCTGGGCAGCTACGGGCTGTTCCACGCGGGGCTGATGGTGCTGATGACCGGCCATCTGATCGCGCGGGTGACGCAGGGCTATATCTCGCCCGTCCGCCGGTCGGAATTTGCGGTGGTCAGTCTTTGGGCCGATTACCTCGCCATCAGCGGATCGCTGGTGCTGCTGGTCGGGCATCTGTCGGGGCTGACGCTATGATGGATCTGCTGCGTATCCTGATCGCCCCGCTGGTCTGGCTGGCCGCGTTCAGCGCCATTTACGCGCTGCACGGGGTGATCTGCGGTTTCGGTATCGCGGGCAGCCTTTTTGGGCTGTCGCTGGCGCGCGGGCTGCTGGTGGCGGCCTTTGCGCTGGCGATCATGGCGCAGGTCGCGCTGTTATGGCTGTTAGCGCAGGCGCGGTTCCGCTCTGACGCGCAGTTCGTCAATGTCACGGCGCGCGCGACGGCCTGGGTTGGTCTGGTCGCGACCCTCTGGACCCTGTCGCCCATCGTGCTGACCAGCGCTTGCATCTAGGCTGCGATCCGGTCCGGAACATTCCCCGCGCGCGCCGGTTGATCCTTTATCGCAACCAAGAGGACAAAAGCCATGGCTGACCCTATGAACACCGAGACGCGGTCGCTGGCCGAAAATGCCGATTCCATCGACGAGACGCATCGTCTGATCGCATCCAACAAGGTGGAAGGCACGCATGTCTATAATCACGACGGCGAAAACATCGGCAGCATCTATAATTTCATGGTCGATAAACACAGCGGCAAGGTTTCTTATGCCGTGATGTCATTTGGCGGCTTTCTGGGGCTGGGCGAACGCTATCATCCGCTGCCTTGGGATACGCTGACCTTCGATCCCGATCTGGGTGGCTATATCGTCAATGTCACCCGCGAACAGCTGGACCAGGCCCCAAGCTATGCGCCCGATGAAGACCCCTGGCAGGACCCCGGCTATGGGCGCAATGTCTATGGCTATTACGGCGTGCCCTATGTCTGATGGGGCAGGCGGGCGCGCTGGTGCCCGCTGATCCACCCAGGCCAACCCCGCCCACCGTGGCGGGGTGTTTTCGTTTTCAAACTGCACAAATGATAGGCGATCACCGCGATCCGGCATCGCCTTGGCCCGCAAGGCCGGGGTTTGCCCGCGATCCGGGGTGGTGAACTGGACCTCTGGCCCCCGCCCATGTTACGCCCTGTTGCAGGGGCAAAGACTGGCCGGTGCCCATAGCGCCGTGATGTCCTGGCCCTTTTGCGGATGGCCGGTGACGGTGACAATGCCGGGGATGATGCCAGACAGGGTGCCAGACAGGGTGCCAGACAGGGTGCCAGACAGGGTGCCAGACAGGGTGCCAGTCACGGTGACATTGATTGGCCTTTGACGGGATCGCGTGCAGGGCGCGCAACCAAGCGCCCTTTGGCGCGTTGATCCGGTGCCGCAACAGATTACAAAGGACTGCATGTGACTGAAATTCTTCAGCCTTCGCTGGTATTGGCGCCGGCCCGCACCGCGTTTTTCCTCGATGTGGACGGGACATTGGCCGAGATCGTCGCCGATCCGCAACAGGCGCGTGTCGCGCCGCCGGTGCGCGATGTGCTGCACAGGCTGGCGCTGGGGACCGGCGATGCGCTGGCGCTGGTCTCGGGGCGGTCGCTGGCGCAGATCGACAGGATGCTGGCCCCGCTGATATTGCCCGCCGTGGGGGTGCATGGGCTGGAACGGCGGCTGCAGGACGGGGCCGTGACGCGGTTTGACTATGACGCGCAGGCCCATGCCGGGCTGGTCGCCGCAGTGACCGATTTCGCGGCCCGCCATGACGGGCTGGAGCCCGACCCCAAGCCCGGCGCAGTCGCTTTGCATTACCGCAAGCGGCCCGCGCTTGCAGCGCAATGTCACGCCTTCATGCAGGGCCTTTGCGAGGCCGATCCGGCGCTGTCGCTGCTGTCTGGCAAGATGGTGCTGGAATTGATCTATGGCCGCCAGACCAAGGGCGAGGCGGTGCAAAGCCTGATGCAGCAGCCGCCTTTTGCCGGGCGCATCCCGTTTTTCGCAGGCGATGACGTCACGGACGAGACCGGCTTTGCCGCCGTCAACCGCATGGGCGGCCTATCGGTCAAGGTCGGTGAGGGGGCGACAGCCGCGCGCTATCGCGTGGCGGATATCGCCGCGCTGGTCCATTGCCTTGATCTGGCGGCGCGACAGGGCGCACCGCAGCGGGAACAATCACAACGCAGGGATGTTTCATGAGACAGAGAAATCGCAAGACAGGGTGTGCCGCATGACCATTCAATCCCCTCCGCCCCGGATCAACCTTGGCCAAGGCTTGCGCAAGGATGCCGATGACGACCCGTCGTCTTCGCAGGGCAGCGGCAAGCAGCGGCTTGTCGTGGTGTCCAACCGTGTTGCCGATCTCAGCGCGCAGGTGCAGACCGGCGGTCTGGCCGTGGGTCTGGCCGATGCGGTGCGCAAACGCGGCGGGATCTGGTTTGGCTGGAACGGCGACCGCAAAGGCCAGACCGGCGACCCTGTCACGATCAGCGAACACGGGCCTGTCACCTGTGTCGGCATCCCGATCACCCCCGCCGATTTCACCGAATATTATTCCGATTATTCCAACAGCGTGCTTTGGCCCTTGTTTCACTACCGGCTGGATCTGGTCCATATCACCGCGACGGCCTTTGACGGCTATATGCGCGTGAACGAGGCTTTTGCCCGCCAGCTTTTGCCGATGCTGCAGCCTGATGATATCATCTGGATTCACGATTACCACCTGATCCCGCTGGCCGGTATCCTGCGCCGGATGGGCTGTCGCCAGCGGATCGGCTTCTTTTTGCACATCCCGCTGCCGCCGCCCGAACTGTTGTCGGCAACGCCACATCATCTTGAATTGATGCGCGGTTTTCTGGATTACGACCTGCTGGGGTTCCAGACCCAGACCGATGCCAATAACCTGAAATCCTATATGGCGGCCCATGCGCCCGAGATCCGCGTGGCGGCGGATCATTTGCAGGCCAAGGATCGCCAAGTGCGGGTCGGCCGCTATCCGATCGGCATCGATGCGGCCGAATTCACCCGTCTTGCCAGTGCCGAGCGCGCGGAATCCGTGCCGCCCACGCCGGTCGGG
Organism: Yoonia vestfoldensis; assembly: GCF_002158905.1. Taxonomy (NCBI): domain Bacteria; kingdom Pseudomonadati; phylum Pseudomonadota; class Alphaproteobacteria; order Rhodobacterales; family Paracoccaceae; genus Yoonia; species Yoonia vestfoldensis. The sequence goes on from NZ_CP021431.1 coordinate 945,407, forward strand.
GCCGCGCGGATGCAGCGGATCATCGGGGTCGACCGGCTGGATTATTCCAAAGGCCTGCCCGAACGGTTCCGCGCCTTCGATACGTTGCTGCATCAGCATCCGGACCTGTCCAAACATGTCAATTTCGTGCAGGTCGCGCCACCCTCGCGCGGCGAGGTGGATGCCTATGCCGATATCCGCGCCGAGCTGGAACAGATGGCCGGGGCGGTGAACGGACGGCTGGCCGATCTGGATTGGACGCCGCTGCAATATATCTGCCGCCCCTTGCCGCGCGACGTGCTGGCCCCCTTGATGCGCAACAGCGATATCGGCTTTGTCACGCCTTTGCGCGACGGGATGAACCTTGTCGCCAAGGAATTCGTCGCAGCCCAGGACCCCGAAGACCCCGGCGTGCTGATCCTGTCGCAATTCGCCGGTGCCGCCGAGGAAATGCAAGATGCGTTGATCGTCAATCCCTATGATGTCGAGGATATGGCCGAGGCGCTCTATCGTGGGTTGACTATGCCGCTGGATGAAAGGCGCGCGCGCCATGCGGCCTTGCTGCATAATGTCACCACCTGCGGGGCCAAGGATTGGGCGGCGGCCTTTCTGGCCGATCTGGCCCCTGCGCGCTGACCCGGCCAGCCCGTCAAATGAACCGTCAAGCGCCAGTTATTTGCCGGACCGCAAGCGTGATCACGGCGGCATAAGGTACCAGCGCGATGACAAATAACCGCCCGTCGCGCACCAGCAGCGACAGCGCCAGCAAAAACACGCCCGTCGCCACGATGGACGAGGTGAAGGGGATGAATTCCAGAAATGGCATGACCATCCCCGACAACAGGCACAGCCCCTGCGGCAGCCAGATGATCGGCCGTTTGAACAGCAGATGCCAGCGCCGCCGCGTGTGCCGGTCGATCCAAGCGACGAAAGGCTGAAGCTTACGCAACGCCTTGTCCAGCTTGTGCGCATCGACGCTGCGCGATGCGATGAAACCGGGCAGGCGGATGCCGTCGCGGTTCAGCAGCATATAGACCGATACAATCGTGATGATCACCCCCGCCGTGGCCGAAAAGCCGGGCAGGCCCGACAGCGGCGACATCGTCAGCAAGGCCGGGACCAATAGAAACGGGATGATCCCGCGCCCGCCGATTGCGGCCATGGCATCCGCGATTGACACGCTGTCCTGCGCGGTGGTGGCGCGAAGCCGGTCAATCAGATCGCCCAGTTTGTGGTCTTCGCCCTTGGCCATGTCGCCTGCCTTTGCGCCTGTGGTTGTGCGGGTCAACCCCTTACCACGGGCGCGGTTCCGGTCAAGACGACCGCCCCGCCCCCTATGATTGCCCCAATATTCAGCCGCGTGATCAATGGAACAAGCCCGCCTTGCGCGTTGTTGTCTGTGCATTACCAGACCGAAAGGAAAGCTGTCATGTCATCTTCTTCTGACGATCACGACACTGCGGCCAATGACAAGCTGCGCCATCCCGCGCCCGATGTCATCGACCAGCGCCAGCAACAGATCGACCCCGCAGGCACGCATCGCGCCGATGTGAACCCGCCCTCTGCCGCTGGGATGAAACAGCCCGGCGGGGCAGGGGGCGGCGGGCTGGCGCAAAGCCGCAGGGGCGATGCGCCATCCTATCCGCGCCCGCCTTTTCCCGAACAGACCCAGCCGCTGCCCGGCAGTTTCGCCGCGATGGAACCGCGCCCTGATCATGGCGAGACATCATGGCACGGGTCCGGGCGGTTGCAGCGCCGTGTCGCGCTGATCACCGGCGGCGATAGCGGGATCGGGCGCGCCGTCGCCATCGCCTATGCCCGCGAAGGGGCCGATGTCGCGATCAGCTATCTGAGTGAGACCGAGGATGCCAAGGATACCGAACGCCTGATCCTTGAATGCGGCCAGCAATGTCTGTTGCTGCCGGGCGATATTTCTGACCCCGCCCATTGCCGCGCGATCGTCGCCGATGTGGTCGAGGAATTCGGCCGGATCGATATTCTGGTCAATAACGCCGCCCATCAGCAGACCTTTGACGCGATCGACGAGATCACCGATAGCGAATGGCAGCGCACCTTTGCCGTCAATATCCATGCGATGTTCTATCTGGCCAAGGCCGCTGTGCCGCATATGAAAAAGGGCGGCTCGATCATCAACACCGCCTCGATCAATTCCGACCAGCCCAGCCCGGCGCTGCTGGCCTATGCAGCCACCAAGGGGGCGATCCAGAATTTCACGATGGGGCTGGCGCAGATGCTGGCGGATCAGGAGATCCGCGTGAATTGCGTGGCCCCCGGACCGGTCTGGACCCCGCTGATCCCCGGCAGCTTTGATGGTGAAAAAGTATCGCAATTCGGGGCCAATTACCCGATGCAGCGGCCTGCGCAGCCGGTCGAGCTGGCCTCGGCCTATGTGATGCTGGCGGAACCGATGTCGAGCTATGTCTCTGGCGCGACCATCGCTGTTACCGGCGGCAAGCCGATGATCTGACCAAAAAGGCACCCGCCCGGATCGGGGCGGGTGCTGGGCTTAGGGATAAAGCACGATCAGCACGGCCAGTGCCACCAATGCCAGCACCGCAACCATCGTCAATGCGGCATTGCTGGGCCGCGACGGGGCGATCTTTGGCTCTGGCTGCGCGCCGGGATGGACCCCGGTCCCGGGATGGGCCGCGGGATGGGCGCTGTCCACACCGGGCACATGCACTGCCTCCTGATCATCGTGGCCGTCATCATCAGCATCATCGCGGCGATGTTCCTGTTGCTGCGCCATGCGCAGCTGCGCGGGGCTGGCGGGGGTGCCTGCGGCCTCGTCGTCAGTGCCAAGCGGGGCGGCTGCGGGATCGGGATAGGCGACCTTGTCGCGGCCTTCGCCGGCATCCAGATCGGCGCGCAGACGCGCGGCATTCTGGGCTTTATCCGTTGGATCTGCCATTTAAGCCTCCTTCATGTGATGCGGTTTCAACCCGCCGCAAAGGGCTTTGTTCCGCGCGCCAAAGGCACCGCAGCGCAGCATCAGTCAAAGGTGATATGCTTGCGCACACCGCGTTTATCGGGGCTGTCGTCTGTGGCTGCGGGGACATGCCAGGCGTGATGCGACCCGCCCTGGGGCTGCGCCCATATCGCCGCGCTTTCAAGGTCGAGCGCGATCAGCATCAAGGCGGGATCATCCTTGCCATCCACGAAATGATCTGCGGCCGATGTCTGCCACAGGGCGTCAAGAACGGCTTTGTCCTGGCGCTGCGCAATCGGGCCGGACATGCAGGCATAAAAATCCTGCGCGCCTGAGATGATGACAAAATGCGCAACGCTGTCAGGGTGCAGCGCCTTGGCAAGATCAGTGTCGCTGGTGGTAAGAAACCACAGACAGCCAGCCTTGGCATCGACATGATGCGCCATCGGCTGCATATGCTGCCCGCTGCCGGTGATGCCCAGCATCCCGGCCTCGACCTGGGTGAGTTCGTGCCACAATGTGTCCTTGGGGTCGCTGCTTGCGCGGTCTAGATCGGTCATCTGCTTGCCTCCTTGGGGTCATAAACTGTCGTCATCAAGGTTTGCCACAGCGACGATACTGGCCAAGGTGCCGAACAGAACCGCGCCTTGCACGAAGAACAGCAAGGTGGGCCAGCTGCTGTCATGGGCATGCAGCATGGTGCCGATACGGCCCGTATCGGTGCGGATCAACACAAGCCCAAAGGCGCAGCCCGCGACGGCACCGCGCATGAAATAGGTGATCAAAAAGCGCATCACCCGTGGCAGGGCTTCCCATTTGCGTCCGACCATCACCAGCATCCTTTCGCTATGGTCCTTGGGGCTTAACGCGGCGGGCAGGGGGATGTTCCGCAGCGCGGCAGGCGCAAAAAGGGGGAACTTCCCCCCCGCCTGCGGGTTGGGGGGATGAGTGGCGCGCATGTGTCAACCGGACGTGATGGCATGAAGAACAAGGATGGTTTTTCCGGTTTCACGCCTTGGCCGAAGACAGCGCAATGGCTGCGATGTTTCGGAAAGCTTCTGTCCCATCCATGTGCGCCGCTCGTCTTTGCCAAGCTGAAAAAGGCACCCCTGCGCTGGCAAGGGTGCCCTTTTTTCATGGCGATGACAGCGGATCAGTTGTCGCTGTCGGTCGCGTCATCGGCGTCTGTATCATCGCTGTCTGTATCATCGGCGTCCGAGGCGTCCGACTGGGCCTCGGCATCCACGACCAGCGTGACGCTGCCATCGCCGGTTTGATCCATCAGCGCTGCGACCACATCCTCGTTGGCATAGCCCTCTTGGTCCAGCGCCCCGCGCAGGGCCTCGTTCTGTGCGATCGCGCGGCGCAGATTGTCGCGGTCATTGTCGAAATTGACCATGGCCTGATCCAGCATCGGTGCTGCGGGATCATCGGCATCGGCCAATGCGGATAGGGTGACGATGGTCACGTCGCTATCCTCGGGCAGGTCCGAGAAGGCGGATTCCCAATCCACATCTGCCGCCGAGGGCAGGCTTAGCTGTGCGATGATCACAAAGAAATCCATGTTTTCGCGATCAGCGCGGCGATCCGACGCCGTGTCAGTATCGTCGCCAGTATCATCGCCAGTGGCGTTGCCAGTAGCGTTGCCAGCATCGTCGCCCGCATCATTGCTGTCGGTCTCATCGGCCTGATCGCCCGGCATCGGCGCGGGCATGATGTCGCTGGGCGAGGATCCCGGCAGCGGGGTTGGCTCGCTCGTCTGGCCTATGGCCATGGGCGATGTGGTGGCCATCAGAAAAGCGGCAAGTAGCAATCCATTCGTCTTGGTCATGTCAGTCTCTCCTTGGTTCGGGGGATCATGTGGTCCCGCGCCTAGAAACCTGCGCAGGGCCGGGCAGTTCCCGCGATCGGGCGCTGCAGGACAGATATCGCCGATGCCGCCAGCTTGCGCGGCAGGCGGGAACATCGCGCAAGCCATCAGGTTGAGGGGCACCGGGCGCAGGCAATCCCGCCCGCGCCGTTGAAACGAAAAGGTGGACAAACATGGGTCTGTTTACAAAAGACATCCAATCGATGGACGATCTCTATCTGCACACGCTCGAAGACATCTATTACGCCGAACAGCAGATCGAAAAAGCGCTGCCCAAGATGATCGACAAAGCATCCTCGGATACGCTGCGTCAGGCGTTCGACGCCCATTTGCACGAAACCAAGGAACAGATCGCGCGGCTGGAACAGGTCTTTGCCGAACTTGGCCAGCAGCCTAAAGGCGTGACCTGTCCGGCCATTGACGGGATCATCAAGGAAGCCAACGAGATTTCCAAGGAAATCGGCGATGCGCAGGTGCTGGATGCCGCCCTGGCCGCTGCCGCGCAGGCGGTCGAGCATTACGAGATCACCCGCTACGGGACGCTGATTGCCTGGTCAAAAGAACTAGGCCACACATCCTGCGCCGATATCCTGCAACAGACGCTGTCCGAAGAAGAGGCGACAGATGAAAAGTTGACAAAGATCGCAACCGCACGGCTGAATCCCGCCGCCTGACGCCCGTGATCAGAACCTTGTGACACTAACTGGCAGCCGGGCGGCAACAGATCCGCCGCCCGGCCGCGCTGCATTTAATCGGCGGTGGCGGGGTTCTGCGCTGGCACGGTGGCGGTTGTCGGATCATCCGGTGCGGTGATCGACAGTGCCGGGTCCGTGGCTGGTGCCTGCGCATCTGTGGCATCTTGCGCATCGGTGACGACACCGCCCAGCCACCAGACCAACAGAATCGCAACGAAAGCCCCCAGCGCGATAAAGCCGATCAGCGGGCCTCTGTGGCGTTTGACCTGGCGGTTCATGTTGTTTTCGGAATGGCTCATGCAATGCTCCTGTCTGTTTGCTGCGCGCGAAAGCATCGCAGCTGATCAGGATAAAACCGCCGCAGGCCGCGAAGGTTCCGTGACGGGCATGGCGCAACCGGGGCGCTGGAACCTTTCTTGCCAGCGCTGGTTGACCCGCTGACCCACAGCAGAAAGGAGATCATCATGGAACCGGGCTATTTTTTGGCGGCGCTGTCGCTTTTCACCTTTGTTGCCGTCATCATCGTGGCGATGGTCAGCAAGAAAAAGACCCAAGACCGGCTGCATGACCCTGCGGCCCACCAGACCAAGAATAAATCCACCCTTGCCAAGGATGCACCGAACGAACATCGCTAAGGCCCGATCAGTTTTCGTGATCTGGCCGCGACCGCGCGACCCGCAGGCGTGGCAGGGCCTGTGGATATTCTGCCTGGATCCAGGCAATCAGCTTTTCGCGGATCTCGCAGCGCAGGTCCCAGACCAGGGGCGATGTTCGCGCGCTCATCAAGCCGCGCAGCGTCAGGGTGTCCGGCTCCGCTTCGGTCACTTGCAGATTGACGACATTGCCATCCCAATGCGGCGATGCCTTGACCAGGTCTTCAAGCTTGGCGCGGACCTTGGCGACCGGCACGGTGTAATCAAGATGCCATGTCACCGCGCCGATGATCGAGGCGCTTTCGCGGGTCCAGTTCTGAAATGGCTGTTCGATGAAATAGGAAAGCGGCACGACCATCCGCCGCCAATCCCAGATGCGCAGCACCACATAGGTGGCCGAGATTTCCTCGATCCAGCCCCATTCGCCCTCGACGATCACCACATCATCCAGCCGGATCGGCTGGGTCAGGGCGATCTGGATGCCCGCGATCAGATTGGCCAGCACCGGACGCGCGGCAAAGCCGACCACCAGCCCTGCGGCCCCCGCCGAGGCAAATAGGCTGACCCCATATTGGCGCACGCCCTCGAAGCTCAGCAGCACGGCCCCTGTCGTCAGGATCACCACCACGATGTCGATGACGCGGCGCAGCACGCGGACCTGCGTGACATATTTGCGCGCTGCCAGGTTGTCCTCGGTGTCGAACCGGTACCGCAGAACCGATCGCTCGGTATAAAGATTGGTCAGCAGCAGGATCGTCCAGCCGATCAGGATGATCAGCATCACCATGCCCAGATGCTGCAAGCGGCTTTCCCAATTGCCGGGCAAGGACACATTGGGCAGCACCGTGATAAGCGCAATCAGCACAAAGCCCAGCCGCAAGGGCCGCCGGGCAGAGCGCAGCAAGCTGTCTGATATTCCCTGTTTGCTGCCGATCACGCGGGTCAAAAAGCGAAACACCAGCCGGTGCAGCACCAGCCCCGCCGCGATGCCAAGCAAGATCACCGCCAGCGGATAGATGCTGTCGGGCAGGGCTGCGAATAGCTGCGCGGCCTGGGCCATGATTTGTGTTGCTGTGTCCACGCGCGTCCTTGCTGCTGGCCTTGGGTGCTTGCGGCCATCCGGGCCGCTGTGACCAAGCCAACGCGGCAAAGCGCGCCAAGGTTTCAGCAAAGATGCGATTTGCCATTTTGATGGCACCGGCCCGCCCGATGGCGCGCAGAATTGTCGGAACATCCGCCGCCACCGCAGGTTGCTGTGACCAGATGAAACGCAGCTTGGGAGTAACCGCATCATGAACGCAATCATCTATCTGACGGGCCTCATCGTGGTGGTCCTTGCCGTTCTCTCGTTTGTCACCTGACCCAGAAGGAGCCGAGATATGACACAATCCCCATCGCCAAAAAGACCTGCCACCCAGCCTGCCGACAAAACCGGCGCGCAGACCGCAAAGGCGCTGCGCGACAAGGCGCAGGATGCCGCAGGCAAAGTATCTGACGATCTATCCGACGCCGCCGACAAGACCCGCAGCGGCGCGGCGCGCAACGTCAAGGACATGGCCGACGCGCTGTCCACCGCCGCCGATCAACTGGACGACAATTCCACGCAAAGGCGGGTTTTCGACAGCCTGTCGGATCAATTGGACCAGGTCTCTGATGCGCTGCATCAAAAGGACATGGGCGAGATGATGCGCGATCTAAACGATCTGGCGCGCAATCATCCTGTGGCCTTTCTGGGCGGGGCCGCATTGCTGGGTTTCGCCGCCTCGCGCGTGATGACCGCTGGCGGCTCTGGCCGCGATAGCCGCAGCCGCGCGGGCAGGACCGCAGCCAAGCGCGCGGATACCCAGCCCCCCATGTCCACGCCCCCCACGACAGGAGTATGATCATGACAAATGAAAAAACCGCCGGCGCAATCTTGAACGAGGCCATGACCCGCGTCAGCAATCTTGTGCGGGGCGAAATCGACCTTGCCCGCGCCGAATTGAACGAAAATGTCCGCGGTGCAGGCACGGCGATCGGCATGATCGTCGCGGCTGCCGTGGTGGCGCTGACCGCGCTCAATGTGCTGACCGCAGCACTGGTCGCGGCCTTGGCCGAGCTGGGCATTCCGGGCGGCTGGTCTGCGCTGATCGTGGGCGTGGCGCTGGCCCTGATCGCCTACCTGATGCTGCAAAAGGGCAAATCCGATTTGCAGCTTGCCTCGCTTGCGCCGACCCGCACGGCGGCGAATGTCAAACGTGACGCCCAGACCGTAAAGGAATCCTACAATGACTGATCACCGTTCCCCCAAGGATATCGAACGCGAATTGGAACAGCAGCGCGAAGGGCTGGCGGATAGTCTTGACGATCTCAAGGACAAGGTCTCGGTCGAGACGATGCTGCGCGAGGCGGCAACCCAGATCCGCGAGCACAGCGGCGAGATCGGCCATTCCGTCACTCGCGCGGTCAAGCAAAACCCGTTGGGCGTCGCGCTGACCGGTATCGGGCTGGCCTGGCTGATCTTTGGCGAAAGACGCAGCCCGTCGCCGCGCCGCGATGATGCCGCTGCCGCGCGGACGACTGATGCGCGCGACAGCCGGCATGACAGCGATGCCCCCTCTTGGGCGCGCATGACCGCCGCAATGGGCGCGGATGACAGCGATGACAGCCCGGCAGAGCGCGCCCGCGACGGGCTGAAAGACAGCGCAACGGCCCTGCGTGACCGTGGCGCCGATCTGCGCGCGCGTCTGTCCGAAGGCACCGAACAGCTGTCCGAAGAAGGCCGCGCCCGTGTTCTGGCCGCGCGCGAAAAAGCCTATGAAGCCCGCGCCACCCTGCGTGCAGGCATGGCAGAAACGCGTGACAAGGCGGCAGAGCTTTTCACCGAACAGCCGCTGATCGTGGGCGGTCTGGCGCTGGCTGTCGGTGCGGCGATCGGGGCGGCCTTGCCACAGACCCGCATCGAACAGGACCATTTTGGCGACACCGCCGATGAACTGTTGCAAGAGGCTGAACGCATCTATGCCGAGGAACGCGCAAAGCTTGGCGCCGTCGCGCAAAAGGCGGCCAAGGATATGGGCGAGGTGGTCGAGAAAGCCGCCTCTGACGCGGTTGACACTATCCGCCCGGCCGAGGATGGCACGGGTCCGGATCACGGCTCTGGCAAGCCTGCAAATCAGGCGGGCAAATCCGCGCAACAGGATGCATACATGCCGCCATCCGGGCCGCGCAAGGCCACGCCGGGCGATATTCCATCCTAAGATGACACCACCGGCGCGGCGCAATGGCGGCGCGCCGGTGGCCTTTGAAAAAGCGCAAGCTCAGGTGACGTGAGGTCGCGTGAATACAGGCAAAAGTTGAGACAGCCAGAGGAACCCGCAGCACCGCAGCGACGTTATACCCATGTCAAAAGGGAGTAGCCCGATGCAGCCTCACAGAACGAATACCCCCGCCGACACAGATGATGTCGACGACGTTCTGACGCATCTGCCCGCCCTGCGCGCCTATGCCCGCAGCCTGACCAGACAATATGACGACGCCGATGATCTGGTGCAGACAACGCTGGTCAAGGCGATTGCCAATATCTCTAAATACCAGCCGGGCACGAACCTGCGGGCGTGGCTGTTCACGATCATGCGCAACACTTTTCTGACCGATGTGCGCAAACGGACCCGCGAACAACCCGGGCTCAGCGATTGCGCCTCGACGCTGTCAGTCAGCCAGCCGACCCATGACGAACATATCGCCGGGCAACGGCTGATGCGTGCGATTGGCAATCTGCCACGGCATTACCGCGAAATCTTGTTGCTGGTCGTTGTGCTGGGCGAAAGCTATGAAGAGGCGGCCCGGATATGCGATTGCGCCATCGGCACCGTCAAAAGCCGCGTCAACCGCGCGCGCAACCTGCTGATCGAGGATCTGGGGACAAGCGATTTTTTCGACGTGATCGAAGCCCGCCGGTAAAGACGGGCCGCCGTGGCGCGGATGATCGGCGCGGGCTGTGCCCTGCGATCATGCTTTCGCAATGGCGGCAGTCTGGCGTTGATCTAGCTGTTTTTGCAGCCGCAGCGCCAGCGCACGCAATTCATCGGACACCGGTTCATCTGCGATCCCCGCCAGAAGATCGCGCAAGAGCGCATCCAGCTGCGGCTCTGGCTTGTCGTGCTGATCCATGGGCAGGCGTCCTTGTTGCGCGGCTTTTGCGGGATACGGATGATCCGGCGGTCCGGATCACATATGCCGCGCGGCTGCGGCGCCTGCATGGCAGCCATGTGGCAAGGCCAAGGCCAGTTCTGTCCGGTCCGGACATGACGCAGGGTCAATCCTCGTGGCGGTTGCGATTGCGGTTCCAGGGCCAGCGCCCTTCGATTTCGACCTCGAGGCTAAAGCTCAGGAAGGTGCGGATCAGCACGATCAGCGCCAGCACCGCCAGGCTGTCGAGTGACGGATCGACAATCACCGTGCCGATAATATCGGCGGCGATCAGGAATTCGACGCCGATCAGAATGCTTTTGGCCAATTCTGTGCGGAACCGCTCGAACAGTTTTTCGCCGTCATCACGGCGCAAGATGCCGCCGATCACATGGGCCAGCGCGATGGCCGCCCCCAACAGGATCGCCGCAACGCCCGCCGCTTCGAGAACGCGCGCCGCGCCGTCAAGAATTGCATGTGACAAGGTGCCAGCCATGCAGGGCGAACGGCTGTGGCATCACATTGTTCCGCGCGGCCATGGATCGCGGGCCTGCGCTGGCTGTCACCTCAGGTGGCGCCCCGGTGCTGTCATGACACCCGTGTCACGATCTCGCGGGTGTCGGGCAGCACGAACCTGTCAGGGTCAAGCGGTTCGACCTCTGCGCCATTGCCAAGCACATAGCGGTCAATCGTCTTATGCCGTGCTTCCATCGCCAAAGTGGCGCTGGTCCGGTCGGCGCGTGATTGTTTGATCACGGATAATGTTTCACCAGACCGACCGACACATGAAATCACACTGATATTTTTCCAGTCACTCATCGTGGTGCCCTTTCCAGTTTCAACACAACCAGACCATCATGTAATCGTGATTCATGACAGCGCTTTGAAGCGGCTGTCATTGCCTCGGCGGAAAATGGCTGGTGTCGGAATTGCGCGCGAAAGTGATGCAACCCCGTTTCCCGCCAATGCCAACGGGAACTGTTATGCGCCCCGCACGTTGCCTTTTATCACAGCAAAGGAGCGCGATATGACCCATTCCCATGGCAACGACGACCAGCCGCAAAAAGAGCGCGGCCTTCCCGGCACGCCCGCGCATCAGCGCGAGGATCAGCCGCTGAAAGAAATGAACGAAGACCCCGAAGAATCCCAGGACAGCGAAAACGGGACCGACGATGTCGCAAAGCAAAACGCGCAGGGCGATCATGCGGGATCAGCGCATGACCCTGCGGCCTTTCATCCCGGCGGGTCTGCGCGGCCCGATGTGGAAAAGTGACGTGGACAAGTGACGCGTCTTGCCCCCGCCTTGGCCAGATGCGGCGGGATCACCCCTATCGCGGCCCGCAAAGCTGCGCCGTCAGGACGGATAAGCCATCATGACCGGATCAGAAACTGCGCAGGATTGCATCCGCTTGGCCGACCGGCCCGTGGTGGTCTTTTTGCGCGCGGCGATCTGGCTGCTGGCAGGGCTGGCGGTGATTGCGCTGCCTTTCGCCGTGATCATCACCAGCCGCGACCTGCCCGCCCCGGTTGCGCTGCTGTGGGATTTCGCGATGGGCTGCGGCTTTGCCGCGCTGGCGCTGGCGGCGGTGCAATTCGCGCTGACCGGCCGGATCAAACTGCTGACTGCCCCGTTCGGGGCCGATATCATCTATGTCTTTCATCGCTTTCTTAGCTGGGGTGTTTTGGGCCTGATGCTGCTGCATTTCGCGGTGCTTTATATCTGGTATCAACCCGCCTTGGGCGATCTGAACCCGCTGAGCGCGCGTTGGGAACTGACAATCGGGCGGTTCGCGCTGGCCTGTTTCGTGCTGCTGATCGTGACCTCCGAGCTGCGCAAATGGCTGCGGCTGGATTATCATTGGTGGCGCGTGATGCATGTCGCGCTGGCGGTTGCGGGCTTTGCCGCTGCCGTGGCGCATGTGCTGGGGGTTGGCAAATATACCGGGGCCGATCAAACCCGCGCCCTGTGGCTGGGGGTGACGCTGGTCTGGGCGGGGTTCATCCTGTGGGCGCGGCTGCTGCGTCCGGCGATCCTGTGGCGCAATGCCTGGCGGGTGACACGCAATAGCGCGGAACGCGGCGGGGTGCATCGGCTGACCCTGCGCCCCGAAGGCCGCCCGCTGCGCGCTTGGAAAGCCGGGCAATTCGCTTGGCTGTCGATCGGCGATACGCCCTGGGCGATGAAAGAGCATCCGTTCACCATTGCCACCGCCCCCGAGCTTGGCCCCGAGATCGCCTTTGCGATCAAGCCATTGGGCGACGATTCCGAACGGCTGACCAAGGTCAAACCGGGCAGCCGCGCCTATGTCGACGGCCCTTTCGGCACCTTCTCGGTTGATCGCGAGGCCGATGCCGCCGGTTTCGTGATGATCGCAGGCGGTGTCGGGATCACGCCGGTGATCGCCAATCTGACGGCGTTGCAGGCCCGCAACGACCCGCGCCCGGTGATCCTGATCTATGCCAATCCGACGCTGGAGGCGGCGCCTTTTCGCGAAGAGCTGGATGCGCTGGCCGCAAGGATGAACCTGACCGTCGTGCATGTTCTTGAAACCCCGCCTGCCGATTGGCGCGGCGAAAGCGGCTATATCGACGGCGATCTGCTGGCGCGCCATCTGCCGGAACAAACGCGGCATTGGCCGCATATGCTTTGTGGTCCGGCACCGATGCTTGATGCCACCACCGCCGCCTTGCGCCAAAGTGGCGTCAGCGCGCGGCGGATCAGTTTTGAAATTTTCGAAATGGTGTGACGGATGCGACAGACCTATGCCCGCCTGCTGGCCTTGGCCTTGATCATGCTGGCGCTGCTTCTGGCGCTTGGTTTTGCGGCCTATGTCAATGCGGCCACCCCGCCGCATGCGGCCTCGCTGGGATTTTTTCGGGGCATGGCCGGAACATGGCCGGGGCCTTGGTGTTGACCCCGTAACCCGCCGCAAGGGGGATGATCCTCGCAAAGGAGCTGCTATGCCTGTTATGTTTTCCCGCCCCGCGCCAAGCGATCTGCCGCCCAACGACCTGCCACCGCCGCAGGAACGGCCAGATCCCGATCCCGATCCCGATCACTTTCCTGACCCGATGCCCGACCCGGACCCCGGTGACGTGCCGCCTGATACGCGGCCACCGCCGCCGCACCCCGGTGATCCGACACCGCCCCTGCGCGCGGTCTAGGGCATGACGGAACGGCGTGCCTTTCAGCTGCCCTCGGGCAAGGCTTTGGCTTTGGCTGCGGCTGGTTTTGTCGCCATCGCAGCACTGCCTGCGGTCGCACAGCCCGATGCGCCCAAGGATGCCGCGATGGCGCAGATCGCGCGCGGTGCCTATGTCGCGCGGGCTGCGGGCTGCATGTCCTGCCACGCAGAGGATCTGTCCGGCGGCTATGCGGTCGAAACCCCGATGGGCACCATCGTCGCCAGCAATATCAGCCCCTCTATCCGCTATGGCACGGGCGATTACAGCCGCGATGATCTGGCCGATGTGCTGCGCAAGGGTGTGGCCCCCGACAGGCGGCTTTATCCGGCGATGCCATATGCGTCCTATCGGGGCATGCGTGATGCCGATATCGACGATCTTTACGTCTGGTTGCAGGCCCAGGACCCGGTCGAGCGCCCGACAGAGGCCCAGACCGATCTGCCGTTCCCGTTCAATATCCGCACCGGGGTGCTGGCCTGGAACTGGCTGCAGCTGGATACGCGCAATCTGCCGCAAAGCGATGATCCCATCCTGGCACGGGGGGCCTATCTGGTGAACCATCTGGGGCATTGCGGGGAATGTCATACCCCGCGCGATGATCTGTTCGGGATGCGCGACGATCTTTATCTTGCGGGCGCAACCATGGACGGCTGGCATGCGCCCAATCTGACCGGCGATCCTGTGACCGGGCTGGGTGAATGGTCCGCGCAGGATCTGATTGATTATCTGGGGCGCGGACAGGCCGCCGACAGGGTGCAGGCCGCAGGGCCGATGGCGGATGTCGTGCAACATGCAACGCGCCACTTGCATCAGGACGACCTTGCCGCGATGGCGGCTTATCTCAAGGCACTTGCGCCGATCCCGCGCGGCAATCAGCAGATGCCGGTTCTGCTGCCAGAGCCTGCGCGGCGCGATCCGGTCTATCGCTATGGCCAGATCCGCGCAGAAATGGAGGCGGCGCTGGGCCGCGCCGATCTGACGCCGCCTGAACAGCTCTATCTTGCCAATTGCGCCGCCTGTCACGGGGTCAGCGGGCAAGGGCAGGCGCAGGCCTATTACCCGCCGCTTCAGCAGAATGCGGCATTGCGCCGAACCGATCCGATGAACCTGTTGCAGGTGCTGCTGCACGGCGTGCCTGCGGGCAAATTGCACGGCGCGCCCGCGATGCCGGGTTTTGCCAATGAGCTATCGGCTGCGCAGATCGCGATGCTGGCCAATTACACGCGCACGACCTTTGGCGATCACGCTGACAGCGATGTGACCGCGGCCGATGTGACGCGGATCGCGGCTTTTGCGCCGCCGATGTCGCCCGCCTTGCGGATGCTGCAAATCGGGGCCTGGGTCGGCGTTGCGCTGCTGCTGATCCTTGTGCTGCTGGCGGGTTGGTGGCTGCTGCGCCGCCGTCGCCGCCACTTGCGCGCGGCAGAAAGGACAAAACCATGACATCATTCACCCCGACCCGCCGCCAATTGCTGACCATGATCGGTCAGGTCGCAGGCAGTGCGGCGATGTATCAGGCGATGACCAGCCTGGGGTTCGCGCAGGATTCGGGCTATACCCAGCCCATCCGCCTGCAAGGGCCACGGCAAGGGCGGCGTGTCCTGATCCTGGGCGCTGGTGTCGCGGGCATGAGCGCGGCCTATGAGCTGCGCCAGGCCGGCTATGAGGTGAAGATCCTCGAATATCAGGACCGCCACGGCGGCCGCTGCCTGACCATCCGTGGCGGTGACCGCTTTACCGAAATGGGCGGGCATGAAATCACCTGCGATTTCGAAAGCGACGGCTATTTCAACCCCGGCCCGTGGCGGCTGCCGGTGCATCATCGCGCGGTCATGGAATATTGCAGGCGGCTGGGCGTGCCGTTGCAGCCTTTCATCATCAAGAACAACAAGGCATTCCTGCATGCGCCCGATGCTTTCGGGGGCCAGCCGCAGCGGGTGGGCCATGTCGAAAAGGATATGCGCGGGCATATCGCGGAATTGCTGGCCAAATCGCTGGATCAGCGCCATCTGGACGATATGGTCACCCATGAGGACCGCGAAAAGCTGCTGGAAGGCTTGCAGGCATGGGGTGTGCTGAACAAGGATCTGCGCTATCGGGCCAGCGATGATCTGGGCGGCGTGCGCGGCTGGGATGTGCGCCCGCCGGGGGGCTTGATGCCCGACAAGCGCCCGTCAGAACCGGTCGATCTATCGCCGCTGCTGCAATCGGGGCTTTGGGATCAGCTGTTCAATTTCAACGGCTATTCATTCGAGCCGCCGATGTTCGAACCTGTGGGCGGCATGGACGCAATCGCCGATGCCTTCGCGCGCGAGGTCGAAGAGGTGATCCAGCTGGGCGCGCGTGTCACCCGCATCGCGCAGGAGGATGACGGCGTCACCGTCACCTATGAGGATGCCAATCGTGGCGGGTCCATCCAGCAAGAAACCGCCGATTGGTGCATCTGCACGATCCCGCTGTCGGTTCTGGCCCAGATCGAGGTGCAATGCAGTGACCGGATGCAAAAGGCCATTGCCGCCGTGCCCTATGCCTCGGCCTTCAAGGTCGCGCTGGAATTCCGGCGCCGGTTCTGGGAACAGGATGATTGGATCATGGGCGGGATCAGCTATACCGACCTGCCGCTGGTGCAGATTGCCTATCCCAATTACGGCTTTATGACCGATGGGCCTGCGGTCTTGCAGGCGGCCTATGATACCTCGACCGCGGGGCGCAATTTCACCTATTCCTGGTCCAGCATGACCCCGCAGGAACGGATCGAGGCAGCCTTTGCCCTGGGCCGGCAGATCCATCCGCAATATGATGCCGAATTCATGTCCGGCACATCATGGGTCTGGCACCGGGTCGACTGGTCGCTGGGATGTTATGGCCAATGGACCGAGGATCTGCGCGATCAGCATTACCGCGCGCTTTGTGAAATCGACAACCGTCTGGTGCTGGCGGGGGAACATTGTTCCGAAATTCCCGCCTGGCTCGAAGGGGCGCTGCTGTCCTCACTGGATGCGATCAAGCGGCTGGATCAGAGGGAGAATGCAGCATGAGCGCGCGCCAGCTTTGTGCCTTGTTTGCGATGATGGCCGCCTTGGGCACGGCCAAGGATGCGCGCGCCCAAGACCAGCCCGGCGATCCGGTCGCGGACCTGCTGGCGCGGTTTTCCGACCAGCCGGGGCCGTTCACCCAGACCGACGGGGCGGCGCTTTATCGCACGATCTGCCAGGCCTGCCACATGCCCGATGGGGAAGGGGCGGCAGGCGCGGGGGCCTATCCGCCGCTGGCGGGCAATCCCAAGATGAATTCCAAGCATTTCGTGGCGGGGGTGATCCTGAACGGCTATCACGGCATGCCCGATTTCGCGGCTGAACTGGATGATGCGCAGGTCGCGGCGCTGACCGATTATGTGCGCATGGCGTTGGGCAACGCCTATCAGGACCCGATCACGCCCGATCAGGTTTCCGCCTTGCGCCCGCCTGACGGGGGCGACAGCACCGGCCATTAGGGGGACGTGCGGCGGGCAGCGACCAGCCTAGCGCATCGAATATCCCGCCGCCCTGATCCGGTTGCGGATCGCGCGTTCATGCGGTGGCAGGTTGGCCCTGTCGAACAGGGCGCGCACTTTCTGGCCTTGCCCCTGATAGACCATCCGCTTGAACGGCATATGCTGGCGCAGGTGTTTCTTGATCTTGTTGGGCGCGCAGACCTGTTCCAGTGCCGCGATCTGCGCATCAGAGCCGCGCGCATAAAGCAGCGGCAACAGCCGGTAATGGCAGCTCAGATCACCATCCAGCCCCGCCAGCGCCGCATCCGGCCTGCCGCCGCCAAAGCTGTGGATCACCAGCGGCAAAGCCACCTGATCAAGCCAGGGATCAAGCGGCTGGATCACCAGTTCGGGCGGCGGCGCAGCGCGGATCGCCACCGCGTAATCGGTGAACCGCTCGCCAAAAGCAGCCGGATCAGCCCCGAAGAACCAGCCCGCGTTAAAGTAGAGATAGCGTTTCCAGAATTCATCGGGCTGCGACAGATCCAGCGATGACGCGAAATCCAGCCCGAATTTGTCATAAAGCGATTTCCAGATCGCGGTATAGCCGGGCCAATACAATTCCTCGACCGGCCAGGTGCCTGTGCGGTTCATCGAGGCGGCAGGGCGCGTGAAATCAAAGGGCAGGGCGCTGATATCGCCGGTGATCAGCGTATCGCTGTCGAAAAACACGAATGGGTCGCCCGCAGGCAGGACCTGCAACCCTTCGATCTTGTTGCCATGCGGATAGCTTTGCCCGAAATGGCGCGCGGGGAAGGGGATCACCTCGGCCCCCAGATCTGTCAGCGCGGCCTTGATATCGGGGGTCATGCGCGGATCATCCTGCCACAAAGGCCCCGGCTGCGGTTCCGCCACGATCATCCGCCGGGCAAACCCCGGCGCATGGGCGCGCAGGCTGGCCACAAAGACCAGCGCTTCGTATTGCAGCCGCCCGCCCTGACCCACGATCATGATATTGAACGGCTGCGGCATGGGGAATCCTGACACTCTTTACCCGCTTTTCCTAAGAGAAAAGGCGCTGTCGCAACAATAGGGAAAAAGGGTAAAGTGGTGGGCGACCCAGGAATCGAACCTGGCGTGCGTCTCCGCGAGGGAGTTACAGTCCCCTGCCACACCTTGCGGCCTGTCGCCCACTGCGGCGGTGATTACCTGCGGCCCCGATTGGCGTCAACAGCAAAAGTCGCGGCTTTCGGCCTGCCTCTTCACAGCGCGGGCAATGTCGCGTATCGGCTAGCAAAAGCAAGGACGGGTGCCAAAATGAAAAAGCCGACATGGGTGATTGCCAAGGAACAGGCCAAGCGTGTGGCGGCCAATGAAACCGTCTGGCTGTTCGGCCTGCATGCGGTGCGCGACGCGCTGGAAAATCCCAAGCGCGAGAAACTCCGCCTGGTCGTGACGCGCAATGCGCTGGAACGTCTGGGCGAGGCGGTGACGACGGGCGGGATCGCGCCTGAAATCAGCGATCCGCGCAAATTTGCAGCACCGCTTGACCCGCAATCGGTGCATCAGGGGGCCGCGCTCGAGGTCAAACCGCTTGATTGGGGCAGTTTGCAGGATGTCGCTTTGCGTGACGGTCCGATGCCGCCGCGTATCGTGCTGCTGGACCGGGTGACCGACCCGCATAACGTTGGCGCGATCCTGCGGTCGGCGGAAGTGTTCGGCGCGCGGGCCGTTGTTGCAATGCAGCGCCATGCAGCGCCTGAAACCGGCGCTTTGGCCAAGACCGCCAGCGGCGCGCTGGAACGCCAGCCTTACCTGCGGGTGCGCAATCTGGCCGATGCGATCGTGGAATTGCAGCAGATGGGCTATCTGGTGCTGGGCCTGGATGGCGAGGCCGAGACCACGATCGAAGCCGCCGTCGAAGGCAAGCGCGACCGTGCCGTCGCGCTGGTCATGGGCGCCGAGGGGCCGGGGCTGCGCGACAAGACGCGCGAGACCTGCGACATCTTGGTGCGGATCGACGCAAGTGCGGATTTCGGCTCGCTCAACGTTTCAAATGCGGCCGCTGTCGCCCTATATGCAGCACGGGGCTGATAAAAGGGACTTGCCATGGCCGGAACGAAGATCGCGACCTGCTGTTATTGCGGGACACGCGCAGCCTTGGTGCTGCGCGGCCAGAGCCGGCATGAATTGAGTTGCAGCAATTGCGGCGCGCCATTGCATGCGATGAAGATGCTGCCCAGCACCCCCGCGCCCGCGCGGCAAAAGCGCCCCTATACCCCGCCCCATCCCGAGCGGATGCAACCCGCCCGCCCGCAAAAGCGGCGCAAGGGCAAAAGCTTTGGCCGCAAGGTGTTTTCAGAGCTATGGGACATTATCGAGGACGTCTTTGACTGAAAATCCAGCAGTCACGCATGATCACGTCTTGCTGAGGGAACCTTTTGTTGTCTCAAGCGCTTACCATTGACGATCTGTGGCGCGGCTTTTGGAACCTGCCGTGCCAAACTCACTGTCCCTCGTTCCATAACTTGCGCCCAAGGCTTCCTTGGGCGCTTTTTTCTTGGCGCAGACTGGGTTAGAGATGCTGCATGACACTGAGTGATGACAGCCTGCGCGCGATCCTGAAACGCACCCGCACCATCGCGGTGGTCGGCGTATCGGCCAATCCGGTGCGCCCCAGCTATTTTGTGGCGCGCTATCTGGGGCTGAAGGGCTTTCGCGTGATCCCGGTCAATCCCGGTCTGGCGGGGCAGCGCCTGTTTGGCGAAACTGTTTATGCCAGCCTGGCCGATATCCCGCATGATGTGGATATGGTCGATATCTTTCGCAAACCCGACGCCGTGCCCGCGCTGGTTGATGAGGCGCTGGCGCGCTGGCCCAAATTGCAGACGGTCTGGATGCAGATCGGCGTGACCCATGCCGAGGCCGCCGCCAAGGCCGAGGCGCGCGGCGTGACCGTGGTGCAGGACCGGTGCCCCAAGATCGAATACCAGCGGCTATTTGGTGAATTGCGCATGGGTGGCTTTGCGACGGGGATTATATCGTCCAAGCTTTAGCGCCCCGATCCCGGACGATGTCCGGGACAAGATGAGTATTTTTGGAAAAAAGAAGTCGAAGGATCAGGGGCGACGTGCGGCTTTTTCGTCGATGCCCGAGGTGCCTTGGCGGCGGGCGAGTTCTGCCACGACCTCGGCCAGGGTCACATCGCGGGCGGTCAGCATGACGAGCAGATGGTAAAGCACATCTGCCGCCTCTGATGTCAGCTTGTCGCGGTCGCCTTTGACGGCTTCGATAATCGCCTCGATGGCCTCTTCGCCGAATTTCTCGGCGCATTTTTCGGGGCCTTTGGCAAGCAATTGCGCGGTCCAGCTGCTGGTGGGATCGGCGTTTTTGCGCGCGGCAATCAGGTGGGCAAGATCATCCAGCGTCATGGTCGCACCGCGATGCCCGCTGCGGCCATATGCGCCTTGGCCTGCGCGATAGTGTAGGTCCCGAAATGAAAGATCGAGGCGGCCAGCACCGCCGAAGCCCCGCCGATGGTCACGCCTTCGACAAGGTGATCCAGATTGCCGACCCCGCCCGAGGCGATCACCGGCACATCGACCGCATCCGCGATGGCGCGGGTCAGTGGCAGGTTGAACCCCGCCTTGGTGCCGTCGCGGTCCATCGAGGTCAAAAGGATCTCGCCCGCGCCTTTTGCGACGACCGTGCGGGCAAAGTCCACCGCGTCGATGCCGGTCGCGCGCCTGCCGCCATGGGTAAAGATTTCCCATTTGCCGGGGGCGGTTGTTTTGGCATCAATCGCCACGACGATACATTGCGAGCCAAAGCGCATCGCGGCCTCGGCCACCACATCGGGGTTGGCCACGGCGGCGGAATTGAAGCTGACTTTGTCTGCCCCCGCCAGCAGCAGGTCGCGCACATCGTGATGCGTGCGCACGCCGCCGCCGATGGTCAGCGGCATGAAACATTGTTCCGCCGTCCGCGTCGCCAGATCGAACATCGTGCCGCGGTTTTCATGCGTGGCCTTGATGTCGAGAAAGACCAGCTCGTCCGCGCCGGCCGCATTATAGGCCATCGCCTGTTCCACCGGATCGCCCGCATCGACCAGATCGACGAAATTCACGCCTTTCACGGTGCGCCCTTCGGCGACGTCGAGGCAGGGGATGATGCGAACCTTGAGCATGGCCCTGTTTAGGCCTGCGGGCCGGGTTCGGCAAGCATGCGCAGCGCCTGCGCCAGATCCAGCGCCCCATCATAAAGCGCGCGGCCCGAAATCGCCCCCGCGATCACGCCGGTGTCGCGCAAGGCCGTCAGATCCGCCAGCGACGATACCCCGCCAGAGGCGATGACCGGAATGCTGACCGCGCGGGCCAGGGCGGCGGTGGCGTCGATATTGGGCCCTTTCATGGCGCCATCGCGCAGGATATCGGTATAGATGATCGCGGCAATGCCCGCATCTTCAAAGCTGCGCGCCAGATCGGTGACCATGACATCGGTTTCCTCGGCCCAGCCGCGTGTCGCCACACGTCCGTTCCGCGCATCAAGGCCCACGGCGACTTGCCCCGGAAATGCGCGCGCCGCCTGCCGCACCAATGCCGGGTTTTCCACCGCCACCGTGCCCAGAATCACCCGCGCGAGGCCTTTGTCGAGCCAGGCCTCGATCGTGGCCATATCGCGGATGCCGCCGCCCAGCTGCGCAGGGACGGGACAGACTTTCAAGATCGCCTCGACCGGGGCGGCATTGACGGGCGTGCCAGCAAAAGCGCCGTTCAGATCGACCAGATGCAGCCAGCCGCAGCCCGCATCCACGAAGGCGCGCGCCTGTGCGGCAGGGTCATCATTGAACACCGTGGTCTGGTCCATATCGCCATGCACCAGCCGCACGGCCTGTCCATCCTTGAGGTCGATCGCGGGGTAGAGGATCATCGGGGCGGCCTTTCGCATCTTTGCGCCCGTTATGCATGGCGCGTGCGGGAATGCAACGCGCCGTCCCGACCCAACGTCAGACTTGATTGCGCAAATGGCTCCGGATCAAACTGCCCCATCTTCAGGGAGGAGATCCATATGAAACACCTAATCCTGGCCGCCGCTGCGGCCTTTGCCTTGGCGGGGGGCGCCAGCGCGCAGGATGCCGCCATCGGCACCTGGCAGACCGAGGTCGATGATGGCGCTTTTGCCTATATCACCATCGCACCTTGCGGCACCGCCGTTTGCGGCGCGATTGCGCGCACCTTTAACAGCGAGGGCGAATACGATTCCCCCAACCTGGGCCGACAGATTGTCATTGATATGGCCCCGAATGGGGACG
Organism: Yoonia vestfoldensis; assembly: GCF_002158905.1. Classification (NCBI taxonomy): domain Bacteria; kingdom Pseudomonadati; phylum Pseudomonadota; class Alphaproteobacteria; order Rhodobacterales; family Paracoccaceae; genus Yoonia; species Yoonia vestfoldensis. Next base: position 967,693 of record NZ_CP021431.1, read on the forward strand.
GGACCTATAATGGACAGGTCTGGCGTCCGTCGAATGACCGCATCTATGTGGGCAAGATGGATGTTGCGGGCGATGCCTTGCGGCTGCGCGGCTGCGTGGCGGGCGGGTTGATCTGCGCCAGCCAGAATTGGGTCCGGATCGAGTGAGCATGCTGGCCCCGGCATGCGGGGTCATTTCGCCTTAGGCGGGCGCGCGCAGGCCGGTTTCGACCAGCATATTGCGCCGTTTCGCCTCGTAATAATAGCCGCGGGCGTACCAGCGCACGGCCGTGGCCTCGTCACCATCCGACAGCAGCCATGCGCCGCGCAGATAGCGGCCCGCATAGCGCAGGTTGGTTTCCGCATCCAGCAGATCGCGCGGCTCGCCGCTGAACCCCATGCTGCGGGCCGTCTGCGGCAGGATCTGCATCAGCCCGTAATAAGGCCCGTTGCGCGCGGCGGGGTTATGCGTGCTTTCGCGGATGATCACCCGGTGCAGCAGCGTGACCGGGATATCATGGATATCGGCATATTGATTGATCAGCGCGCGCAATTCGGGGGTTTCATTGGGATGTAGCGGGATAGCGCTGGTATCAGCGCGGCTGACACCTGCATCGCCACCGCGCGCGCAAGCGGCAAGTGCTGCCCCTGCACCCAGCAAAAGCGCGCGCCGGCACAGGGTTTGGTTTGTCATCTTCAGGGTCTCCAGCGCAGGAAATTGGCGATCATGCGCAGGCCCGCATGCTGGCTTTTCTCGGGGTGGAACTGCGTGCCGATGATATTGTCGCGCCCGATGATGGCGGTCACATCGCCGCCATAATCGACATGGGCCAGCCGTTCGGCGGGGTTGCTGACCTGCATCGCATAGGAATGGACGAAATAGGCATGCTCGCCCGTGGCGATACCGTCCAGCACCGGATGGGGATTGTCGATCACCAGATCGTTCCAGCCCATATGCGGCACTTTCAGCGCGGGATCGGCGGGGGTGATCCGGCGGATATCGCCCGCGATCCAGCCAAAACCGGGGGTATCGGCATGTTCGTGGCCGGTGGTTGCCAGCATCTGCATGCCCACACAAATGCCAAAGAACGGCACGGCGCGGCGGGTGACAGACTCGGTGATCGCCTCGGCCAGACCGGAATGGGCATAAAGCTGGCTGCGGCAATGCGGAAAGGCGCCGTCGCCGGGCAGCACGATCCGGTCGGCGCGCGCCACGACATCAGGATCGCCGGTGACGATGATCGGGCCTGCGCCGACCTCTGCGGCCATCCGCTCGAATGCTTTTTGCGCCGAATGCAGGTTGCCGCTGTCGTAATCGACCAGAGCCGTGGTCATAAGCTGCCCTTGGTAGAGGGGATCGCATCGCTTTTGCGCGGGTCGGTTTCCACCGCGTCACGCAATGCGCGCGCCACGGCCTTGAAGGCGGCTTCGGTGATGTGATGGGCGTTGAACCCGTGCAGCCGGTCGATATGCAGCGTGATCCCGCCATGGGTGGACAAAGCCTGAAAGAATTCGCGCACCAATTCGGTGTCGAAACTGCCGATCTTGCCGAAGGGCAGATCAAGGTTGCAGATCAGGTAAGGCCGTCCCGACAGATCGAGTGCTGCGCGCAGCTGCGCATCATCCATCGCCAGATGGCAGGACCCATAGCGCCGGATGCCGCGCTTGTCGCCCAAAGCCTGCGTCAACGCCTGGCCAAGGGCTATGCCCACATCCTCGACCGTGTGGTGATCGTCGATATGCAGATCGCCGGTGGCGCGGATGGTCATGTCGATCAGCGCATGGCGCGCCAGCTGGTCCAGCATGTGATCGAAGAAACCGACGCCGGTGACATTGTCATAGATCCCGCTGCCATCCAGATTGATGGTCACCGTGATATCGGTTTCCGCAGTCTTGCGGGTGATTGTGGCTGTGCGCATGTTCTGCTGTCCCTTGGCCCTGCTGGCGATGTCTATAAGGGCATCCGCCCCGACCGCCAAGGCCGCAGGGCTGTTGGTGGTGCTTTTCAGCAAGTTTTAAGCATTTGCTGTCATTCAGCTGGTGATGAAGCCTTGTCAGGAGAATCCGATGAAAGCAATGATCTTGCGCGACGACGCCGCTGATGCGGTGCAAACGGCCCATATTCTGGTCAGCAAAGGGTTCCAGACCCTTTGTGTGACCAACCGCGATATCGCGCAGGCAATGATCCGCGCCGATGTGATCGACCTGATCGTGATGGATGAACGGGTCGGCACGCAGCTGACCCATACGCTGGCCCTGTCCGCCGAAAGGCGCAACCCCTATGTCAGCACCATCATCATGACCGATGAAGGCCGGCAGATGACGGATGATCTTTATGGCTTGATCCCCAGTCTTTACGCGCTGATCGGCACGCGGACAGAAACGAATTTGATGGGCCAGATTTTCGTCTCGGCCATGGCCAATGCGGATGAAATCGCCCGCCGCATCGACCGCCAGCTTGCCGCGGATGCGGCGGATATGGCGCCGGATTCGGATGATGACGCGTTGGATGCGCTGGATGACGCGGCGGCATTTTGGGATGATGATGATGATGATACGGCCGACGCGGCCTTTGCCATGCCCGCCTTGCATGACATCGCCGCAGAGGCGCGGCGCAGCTGGGGCGATTATGCCGATATCCGCCCGCATCCGGTGCTGAACCCACCCGCGATGCCGCCGCGTGACGGCGCGATCAAGGCTTTTGCCTGATCCATCACGCAAAAGGCCGCCCTGAAAGGCGGCCTTTGCAACTGGCGCGCTGGCCAGTGAACCAATTGGAGCGGGCGAAGAGATTCGAACTCTCGACCCTAACCTTGGCAAGGTTATGCTCTACCCCTGAGCTACGCCCGCATCCGTTGGTGAGGCGTGGATTACAAACACTTGGCCCGGTCTGCAAGGCCAAAATTGCAGCGCCTGGTGTTTTTGTTGTCCTGCACCGCAGCGGCGGGTGGGGCGGGGTGAACCCCGCCTTACGGCGCAGACCCCGGGCGGAGTGCATTGGGCAAAGGGGGGCCTCCGGCGGGAGTATTTTTGGAAAAAAGAAGCGGGGAGAGGGGGGCAGAGGCGGGTGTTGCGCGCCATTCTGGGCCATATCTACCCCTGCGGCCAATCATCTTTGGCGGCTTTTCACCTTTGCCTTGGTCCTGTCACGCTGGTGGGCGCGCAATGGATCAGGTCCCACCGATTGCCGAACGGATCAGTGAAGACGGCAACATGGCCATAGGGTGCGTCGCGCGGCGGGCCTACGAAGCGGAGACCGCTTGCCTGCATCTTTGCGTGATCTTTGTCGAAATCATCCGCCTGCAAGAACAGCCAGACGCGCCCGCCGCCTTGGTTGCCGATGGCGGCGCGCTGCCTTTTATCGACTGCGCGGGCCAGCAGGAACGCGGTCTATGCGCCTTTCGGGGCGACCCCCAGCCAACGCTTGGCGCTGCCAAGATCGGTGTCTTCCAGCAGATCAAAGCCCAGCGCCCCCGCAAAGAACGCGATGGCGCTGTCATCGTCGGGGACAAGACGCGCAACAAGCGACAGGTGCTGTGGCATGAGAATGGCCTGTCCCCGTCTGTTATGGTGCCGCGGTCAGAGGGGGCAGGGTGGTCATTACTCTAGCTCCACCAGCAGATCCTTGGCGTCGATCTGGCTGCCTGGCTGCACATGCACGGCCTTGATCACCGCGTCGCGTTCGGCATGGATGCCGGTTTCCATCTTCATCGCCTCGATCGTCAGCAACAGATCGCCTGCCTTGACCGCTTTGCCCGCCACAGCCGCCACGCTGGCCACGACACCGGGCATCGGCGCGCCGATATGGGCTGCATTGCCAAGCGTTGCCTTGGGGCGCTGCACCTTGTCGGCAGCGGCAAGCCGGTTCATCACCCTGATCGTGCGGGGCTGGCCGTTGAGTTCGAAGAAGACTTTGACCTCGCCATCCTCGTTCATGTCGGCCACCGCCTGCATGCGGATTTCGAGCGTCTTGCCGGGGTCGATCTCGGCGGCGATTTCCTCGCCCGGTTCCATCCCGTAAAAGAAAGTCCGCGTCGGCAGGGTGCGCACGGGGCCGTAAATCTCGTGCCGTGCGGTGTAATCAAGAAAGACCTTGGGATACATCAGATAGCCGTTCAGATCCTCGTCATCGATGATGACATCCTCGAATTTCGCCTGCAATTCGGCCTTGGTCTTGGCCAGATCCACCGGCGGCAGCGATTTGCCGGGGCGGTCGGTCTGCGCTTTTTCGCCTTTGAGGATCTTTTTCTGCAAGGCCGCAGGCCAGCCACCCGGCGGTTGGCCCAGATTGCCGCGCATCATGTCGATCACGCTGTCAGGGAAAGAGACATCGGCCTTGGGGTCTTCGACCTGGGCGCGCGTCAGGCCCTGGCTGACCATCATCAGCGCCATATCGCCCACGACCTTTGACGAAGGCGTGACCTTGACGATATCGCCGAACATCTGGTTCACATCGGCATAGGTCTGGGCCACCTCGTGCCAGCGGTCTTCCAGCCCCAAGGACCGCGCCTGCGCCTTGAGATTGGTGAATTGCCCGCCGGGCATTTCGTGCAGATAAACCTCGGAGGCGGGGGCCTGCAGCCCTGATTCGAAGGCCGCGTAATGGGCACGGACCTGTTCGAAATAATTGCTGATCTCGCGGATCGCCGCGACATCAAGGCCGGTGTCGCGGTCGGTGCCGCGCAATGCCTCGACAATCGAGCCGAGCGTTGGTTGCGATGTATTGCCCGAGAATGAATCCATCGCCGCATCGATGCAATCCACACCAGCCGCCGAGGCCGCCAGCACGGTGGCAATCGCCGCCCCCGATGTGTCATGCGTGTGGAAATGCACGGGCAGGCCGATTTCGTCCTTCAGCGCCTTGATCAGCACGCTGGCGGCGGCGGGTTTCAACAGCCCCGCCATGTCTTTGAGCCCCAGCACATGCGCGCCTGCGGCTTCCAGTTCCTTGGCCATGCCGATGTAATATTTCAGGTCATATTTGCTGCGCGCAGGGTCCAGCAGGTCGCCGGTATAGCAGATCGTGCCTTCGCAGACCTTATTGGCGTCGATCACCGCATCCATCGCGATGCGCATGTTATCCACCCAGTTCAGGCTGTCGAAGACCCGGAACACATCGACGCCGGATTTGGCGGCCTGTGCCACAAAGCTTTGCACCACATTATCGGGGTAATTGGTATAGCCCACCCCGTTGGAGGCCCGCAGCAGCATTTGCGTCATGATATTGGGCATGGCGGCACGGATATCGCGCAGCCGCTGCCAAGGGCATTCCTGCAAGAACCGGTAAGCCACGTCAAAGGTCGCACCGCCCCAGCATTCGACGCTGAACAGCCCGTGCATTTTCGCGGCATAGGCAGGGGCGGCATTGATCATGTCGATCGACCGCATCCGTGTTGCCAGCAAGGATTGATGCCCGTCGCGCATCGTCGTGTCGGTGATCAGCACCTGTTTCTGGTCGCGCATCCATTGCGCCACGGCGGCGGGGCCTTGTTCGTCCAGGATATTGCGGGTGCCGGGGGTCAGGTTGCTGGTCGGTTTCACGGGCGGGCGCGGCAGCCGGATCTCGGCGGCGGGGCGCGGGCGGCTGGCGGTTTCGGGATGCCCGTTGACGGTGATATCCGCGATATAGGTCAGGATTTTCGTCGCCCGGTCGCGGCGTTTGGTAAAGTTGAACAGATCCGGCGTCTCGTCGATGAATTTGGTGTGATATTCATTGTTCAGGAACGTGGGATGTTTCAGCAGGTTTTCGACAAAGGCGATATTGGTGCTGACGCCGCGGATGCGGAATTCGCGCAAGGCGCGGTCCATCCGTGCAATCGCCATTTCGGGCGTGGGGGCGCGGGCCGTGACCTTGGTCAGCAGGCTGTCGTAATAGCGCGTGATCACGGCGCCCGAATAGGCGGTGCCGCCGTCCAGCCGGATGCCCGGGCCGGTGGCGCTGCGATACATCTGGATGCGCCCGTAATCGGGGATGAAATTGTTCTGCGGGTCTTCGGTTGTCACGCGGCATTGCAGGGCATGGCCGTCAAGTTTCACATCATATTGCGAGGCGCAGCCTGTCGCCTCGACCAGTGATTTGCCCTCGGCAATCAGGATTTGCGCGCGCACGATGTCGATGCCGGTGACTTCTTCGGTGACCGTATGTTCAACCTGCACACGCGGATTCACCTCGATAAAATAGAATTCGCCTGAATCCATATCCATCAGGAATTCGACGGTGCCCGCGCATTCGTAATTCACATGGGCGCAGATCTTTTTGCCCAGATTGCACAGCTGTTCGCGTTGGGTGCCGGACAGATAGGGGGCGGGGGCGCGTTCCACGACCTTTTGATTGCGGCGCTGCACCGAGCAATCGCGTTCCCACAGATGATAGATCTGGCCGTGGCTGTCACCCAGGATCTGCACCTCGACATGGCGGGCGCGCATGATCATCTTTTCCAGATAGCCTTCGCCATTGCCAAAGGCGGCCTCGGCCTCGCGCCGGCCTTCGCGGACTTTTTCTTCGAGTTCCTTTTCGGACATGATCGGGCGCATCCCGCGCCCGCCGCCGCCCCAGGACGCTTTGAGCATCAGCGGATAGCCGACCTCGGCCGCCTGTTGGCGGATCGCATCCATGTCATCGCCCAAAACGTCGGTTGCGGGGATGACAGGCACGCCTGCGGCCATGGCCACCCGGCGCGCAGAGGCCTTGTCGCCCAATTGGCGCATGGTCTGGGCCTTGGGGCCGATGAAGGTGATTCCATTGGCGGTGCAGGCATCCACGAAATCGGGGTTTTCCGACAAAAGCCCGTATCCCGGATGGATCGCATCCGCGCCCGACATCTTGGCCACGCGGATGATTTCATCGATCGACAGATAGGCCGCAACCGGCCCCATGCCTTCGCCGATGCGGTAGGCTTCATCCGCCTTGAAACGGTGCAGGCCAAGCTTGTCTTCTTCGGCAAAGACGGCGACGGTCTTTTTGCCCATCTCATTGGCGGCGCGCATGATGCGGATCGCAATTTCGCCACGGTTGGCAATCAGGATTTTCTTGAAATCGGCCATTGTCGTTCCTTTCGCAGTTGCAGCATTGGTAAGCGGCAAATTGCGGGGCGTCTAGAACGATTACGGGGTCTGGCGCAGGCAGGCGGGCAGATCTTTGAGGTGGCGCGCGCCCAGCTGGCCCATGTTGGAAATCATGTCCTGGCGCAGGATATCCAGCACATGCGCCGCCCCCGGCTCGCCCATCGCGGCCAATCCGTAATGAAAGGCGCGTCCCAGCATCACGAAATCCGCGCCCAGCGCCAGCGCGCGCAAAACGTCCAGCCCGCCTTCGATACCGCTGTCGAAGATCACGGGCAGGGGGGTGGCCGCGCGGATCGCGGGCAGCGTTTCGATACTGGCAGGGCCGCCGTCGAACTGGCGGCCGGCATGGTTGCTGACCCAGATCGCATCGGCGCCTTCATCGGTCAGCCGGGCGGCATCATCGGCGCGCCCCACGCCTTTGACCACCAAAGGGCCGTCCCATGCATCGCGCAGGGCTTTGAAATAATCCCAATCGGGCGAGGTCCGCAAAAGATAGCCGATATGCTGGGTCGAGGGCAGGGTGCCTTTGACCTGGCTATAGCTTTCCATCAGCCGCAGCCGTGGCATGCCGGTGCGCCGGATCCCCATCAGCCAGGCCGGACAGCGCGCCGCCTGCAAGGCCAGCCGCGGCGTCAGTTTCGGTGGCTGCGTCAGCCCGCCCCGCGTTTGCCGTTCGCGCCGCGAGGCGACGGGCACATCGACCGTCAGGACCAGCGTGTGAAAACCCGCGCCCTTGGCCCGGTTCAGGATATCATCCCGGATCACCGGATCGCGCGGCGGGTAAAGCTGGAACCAGCCCTGATCGCCCGCATGAGGCCCGACATCTTCGGGCAATTGGCTGGCGACGGTGGAAATTGTATAGGGGATCGCTTCGCGCGCCGCCATGCGCGCCAGCATCTGTTCCGCGCCCGGCCAGATCAGCCCCGACATCCCCAAAGGGGCGATGCCGATCGGCAATGGGTAATCGCGCCCCAGCAGATTGGTGGACAGATCGGGCGTAAATTCGCCATGCAGGATCGAGGGGGTCAGCAATACCTGATCAAGCGCTGTGCGGTTGCGCTTTTGCGTGGCCTCAACTCCTGTGGCGCTGTCGAGATATTCCCAGACGAAATGCGGGATACGCGCGCGGGCGCGGGTCTTGAGGTCTGAAATCGCGGGATATCTTGCATGGGCGTTCATGCCCGGACGTTAGGAGAGTTTTCCCGCCATTTGCAATGGCTGGGAGGCCTCCGGCGGGGATATTTTTGCTCGGAAGATGGGATGGAACGGAAGTAGAACAAGGCTTTTCATGGGGCATCGTTGGCGCTATGTCTGGGGGATGAGTGATTATTCCGAAGATGACGCCTTTGAGGCGGCGGTCCCTTTGAGCCAGCGCGCCATGGCGCGACCGGCGATGCCCTATCTTGACGGGCTGAACCCCGCACAGCGCCAGGCAGTGGAAACGCTGGACGGGCCTGTGCTGATGCTGGCAGGCGCGGGGACCGGCAAGACCAAGGCGCTGATGACGCGTATCGCTCACCTTATTTTTAAAGGTCGCGCAAATCCTGATCAGGTTTTGGCTGTGACCTTCACCAATAAGGCTGCCAAGGAAATGCGGGCGAGGCTCGAGAAAGAGCCCTTCGGCATCGAAACACCAATGAGATGGATGGGCACTTTTCATTCAATCAGCGCGAAATTGCTGCGCCGCCACGCGGAATTGGTCGGCCTGCAATCGAGTTTTACCATTCTGGACAGTGATGACCAATTGCGGCTGCTCAAACAATTGGTGGTGGCCTCGGATCTGGATGAAAAGCGCTGGCCGCCGCGCATGCTGGCGGGGATCATCGATGGCTGGAAGAACAAGGCGCTAACGCCTGACAAGGTGCCTGTTGCGGAAAGCGGCGCTTTTGATGGCAGGGGCGTGGATCTTTATGCCGCCTATCAGCGCCGGCTGCGCGATCTCAATGCTGTCGATTTCGGCGATATCCTGCTGCATATGGTCACGATTTTCCAGACACATCCCGATGTGCTGCACCAATATCAGACGCGGTTTCGCTATATTCTGGTGGATGAATATCAAGATACCAATGTGGCCCAATATCTCTGGCTGCGCCTGCTGGCGGCGGGGCATAAGAATATCTGCTGTGTGGGTGATGATGACCAGTCGATCTATGGCTGGCGCGGCGCCGAGGTCGGCAATATCCTGCGGTTCGAGGCGGATTTCCCCGGCGCCCATGTAGTGCGGCTGGAAGAAAATTACCGGTCCACCCCGCATATCCTTGCCGCTGCTTCTGGGGTGATTGCCGCCAATAAAGGGCGCTTGGGCAAGACCTTGTTCACCTCCGTCAAAGAGGGCGAGAAGGTCCGCCTGATCGGCCATTGGGATGGCGAGGAAGAGGCCCGCTGGATCGGCGAGGAGATTGAAGCCAGCCAGCGTGGCACCCGTGGCATGGCGCCCTTGGGGCTGGACAATATGGCGATCCTTGTGCGCGCCAGCCACCAGATGCGCGCTTTCGAGGATCGGTTCCTGACCATCGGCCTGCCCTACCGCGTCATCGGGGGGCCGCGATTCTATGAACGAATGGAAATCCGCGATGCGATGGCCTATTTCCGGCTGGCCGTGTCGCCCGCCGATGATCTGGCCTTTGAACGCATCGTGAATACGCCAAAGCGGGGCTTGGGTGACAAGGCGGTTCAGACGATCCAACGGACCGCCCGCGCCAATGACGTGCCGCTGGTTGAAGGCGCGCGGCTGGTCTGCCAAGGGCGGCTGCTGGGCGGGAAAGGGTTGAAAGAGCTGACCGAATTGGTCGCAGGTCTGGACCGTTGGCATGCGCAGGTCCGCGCCGAGGCGGATACCCATGTGGAACTGGCGGAGATGATCCTCGACGAATCCGGCTACACCGGGTTTTGGCAGAATGACAAGACGCCAGAGGCGCCGGGCCGGCTTGAAAACCTCAAGGAACTGGTCAAGGCGCTGGAGAATTTCGAGAATCTGCAAGGGTTTCTCGAACATGTCAGCCTGATCATGGACAATGAAACCGAGGAGCAGGGCGAAAAGGTCAGTATCATGACCCTGCATGCGGCCAAGGGGCTGGAATTTCCCGCCGTATTCCTGCCGGGCTGGGAAGACGGGCTGTTCCCCTCGCAGCGGTCTATGGATGAAAGCGGGCTGAAAGGGTTGGAGGAAGAGCGCCGCCTGGCCTATGTCGGCATCACGCGCGCCGAAGAGCTATGCACCATCTCTTTCGCCGCCAACCGCCGGGTTTATGGCCAATGGCAATCGCAGATGCCGTCGCGGTTCATCGACGAATTGCCCGCTGATCATGTCGAGGTGCTGACCCCGCCCGGTCTTTATGGCGGCGGTTACGGGGCGGCGGGGATGGCGGCCAGCGCCTCGCCCGCGATCATGGGGGCGGCGGGGTCGGATCTGCACCAAAAGGCGCATGATGCCGATGTCTATAATTCACCGGGCTGGCGGCGGTTGCAGACCCGCAGCCAGCAGCGCGGCATGGCCATGCCGTCCGAGGCGCGCAACATGACCATCGACGCCACCGCCATATCGGCCTTTTGCGTGGATGAAAGGGTGTTTCACCAGAAATTCGGCTATGGCAATGTGCTGGCAATCGAAGGTGACAAGCTCGAAATCGCGTTTGACAAGGCGGGCACCAAACATGTGGTGGGCCGTTTCATCGTCAGCGCCGATGCGGCGGATGATGTGCCGTTCTAACCCAGCAGCATCGGCCAAAGTGACGCGACCAGCAGCAAAGCCATGCTGATGTTGAACACCCGCAACCGGCGTGCCGTGCCCAGCCAGCGGCGTAGCTGCACCCCGATCCAGGCCCAGATCGTGACAGCGGGCAGGTTGGTCGTGGCGAAAATTCCTGCCACCATCAGCGATCCCAGAACCAACCCGCGGTCTTGCGGCGCATAGGCGCTGATCGCGGTTGTTGCCATGAACCAGGCCTTGGGATTGACCCATTGAAACGCGGCGGCCTGCAAAAAGGTAAACGGCTTGCCGGTGACTTGCTTCATCTCGGGCGGCACTGCATTGGCGATTTTCCACGCCAGCCACAGCATATAGGCGGCGCTGACGATCTTGAGCAGGATGTTCAGCGCGGGATAGGCCAGAAAGACCCCCAACAGCACAACGCCGACCATGAAGACCATGAACGCATGCCCCATCGAGATGCCCAGCATATGCGGCACCGTCCGGCGCAGCCCGTAATTGGCCCCCGAGGCCATCAGCATCACGTTATTCGGCCCCGGCGTGACCGAGGAGGCAAAGGCAAAGCCGACAAGGGCGATCAGGATTTCATAGGTCATCGCGCAATAATAGTGGGCAGATCGCGCAATGTAATTGCCAAGTTGCGCCATTGCGGGTTATTTCTGCAACCTATGACGCAAAGTGACCAGATAAACGCGCATATATTGCGCATCCTGTCCCGCGATGGCCGGATCAGCAATCTGCAACTGGCCGAACAGGTCGGGCTGTCAGCCTCGGCCTGCCTGCGCCGGGTGCAGGATCTTGAACGCAGCGGCGTGATCAAAGGCTATCGCGCGCGGCTTGATCCCGCGCAGACCGGCCGCGCCTATGTGGTCTATGTCGCGGTGGGGCTGTCGGAACATACAAAGGCCGCGCAGGCGGGGTTTGAACGCGCGATGCAAGGCGCGCCACAAGTCACCGAATGCCACAATGTCGCGGGTGCGTTCGAATATATGCTGCGGGTCGAGGTCGCCGATCTGCCTGCCTATAAAGCGTTCCACACCGATATTCTGGGCACCGTGCCGCATGTGCGGTCCATCACCAGCTATATGGTCATGGGGTCGCCGAAAGATACGCGCGCCTAAGCCTTTCGACTTCTTTTTTCCAAAAATACTCCGGGGTGAGCCCCGGATTTGATCCGGGGCGAGGGGCAGCGCCCCTGCAACCGCGCATCAAGAACAACCGCGCATAAAAAAACGGCCATGCCCGGGAGGAGGTGGACATGACCGTTCTTTTTATCAGCGCCTCCTTGCGTCTCGGGAGGAGAAGAAGCAAGGCGCGTCCTCGCCAACTTTGCCCGGGAGGAGGTGGGCGCCATCGGCGGTATCATCGGTCCCAACCCGGGAGGAGGTGGGCGGTCCCGAAACTTGTTTCATAAAGCGGCGGCACCCGGGAGGAGGTGGATGCCGCCGCCTTAATCATGACCCCGTACCCCGGGAGGAGGTAGGGCGTGGGGTCTGTCAGATCTGCCTTTTCAGGGAGGAGGCGGCAGATCCGATTCTTGAATTACTTGCCGTAGGCGGCTTCCATGGCGATGCCCCGCAATGCGGCGCGCGACAGGCCCAGATCAGCCAGGTCGCGGTTGGACAAGGATTGCAATTCCCGCAGCGTGGTCAGAAAGACTTTGCGCTTGGCCATCTTGTCGGACAGGGTGGCATGGACACCGGACAAACGGTCCATGAAGGGGATGCTTGCTGGAAGCGTGATGTTAAATGATGTCATGTCACTACTCGTTTCGTCCTGGTGGTTGCGGCAGGCTTGCCGTTCTCTTGTGACCATCATGTAAGATAATGCTGCGCCTGCACAATGGCTGATCAGTCAATGCTGCTATGCAGAAAATGCATAAGTTATGCTGACCTAAAGTCATCTGACTGTTACAAATTTGGGCAGGTAGGGCTGTGCTCTTGCGTCTTGCCCAAAACGTGCCAGAAGTTGACCGAAAAAGAGGCGTATTTGAAAAGGAACACGCGCATGGCCGCAACCCGAGACACCATCATGACCGCCCTTGCCCGCATCGCGCTGCCAGAGGGCGGCGATCTTGTCGGGCGTGACATGATCCGCGCGCTGACGATTGACGCAGGCAAGGTCAGTTTCGTGATCGAAGCCGAAAGCCCCGCTGCGGCGGCGCGGTTGGATGGCTTGCGCCGGGCGGCCGAACAGGTCGTGCTGGCCTTGCCCGGCGTCGACAGCGTCACCGCCGTGTTGACCGCGCATGGTCCCGCGCCGAAACCGGCAGAGCCGCCCCAGCTCAAGATCGGGCGTCATCCGACCCCGCAGGTCGGCCCTGCCAAGGTCAGCGGCGTGGACCGCATTCTGGCCATCGGGTCGGGCAAGGGCGGCGTGGGCAAATCGACCGTTTCGTCGAACCTTGCTGTCGCATTGGCGCGGCAGGGGCGGCGGGTCGGTCTGCTGGATGCCGATATCTATGGTCCCAGCCAGCCGCGCATGATGGGGGTGAACAAACGTCCGGGCAGCCCGGATGGCAAGACGATCATTCCGCTCCAGGCGCATGGGGTGACGATGATGTCCATCGGCCTGATGATGGACCCCGACAAGGCCGTGGTCTGGCGCGGCCCGATGCTGATGGGCGCGCTGCAGCAGATGCTGGGGCAGGTGGCTTGGGGCGAACTTGACGTCTTGCTTGTCGATCTGCCCCCCGGCACCGGCGATGTGCAGCTGACCCTGTGCCAGCGCGCCGAACTGACCGGGGCCATCGTGGTCAGCACGCCGCAGGATGTGGCGCTGCTGGATGCGCGCAAGGCGCTGGATATGTTCAACACGCTGAACACGCCGGTGCTGGGCCTGATCGAGAATATGTCCACCTATATTTGCCCCAATTGCGGGCACGAGGCGCATATCTTCGGCCATGGCGGTGTCGCCGCCGAGGCCGACAAGATCGGTGTGCCGTTCCTTGCGGCTTTGCCCATCGACCTTGATACCCGGCTGGCTGGCGATGCAGGCACGCCGATTGCGGCAGGATCTTCGCCCATGGCCGAGGCCTATGCCGCCATCGCCCGCCGTCTGGTCGCGGGTGGCATGGCGTGATCATCCGCCTCGCCACAAAGGCGGATTTCCCGGCGCTCTGGCCGATCCTGCGCGATGTGTTTCGCGCGGGCACGACCTATGCCGTTGATCCCGCGATCAGCCGGGACGCGGCCTATGACTATTGGATGCAACAGCCCGCCGCGACCTATGTGGCGCTGGCGGATGATGCTGTTGTCGGCACCTATTACCTTCGCACCAACCAGCCCGGCGGCGGCGCGCATATCTGCAATTGCGGCTATATCGTCGCCCCTGCGGCGCGCGGGCAGGGGCTGGCGGCGCAGATGTGCCTGCATAGCCAGGACCAGGCCCGCGCGATGGGCTATCTTGCGATGCAGTTCAATTTCGTGCTGGCCAGCAATGCGGGCGCGCTGCGGCTGTGGCAGCGCTTGGGCTTTGCCACGATCGGCACGATCCCCGATGCATTCCGGCACCCCGAACAGGGGTTTGTCGCGGCGCATGTGATGCACAAACGCCTGACCTGACGCACTGCCGGGAATTCATGGAATCAATCACATATCCGAATCATTTTCGTGAGGTGTATGTGAAGATTGCCCCGGATCACGTTGCAAACCGGGTGCCAAAACCAGAAAAAGCGCGGTTTTTCAGCATCAGGCCCGAAACGCGGATTTCTCCTCTATCTAGTGGTCCATTTCACGGCAGCCCCAACATCTGTGCAAATTTTGCCAGCGCCGACGCCAAATCACCGCGTTTGCGGCGGCCGACTGCCCATCAAGTTCCATGAAATCCCAGAAAATGCTTGATCACAGCATCGCGCGATGGCAAAACGACTGCACGGTGATGACGGACAAGACTTCAAAGGGGCAGCTCAAGAACCCCAACCGGCAAAAGCAGGTTTCATACAGGCTTCGGCATCACTTCAAAAACGATCCGGCGCGTGAGCGAGCAGACATCCCCCCAGGTGGCACGCGCAGTCGGACTTTCCCAGCAATGGGACGAGGGCGGCGGATTGTGCAGTGGCAGCAGCACAATCCGCCGTTTTCACATCCGGATGCGATGTCCGGGCGACAAGGTGAGGCCGAGGGCGTTGGAACTGAATTTCACGGGCGAACACACCCAAAAGGTGGACAGCAAGGGGCGCATGTCGATCCCGGCTGATTTTCGTCGCGTGCTGGAATCCGGTGACCCCGAATGGACCCCTGATCGCACGCCGCGCATGTATCTGCTTTATGGTGACCACCTCAAGAACCAGCTGCAAGGGTATAGTGTGGCCGAATTCGGCAAGGTCGTGGCGCAGATCAATGCCCTGCCGCGCGGGTCCGAGCGCAAGCAGATCCTGTCGCGCCTGATCATCGGCCAGTCGATCCGTCTGGATGTCGACAAGGATGGGCGCACCGTGATGCCGATCAAGCAGCGCCAGAAACTGGGCATCACTGATGGCGAGCTGACCTTCAGCGGCCTTGGCGATCATTTCGAGATCTGGAAAGCCGAAAGCTATGACAGCGATGTTTCCAGCACGTTGACAGCCTATCTTGCGGACAAGCCCGAAGGCTATGATCCGCTGATCCTGCTGGACGGATAGGGTCGCCATGTCCGCTGCCGCAGATCAGACCCCGCATATCCCCGTGCTGATCCGGCCCTTGATCGGGGCGGTCAGCCCGGTGTCGGGGCGCTGGCTTGATGGCACATTCGGCAATGGTGGTTATACCCGCGCGCTCTTGGCTGCGGGCGCGGATCAGGTCATTGCGGTGGACCGTGATCCGCTGGCATTCCAGATGGCCGCCGATTGGGTCGCGGATTATGGCGACCGGATCGTGATGCAGGAAGGCGTGTTTTCGCAGCTTGATACCTATGCGCAGGATCTGGACGGCGTGGTGCTGGATCTTGGGGTCAGTTCGATGCAGCTTGATCTGGCCGAACGCGGCTTTTCTTTCATGCGCGACGGCCCGCTGGATATGCGCATGTCGCAATCGGGCCTGTCGGCGGCGGACCTGTGCAACACGGCAGACGAGGCTGAACTGGCCGATATCATCTATCTTTACGGTGAAGAACGCGCCTCGCGCCGGATCGCCAAGGCGATTGTCGCCGCCCGGCCGGTGACCACGACGGGCCAGCTGGCCAAGATCGTCGAAAGCTGCCTGCCGCGCGCCAAACCGAACCAGTCGCATCCCGCCACCCGGAGCTTTCAGGCGCTGCGGATCGCGGTGAATAATGAATATGGCGAATTGGCCGAGGGGCTGATGGCCGCCGAACGCGCGCTGAAACCCGGCGGGCAGCTGGCTGTCGTGACCTTTCATTCGGTCGAGGACCGGATGGTCAAACGGTTCTTGCAGGCAAGGTCCGGCAATATTGCCAATGCCAATCGCTATGCACCGGAAACTGCGCAGATCACCCCCGCCTTTCGCATCGAAAAGCGCAAGGCGATCGGGCCGGATGATCAGGAATTGGCCGAAAATCCGCGGTCACGCTCGGCCAAGCTGCGGGTCGCGATCCGCACCGATGCGCCCGCGCAAAGCCTTGATCCGGCCGATCTGGGCATGCCGATGATGCGCAAGAAAGGGGGCCGTTGATGCGGGGCTTTCTGTTTGTTTTCGCGGCTGTGGCGGTCATTGCTTCGGCGTTCTGGGCCTATCAGGAAAATTATACCACCCAGGCCGCCGTGCGCGAGGTGCGCGGGCTTTATACCGAGATTGGCGCCGCGCATGACCGGTTGCAGATGCTGCGCGCGGAATGGGCCTATCTGAATCGGCCGGACAGGCTGGCGGATCTGGCCGATCTGAATTTCGACCGGCTGGGCCTGTTGTCCTTGCGGCCAGAGGCTTTTGGGCAGGTGGACCAGATCATCTATCCGATCCCGCCGATCCTGCCGATCACCGATCCGATCGAGATTTCAAACGACACGCTTGACCTTGACGAGGAGCCTTTGTGATGCGCACGCCGCTGCGGCCTCTGGCCCGGATCCTCAAGGCCCGCGAAACGGGCGAAAACCCCGATATGATCGAGGCTGAAAACCGCGCGCGCCGCCATGCTGCCGCGCAGGACAAGGCCCGCAGCCGTGCCGAAGGGCGCTTGCTGTTGCTGGGGCTGATGTTCTTTTGCGCTTTCATCGTGATCGCGGGCCGCATGGGCACGCTGGCCTCATCTGTCCCCGAAGAGCCGCGCGCCGCCGCCGAAGGCAATCCGATCATCGGCCAGCGCGCCGATATCGTGGACCGCAACGGGCGTTTGCTGGCGACCAATCTGGATACATTCTCGCTTTATGCGCATCCGCGCCAGATGATCGACCCCGCGCGCACCGCGTCCCAGCTGGCGGCGATCTTTCCCGAAATGGATGCTGACAGGCTGCTGGCCAATTTCACCGGCGAAAGGCGCTTTTTGTGGCTGCGTCGCCAGATGAGCCCCGAACAGATGCAGGCCGTGCATGATATCGGCAGCCCCGGCCTGCTGTTTGGTCCGCGCGAAATGCGGCTTTATCCGAATGGATCATTGGCCGCGCATATCCTTGGCGGCGCGCGCTATGGCCGCGAAGGCGTGTCCAGCGCCGAGGTGATTGGCGTGGCTGGCGTGGAACGCCAGTTCGACACTTTCCTGCGCGACCCCGCCAATGAGGGCGCGCCGCTGCAATTATCCATCGACCTGTCCATTCAAGCTGCCACCGAACGGGTGCTGGCCGGCGGCATGGCGCTGATGAATGCCAAGGGGGCCACGGCCGTCCTGATGGATATCCATTCGGGCGAGATTATCGCCATGGCCTCTTTGCCCGATTTCGACCCCAACAACCGCCCACAGATCGCTACCACGGGCGACCAGTCCGACAGCCCGCTGTTCAACCGCGCGGTGCAGGGGGTCTATGAGCTGGGATCGGTGTTCAAGATCTTTACCGTCGCGCAGGCGATGGAACTGGGCCTTGTCACCGCCGATACGCTGATCGACACCACCAACCCGCTGACCTGGGGCCGGTTCCGGATCCGCGATTTCCGCAATTACGGGCCGCAGAACAGCGTCACCAATGTGATCGTGAAATCCTCTAATGTCGGCACGGCGCGGATCGCGATGCAGATCGGCGCGGATCGGCAGCGTGCGTTCCTCGACCAGCTGGGCTTGCTGCGCGCGACATCGGTCGAAATGATCGAAGCCCCGACCGGCACGCCCTTGTTGCCGCGCAACTGGTCGGAAATCTCGACCATGACGATTTCCTATGGTCATGGGCTGTCCTCCTCGCCTGTGCATCTGGCGGCGGCCTATGCGGCGATGGTCAATGGCGGCACGCGGGTTGAACCGACACTGCTGCGCAACCCCGACCCGCAACCCGGCCCCCGCGTGATCAGCGCGGCTGTCAGCCGGGCGATGGTCGATATGCTGCGCGATACCGTGACCCAGGGCACTGCCTCGATGGGTGATGTCGCGGGCTATCAGGTCGGCGGCAAGACCGGCACCGCCGACAAGCCGCGCGCCGCGGGCGGCGGCTATTACGAGGACAAGGTCATTTCCACCTTTGCCGCGGTGTTTCCGGCCAGCGATCCGCAATATGTGCTGATCACCACGCTGGATGAACCGGTCGAGACATCCGGCAGCGAGCCACGCCGCACCGCAGGCTGGACCGCCGTGCCCGTCGCCGCCGAGATCATCCGCCGCACCGCCCCTTTGCTGGGTCTGCGCCCGCAGATGGACATGGACGAAGCTGTCGGTGTAACACTCACCTCGAACTAAAGGGGCATGTGATGACGACATTGACGGCGCTGGGATTGACGGCAGCGCAGGGGCGCGACGCAACCATCACTTCCCTGGCCGTGGACAGCCGCGATGTGATCAAGGGCAGCCTGTTCGCCGCCCTGCCGGGGGCCAAGGTCCATGGCGCGGAATTCATCCAATATGCGCTGCGCATGGGCGCTGCCGCCGTGCTGACCGATGCCGCAGGCGCGCGGATCGCTGCCGATGTCTTGGCCGCCAGCGATGCCGCGCTGATCGTGGCCGAAGACCCGCGCCAGACGCTGGCGCAGACAGCATCGCTGTGGTTCGGGGCGCATCCGGGGACGGTCGTCGCCGTGACGGGGACCAATGGCAAGACATCGGTGTCCAGCTTTTGCCGCCAGATCTGGGAAGCAATGGGGCTGGCAGGCGTGAACCTTGGCACCACCGGTGTCGAAGGCGCCTGGGCCTATCCGCTCAAACACACAACCCCCGAACCCATCACCCTGCACCGCGTGCTGGCCGAGGCCACAGGCCAGGGTGTCACCCATGTCGCGATGGAAGCA
Source organism: Yoonia vestfoldensis (assembly GCF_002158905.1). Classification (NCBI taxonomy): domain Bacteria; kingdom Pseudomonadati; phylum Pseudomonadota; class Alphaproteobacteria; order Rhodobacterales; family Paracoccaceae; genus Yoonia; species Yoonia vestfoldensis. The sequence goes on from NZ_CP021431.1 coordinate 986,739, forward strand.
TCGTCGCATGGGTTGGATCAGCGTCGCTTGGATGGCGTGGTGCTGGCGGCGGCCGGTTTCACCAATTTCACGCAGGACCATCTGGATTATCACGGCACGTTCGAGGCTTATTTCGCCGCCAAAATGGGTCTTTTCACCCGCGTTCTGGCCGAGGATGGCGTGGCCGTTGTGAACCTCGATGATCCTAAGGGGCCTGTCGTCGCCGCCCTTTGCACCCAGCGCGGTCAAGAGGTGATCGGCGTCGGGCGCAGCGATGATGCCCGCCTGCGCCTGACTGGTCAGCGGTTCGATGCCACGGGGCAGGACCTTTTGTTCACATGGCAGGGCCGCCCGCATCATGCGCGTCTGGCGCTGATCGGCGGGTTTCAGGCCGAAAACGTACTGCTGGCGGCTGGGCTGGTCATCGCCGCAGGGGCTGATCCGCTCGAGGTCTTTGCCGCCTTGCCGCATCTGGGCACCGTGCGCGGCCGGATGGAACTGGCCGCGACCCGCGCCAATGGGGCGGCGGTCTTTGTCGATTACGCCCATACGCCCGATGCCGTGGAAACCGCGCTGAAAGCGCTGCGCCCGCATGTCATGGGCCGGATCGTGGCGATCATCGGTGCAGGCGGCGACCGCGACAGCACCAAACGCCCTTTGATGGGCGCGGCAGCGGCGGAATTTGCCGATAGCGTGATCGTGACCGATGATAACCCCCGCAGCGAAGACCCCGCCAGCATCCGCGCCGCCGTGCTGGCCGGTGCGCAGGGCTGCGACAGCCTGTCCGAGGTCGCCGACCGCGCCGAGGCGATCCTGCGCGGCATCGACATGTTGCAACCGGGCGATGCGCTGCTGATCGCGGGCAAGGGCCATGAAAGCGGGCAGATCATTGGCGATACGGTGATGCCTTTTGACGATGTCGAACAGGCCAGCGTCGCCGTCGCAGCCTTGGAGGGACGCATATGAGCGCGCTTTGGACCGCCGCCGATGCCGCTACCGCGACGGGCGGTGCCACCAGCGGTGACTGGACCGCGACAGGCGTGTCGATCGACACCCGCAGCTTGCAAAAGGGCGATCTGTTCGTGGCTTTGACCGATCAGCGCGACGGGCATGATTTCGTCGCCATGGCGCTGGAAAAAGGCGCTGCTGCCGCTTTGGTCAGCCGCCGCCCTGATGATGTGCCTGCCGATGCGCCTTTGCTGATCGTGCCAGACGTGCTGGCCGGGCTAGAGGCGCTGGGCATCGCCGCGCGCGCCCGCAGCACAGCCAAAATCGCGGCAATCACCGGATCGGTGGGCAAGACATCCACCAAGGAAATGCTGCGTACCGTGCTGGGCCGCCAAGGCAAATGCCACGCCGCCGAGGCATCTTATAACAACCATTGGGGCGTGCCGCTGACGCTGGCACGGATGCCCGCCGATGCCGATTTCGCCGTGATCGAGATCGGGATGAGCAATCCGGGCGAGATCACGCCCCTGTCGCGCATGGCCCGCCCGCATGTGGCCATGGTCACCACCGTGGCGGCGGCGCATCTGGCGTCATTCGAAAACCTTGCCGGGATCGCGCGCGAAAAGGCCACCATCGTTGACGGGCTGGAACCGGGCGGGATCGCGGTGCTGAACGGCGATGTCGAAACGACGGCGATCTTGCAGGACCGCGCGCGACAGATCGGCGCGCAGATCGTGCTGTTCGGCGAAAATTCTGGTGCATGGCGGGTCAATGACCTGCGCATCGGGCGCGATGTCACGGTGATTGGCGCAGGCTCTCCGGGGCATGATTACCTGTTCAAACTCTCGGTGCCGGGGCGGCATTTCGGGTTGAATGCGGTGGGGGTGCTGGCGGTTGTCGCAGCCCTTGGGGCCGATCCTGTCGCAGCCTCGCTGGATCTGGCGCTTTGGGTGCCGCCTGCGGGGCGCGGCACGCGCGAGATCTTGCAGCTTGATCCGGCCAATGAATTCGAAACGCTCGACCTGATGGATGATGCGTTCAACGCCAACCCGACATCGCTTGCCGCCGCGCTGGAGGTGATCGCCGCCGGCCAGCCGCGCGACGGGGTGGGCCGGATCGTCAAGGGACGCCGGGTGGCCATTCTGGGCGATATGCTGGAACTGGGTAGCGAAGAGGTCGCGATGCATGCCGCCATGGCGCAGAACCCGCATTTGCAGCAGCTTGACCTGATCCATTGTGCCGGGCCCTTGATGCGGCATCTATGGGAGGCTTTGCCGCAGGGCAAACGCGGCCAATGGGCCGCCACCGCAGCCGAGCTTGCCGCGCAGGCCACGCGTTTGGTCGACACCGGCGATGTGGTGCTGGTGAAAGGGTCAAAAGGCAGCAAAGTATCGCTGGTCGTTGACGCGATCCGCAAACTGGGGCATCGCCGCGGTGATGAATAACAGGACCACATCATGTTTTATTGGCTGACGGCACTTTCGGATGGCGGCGACGTCTTCAACCTGTTCCGCTATATCACCTTTCGTGCCGGTGGGGCCTTTCTGACCGCGCTGATCTTTGGTTTCATCTTTGGCCGCCCGCTGATCAATGTGCTGCGCCGCAAGCAGGGCAAGGGCCAGCCGATCCGCAGCGACGGCCCCGAAGGCCATTTCGCCAAGGCGGGCACGCCGACCATGGGCGGGCTGTTGATCGTGGGCGCGCTGACCTTTTCCACGCTGCTATGGGCGCGGCTGGACAATCCTTTCGTCTGGATGGTGCTGTTCGTCACCCTGTCCTTTGCCGCCATCGGTTTTGCCGATGATTATGCCAAAGTGTCCAAGCAGAATACTTCGGGCGTGTCGGGCAAGCTGCGTATCCTGCTGGGGATCACGATTGCGGGCATCGCGGCCTATTGGGCGGCGCAATATCATCCCGATGATCTGACCAACCAGCTGGCGGTGCCGATCTTCAAGGATACACTGATCAATCTTGGCCTGCTCTTCGTGCCTTTCGCGGTGATCGTGATCGTCGGCTCTGCCAATGCGGTGAACCTGACCGATGGTCTGGACGGTTTGGCGATCATGCCGGTGATGATCGCGGCAGGCACTTTCGGGGTGATCGCCTATGCCGTGGGGCGGGTCGATTTCACGCAATATCTGGATGTGCATTACGTCCCCGATACCGGCGAATTGCTGATCTTCACCATGGGTCTGATCGGCGGGGGCCTTGGGTTTTTGTGGTATAACGCGCCGCCCGCCGCTGTCTTTATGGGCGATACCGGATCGCTGGCCTTGGGCGGCGCGCTGGGGGCCATTGCCGTGGCCACCAAGCACGAGATCGTTCTGGCCATCGTCGGTGGTTTGTTCGTGGTCGAGGCTTTGTCGGTGATCATTCAGGTCTTGTATTTCAAACGCACCGGCAAGCGGGTGTTCCTGATGGCCCCGATCCATCACCATTACGAAAAACAAGGCTGGTCGGAACCGCAGATCGTGATCCGCTTCTGGATCATCGCGCTGATCCTTGCGATGATCGGTCTGGCAACACTGAAAGTGCGGTGATCCGATGATTCCAGTGCAGGGTTTTGCCGGCAAAAGCGTGGCGGTGCTGGGGATGGGCCGGTCGGGGCAGGCTGCGGCGCGGGCCTTGCAGGCCGGTGGCGCGCAGGTCGTGGTCTGGGATGACGGACAGGCCGGGCGTGATCTGGCCGAAGCCGCAGGGCTGGTCTTGCGCGACCTGACCAAGCCCGCATCCTATGCCGGCATCACAGCCCTGATCGTCAGCCCCGGTATTGCCCATCTCTACCCTGCGCCGCATCCTGCCATCGCCGCTGCCTGGGCCGCAGGCGCGCCGGTCGATAATGATATCGGGCTGTTTTTCCGGTCTTTTGCGACGGATGATTGGGACGGCTTTGCCACCACCCCCCGCGTCGTTGCCGTGACCGGATCGAATGGCAAATCCACCACCTCGGCGCTGATCCATCACATCATGGCCGAAAGCGGACGTCCGGCGCAGCTGGCGGGCAATATCGGGCGCGGCGTGCTTGATATCGACCCCGCGCGCGATGGCGAGGTTGTGGTGCTGGAACTCTCTTCCTACCAGACCGATCTGGCGCGCGCGATGACGCCCGATGTGGCGGTGCTGACCAATCTGACGTCCGATCATCTGGACCGGCACGCCGGGCATGGCGGGTATTTCGCCGCGAAACGGCGGCTTTTTGCCGAAGGCGGTCCCGACCGTGCGGTGATCGGTGTCGATGAAAACGAAGGCCGCTATGTCGCCAACCAGCTGTCCCAAGGACCGGGCGACGACCGTGTGGTGCAGGTCTCATCAGGGCAGAAACTGACCGAGGCCGCTTGGTCGGTTTTCGCGCGCAAGGGGTTTTTGGCGGAATACCGGCATGGCCGGCAGGTCGGGTCCATCGATCTGCGCGCGATTGCGGGCTTGCCCGGTGCGCATAACCATCAAAATGCCTGTGCCGCTTATGCGGTCTGCCGCACGCTGGGTCTTGGCCCGCGCACGATCGAGGCGGCGATGCAATCCTACCCCGGCCTGCCGCACCGCAGCCAGCTGGTCGCGGAACGCAATGGCGTGCGTTTCGTCAATGACAGCAAGGCCACGAATGTCGATAGCGCGGCCAAGGCGCTGCAAGCCTTTGCGCGGATCCGCTGGATCTGTGGTGGCTTGCAGAAAGACGGCGGGCTGGACGCGTTGTTGCCGCATCTGCCCCATGTCGCCAAGGCCTATGTCATCGGCCGCGAGGCGGCGGATTTCGCCCGCCAATTGCCGGGCATTCCGGCCGAGATTTGCACGACCATGGCACAGGCCGTCGCGCTTGCCGCCGCCGAGGCCGAACCGGGCGATGTGGTGCTGCTGGCGCCTGCGGCGGCCTCTTTTGACCAATATGACAATTTCGAACAGCGCGGTGCGGATTTCATCGCCTGTGTGGCCGCGCAGATTGCGGATCAGCCCGGCTAGGCGGCAAAGCCTGCAACGAATTGTTTACGCTTTGGCCTGTAGATGTGCTGAGTTCACCAGCACAGGTTTGCCCGCATGTCCGATACAGTCGATCAGGTTTTGACGAAATTCGATCTTGACCGCGATAGCGTCAGGACCGCCGGATTGCATGTCTTGCCGCTGCTGGATCAGGTGCTGGATCATTTTTACGATTTCGCCGCATCGGATGGTGATACATTGCAGTTCTTTTCCGACCGTGCGCTGATGGCCCATGCGCGCCATGAACAAAAACGGCATTGGGCCTTGCTGTTGTCGGGGCGGTTCGATCAGGCCTATCTGACATCGGCTGACCGCTTGGGCCGGGTGCATTTCGATATCCAGGTGCCGTTTCTGCTGTATATTTCGGGCTATAGCCATGCGACATCGCAGATCCAGTCACTGCTGCTTGGCAATGCACGCGGGGTGACCCGTGCCGCGCGCCGCGCGCAGCTGGCCCATGTTCTGCCGCTGCTGACCCGGGTCTTTGGGCTGGATATGCATTATGTGATCAAGGCCTATTTTGCCGCGCAGACGGATGAACAGACCCGCGCTTTTGATCATATCCGGACAGGGATTGACCGCGCGCAGGCGATCCCCGATCCGACGGCCAGCGGCTATCCCGCCCGCTATGATGATATCCGCCTGGCGTTCAACGGGTTGATCGGGACGTTCCGCGATGTGCTGGGCCGTATCCAGACGGCCAGCGCGACGATTGACCAGCATGCGCAGGAAATGACCGTCGCGGCAGAGGATCTGTCGCGCCGGACCGAAACGCAGGCCGCGACCCTGGAACAGACGGCAGCGGCGGTCGAACAGATCACCGTCACCGTGCGGTCCTCGGCCGCGGCCACGGTGGAAACCGATCAGGTCGTGGCCCAAGCCCAGAATAACGCCGTGCGGGGCAATGATGTCGTGCAACAAAGCGTGCAGATGATGCGTGATATCGCCCAGGCCTCGGCGCAGATTACCGCCATCGTCACGGTGATCGACGATATGGCGTTTCAGACCAATCTTCTGGCCCTGAACGCCGGGGTAGAGGCCGCGCGCGCAGGCGATGCCGGGCGCGGTTTTGCTGTTGTCGCGTCAGAGGTGCGCAATCTTGCCCAAAGGGCATCCGAATCCGCCAAGGAAATCAAGGTCCTGATCCAAAGAAGCACCGATCTGGTCGATCATGGCGTGCAATTGGCCGATCAGGCCGGCGCCGCGCTGGGCAGTATCGTGACCGAGGTTGGCCGCGCCAGCGTGCTGATGTCGCAGGTCGCCAGTTCCTCGCAGGAACAATCAACCGGGCTGAGCGAGATCGCAACCGGCGTGGCCCAGCTGGATCAGGTGACGCAGCATAATGCCGCCATGGCCGAGCAGACGGCGGCCGCGATCACCTCGATGCAGCATTCGGCGCGCGCCTTGACGCAGCTGGTCAATGAATTCGTCCAGCAGGATCTGACCCGCGCGGGGGCGGCTGCGGCGCGCGCTGCCTAGGGTGGGTCAAGACCCACCTTACCCCTGCCGGATCGCCTGGCCTGCCGCCCAGCCAGAGGACCAGGCCCATTGAAAATTATACCCGCCCAGCCATCCCGTCACATCGACCGCTTCGCCGATGAAATACAGGCCGGGCACGGATTTGGCCGCCATTGTCTGCGACGACAGGGCATCGGTATCGACGCCGCCCAGGGTGACCTCGGCGGTCCGGTACCCTTCGGACCCGGACGGCGTGATCTGCCAATCCGCCAAAGCGGCGCAAAGCGCGGCAAGGCGCGCATCGCTTTGATCGGCCATGGTCCCGGTCAATTGCATCCCCCCGGCCAGGTAATCGACCAGCCGCGCGGGCAGATACAGCGCCAAGATCGTGGTCAGCGCCTTGCGCGGATCGCTGCGCCTATGGCCTTGCAGGGTGGCCAGCAGATCGGTGCCCGGCGTCAGGTTCACGCTGATCGGATCGCCCTCGGCCCAATAGGATGAGGCCTGCAGCACCGCCGGTCCCGACAGCCCGCGATGGGTGAAAAGCAGCGCCTCGTCAAAGCCAGTACCGCCCGCCGTGACCCGCACTGGTGCCGCCACCCCGGCCAGCGGCTTGAAACGTTCATCCGAAAAGGTCAGCGGCACAAGGCCCGGACGCGGTGTCACCAAGGGCAAGCCAAAGCGGGCCGCGATCTGATAGCCAAGCCCGGTCGCCCCCATCTTGGGGATCGACTTGCCGCCGCTGGCCACCACCAGGTTGCGGGCCGTCACCGCCATATCGCGCCCCTCGCGGGTCAGCGTCACGGTAAAAGCGCTGCCATCATGGCCGATCTCGCCGATCTGCGTGTCTAGCCAGAGCCTGGCCCCGGCACGCGTCATTTCGGCGCGCAACATGGCGATGATATCCTTGGCCGATGTATCGCAGAACAATTGCCCCAGCGTCTTTTCATGCCAGGGAATGCGGTGCGCCTCGACCAGCGCGATGAAATCCCATTGCGTATAGCGCCCCAGCGCGGATTTCGCGAAATGCCGGTTCTGGCTGATGAATTGATCGGCGCTTGTGTGCAGATTGGTGAAATTGCACCGCCCGCCGCCTGAAATGCGGATCTTTTCGCCCGCCGCGCGCGCATGGTCCACGACCAGCACGTCCGGCCCCGCATGGGCCGCGCACATCATGCCCGCAGCACCGGCACCGATGATCAAGGTCTGCACTTTCATGCCCCGCGATGTCGCGCGGATCGCCGCCGGGCGCAAGAGCGCAGTTTTGCGGTAGAATCACGCGCAAATGCGGTCTATGCTGGGGGCAGACCCGGAAAACGGGCGATCGAGGCAAATTGGCGGTGATCCATGACGGAAATGGTCTATGGCGCGGTTCCGGTGCGGTCCGGCGACGCAGTTCTTCCACGTTGGTGGCGGACGATTGATAAATGGACCTTGTCCTGTGTGCTGATCCTGTTCGGGATCGGGCTTTTGCTGGGCTTTGCCGCATCGCCACCGCTGGCCGCCAAGAACGGGCTGGAGCCGTTTCATTATGTGATCCGCCAGACCGTCTTTGGCGGCACGGCCATCGTGGTGATGATCATCGTGTCGATGATGTCGCCGGTGATGGTCCGCCGCCTTGCAATCTTGGGGTTTTTCGCGGCTTTCGTGTCGCTTTTGCTGCTGCCGGTCTTTGGCACCGATTTCGGCAAGGGGGCGACGCGCTGGTATTCGCTGGGTTTCGCATCGGTGCAGCCTTCGGAGTTTCTCAAGCCCGGTTTCATCGTCATGACCGCCTGGCTGCTGGCCGCATCGACCCAATTGGGCGGCCCGCCGGGCAAGCTTTATTCCTTTGTTCTGACAATGATGGTTGCGCTGCTTTTGGCGTTTCAGCCTGATTTCGGGCAGGCGGCGCTGATCATGTTCGCCTGGGGGGTGATGTATTTCGTGGCAGGCGCGCCGATGACGCTGCTGATCGTGCTGGCTGTGGCGGTGTTTTTCGCAGGCACGCTGTTTTATGCCAATTCCGAACATTTCGCCCGCCGGATCGACGGGTTTCTCTCGCCCGATGTGGACCCGACAACGCAGCTGGGCTTTGCCACCAATGCGATCCGCGAGGGGGGCTTTTTCGGGGTCGGCGTGGGCGAGGGGCAGGTCAAATGGTCGCTGCCTGATGCGCATACCGATTTCATCATCGCTGTCGCCGCCGAGGAGTACGGGCTGGTCTGTGTCGTGGTGATCATCGCGCTTTATGCCACCATCGTCGTGGGGTCGCTGTTGCGCCTGATGAAGGAACGCGATCCGTTCATCCGGTTGGCCGGAACGGGGCTGGCTTGTATCTTTGGCGCACAGGCGATGATCAATATGGGCGTGGCTGTGCGCCTGCTGCCTGCCAAGGGGATGACCTTGCCTTTCGTATCCTATGGCGGTTCCTCGCTGATCGCGGGCGGGATTGCCATCGGCATGCTGCTGGCCTTCACCCGGTCGCGCCCGCAAGGCAAGATCGGCGATATCCTGATGCGGCGTGCCAACCGATGAAAGCACCGCTGTTGATCATCGCGGCCGGTGGCACGGGTGGGCATATGTTCCCCGCGCAGGCCTTGGCCGAGGCGATGCTGGCGCGCGGATGGCGCGTGAAACTCTCGACCGATGCGCGCGGCGCGCGGTATACCGGCGGCTTTCCCGCTGCGGTCACGGTCAGCACGGTGGGCAGCGCCACTTTCGCCCGGGGCGGTCTGGCGCAAAAGGCGCTGGTGCCCTTGCGCATCGCCGGTGGCATTGCGGCTGCCAAATGGCGGATGCTGCGCGACCGGCCCGCGGTTGTCGTGGGCTTTGGCGGCTATCCGGCGATCCCGGCAATGACCGCCGCCTGGGCCTTGCGCATCCCGCGCATGATCCATGAACAAAACGGCGTGCTGGGGCGCGTGAACCAGATTTTTGCGCGGCGTGTCGATCAGGTCGCTTGCGGGACATGGCCGACCGCGCTGCCGGCGGGTGTGACCGGCATCCATACCGGCAATCCGGTGCGCGCGGCGGTGCTGGACCGTGCGGGCGCGCCCTATATTGCGCCGGGCGATTATCCGATGGCGATCTTGGTGCTGGGCGGATCGCAGGGCGCGCGGATCATGTCCGATGTCGTGCCTGCCGCCATCGCTGCCTTGCCGGATCATCTGCGCGGCAATATCCGCGTCAGCCATCAGGCAAGGGCCGAGGATATGGACCGCGTGGTGCATTTCTATGCCGAGGCCGGTGTTTCCGCCGATGTGCAGAGCTTTTTCACCGATATCCCCGCAAGGATGAGCGAGGCGCAATTGGTCATCTCCCGCTCTGGCGCGTCCACAGTGGCCGATGTCAGCGTGATCGGACGCCCCGCGATCTGGGTGCCATTCGCCGCCGCGCTGCGGAATGAACAGACCGCCAATGCGCGCCAGCTGGTGGATGCAGGTGCCGCGCTGATGATGACAGAGCCGCAATTTGACGCGCCCACCTTGACGATGGCGCTGCAAAACCTGCTGTCAGATGATGCGCTGGCGGCGGATATGGCGACCAAGGCCGTGCAATGCGCCGTGCCGGACGCCACGGACCGGCTTGTGCAATTGGTTGAAAATCTGGCAGAGGCGCGCAAAAGATGATGGATGGGACCCCGGTGATGAATGCAGCAACCAAACTGCCCCTTGATGTGGGGCCGATCCATTTCGTCGGTATCGGCGGCATCGGCATGTCCGGCATCGCCGAGGTGCTGCTGAACCACGGCTACCGCGTCCAAGGGTCCGACCTGAAGGCGACCAAGATCACCGACAGGCTGCGCGCGCTGGGCGCTGTCATCTTCGAAGGCCAGCGCGCCGAGAACCTGACTGGGGCCGAGGTTGTCGTGATCTCATCCGCGATCAAGCCGGGCAATCCCGAATTGGATGCCGCGCGCGCCACAGGGCTGCCTGTTGTGCGCCGCGCGGAAATGCTGGCCGAATTGATGCGCCTGAAATCCAACGTGGCCGTGGCTGGCACCCATGGCAAGACGACGACAACCACCATGGTTGCGGCCCTGCTGGACGAAGGCGGCATTGACCCCACGGTGATCAACGGCGGGATCATCCATGCGTATGGGTCCAACGCCCGCATGGGGCAGGGCGAATGGATGGTGGTCGAGGCGGACGAAAGCGACGGCACCTTCAACCGCCTGCCAGCGACGATTGCCATCGTCACCAATATCGACCCCGAACATATGGAACATTGGGGCAATATCGAGAACCTGCGCAAAGGCTTCTATGATTTCGTCTCGAATATCCCGTTTTACGGTCTGGCCGTCTGCTGCACCGATCATCCCGAAGTCCAAGCGCTGGTGGGCAAGATCACCGACCGCCGTGTCATGACATTCGGGTTCAACGCGCAGGCTGATGTCCGCGCGATCAACCTGACCTACAAGGCCGGTGTCGCGCATTTCGACGTGGCCCTGCAATCGGAGGATCAGGTGATCACAGGGTGCAGCCTGCCGATGCCCGGCGATCACAATGTCTCCAACGCTTTGGCCGCTGTCGCCGTGGCGCGCCATCTGGGGATGAAAAAGGATGAAATCCGCGCCGCCTTGGCTGGTTTCGGGGGGGTGAACCGCCGTTTCACCAAAGTGGGCGAGGTTGGCGGCGTCACCATCATCGACGATTATGGCCATCATCCGGTGGAAATTGCCGCCGTGCTGCGCGCCGCGCGTCAGGCCACCACGGGCCGCGTGATTGCCGTGCATCAGCCGCATCGTTTCAGCCGGTTGTCGCATCATTTCGACGAATTCTGCGCCTGTTTCAACGATGCCGATGTCGTCGGTATCTCGGAAGTTTACGCCGCCGGAGAAGACCCTATTCCGGGCGCCAGCCATGCCGATCTGGTCGCGGGCCTGATCCGGCACGGCCATCGCCACGCCCGTATCGTCGTATCCGAGGATGATCTGGAACGCCTGGTCCGCGAACAGGCCAGGCCGGGTGATATGGTTGTCTGCCTTGGCGCGGGCACGATCAGCACTTGGGCCAATGGCCTGCCCGCAAGGCTGCAAGGCTGACCCATGATGGCCTCTGCATGACCCGCAGCCTGAATGCCGCCTGCCTGCCTTTGCTGGCGCAGGGCCTGTGGCGCGCGCGCTGATGGGCGGTTTCTGGATCATTGCGGGCATGGCAATCTGCGCTTTCTTGCCGTTTTTCATGCAGCTGCGCTGGGCGCGGGCGGGCAAATTCGGGCTTGTCCTGTCGGTTTTGGCGGTGCTGGGCGCGCTTGCGATGATCCTGCTTTACGCCACGGCCAGACCCTTCGGGCTGGATCCGGTGCAGGCCATGGCGATCTTGTTGCTGGGTGTCGTGCCGGCGGGGCTGGGCGGCGGGGCAGGGGCGCTTTTGGGCAAGCTGCTGCGCAACCGCGACGACCGAAAGTAACGTTGATCTTTACATCTGCGGCCGTTCTTGCGCAAAACACCCACCATAAGGATAGACCCGGTGATAGAGACCCTTCCCTGCGTGCGTGGCACATTGACGGCGGACCGGCCGCTGGCGGATCTGACATGGATGCGTGTCGGCGGCCCGGCGCAGGTCTTGTTCCAGCCTGCCGATACGGATGATCTGGCGGCATTTCTGGCTGCACTCGACCCGTCGGTGCCGGTCTTTACGATGGGGGTCGGCAGCAATCTGATCGTGCGCGATGGTGGCATTCCGGGCGTGGTGATCAGGCTGGGGCGGGGGTTCAATAGCATCACCATCGACGACAGCAGCGTGACTGCGGGGGCTGCGGCCTTGGACAGCCATGTTGCGCGCCGCGCGGCGGATGCCGGGCTGGATCTGACATTCCTGCGCACCATCCCCGGCAGTATCGGCGGCGCGGTGCGGATGAATGCGGGCTGCTATGGGTGCTATGTGGCCGATGTCCTGACATCGGTCCGCCTGATGCTGCGCGACGGGACCATGCACGACCTGCCCGCCGCCCAGCTGCACCTGGCTTACCGCCAAAGCCAGCTGCCCGATGGTGCCATCATTCTGGCCGCGACCTTTGCGCCGCCTGCGGGTGATCCGCAAGCGCTTGGCGCGCGCATGGACGACCAACTTGCCAAGCGTGACGCGACCCAGCCCACCAAGGACCGCACGGCGGGATCGACCTTTCGCAATCCGGCGGGGTTTTCCTCGACCGGGCGGGCCGATGATACGCATGAGTTGAAGGCCTGGGCCGTGATCGATGCCGCAGGCCTGCGCGGTGCCACGCTGGGCGGGGCGGTGATGAATACCAAACACCCCAATTTTCTGACCAATGCAGGCGGTGCAACTGCCGCCGATCTGGAAGATCTGGGCGAGATGGTGCGGAAAAAGGTTTACGATTCCCAAGGGATCACGCTAGAATGGGAAATCATGCGGGTCGGGTTGCGGCACGCGGATTAATGGTCGCAAAGACCGGCGCCTCGCACAGGGGCAATATAAATGACGGGTCGCCAAAGGCCCGCGTAAAAGGCGGTGGGTATGTCGAGCAGGGCAAACCCGAAAGTTGTTGTTCTGATGGGCGGTCCATCGGCTGAACGCGAGGTCTCGCTCAGCACGGGCCGTGAATGTGCGGCGGCTTTGCGGGCAGCAGAATGTGACGTGATCGAGGTCGATGCCGGCCCCGACCTTGCCACGCGTTTGATGCAGATCGCCCCCGATGCCGTGTTCAACGCGCTGCATGGCCGCTGGGGTGAAGACGGCGCCGTGCAGGGCCTGCTGGAATGGCTGCACATCCCCTATACCCATTCGGGCATCCTGGCCTCGGCGCTGACGCTGGACAAGGAACGCACCAAGGATATCTACCGCGCGGTCGGCCTGCCTGTGGTGGATAGCATTCTGGCCGATGCCGATGACGTGCGCGCGCGCCATGTGATGCCGCCGCCCTATGTGGTCAAACCCTATAACGAAGGCTCTAGCGTCGGCATTTACATCGTGCATGATGCCGCCGATGCCCCGCCGCAATTGTCCGATGACATGCCCGCGCGGGTGATGGTGGAAACCTATGCGCCGGGGCGCGAATTGACGGTGACCGTCTTGGGCGACCGCGCGCTGACGGTCACCGATATCATCACCGATGGTTGGTATGATTATCACGCCAAATATGCCCCCGGCGGGTCGCGCCATGTGGTGCCTGCGGAGATTCCCGCGCAGATTTTCGATGCCTGCATGGATTATGCCCTGCGCGCCCATCGCGCCTTGGGCTGTCGCGGGATCAGCCGCACCGATTTTCGTTGGGATGAAAGCCGCGGCCTGGACGGGTTGATCCTGCTGGAAACCAATACCCAGCCCGGCATGACACCCACCTCGCTGGCCCCCGAACAGGCCGCCAAGGTCGGGATCGGCTTTCCCGAACTCTGCCGCTGGCTGGTGGAGGATGCCTCATGCGATCGTTGATCCGCCGCCGTGCCATGGCCGATCTGCCGCATGATCCGGCCCCGTCCAAATGGGGCTATCGCTATCAGCGGCTGATGCTGACGCCGGGGGTGCGTGCGGCGCTGCGCATCGGCCTGCCGGTCTTGCTGATCTCGATCAGCGCGGGGGCATGGTTCGCCAAGCCCGACAACCGCGCCATGCTGGATCAGAAAATCGCGCAGACAATTCGCGGCTTTCAGGAACGCCCGCAATTCATGGTGCAAACCATGGCTGTGACCGGCGGTGATGCGGCCATTCAAGCCGCGGTCACGGATCTGCTGCCCAAGACCTTTCCGCTGTCGTCTTTCGATCTTGACCTGATCGCATTGCGCGCCGAGATCGAGGCGCTGGATGCCGTGCGTTCCGCCAGCGTGCGCGTCGGGCCGGGTGGCGATCTGCAGGTCGATGTGACCCCGCGCGATCCCGTGGCTTTGTGGCGTGACGGGCCGGTGCTGCGGCTGATTGATGCCGAGGGTGTGCAATCGGGCACGGTCATGTCGCGCGTTGACCGGCCCGGCCTGCCGCTGATCGCGGGTGACGGGGCCGAAAAGCATATTGCCGAGGCGCTGGACCTTTATGCCCGCGCCGGGCCTTTGCGCGACCGCGTGCGCGGGCTGGTGCGGATGGGCGAGCGGCGCTGGGATATCGTGCTGGACCGGGATCAGCGGATCTTGCTGCCAAGCGCCGGAGCGGTGGCGGCTTTTGACCGGGTGATTGCGCTGGATCTGGCGCAGGACATGCTGGAACGCGACGTGACCATTGTGGATATGCGCAATGCCGAGCGTCCCACCTTGCGCATGAACGAAGATGCAGCGGCCGCTTTGCGCCGCGTAACAACAACAACACCAAACGGGGCGGGCAATTGATGGGCGATCTTTACGACAGTCAACGGGCGATGCGGCAGATGCGCAAAGCCGCGATGCAGCGCGGCGTTGTGGCGGTGCTGGATGTTGGCACATCCAAGATCGCCTGCCTTGTGCTGCGGTTCGACGGGCCGGAACGGGTCCGTTCTGTCGATGGTGTCGGCTCGATGGCGGGGCAATCGCAGTTCCGCGTGATCGGGGCGGCCACCACGCGGTCGCGCGGCGTGCGCTACGGCGAGATCGACGCGATGCAGGAAACCGAACGCGCGATCCGCACGGCGGTGCAGGCGGCCCAAAAAATGGCCAATGTCCGCGTCGATCACGTCATCGCCTGCCTGTCGGGCGCGCGGCCCCGGTCCTATGGGCTTGCGGGTGAATTGGACGTCTCGGGCGGCACTGTCACCGAACAGGATATCAGCCAGGTCATGGCCAATTGCGATGTGCCCGATTACGGGGCCGACCGCGAAGTGCTGCATGCCCAGCCGGTGAATTTCGCGCTGGATAACCGCAGCGGCCTGGCCGATCCGCGCGGCCAGATCGGCAACAAGCTGACCACCGATATGCATATGCTGACGGTGGATGCCGCAGCGATCCAGAATATCTTTTACTGCATCAAGCGCTGCGATCTGGAACTGGCCGGGCTGGCCTCTTCGGCCTATGTTTCGGGCATGTCCACGCTGGTCGAGGATGAACAGGAACTGGGGGCCGCCTGCGTCGATCTGGGCGGCGGGTCGACGGGCATTTCTGTCTTTATGAAAAAGCATATGATCTATGCGGATTCGGTGCGCATGGGCGGTGATAATGTCACCTCTGACATCTCGATGGGATTGCAGATACCCGCCACCACCGCCGAGCGGATCAAGACCTTTTATGGCGGCGTTGTCGCCACCGGCATGGATGACCGCGAAATGATCGAGATCGGCGGCGATACCGGCGATTGGGAACGCGACCGCCGCACGGTCAGCCGCGCCGAATTGATCGGGATCATGCGCCCGCGCGTCGAGGAAATATTGGAAGAAGTCCGCCTGCGTCTGGACGCGGCCGGTTTCGAACATCTGCCCAGCCAGCAGATCGTGCTGACAGGCGGGTGCAGCCAGATCCCCGGTCTGGACGGGCTGGCCAGCAAGATCCTGGGCCAGCAGGTCCGGCTGGGCCGCCCCTTGCGGGTGCAGGGCCTGCCGCAGGCCGCCATCGGCCCCGCCTTTTCGGGCGCTGTGGGGCTGTCGCTGTTTGCCGCAAACCCGCAGGACGAATGGTGGGATTTCGAAATTCCCGCCGACCGCTATCCGGCCCGATCGCTGAAACGGGCGGTGAAATGGTTCAAAGACAACTGGTGATGCGCAACATCTTGCCGATTGGCCGATATCGAGCGGAAAAGTTGAAATAACCGTCAAGATTTGGTGGTCCGTTTGTGTTTTTTCCGTGACCTTTCGGCACCATAGGGCTATGCTGGGGGGTAATAGGCAGCAGTCGCCCGGTGGGACGGGCTAAAACAAAAACAGGCGGACAGAGTTATGACACTGAACCTTTCCCTTCCCGGGCACGATGAACTGAAGCCACGGATCACCGTTTTCGGCGTTGGCGGCGCTGGTGGTAATGCCGTCAATAACATGATCGAAAAAGCGCTCGACGGTGTGGAATTCGTTGTGGCCAATACCGATGCGCAGGCGTTGCAGCAATCGCGCGCCCCCGCGAAAATCCAGATGGGCCTGAAAGTCACCGAAGGTCTGGGCGCCGGTGCGCGCGCCAGCGTTGGTGCGGCGGCGGCCGAGGAAAGCATCGAACAGATCGTCGATCATCTGGCCGGTGCGCATATGTGTTTCATCACCGCAGGCATGGGCGGCGGCACCGGCACCGGCGCGGCCCCGATCATCGCGCAGGCCGCGCGTGAATTGGGCGTGCTGACCGTTGGCGTCGTGACCAAGCCGTTCCAGTTCGAGGGCGGCAAGCGGATGCGCCAGGCCGATGAAGGCATCGAAGCCCTGCAAAAGGTCGTCGATACGCTGATCATCATCCCCAACCAGAACCTGTTCCGTCTGGCCAATGAAAACACCACCTTTACCGAAGCTTTCGCTTTGGCTGATGACGTGCTGTATCAGGGCGTCAAAGGCGTGACCGATCTGATGGTCCGTCCCGGCCTGATCAACCTTGATTTTGCCGATGTGCGCGCCGTGATGGACGAGATGGGCAAGGCCATGATGGGCACCGGCGAGGCCGAGGGCGAGAACCGCGCCATTCAGGCCGCCGAAAAGGCCATCGCCAACCCGCTTCTGGACGAAATCAGCCTCGAAGGCGCGCGCGGTGTGTTGATCAACATCACTGGCGGCTATGATCTGACGCTGTTCGAACTGGACGAAGCCGCCAACAAGATCCGCGAAAAGGTCGATCCAGAGGCGAATATCATCGTCGGGTCCACGTTGGATACCAGCATGGAAGGCCGGATGCGTGTGTCGGTCGTGGCCACTGGCATCGACGCCAAAGCCAAGCGCGCCGAGGATGCACCATCGCGCCGGTCGATGTCTGCACCTTTGCCGCAGGCCCATCAGGCCCCGGCACCTGCCGCGCCTGCGGCTCTGGCCCCTGCGCCAATCGCTGCTGAACGCGTGGTGGCCGAAACCCCCGCGCAGCCGGAACCCAGCCTGTTTTCAGATCTCGAAACCGATATGGCCCCGGCCATGACACAGCGCCGCGACGCGCCTGCCGCGCAGAGCCATGCCGATGATCTGCCACCGCCAGCCTATACGCCGCGCCCCGAACCGACCTTGGCAGAGCCTGATGCTTTCGTCGCACCGCGCGCACCGGCCCCCGGCACACCTTCGCCAGAGGCGCTGGCCCGGCTGCAAGCCGCCGTCAACCGCGTGCCCAAGCCCGCAGATCAGCAGCAGCGCCCCGCGCCGCGCCCTGCCGAGGCTGAAAAGCCGCGTTTCGGGATCAACTCGCTGATCAACCGGATGACCGGCGCACAGGCCGAAGCAAGCCCCGCGCCGCAGCCATCGCGCAGCCAGCCGCAGGTCACGGCGCTGCGCCCCGAACAAGAGACCGATGAAGATCAGGATCGAATCGAAATTCCGGCTTTCCTGCGCCGTCAGGCGAATTGATCACGGCCTCGCTGGGCGTTACAGCGCTGTTACAAGACTGACAAAGGGCCGCAGCAATGCGGCCTTTTTCATTTTTATCAACAGCTTATGCACTGTTAACCTGCGTGAAATGTCATGTTTCAGTCCGTCGCAAAGAGTGAATTGAGCATGCTGCACCTGCACAGTACCAAGGGCGGAACACTTCTTATCTTGCAAAGTTTGGTCTGACCTCGTGCAAAACAGCGTCAAATCTCCGATCGTTTTCGAAGGTATCGGTCTGCATACGGGCATGCCCGCGCGGGTCGTCTTGCGTCCGGCACCGGCGGGTGCGGGCATTGCGTTTCGGCGGGTGGATCTTGCCGGGATGCCGGTGATCGCGGCTTTGTGGCAGAATGTCATCGTCTCGCCGCTGAACACGCGGCTGGCCAATGCCGATGGCGTCTCGGTCTCGACTATCGAACATCTGATGGCGGCGCTGGCGGGGTGCGGTGTCCATAACGCGCTGATCGATATCGACGCCGCCGAAGTGCCGATCCTTGACGGCAGTGCCGCAGCCTTTGTGCGCGGCATCGTGGCGACCGGTTTGCAGACCGAGGCGGCACCGCTGCACGCGATTGAAATCCTGCGCGAGGTAACGGTCACGCAGGGGGCTGCGACCGCCAGCCTGCGCCCGGCAACCACGTTGCAGATCGATTTCGCGATTGATTTCACCGATGCGGCGATCGGGCGGCAACATAAGACATTGAACATGGCAAACGGCGCTTTCGTGCGCGAATTATGCGATAGCCGGACCTTTTGCCGGTCCTCGGATGTGGATGCGATGCGCGCGCAGGGGCTGGCGCTTGGCGGCACGGTCGATAATGCGGTTGTGGTGGATGGCGACAAGATCCTGACGCCGGGCGGTCTGCGTCACGCGGATGAGGCCGTGCGCCACAAGATGCTGGATGCTTTGGGTGATCTTTACACCGCGGGCGCGCCTATTCTGGGGCGCTATAGCGGGTCCCGCGCCGGTCACGCGATGACCAATCTGTTGCTGCGCGCCCTGTTCGACCAGCCTGATGCCTGGCGCATGGTGCGCTGCGACAGCAATATCGTGGCCCGTTTGCCGGGCGTTGGCGTCAGCAAGGCCGATCTGGTCGCGGTTGCCTGACAGGGTGCCTGACGGACTGCCTGATGGGCGGTCTCGTCGTGTTGATCATCACCGGATCAAAAGGCATTTTGCCCCCCAATTTTGTATGCTAGACCCATGCGGGACCGCAATGCGCCGCCTGCCTTGCGGCGCCCGTCAGGCAAGAGGACAGCAGAGGTGACAAGCAACATGACAAACAAACGCGTTCTGGGCGCGGTTGCCGCCCTGATGTTGTTGGTGGCTTGCAGCGGCAGCGGCAGCAATGTTCCGATGGAAGACCTGAGCGCGCAGCAGATATTCGAACTGGGCGAACGCCAGATCGAAGCAGGCAATCCCGATGATGCCGCCGTCACCTTTGGCGAGATCGAGCGTCTTTACCCCTATTCCGAATTCGCGCAGCGCGCGCTGATCATGCAGGCCTTTGCCTATCACCGTGACCGCGATTATCCCAACAGCCGTGCTTCGGCGCAGCGGTTCCTTGATTTTTACCCCGCCGAACAAGATGCGCCCTATGCGGCCTATTTGCTGGCCCTGTCCTATTACGACCAGATTTCCGACATCGGCCGCGATCAGGGGCTGACCTTTCAGGCATTGCAATCATTGCGCCGCGTGATCGAAACCTATCCAGACAGCCCCTATGCCGCTGCCTCGGTGGCGAAATTTGATCTGGCCTTTGATCAGCTGGCCGCCAAGGAAATGGAAATCGGGCGCTATTACCTCAAGCGCGCCAATTATGCTGCCGCCGCCAATCGTTTCCGCACTGTGGTCGAGGATTTTCAGACCACGACCCATACGCCAGAGGCCTTGCACCGTCTGGTCGAGGCCTATCTGTCGCTGGGTCTGACCGATGAGGCCCAGACCGCAGGCGCGATCCTTGGCTATAATTACCAGTCCAGCGACTGGTATGCGGCCAGTTTCGCCTTGCTGACCGGCCGTGGCCTTGTGGCCGAGGCGGCGGGCGACAATTGGCTGGCGTCGATCTATCGGCAGGTGATCCGGGGTGAGTGGCTTTAACCAAGCGGGGGTTTTCCCGCTCTTCGGGGTGCGACATGCTGCGCGGATTAGACATCAGGGATATGCTGATCATCGACCGGCTGGAATTGGCGTTCCAGCCCGGATTGAACGTGCTGACCGGCGAAACTGGCGCGGGCAAGTCGATCTTGCTGGATTCGCTTGGTTTTGTGCTGGGCTGGCGCGGGCGTGCCGAATTGGTCCGCCAAGGCGCTGATCAGGGCGAGGTCACGGCCTGGTTTGATCTGGCCGCCGATCATCCGGCCCGCGCGATCCTGCAAGACGCCGGTCTAGAGGTCGAGGATGAACTGATCCTGCGCCGCATCAACACCCGCGACGGGCGCAAGACCGCTTGGGTCAATGATCGCCGTGTCAGTGGCGATGTGCTGCGCGCGCTGTCGGAAACCTTGGTTGAACTGCATGGCCAGCATGATGATCGCGGCCTGCTGAACCCGCGCGGCCACCGCCAGATGCTGGATGCTTTTGCCGGGGCTGATGCCGAATTGGCCACCACGCAGGCCGCATGGCGCGCCTTGGCTGCCGCGCGCAAGGCTTTGGCCGCCGCCGAGGCCAAGATCGCCGAAACCCGCGCCGAGGAAGGTTATCTGCGCCATGCGGTTGCCGAATTGGACGCTTTGGCACCAGAGGCGGGCGAAGAGGCCGCACTTGATGCGCAGCGCCGGTTGATGCAAGCGGCCGAGAAAATCCGCACCGATATCGCCCGCGCGCATGAGGCATTGGGGCTGCAAGGTGCCGAAGGCTTGATCAATGACGCCTCGCGCTGGTTGCAAGGGGCCGCCGACAAGGCCGAAGGCCAGCTTGATCCCGCGCTTAGCGCGATCGAGGCGATGATGCTGGCGCTGGACGATGCGCAGCGCGGGATTGAAACCTGTCTGGACGCGCTGTCCTTTGATCCTTTCGCGCTGGAACAGACCGAAGAACGGCTTTTTGCCATTCGTGCTCTGGCGCGCAAACATGATGTCTTGCCCGACGATCTGCGCGGCTTTGCCGATGATGTGCGCGGGCGGCTGGCGGTTTTGGATGGATCAACCGGCGATTTGCAGGCGCTGGCCGCGCAGGTGCAGGCCGCACAGACTGCCTATGATGCGGCAGCGGCCAATCTGCGCGCCAAGCGGCAGGGCGCGGCGCAGCGGCTGGACCTTGCCATGGCGGCGGAACTGGCCCCGCTGAAAATGGAACGCGCCGTGTTCACCACCGAAATCACCACTGCCGACCCCGGCCCCGAAGGCGGCGATGCCGTCGCCTTTACCGTCGCCACCAACCCCGGCGCGCCGACCGGCCCGATCAACAAGATCGCCTCGGGTGGCGAACTCAGCCGGTTTTTGCTGGCGCTCAAGGTCTGCCTGACCCAAGAGGCCGAGGGCCTGACCATGATCTTTGACGAAATCGACCGGGGTGTTGGCGGTGCGACAGCCGATGCCGTAGGCCGGCGGCTGGCGGAATTGGCGCAGGGCGGGCAGGTGCTGGTGGTGACCCATTCGCCGCAGGTCGCAGCCTTGGGCGGGCATCATTGGCGGGTCGAAAAACATCAACAGGCGGATGCGACCCTCTCGACCGTGGTGCCCCTGGATGCGGGCGCGCGGATCGACGAAATCGCGCGGATGCTGTCGGGCGACAAGGTGACAGAGGCCGCGCGCGAAGCCGCCAAAGCCTTGATCAAGGCGTAAACCGGCAGCGGCCGGGCCGGATCTGCCGATATCAGGGCTTGGAGCGGCCCCACGGTCTCGTTATCAAGGGGATAACCTTCACGTCCGGTCGGCGGGCAAAGTGCAATCACGGCGGAGACGGATGCGCGCAGCTGTCAGATTGACCCTGCAAAAAGGGGTGGCGCAGCTGCGGCAGGCCAGCCTTGACGCATTGCAGGTGATGAAAACCCATGGGCCGACCCAGATCCAGTTCTGGTTCATCGCATTGGCCATCGGGATTGCGGCAGGCGGGGCGGCGGTGCTGTTCCGGCTGGGGATTTCAGTGATCCAATCCGCCGTCTACGGCACCGATGATTTCCTGATGTTGCATACGTTCGCGGCCAATCTGGCCTGGTATCATGTGCTGGCCGTGCCGATCTGCGGCGGGCTGATCGTCGGGCTGATCCTGCACCATTTCACCGATGATGGTCGCGTGCGCTCGGTCGCGGATGTGATCGAGGGGGCGGCGCTTGCGCGCGGGCGGGTCGAGGTGCGGCGCGGTCTGGCCTCGGCGGCGGCTTCGTTGATCACGCTATCGACCGGCGGGTCCAGCGGGCGCGAAGGCCCGGTGGTGCATCTGGCCGCCGTTTTATCCACTATCGTCTGCCGCTGGATCAAGGCCAATGGGATCACCGGGCGCGATCTGCTGGGCTGTGCGGTGGCCGCCGCCGTTTCCGCCAGTTTCAACGCGCCCATCGCCGGGGCCTTATTCGCGCTAGAGGTCGTGCTGCGCCATTTCGCGGTCCATGCCTTTGCGCCGATTGTCATCGCCGCCGCCGTGGGGACGGTCATCAACCGGACGGTTTTTGGCGATGTGGCCGAATTCGTGCTGCCGGTGCAGAATGCGCTGGCCTTTTATGTCGAGCTGCCGGCCTTTCTGCTGCTGGGGCTGGTCTGCGGGCTGGTCGCGGTTGTGCTGATGAAATCGATCTTCTGGGCCGAGGATGTCGCCAATGCCGTGCAAAGCAAGCTGCACCTGCCGCGCTATCTGCGCCCGGCGGTGGCCGGGGCGATGCTGGGCGGGCTGGCGATCTGGTTTCCTCATATCATCGGGGTCGGCTATGAAACCACCACCGCCGCGCTGACCGGATCGCTGCTGCTGCACGAGGCGATTGTCTTTGTCGCGCTCAAGGTGCTGGCCGTCGCCATTACCATCGGCGGGCGGATGGGCGGGGGGGTGTTTTCGCCATCGTTGATGATCGGGGCGCTGACCGGGCTGGCCTTTGGGATGATCGCGACATCTCTCTTTCCCAATGTGTCCGGCGAAGGCTCGCTTTACGCGCTGGCGGGGATGGGGGCGGTGGCCGCGGCCGTGCTGGGCGCGCCGATCTCGACCACGCTGATCGTGTTCGAGCTGACGGGCGATTGGCAGACCGGGCTGGCGGTCATGGTGGCCGTGTCTTTGTCCACCGCGCTTGCATCACGGCTGGTGGATCGGTCGTTCTTCCTGACCCAGCTGGAACGGCGCGGCGTGCATCTGGCGGCTGGTCCGCAGGCCTATCTGCTGGCCACGATCCCCGTCACCGCCCATCTGCGCGATGCACCAGAGGATGACGTCTGCTGGCGCTTGGTCCAACAGGGGTTATATCTGGACCGGATCGCCACGCTGGAACAGGCGATGCCGCTGTTCGACCGCAGCGCCGAGACATTCTTGCCGGTTGTCTCTTTGGGCGGAGAGTCAGACACGCCCGTCTTGCTGGGCGTGCTGCATCAGGTCGATGCCCTGCGTGCGATGAACCGTGCGCTCTCGGATACCGCGGCAGAGGAACATTCCTAGACCTCTTCGACCGCGACCTTGCTTTTGTAAAATGCCAGATAGCCTTTGATCGCGGCCAGGGCCGGTTTGGGGTCTTCATAAGACCAGACCGCATCCGTGATCAGCCCGCTTTTGGCGGCGATCCCGTAATAGGTCGCACTGCCTTTATGCGGACAGGTCGATGTGGTGTCGGAAGGTTCCAGAAAGGCCATGGCGATATCGGCGCGCGGAAAATAGATCACCGGCGGATAATCGCCTTCGGTCAGTTCCAGCGCTTGGGTGGATTCGCCCAGAACAGCGCCACCGGCGCGCACGACCCATGTGCCGGTCGCAGGGCGAATTGTGATGTGATCAGACATGATGGGTCCTTCGGGGCAAGAATTTCGGGTTACAATGGCGCGCAAGCGGCGACCAACCATGCCAAGCTAGCGTGATCGAGGCGCGGGCCAACTGTTGCCAATGTATCGGCATGATAGCGATCAATCCAGTCCCGTTCTGCCACCGTCAGCAGATCCACATCAATCAGGCGGCGGTCAAAGGGCACAGAGGTCAGTGTTTCAAAGGCCAGCATGTCGCGCGCATCGGCCTTTGGCAGGGGCGGGGCCTTGATTGTGACGATCAGATTCTCGATGCGGATGCCGAAGTCTCCGGCGCGGTAATAGCCCGGCTCGTTGGACAGGATCATGCCTTCCTGCAAGGCCACCTCGGACCGTCGCGAAATCCCCTGCGGGCCTTCATGCACGCTCAGGTAACTGCCGACACCGTGGCCGGTGCCATGATCGTAATCCATCCCCGCCAGCCATAAAGGCGCGCGCGCCAGCGCATCCAGATGCTGCCCACCCAGGCCGCGCGGAAACCGGATGCGGCTGATCGCGATCATGCCCTGCAAGACGCGGGTGTAACAGGCGCGATGCGTCGCGGTCGGTGTGCCGATGGCGATCGTGCGGGTGATATCGGTGGTGCCGTCCTGATATTGCCCGCCGCTATCGACCAGCAGCAAGGCGTCCTGCCCCAGCTTGCGGTTACTGGCCTCGCTGACGCGGTAATGCACGATGGCGGCATTGGGACCGGACCCGCAGATCGTCTCGAAACTGATGTCGCGCAGCGCGCCTGTCGCGCGGCGGAACGATTCTAGCGCGCGGACCACGTCGATTTCGCTCAGCCCGCCCTGCGGGGATGTGGCATCCAGCCAGGCCAGAAAGCGCACCATCGCCACGGCGTCGCGGTCATGTGCTGCGCGCGCGCCCGCGATCTCGGTTGCGTTCTTGCAGGCCTTGGGCAGGATACAAGGGTCGGGCGCATGCAGGATTTGCGCCGCTGCCAGCCGTGTTGCCAGCAGATCAGGGCAGGTCTTGGGGTCGATCTGCACCGCGCCGGTCATTTCCTGCAGATCAGGCAGGAAATCCGCCATATCGCGCAGGGTCACATCCGGCCCCAGATGATCGGTGATCCCATCCGCCTTGCCCGCATGCGCAAAGAGCGTCACGGCCCCCGTGCGGTGCAGGATGGCAAAACCCTGCGGCACCGGATTGCGCGGAATGTCGCTGCCCCGGATATTCAGCAGCCAGGCGATGGAATCCGGCAAAGTCAGCAGGCACGCATCCGCCGCCAATGCCTGCGCCAGCCGGGCGCGTTTGGCCGCATGATCCTCGCCTGCAAATTCAAGCGGTTGCAGTGTAAAAGGCGCATCCGGCGGCGCGGGTTGGTCCTGCCAAATTCGGTCCACCAGATTATCCACGGCGCGCAGCTCCCATGCGGGCAGGGCCGTGCGCAGCTTGGCGATTTCGTCCACGCTATGCAGCCAGGGATCATAGCCCAGAACGGCACCTGCGGGGCGCGCATCATGCAACCAATCGGCCAATTGCACTTCGGGCCAATGCACCGGCGTGTAACAGGCGGCCACCTCTGCCAGCACCTGCACGCGGTAACGCCCGTCGATGAACACGCCCGCGCGGTCCTGCAACACAACGCAAAACCCCGCCGAGCCGGAAAACCCCGTCAACCAGCGCAGCCGCGCATCGCGGGCCGCCACATATTCGCCCTGATGGGCATCGGCGCGGGGCACAAGAAACGCATCCACGCCCGCCGCCTGCATCTGCGCGCGCAGATCATCCAACCGCGCGGGGCCTTGCGCGGGGCTGGATTGCGCATCAAAGCTCTGAAACATCGCGCCACCCCTTCTTTTTTCCAAAAATACTCTCGCCAAAGGCCTCCGGTTCGCCAGAACCGGATCAGCCGACCTTGCGCATCCCCAGAACGCGCGCCCTTTTGCGCGGATCATTGTCAAACAGACTGGCCAGCTGTTCGGTCATCGCCCCGGCCAATTGCTCGACATCGGTGATGGTGACGGCGCGGGCGTAATAGCGGGTGACGTCATGGCCAATCCCGATCGCGACCAGCTCGACTGCGCGGCGGCGTTCGATCATGGCGATCACATCGCGCAGGTGTTTTTCGAGATAATTGGCCGGGTTCACTGACAGGGTGCTGTCATCGACCGGCGCGCCATCGGAAATCACCATCAAGACCTTGCGCTGCTCATGGCGCGCGGTGATCCGGCGATGCGCCCATTCCAGCGCCTCGCCGTCGATGTTTTCCTTCAGCAGGCCTTCTTTCATCATCAGCCCCAGGTTGGGGCGGGTCCGGCGCCAAGGCGCATCGGCGGATTTATAGATGATATGGCGCAGATCATTCAGACGGCCGGGGGTGGCGGGGCGGCCATCGGCCAGCCATTTCTCGCGGCTTTGGCCGCCTTTCCAGGCCTTTGTGGTAAAGCCCAGGATCTCGACCTTGACGTCGCAGCGTTCCAGCGTGCGCGCCATCACATCGGCACAGATCGCGGCGATGGAAATAGGCCGGCCCCGCATCGAGCCGGAATTATCCAAAAGCAGCGTCACCACCGTATCGCGGAATTCGGTGTCTTTTTCGACCTTGAAACTCAGCGGCGTGGTGGGCGAGGCCACAACCCGCGCCAGACGGCCCGCATCCAGAATGCCCTCTTCACGGTCAAATTCCCATGACCGGTTCTGCTGCGCCTGCAAGCGGCGCTGCAACTTGTTGGCCAAGCGCGAGACCGCGCCTTTCAAAGGGTCCAGCTGCTGGTCAAGATAGGCGCGCAAACGGTCCAGTTCCACCGCTTCGGCCAGATCCTGCGCGCCGATTTCCTCGTCAAAGGCGGTATAGGCGACCTTGTAATCCGGGTCGGCATCGGACACGGGCGCAGGCTGGGGCGGGTCCATCGGGGCCTCGCCTTCGGGCATCTCGACCTCTTCGCCCATCTCGGCATCGGCCTGGTCATCCATGCTGACCTGGGCCTGTTTGGCGTCTTGCTGGCTTTCCTGGCTTTGCTCGGGGCTGGCTTCGGCTTCTTCGCTCTCGCCCTCGTCATCGCCGCTGCTGTCGGGCTCGTCCTGATCGTCGCTGCCATCCTCGGCGGCTTCGTCCTGATCATCATCCAGCTGGTCGGGATCATCGCCCAGCTGGTCGCCATAGCCCAGATCGGAAATCAGCTGTCGCGCGAAACGGGCAAAGGCCTGCTGGTCATTCAGCGTCTCGTTCAGCTTTTCAAGCGTGCCGCCGCAATGATCCTCGATAAAGCCGCGCCACAGCTGCATGACATTATCCGCCCCCGCAGGCAGGTCGCGTCCGGTCGCCAGATGCCGGATCAGATAGCCCGCCGCGACCGGCAAGGGCGCATCCGCGGCCTGGGTGATCTGGTCATAGCCTTTGCGCCGCGCATCATTGCTGATCTTGGCGTCGATATTGCCGGCCGTGCCGGGCATATAGCGGGCGCCCACGGCCTCGATCCGGGCGGTTTCCATCGCGTCGTAAAGATCGCGCGCCATCTGGCCCTGGGGCATATAGCGGCTGGCGGTGGCGGTATCGTGAAACTTGTGGCGCAAGGCAAAAGCATCCGCCGTGCCGCGCGCCAGCAGCACCTCGTCACGGGTCATCCGGCGCGAAACCTGCGGCAGGCGCATGCTATCGGCGGTCTGGCCTGCGGGATCGACCGAAAAGGTGACCGCCAATTCGGGGTCATCGGCCATCACCTTGGTCGCCTCGGCCAGGGCCTTCTTGAACGGATCGGCGGGATTGTCGGATGGTTTGTGCATGGCAAAGATAAACCACCGGATCAGCGCAGGGGCAAGGGGGCCTGCGCGCCTTGCGTATTTTTGCACAGATGCTGCGCCGTGGCGCCGATGGCCATGTGATGCCGCCTGCCGCATGTAAGGCGCATCGCATCTTTCATGCAGGAGAAATGACATGACCACGAAACCAAAGATCGCCCTGATCATCGGATCGACCCGCGCCACCCGCTTTGCCGATAAACCCGCCGCCTGGATGCTGAAACAGGCACAGGCGCGCGATGATATGGATGTCGAACTGGTCGATCTGCGCGATTTCGACCTGCCGCTCTTTGACGAGCCGGCCAGCAATCTATGGATGCCATCCAGCGACCCACGCGCCGTGACATGGCAGCAGAAAATCGGGGAATTCGACGGCTATATCTTTGTTGTCGCCGAATATAACCGGTCGATCACCGGCGCGCTGAAAAATGCGCTGGACCAAGCCTATAACGAATGGGGCCACAAGCCGATGTCGGCCATCGCTTATGGCTCTGTGGGGGGCACCCGCGCGCTGGAACATCTGCGCAATATCGCGGTGGAATTGCAGATGGTGCCAACCCGCAATGCGGTGCATATCGGGGGTGGTGATTTCTTTGCCGTGCATCCGGTCGGCGCCAATGCCGAGATCGACACGATTGCCGATCATCTGATGCCATCGGTCACTGCGACGCTGGATGATATCGTTTGGTGGGCGAATGCGACCAAGGCAGCCCGCGGTTAACAAAAAGGTCGGGGAGAACCCCGACCTACATCACATGCGTAGGCCGGGGTTTTCCCCGGCTTACCGTTATTTCAAGCTTAGGCTAGCCGCACTTTCGGGCAATTCCTCGTCAAAGCAGCGCTGATAGAATTCCGCCACGGTCTGGCGTTCCAATTCATCGCATTTGTTCAGGAATGACAGCCGGAACGCATAGCCCACATTGCCGAAAATCCGCGCGTTTTCTGCCCAGGCCAGCACCGTGCGCGGCGACATCACCGTGCTCAGATCACCATTCATGAATGCCGTGCGCGTCAGGTCTGCGACGGTGACCATCTGGCTGATCGTGCGGCGGCCTTTTTCATTGTTGTAATGCGGCGATTTCGACAGAACGATTGCAGCCTCGGCATCATGGGACAGATAGTTCAGCGTCACCACCATCGACCAGCGGTCCATCTGCGCCTGGTTGATCTGCTGGGTACCGTGATACAGCCCCGTCGTATCGCCCAGACCCACCGTATTCGCAGTGGCAAACAGACGGAAATAGGGGTTCGGCGTGATGATTTCATTCTGATCCATCAGCGTCAGCTTGCCGTCGGTTTCCAGCACGCGCTGGATCACGAACATCACATCCGCGCGCCCCGCGTCATATTCGTCAAAGACGATAGCCACAGGGTTGCGCAACGCCCAAGGCAGGATGCCTTCGTGGAATTCGGTCACCTGCACACCGTCGCGCAGTTTGATCGCATCCTTGCCGATCAGGTCGATCCGGCTGATATGGCTGTCCAGATTGACCCGCACCGCAGGCCAGTTCAACCGGGCGGCCACCTGTTCGATATGCGTCGATTTGCCGGTGCCATGATAGCCCTGGATCATGACGCGGCGGTTATAGCCAAAGCCTGCCAGGATCGCGAGCGTCGTCTCGGGGTCGAATTTATAGGTGCTGTCGATTTCCGGCACGCGGTCGGAGCTTTCCGCGAAACCCTTGATCTTCATGTCGCTGTCGATGCCGAACACGTCCCGCACCGAGATATCCTCGGTCGGTTTCGCATGCATGTCTGTGGTGCCGTCGGCCATGTGCCTTGCCTTTTCGTTAAGATGTCGCAATCGAATATCGCATGCAACATAACGCAGCCAGCAGCAAGCGCCACCCCGTCTGACCGGATTGCCTTGCCGGATCGCGCGCCGCCCGATTGCGCGGGGCGGTGCTGTTGCACAGGATCAATCTGCGTCGCGGAAGTTCCGGCTGACCTTGATCTGGTCCCAGGCCCAGACCACCTCGGATAATTGTTCTTCCTGGCTGCGGTCGCCGCCGTTCATATCGGGATGCAGCACCTTGATCAGCGATTTATAGGCTTTGCGGATTTCCTGTTTGGTCCAATTATCCTTGGCGTCCAGAATGTCGATGGCGCGCCGTTCGGTCGGCGGCAGCTTGCGCCCGACGGCAGAACCGCGTCCGGGGTTGCGGGTCGCATTCGCGCCCAGCACCTGATGCGCGTCATCCACACCCAGCCGCGCCCAGGCGCGTTCCTCGACCGAGCGTTTGAATGGTTTGGTCGGACGGTCCCAGACGCGGTCCTTGTCCATCTGGGCGGCCAGCTCGGCCTCTGACGTGGTGTCGAAGAAATTCCATTTCAGATTATATTCGCGCACATGTTCCTGACAGAACCAGAAATAATCATCCAGCACATCGGGTGATTTGGGCGCACGAAACGGCGCAGGCCGGTCGCAGCCGTCATGATCGCAGATGCGTGTCGATGTTTCAGACGCCCCTGACATCCCACGCCGGCCACGGGGATTCTTTTTCTTGGACCCTGATACGGACATATCGAAACCAAAAGGATCATCTTTTTTCATGGTGCATCTCTTCTTTCCGACTCGGACGACAGACTGTAGACCCCTGAGCGACAGAGAGAAGAGGGCAGAGGGAAAATAATGGCATTGCAGGCTGAAATTCATGCAAGATTGATGACGCTCGGCCCGCAGATGCTCGAGGTGATCAACGAAAGCCATAAACATGCCGGGCATGCGGGCGATGACGGGTCAGGCGAAAGCCATTGGCGCGTGGTGATCAAGGCCGCCATGCTGGACGATATGTCGCGCATCGCGCGCCACCGTGCCATTCACAATGCGATCGGCCCCGATCTGATGGCACGGATCCATGCGCTCGAGATTGATCTGCGCTGATCACTCGCCGCCAGCGACGTCAGGGCCGGGGCGGCCGCCCGATGTAAGGGGGCGTTTCGGCACTTGCGGGGCAGGGGGTGTCACCGATGGCGCCGGGCGCTGCGGTTTCATCTTGGGGGCCGTGTTGACGACCTTGGTGCGGCGAAACACCAGCATATTATGCTGGACCGTTGTCCGGCTCATCAGCCCTTCGCGCTGATCGCAGGGCAGGGTATCGGCGCGCAGATATTCCCAGCCATCCGCCGCAAGTTCGTTCATCGCGGTTTCCAGTGACAGCGCAAAGCGATCCTCATGCGTCTTGACGCCGGGGGCTTTGGTGCCGCGCAGGGGGGCTGGTACGACCTTATATTCATATGTCATCGCGTTTTCCCTTGATCCGGCCTGCCGGACAATACCAAGCCTGCCGCCGATGTCCAACCGACCTAGAGGCCCAGCCGCGCGGCAACGATCTGGTTGACCGCTGCGGGATTGGCCTTGCCGCCTGTGGACTTCATCACCTGACCGACAAACCAACCGGCCAGTTTCGGATTGGCCTTGGCCTTTTCGACCTGATCGGGGTTGGCGGCGATGATGGCGTCCACCGCAGCCTCGATCGCGCCGGTATCGGTGACCTGTTTCATGCCTTCGGTTTCCACGATCTCTTCGGGATCGCGGTTCTGGGTATAGGCAATGTCAAAGACATCCTTGGCGATCTTGCCGGAAATCGTGTCTGATTTGATCAGCCCGATGATCTGGCCCAGACGTTCGGCGGAAATCGGGCTGTCGCCAATGTCTTTATCGTCCTTTTTCAGACGGCCGAATAATTCATTGATGACCCAATTCGCGGCAAGTTTGCCGTCGCGGCCCGCCGCCACCTTTTCAAAGAATACCGCATTTTCGCCTTCGGCGGTCAGCACCGAGGCATCGTAATCGGACAATCCGAAATCCGCGATGAACCGCGCCTTTTTCGCATCGGGCAATTCAGGCAGCGCCTTGGCGAGCTCATCGACCCAATCCTGTTCGATTTCCAGCGGCAGCAGGTCCGGATCGGGGAAATAACGGTAATCATGCGCTTCTTCCTTGGACCGCATGGACCGTGTCTCATTCCGGTCAGGATCGTAAAGCCGGGTTTCCTGCGTGACGGATTTGCCATCTTCCAGCAGCGCGATCTGGCGACGCGCCTCGTAATCAATGGCCATCTGAATGAACCGCATAGAGTTCATGTTCTTGATCTCGCAGCGCGTGCCAAGATGGCTGAAATCCTGCGTCGCCTGATAGCGTTCGTAATCGCCCGGACGGCAGACCGAGACGTTCACATCGGCGCGCAGGTTGCCGTTTTGCATATTGCCGTCACAAGTGCCCAGATAGCGCATGATCTGGCGCAGTTTCAGCACATAGGCGGCGGCTTCTTCCGGGCCGCGAATGTCGGGGCGGCTGACGATTTCCATCAGCGCGACACCGGTGCGGTTCAGGTCCACGAATGACATCGCAGGGTCCATGTCATGGATCGACTTGCCTGCGTCCTGTTCCAGATGGATGCGTTCGATCCGCACCAGACGGGCCTGTCCATTGCCCATTTCCACCAGCACTTCGCCTTCGCCCACGATCGGGTGGTAAAGCTGGCTAATCTGATAGCCCTGCGGCAGGTCGGGATAAAAGTAATTCTTGCGGTCAAAGGCCGAGACCAGGTTGATCTGCGCCTTCAGCCCCAGCCCGGTGCGCACGGCTTGGGCGACGCAGGCTTCGTTGATGACGGGCAACATGCCAGGCATGCCAGCATCGACAAAGGCCACATTGCTGTTGGGTTCAGCGCCGAACAGGGTTGATGCGCCGGAAAACAATTTCGCATTGGTGGCCACCTGCGCATGCACCTCTAGCCCGATCACGAGTTCCCAATCGCCGGTCGCACCAGAGATGACTTTGGGGGCGGGGGTGTCATAGGTCAGGTCAAGCATCAACGCATCCTTGGTTCAGATCCGCGCGATCAACAGCGAAACGCGCAGCGGTGCGCGCTCTTTACCGGACCGCGCAGCTATGCGCGATGTCTAAAAGAACGCGGCCCCCGCTTCAAGATGCGCTGGGCGCGTCTTTGGACAGCCAGGGCCGGGTTGTCGCGATCAGATTGACCACCGGCGCATGATCCCCGCCCAAGGCCAGGGTCGCCGCGCGCAGCAGCGCGATACCTTCCTCGGGGTCGCGCGGGATGGCCGAGGCGGAAATCGGCTCGCCCATGGTCACGACAAAGGGCTGGCGGTCCTTGTTCAGCGTTTCATGAAACAAGGTGATGTCGCGCAGCGTCGGATGGATGCGGTCGAACAGATAGAACAGCGCCGAATTGCGCGCCTGAATATTCACCGGAATCACCGGCAGATCGAATTTGCGCGCCAGCATCGCCGCCGAGCCCATCCACGGCCGTTCATGCAGCGACAGCCAGCGCCGTTTGGCCAGCCGTCCCGATGGAAAGATCACGCCCAGCCGCCCGGCCTTGGTCGCTTGACGGACAAAGGCCATCGTCTCGCGGGTCTTGGCATGGCTGCGCAATGGTTTGCGCCATTCCACGGGCGCGATCATGCTGTCCATCTGCGGAAAGACGCGCAGGATATCGCGATTGGCAAAGAAATAGGCATCGGGCCTGCTGCGCGCGATCAGATGATGCAGGATGATCCCATCCGCGATTCCCGTCGGATGGTTCGCCACGATCAAGGCCGGCCCATGCGCGGGCAAATGGCCAAGCCCCTTGCTTTGCACCATCAGCGCAAGACGCGCAGCCATCGCCTGCATGATCTGCGCCGGATCGGCCAGGGCCAGATTCTGCGCGATTTGCAGGGTTTTTTCATAGCCCAACATGCCATGCAGCGCCTGGCGGATAAAACGCGTGCCGGGTCTATCCGCGTAAAGCCACGGCGCACGCTCGGCAATCAGGGGCGTGATACGCTCTTGCATAGGATAGCAAACACCAGACTTGTGTAACGGTTCCACGACATCACGATTTTTTGCCAAAAAGTGCAAACCAACCGGCGCAAGCGTGCCTCAGATCAGCAAAAATCCGCGCCCCGGCGTAAATTTTTGCTGGCCGGTGGATTTGGCGATGCGCTGGCCTAGCTGGCGGTCATGCCGAAAATGCGCAAAAAATCCGACCTGCCACAAAAGACCTGCGCGACCTGCGGCAGGCCTTTCACATGGCGCAAGAAATGGGCGAAGGTCTGGGAGGCGGTGCGCTATTGTTCAGACAAGTGTCGCGGGACGCGCAATTGAATTCATCCGCTCATGTTGCCTATCGGAAACTTGTGTTCTAATTCGTGGCCCAAAGCAGAGGTATGCCGCCGCATGCCAGGGAAAAGAAGGAACCACAGCCATGACAGATCGCGTTGCAAAACACGGGCTTCAGGTCGCCAGCGAACTGGCCAGCTTTATCGACACACGCGCCTTGCCGGGAACCGGCATCAGCCCGGATGCTTTCTGGTCGGGCTTTGCGGCATTGTTGGACAAGATGACCCCGCGCAACCGCGCCTTGCTGCAAAAACGTGACGATCTGCAATCGGCCATCGACGCTTGGCATGTCGGCCAGCGCGGTAAACCGCATGACCGCGTGGCCTATGAACATTTCCTCAAGGATATCGGCTATCTTGTTCCCGAAGGCGGTGATTTCGAAATCGACACGGCCAATGTGGACCCCGAAATCGCCACGATCCCCGGCCCGCAGCTGGTGGTGCCGATCACCAATGCCCGTTTCGCCCTGAATGCGGCCAATGCGCGCTGGGGCAGTCTTTATGATGCGTTTTATGGCACCGATGCGATGGGTATCCAGCCGCCTGCGGGTGGTTACGACCGGGGCCATGGCGCCCGTGTCGTCGCCCGCGTGCGCGTGTTCCTGGACGAATCCTTCCCGATCGAAGGCAAAAGCCACGCCGATGTCGCGCGCTATCATGTGCAGGACGGTCAATTGTTGGTCGATGACGCGCCTTTGCGTGATCCGGCGAAATTCGTCGGCTATCGCGGCAACCCCAAGGCCCCCGATGCGGTGCTGCTGGTCAATAACGGTTTGCATGTTGAACTGGTCTTTGACCGCGCTCATCCCATCGGCAGCCGCGATCAGGCCCTGCTGGCCGATGTCCGTCTGGAAAGTGCCGTCTCTGCCATCATGGATTGCGAGGATTCCGTCGCCTGCGTCGATGCCGAAGACAAAGTGCTGGCCTATGGCAATTGGCTGGGCCTGATGAAAGGCGATCTGACCGCCGATCTGGTCAAGAACGGCAAGACGATGACCCGCAAACTGGCCGCTGATCGTGAATATATCAGCGCCGATGGCGGCAAGGTCACGATCAAGGGGCGCGCGCTTTTGTGGATCAGGAATGTGGGCCATCTGATGACCAACCCTGCGATCCTTCTTGCCGATGGCGCAGAGGTGTTCGAAGGTCTGATGGATGCGATGATCACGACGCTGATCGCGCTGCATGATCTGAAACAGGATGGCGGCAATTCCGCGCTCGGCTCTGTCTATGTGGTCAAGCCCAAGATGCACGGTCCCGAAGAGGTCGCCTTTACCAACGACATTTTCGCCGCCGTCGAAGACGTGTTGGGCCTGCCGCGCCATACCGTCAAGATTGGCATCATGGATGAGGAACGGCGCACGACCGTGAACCTTAAGGAATGTATCCGCGCCGCGAAATCCCGTGTCGCCTTTATCAACACGGGCTTTTTGGACCGCACCGGCGATGAAATCCACACCTCGATGGAGGCAGGGCCATTCAGCCGCAAGGATTTCATCAAGCGCAAGCAATGGATCGGCGCTTACGAGGATCAGAACGTCGATATCGGCCTTGAATGCGGCTTTTCGGGCCGCGCGCAGATCGGCAAGGGGATGTGGGCCATGCCCGATCTGATGGCCGCGATGCTGGAACAGAAAATCGGCCATCCGCAATCGGGTGCGAATTGTGCCTGGGTGCCCAGCCCGACAGCCGCGACGCTGCATGCGCTGCATTACCACAAGATCGACGTGATGGCCGTGCAGGCGCGGCTGCGCAAGGGCGGGCGGCGGGCCTATGTGTCCTCGATCCTGGATATTCCGTTGGCGCAATACCAGCGCTGGACCGATGCGCAGAAAATGCGCGAGGTCGAAAACAACGCCCAAGGCATCCTTGGCTATGTGGTGCGCTGGATCGATCAGGGCGTTGGCTGTTCCAAAGTGCCCGACATCAACAATGTGGCCTTGATGGAAGACCGCGCCACCTGCCGGATCTCGTCCCAGGCGCTGGCGAATTGGCTGCATCATGACGTGGTCGGTCGCGATGCGGTGATGGCGGCGATGCAAAAGATGGCCCGCGTCGTCGATGACCAGAATGCAGGCGATCCGGCCTATCGCCCGATGGCCCCCGATTTCAACGGCATTGCCTTTCAGGCCGCATGTGACCTGGTCTTTCTGGGACGTGAACAGCCTTCGGGCTATACCGAACCCGTGCTGCACCGGCGTCGTCTGGAACTGAAGGCGCAACGCAACCACTAAGGCGGCGACCCCGCGAAGGAGACGACAATGGCAGAGATTTCGATCACCAAGGCGCGCATGATCATCCGCAAGGCGCTGGCGACAGGCCGCGAGCTGGGGCTGAAACCGCTCTCGGTCGTGGTGCTGGATGCGGGCGGCCATGTGAAAGCCTTCGAGCGTGAAGACGGCGCATCCCCCGGCCGGTTCGGCATCGCGCATGGCAAGGCTTACGGCTCGGTCATGCTGGGCATGGCGGGCAAGGCCCAGATGGCCCGCGCCGAGGCGCAGCCGTTTTTCATGGCCGCGATCAACGGTGTCTATGGCGGGCAGGTCGTGCCGGTTCCGGGCGGGGTTTTGCTGCGCGACAAGAAAGGCGCGGTGATCGGGGCGGTCGGCGTGACCGGCGATACCTCCGACAATGATGTGATCGCCGCCATGGCCGGGATCGCAGCTGCAGGCCTGACCGGCGAAGCCTAAGCGCGATTTTCGCGCGTCAGCCGCTGTAAATGCTGCATTGGCAGGCATGTGCGCCAGCGCATGCCGCTTTGTGCGCATGACATCTCTTTCGCTTTGATCGCCGCAGGGCTATCGTCTGATCGAACCGTCAGGAGAATGTCATGCGCCGACCAGTGATCGGGATCATCGGCAATAGCTATCTGATCAATGATGAATATCCCGCCCATGCCGCCGGCACGATGAATGCACAGGCGCTGGCCGAGGTTTCGGGCTGCCAGCCGCTGATCGTGCCCTCGCATCCGGGGCTGGTCTGTATCGAGACATTGCTGGAAATTTGTGACGGATTCGTCTTTCCTGGCGCGCGCGCCAATGTTCATCCCGAGGAATACGGCGAGCAAGAAACCCCCGCTCATGGCACGTTTGACCGTGACCGCGACCGTCTGACGCTGCCGCTGATCCGCGCCTGCGTGGCGCGTGGCCAGCCGATCCTGGGTATCTGCCGGGGCTTTCAAGAGGTGAATGTCGCGATGGGCGGCACGCTATTCCCCGAAATCCGCGATCTGCCCGGCCGGGACAATCACCGGATGCCCCCTGACGGGTCTCTGGCCGAGAAATTCGCCCTGCGCCATCCGGTGACCTTTCGGCCGGGCGGCCCGTTCCATCAACTGATGGGCGCGCCCAGTGTGATGACCAACACGCTGCACGGCCAGGGGATCAAACATCCCGGCCCCCGCGTGATCGTCGATGGCCATGCCCCCGATGGCACGCCCGAGGCGATTTTTATCGCCGATGCGCCGGGTTTCACCCTGTCGGTGCAATGGCATCCCGAATGGAATGCCGATGCCGATCCGGTGTCGCGCCCGCTGTTCAGCGCCTTTGGCGATGCCTGCCGCGATTGGGCGGCTGGGGCCTTGCGCAAAGTGTCGTGAAAACCCGGTTTCGGCGCTGTAGTTGGTCAGGCGGCCCGCGGGGAAATTTTTTGTCAAAAAATTTCGGCGCGCCAAAAATTTTCGTCGAAAATTTTTGCCTGCCCGCTCACCGATCACAAGATCATATCAAATGTCTTGATGAAGGGCATGTCCCGCGCCCGCAGCCCGGTCAGGTCAAACAAGGCATTGCCCAAGGCGGGCATCGCGGGGGGTGTGCCCGGTTCACCAATCCCGCCCAGATGGCCGCTGGTTTCCAGAATGCGAACGTCGAAGCGTGGCGTCGTATGCATCCGCAGCGCATCATAATCGGTAAAATTGCTTTGATCGGCGGCACCATCGGTAAAGGTCACCTCTTCTTGTGTCGCGGCAGAGAGGCCATAGACCGCGCCTGAAATCATCTGCGCCTTGATGATCGCAGGGTCCAATGCGAGGCCCGGATCACAGGCGATCCAGCAATCATTGATCCGGATGCCGCGCCCGGTATCCTCGACCTCGACGACCTGCGCGGTGGCGGTTCCGAAGGAATGGCAGAATGCCACGCCGCGCCCGATATGGGCTGGCGTTTGTCCGGTCCAGCCGCACATATCGCCCACGGCGCGGATCACGCCAGCGGATGGCGCATGTTCCCGCGCAGCCAGCGCCAACCGGAATTGCAACGGGTCGGTGCCTGCCGCATGGGCCATTTCATCGATGAAACTATCCAGAAAGAACCCGTTAAAGGACGCGGCCACCGACCGCCAGAACCCGACAGGCACGCCAAGATCGGCCAGATGCCCGGTGATGCGGAAATGGGGGATGGCATAGGGCTGGTCTGCGGCCCCTTCGACATGGGCGCGGTCGGGGCCTGGGGGGACCTGCCCCATCTGGCGCAAGCTAGATTGCTGGAACACCGAAGGCGCTGCGATCTGGCCGTCGATCAGCTGCGCCGCGCCATCGGCCACCACGCCACGGAACCGCGCCATGGCGGCAGGGCGATAGAAATCATGGCGCATATCCTCTTCGCGGGTCCAGGTCATGCGGACCGGCGTGCCGGGCAGGGCGGCGGCAATCCGTGCCGCCTGTACGGAATAATCGGTCTCGGCGCGCCTGCCAAATCCGCCACCCATCAGCGTGGTATGCACAATGACCGCTTCGGGGGCGATGCCTGCGGCTGCCGCACATCTGTCGCGCGTCATGACGGGGGCCTGGTTGCCGGTCCAGATCTCCAGCCTGTCGCCGGTAAAGCGGGCGGTCGCATTCATCGGCTCCATCGTGGCATGGGCCAGGAAAGGGACGGTATATGCGGCCACGACCTCTGTCCCGGCAATCTCGGCGGTCACATCGCCATCATCGCGCAGGGTGCTGTTGGGCGGGCGATCAAAGGCTGCAGCGATTGTCGCCATCATCCCCGCCGTATCGGCCGGATAGGCCGCCTCTTCCCAGATGATATCAACCGCCTCGGCCGCCTGCATTGCGAGCCAGGTGTTTGTTGCCACAACAGCAATGCCATCGCCCAGATCAATGATAGCCTCGACCCCGTCCATCGCGCGTGCGGCAGTGTCATCATAAGACAGCATGCCCGCGCGTTTGGGGTTGATCCGCACGGTGGCGAATTTCATCCCCTCCAGCGGCACATCGCCTGCAAATTGCGCCGTGCCGGTCGCCTTGGCCAGCATATCGACGCGGGGCATGGATTTGCCCAGGTATTTCCACTCTGACCGGGGCCGCAGCGCGACATCGGACAGAGGGATGTCCCGCACAGCCTCGGCCAGCGCGGTATAGGCGATGCGACGGCCATCGGGGGCGATGACATGGCTGGCCTCGGTGCGCAGGTCGCTGGCTGCAACGCCCAATTGTGCGGCGGCGGCCCGTTTCAGCGCCTCGCGCGCGCTGGCACCGGCATGGCGCATCCGCTCATAGCCGTCCTTCATCGAGGTTGACCCGCCCGTCACCTGCAAATGCAGCAATTTGCCGACCTGGCCGATGCCCTGACGCAGGCTCTGGCGGAAATCCGTATCGGCATAATGGCGAAACGGCAGGGCAAGCCCCAGCAGCGCCTGGTTGTAATAGGCCTGCGCGGGCGGGCCGTGCAGAACGCTGATATCCTCCCAGGCGACATCCATCTCCTCGGCGACAAGTGCTGCCAGCGTGGTCTGCACGCCTTGGCCCATTTCGGCGCGGGGCGCGATAACGGTCACCCCGTCCTGGTTGAGCAGGATGAAAGGCGTCAGCACCGCCTCGCCGACATCTGCAACCAGCGGGTTGGGCGCATCCTTGCGGATCTGGTAGACACCAAATGCAACCCCGCCCACGATAGCGGCAGAGCCGATCAAAAAACTGCGGCGGGCGATCTTGCGGAAACTGGCCATATTACACCTCTGCCAGACGCTGGGCCGCGTCCTTGATCGCGGCGCGGATACGCGGATAGGTGCCGCAGCGGCATAGATTGCCCTGCATCGCCGCGTCGATATCGGCATCCGAGGGGGCAGGGATTTCCGCCAGCAAGGCCGCGGCATTCATGATCTGGCCGGATTGGCAATAGCCGCATTGCGCGACCTGATGGTCGATCCAGGCCTGCTGGATCAGGGCCAGATTGCCGGGCTGGCCCAGCCCTTCGATCGTGGTCACCGCGCCCCAGACATCGGCCAGTGCGACCTGACAGGACCGCACGGCCTGGCCATCGATATGCACGGTGCAGGCGCCACAGGCGGCGATCCCGCAGCCGAATTTCGTGCCGGTCAGCCCGATGGCGTCGCGCAAAACCCACAGCAAAGGCACATCATCCGGAAGATCGACGCGATGCGCCGTGCCGTTGATCGTCAGTGATATCGCCATGACATGCTTTCCTTCTGAACTGATCGGTTTAATTTATCCGGCATCCGTCATTGCGGCAAGCCTACATCATCTTCCGAGCCCAAATATCCCCGCCGGAGGCAACCGCAGCATGCTGCGGTCACAGCAGCGCCAGCCCCTTGATCCGGCCCAACAGCTTGGGGATCGCATCCTTGAAGCGGAAAAACCCGTGGGTGGCATGCGGCCAGGCATCCAGATCATAGGCGCGCAGCATGCGCAGCGCATCGACCGAACGCAGGGCATCGGCGGTGGGGCCGACGGGCGGATAGGCCATCACGACCTGGTCCAGCCCTGCGGCCCTGCGCCATGCGGGCAGGGCATCGACGCTGATCACGCTGACCTGGCCCAGCTGGCCTGCGTATCGGTCCTGACAATCACGCATCGCGGCTGCGACGAAATCTGTGACCATCGGGGCCACCTGCAAGGGGCTGCGCCATGCGGTTGTCCGCACAAAGGCGGTGGCCACGGGTGTCACCTGATCCAACAGCCAATCGGGGGATAGATCCTCCTCGGTGATGATCAATCCGCTGCGCTTGGCAGGATCGATGACGCCGCTGGCAGGCAGCGCTCCGCGGTCGGGATGCGGCGGGCAGGGCAGGGTGGCCGCGACCTGCGCCAAACCTTCGGGGCGGAACCGGCCCTGGGTGTATTTGGCGATATTGTCGGGCTGCGCCAGATAGGCCTTGCCCAGCGTCTGGATGCCGCCAACCCAGCGCCATGACAGCGTGTTAGAGGCAGGATCACCATCCAGCAAATGGCGCAGAAAGAAATCCGCGCCCAGCACCCAGGGCAAATCCAGCGTATGGATCCAGATCGAGGCGAACCACATCCGCGCGTGATTATGCAGATAGCCTGTATCCACCAATTGCCGCGCCCAATGGTCAAAGCCGTCGATGCCGGTCTGTCCCAGACAGGCGGCTTGCCAGCGCTGGCGCAGGCCCGCCTGGGTCTGGACCGCATTCAGCGCGGCACCCAGATCGCGGCGGTAATCGGCCCAAAGCGCGGGGCGCTGTTCCAGCCAGCCTTTCCAATAGCCGCGCCAGAACACCTCTTGCACGAATTTCTCGGCCGCCTGCGGGCTGTGCTGGGTCAGCACCGCGCGCAGAACCTCTTCTTCGGTGATGATCCGGTGGCGGATATAGGGCGACAGCGCCGAGACATGGGCCATGTCATCATGGTTGCGCAGGGTCGCATAATCGCGCCCGGCGCGGGGGGTGAAATCGGCAAGGCGGCGCAGAGCCGCGGGGCGGGTCGGTGTGAACATGGGGGCGAATTAACCCGCGCGGCGCGTCTTTCAATGGTCGCCGTTCTTGACAGCGGCGCAGGCGCGGTCCAACGCTGCGGCATGTTTGATCTGCGCCCTGTCGGATATGTGATCGGCCTGTTGATTGCCTCGCTTGGGGTGACAATGCTGGTGCCGCTTGTGGCCGACCTGCTGGCGGGCGATCCGCATTGGTTTGTCTTTTTCGAAAGCGCGGTGGTCACGATCCTGACGGGGGGGCTGCTGGCGCTGGCCTGTGCCAATGGGGTGACGGCGGGGCTGACGCTGCGGCAGACTTTCCTTTTGACCTCGCTGGTCTGGCTGACCTTGCCATTGTTCGGCGCGATCCCGTTCATTCTGGGCGCGACCGGGGCATCGCTGACGGATTCCTTTTTCGAGGCCATGTCGGCGCTGACAACCACCGGGGCCACGACCTTTACCCAGCTGGAAACTTTGCCTTCTGGCTTATTGTTGTGGCGCGGGCTGCTGCAATGGCTGGGCGGTATCGGGATCATCGTCGTGGCAATGGTGTTCCTGCCCGAACTGCGGGTCGGGGGTATGCAGATTTTCAGATCAGAAGCGTTTGAAACAATGGGAAAAATCCTGCCCCGTGCAGGTGAGATCGCAAAGCAGATCTCGGTGATCTATCTGGTGCTGACGGTGGCTTGCGGTTTGATCTATGCAGCTTTGGGCATGGCGCCATTCGATGCTTTCGTGCATGCGCTGACCACTGTGTCGACGGGGGGGATGGCCACGACGGACAGTTCCTTTGGCGGGTACAATGCCGGGATCCATTACACGGCTGTCGTCTTCATGATCCTCGCAGCACTGCCTTTCGTGCGTTATGTCCAGCTGCTGGCCGGCACCGCACAGCCCTTGTGGCGTGACAGCCAGGTCAGGGTTTTCTTTGGCCTGCTGGCCCTGCTGATCATCTTGATGACAGCCTGGCTTTGGGCGCGCGAAGGGGCCTGGACCGAATTGGCCTTTCGCGAGGCGATGTTCAACATCGTCTCGATCATGTCGGGCACGGGCTATTCCAGCGCTGATTACATGATGTGGGGCACGTTTCCGGTGGTGGCGTTTTTCTTTATCGGTCTCATCGGCGGCTGTGCCGGGTCCACCGCCTGTTCTATCAAAGTGTTCCGCTACCAGATCCTGTTTGCCGCGATCAAAAGCCAGATCCGCCAGATCCACAGCCCGCATGGCGTCTTTGCGCCGCGCTTTGAAGGCCGCCCCATCGGCGATGACGTGATGAATTCGGTCATCGCCTTTTTCGTGGCCTTCGTGTCGCTGCTGGGGGTGATCACCGTGCTTTTGGGGCTGACCGGCCTTGATTTCATCACCTCGCTTTCGGGGGCGGCGACGGCGATCGCCAATATCGGCCCCGGTCTGGGGCCAGAGATCGGCCCGGCGGGCAATTACGCCGGCATCAATGATCCCGCGAAATGGATCTTGGCGGTGGCGATGTTCGTGGGCCGGCTTGAAGTGATGGTCGTGCTGACCATTCTGTCGGTCCGGTTCTGGCGCAATTGATTGACCCCAATGGCGGCGGGGCCTATGTGACGCCCAAGATGTCAAAGAGGGTGCCCATGTCCGACAAACCGCGCAGTTTTCAGGAAATCATCCTGCGGCTTCAGTCCTATTGGGCGGCCAAGGGCTGTGCGATCCTGCAACCCTATGACATGGAGGTCGGGGCTGGCACCTTTCACCCCGGCACGACCCTGCGGTCCTTGGGGGCAAAGCCTTGGGCTGCGGCCTATGTCCAGCCCTCGCGCCGTCCGACCGACGGGCGCTATGGTGAAAACCCCAACCGCTTGCAGCATTATTACCAATATCAGGTGCTGATCAAACCCAGCCCGCCCGATCTGCAAGATCTCTATCTGGGGTCGCTGGCTGCCATCGGGATCGATGCGCATCTGCATGACATCCGCTTTGTCGAGGATGATTGGGAAAGCCCGACCCTTGGCGCTTGGGGTCTGGGATGGGAGGTGTGGTGCGACGGTATGGAAGTCAGCCAGTTCACCTATTTCCAGCAGGTCGGCGGGCATGATTGCCGCCCGGTGTCGGGCGAGCTGACATACGGGTTGGAACGGCTGGCCATGTATGTGCTGGGCGTGGATCATGTGATGGACATGCCCTTTAACGATCCTGATGCGCCGATCCCGCTGACCTATGGTGATATCTTTCGCCAGACCGAACAGGAATATGCGCGCTGGAATTTCGACGTGGCCGATACCGACATGCTGTTGCAGCATTTCAAGGATGCAGAGGCCGAATGCCACCGCATTCTGGCGACGCCTGCGCATGATCCCAAGAAAGATATGCCGATCATCATGGCGCATCCCGCCTATGACCAATGCATCAAGGCCAGTCATCTGTTCAACCTGCTGGATGCGCGCGGCGTGATTTCCGTCACCGAACGGCAGGCCTATATCGGGCGGGTGCGCGCGCTGGCCAAGGCCTGTGCCGATGCCTTTGTGCAGACCGATGCCGCCGGGGCCAGTGCCTGATGGCGCGGCTGCTGATCGTGGCAATGCTGATATTGGCCGCCGTGGTGGGTGGGGCGATGTAT
Source organism: Yoonia vestfoldensis (assembly GCF_002158905.1). Classification (NCBI taxonomy): domain Bacteria; kingdom Pseudomonadati; phylum Pseudomonadota; class Alphaproteobacteria; order Rhodobacterales; family Paracoccaceae; genus Yoonia; species Yoonia vestfoldensis. The sequence goes on from NZ_CP021431.1 coordinate 1,030,554, forward strand.
TATTTGCAGGTCTATGCCTATTACGAGGATGTCGCCGCCACCCAAGGCGATATCACCCTGACCAGCGCCGAGGGCGCGCCGATCACCCTGCCATTTTCGGATTTCACCGGGATCGATGCGATTTCCAGCCCGCTGCGATACCGCGCCTGCCTGACCACCGATATCGACGCAGCCACGCTGGCCACAGCGATTCCGATGCCCTTTGCCGAACCGCGTATCGCGCCGCGCTGGTTTGATTGTTTCGACGCCCGCCAGATCGGGGCCGACCTGCGCGACGGGCGGGCCAGCGCCTATCTGGGCATTGCCAATCTGCAATATGGCATCGACCGGGTGATCGCCCTCTACCCCGACGGGCGCGGCTATATCTGGCACGAGATCAACGCCTGCGGCGAAGCCGTGTTCAACCGCTATCCCGCCCCCGACACCTGCCCCCCAGCCCCCGAAAGCCTGCAATAATGCCTGATCTGCTGATTGAACTTTTCTCCGAGGAAATCCCGGCCCGGATGCAGGCGCGCGCCGCCGATGATCTGCGTAAGCTCGTGACGGATGGTCTGGTCGAGGCGGGGCTGACCTATGCAGGCGCTGCCGCATTCGCCACGCCGCGCCGGTTGACGCTGGCGATTGACGGGCTGACGGGCGAAAGTCGCGCTGTGCGCGAGGAACGCAAAGGCCCCAAGGTCGGCGCGCCCGATGCCGCCATCGACGGGTTCCTGCGCGGCGCGGGGATCAGCCGCGAGGCGCTGGAAATCCGCGACGACAAGAAGGGCCAGACCTATTTCGCCGTGATCGAAAAGCCGGGGCGCAAGGCCGCCGACATCATCGCCGAGGTGCTGGACGCCACCCTGCGCAATTTCCCTTGGCCCAAATCCATGCGCTGGGGCACGGGCAGCCTGAAATGGGTGCGCCCGCTGCAATCCATCATCTGCCTGTTGTCGGATGAGGCAGGGGCAGAGGTCGTGCCGCTGACTGTCGACGGGATCACCGCAGGGCGCAGCACGCGGGGGCATAGGTTCCTGTCGCCCGACGCCTTCACCGTGAATGGTTTTGACGATTACGAGGCGAAATTGAAACGCGCCCATGTGATTCTGCGCGCCGATGAACGCGCCGAGGTGATCTGGAACGACGCGACCCAGCAGGCCTTTGCCTCGGGTCTGGAACTGGTCGAGGATCGCGGGTTGTTGGCCGAGGTGGCGGGGCTGGTCGAATGGCCTGTCGTCCTGCTGGGCCGGATTGATGATGCCTTTCTGGGCCTGCCGCCCGAGGTGCTGCAAACCTCGATGAAGGAACACCAGAAATTCTTTTCCGTCCGCAACCCCAAGACAGGCCGGATCGAACGCTTTGTGACCGTCGCCAATATGGCCACCGCCGATCATGGCGCGACGATTCTGGCGGGCAACCAAAAGGTGCTGGCGGCACGGCTGTCGGATGCGAAATTCTTTTGGGAAAACGATTTGCGCACCGTCAAGGCCGAGGGGCTGGAAGGCATGGGCGCGGGGCTGGCCAATGTGACCTTCCACAACAAGCTGGGATCACAGGCCGACCGGATCGCGCGGATCGCGGCATTGGCGCGTGAAATTGCGCCGCATGTGGGCGCTGATCCCGATCTGGCCGAACAGGCGGCCCGCGTGGCGAAGGCCGATCTGCAATCGGAGATGGTCGGCGAATTTCCCGAATTGCAGGGGCTGATGGGGTCTTATTATGCCAGAGCCGCCGGATTGGATCCGGCGGTGGCGGCCGCCTGCCAAGACCATTATTCGCCGCTTGGCCCGTCTGATGCGGTGCCGACAGCGCCGGTATCGGTGACCGTGGCGCTGGCCGACAAGATCGACACGCTGACAGGGTTCTGGGCGATCGACGAGAAACCGACAGGGAGCAAAGATCCCTTTGCGCTGCGCAGGGCGGCACTGGGGGTTATTCGGTTGGTGTTGGAGAATGGGTTAGGAATCGCGCTTAGGAGATTTCTCTTGATAGCAATTCGGCCGAACATCGTTGCCTTACTTCAGGATGGTCATGCGAATATAGCTCAAGTCGGGCTGGTTCTATCTACCAAGTCGGATACTGGAGAATGGGTCGATAGTAAGAGTGGGGTTTTGGACGCTTCTGATAATCTGATTGCTCGATATTTAATTGATAAGGAGCCTTCAGAGAGTGAAGTGTCTGAGGTTGCAAACCTCCTCGCCTTCTTCCACGACCGTCTCAAAGTCTACCTGCGTGACCAGGGCATCCGGCACGACATCATCGACGCCTGCATCGCGATGCCGGGCAATGACGATCTGACCCTGCTCGTCAAACGCGCCCGCGCGCTGGCGGAAACGCTCGCCACTGATGACGGCGAAAACCTGATTCAGGGGTTCAAGCGCGCCAACAACATTCTGACGCAGGCCGAGGAAAAGGACGGCGTCGAATATTCCTATGGCGCAGACTTGAAATTTGCCGAAGATGATGCCGAAAAGGCGCTATTTGCCGCCCTTGATGCTGCAGATGCAAAAATCGCCCCCGCGATGAAAGACGAAGATTTCAGCACGGCGATGACTGCTATGGCGGCACTTCGTGGCCCGATTGACGCTTTTTTCACCGCTGTGCAGGTCAATGACGACCGGCAGGTGATCCGGCGCAACCGGCTTAACCTCTTGTCGCGCATTCGGAAAATCTGTCTTTCCGTGGCTGATCTGACGAAAATCGAAGGCTAGACGGCGCAACTGTCAACTTTGCTTTACGGGCGGGCTTTTCCTGCTCTATGCTGCACCTACGCAAGGAGCTATGCCGCAGTGCAGCAACAGATGATGTCCCCGCTGGTGACCCAGATCACGCCCGATGCGCGCATGTCCGCGGCGGTGCATGGTGACCGTGCGAAATGCCTGCAACGGCTGATCCGGCTGGATATGCCGGTGCCTGTGACGGTGGCTTTGTCGTTTGATGCGGTGCGCGATGCGGCGCTGGGCAATCTGCCGGATATGGCGGCGTTGATGGCGCCTTTCGGGCCGCAGCCGCTGTTATCCGTGCGCCCGTCGAGCGAAAATGCCGATTGGGGCGGCCCATCCGCGATCTTGAATGTGGGGATGAATGACGCGCGTTTCGCCCATATGGCGCTGGCCATGGGCGAGGCGGCGGCGGCGCGGCTCTATCTGCGCTTTGTGCAATCCTATGCGGTGCATGTGGCGCGGCTGGACCCTGACGAATTCCACCTGCCCGATCAGGCCGATGCGACCAGCCTTGGCATGATGCTGGCCGCCTATGAGGCCGAAACCGACGAACCTTTCCCGCAAGACCCCGCCGTCCAATTGGCTGAGGTGTTGCGGTCCATGGCGCGCGCCTGGGATGGCACCTCTGCGCGGCTGTTGCGCCAGGCCAAGGGCGCGCCTGCCGATGCGGGGCTGGGCCTTGTGGTGCAGGCGATGGCGCTGGGGCTGGGGCAGGGCGAATGTGGCACCGGCATCGTGCAATTTGTCGATAGCACGACCGGCGCGCCCCGGATCACCGGCCGCTATGTCGCGCAGAACCTGCCGCAGATGGACAAGACCGATGCCGAAGGCGCGCTCTATCTGACCCGCGATCCGCGCGGCGCGTCTTTGCAGGACCGCTGCCCAGAGACTTTCGCGCAGCTGCTGGAATGTGGCGCGCTGTGCCGCCAGCATCTGCGCGAGGAAATGCAGGTCAAATTCACCATCGATGCGGGCAAGCTGTTCATTCTGGATGCCGTGCGGGTGCAGCGGTCCTCGCGGGCCTCGGTGCGGATTGCCGTGGCTTTGGCCGAGGATGGCGTGATCACGCGGCAAGATGCCGTGCTGCGCGTCGAACCTGTGGCCTTGTCCGAATTGCTGCACCGCCAGGTTGACCCCAATGCGCCGCGCGATGTGCTGGTGCGCGGGATCGCCGCCAGCCCGGGGGCCGCATCGGGCCGCATCGTGCTGACCGCGAATGAAGCACAGGCCAGTGCCGCGCGCGGCGAGCCTTGCGTGCTGGTCCGCCGCGAAACCACGCCCGAGGATATCCGCGGCATGCATGCGGCATCGGCCGTGCTGACGATGCGGGGCGGCATCACCAGCCATGCCGCCGTGATCGGCCGCGGGCTTGGCGTGCCTTGTGTCGTGGGGGCGTCCGACCTGCTGATCGACCGCAAATCGGGCCGCGTCATGGCCCCTGACGGGCGCAGCTTTGCCGCCGGTGACATGATCACCGTTGATGGGACCACGGGGCAGGTGCTGGCCGGTGCGCCGCCGATGCTAGAGGCATCGCTGGACGGCGCGTTCCAGACCTTGCTGGAATGGGCCGATATGTTCCGCGATATCGGCGTGCGCGCCAATGCCGACACCCCTGCCGATGCCCAGACCGCGCGCAATTTCGCCGCTGAAGGGATCGGGCTGTGCCGCACTGAACATATGTTCTTTGAAGGCGACCGGCTGGGTGTCATGCGCGAGATGATCTTTGCCGAAAGCAGCGATGACCGCCGCGCCGTGCTGGACCGTTTGTTGCCGATGCAGCGCGCCGATTTTGCCGAATTGTTCAGCATCATGGAAGGCCGCAGCGTCTGCGTGCGCCTGTTCGACCCGCCGCTGCATGAATTCCTGCCCTCTGACAAACCCGGCATGCGCGATCTGGCCGAACAGCTGGCGCTGCCCTTGCCCGAGGTGACCGAACGTGTCGCGGCGCTGAGCGAATATAACCCGATGCTGGGGATGCGCGGTGTGCGCTTGGGAATCGCCATCCCCGAGATTTACGACATGCAGGCGCAGGCGATCTTCGAGGCGATGGTCGCCGTCGGTGCCAAGGGTATCGCGCCTGCCGTCGATATCATGATCCCGCTGGTGTCCGCCATGCGCGAGGTCGAGCTGATGAAATCGCGGATCGAACGTGTTGCAACAAAGGTCGCAGGGCCAGCGCGTGCCACGCTGAATTACCGGCTGGGCGTGATGGTCGAAACCCCGCGCGCGGCACTGCGCGCGCAGGACATTGCCGTTCATGCCGCGTTTTTGTCTTTTGGCACCAATGACCTGACCCAGATGACCTATGGTCTGTCGCGCGATGATGCGGGGCGGTTCATGTCCACCTATGTCCAGCAGGGTGTCTATGCCGAAGACCCGTTCCACACGCTTGACATCGAAGGTGTGGGCGAATTGGTGGCGATGGGCGCCGAACGCGGGCGGCGTTGTCGGCCCGATGTCGTGCTGTCGATTTGCGGCGAACATGGCGGCAGCCGCAGCGCCATCGCCTTTTGCCGCGATCATAAATTCGACTATGTCTCTTGCTCGCCTTTCCGGGTGCCGGGGGCGCGGTTGATGGCCGCACAGCTGGCTTTGACAGATCAGATCATCAAACCGTGATACACTATATCTAGTGGGCCATCTTGCGCTGCGGGCATGATGTGGTGCGATTTTATCATATTTTCACATGATTTCGGCGTTGTTCCGCCCTGCGGCCTACTAGGGGTAGACCTGGGGGGCGGATTGCCCTAAGCACCGCCCTGCCTCCGCGGGGCTTTCCGCGTGGTTGCTTTGGTACAAAGAATGACGCCTTTAAAGAAAATCGCGGCTGCCATGCTGGTAGCCCCACTTGTCCTTGGTGGCATGTCCGCTGGTGCGGATACCGAAATGGCCAGCCGTCTGGCCAGCGTTCTGGGGGAAGAGCGGTCAGCGGTTTCCGTGGTGTCCGATGCGCGTATGGCGCAATTGACCAGCCTGCCACCCGCCCGCGAACGCGGCATTCCGACAGCACCTGTCGTGATCTATGACAATGATTTTCTTGATGGCCTGCCCGCCGCCTCGGGTGATGCGCAATGGCAATGCCTGGCCGAGGCGCTGTATTTCGAGGCGCGTGGCGAATCGGTGCAGGGCCAGTTCGCCGTGGGCGAGGTGATCTTGAACCGCGTCGCAAGTGCCGCCTATCCGCAATCGCTCTGCGGTGTGGTCAAGCAAGGCACCGGGCGCAAATATGCCTGCCAGTTCAGCTATAATTGCGATGGCACGCCCAATGTGATCAATGAACCACAGGCTTGGGACCGGGCGGGCAAGATTGCCGCGCTGCTGCTGGATGGCACGCCCAGTGATCTGACCTCTGGGGCCACGCATTTCCATACCAATGCCGTCAACCCGTCCTGGTCGCGCAGTTTCATGCGCACAACGACGATCGGCGCGCATCTTTTCTACCGCGAGCCTGTGCGCACCGCCGCGAATTAAGGTCGCAACCGGTGGCCGCGCTGTCGCGGCTGTCCTTGTCCTGCGGGCGGGGGCGCGGTATCGCTGGCGGTAACGCCGCCAGTTGACTGGACGACCTGATGACCGATGACATCCGCCTTGCCTTTGCCCATCCCAGCGAAAGGGCCGAGGCAAGCACCACCACCCCCTGCGACCGGATTTCCCTGCGCGATTATATCGTCAGCGTGGAAATCGGGGCGTTTCAGCAGGAACGCGGCACATTGCAGCGGGTGCGCTTTAACGTCGTGGTCGAGGTGCCGCGCCTGTCTGGCCCGATTGATGATGATGTGGACCGCATCCTGTCTTATGACCGCGTGACCGAGGCGATTGGCCTCGAACTCGAAGCCGAAAGGCTGAACCTGCTGGAAACACTGGCCGCGCGTGTGGCCGACCGCATCTTGCTGGAACCACAGGCGCAGCGCGTCTTTGTGCGTATCGAAAAGCTGGACCGTGGCCCCTTTGCGCTGGGGGTCGAGATCGTGCGCGCCCGCGATGGTCACGCCCCCAGCGGGCAGGCCCATATCCCCGTGCCGCATCCGCGCGTCGTGTTTTTGTCGAATGCGGCCATCGCCTCGCCGCTGCTGGGGGGCTGGATCGACCAGCTGGCCGCGATGCCGGCCCCTGTGATCATCTGCGTGGGCGCTGGCGAAACCCGCGCGCCGCAGGTGCCAAACACGCTGGCCCAACGCCGGATCGACCTTTTGGCGATTGAACAGAACGCCTGGCGGCTGGCCGTGCGCGATGCGCGCTGCGTCGTGGTGCAAACCCGCACTGAACTCGACTGGGCGATGAAGAACGGCCAGGTCAGCGTCTGGGCCCCGTCCAAGATCGTGCTGGATGCGGTTGACGGGCCATCCGCCAGCCCGGCCGATGCCGCAGCGCTTGTGGCATGGTTCGCAGGCCAGATGCAGGCGGCCGAGCTGGTCTTTGTCGGCCATGCCGCCCCTGTCACCGATATTGCCCTGCGTGTGCTGCCGGTCGATCAGGCGGTTCTGGCATGACGCTTTACTACCGGCCCCTTGTCACGGCGGACCCGGCCGGCGATGCGCTGCCGCTGGCGGGGGGGGCGTGCCTGTTTCGCGATGTGGCAGTGCTCGAACGCGGGCAAAGGGCGCGCATCATCGCTGCGGGCGATGTGCCACCGCCGATCCTTGCGCGCCTGACCGCGCCGCGCGCGCCCGTTGCAGGGCTGGCGATGGACCGGCCGCGGATCATGGGTATTCTCAATGTGACACCCGACAGTTTCTCGGACGGGGGCGATCACGCCGATCTGGCCAGTGCGACGCTGCGCGCCCGCGCGATGCAGGCCGAGGGGGCCGAGATCATCGACATCGGCGGCGAAAGCACGCGGCCGGGTTCCGTGACCGTGCCCAATGCCGCGGAAATCGACCGCACCGCCCCGGTGATCGCCGCGATCAGGGGGCAGTCCGAGGTTGCGATCTCTATCGACACGCGCAAGGCCGATGTGGCCAAGGCCGCCATCGTGGCGGGGGCCAGCATGGTCAATGATGTCGCGGCCTTCAGCTATGATCCCGCCTTGGCGCAGGTCACGGCGGATGCGGGGCTGCCCGTCTGCCTGATGCATGCGCAGGGCGATCCCGCGACCATGCAGAACGATCCGCGCTATGATGATGTGCTGCTGGATGTCTATGACTTTCTGGCCGCCCGCATCGCACAGGCCGAGGCGGCAGGTATCGCACGCGACGCCATCGTGATCGACCCCGGCATCGGCTTTGGCAAGACGCAGGATCACAACCTGACCCTGCTGCGCAACCTGTCGCTGTTTCACAGCCTTGGCTGCCCGATCCTGCTGGGGGCCTCGCGCAAGCGGTTCATCGGCACGATTGGCGGCGGGCAGGATGCCAAGGACCGCGTGGCGGGGTCTGTTGCGGTGGCTTTGCACGGCCTATCGCAGGGGGTGCAGATCCTGCGGGTGCATGATACCTTCGCCACAAAACAGGCGCTGGCACTCTGGTCGGCGATCAACGGGACAGACAGCAGATGACACGCAAGTTCTTTGGCACCGATGGGGTGCGCGGCACGGCGAATATATATCCGATGACCGCCGATATGGCGCTGCGGATCGGGGCGGCAGCTGGGCGCTATTTCCGCAATGACGGATCAAACGGCCACCGCGTAGTGATCGGCAAGGATACGCGGCTGTCAGGCTATATGTTCGAAAACGCGCTGACGGCGGGGCTGACAAGCACGGGGATGAATGTGCTGCTTTTGGGGCCGGTGCCGACACCTGCGGTGGGGCTGCTGACCACCTCGATGCGCGCGGATCTGGGGATCATGATTTCCGCCAGCCACAACCCGCATCATGACAACGGGATCAAGTTCTTCGGCCCTGACGGGTTCAAACTATCGGATGCCGCCGAGGAACAGATCGAGGCGCTGATCGCCTCTGATGTGGACCCCGCCAAGGCCGTCAATATTGGCCGCGCCAAACGGATCGACGACGGGCGGTTCCGCTATGCCGAACGGCTCAAAGCGACCTTTCCGGCAGGCATGCGGCTGGACGGGCTCAAGGTCGTGGTGGATTGCGCCAATGGCGCCGCCTATAAGGTCGCGCCAGAGGTTTTGTGGGAACTCGGTGCCACCGTCATCAAGGTCGGCGTCGATCCTGACGGGTTCAATATCAATGACGGCTGCGGATCAACGCATCCCGAACGGGCCGCGCAGGTGATCCGCGACACGGGCGCCGATGTGGGCATCTGTCTGGATGGCGATGCGGACCGGGTGATGATTTTGGATGAAACCGGCGCTGTCGCAGATGGCGATCAGATCATGGCGCTGATGGCCGCGCGCTGGGCGGCGCAGGGGCGGTTGCAGCGCAACACGCTGGTCGCGACGGTCATGTCCAATCTGGGGCTGGAAAGGTTCCTTGATGCCAAGGGTCTGTATCTGAAACGCACCGCCGTCGGTGACCGCTATGTGGTCGAGGCGATGCGCGCAGGCGGGTTCAATTTGGGTGGCGAACAATCGGGCCATATCGTGATGACCGATTACGCCACCACCGGCGATGGTCTGCTGGCGGGGCTGCAATTTCTGGCCGCGATGATCGACACGGGGCAAAAGGCCAGCAAGCTTGCGCGCAATTTCGACACAGTGCCGCAGATGCTGAAAAACGTCCGTTTCACCGCAGGCACCGATCCGCTCGCGGCCAAAGGCGTTGCCGCCTCCATCGCGGATGCAGAGGTAAAACTGCACGGCAAAGGCCGGCTTTTGATCCGCAAATCCGGCACCGAACCGCTGATCCGTGTCATGGCCGAATGCGAAGATGATACGCTTCTCGCACAGGTCGTCGACCAGATCATAGCCGAGGTCGCGGCGGCATCCTGATCTTGCCCATCTTCCGAGCCTAAGTATCCCCGCCGGAGGCTCTTGCAGCGGCGAACAGCCGCTTCAGCCCGGCCCATTGGCTGATCGCAAGGCCCAGCAGGATCAGGGCGAGGGCGGCAAAGAACCGCAAAGGCAGCAGCTCTTGCAACACCAGCACGCCAAAAAGCATCGACCAGACCGGGACCTGGTAATTGACCAGCGTCATGAACACCGCCCCCGCGCTGCGGATCGTGGCCACGCGCAATAAGGCCGCGAGCGCCGTGGGCACCACGCCCAGAAAGATGATCGCCAGCATCGGGCGCGGCGCGGCAGGGCCGGGGATACCTTCGACGATCAGCATCGCGGGGATCAGCGCGGCAGCGCCAATGCCCAGCAGCAGGGCGGTCATGGTGATCGGGTCGATGGGCGGGCAGCGGCGGGTCAGGATACTGGACACCGCATAGGACAGGGCGGCGGCAAGGCAGGCCAATTGCCCCAAAGGTTCCCATCCGGTCCCGATCCGCAACACGCCGGGGCCGATCAGAACGACCGCGCCGCAAAAGCCGATCACCACCCCCAGCGCGCTGCGCAGATGCAGCTTTTCATCCGAAAACAGATGCGCCAGCGGCAGCACGAACAAGGGCAGCGCCGCCATGGAAATCCCCGCAAAGGCCGAAGGCACATATTGCTGCCCCCAGCTGAGCAAGGCAAAAGGCACCGCGGTGTTGAAAAGGCCGATCGCCAGCAGATAGGCCCGCATCTGCGGGGTGAAGGCCGGCAAGGGGCGGCGCAGCACCACCATCAACGCCAGCATCGCGCCAGCCCCCAGCGTGGTGCGCGCGCAGGCCACGGTCAACGGGCCATAGCCTTCGAGCGCGATGGCCACGACCATGAAAGTGGCCCCCCAGATCACCCCGAGCAGGCCAATGGAGATCCAGTTCAAAGGCGTGGGCTGTTGCGGCATCAGGGCTGTCCAAAGGGTAAAAAGGCCCGGATCATCTCCGGGCCTTGCAGGAATAGGGTGGGTCTTGACCCACCTTACGCCATCGATCTTAGTTCTTGGCCTTGTCGACCATCCGGCCTGCGGAAATCCAGGGCATCATCGCGCGGAGTTTCTCGCCGACCTTTTCGATCTCATGTTCGTCGTTGATCCGGCGGGTGGCCTTGAAATAGGGCTGGCCCACGGCGTTTTCCTGCATGAAATCACGCACGAATTTACCGGTCTGGATATCGGTCAGCACGTCTTTCATGCGCTTCTTGGTTTCCTCGTAGGGCAGGATGCGCGGACCCGAGACATATTCACCATATTCGGCAGTGTTCGAGATTGAATAGTTCATGTTGGCGATACCGCCTTCATAGATCAGATCGACGATCAGCTTGACCTCGTGCAGACATTCGAAATAGGCCATTTCGGGCTCGTAACCGGCCTCGACCAAAGTCTCGAAACCCATGCGGATCAATTCGACCAGACCACCGCAAAGCACGGCCTGTTCACCGAAGAGATCGGTTTCACATTCCTGACGGAAGTTGGCTTCGATGATGCCGGACCGCCCGCCACCGATGGCGGAACAATAGGACAGGCCGATTTCCATCGCCTTGCCGGTTGCGTCGTTGTGGACCGCCACAAGGCAAGGCACGCCGCCGCCTTTGGTATATTCGCCGCGCACCGTATGGCCGGGGCCTTTGGGGGCCATCATGATGACGTCGACGCCGGGCTTGGGCTCGATCAGGCCGAAATGTACGTTCAGACCATGGGCGAAAGCGATGGCAGAGCCTTCGCGCAGATTGTCATGGACGTATTTCTTATAGGTCTCGGCCTGCAATTCGTCGGGCATGGTGAACATGATGACATCGCACCAGGCGGCCGCCTCGGCGATGCCCATGACCTTCAGGCCTTCGCCCTTCGCCTTGGCTTCCGACGGCGAGCCTTCGCGCAGCGCCACGACGAGGTTTTTGGCCCCGGAATCGCGCAGGTTCAGCGCATGGGCATGGCCTTGAGAGCCGTAGCCCAGAATGGCGACTTTCTTGTCCTTGATCAGGTTCACATCGCAATCACGGTCGTAATAAACGCGCATTTTTTCAGTCCTTTGTTGAATCTGTGGCGTTTATAGCGCCGCCACAGCGTGATGCGAGTGTTGTTCTTTGAGTATTTTTGGAAAAAAGAAGATTGTTATGCGTCAATCATCTGATTATAGCGTTTTTCATGTTAGATGATCTTGATCGCCGTGTGCTGCGCCTGTTGCAGGCTGATCCGGGCCGGGGTGTGCCTGATCTGGCCGAGGCTGCGGGCAGCACGCCTGCGCGGGTGGCGCGGCGTCTGGATATGCTGCGCGAGGCGGGGGTGATCACCGGCAGCCGGATCCTGATCGACTGGCGTGCGCTGGGCTATGCGGTTGCGGTCAGTCTGCGCATCACGCTGGATAAAACCCAATCGCGCGCCTTTGACGATTTTCTGGCCGCCGCCCGGCGCGTGCCCGAGGTGATCGAGATCCAGACCTTTCTGGGCCGTGTCGATGTCCGCCTGTCGCTGATCGCGCGGGATCTGGCGGATTATCAGCGGATCTATCGCGCACAGGTGCTTGAATTGCCCCATATCGCGGATATCGAGGCCTTGATGACCGTCGCCACCGTCAAGGGCGATGAAAGCCTGCCGCTATGACATTGGATGATCTGGACCGCATGATCCTGCGCGCGCTGGTGGCCAATGCCGATCAATCCACCACGCAGCTTGCAGCCAAGCTGGGGCTGAGCCAGCCTGCCACATGGCGTCGCATCAAGCGCTTGCAAGAGGCCGGGGTGATCGCGGGCCGTCGGTTGCAGCTGGATGCCGCCAAGGCCGGGTTCGGCGTCACGGTGTTTCTGGGGGTCAAGCTCGCCACCAAGGGCCGCGTCAGTCTGGAGGATTTCGAACGCGCCGTGGGGGCCATCCCCGAGGTGCAGACGGTCGATCATGTGCTGGGGCTTTATGATTACCGCCTGCGCGTGGTCGCCCGCGATCTGGCGGATTTCGAACGCGTGCTGCGCCGCCGCCTGATGACCCTGCCCGGTGTCGGCAATGTCGAGGCCAATGTGCTGTTATCCGAAGAGCGGCGTCCGGGACCGCTCTGACGCGGATCGGAAACACAAGGCGGCTGAATTGGCCGATCTTGGCCCAGATAGACTTTGATTTTGCCGGACCTGCGCCTTAGCTGTGGTGCAACAAAAGAGGAGGGCGATCATGGATGGTGCAGCGCGGAATGTGGACCCTGACGGGTTGATGGAATTTTCGGTCGTGTTCACCGATCGGTCCCTGAACCATATGTCCAAGGCGTTCCAGGGCGTGATGACCGATATTTCGGCCATGCTGAAAGAGGTCTATGCCGCTGATCACATCGCCATCGTGCCGGGCGGCGGCACCTATGGCATGGAGGCCGTGGCGCGCCAGTTCGGCAGTGGCGCCCATGCGTTTGTGCTGCGCAACGGCTGGTTTTCCTATCGCTGGTCGCAAATCTTCGATGCGGGCCAGTTTACCGCCCAGACCACGGTGATGAAGGCGCGGCAGGCCGGTAACGACAGCCGCGCGCCTTTTGCGCCTGCGCCGATTGACGAAGTGGTCGCGGCAATCCGTGCGGCGCGCCCCGATGTCGTCTTTGCGCCGCATGTGGAAACCTCGGCGGGCATCATCCTGCCCGATGATTACCTGACGGCCCTTGCTGATGTGGCGCATGAGGTGGGGGCGATCATGGTGCTGGATTGCATCGCCTCTGGCTGTGTCTGGGTCGATATGAAGGCGACCGGTGTTGATGTGCTGATTTCCGCGCCGCAAAAGGGCTGGTCATCCACCCCGTCGGCGGGCCTTGTGATGCTGTCTCAGCGCGCGGCGGAAAGGATGGCGGGGACCACGTCCAATTCCTTTGTCGTTGATCTGAAGAAATGGCATGCGATCATGCAGGCCTATGAAAACGGCGGTCATGCCTATCATGCGACCATGCCCACCGACGGGCTGCGGGCCTTTCGTGATACGATGCTGGAAACCAGGCAGTACGGGTTCGACAGGCTGAAGGCCGCGCAATGGGAATTGGGCAATGCCGTGCGCCGCGTTCTGGCGGACAAGGGGCTGCGGTCGGTTGCGGCAGATGGCTTTGGCGCGCCCGGTGTCGTCGTCAGCTATACCGATGATCCGGCCATCCAGAACGGGTCGAAATTCATGGCCGAAGGCATGCAGATCGCCGCAGGTGTGCCGCTGCAATGTGACGAGCCTGCGGATTTCCGCACCTTCCGGCTGGGGTTGTTCGGGTTGGACAAACTTTACGACGTGCAAGGCACGCTCGCGCGGCTGGTGCCGGTGCTGGACCGCGTACTCTAGCGCGCGCCCAGACCCAGTTGCATCAGCGTGCGCCGGACCGGCGTGATCCCGTAAAGTGCGGCGATCCCGCGTGCGCGCAAATCCTGCGCCATGCTGTTGCCCAGCATGGACGCCTTGTTCAGCGCGTCGATACCCGCGACCCGCAGCTTGATATCGGGGTGCCGCTGGCGGGCGTAGCTGTCCAGCATCGCGGGGCTGCCAAGGCTGGCGGGATCGGCTGTGGCAAGGTCCAACAGGCAGGCCAGATCGCGCAGCGACATGTTCAGCCCCTGCGCGCCGATAGGCGGCATCACATGGGCGGCCTCGGCGACCAGTGCTGTGCGCGGGCCGGTGATCTGGTCGGCTGTCTGGGATATGATCGGCCAGACCATGCGTTTTGACGCGAGCTTTAGCGGGCCGTAATGCAGGGCGGACCGGTCATTCGCCTCGGCCTCGAAATCTGCGGCATCCAGTGCTGCGCGGCGCAGGCATTCCGCGCCATGATCCATCCAGACCACGGCAGAGCAGGGCAGGCCCGTATGATCGGGCAGCGGGACAAGCGTGAACGGCCCGCCCGCGCGGTGAATCTCGGTCGAGATATTGTCATGCGGCGCGTCATGGGTGACGGCAAAGGTCACGGCCTTTTGCCCGTAACGCGTGGTGCTGGCACTGATCCCCAAGGCGCGGCGCACGGCGGAATTGCGCCCGTCCGCCCCGATCACCAGCGCGGCTGCGACCTGCGTGCCGTCGGTCAGATTGACCAAGGCCGCGTTCAGGCGCGGCACCATGCCTGCGAATCCTGTACCCGGGCGGAAATCGACATTTGGCAGGTCTTTCAGCCGCGCGACAATCTCGCGCCGGAGCAGCCAATTTGGCAGGTTCCAGCCAAAGGGCTGGTCGGAAATGTCGCTGGCGTCGAAATCGCGCATGACATGGGGGCTGGCTGCGGCATCGACGATGCGCATGATCTGCAAGGGGGTCGCGTGATCCGCCAGATGCGACCAGACGCCCGCCGTCTCCAGAAACGCCTGCGCGGGTTGCAGGAACGCGGTGGTGCGCAGATCGGCGCCGTCGCTGTCGGCATCGGTGACGGGCGGGGCGGGATCGACGATCACCACCGAAAAACCGGCCGTGCCAAAGGCGGCAGCGGCGACAAGCCCCGCGACACCGCCGCC
Organism: Yoonia vestfoldensis; assembly: GCF_002158905.1. Taxonomy (NCBI): domain Bacteria; kingdom Pseudomonadati; phylum Pseudomonadota; class Alphaproteobacteria; order Rhodobacterales; family Paracoccaceae; genus Yoonia; species Yoonia vestfoldensis. The sequence goes on from NZ_CP021431.1 coordinate 1,045,568, forward strand.
TGCGATCACAATATCAGCGTTTTTGCGTTCCATGTGCAGGACATAGTCCGCCGATGCGGGCTTGAGAAGGATCAGCGCGCAAGCTGCGACAAGAAAGCCGCAAGGTCCGGCGCGCCATGGTGGATATGCGGCGCGGTTTCGGGCGATTCGTGGACATGCACGGTGCACATCCCCACATCATGCGGCACGGCCAGATTACGGGCCTCATCCTCGAACATCGCGGCCTTGGTGGGGGTAATCCCATCACGGGTAAAGATCGCAGCAAAAGCCTCGGCGCTGGGTTTGGGGCGGTAATTGGCGTGTTCAACCCCGTAGACCGCATCGAAATGCCGCGTTAGCCCGCGCGCGGCCAGCACCCGCTTGGCATGGTTTTCCGACCCGTTGGTATAGACGATCTTGCGCCCTTGCAGGCCTGCGATGGCCGCCGACAATGCCGGATCATGGGTCAGATGCGCGATATCGATATCATGCACATCGGCCAGAAATTCGTCGGGGTCGATGTGATGTTCCGCCATCAGCCCGGCCAAAGTGGACCCGTGGCTAAGCCAATAGTCATGCGCCAGCCGCAGCGCGCGGGTCTGGTCCAGCCCGGTGATCCGCATCACATAGGCCGCAAAACGCACATCCATCTGCGCGAACAACCCCGCCGACGGGTGATAAAGCGTGTTGTCGAGGTCAAAGACCCATGTATCGACATGTGCGAAATGCTGCGCCACCATGCGCCTTGGGTAATCTGTGGCGCAGGGCGCTGCAACCGCTTTGACTTGCCTGCGATGGCCCTTGCGGCGTAAGGTCATGGGGTTAACGACAGGCTATGTGATGCAAGACCCCCGCCAATCCCAGAAAGACGCTTATGCCTTGATATTAGAGGCAATCGACAGCCACCTTTATAAACCGGGTGACCGGCTGGTCGAAAGCGAGCTTGCCGAACGGTTCGGCGTGTCGCGCACCCCGATCCGCGAGGCCTTGCAGCGGCTGGAAACGCAATCCTTGCTGACCCGTGACGGCCGGTCGCTGATCGTGGCCTCGCTGGATCATTCGCAATTGTCGGAACTTTACGTCGTGCGCGGCGAGTTGGAAGGGCTGGCCGCCCGTCTGGCCGCGCGCCATGCCGCCCCCGAAGAGGTCAGGGTGCTGCAAGATATGTTGGAGGCTGACAAACGGCTGATCAATGATCCATCTGCGCTAAGCCGGGCAAACCGGCGGTTTCACAAGCAGATCCATCTGGCGTCGCATAACCGCTATCTGGTGCAGCAGCTGGATCTTGTGCATCGCTCGATGGCGCTGCTGGCCACGACCTCGCTGGCGGCTGAAGGGCGCGGGGCGCAGACCTTGCAGGAACATGCCGATATCGTGGCCGCGATTGCGGCAGGGGATGGTGATGCCGCCTATAAGGCGCTGCGCGATCACATCTCTGCCGCTTTTGTCACCCGGTTGAAACTGGATGCCGCAAAGGTCGAGGCGGCGGAATAGCGGCGGGTTTCAGCCCGTTCAGGACCACGCCATGCGCGGTCTTGTCCCAATAAAACGGCCGTGTCGCCAGTTCCGCCAGCCCGCGGTAAGCCGCCAGCGTGCCCAGCGGAAAATAGACCGGCAGCGTCAGCGCCCAGCCCCAAAGCCGCAGGCGCCCCGCCTTGTGCAGCCCCACAAGATTAACCAGCAGGGCCAGCGCCTCGGCTGCGAAAAACGCATAGGTCATGGCCCAAAACGCCCCCGACGACAGCCAGCCGTGCAGCGGATGCGCCACCCCTAGCGGGATCAGCCAGAGCGACCAGAACAAGGGCATCAGGACAAACAGGCTGAGCGTGCCCAGAAACAGCACCTGCACCCCGATGAATTGCCACAGCCCCAGATCGCGCAGCAGCGGCACGGGGCTGCGCATGTGGACGCCATAGGTGATCGCGTAACCTTTCAGCCAGCGGGCGCGTTGCTTGACCCAAGGCCAGGCGCGGCCATTCGCCTCTTCCATGGTGACGGTCGGGATCAGTTCGGTGCTATAGCCGCGCCGCGCCAGGCGCAGGCCCAGATCGGCATCCTCGGTGACGTTATGCGCATCCCACGCGCCCAGATCCTCCAATAGCGCGCGCCGGAAAAACAATGTCGTCCCGCCCAAAGGCACGACCAGCCCCAATCGCGCCAGCCCCGGCAGCACGACACGGAACCATGCCGCATATTCGATGGTAAAACAGCGCGTCAGCCAATTGGTGCCCGCATTGTAATAATCCAGCACCCCTTGCAAACAGGCCACCTTTGGCCCGGCTGCGGCGAAATGACGGGCCACCACATGCAATTGGTCGGGGGCGGGGGCGTCCTCGGCATCCCAGACGCCGATGATGCTGCCCTGCGCGAAGGGCAAGGCGTAATTCAGCGCGCGCGGCTTGGTCTTGACCTGACCGGGGGGGACGATGATCGCCCGGATCCAGCCGGGCAGCCGGGTGCGCGCCAATGTGGCGCGGGTGGTCGCGTCATCCTCTTCCAGCACCAGGCAGATATCCAGCAAGGCGCGCGGATAGCGCAATGCGGCCAGCCGGACCAGCAGATGCGCAGCAATCGCCGTTTCGCGGTAAAGCGGGATCAGCAGGGTGATGACGGGCAGGTCCGCCTCGGCCATGGGGGGCAATGGGCGCGGACCGGGCAGCAAGCCGATCACGGCGGCGCTGGCTTTCAGCAGCGTTGTCACCACCAGCACCCCAATCGCCCAAAGTGACAGCGCGATGATCAGCGAGGATGGATCGATGATCCCCCAGCAGATGACAAGGGCCAGCAGCCCAAGGGCACCGGTCGCCGCGCGGCTGGCGTTCCAGTCCCGACAGCTTTGGGCGGCGGGAACGCAGGTTTCCGCCTCTGCCGCCATGCGCGCCGCATGCAGCGAAGCGATAGCCGCCGTCAGCTTGGCCTGGGTGGTCAGCGCCATGCAGAGATCGCCAAAGACCTGTTCCAGATCGGCCCGCGCCGCGGCGAAACGGGCCGGACAGCTGGTCAGGATGATGACCCTGCCTTGCGCGCTGCGCCGCCATGGCAGCAGGCCGCTGCGCAGCGCATTGCGCGCGCCCCAGCGGTCCAGCAGTGCCGGCTCGGGCGCGCGGCGCAGCGGGTCGATCAGCGGCGCTTCATAGGCCTTTGCCAGATGGCGGGCCAGCAGATCGGCGGGCAGGTTACAGCTGCGCAGCAGAACATCGCAAAGCGGCACATCCATCCGCAATGCCGCCGCCACAGCGCGATCTGCCTGCGGCGGGTCCAGCACCCGCTTGGACAGCAAGGACCGGATCAGCCTTGCATCCTGCACCGATAACCCGGCAATGGCGGCATCAGTGATGAAATCAAGCATGCGACACCCGCCCGTGAACAGGTCAGATATCGCGCCGCATGGTTAAGAACTGGTTAATGCGGCCTTAGCGCGCGGCGCGGGCATCCATCGCCTCTGCAAAGCGCTCGAACAGGTAATAGCTGTCCTGCGGGCCGGGGCTGGCCTCGGGGTGGTATTGCACGCTGAACACCGGACGGCCATCCAGGCGAATGCCGCAATTGGACCCGTCAAACAGCGACACATGGGTTTCAATCACGCCCGTGGGCAGGGTCTGGCTGTCCACGGTAAAGCCGTGGTTCATCGAGGTGATCTCGACCTTGCCTGTTTCGCGGTCCTTGACCGGATGGTTGGCGCCGTGATGGCCGTGGTTCATCTTGATGGTGCGCGCGCCCAAGGCCAGCGCCAGCATCTGATGGCCCAGGCAGATGCCAAAGACCGGAATATCGGTCGCCAGCACGCCCTGGATCATCGGCACGGCATAGATACCTGTGGCGGCCGGATCGCCCGGCCCATTGGACAAGAAAACGCCATCGGGGTTCAGCGCCAAGACATCTTCGGCACTGGCGCTGGCGGGCAGGACGGTGACGTCACAGCCAGCCGAGGCCAGACAGCGCAGGATATTGCGCTTGGCGCCGTAATCCACGGCGACGACCTTGTGGCGCGGCTGGGTCTGGGGCTGGTAGCCTTCGGGCCAGGCCCAACGCATCTCGTTCCAGTGATAGGATTGGGCGCAGGTCACGTCACGGGCCAGATCGCGGCCTTCCAGCCCGGCAAAGGCACGGGCCTTGGCCACCAGCTGTTCCAGATCAAAGATCCCGTCGGGATTATGGGCCAAGGCGACATGCGGCGCGCCCTGCTGGCGGATCGCGCGGGTCAGGCGGCGGGTATCAACGCCGCCCATGCCGATCCTGTTGCGGCTGGCCAGCCAGCTTTTCAGCTCGCCACTGGCGCGCCAGTTCGACGCATCGGTCGGGTCCCATTTGACGACCATGCCGGCGGCAACCGGATCGGCGGTTTCATCGTCATCGGTATTGACGCCGGTATTGCCGATATGGGGAAAGGTAAAGGTGATGATCTGCCCGGCATAGGACGGGTCGGTCATGATTTCCTGATAGCCGGTCATCGCGGTGTTGAAACACAGCTCGGCCACCGTCTCGCCGGTGGCCCCAAAGCCCATGCCGTAAAAGATCGTCCCATCCGCCAGTGCAAGGCAGGCCGTCGGTTTTTGCGTCATGAGCCGATCTCCATTGATCAAATTGGTGCGGGTTTACGGGCGCGCAGCCACAGGGTCAAGGCCGGAGTGCCGCCTTGCAAACAAGGGATACCGTAGCGTCAGTCTGCTTGTCAGTGCCGGGGCAAAGGGGTAAGCTGCATATTCTTTGTCGGCAAAAGAACAGGAATTTTCATGCAGCTGCGCGACCGGATCACAACCGCATTGACCGATGCGATGAGAGCGAAAGAAGCCGACAGGCTGTCCACGCTGCGCCTGATCAACGCGGCGATCAAGGATCGCGACATCGCCATGCGCGGCACCGCCGACGAAGCGGCCGGATTATCCGATGCCGATGTGCTGGCAATCATGGGGCGGATGGTCAAACAACGCCAGGAAAGCGCGCGCGCCTATGAAGAAGGCGGCAGGCTGGAGCTCGCCGAAAAGGAACTGGCCGAGATCAAGGTGATCGAGGAATTCCTGCCGCGCCAGCTGACCGAATCCGAATCCGAATCCGCCGTCGATGCGGCCATCGCCGCCGTCGGTGCCAGCAGCATCCGCGACATGGGCAAGGTGATGGCGGAACTGAAAACCAAATACACCGGCCAGATGGATTTCGCCAAGGCTGGCCCGCTGGTCAAATCGCGGCTGGGATAGGCGCTTTCATCATCTTCCGAGCCCAAATATCCCCGCCGGAGGCATCAAGGTTTCTGCTTCCTGTCAGGATGCTTGATCGCCGCGCAAGGCCCGTTTCAGATCACCATAAAGTGCCAGCCTTTCGGACACATCCAGAAAGGCGCCGATCTCGACCTCGCGGTCGCCGCCGCGCAGGGTGATGTAATTTTCAACCGGCCCGCCCTTGGGATGCAGATGCACGCTGACCCAATAGCGGTTGGCCTGCCATTCCTGCCGGTCGCCCTTGGGGTTATAGCGCGTCAGATGCGCAGTCGTGTCATCCACGACCAATTCCTCCAGCACCTCGCCGCGCTTGTAGCTGATATTGATCGCGGTCCACAGGCCCCAGAACATCAGCGCAAAGAACGGCAATAAGGCCCAGACGATCACCGTGCCCAAAAGCGAGATCAGCGGCAGCGCCACCAGCGCCGCCGTCGCCCCCATGAACAGCACGAAATCCTTGCGCAACAGCGACCGGTAGGGCCAAAGGCTCAGCTGCCAGCCGGTCTGCATCTCGGGGTGGTCCGGGGTCCATTGATACGGCATGTCGTCTCCTTGCTGCGAGAAGTGTCGCGCAAGTGTTTACTTAGAACCATGCGTGAAACTGTCACCTGCCAAATGCGCAAAGCTGACCTGGGACATCCGACGTCTTTGCGATTTCGGTCCAATCCTGAAAAATAGCTCGGTTACTTGCCGTCTGATGCGCAAAATCTCGCGCTTGATCTTTGACCAGCCCGCGTATTTTTCCGGCGCGGACAGGCGCATTTCGCTCCGGCCATCCTCGATCATGGATAGCTCGGCCTCATCCGGCATGAAAGCGATGTCCGGCGCATTCTTCTGCTGGATACAAATGGCGGGACATAGCTGATAGATGTTCAATCTTGAAAGAACGACATAGGCCGGATCAAACATGGCTTGATCGACAGGGATCGAGAAACTCTGTGTCCGCGCCAGCAATCTGGCCGCGACATCGCGCCGGATCAGGTAGCCGCCTGTGCCATAGCTCATCGAATGAACTTTCGCCAGTGATCGTCCCCTCTGCGGGATGCTTTGCCCTTGCCCCAAGGCAAGGCGCTGCAGCGGAAGGGTTTCCAGTTTGACCAGATGCGCCTTGCGCGGGATCCATGTGGTTGATGCAAGAAACGCGGCGGAATCCTCGGCAAGAAGCATGTCATCCTCGAACACGCAGCCCCAGTCGAACGGGCTGGCCGCAATCTCTGCCCAGGCTTTCCTATGGCTCAGAAAACAGCCGATCTCGGCCTTTGCAAGATGTTGGAGGCCTGGCCGGGGGTGTGCCACGGCCTTGCTTTCCGCATCCGACAGCAAGGCACCGTCGATGGCGCTGATGCGTCTTGCCTCGATTCCGCGCGCGGCAAACATATCTTGCATAAAAGCGTTTCGGACAGTCGCCCTGTCCAGATTGATATAGACAATAAACACGTCGGGCACTCTTTAACCTTATACACCAAACGCAAAAAAGCCCCCGCATGGCGGGGGCTTTCGATCTGTTGCGCCGCTAGTGGGCGTGTTGCTTGTCCCAATCTTCGCGCTTGGGCAGCTGCTCGAATGTATGCTCTGGCGGTGGGCAGGGCAGGGTCCATTCCAGCGTATCGGCATATTCGTTCCATGGGTTGTTTTCCGTCACGCGGCGACCGCGCAGCAGGGTCCATGCGATCACACCGATGAAGAACACGAATGACGCAAAGGACAAGAACGCACCCCAGGACGAGACCAGGTTCCACAGCGCAAAGGCGTCAGGATAGTCGATATACCGACGTGGCATGCCCTGACGGCCAAGGAAGTGCTGCGGGAAGAAGGTCAGGTTCGCACCGATGAACATGGTCCAGAAATGCAGCTTGCCGGCCCATTCGGGATACATCCGGCCCGACATCTTGGGCAGGTAGAAATAGATCCCCGCAAAGATGGCAAAGACCGCGCCAAGGCTCATGACATAGTGGAAATGCGCCACGACATAATAGGTGTCATGATAGACGCGGTCCACGGCGGCCTGGCTCAGCACGATACCGGTCACGCCACCGACGGTGAACAGGAACAGGAAACCGAACGCCCAGAGCATCGGTGTCTTGAACTCGATCGACCCGCCCCACATCGTCGCGATCCAAGAGAAGATCTTGACGCCGGTCGGCACCGCGATGACCATCGTGGCCAGCATGAAATAGCTTTGCTGGGTCAGCGACATGCCCACGGTATACATGTGGTGCGCCCAGACGACAAAGCCCAGCACCGCGATTGCGACCATCGCATAGACCATCGGCAGATAGCCAAAGATCGGCTTGCGGCTGAAGGTGGCGATGACATGGCTGATGATGCCGAAACCGGGGATGATGATGATATAGACTTCGGGGTGACCAAAGAACCACAGGATATGCTGATACAGCACCGGATCGCCACCGCCTTGCGGCTGGAAGAAGGTCGTTCCGAAATTGCGGTCGGTCAGCAGCATGGTGATCGCACCCGCCAGCACCGGCAGCGCCAGCAAGATCATCCAGGCCGTTACAAAGATCGACCAGGCGAACAGCGGCACTTTGTGCAGCGTCATGCCCGGTGCGCGCATGTTCAGGAAAGTGGTGATGATATTGATCGCGCCCAGGATCGACGAGGCCCCCGACAGGTGAACCGCGAAAATCGCAAGATCCATCGACATGCCCGATTCATTGGTAGAGAGCGGCGGATACATGACCCAGCCCACACCCGAACCCAGCTGGCCATTGCCACCCGGCGCCAGCATCGAGGCCACACCCATCGCACCACCGGCCACGAACATCCAGAAAGACAGGTTGTTCAACCGCGGGAATGCCATATCCGGCGCACCGATCTGCAACGGCATGAAATAATTGCCGAAGCCGCCGAACAGGGCTGGAATCACCACGAAGAACATCATCAAGACGCCGTGATAGGTGATCAGCACGTTCCACAGATGGCCGTTGGGGGTGCAGGGATCGGTCATGAACCCTTCCATGCACATATATTGCACGCCCGGATGCATCAGCTCGAGGCGCATATAGACGGTGAAGGCCACCGAAATGAACCCCAGAACCCCTGCTGTGAACAGGTAAAGAATCCCGATGTCCTTGTGGTTGGTGGACATGAACCACCGGGTAAAGAAATTCCGGTTGTCCTGATGTGCGTCGCCGTGGATGGCTGCGTCCGCCATGTGGCTCTCCTCGTATTGGCTACAGATCGACGCCGCCGATTCAACGAAGGGCGGTCGTTGAAAATCGTTCTAGTCGCTTGCACGGTCATGGGCAACTGCGGATGCAGCGCGGATGCTGGGTTAAATTGGCGCAGGCTGGCGCGGGCAGGGGCTGATCCGCCCTGATCCTGGGCGCAGGCGGTTGACGGCCGCAGGATATGCGCGCCATGGTTGTGGCGTTGATCTTTGGTAAAGGCGCAGGGCGACATGCCAATCTACCTCGAAGGGATCGCGGTCCAGTTTTACCGCGGCATCGGCCCCGAGACGCAATATATCGCGCCTTTCACCGCGATGAATTTCTTCGTCGGCGCGAATAACGCGGGCAAATCGGTCATTCTGAATGTGATCAAGGAACGGTTGGGCGCAGATCAAGTGCGCGCCGATACCCTGGCACTCGACAGTCACAGAGGTCTTGAAGCAGGGAGTCCCAGGGTGTTGCTGGGCCTGCAATATCCAAATGTAAAATCCCATGTCGAAACTGTGCTGACGGACCTGTTACGCCCGCGCGGAGAGCCCTCTATGCCGTCCTTCGATGAAGAGAAAACACGACACCTCGCCCATGGGGTCGTGCAGGAATTAGCAGATATCGCGGGCTTTTGGTTTCAGGTCGGGCAGAAAAGCGCGACATTACAGTTGGACGATCAACAGCGAAAGACACTCTCGGGCTGTCTGGAGCCGCGATCCTGGCAATACCTCACAAACAATCTGGGCATGCTGCAATATCACCATTGGCAAGAATGCCCGTCAGCATGCCTGTCAATTCTACTTGGCAAGATCTGGTTCAAGTTTCCCGAACGTCTGATCATCCCCGCAAAACGACAGCTTGCCGCCGGCGATGACGCATTCGACGACCTTTCTGGCAAAGGGCTGATCCGCCATCTTGCCGAGCTTCAGAACCCCGATCACCATGAACGCGAGAAAAAGCAGGTCTTTGACCAGATCAACATTTTCCTGCGCGAGGTCACCGGCAAACCCGATGCGCAACTCGAGGTGCCCAACCACCGCGACCATCTGCTGGTGCATATGGACAACAAGGTCCTGCCGCTGTCATCGCTGGGCACCGGCATTCACGAGGTCATCCTGATCGCGGCCTTTTGCACGATCCACCAGCACAGGATCATGTGTATCGAGGAACCCGAAATCCATCTGCATCCGCTGTTGCAGCGCAAGCTGATCCGCTATTTGCAGGACAAGACAAAGAACCAATATTTCATCGCCACCCATTCGGCGGCCTTTATCGACACGCCGGGGGCATCGGTCTTTCATATCCGCAATGACGGGGTCCAGACCTCTGTGACGCCTGCCATCATCAAAGACGATAGGCGCGCGATTTGCGATGAATTGGGCTATCGCGCCTCGGATATCCTGCAAGCGAATGCTGTGATCTGGGTCGAAGGGCCGTCAGACCGGATCTATATCCGGCGCTGGGTGCAAGAGATTGACGCCAGCCTGCAAGAGGGCGTCCATTATACGATCATGTTCTATGGTGGCGGGCTGATCAAGCATCTGAGCGTGGATGATGATGCGCTGGAGGATTTCATCAAGCTGCGCGATCTGAACCGCAATAGTGTTGTCGTGATCGACAGCGACAAAGACAAGCCGCGCGCCAAGTTGAAACCGGCCGTGGCCCGGATCAAGGCAGAGATGTCCCAGGATGGTGGTCTTGTCTGGATTACCCAGGGCCGCGAGATCGAGAATTACGTGCCGCATGACCAGCTGCAGGCGGCGTTGAAACAGATCCATACAAAAGTCTACGGCGAGGCTGAAGCAGGGGGGCAGTTCGATCATGCCTTCTATTTCAGGCGAAAGGCGTCAAAAGACGCGGTCTATAAGGAGGGTGACAAGGTCGGTGCCGCCAAGATCGTTTGCGCAGCGCAGGTGGATCTGGATGTGCTGGATCTGCGCCAGCGGGTGAAGGAGCTGGCCAAGATGATCCGCCGCGCAAATGGGCTGAGCGCGTAAGGTGGATTTCAATCCACCCTACATCACATCGTGAAAGCTTTGCCGCAGCGCGACATCCAGATCGGCCATGCTGACCGGCAGGCCAAGGTCCACCAGCGACGTCACCCCGTGGTCGCGGATGCCGCAGGGCACGATGCCGTCGAAATGCGAAAGATCGGGGTCCAGGTTGATCGCAAGGCCGTGAAATGACACCCATTTGCGCATGCGGATGCCAATGGCGGCGATCTTGTCCTCGGCCAGCGTGCCATCCGGCCTGCGCGGCTTGTCCGGGCGCTGCACCCAGACGCCGACACGGCCCGGCCGGATCTCGCCTTTGATGTTGAAGCTTTCCAGCGTGCCGATCACCCAATGTTCCAGATCCTGCACAAAGCGACGCAGATCGCGCCCGCGCTTGCCCACGTCCAGCATGACATAGACAACCCGTTGCCCCGGCCCGTGATAGGTATATTCGCCACCGCGCCGCGCCTCATGCACCGCAAAGCGGTCCGGCGCGATCAGATCCGCCGGTTTGGCCGATGTGCCCGCAGTGTAAAGCGGCGGGTGTTCCAGCAGCCAGATACATTCATCCGCCTCGCCCGCGATAATCGCATTGACGCGGTTTTCCATGAAGGCCAGCGCCGCGTCATATTCTGTCAGCCCGTCGCTGATGATCCAGTCTACCATGCATTGGAGATAAGCGACCAGATAGGCGATGGAAAGGGAGATGATTTCCCCTTGGCATCGCAAATCGCCTCGTCTATGAGAACGGCACTTACCAGCCTATGGACTTGCGGTCGTGGCGGAATTGGTAGACGCGCAGCGTTGAGGTCGCTGTGAAGTAACATTCGTGGGGGTTCGAGTCCCCCCGACCGCACCATCATCTCTTGCCAGCGAGAGCCCCCCACCGCCTCAGTGCAGCATCAGCAGCAGGGCTTGTGATGGTTCGGATGTCACCGGCAGTCCTTGGGCGCGTTGGAAGGCTGTGATCGCGCGGAAATTGGCGGTGGTGCTGAAACGGGGCGCGCGGGGGAAGGGCTCGATCCATTTTTGGTCCAGGCTTTTTTGTAGTGAAACAATTCGGCTTTTAGTTTGCTGACCAAGATAGCTGTGAAGGACAAGGTATGAGGAGAACGGTGAAGTCGGTCCATCTGCCAGTCTGGTCTAATGCAGAGCATACAGCCATTGACTGTGTGGTGAAGTTCGCAGAGTGGCGAACTGAGGGGCCATTTACGGCCTCGCCTATCGACCCCGAGGCTCATGGAAGAGAACTTTTTCATCGACTGGTGAACGGTGAGTTTGGACCTATTGGGCCATTCAAACCAAGCGCTAATCCTGACGAAGCGGACGCAATGCTTATACTTGACGCCAAGGCTGACTGGTCGGCAAAGTGGCCCGAGCTTGAGATGTTTCTTCAAGAGGCGAATGCAGAGAATGCACGGGGGACTATGCGCGGCATAGGGTTGGTGTGGGGGATTATGTTGGATGACATGCTTGTTCGAGTGATGGAGGGTCAGGGCGCGTCTTCCATTCCTTCAGGCTTCAAAGACAAGATTACAGTGGCGGCCCAAGAAGACATCATCACCACCAAGGAACGTGATGCCCTCCATGCAATTAGACATATCCGAGACAGGTGCGCTCACCAATGGAACTTGAGCTTTTCAAACCCTGAGGTCGAAGTTGTCTACCAACACTTTAACGCGCTAAGAAAAGAGTTCGTGAGCGATCTAAAAGAGACCAAGGACTTAGAAGAACTGATGAAATTGGTCTACTCCTCGGCTTGCTGCGCTCTGATCATCGGCTTTACAACCAGACTTTGAAAATGTCCCTTGCCTTGAAGGCACATTTCGGGCGGATTAAGGTCCAAGGTCAGGAACGGAATATCTGCTAAGTATATAAAATTAAGGTAGATCAGTTAGATATTTTCCCCTGTGCCGCCCGACCGCACCATCATCTGTTGCCAGCGACAGCCCCCCACCGCCTCAGCGCAGCATCAGCAGCAGGGCTTGCGATGGTTCGGATGTCACCGGCAGTCCCTGGGCGCGTTGGAAGGCTGTGATCGCGCGGGTGGTGTTGGCGCCGATCACGCCGTCCGCGCCTTGGGTGTCGAAACCGCGCCGTGTCAGCCCGGTCTGAAGTGCCACGCGATCCGCTTTGCGCAGCCCGAAACGGTCGGGCGGGAATGGCATCTGCAAGGGGCCGCCACCGGCGATCCGGTCGGCCAGATGGCCCACGCCGATCGCATAGGCATCGGAATTGTTATAGCGTTTGATCGCGCGGAAATTGGCGGTGGTGCTGAAACGCGGCCCGCCTTGTTGCGGCTCTAGCGCACCATTTGGGTCTTCGCGGCCCCAGGCCATGCCGCTTTGCCAACCATTGCGCGCCAGGTAATTGGCCGCACTGGCCAGCGCGTCCGAGGGGTCATCCGCCCAGATATCGCGCCGCCCGTCGCCGGTGAAATCGACCGCGAATTGGGCATAGGTCGTGGGGATGAACTGGGTATGGCCCATCGCGCCGGCCCATGATCCGGTCATCCGCGCGGGGCTGATATCGCCCGCCTGCAGGATGCGCAGGGCTGCGAGCGTCTGGGCCTCGAAAAACGCACCGCGGCGGCCGTCATAGGCCAGCGTCGAGGTGGCTGCGATCACCGGGATATCGCCCTGGCGTTCGCCGTAAAAGCTTTCCAGCCCCCAGATCGCGGTCACGATATAGCGGTTGACCCCATAGCGCGCCTCGATCGCCTGCAGCACCGGCGCGTGGCTTGCATAGGCCGCACGGCCTTTGGCGATCCGTTCGTCAGAGGCCGCGATGGCCAGGTAATCTTCCAAGCTGCGCCGGAATTCGGTCTGGTTGCGGTCGCGTGTCACCACGCCGGGCAGAAAGCCCGCATTGCGAAAGGCCGCGTCAAAGGTCGCCGGCGACACGCCCTGTGCCGTGGCACGCCCGCGAAAACCCGCGACCCAGGCGTCATAGCCCGCATTGCGCTGTGGCCGCAGATCGGGCGGCGTGGTTCGCGTGCCGGTGTTGCGCGCAGAGGGCGCACATCCCGCCAGCAGGCTTGCGCCCAGCCCCGCGAGGATGAAACGTCTGGGGGTGGTCATGTCCAAGGCTCGCTCTGATATCTTTTGCCTCACCCTAGCCGTTTATCCGGGCGCGACAATCCCGCGATCAGCTGACAGGCAAGGCTTTGCCGTCGGCCAGAGGATATCTGACAGATCCGGCCCAGAGATCCCGTGACGCGCATCCAATGGGCCAGATGCATATGCACCGCGCCTGTTGGGGAGGGGGCTGGCGTCACAGGGGCGCTGCCCCTCGCCCCGGACATGTCCGGGGCTCACCCCGGAGTATTTTTGGAAAAAAGAAGAGGCGCGATGGCTAGGCGCGCCAGAATGGCCAGATGCGCCCGAAAACGCCGTCGCGCAGGATCACGGCGTGATGCAGCGCCGCCCCGATATGCAGTGCCAGCAGCGCCAGCAGCCCGAAGCGGCCGTAGAAATGCAGGGTCTTGGCGATTTCGGCCAGCGGCTCGTTGCGCGCCAGCAAAGGGTGCAGGCCGATGGCGTCCAGCCCCTCGATCGGGAAGCCGCCCCATGTCACGCGCAGATAGCCGGTGATCGCCATGAAAAAGACCATGACGTAAAGCAGGATATGCGTGGTCCGGGCGGCGGTCTTTTGCCAGCCTGGCATCTGGGCGGGCAGCGGGCTGGGCGGGTTGGCCGCGCGGTAGGCCAGTCTGGCGATCATCAGTAGCAGGATCACCACGCCAAGGTTTTTATGCAGGATGAACAGGGTGTTCTGCGTGGCGCGGTCAAGGCCGTCCGAGACCATGATCCCGCCCACGGGCAGCATCGCGAGGATGGCGACGGCCAGGGCCCAATGCAGCAGGCGGGCGGGCAGGCGGTATCCTTGTGGCATCTGATGCTCCTTTGTTTCATCAAAGGATGTGCATGGCTTTGTGTCAACTCCGTGGCAGAGCGGCGTTGACTTGGGCGGGGGGATGCTATGTCTGGAGATATGAGTGCGACATTCGCAGATCGCGCGGCTGCGCTGCATGGCGCGCGCAAGGCGCAGGGGCCGTTGCTGCGGCGCTTTGCCATTGTGGTGATCGTGCATCTGTGGCTGCTGGCCATGCTGGTCTATGCGCTATTGGGGTTTGATCCATCCGCCTTTTGGACCGGGGGCGCGCTGGCGCTGGTGCTTTACCTGGCAATGAACGGGGTTTTATGGGCGGGGCTGGTGCGCCATTATCCGCACGCAGATCTGGGCCTGTGCAATCTGGTCACCCATTTTCGCGCCACGCTGACCGCTGCTTTGGCGGCGCTGCTGCCCCATATTGCGGCGCTGGCGGCCGATCCGCTGCTGGCTTGGGGCTGTGTCATCATCGCCGCCGTCGCCTTGGCCTGTGACGGGATCGACGGCTGGGCGGCGCGCCGCGCGGGGCTGGCGAGCCGCTTTGGTGCGCGTTTTGACATGGAGGTCGATTCCCTGCTGGCGCTGATCCTGGCCTTGATCCTGTGGCAGAGCGCCAAGCTGGGCGATTGGGTCTTGTTGCTGGGGGTGATGCGCTATCTCTTTGTGCTGGCGGCATGGTGCCTGCCTTGGCTGAACCGCCCGACGCCGCCGCGCATCAGCGCCAAGCTGGTCTGCGTGATCCAGATCGCCGCATTGATCGCGCTGGTATCGCCGGTGCTGTCGGGCGCTGCGGCCACGGGTCTGGCGGCAGGCGTGCTTGCCTTGGTGATCTGGTCCTTTGGCGTTGATATCCGGTATCTTTGGCAGATCCGCGCCAGATGCGCCTGATCCTGCGCATCGCCGGGCTGGTGCTGGCCACGGCCCTGTTGCATCTGGCGCTGATCCAGCCCAACCATCCGCAAGCGATGACCTGGGGCGCGTTGCGGCTGGTGCCGCTGGAATTGCCGGTGATCGTGCTGGTCTTGCTGGCATGGCCGGGCCGGGCGCTGCTGTTGCGCGCCATGCTTGTCGGGGTGCTGAGCCTTGTCGTCCTGATCAAGGCGGCGGATTACGCGCATTTCCTGGCCTATAACCGAGCGTTCAACCCGGCCACTGATCTGGGGCTGATCCGCGCTGCCTATGAGCTGGGGATCGGCACATTGGGGCAGGTTTTGGGCCATATGCTGGCCTTTGGCGCTGTGCTGCTGCCCTTTGGGCTGGTGGGCGCGTTCTGGTGGGCGACGGGGCGCTGGGCGCGCTTGCAGCCACCCAGGGGCCGGGCGCTGGTATGGCGCGGCGGCTTTGGCGCGCTGGCGCTGCTGGCGGGTGTGGTGATGCTGGGCCAGATCGGCGCGGCCAAGGGGCAATGGGTATTGCCGGTCAGCCCGCCGGGGGCTGCCTTTAGCGCGCGGCTGGCCTATGACCGGCTGGCCCTTTACCGCGCCACCCGGGCCGAGATTGCCGCCTTTGACGCGGCCGCGCGCCATGATCCGGCGGCCAGTGCCAGCCCGCTGTTGGACCGTCTGGCTGGCCGTGATGTCGTGTTCATCTTTATCGAAAGCTATGGCCGCGCGAGTTTTGATAACCCGCTTTACATCCCCACCCATAGCGCGACCCTGCGCGCGGCCGAGCAAGAGCTGGCGCAGATCGCGGGGATCGCCACGCGGTCAGGCTGGATGACCGCGCCGGTGACCGGCGGGCAAAGCTGGCTGGCGCATACGGCGATCGCCTCGGGCTTGTGGATCAGCAACCAGATCCAATATCGCGCCTTGCTGGCCAGCCCGCGCAAGACGCTGTTCCAGCTGGCGGGTGCTGCGGGCTATCACACGGCGGCGGTGGTGCCTGCCATCACCCGCGACTGGCCCGAGGGCAGCCGCATCGGGTTTGAGACGATCCTTGCGCGCGATGATCTGGGCTATCAGGGCTTGCCGTTCAACTGGGTGACCATGCCCGACCAATTCACCCTGACCGCCTATGACCGGCTGCTGGCCAAGGCTGCGCGCGACGGCCGGCCGCTTTTCGCGGAAATCTCGTTGATTTCGTCGCATGCGCCCTGGGTGCCGGTGCCAGAGCTGATCGCCTGGGATGATGTGGGCGATGGCAGCGTTTTCAACATTGTGGCGCAATCGGGTGATCCGCCCGAAATTGTCTGGCGCGACAGTGACCGGGTGCGCGACCAATATCGCAAGGCCGTGGCCTATGCATTGCAGACCAGCCTGTCCTATGTCGCGCGGCAGGGACCGGATATGCCGCTGTTCATCATCTTGGGGGATCATCAGCCCGCGGGATTTGTCGCTGGCGGCCCCAGCTTTGATGTCCCGGTCCATGTGATCGGCCCTGCCGAAACGGTGGCGATGATGGATGGCTGGGGCTGGACGCCGGGGTTATTTGCCGATTCCGCGCTGCCCGCCTGGCCGATGGATCTGTTCCGCGACAGATTTTTGCGCGCCTATTCGACCGGCATGCCCCCGGCTTTCAATCCCTTGGCAGTCAATCCCGTGGTGCAATCGCGCTAGGCCCGCCTGCTGCATTGCGCCTTTGGTCCGGCGCGGCGCGGATATGCGAAAGCGGCTCTGGCCTAGCTGATCAGCCGCATCAAATAGGTCCCGTAATCATTCTTGGCATAGGTTTCGGCGGCCTTGGCCAATGTGGCGCTGTCGATCCAGCCTTGGGCATGGGCAATTTCTTCGGGGCAGCCGACCTGCAGGCCTTGGCGCTGTTCCAGCGTGCGCACGAAATTGCCTGCGTCCAGCAGGCTGGCATGGGTGCCGGTATCGAGCCAGGCATAGCCGCGCCCCATGCGCTGGACCGACAATGTCCCCTGTGTCAGATAGATGTCCAAAAGCGAGGTGATTTCCAGCTCGCCCCGCGCGGATGGCGTGACGCTGCGCGCCTTGGCAGGGGCGGTGCCGTCAAGGAAATAAAGCCCCGTGACGGCATAATTCGACGCCGGTATCTTGGGCTTTTCGATGATCGACACCGCCTTGCCCGCCGCATCGAACCCGACCACGCCA
This sequence comes from Yoonia vestfoldensis, assembly GCF_002158905.1. Classification (NCBI taxonomy): domain Bacteria; kingdom Pseudomonadati; phylum Pseudomonadota; class Alphaproteobacteria; order Rhodobacterales; family Paracoccaceae; genus Yoonia; species Yoonia vestfoldensis. The sequence continues at coordinate 1,062,877 of NZ_CP021431.1, forward strand.
TAGCGTTCGGGGTCGCTGACCTGATAGCCAAAGACCGTCCCGCCCGTGGTCTGCGCTGTCGCCTCGCGCAGCAGATCGACCAGTCCGTGGCCGAAAAAGATATTGTCGCCCAGCACCATGGCCGAGGGCGCGCCGGCCAGAAAATCCTCGGCCAGCAGATAGGCCTGCGCCAGCCCGTCGGGCGAAGCTTGCACGATATAGGTGAATGCCAGCCCCCATTGGCTGCCATCGCCCATCAGCCGCTGGAACTGTGGTTGATCCTGCGGCGTGGTGATGATCGCGATCTCGCGGATCCCGGCCAGCATCAAGGCGCTGAGCGGGTAATAGATCATCGGTTTGTCATAGACCGGCAACAGCTGTTTCGACACGGCCATGGTGATCGGATAAAGCCGGGTGCCCGAACCGCCTGCCAGAATGATGCCTTTGCGCTGGGTCATTGTCATTCTCCTTGGTCGTGCAAAACATGGTGCAGGCTGCGCTGCCACGCAGGCCGGGCGATGGCGTAATCGCGCGCCAGGGCGCTGCAATCCAGCCGCGAATTGGCTGGGCGCGCGGCGGGGGTGGGATAGGCGCTGCTCGGGATATCCTGCACCGTGCAATCCATGCCCGCCGTGGCAAAGATCGCGCGGGCGAAATTGGCCCAGCTGACATCGGGCGCACCGCTGAAATGATAGGTGCCGCTGATCCCGCGCCCTTTGTGAAAGGCGCGCGCGATATCCAGCAGCGCTGCGGCGATATCATCCGCCGCGGTCGGCCCGCCGTGCTGGTCGGCGACCACGGTGATCTTTGGCCGCGTCGCGCCAAGGCGCAGCATGGTTTTCACGAAATTCGCGCCATCGGGCGAAAACACCCAAGAGGTGCGCAGGATCACATGCGCCCCGGCGGCGGCGCGCACGGCCTCTTCGCCGGCCAGTTTTGTCTGGCCGTAAACGCCCAAAGGACCGGTCAGGTCATCCACCTGCCACGGAATGCTGCCGCTGCCATCGAACACATAATCGGTCGAGATATGCAAAAACGGGATCTGGCGCGCGGCACAGGCCCGCGCCATGGCGGCGGGCGCTGCGGCATTGATCGCATGGGCCAGCGCTGCTTCGGTCTCGGCGCGGTCCACGGCCGTATAGGCGGCGGCATTGATGACGATATCGGCATCCGCGCGCGCGATGATCGCCGCACAAGCGGCGGCATCGGTCAGATCGGCTTGGTCGCGGCCCAGACAGGTCAGTGCCATGTCATCGCCTGCCGCGCGGGCCAAGGCGCGCGCCACTTGCCCTGTGCGGCCAAAGACCAGCACCCGCATCATGCCTTGGTTCCCAGCCGCGTGCCGACCCCTTGGCGCGCCTGCAACGGGCGCCACCAGCTTTCGTTCGCCAGATACCATTGCGCGGTCAGGCGCAGCCCCTGGTCAATCGTCACGCTGGGCCGCCAGCCCAATTCGTCGCGCATGCGGCGCGGATCAATCGCATAGCGCGCATCATGGCCCGGCCGGTCGGGGACAAAGCTGATCTGATCGGCATAAGACCCCGATGCTTTGGGGCGCAGATCATCCAGAATGGCGCAAAGCATCTGCACCAGGTCCAGATTGCTGCGTTCATTCTCGCCGCCGATATTATAGCTGCGGCCCACCGCGCCCTTGGCGATCACCTGCAACAGCGCATCGGCATGGTCTTCGACATAAAGCCAGTCGCGCACATTGGACCCGTCGCCATAGATCGGCAAAGGCTTGCCCGCCAACGCGTTCAGAATGATCACCGGCACCAGCTTTTCGGGGAAATGATAGGGGCCGTAATTGTTGGAACAATTGGTCAGCACCACGGGCAGGCCATAGGTTTCATGCCATGCGCGCACCAGATGGTCACTGCCCGCCTTTGACGCCGCATAGGGCGAGCGCGGGTCATAGGCGGTGGTTTCGGTGAATTTGATGGCAGGATCCGCTGGCAGTGACCCGAACACCTCGTCGGTCGAGATATGGTGAAACCGGAAATCCGCAGGCTTGCCCTGCGCTGTCCAATAGGCGCGCGCGGCTTCGAGCATCTGCAAAGTGCCGGTGACATTGGTGGCGATGAAATCGGCTGGCCCGTCGATGGACCGGTCGACATGGCTTTCGGCGGCCAGATGCATCACCGCATCCGGGCGATGGGTGGCAAAGATCCGGTCCAGTGCCGCACGGTCGCGGATATCGGCCTGTTCAAAGGCGTAATCGGGGTGGTCAGCCACGCTGGCGACATTGTCCAGACAGGCGGCATAGGTCAGCGCATCCAGATTGACCACGCTATGGCCCCGCGCGATGGCCAGCCGCACAACGGCCGATCCGATAAAGCCCGCGCCCCCTGTCACCAAAAGTTTCATGGCCTAACCCTCAAAGATGAACGGGCTGTCAAGATCGCGCAGCAAGGGTGCGGCGGCGTCCTTGTCTGACAAGACCGGCGCAACCCCCGCAGGCAGGCCCCAGTCAATGCCGATATCAGGATCATCGAACCGGACCGCGCCATCACATGCGGGCGCGTAATAATCCGTGCATTTATAGATGATTTCAGTATCCGGCGCGCGGGTGATGAACCCATGCAGGAAACCGGCGGGGACCAGGATTTGCTGCCCGTTTTCAGCGGATAATTCCGCGCCCAGCCAGTGCCCATAGCTTGGCGAGCCGCGCCGGATATCCACCACCACATCAAACAGACAGCCCCGGCCGCAGCGCACCAATTTGGCCTGCGCATGGGGCGGCGATTGGAAATGCAACCCGCGGATCGTGCCAATCTGCGCCGAGAGCGAATGGTTATCCTGCACGAAATCCAGCGTGATCCCCTGCGCTGCCAGCGTCTTGCGGTTCCAGCTTTCCGAAAAGAAGCCGCGCGCATCGCCAAAGCGGGCAGGGGTCAGGATCAGAACGCCCGGTAGTTTTGTTGTCGTGATCTGCACCGGGTCTCTTTCCATTGCTTGTCAGCGCGCGATGACGCATCGTTCTGACACAGGTCGATCATCAGCGGCGCCGATGTGTCCTTGCGGTTTGTCGCATGATCCGGCCCCATTGTCCGACAGATTGCGCGCAGGAATTTTTCGACAAATCCGCGTTATTGAGCGGCCCTAGGCATAAACCGCCCCCTGCTGTGCCGCAAGCAATAAAACCAATGCAATCGGGTTGTTGCGCCCGGCTTTGTCGCGCAGATCTTGCAGCACAATCGCTAGGCTGTGGCGCGCTGTGGCCGCGGTGTTCGTGGATGGTCCCGGCGATCCGTAGGGCAGGGCGTCGGGGGCTGGCGGCGGGGCTAGCTTGCCCGGTTCTGGCCCTGTGTGACCGCGATATCCGGCTCTGGAAAGGTGTTGATCGCGGCCTCAAGTTCGGGGTGCTGGCGGGCAAATGCGCGGATATCGATCCCGTCGCGGGCGGCCTGCGCGGCCTGCCGCAAAGCCATCACACCCGCGCTTGCGCCAAAGGGATGGCTCAGGATGCCGCCACCGGCACAGAAAATGAAATCATCATTGTTCAAAAGGCGGCGCGCGGGATCAACCTGCCAGACCGTCTGGCCCGAGGAATAGACCGGCATTGCCAGATGCGCAGGCCCGCTGGCGCAGACCGGTTGCTGAACGGATCGCGCTGATTGCGCGATCACCGCGTCGGTTTCGGTGAATTTATTGGCCAGACCGTTGACATGCAAATGATCCGCCCCGGCCAGCCGCCAGAGTTTCTGCATCACGCCAAAGCTGATCCCGATATCGGGCGAGCGTGAATAGATCCCCCAGCCCGCGCGGTGCCCATGGATCGCCATCGGGCTGCGGTCGCGCAAGGCGCGCAACCCGCTGAGCCCGACCGCGCTGACGCAGACCATCGCGCAGGTGCCGCCATGGGCCTGCAACAGATCAAGATTGCGCCACATCTGGTCGATCTCATCTGTCACGTTGAACGCATAGATCACCTTTTTGCCGGTTTTATCGGCATGGGCGTTCAGAACAGCGCTGACCGCGGCGACCCTTTCGGCAAAGGGGCAATGCGGCCCATTGGCCTGCAATTCATCATCCTTGATGAAATCGATCCCCGCATCGACCAGCGTTGCGACCAAGGCGGCTGTTTCATCGGGGCCTAGCCCGACGCTGGGCTTGATGATCGTGCCGATCAAGGGGCCTGTGTGGCCGCCCATCAGATCACGGGTGCCCTGCGCGCCGAATTGCGGGCCGGGGTGGGCGGTAGCGAAAGCCCCAGGCAGCTGCATGTCGATCAGCCGGATCGCGGATAATTCGGCAAGCTCGAACAGATTGCCCGCCAATGTGGACATCAGCACCGGCAAAGAGGTGCCGAAATTATCCAGCGACCAGCTGAGCGTGACCCGGCCGCGTTCATAGCTGGTCCCCGTCTTGCGGGTGGGCAGTGCGGGGGTCGGTGATGTGCCGGTGATGACGATATCTTCGATGCGCGCGGCCGATCTTGCGCGCAGCGCATCGGTTTCCGCCGCAAGCCGCGTAAATGTGCCGGTCGATTGTTCGCCTGCCACGACGGCGGCGGCGGCCGCGACGCCGATGGGCGATTCGAGATCATAGGTTGCGGTGATGCGGGTCATCTTGTTCCTCCTCCGTCGCGGATCCATCCGAAATAATCAGGGCTGCCCATCTGGCCGCCCTTCAGCGCCAGCTCTAGCCCGTCCATCGGCCCGTCGGCATGGGCCTGAAACAGCGCCGCACCCGCGATGGTCGGGGCCAGCGCCGAGAGCGCGAAAATGCCAAGCTGGCGGGTGACATGGCCCGCCGTATCGCCGCCTGCGGCAATGGCACGGCGCGCGCCGCTGGCCCGCAAGATGTGATGCAGCACGCGCCCAAGGGCATCGCCGATCTGCTGGTTGGCCTGGTCCATGCTCTGCGTTGATGCGTCAACAGCGGCCCTGAACCGCGCGACCGCCGGATCATCGGGGCCTTGCGCGGTATAGATCAGCGGCACCGACCCCTGCGAAAGCGCATGCAACCCCATGCCGATGCAGCGCGCGATCTCTTGGGTGACATCGCGGGGCGCAGCGCAGACGCAGGTCGCGTCAAAGGCGATCCCGGCAAATCCGTTGGCCTTGGCCCAGCTGATCTGGGCGGCGGTGGTCGGTGACACGGATCCCGAGACCACGACCATCTTGTCGACATGACCCACACCTTTCGGGGCGGCATGGACAAGGATTTGCCCGGTATCCTGCCAATGCCGCACCAAAGCATATTCAACGCCCTGCGATCCGACGACAAAGGGGCTTGTCTGGCGGCTTTCCCAGATCAGGCGACCGGCGTTTGATTCCGATCGGCTGTCCATGCAATCCAGCGTGACAACCGCGATCTGGCCGGGCTGGGCGGGCAGGCCGGGCAAGGCGGTTGCAACGGGCAGATCGGGCAGCGACAGGCAGCTGACATCCAGCCGGGGCGATTGTTCGGCGATATGTTTTGCGACATCGGCCTCATGCATGGGCGTCACCGGATGGCAGGACATCACGGGATGCCGGTCCAGCCGGTAGATCTGATCCTGAAAGCCCGCGAAAAGATGACCAAAACATTGATAGCGGCGCATCTGGGGGGCGGCGATCAGCACCGGCACCACCGCAGGCGCGCAAACCGCCGCCCCGATTTCAATCGCGCGTCCAATGGACCCGACCTGTGGCGCGGAATCCAGCGTGGAACAGACCTTGTAATGCAGGATCTGTGGGTTCAATCCGGCCAGCTGCGCGAAAATATCCGGCAGTTCCGCATCCATCCAGCCAGGCGTTTGCGCCCGCGCGGTCGAGGCCACGCCAATCCCTTGCAGATCAGGATAGCGCGCCAGCTGTTGCGCGGTGGGAGGTGCCAGAAACAGCATCGCGGGCAGCCCGGCAAAGCTGAGCACCTCCATCACCGCGGCGGCACCTGTGAAATCATCGGCATACCACGCGACCAATGGCCCCTCGGGAAGCCCGTTCATCTGCTGCGTCATCGGGATCGGATCTTTGCGTAAAAATTTAGATTGACATACTGACATGTGGATATACTGATTATACCAGTTGTCAAGTTCAGCCCGCGACCAATGCGGGACGCAGGGGAGGGGATGTCATGAAAAAACTGGCTTTGGTCGGTGCGGGTGGAAAAATGGGGATGCGGCTTGGGGCAAATCTGGCCAAGTCCGCCGCCTTTGACACCCTGCATGTCGAGGTGTCGGCGGCGGGCCAAGCGGCTGTCCGCGCAGCGTACGGGGTTGATTGCGTCGAGATGGATATCGCACTGAGTGGCGCGGATATCATCGTGCTGGCGGTGCCTGATACGGTGATCGGCACGCTTGCCCATGCGATCATCGACAAGGTCAGGCCGGGTGCGATGATCTTCATGCTGGACGGGGCGGCGCCTTTTGCGGGGCATCTGCCGACACGCGCGGACATCAGCTATTTCGTGTCCCATCCCTGCCATCCGCCGATCTGGAATGACGAAACCACGCTGCCGGGGCGGCGCGATTATTTCGGCGGCATCGCGGCGGAACAGGGCATCGTCAACGTTCTGGTGCAAGGCCCCGAAAGCGATTACGCGCTGGGCGAACAGGTCGGCAAAGCCATCTATGCCCCTGTCGTGCGGTCGCATCGCGTGACGCTGAAACAATTCGCGCTGCTGGAACCGGGCCTGTCGGAAACCGTCAACGGCTCGCTGATGAAAGTGCTGCGCATGGCGATGGACGAAGTCGTGCGCAAAGGCGTGCCCTATGATTGCGCCCGCGACTTTTTGTTGGGCCATATGAATATCATGGGCGCGGTCATGTTCGACCAGCATCAAGGCGTGTTTTCGGATGCCGCCAACAAGGCGATCGAATTCGGGATTCCGGTCCTGATGCGCGATGATTGGATGCGCTGTTTCGACGATGATGAAATCGCGGCCAGCGTGGCGCGGATCACCTGACATTTGGAACAGCAAATGCTGATGGGAGACATCGATCATGTCTGGTCCGCTGATCCGTGGCGCAAGCCGCATCCGCCCCGACAGCCCACAGCGCCCCTGTGCAATCGTGACGCTGATATGGCGTCGCGCTGCCGCGTTAACCCATCTGAAACCTCGTCGGGGGACAGCTTGGGCTAGCAAATACCCAACGGGACCAGCGGTCGCCCAATCCAAATCGGCCGCGTCAGGGAGGAATGACAAATGAGATATAAGACATTGAACTGCCTTTTGGTCGCAGGCTTGCTGTCCGGCGCTGCGGGGCTGGCACCGACAATCGCCTCAGCGCAGGACAAAGCCGCGCCAAGCGTCGCGCTCAGCAATGCTTTTCTGGGCAATGCATGGCGCCGCTCGATGATCACCGCCTTTGAAGAAGCCGCCACCGCCGCGCAGGCCGAGGGGCTGATCAGCGCCTTTCAGGTGGCAAATGCACCGGGCGAAAATTCCGCGACCGAGCAGATCGCCCAGCTCAAGGCGCTGTTGCTGGACCGGCCCGATATCTTGCTGGTCAATCCCGCATCCCCCACGGCGCTGAACCCGACATTGCAGCAGGCCTGCGATCTGGGCATCGTTGTTGCTGTTTTCGACAGTTCCACCGATCTGGATTGCGCCTATGTCGTCACCAACAGCTTTGGCGATTGGGCGCGGCTGTCAACGCAGGCGGTGATTGATGGGATCGGCGGGGCGGGCAATGTGCTGCTGGCGCGCGGGGTGCAAGGCTCGCCGCCCGAGCTTGAAATGTATCAGGTCCAGATGGACTTGCTGGCGGCCAATCCCGCGGTCAAGGTCGTGGGCGAGCTGTTCACCTTTTGCGACAGCGGCAAGGCGCAAGAGGCTATTCTGGGCATCATCGCCAGCCTGCCCGATGTCCAAGGCGTGATCGGCTGTGGCGAAGGGCTGGGCAGTGTGCAGGCGTTCCAGACCGCCGGGCGCGATATCCCGGTTGTGGCCTTTGCCCCCAGCGGGCGGGCGCTGGAATTCTGGGGCGCGGGCAATGGCGCGCCGGGTTCGGTGGCGGTAATGTCCGACCCCGGCCAAGGCGTGGCGGCGATGTTCACCGCGATCAGCGTTTATCATGGCGCAGAGGTGCCGCGCACCACGATCTTTCCGCCGGTGGTGGTCAGCGATGATGCGCGTGACGCATGGATCGCGGTCGTGGGCGATGATGAAATCGCGTCATGGCAATGGACCAAGGACCTTGTCGATGCCCAGATCGCGGCGAATATCAACGGCACTGTCGAAACCGCCGCCCTGCCACCGGTGCCGCAGCGCTAAGGTTTCCAAGAGAAATACCCAAAGGGGCCGGCTTGCGGTGCAGCTGGCCCCGATCCCTTGATGACAGGTGACAAAGTGATGCCTTCAGACCATGCCATGCCCTTGATCCGCGTCTCGCAGGCGACCAAAAGTTACGGGGCCACGATCGCCCTGTCCGGTGTCACGCTAAATCTGTATCCGGGCGAGGTTCTGGGCATTGTCGGGCATAATGGCGCGGGCAAAAGCACCCTGATGCGCGCGCTTTGCGGCATTGAACGGCTAAGTTCGGGGTCAATTGAGGTCGCGCGCCATGACACATCTTTGCCCGGCCCTTATCCGGGGGTGCGCCTTGCCTATCAAGAAGGCTCGCTTGCGCCTGAATTGACGGTGCAGGAAAATATCTATCTGTCGGCCGCTGATTGGTTGCCGAAATGGCGCTGGCACGGGCCTGCGGCCAAGATCGCGCGGGCGCAGCTGGATGCCATTTTCCCCGGCCATGGCATCAACCCCGCCGATTTCGTGGATGACCTGCCCTTGGCCGAGCGGCAAATGGTCGAAATCGCCCGCGCCACGATTACCAAGGATTTGCAGGTGCTTATTCTTGACGAGCCGACGGAATCGCTTAGCGGGAAGGCCGTTGACGATCTTTACGCCTATGTGCGCAAGTTGCGGGCGCAAAATCTTGCGGTCGTGTTGGTGTCGCATCGGCTCAAGGAAATCCTTGGGGTCTGTGACCGCGTGGCTGTTCTCAAGGACGGGGCCGTGGTCAGCACGCATCTGGCCCGCGATGTCACACAGCGTGATCTGTTCATGGCGATGGGCGGTGAGATCGCCGTGGCCCAGACTGGGGCAGAGGCCATCCGTGCCGATCTGGACCCCGCACGCCATGTCGCGGTCTATGTTCCGATGCAGGATATCGACGGCGCCGAAACGGATATCTATGCCCGCGCGGGCGAGGTGATCGGCCTGACCGGGATCATCGGGCAGGGGCAGCAACAGGTTTTGGCGCGTCTGTGGAAAGGCGATGCGCGCGATGTCACGGTGGATGCCAAACGCGCCTATGTCCCCGGCGACCGGCAAAGAGCGGGGATTTTCCCATTATGGACGGTTGGCGCGAACCTGACCCTGACCGCGCTGGGCGATCTGGCAAAACGCGGCCTGCGCCAGCCCGACAAAGAGGCGGCGCTGGTCCGCAAATGGGTGGATTTGCTCAAGGTGCGGGGCGGTGCTGCGGCGGCGATCACCGGCCTGTCCGGCGGCAACCAGCAAAAGGTGATCGTGGCGCGGGCCTTTGCCTCTGGTGCGGATACGATCTTGTTGGATGATCCGTTTCGGGGCGTGGATATCCACACCAAATCGGAATTGTATCAGCTGATCCGATCCGAGGCGCAGGCCGGCCGCACCATCGTGTGGTATTCCAGCGAAAATGCCGAGATGCGCCATTGCGACCGCGCCTATGTCTTGCGGGCAGGGCGTGTCGCGGCCGCGCTGCAAGGTGCCGATATCACCCAAGAACGCATCATTGCGATGTCATTTGCCGAAGCAAAAGGGTCTGCTGCATGAATCTGACCGGCACCATTCCCAAGATCAGCGCATATGCGCGCGCCTTGCCCAAAGGGGCGTTGCGGCGCAATCTGCCGGGTCTTTTGACCTTTGTGGCCATGATCGCGATCTTGATCATCTGCGGCATGATCCAGCCGCTGATCTGGTCGCAATTCGGCTTTACCCTGATCCTGTCGCCGATTGTCGCGCTGGCCATCGGGGCCATGGCGCAGATGGTGATCATGAGTATCGGTGACATCGACCTGAGCATCGGCTTTTTCATCGGCATGGTCACGGCGATCAGTGCAACGCTGCTGCGCGATGCGCCGCTGCTGGGGGTTTTGGCGCTTTTGGCCAGCATTCTGGGCTATGCGCTGCTGGGCGCGCTGGTCGCGCTGCGCGCGGTGCCGTCGCTGATTGCCACTTTGGGGGCGTCGTTCATCTGGCTGGGACTGGGGCTTTTTGCCTTGCCGGTGCCGGGCGGGGCGGCACCTGGCTGGCTTGCAGCCTATGCGGCCTGGTCGCCGCCTTTGGGCCTTCCGACCCCGATCATCACGATGCTTGTAGTGACGGCAATCACATGGGTGATCATGCAAAAGACGCGATTGGGCGTGAATTTCCGCGTGCTTGGCAGCAATCCCGTGGCGTTGGTGCGCGCCGGTAAATCACCGCTGGTCACACGGATGCAGGCCTATGCCATGGTCGCTGTGATGGGCGTTGTGTCGGGGCTGATGCTGACTGCGGAAATCGGCAGTGGCGATGTGAATGCAGTGCCCGGCTATACGCTGACCACCATCGCCGCGGTGATCCTGGGCGGCGGCATGTTCACCGGTGGCCGCGCGGTGGCTTGGGGCGCGCTTTGCGGGGCGATCACCCTTGGTTTGCTGACCGTTTTGCTGACGCTGCTCAAGCTGTCGTCGCATTTGCAGCCTGCTGTGCAAGCCTTCATCGTGATCGCGGTGCTGGCGGGGCGTCTTTTGGTAGATCGGAAAATCAGATGAAACAGCTGACCCTGACGACAGTTCCGCCCTGGACTTGGTCCTTTGTGGCCGCGGGGATCGTTTTCGTGCTCAGCGTGATGGTCAGCGATGGTGGCGGGATGCAGACCCTGACGCTGGCCTTGATGGTCGCGCCTTATCTTGTGCTGGTCGGGCTGGGCCAGATGCTGGTGATGAGCACCGGACCCGGCAATATCGACGTATCCGTCGCCAAGGTGTTTTCGCTGGGCGGCCTGCTGTCGGTCGCTGTCAGCGAAGCGACCGGGTCCTGGGTCTTGGGGCTGTCGGCCGCCGTGGCCAGCGGGCTGGCGCTGGGCGCGGTCAGCGTGATCAGTATCCTGTTGATCCGGATTCCGCCCATCGTCGCGACGCTGGCGACCAGCCTGATCGCCTCGGCGCTGTCACTGACGCTGGCAAAGGGGTTTCAAGGCTCGGCCGATCCCGTGTTGAAAAGCTTTCTGAACTTTGCGCCCTTTGGCGTGCCGGCCTTTGCTCTGGCCGTGCTGATCTTGACGATCTTGATCTCTTTCATACTGACATCCACGACCTGGGGGATGCGGATGCTGGCCTTTGGCCAAGCGGCGCGCGCGGCGGAATATGCGGGCATCAGGTCGCGGAATATCATCGCTGTCGTCTATCTCAGCTGCGGCGCGCTGGCGGGGCTGGCCGGGGCTTTGCGTGCGGCCTTTTCGGCGCCCAATGTCGAATTGGGCAATGATTACCTGCTGGATTCCATTGCGGTGGTGGTGATCGGCGGAACCCTGATCACCGGCGGGCGCGCGGTGCCTGCGGGGGTCTGGGGCGGGGCCTTGTTCTTTATCCTGCTCGATGGCCTGCTGAACCTGATCGGATGGAGCTTTGCAGGTCAGAATGTGCTGAAGGGATGTCTGGTGCTGTCAGTGCTGTTCCTGGCCAGCGGCGCGCCCTTGCTGCCGCCGCGCGCGCCCAAGGCCGGCACGCCCCCATCCCCGCCAAAGACGGGCTAGCCAATGGCATCGGCCCGTCTGACAGAAACGATCATTGGCCTGCAAGGTCTGGTGCGCGCCACAGCGCCATTAGAGATCGTCGCCCAAGGGTCGATCTGGGCCGAAGGCCCTTTGTGGATACCCGCGCGCGGCTGCCTGCGCTGGAGCGATATCCCCAATAACCGCATCCGCGAATATGAACCCGCCAGCGGGCTGGTGCGCGATTATGCCACTGACGCCGGTTTCGCCAATGGCCGCGCGCTGGATGTGGATGGCAGCGTGGTGCAATGCTCGCATGGGCGGCGGCGGATAGAGCGCGACCGAGGCGGTCTGGTCAGCGCGATTGTCGATGAATGGCAGGGGGTGCGGCTGAATTCCCCCAATGACGTGGTGATCGCGCCCGACGGGGCGATCTGGTTCACCGATCCGGCCTATGGCATCACCGAACCGCGCGAAGGCTATCCCGGACGGCGTGAATATGGCGATCATTATGTGTTTCGCTATGACCAGACCACCGGCGAGACAGCGCCCGTCGTGATCGATGTCGAAGAACCCAACGGGCTGGGGTTCTCGCCCGATGGCGCGCTGTTCTATGTGGCGGATTCGTCATCGGTGCGCAAACCGCCGGGTGTCGGCAATGCGCATATCCGGGTCTATGACGTCCAAGGCGGGGCGCGGTGCAAAAATGGCCGGGTCTTTGCGCGGATTGACCAGGGTTTTCCCGATGGGTTCGCGGTGGATGCTTTGGGCAATATCTGGTCGTCCAGCGCGGTCGGGGTGATCGTCTTTGATCCGGGCGGCGCGGAATTGGGGCGGGTCATTGTGCCGGAACTGACCGGCAATCTGTGTTTTGGCGGGCCGGATGGCCATGATCTTTATATCGCGGCCAGCACCAGCCTTTACCGGATCCGCACGCAGACCCATGCGGCCTGGCCACAGGGCCTTGCGGCGGGAAAGGGCGCATGAATACGGCAATGGATCTTTATGGCACCGATGAACCACCCGCGCCGCGTGTCAGTTACCGCTGCGGGCCATGGGCCTTTACGCTTGAGGAAGGTGCCCTGCGCCACATCACGCTGCAGGGTGTCGAGGCCATTCGCGGCATTGCCTTTGTGGTGCGCGACCGCGATTGGGGCACGCTGGTCCCGCAGATCGACCAGATGCAGATCACCCATGATCAGGCCGGTCTGACCCTGTCTTATGATGCCACCTATGCCAGCGGTGCGGCGCGGCTGGACATGCAGATCGTGATTGCGCTGACCGCGCAGATGCTGTCGGTATCGGCCGAAGGTCATGCCACTGGCCCGTTTGAAACCAACCGCGCGGGGTTTAGCGTGCTGCACCCGATTGCCGATGTCGCAGGCCAGCCGGTGCAGGTGACCCATGGGGACGGCACGCAAACCAACAGCATCTGGCCTGACCTGATCGCGCCTTGGCAGCCGTTCATGGATATCGCCGCGCTGACGCATGGCGTGGGCAAGGCCGCGCTGACCTGCCGGTTGCAGGGCGATATATTCGAGATGGAGGATCAGCGCCAATGGGGGGATGCGTCTTTCAAGACCTATAACCGGCCGCTGGCAGCCCCTTGGCCCTATATGCTGGAAGACGGGGACAGGCTTTGCCAATCGGTGGAATTGACATGGGCAGCCCGTGACGCGCCCAAAATCCCGCCCCGCCCAATGGCCAGAACCGCCGTGACCTTTCCCGATATGGCGCTGCTGGTCACGCCGCAGGACGCGCGGCGCTTGGCGGCCAACCCCGCCGATATCCGCGCGGTAAACCCGCAACGGCTTTTGTGTCATCTGGATGCGACAGCGGGCGATGTGCCAGCGCAATATGACGCCTTTGCACAGGCGCAGCGGGCCTGTCCGGACCGGATCTTTGATCTGGAACTGATCTATGCGGGCGACGCCGATCCCGCGCCTGCGCTGATGGTGCTGGCCGCCCAGATGCGCGACAGCGGATTTGCCCCTGCCAGTCTGCTTGTTTGCCCCGCCGAGGACCGGCAATCGACGCCGCCGGGGTCTGCTTGGCCTGCTTGCGCGCCGCTGGCGCAGATCCATGATGCGGCCGCTGCTGCCTTTCCCGATCTGTTGCGCGGTGGTGGGATGGTCAGTTTCTTTCCCGAGCTGAACCGCAAACGCCCGCCGGTGGACAGGCTGGGCTTTGTCAGCCACGGGCTTTGCCCGATCGTGCATGCGGCGGATGATCTGTCGGTGATGGAAACATTGCAAGCGATCCCGGATATCACCGCTTCGGCCCGCGCGTTCATCAGCGACAAAGATTATCGGATCGGCCCCGCGACATTGGCGATGCGCCAAAATCCCTATGGCACAAGCTGCATCGCGAACCCCGGCGGCAAGCGGCTTTGCATGACCGATGACGACCCGCGCCACCGCGCGCAATTCGGGGCGGCCTATGCAATCGGGCTGGCCACGGCTTTGGTGCCTGCGGGCATTTCCGTCTGGTGCCCCGCAGCGCTATATGGTCCGCGCGGCGTGATTGCAGACAGGGGGCGCTGGCCGATCCAGGCGGCGCTGAACGCGCTGGGCTGGCTTGCGGGGCAGCCGGTCCATCGCGCCACGATCCGCGATGGCGTGGCTGATCTGCATTGTGGCGAGCTGCATATCATCGCCAATCTGACCGCCCGCCGCCATGGCCGGCTTGGTCCCTATGATTGGACCAGCCTGTCATCGCCATGACAGAGTGGATGTCTGCTGTTGAGCATGTCATACCTGTGACGCAGCCCGATAAAGCCAGAAAAGGACGCGCAACCATGCCGGACAAGATGCATAACATCAGCATTGATGCCCCGATCATCCGCCAAAAGCTGTCTGATCAGGTCTTTGACCGGCTTTGGGCCATGGTGCAATCGGGCGAATTATCCCCCGGTGATACGGTGCCGTCCGAACGCGCCTTGATGGAACGCTTTGGCGTCGGGCGTCCCGCCGTGCGCGAGGCGCTGCAATCCATGGCCAATAAGGGCTTGATTTCGATCTCGCATGGCGAGCGCAGCAAGGTCAATAAACTGACCGCTGGCATCGCCTTTGATCAGGTCGATGACATTGCGAAATTGCTGCTGTCCAGCGAGCCGTCGAACCTCGAAAACCTCAAGCAGCTGCGCAATATCCTCGAGCTTGGATCGATCAAGATCGCCGCACAGAATTGCACGCCCGGTGATATCACCGCGCTGCGCGCTTTGGTCGAGACCCAACGCAGCAATCTGGGGCAGGACAAGGCCTTTATCGAGGCGGATATCGCCTTTCATGTGGCGATTGCCGGCATGACCGGCAATCCTTTGATCCAGGCGGTGACGCAGGCGATGCTGTCGTGGCTGTCGGTCTATTATAAACCCGTGCTGCATTGGTCGGGCCGCGAAGACACGACCCTGCGCGAACATGCGGGCATAATCGACCGTATGGAAAAGCACGACATTGCGGGTGCGGTATCGCTTTTGGGTGATCACCTCAACCGCTCTGGCCCTTTATACGAACCCAATCAGGGCACAATGCCATAGGCTGCACAACCTGATCGGGGTCCAGAGGCGGGGCGTTCAGGCGGGCGTTATTGGGTCTGATCCCAGGGGCGGTCACCGGCGGCATCCTTGACGCGGGTGGGCAAGCCCATATTGTCAAGCAGGGTGAACAGCGGCTTGGGGTCCAATTGCTCGACATTGACCATGGTGCCCAGATCATAGGTGCCATCCGCGACCAACATCGCCATGGCCACGGGCGGGACACCGGCAGTATAGGAAATGCCCTGGCTGCCAACCTCGGTATAGGCGTCCTTGTGATCGGCGACATTATAAACGAACACCTCGACCTCTTGGCCGTTGCGGGTGCCTTTTACCAGATCACCGATGCAGGTCTTGCCGGTGTAATCGGGCGCAAGGCTGGACGGGTCGGGCAGCACCGCCTTGACAACCTTTAGCGGCACGACCTCCAGCCCTTCGGCGGTGGTCACGGGCTGTTCCGACAACAGGCCAAGGTTTTGCAGCACGGTGAACACATTGATATAATGATCGCCAAAGCCCATCCAGAACCGGACGTCTGCCTGCGGATAATGATGGGCCAGCGAATGGACCTCGTCATGGCCGGACATATAGGCCTTTTGCTTGCCCACGACGGGCAGATCCCATTCGCGGCCGATTTCGAACATCTTGTTTTCCTGCCAGGCCCCTTGCTGCCAGCTGTAGACCGTGCCGGTGAATTCGCGGAAATTGATCTCGGGGTCGAAATTGGTCGAGAAATAGCGGCCATGGCTGCCCGCGTTTATATCGACGATATCGATGGATGTGACCTCATCCATGAATTCATCCACCGCGAAACGGGCAAAGGCATTGACCATCCCCGGATCGAAACCCGCCCCCAGGATCGCGGTCACACCGGCGGCGGCACAGGCGTCGCGGCGTTTCCATTCGTAATTGCCATACCATGGCGGGGTTTCGCAGATCTTGGTGGGGTCTTCGTGAATCGCCGTGTCGATATAGGCGGCACCGGTCTGGATACAGGCCTCCAGCACGGTCATATTGACGAAAGGCGAGCCGACATTGATCACGATCTGTGCGCCGGTCTTGCCGATCAAGGCCGCAACGGCGGCGCTGTCCATGCCGTCAACGGCATGCGCGTCGAACAGGCCCGGCTGTTTCATCGCGTTTTTTTCATGCACAGAGGCAATGATCGCATCGCATTTCGCGCGGGTCCGGCTGGCAATATGCAGATCGCCCAGAATATCGTTGTTCTGTGCGCATTTATGCGCCACGACCTGAGCGACGCCACCGGCACCAATGATAAGAACATTGCGTTTCATCTGCGAGAACCTTTCTTGATCAGTCAGGACAGGGCGGCGGCGAAATCATCATAATTGAAATCGCGCACCAGCCGTATCGTTCCATCCAGTTCACGGATCGCGATGCTGGGCATTTTGACCCCGTTGAACCAATTCTTCTTGACCATCGTGTACCCAGCGGCGTCCTGAAACGAAAGGCGGTCACCGGCTTTTAGTGGCGCGTCAAAGCGAAATTCACCGAATATGTCACCCGCCAGACAGGATTTGCCGCAGATCATCCATTCATGCGCGCCCGTGTTCGGCGCCAGTTTGGCGGGTTCGCGGTAGATCAGCAGATCCAGCAGATGCGCCTCGATCGAGCTGTCGACGATAGCCAGGTTCTTGCCGTTATGCATCGTATCAAGCACCGTGACTTCGAGGGTGGCCGCCCCGGTGATCGCCGCTTCGCCGGGTTCCAGATAGACCTGGACGCCGAATCTTTGCGCGAATTGCGCCAGACGCTGGGCAAGTTTTTCCAGCGGGTAATCCGCGCCGGTGAAATGAATGCCGCCGCCCAGGCTGATCCAGTCCATCTGATGGATGATCGCGCCGAAATGATCCTCGATCAGGCGCAGCATTTCGTCGAACCGCTCAAAGCTGTCGTTTTCGCAATTGTTGTGAAACATCAACCCGCTGATCTGATCGGCGACCGCCGCGATTTGCGCGGGATCATGTTCGCCCAGCCGGCTAAAGGGGCGGGCGGGATCGGCCAGATCGAATTCCGAGGTCGAGACCCCCGGATTGACCCGCAGCCCGCGCAGATGCCCTTGCGAGACATCCTTGAACTTTGTCAATTGCCCGATCGAGTTGAAAATGACCTTATCCGCATGGGCCAGGACCTCTGCGATCTCGTGATCGGCATAGGCAACCGAATAGGCATGGGTTTCGCCCGGAAATTTTTCACGCCCCAGACGGACTTCGTAGAGCGATGACGAGGTTGATCCATCCATATGTTCTGCCATGAAATCGAAAACCGACCATGTCGCAAAGCATTTGAGCGCCAGCAGACATTTCACCCCCGAGGCATCGCGCAGCCAAGAGATTTTCTCGAGGTTGCGCAGCAGACTGGATTTGTCGATAAGATAATAAGGTGTCTGCACGGCAAAAGCTTTCGTTGGATTTGCCCGCGCACCTACACCACAATCGTGCCGAAGACGAGCCATAAGCGCCCAGAAATCCGCGCAAATCCCTGCATGATCGTCGCAGCCTGCGCGGGCATCCGGCCGCTTTGGGCGCAAACATGCGCTGGCCCTGCTGCGCGACCTTCGTTAAACCACGGCAATGGACAGATCATTGCCCCATAACGTTCCTTGGCGCCTCAGCGTTGCCCCTATGATGGACTGGACGGGTTCATACTTATATTCAATGGGTTAAGCGGGGTCGTGTGCATTATGTGTGCAAAGTTAAATCGCCTTCTGTCGCGCCTTATAGGGCTTTTGGCGGTTATCAGAATTGCGGGCTAGTCATGTCCGGGGCAACATCACTCGATCCGAAAATATCTGCTTCAGCCTCACGCTCAGGCAGAGCGCTTCGTAGCGGACATGATCGAGCTGGTCCGCCAACGGCCAAACGCAGCAGCTGGCTCAAGGTCTGGCCGTTTGGGATGGTAAACTTCGCCTTTGTTCACATCACATTCGTTGGTTTGCAGTATCCAGCAGTATCGGGAACCAATCTTCGCGCAGGCGTTGGCCCAGTTTCATGTCATGGCCGGGGAAGGGGGGCGATGTGGGACCAGGACGTTCCACATAACGAGCATCATCTCCCAGTAAACGCAGGGAAAATGCACGGCTGCGGGTGCCGCTCTCATTCCCGCGTGCTCCGTGCAGCGTCTTGTAGTTGAACGCCACTGCATCACCGGGTTCCATTTCGTATTCGCGGACATCTATGACCTCAGCGTCAGGATTTGGGACGGGCACGTAGTCGTCGTCATTGGGGCAAAAATTGGTCTCGGCCAGCCAGTGCGTTGGCAGGACGGGCTTTCCCCAGCGATGCGATCCGGCAACACAGCGCAGGGACGCTTGGCGAACCGGATCAAGGGGCGACCAGAAGCTGACGGTTTGTTCGCCTTCGACAAAGTAATAGGGGCTGTCCTGATGCCATGGCGTCGGCTTTGAGGTGCCCAGTTCCTTAACCAACATATGATCGTGGAACATCTGGACGGTCCTTGACCCCATCGAATCGGCTGCAACCGCAGCGGCGGGTGATGCCTTGACTGCATCCTCGAATTCACGGATGCGCATCCAGTTGCAATAATCGTCAAAAAATCGCCCGCCTTCGCCTTCCTTGAGGATCTCGGCAGCATAGGGGCCGGGCTCAGCCATGTTGCGTGCAACACCTGCGCGCAGTACTTCGACCTGATACTTGAACAGACCTTTGACAAGGAAAACTCCGTCGCGGGCCTAGGCGTCGATGTGGTCTTGGGTCAAAAGCGGATGTGTGATGGTCCTATGCCTTTCGGTTGTTTCTCGTGTCAAATCGGGGCTATTCAGCTATCTGACCGTTGAGCTGTTGCTCTCCATTGATCATCATTTGAAGCTGGTGGCGAAATCGCTGCTGAACCTTTTCAAGGTGTCTTGGTGCAAAGCCCCATCGTGTCCGGCTATTCCTTCAAAGCCCAAAAAACGAGGAGTGGACGGTCGGATGACCGCATCGCGTGCACGATACTCTTCGGATTGTAGAAGGTTTCGCCGTTGGCCACATGGACCCATTCGTTGCGACCCTGACGAAAATCACCGGGGCTCATGACAAGATAGGTTTCTTCGGGTAGGTGCCTATGATCGGGATACCGCACGTTCGGCCCCACGAGCGACACTCCGAGCCAGACGTCTTCTCGGAGTTCAAGGCCTTCTGGGCCAACAAGCATTGCATTGGCATGGTTCTCAGAAAAACCTTCGCTTGCGCCGGTGCAATCCCCCTGACGGCGACGCCATTGGAGGGCTGGTTCAATGGCCATGAAGGCCCGCATCAATTGTCGAAGATCTGAGTCGTCAGAGTCCAATGACAGCGATATATCTGAGAGATAGCGACAGACGGGAAGCCGACCGCTTTCAAACTGTGATTGCGGAGCAGGCGTCTCAAGGGCGTCAAAAACCTGTTCAAGCAAACTGATAGATTTTTGATCACGCGCGCGACCGTAATAGGCTGTTCTTGCTGCGCCTAGGAGCTCTTCTAGGGCTTGGATACGCATTTCCACACCGAATTTTGTCTAAGTGAATAGTTTCCTGGCAGCGCATGCCGTCAGGAAACGAAACGGTCATCTGGCCCTTTGGGCCCAGTATAGTTCAGTCGACGCTGTTCGTTTGAATGAAGATCGGTACGCCCGCCCCACGCACAATCACTGTGTAGCCATGCTTTTGGGTTTCACGCGATAGGAGGGTTACCGCTATGACCAGCGCCATCAGGGCGCTGATCATAGCAATATTGTTTGCTACCGAGATAGCACTGATCTTAGTTCTTGATGACATTGTGCTCGGGGCCGAATGGGAAGCCGGTGATGTTCTCGACTGTATTGTCCTCGCCGATCACTAGGATGTCATGCTCACGGTAGCCGCCAGCGCCAGGCTGACCTTCCGGGATCATGACCATGGGCTCCATGGATACGACCATTCCGGGCTTGAGCTCCGTTTCAATGTCTTCGCGAAGTTCTACACCAGCCTCGCGGCCATAGTAGTGGCTCAGAACGCCAAAGCTGTGGCCGTATCCGAACGAACGATACTTCAGCAGGTCCCATTCGCGATACATTTCGTTGAGCTCGATCGCGATGTCCATGCAGCGCGCGCCGGGCTTGATCAGCTCGAGGCCACGTTCATGCACCGCCACGTTCTTCTCCCAGATATCGAGGCTTGCATCATCAACGTGGTCGCAGAAAAGTGTGCGTTCCAGGGCCGTGTAGTAGCCAAAGATCATCGGGAAGGTGTTGAGGCTGAGGATCTCGCCGGACTGCACCTTCTTGTTGGTCACCGGGTTGTGCGCGCCGTCGGTATTGATACCGGACTGGAACCAGGTCCAAGTGTCCATCAATTCGACAAACGGGAAGGAGTTGGCGATCTCGCGGATCATTGCATTGGTGCTGGCAATGGCGACTTCGTGCTCGGGAACACCGGCCTTGACCGCAGCGGCCACAGCAGCACCGCCAACGTCGGCGACGCGCGCGCCTTCTTTGATCAGCTTGATTTCTTCGTCCGACTTGATCGTCCGCATCCACATGGCGGGCTGGCCGACGTCAACGAACTCGACGCCCGGCAGGGCATCCTGAAGCAGTTGGCGATATTCCAGCGACACGTGGTCGAATTCGATACCGATGCGCTTGGCACCCGGTGTCAGTTGCTGGATCGCGCGGTAGAAGTTGTCACGACGCCAGTCAGTATATGTGATGTTGTTGCCGAAGCTGCGGCGGAAGGGTTGGCCGCCGTCGATGCCGGCAGAGATCGTCGTGGCGTTCTTCTGGTCAATGACCATGCCGTATTTACGACCGAAATAGCAGTACAGCCATCCGCTATAATAGTTGATGCAGTGATAGGAGGTGAAGAGCGATGCATCGACATCGTTCTTGCCCATCCAGTCGCGCAATTCGTTCTGGCGACGGGCCATTTCGTTATCTGAAAAGGGCGAGAACTCCTTCTCGCCGTTGTGCCATTCCATGACGTGGAGCATGTCGTCCATTGTCGATATTCCTCTCTGCTAACAGTGACCTTGTCTGCGTAGCAGTGTGGCGATGCGACGAAAAATTAATTGCAATCATCTTACCATAAGGATTATAAATTTACCTCGGTGGGAGTGCTCGTTATCTGGCGCGAGCATGCGTCGGCAGGCGGAAGGATGACACATCCTCCGTGATCTGCTCGATCAGTTTCAGCGCGGCATCGGACATCTTTATGTGCTTGTAGAACAGCCCAATGTGGATCTTTGACAATTTCGGGAAGCCATCGCTGGCGCTGAGGACCCGCATACCGGGCAGCAACGTCTTCTTTGTTAACGCGGTGACACCCATGCCATCCAAGACTGCCTTTTGGAGAGCTGCGACGCCGAGGCTTTCGAAGGACACGCGCCAATCGCGCCCTTCGGTATCAAGCGCGTCGATCATACGCTTGCGATAGAAACAGCCGTCGGGATGCGCGATCACCTTGAGTGGCTGATCCGGATCGATCTTGTGATCGCGGGCGCAGACCCAGACCGGACGTTCCGACCAGTAGATGGAGACGTGGGGCGCGGGCATTTCATCCGTGATGGCAATGGTCATATCGAGGTCATCAACATGGAGAGCTGCAAGAAGCTCACGGCTTCGGTAACAGCGAATGTCCAACAAGACAGCAGGGTTCTCGTGTGAGAACTTGGCAATAGCGCTTTGGAAATACTCTATTGAATAGTCGACCGGCAAGCCAATCCTGAGTGTTCCAAGAAAGGCTGCCTGCTGCAAATTGGCAACTGCCCGGTCATTGAGGCGCAGCATCTCCCGTGCATAGCCCAGAAGGGTCTGCCCGTCCGGCGTCAACTCTACTTGCTTGCCTTCATGCTTTAGTAATTTGGCACCGACAACCTCTTCAAGGCGCTTGATCTGCAAGGATATTGCCGGCTGCGTCCGCCCGAGAATATTCCCGGTTTCCGTATAGTTGCGTAGGTCGACCACAGTCACGAAGGTCCGCAGCAGGTCAGTTTGCAGGTTGGTGAATTTGCGCATCATTAACAATCCTTATCCAAGCATTGTTACTATGAATTTCTGTGGCAAGGCAAGCTGCCCTAAGGTCTGACGATCTTCAGATGCAGGGGGTGCAATGCCACATTCTACAGTTTTCGCCGCCGAAATGGCTTGGCCCGACTACCAGAAGCGAGTCCAGAACGGCGATGTGCCCATCCTGATCCCGCTCGGATCAATGGAACAGCACGGCCATCATATGCCAATGCATGTCGATGTGCTTTTGCCGACCGAATTCGCCCGCCGCGTGGCCGAGCAGGTCGGCGCCCTTGTAGCGCCGCCGTTCACCTACGGATACAAATCGCACCAGAAATCCGGTGGCGGAAACTTCTTTCCCGGCACGACCAGCCTTGATGGCGCGACTTTGGTGAACGCGCTCAAGGACGTGGTCAAGGAATTCGTGCGTCACGGCGTGCGCAATCTGTGCATTGTCAATGGCCACTTTGAGAATTCCTGGTTCATCACAGAAGCGATTGACCTTGCCTTGCGCGAACTGGGCTGGGGCGACATCCATGACGTCAAGGTCGTGGTCCTGTCCTATTGGGACTTTGTGGATCAGGCGTCGATCGAGAAGCTGTATCCGGACGGCTTTCTCGGATGGGACATCGAGCATGGAGGGGTTCTGGAAACGTCCCTGATGCTGCGTTTGCACCCCGATCTCGTGTCACTTCAAAACGCGGTCGAGCACGCCCCGGCAACATTTCCGCCCTACGACGTCTACCCGGCTAAGCCGGAATGGACACCAGCAAGTGGGACGCTGTCCTCACCAAAAGAAGCTACCGCCGAAAAGGGCGATATCCTTCTGGATGTGTGCACCAAGGGCATTATTGCGGCGCTCACAAACGAGTTCGGCAAAGCCGCCGCACTGGCGAGTGCAAGCTGATCCTCCCATCAAAAAAAGATAATAATCCCAACAAGGAGTAATCCGATGTCCACTAAATTGATCCGACCAAGTCGCCGCAGTCTGCTGAAGATGACAGGTGCCGCAGCCTTGGCAACGCCTTTCCTGTCCATCCGTGCGGCGGCGCAAACGACTGAATTGTCGATGCTTGCTTGGTATGGTCACGCAGAGCCCGATATCGTTGGCGAATTCGAAGAGGCCAACAACGTCAAGTTCGTGCCTAAATACTACACCGGCGGTGACAACATGCTGGGCCTGATCGCGCAATCCCCGCGCGGTACCTTTGATGTGATCCTGTCGGATGGCGAATATGTGCAGCAGCTTAACGCTGCTGGCTACATCGAAGAACTGGATCCCGCTGACTACGCCTTTGACGACTTCTTCCCCGAATTCCAGAAGTTCCCTGGCCATTGGCAGGACGACAAGCTCTATTCCGTCATCACGCGATTTGGCTTCCTCGGCGTAGCCTACAATACGGATGCTTTCACCGAAGAAGAGGCCTCCAGCTACGATCTTTTTGCAGACGAGCGGTTGACCGGAAAGCTCGGCCATTTTGACTGGCACCTGCCCAACCTGGGACAGATGAGCCTGCATGTCGGCAATTCATCGCCTTACGACATCGACGAAGCGGCTTGGGAAAAAGTGCAGGAGCATACCATGGGCCTGCGCCGTCAAGCTGGCGGCTTCTTCGATTATGGCGGCACTTTCTCGTCGCTCGACAACGGGCAAATGCTGGCCTTTGCAGGGATCGGTGACTGGATCACCGGTACCCTGGAAAAGAACGGCAGTCCGGTACGCAGCGTCATTCCAAAGGAAGGTGGCTTGCAGTGGACCGAGAGCTTCTCGATCGGCAAAGGCTCACAAAATCAGGAAATGGCCAAGAAGTGGATCCAGTACATCACCTCCCCGGAAGGCCAGGCGAAATCTGCTGACATGGCAGCCTATCCGGCTATCGTGCCCTCGCAGGCAGGATGGCGCGTGCTCAATGAGACCAATCCTGCCGAGGCACAGCGCCAAAACATGGTTCTGGGACAGCGCAATGCGATGGACATGATCCGTGAAGGGTTGATCCAGTATCGTCAGCTTCCGGTTCAGCAAAGCCTCGAAGACTGGAATGATTTTTGGTCCGACTACAAAGGCGCGTAAGGCGCCTTTGAGTTGGGGCGCATGGTTTTTCGCGCCCCAACAAGACGCCGGATTGCTCAGCTATGGGATCTGATATGACCAAGCGACCAACACTTTTTTCATTGATCTTGTCGATGCCGCTGCTGCTCTGGCAGTTATTGTTCTTTCTTTTTCCGCTCCTGTTTCTGGTCGCGATCAGTTTCTGGACAGTGCGCAACTTTCAGATGACGCCCGACCTCAACTTTGGAAATTGGGAGCGTGTCCTGTCACGTGGTGTGTTTTGGGACGCCTATTTCCGGACCATGGTCCTTGCTACGACAGCAGCCGTGGTCACCAGTATTATCGCTTTTCCGGCGTCCTATGCGATTTCATTCAAGATGAGTGAGAAAGCCAAGCGGTGGATGATCTTTATTCTCATCATTCCGTTCTTCACCAGCTATCTTGTCCGGGTCTATTCGCTCCAGGTCTTCTTGTCTGATGCGGGCATCCTAAACGCGGCATTCGCGTATATTGGTCTTGGGCCATTCCCGATGTTGAACAACGCATTTGGGATCATCGTGGGCATGGTGACGCTGACTTTGCCCTTGGTTGTTCTGTTGCAGACATTCAGCCTAAACTTCGTCAATCGCGACCTGATCGAGGCTGCGCATAACCTGCGCTGTGGCAGATTGCGGACGGTTTTTGCGGTGATTGTTCCATCAGCCAAAGTGGGTCTTGTGATCGCTGCGCTGTTTGCTTTTATCCTCAGTTTTGGAGACTTCGTCAGCCCGCTGTATCTTGGGGGCGGCAACCCTCCGACACTGTCGATCATGATCACCGATTTCACCAAGTCCGGTCAGCAATGGCCCCGCGCGGCGGTGGTTGCGATCATGATGATTATCACGCTGCTCACGGCAGCATTCGCGGCAGTCACCTATGCGTATAAAGAGCGGGGCAAATGAGATGGGTAACGAAAACCGCATAATCAACGCGCTGCTAAAACTGCACATCGTGCTTTGCCTGCTGTTCATATTTGCCCCGATCGCCGGAAGCTTTGTGTTCTCGCTCAACTCCGACCGCTTCCCGTCGCTGCCTCTAGGCGAGTTCTCGACCGAATGGTACCGTCTGATCTGGGAAGACCCGCTGGTTTGGCAGGGCTTCGGCAATACACTGGTCGTGGGGCTGACCGTCGCTGTCATTGCAACCATCCTGGGCTTCGGCGGGGCGTATACGGATTACCGGTACAATTTCACCGGTAAATCCGTCTACGTAGCTCTCGCACTTTTGCCACCGACCATTCCGGTCGTGATCATGGGGTTGGCCATGCTGGCCTTCCTGAGCCGTGTTAACCTGTCCGGTACGACCATTTCCGTCATCATCGCGCACGGTGTGATGTGCAGCCCGTTTGCAATGGCCATCATCCGCTTGCGCCTGTCGCAGATGGACCCTGACCTTGAGGCGGCATCGTGGAACATGGGCGGCAATCAATGGCAGACTCTTCGCTATGTGATCATCC
The DNA here is from genome assembly GCF_002158905.1 of Yoonia vestfoldensis. Taxonomy (NCBI): domain Bacteria; kingdom Pseudomonadati; phylum Pseudomonadota; class Alphaproteobacteria; order Rhodobacterales; family Paracoccaceae; genus Yoonia; species Yoonia vestfoldensis. The sequence continues at coordinate 1,088,585 of NZ_CP021431.1, forward strand.
CGTTCACCAAGCCTGCGATCTTTGCCGCGCTCTTCATTACCATGGCAGTCTCGTTCGATGAATTTGCGGTCGCGTGGTTCGTGTCGGGCCTCAACGAAACATTGCCTGTGAAGATTCTCGGCTTCCTGCAAGGTCAGGTCAGCCCGCGTATCAACGCCATCGGCTCACTCGCCTTCCTGAGCTCAATGACACTGATCATTTTGGCCCAGCTTCTGCTGCGCAGCCCGGAGGAGGAAAAATAATGAAAGCGAACGCACAAATGGAACAGCAATCAGAAGCGATCGTGAAGTTCGACAACGTCGTAAAGCGGTTCGGAAATTTCACTGCAGTCGAAAAAGCTGATTTCGAGATTGGTCGCGGAGAGTTCCTGGCCATCATGGGATCATCTGGTTGTGGCAAAACCACGACGCTGCGTATGCTTGCAGGCTTGGAAGATCCCACTGAAGGCGCAATCTATCTTGATGGCGAGAAGGTGAACGGCAAAGCCACGTGGGATCGCGATACACCGATGGTTTGGCAATCTTTGGCCTTGTTCCCGTTTCTGACTGTTCAGGAAAACGTCGAGTTTGCGCTCAAGATGCGGGGTGTTGGCAAAGAGGAACGTCGGCAGCGCGCGGAAAAGTGGCTCGAGAAGATGCAGATCACAGAGTTTGCGAACCGCAACATCAATCAGCTGTCTGGCGGTCAAAAGCAACGTGTGGCCTTGGCTCGCGCCTTGGTGACCGAGCCGAAGATCCTGCTGCTGGATGAACCTCTCTCGGCGCTTGATGCACACCTCAAAGTGCGCATGCAGGCTGTCTTGTCAAATCTGCAAAAGGATCTGGGGATTACATTTGTTTATGTGACACACTCCATGTCAGAAGCGTTTTCCATGGCCGATCGTGTGGTCATCATGAGCCGGGGTCAGATCGAACAGATCGGAACGCCTGAAGAAATTTATCGCGAGCCATATAATCGCTTTGTCGCGGAGTTTCTGGGCTCCGCCAACATCTTTGATGGTGTGGTTCAGGGCCCGGCCGGTGCAGATGGCTGGCAGGTCGCCTATGAGGGCGGAGAGACTATCTTGGGAAAGAGCGAGCTGCCGGATGCCAGGCAGGGCCAAAAAGTCACTTTCATCGTCAGCGCGGAGAACATGCAGTTGAGCTTGCCAGACAGTGGCCAACCCGGGATAGAAGCCAGCGTTGCGGGTGAGGAATTCATTGGCGGCACGGCAATGGTCTTTCTCGAGACCGCTGGCGGCCAAGAGCTTAAAGTACAGAAAAGCCATGACGAATTGTCGGTGCTCAATCTGCATCCCGGCTCGAAAGTGGTCGTGCATTGGGAATCCGGAAGCTGTCACGTGCTGCCTGGCGAGAACAAGTGAGTTTGGTCTAACATCAGCGCGCGCGTGAGATTACGATCCGCGCAATCAATTCGAACAACGGGGGCGGTTATCATGCTTATTCGATCTGGAGTCTTCAGAGGCGTAAATCCGTACTCGTCCTTAATTTCGGCGGGCATCATACTGCTTTTTGTCTTTCTTGTGCTCGCGTTTCCGACCAGTTCGGCAGATTGGATTGATTCAGCCCGGACATTCGTTACCTTCTACTTCAACTGGTGGTACGTTGTTCTATCGGGTGTTTTTCTCGTCTTTTTGGTCGCGATTGCCGTCAGCAAATATGGCTCTCTCCGGCTTGGTGATGCGGATGAGCGACCGAAATACAGCTACTTCACCTGGTTCGCCATGCTCTATGCTGCCGGGCAGGGGATTGGCATTATCTTCTGGTCGATCGCCGAGCCGATGTTCCATTATTCCGCAGGCACGCCGTTTGCTGAAGGCACAGGCAATCAAGCAGCGGCGGATATGGCGCTTCAGGTCACCTTCTTCCACTGGGGCCTCAATGCCTGGGCAATCTATTGCATAGTCGCACTGGCCCTTTGTCTTGTCAGCTACCGGCTGAAAAAACCGCTTGGGATCCGCTACACCCTCTACCCGCTGTTTGGGGATCGGGTCGAAGGGGCGCTCGGCGTCGTGATCGACGTGATTGCAGTGTTCGCGACTATTTTTGGCATCGCCACTTCGCTTGGTCTCGGCGTTACGCAGATCAACGCGGGTCTAAACCATATCTGGGATGTTCCGATTTCGGAGGCAGTCCAGCTTGTCTTGATCGCTGTCATCACCGCCGTTGCATTGTGTTCGGTTCTTTCGGGTCTGGACCGGGGCATAAAGTGGCTATCTCAGGTCAACATGTGGCTGACGATCGTCCTACTAGTCTTCTTCTTTGCCTGGGGGCCGACGCGGTATCTGCTTGTCAGTCTGGGTGACGCTACACTGTCTTACGTAACGCGACTGTTTTCGTTTAACGTTTATGTCGAAAGCGTGCCCGCCGAGGCGGCCCGATGGAGCGATATGTGGCAGGGCTGGTGGACGACCTTCTATTGGGGTTGGTGGATCTCTTGGGCGCCCTTTGTCGGTGTCTTCGTCGCGCGCGTTTCACGGGGCAGAACCGTTCGTGAATTCATCTTTGGCGTCGTCGGCGTTTCGTCTCTCTTGTCCTTTGTCTGGATTGTGGCCTATGGCGGGACTGCGCTCTGGGCGGAACTCTTTGGTCCCGGTGGCGTGTCAGATGCAGTGAGTGCAAACGTCTCGATGGCGCTCTTCGCGACCTTCGAAGCGATGGAAGTCGGAGCGATTGGGGTGGTGGCCGGTGTGCTTGGCACGATCCTCGTGACAACCTATTTCGTGACCTCCTCGGACTCCGGCACACTGGTTGTGGCCACGATCCTCAGTGAAGGCAACGAGGACCCGATGTTTCGTCATCGGTTCATATGGGGCACGTTCGAAGGAGTTGTGGCAGCGGTTTTATTGGTGGCAGGCGGAAGTGCTGCGCTTAGCACATTGCAAACGGCGGCCATCATTGCAGCACTACCGTTCTCATTGATCATGGTGCTCATGTGCGTGGCCATCGTTCGCTGCCTGTCGCTGGAGCACAGGGCGGAGAAATCAGCGGGGGTCGGCGAGACGACTTAACCAAAAATCCGTGGGCGGGTGAGACCGCGCCTGCCCACGGCAATCGGACTAGGCTGGTTCGACGAATGAGGCACCATTACGTTAACAGATCACGCGCGCCATCCGCGCGATTTTTCTGTCTCCAGGCATCGGGGGGAACGCCTTCGCGGGTGCGGAAGACCTTCCCGAAATGCGACGCATCGCAAAACCCTGTCGCGGCCGCGATATGGGTGACGGAATGATCGGTACGGCTCAGCAGGTGGCGTGCGACAGCCAGCCGGACCGATAGACCGGCCTCCGCAGGCGATAGTTGCAACGCATCGCCGAAATGGCGCTCCAACATCCTTCGACTGATTTTCAGGCGTTTTGACAATTGATTGACTGTCAACGGGGTCGCCACATTCTGGCGGATCAGATGTAACGCTTTCCTGACCAGCTTGTCCGATGTGGCAAATTCAAGCGGCAGACCGGGCTGAGGGTTTTCCGGCGTCTGCGCTTCATCAATGATCATGATGTTCAGGCTTTTGCGCGCCGCTGCCTGCCCGATATGTCGGTCCACCAGATAGGCAGCCAGATGAGCCGAACTTGCCCCGCCAGAACAGGTGAGACGATTGCGGTCTACGACGAAGATCTGGTCCGAGATCGGAATCAGCCCGTCGAACTGTTCCAGAAAATCGTTGTGATGAAACCAGCTCACGCAACAGCGATAACCATCCATCAAGCCCGCCTTATGCAGGATAAACGCACCTGTGCAGACGCCGACAATTGGCACATCGGCCAGAGCCGCGCGCTTGAGATAGGCGATATAGTCCGGGTTGAGATTTTCAATGGCCGAGATCAATCCCCCCACCACAACCACGTAATCAAACTCGCTCGGATCGCCCAGACGTTGATCGGGCTGAACTGGAATTCCGCAGCTTGATACCACCGGATTCATCGTCGCAGAGACAACGCGCCAGGAACATCTAATCGGGCGCGAACGATCACCTTCATCTGCCGCGAGCCGCAGAACATCCACGAAATTTGCGAATGCCGACAAGGTGAATTGCCGCGCCAAAATGAGGCCGATCTTCAGGGCAGGTTTTGGGTTCATTTCGGTCATTCCAGCAGGGGTTGCGTCGAAAATATACTAAGATTTTGGCGCAATAATACAATGATCTTACAGAAGGGTATGAGAAAGAAGAACAGACCGCTTCCTTACAAATTCGAGGCTTCCCAAATGACACATTTTTCGGGCCTTTCGCTCCTCAAGAATGCTCTGACGAGCAACAAGAAATGGCCCGAACAGTGGCCGGATTCGCAGCCCAAGAAAGAATACGACGTGATCATCGTCGGCGCGGGTGGGCATGGCCTGGGGGCGGCCTATTATCTGGCCAAGGAACATGGCATCACCAATGTTGCGGTGATCGAGAAAGGTTGGCTGGGCGGTGGCAACACCGGGCGCAACACAACGATCATCCGCTCGAACTACCTTTATGACGAAAGCGCACGTTTGTTTGATCATGCGCTGGATCTGTGGGAAAACCTGTCGACCGAACTCAACTACAATGTGATGTATTCCAAGCGCGGCGTGATGATGCTGGCGCATAATGTGCATGACGTGCAAAGCTTCCAGCGCCACATTCACGCCAACCGTCTGAATGGTGTGGACAACAAATGGCTGAGCGCGAAAGAGGCCAAGGCCTTCTGCCCGCCGCTCAACATCTCGCCTGATGCGCGCTACCCGGTGATGGGCGCGGCGCTGCAACAACGCGCCGGCACCGCGCGGCATGATGCGGTGGCCTGGGGCTATGCCCGTGCGGCGGCAAAGCTTGGTGTGGACATCATCCAGAACTGCCCGGTGATTGCGATCCGGCGCGGGGTCGACGGGTCGGTCGAAGGTGTCGATACCGCCAAAGGCTTCATCAAGGCCAAGAAGGTTGCGGTGTCTGCCGCTGGCCACACATCTGTGGTCATGGACAGCGCGGGTGTACGCATGCCGCTGGAAAGCTACCCGCTTCAAGCGCTTGTGTCCGAACCGATCAAGCCGGTCTTCCCCTGCGTTGTGATGTCAAACACCGTGCACGCCTATATCAGCCAGTCCGACAAGGGTGAGCTGGTGATCGGGTCGGGCACAGACCAGTACACCAGCTATTCTCAGCGCGGCGGTCTGCCGCTGATCGAACACACGGTTGCGGCGATTTGCGAGGTCTTCCCGATCTTCAACCGTATGCGGATGCTGCGCAAATGGGGCGGGATCGTCGATGTAACGCCCGACCGGTCGGCCATTTTGGGCAAGACGCCAGTCAAGGGGCTGTATGTCAATTGCGGCTGGGGCACCGGCGGGTTCAAGGCAACACCGGGTGCGGCGCATACGCTGGCCTGGACCGTGGCCAAGGACGAGCCGCACCCGATCAATGCCCCCTTCACCCTCGAACGCTTCACGACGGGTCGTCTGATCGACGAAGCCGCCGCTGCTGCCGTTGCGCACTAAGGAGACAAAAACATGCTTTTGATCCATTGCCCCTATTGTGACGACACGCTTCCAGAACTGGAATTCGCCTATGCCGGTGAAGCGCATATCACCCGCCCCGCCGATCCGTCCAAGCTGAGCGACGAGGAATGGCGCGATTTCCTGTTCATCCGCACCAACGTCAAGGGCGTGCATGCCGAACGCTGGCGTCACATCAACGGCTGCGGGCGCTTTTTCAACGCGCTGCGCGACACCGTAAGTGACCGCTTCGTCACCACCTACAAGGCCGGAGAGGCCCGCCCCGACACGAGCAAATTGGAGGCCGCAGAATGACCGAGTATCGTGTAAAGGGCCGTGGCCGCGTTGACCGCAACACGCCGGTCAAGTTCACCTTCGACGACGAGACGTTTCAGGGCTTTGAGGGCGACACGGTTGCTTCGGCGCTGCTCGCCAATGGCGTGCACCTGATGGGACGCAGCTTCAAGTATCACCGCCCACGCGGCGTCGTCACAGCAAGTTCGGAAGAACCAAACGCGCTGATCGGCACGACCCGTGGCAAAGGCCGGTTCGAGCCTAACACCCGTGCCACGATCCAGGAAATCTACCCCGGTTTGAAAACCGAGAGCCAGAACAAGTGGCCCAGTCTCAAATTTGATCTGGGCGCGATCAATGACCGTCTCTACATGCTGTTCTCGGCCGGGTTTTACTACAAGACCTTCATGTGGCCGCGCAGCTTCTGGGATTCGGTCTATGAGCCGCTGATCCGCAAGGCCGCTGGTCTGGGCAAAGCCCCAACCGAGGTTGACCCCGACACCTATGCCAGCCGCTATCTGCATTGCGACGTGCTGGTTGTAGGTTCTGGCCCATCCGGCATTGCCGCTGCTTTGGCAGCAGGGCGTTCGGGATCCAAAGTTGTGCTGGTGGACGAGAACTCGGAAATGGGCGGCACGTTGTTGTCCGAACCAACCGTCTCGATCGACGGCCAGCCCGCGTGGGAGTGGCTGGATGGGGCCATGGCCGAACTGGACCGGATGCCAAATGTGAGCCGCATGACGCGCACCACGGCGATGGGGTATTATCATCAGAACATGATCGGTCTGGTTCAGAAACTGACCGATCACATGGGCGATGTGCCCGACGGCGCGCCGCGCGAACGGATGTGGCGGGTGCGCGCCAAGGAAGTTGTGCTGGCCCAAGGCGCAATCGAACGACCCATGGTGTTTGACGGCAATGACACACCCGGTGTGATGATGGCCGGGGCGGCACAGACCTTTCTCAACCGCTTTGGCGTGTTGGTGGGCAAAGAGCCTGTTGTCCTGACCAGCCATGACAGCGCGTGGTACAGCGCCTTTGATATGGCCGATGCAGGCGCGAAAGTGGTCGCCATTATCGACACGCGCGAAGATGTTGCCCAAGCGTTGCAGGACGAAGCGGCGTCGCGCGGCATCAAAACCTATCTCAGCTACACCGCGACGGGCACCAAGGGCCGCCTCCGGGTCAAGGCGCTGCGCGTCAATCCTGTGCGCAACGGCAAGGTGGGTGCGGCGCACCTGCTGTTTTGTGACGCCGTGCTGGTCTGCGGTGGCTGGACACCATCGCTGCATCTGTTCTCGCACACCAAGGGATCGCTGGACTGGGACGCAGAGGCCAAGGCCTACCTGCCCGGTCACAAGACCGAAGACGTGCATATCGCAGGGGCCGGTCGCGGGCTTTGGGGCATCGCCTCGGTCCTTGAGGACGGCACCAAGGCAGGCGCCGATGCGGTCACATCGCTGGGTGGCACCGCGGGCATTGCGACCTACGAGGTTGCAGACGACCGCACCGGGACCGGCATCACGCAAAAGGAACTGCCAACAGATCGCAGCCCCGGCAAGGCCAAGGCGTTTGTCGATTTCCAGAACGACGTGACCGCCAAGGACATTCGTCTGGCCGTGCGCGAAGGCATGAAGTCGATCGAACACGTCAAGCGCTATACCACCAACGGCATGGCGACCGATCAGGGCAAACTGTCCAACATGAACGGCCTGACCATCGCCGCAGATGCGCTTGGTAAAGAGGCCCCGCAAGTCGGTCTGACCACCTTCCGCCCGCCTTATACGCCGACAACGTTTGGCGCATTTGCGGGCTACCACAAGGGGGCCCATTTTGAAGTCACGCGCAAAACCCCGATCGACGCGTGGGCCGAAGAAAACGGCGCAGAATTCGAGCCAGTCGCGCTGTGGCGGCGCGCGTGGTACTTCCCGCATGCCGGTGAGGATATGCACAAGGCCGTGGCGCGGGAATGCAAATCAACGCGCGAAAGCGTTGGCATGTTTGACGCCTCCACCTTGGGCAAGATCGAAGTCTCTGGCCCCGACGCAACCGAGTTCATGAACCGGATGTACACCAACCCCTGGACCAAGCTGGGCATCGGGCGTGCACGCTACGGCCTGTTGCTGGGCGAAGACGGGTTCATCCGCGATGACGGCGTGATTGGCCGGATGCGCGATGATCTGTTCCATGTCACCACCACAACCGGCGGTGCCGCGCGTGTGCTCAACATGATGGAAGATTACCTGCAGACCGAATGGCCCGACCTCAAGGTCTGGCTGACCTCGACCACCGAAGAATGGGCGACCATCGCCCTGAACGGTCCCAACGCGCGCAAGCTGTTGCAACCCTTTGTCGAAGGCGCGGACATCTCTGCTGACGCGATGCCGCATATGGCGGTTGTGGAATGCACCGTTGCAGGCTTCCCGTCGCGGCTCTTCCGGATCAGCTTTACCGGCGAGCTTGGCTTTGAGATCAACGTACCCGCGCGTCATGGTAAGGCGCTTTGGGAAAAACTTTGGGCCGCTGGTCAGCAATACGACATCTGCCCCTATGGCACCGAAACCATGCACGTGCTGCGCGCCGAAAAGGGCTTTATCATCGTGGGTCAGGACACCGACGGCACGGTCACACCGCAGGATGCGGGCATTGGCTGGGCGATTGGCAAGATGAAGCCTGATTTTGTCGGCAAACGCTCGCTCGATCGCCCCGACATCGTGGCACCGGGGCGCAAGCAGTTGGTGGGACTTCTGACCGACGATCCCAAGACCGTCCTCACCGAAGGCGCGCAGATCGTGGCCGACCCCAAGCAGGCCAAACCGATGAAGATGATCGGCCACGTGACCTCGTCTTATTGGTCGGAATCGCTTGGCCGCTCCATCGCCATGGCGGTGGTCGAAGGTGGCTTTGATCGCATGGACGACACTCTGCACATCCCGACCGAAAGCGGCGGAACCGTCGCTGCCAAGGTCACCGGAACCGTGTTTTATGACCCCGCGGGTGACCGCCTGAAGGTCGAATGAGGAGGACAAGACTATGAATGCTCCCGTGACATCTTTTGATGCCGTGTCCGTTGCGGTTCTGCCGCCACTGGCCCGCTTCAATCTGCGCATCGCCCCCGACGATCTGGCCGCGGCCTCGAAAGCCTTTGGGCTGACCCTGCCTGCCAAGATCGGCCAAGGCGCACGCAAGGACGACCGCGCGGCCTATTGCATTGGTCCTGACGAGTGGCTGCTGCACGCCGCAGAGGCTGACCAGCAGGCGATTGTCGCGGCCTTTAACGCCGTGCGCGAAAAGACACCACACAGCCTTGTGGTGATCTCGGACCGTGAGTTGACCATCAGTGTCACTGGTCCTGCTGCCTTGGATTTGCTGTCCGTGGCGTGCCCACTTGACCTGTCGCACATGGCCATCGGCAGCGCCAAGCGGACGGTGTTCGACTATGCCCAAGTTGTGCTGATCCGCGATGGCGAAGACGCTTTCCGCATTGAAGTCTGGCGGTCGTTCTTTCCGCATGTGCACGGCCTGCTTGAAATCGCTGCGCGCGAATTGGCTATCGGTCTTTAACGCCCGACCTCAACCGTACAACTGACGCGCCCTGACAAAGCGCGCGACCCCTTCCTTATGTCTGAAAGGACCCAACCCATGCTCGATTCCGCTAAAACCACCCGCATCACCGACACCGTCATTGCTGATGCCTTCAGCCTTGAGCTTGACCGCCAGCAAACCCAGATCGAACTGATCGCATCTGAAAATATCGTCAGCCGCGATGTGCTTCTGGCGCAGGGATCGGTGCTTACCAACAAATACGCCGAGGGCTATCCGGGTCGTCGCTACTACGGCGGGTGTGAGCATGTCGACACTGTCGAGCAGATCGCCATCGACCGTCTCAAAGAGCTCTTCGGCGCGGGTTTTGCCAACGTACAGCCGCATTCCGGCGCGCAGGCCAATCAGGCCGTGTTCCTTGCCCTGCTGAAACCGGGCGACCGGATCATGGGGCTGAACCTCGCGCATGGTGGGCACCTGACGCACGGCTCGCCCGTCACCATGTCGGGCAAATGGTTCGATGTGGTCAGCTATGAGGTCTCCAAGGACGATCTACTCATCGACATGGACAACGTGCGCAAAGTCGCGCTTGAGACGAAGCCAAAGCTGATCGTCGCGGGCGCGTCGGCCTATCCAAGGCACATGGACTTCGCAGCATTCCGCGCCATTGCCGACGAAGTCGGTGCCTATCTAATGGTCGACATGGCGCATTACGCGGGCCTTATCGCGGCGGGCGAATATCCTGATCCGGTGCCGCATGCTCATGTCGTGACTTCGACTACGCACAAGACGTTGCGCGGCCCACGTGGCGGGATCATTCTGACCAATGACGAAGCACTGGCCAAGAAGTTCAACTCCGCCGTGTTCCCTGGCAATCAGGGCGGCCCGCTGATGCATGTGATTGCGGCCAAGGCCGTGGCTTTTGGCGAAGCGCTACAGCCTTCGTTCAAGCAATATGCAAAGGATGTGATTGCCAATGCACGTGCGCTTTCTGAGGTGCTGGTTGCGGGCGGTCTGGGCGTGGTGTCGGGCGGCACAGATTGCCACATGGTTCTGGTCGATCTGCGCCCCAAAGGTGTGACTGGCAAGGCGGCGGAAATCGCACTCGAACGGGCCGGGCTGACCTGCAACAAGAACGCCATTCCGTTTGATCCTGAAAAACCCTTTGTCACCTCCGGCGTGCGCCTTGGCACATCCGCAGGCACGACGCGCGGCTTTGGCGAGGCCGAATTCCGCAAGGTGGGTGAATTGGTTCTCATGGTGATTGACGCGTTGTCGGCGAATCCTGAAGGCGACCCCGCTGTCGAGGCAGCGGTGCTGGAAGAGGTGCGCGCGCTTTGTGAAGCCCACCCGATCTACACTGACGGCGTGTAAGTCATGTTCTTGTCGGTTTTCGACATCTTCAAGATCGGTGTCGGCCCTTCTTCGTCGCACACGATGGGGCCGATGACCGCTGCCGCGCGTTTCCTCGACGATCTGCGCGGCGGGGCCGAAAAAATTCCCGGAGCGGGCACGCTGACCCGCCTGGGGGCCTCACTTCATGGGTCGCTCGCCTTTACGGGCAAGGGCCACGGAACGGACCGCGCGGTCATCCTCGGGCTGATCGGGTATCTGCCTGCCTCGCTTGATCCCGATGCTGCCGAAGAACTTGAGACCGAAGTCCGCCGCATCAAACGCATCAGCCCGCCGGGGCTGGGTACGCTCGATTTCGACCCCGAGAGCGATCTTGTGTTTGATTTTGGCCCACCTTTGCCGGGCCATGCCAACGGGCTCGTACTGAGCGCGTTCGACGAACGCGGGAATCCCTACATGACGCAGACCTACTATTCGGTTGGCGGTGGATTTGTCGTGACCGAGGCCGAGCTTGAGACCGAAAAGGCCGCCAAGACGAAGACGCTGCACGCCGAGAAGGAGGCGATGGGTTATCCCTATCCCTTCGGATCAGCAGCCGAGATGCTGGAGATGGGCCGCGCATCGGGCAAGAGCATCGCTGAGATGAAACGCGCGAATGAATGCGCCCATCAGAACATCCAGCCACGCGAGCTGTCTGGTCAGATCACCCGTATCTGCGACGTGATGAACGCCGTTATCGACCGCGGCCTTCGGATAGACGGCATTCTGCCCGGTGGGCTGAGCGTCAAGCGGCGCGCCAAAGCGATGCACGAACAGCTTCTGGCGGAACGCGGAAACAACCGCAGCCAGCCGCATGTCGCCAATGACTGGCTGTCGGTCTACGCAATGGCCGTGAACGAAGAAAACGCCGCCGGGGGCCGTGTTGTCACCTCGCCCACCAACGGCGCGGCCGGTGTCGTGCCGTCGGTCGTGCGCTATTACCGCGACCACTGCATCGGGGCCACTGATGCCGGTGTGGAAACGATGATGCTGACGGCGTCGGCCATTGGCGGGCTGATCAAGCACCGCGCGTCGATCTCTGGGGCGGAATGTGGCTGTCAGGCCGAAGTTGGCAGCGCCTCGGCCATGGGAGCAGCCGGACTGTGCGCAGCACTTGGTGGCACAAATGAACAGATTGAAAACGCGGCTGAAATCGCGCTTGAGCATCACCTTGGCATGACCTGCGATCCCGCCGCTGGGCTGGTGCAGGTGCCCTGCATCGAACGCAACGGTCTGGGGGCCATAAAGGCGGTCAGCGCTGCAAGTCTCGCGCTGCGTGGGGACGGTACGCATTTCATGCCGCTCGACAATTGCATCGAGACCATGCGCCAGACCGGCGAAGACATGAACACCAAATACAAGGAGACGAGCCTTGGAGGCCTTGCTGTCAACCTGCCGGAATGCTGAGCCAAATCCAGTTTTGCGGGAGCCATCCGAACCACAATTCATCCTGAAACTATCCTGCGACGCGGCACCGGGGATCGTGGCGGCGGTGACGTCCGCGCTGGCCTCCCAGGGGGCCAATCTCGTCGAGACCGCGCAGTTCTGGGATCGCCAGAGTGATCGCTTTTTCCTACGCGTTGCGTTTCTGGCAGAGGACGGCGATGAGACCCGCATCCTCGACGCGCTCGCACCGATCAAGGTGCAGTTTGATATGGATTTGAACCTCCGCCATACGGCACGCAAGCCGCGCCTGCTCATCATGGTGTCGCGCTTTGATCACGCAATGCTGCATCTTCTGTACCAAGTTCGTGTTGGCTGGCTCGATGCTGAAGTCGTGGCCATCGTTTCGAACCATCCAGATGCGCGCCGCATCGCGGAACACGAAGGTTTGCCCTTTTACCACCTGCCTGTAACCCGTGAAACCAAGGCCGAAGCCGAGGCGGAACTGCTGACGCTGGTCGAGGAAACAGACGCCGATCTGGTGGTTCTGGCGCGTTACATGCAGGTGCTGTCTGACGAATTTTCGCGCGCGCTATCGGGGCGGGTGATCAATATTCACCACTCGTTCCTTCCCAGCTTCAAGGGGGCCAAGCCCTATCACCAGGCGCATGAACGTGGGGTCAAGCTCATTGGGGCCACGGCGCACTATGTCACCGCCGACCTCGACGAAGGGCCGATCATCGAGCAGGAGGCTGAGCGAGTCGCCCATTCCATGACCCCGGACGATCTTGTGGCGGTCGGCCGTGATATCGAAGCGCGGGTTCTGGCGCGCGCAGTCAAGATGCACCTTGAAGGACGCGTCATGCTGAGCGGGCAGCGCACGCTGGTTTTTACGTAGCCGCCGACGAACATCACAGTGCCGCATACAGCACTGCGTTGCGCAGACCCGCCGCCCGCTGCGATGACATAGCTCGGGTGGTATTGGTCAAAGAAACGAAGACTTAACAACGAAACGGAATGAATCCGGAATTCCAGATCATCGGAGTCCAGGCAATCTGGAAAAAAACTGGTCAGAAATTCTGACATCTTGAATACCATGTAAAGAAGTACTCTCTAGGATCGTGAAAATGTCGCGAGGATATCTCTACGTTTTATTCTTCACGGCCATCTTTTTGCAAGCTGGAGCATATGGCCTCACCTTTATGCTGCCGAGGCTGTTTGACAGTTTCGGGGCTGATGAAAAAGTCGTGGGCAGCATGCTTTTTGCGACGACGATCTCAACTATCGTGACTGTCTACTTCTCAGGTCATCTGTCTGACTATTTTGGACGACAGCGCACGTTGAGCGGGGCTTGCATTGCGATATCCGTTTCCCTTCTTCTTTATGGCTTTGTTGATGTCGTTGGGATCAGTTTGGTCGTGGCCAGCCTCTTGTTGGGGTTTGGGTGGGGGCTCACTTATTCGCTCGGTCCTGTTGTACTGTCGAGGCTTGTCAACGCGGACATGCGCGTACGCTTTTTTACCCTCCTTTCGGTGTTCGTCATGGCAGGCTTTGGTCTTTCCCCTGTCCTGGCAGCTGTCCTTGAAGGTGCCGGATTTTCCGTGCGCCATGCATTTTTCGTGACTGCGGCCCTGTGCATCGTCAGTGCCATCCTGTTTTTGTTTCTCGATCGCCCGATCAAGGCACACGCGATCAACCCGCGGGCCGAACTGCCTTCGAGGATCACACGCGCCGCTTTGTCGGGCGTCATCGCATCGCGCTCGTTCCTGCCGATCATGATGATCTGCCTCGGGGCCAGTGTCTTCGCTGGAATGATCAATTTTCAAACGGTGTTCGCAGATGCAAGGGGCCTTAATTACGCCAGTTTCTTCTTGATCTATACCATTACAGTTGTGGTTTTTCGTTTGATTTTGTCGCGTTTCAAGGATGGAACAAACCCGTATCGCACGATTGCGGTGCTGTTGTATGTGATGTGTGTCAGCGTTGTGATCTTCATCTTCAGCGGCGCAAGTTTTCCGCTGTACATGCTGGTGGCTGTTCTCTTTGCGGTTGGCTACGGGATATCCTATCCGCTCCTTGTCACTGTGACAGCCAACGATGCCGAGGAGCACCTCAGTGCGCAGACCCTACAGCTCTTTGCACTCACTTATTTTATTGGCATATTCGGTTTCCCGGTATGCGTCCGGTCAGACTGGCGTTGACTTACTCGGGCTGCCAATTCCACGGCATGAGGTCGTCGAGGCGGTTCATTTTATGATCCGCGACACGGGCGAGAACCCAACGGAGCCAGGCTTCAGGATCGACACTGGTCATGCGGCAGGTTTCAACAAGCGTGTAGGCGATTGCAGCGGCATCACCGCCGCCCTTTGATCCCATGAACAGATAATTTTTGCGCCCGAGAGTCACCGGTCTGATTGATCGCTCGCAGATATTGTTGTCCAGCTCCAGCTTGCCGTTTTCGAGATACGCACGGGCCTTGGGCATGCGACCGAGCGCATAGCGAATGGCTGCTGCCATGGTTGATTTACCGGAAATCTTCGGCAATTGAAGCGAGAGCCATGCCTCGAGGTCATCGAAGACTGGCTTCGCCTTTGCCTGTCGCAGGGCAACGCGTTCTTCAGCAGGTTTGTAGCGCGCCTCTTTTTCCACAGCATAAAGGGCAGCGATCCGCTTGATCGTCTCCTCGGCGATGGCAGACCCCTCGCTTTCATAGATATCGACGAACTTGCGGCGCACATGGACCATGCATGCCTGCTCGCTGGCGCGATCTGCCCCGAAGTCCGGCATCATCCTGCCCCAGCAACTCGACCAGACCGTCTTCGAGACAGCGCTCTTCGTCGATACACGGGACGCGGGCCAGTTCGAGGAAGGCACGATCCCCGGCGCGGTGAACATCGAGTGGCGCGAGGTGCTCGACCGGCTCGACGAGATCCCCGAAGACCGGATGACCATCCTGTTTTGCAACACGGGTAGCTTGTCGGCGCAGGCGGCCTTTGCGCTGCGGGTGGCAGGGCGGTCGAACGTCGTCGTCATGCAGACGGGCTTTACCGGCTGGCTGCAGGACGCGGCATATAAGCCCTGACAGAGCGGTCTTGGCCGAAATTTCGGCTGATGCCTTGCGGGCCTCCCCTTGGTGAATGCCGATTGGCACCGCCCGTAACTGAGCTCAACAAGTCGCCAAGGTCACCGCCGGTTTCGAACATTCATGTTTCTTGAGGCGGCCGGCGGTGTCAGCGACCTTCTGGAACGGCAAGATGGCCATGTTTCCTTGGCCGCACGTCCTCGAGTGCTGCATAGAACGCAGGCAACACCAACAGGATCAGAACCGTTGCGGCGAGCAGGCCGAAGACCACGGAAATTACCAGTGGCTTGAGCGTCTGGGCCTGGGTCGAGGTTTCCAGCAGCAAGGGTGCCATGCCCATGATCGTGGTCGAGACCGAGACGAAGATGGGGCGGAACCGCGACCGCACAGCTTCGCCTGCGGCCAGCGCAGCTGACAGTCCCTCGGCGCGACGGGCGTTGATGACGCCGACCAGCAGGATGGCGTTGTTCACCACGATCCCTGCAAGCGACGCCGCTCCCACCAGCGACGGCATGGAAATGTTGTAGCCCATCAGGACATGGCCCCAGATCACGCCCAAAAACGCCAGCGGGATGGTGATCATCACGATCAGCGGCTCGATATAGCTGCGGAACTGGAAGCTAAGCACGAGGTAGATACCCACAAGCCCGATCAGGAAGCCGCGCAGGATCGAGGCGACGGTTTCTGCGGAATTCGCGGCCTGCCCGCCGATGTCGAATCCAAGGCCGGGGGTGGAGGCCGCCAGATCGGGCAGAAAGCCCTCGGCCAGCCGCGCGGTGATCGCGTCGGCATTGCCGATTCGACCGTCTACATCCGCCGCAACGGTCAGGGTGCGCTGGCCGTTGCGGCGCGTGATGGTGCCCCAGCCGCGCGCCTCGTCAATGGTGGCGATGCTGGAGAGCGGCACGGTGCCACCACCGGACAGGGCGATCTCGAAGAGGTTCAGGTCAGCGCGGGTGGCACGGTCACCATCGGCCAGCCGCACCTCGATATCCCAGGCCAAGTCGCCGCGCCGGATTTCCGCAAGCTGCGTGCCGAGGAAGCCCGCGCGGAGCTGGCCTGCCACATCCGTGGCGCTCAGTCCCAGCGCCTCGGCACCCGGCGACAGGCTTAGCCGCAATTCGGGCGCGCCGGGGCGCAGGTCGATAATCGCGTTGCGAACACCGGCATAGGTTTCCAGCTCGGCCTGTGTGGCGCGACCCGCCGCCTCAAGCGTGGCGAGGTCGGGGTGCGTCAGGCGCAGCTCGACCGCGATGCCTTGCGGGCCGATGCCCGGCTCGGTCAGGATCAGTGAGTTCACGCCGGGCAGGGCGCCGATTTCTTCGCGCCAGAGTGTCACGATCTCGTCCAGCGTGCTGCTGCGTGTCTCGGCACCCAGAAGGTCCACCGCGACGGTGGCGACATGGGCGCCGGTTTCGCCCGCAGACAGGTTACGGCCCAGACGGGTGATGCGGCGAATAACCAGCGGTTGCGCCTCGGGCTGTTCGGGTGTCAGACGGGCGTTCACGCGGTCAAGCGCCGCCTCGACCTGTGCGACCGCCTGGCCCGTGCGCGCCAGCGGGGTGCCTGCGGGCAGCATCAGCCGCGCCTCGAGCACGTCGCCGTCGATCTCGGGCATCGCCTCGCGCTTGACCACGCCGCCGCCCAATGCGCCGACGGTCACGATAAGGGCCCCGATGGCCAGCCCCGCGACCAGCCAGCGCCAGCGGATCGCGGCATCGGCCAGACGGCCCACACCGCGCTCGCGCAGTGCGTCGAAGCCAGCATCGAAGCGGAGGCGGAACCGAGATGGGGCGGTATGCTTCATCCCGCCTTTCAGATGGTGGGGCAGGATCAGGAACGCCTCGACCAGCGAGGCGGCGAGGGCTGCCAGCAGGACCACCGGCAGGACTTCGAGCACCGCGCCCAACTCGCCTGCGAGGAAGGCCAGGGGCAGGAACACCGCCAGCGTCGTCAGAAAGGACGAGATCACGCCGGGTGCCACGGCGGCGACGCCTGCCGCCACTGTCTCGACTGTTGCGCCCTTGGCAGAATTCACCGCGATGGAATCCGCGATCACGATGGAATCGTCCATCACGATCCCGATCGCCATCAAAAGCGCGACCAGTGTCATCATGTTCAGGCTGAGCCCCGTCAGCGCCATCCACACAAACGCCCCCGCAAAGGCTACGGGCAGGCCCATCGCGGCCCAGATCGCGAAGCCGGGGCGGAAGAACAGGCTCATCACCACGACGACCAGCACAAGGCCGATCACGCCGTTCTGCACCAGCATCACCAGCCGGTCGCGGATGATAGAGGTCACGTCCTGCACCACTTCGACGGAAATCGTGTCCGGCAGGCGGGCGGTTTCCTTGGCCACGAGTGCCGCGACCCCGTCCAGCACCCGAAGCGCGTCGGCATCCAGCGCCTTTGATACGTCGAGCACGAGGGCAGGCACCCCGTCGACAAAGGCGCGGTCCTGCGCCGGCTCGAAGCGCTCCTCGATCACTGCCACGTCGCCCAAGGTCAGGGTCGCGCCGTTGGGCAACACCAGCACGGGGATCGTGGCCAGCGCCGTGGCCGTGTCGCGCTCGGCGGTGAAACGCAGCGTCAGGTCCGCGCCTGCGCCTTCGAGCGTGCCTGCGGGCAGGTCGATGTTCTGTGCGGCGATGGCGGCGGACAAAGCAGCGGGGGTCAGCCCGTGGCTGTCGAGCACGGCGCGCGTCGCGGTGATGGAAAGCGTCCGGTTGCCTAAACCCCCTCGGGTCACGCGGGCGACTCCGGGCAGGGCAGTCAGGCGGTCGGACAGGGCGTCGGCATAAAGGTCCAGTTCGCCCAGCGGCAGATCGCCCGAGATAGCCACCGAGGTGACCGGATCGGAGCGGTGCAACTCGCGCACCACCGCAGGATCGGCACGGTCAGGAAAGCTGTCGATGGCCGAAACCTCGGTGCGCAGGGAATTGACGAAACGCAGGGCGTCATTGCCCGGCGCCATGGTCGCCACGGCCCGCGCGCGTCCGGACTGGGCGGTGCAGGTGAGCGTCTCGAGCCCCTCAACACCCTGCACCCCGTCCCAAAGCGGTGCGCAGATCGCGGTCTCCACATCTTCGGCGGCGGCACCGCGATAGGGCACGGTGATCTCGGCCTCGACCGCGCGGAAATCGGGAAATGTCTCGCGCAAGAGACCCGGTGCGGCAAAGGCACCGGCGGCGAGGAACAGCAAAAGCAGCAGGTTGCCCGCCGTCGGGTGGCCGGTGAACCAGCGGATCATCGCACGGCCCCGATCGGCATCAGCGCCATGCCGGGAATGGCCGGGGCGATGTCGTCGATCACCACGCGGTCGCCGGGGACGAGCCCTTCGGTGATGACGACCGAGCCGTCTTGTGCAAAACCGGCGGTGACGGGCCGCAGCTCCAGCCTGTTATCAGCGGTTGCGATACGCACCATGCCCCCATGCAGTGCCGCTTCGGGGATTGCGATGAGGCCTGACATGGAAGCGCCGGAAAAGGAAAGCTGCACCTGCATGTTGGGCACCAGCGGCAGACGGCGGGGCGGGTCCGCGCCTTCATAGGGATCATCGACCCTTACCACGACAGGGACGGTGCGCGCGCGGGAATCCAGCGCGCCCTCAATCCGGACAACGCGGGCGGTCCAGACTTGGGTCGGGTCCGACAGCGGGCTAAGCGTCACCGCGACTTGCGTGGCTGGCAGGTCGCGCATCATGTTCGCAAGGGTGATGCCTTCAGGCGCATTTCCCAGCAGGCGGCGAAAGCTGTCGATCGGCAGATGCGCCACCACCTCGGCCGCCGCGATGCCGTCACCACGGATCACCACCTGACCGGTGCTGACAGTCTGAAACAGCTCTGCATTTACCTCGGTCACGCGCAAGCCGAACGGAGTCGTTAGCGTTGTGCGGTCGAGCGCGCGGCGCGCACGGCCGATGGCGGCCTCGCTGCGCGCGACCTGTGCCGCGATCCGTGCCTCGCGGGACGGGATCAGAGCCATCGCATTTTCCAGTTCCGCGACCGTGCGGCGGGCCTGAAGGGTGGCACGCTCGGCCTCATCGACGCGCGATTGCGGGACCGTGCCCTGTTCGGCGAGTGTCCGCGTGCGGGTCAGATCGGCCTCGGCCAGCGTCAGTCGTGCGCGTTCCAGATCGAGGATGCGGCGTGTGTTGTCGGCCTCGGTGGTCAGTTGCGCGCTTTCGGCGTCCAGCGCCGCAAGGTCGGCCTGCGACTGCGCCAGTGCGAGCGCGTAGTCGGCAGGGTCGATCCGCAGCACTTCGGTCCCCTCTGGGATCAGGCGACCGGGTTCCAGATCCGGATGGCGCCAGATCACCTCGCCCTGAACCTCGGCTACGGCGACCCAGGTGTCGGCCGCTCGCAGGTTGCCCCACGCCGTGGCGGTCGGGCGCAGGTCTGCTGCGGCGACCGTCATCACGCGAACGGGCAGGGCGGGTACGCTGCCCTCGATCTGGGCCGGCCCTGGGGCCGATGAGATCATCCAGACCGCCGCGGCGATGCCGAGCGCGATGGGTGGCAGCGCGAGAAGGGGGGCCAGACGCATGGGATCAGCCCTGTGCCCGGCGCATCCGCGCCAGCGTGCCGTCGCGCAGCACGAACTGGTGGTAGAGCGCGCCGACCACATGCAGGGCGATCAGTGCCAGCAGGACAATCTTCAACACATTGTGCCCCTGCGCCGCGGCATCGACCCCGCCAAACCACGCGACCGAGCCGCTGAGCGGCATCAGGATCATCAGCGCGTAGAGGCCCACATGGGTAAGCTTGGCGAGGATACCCTGCACCTTGTTGGCCTCGATCGCCGGGGGCACACCGCGCCGGGCGCGCAGGGTCAGCCGCCATAGCGCGAAGATCAGCACCAGCGCGCCGCCCGCCACATGGGCCAGCACGAGCGGGTCGAACCCTGCCTCCAGCCCGTCGGTGATGCGGTCCCAAGCGGCCGACATCGCGTCCTTGAAGAAGTATTGCTGCGCGATCAGCGCGAAGACGAGCCAGTGCAGCGCGATCTGCAGGCGGGAATAGCCGGTGGGGGCGGTTGTGATGGGCATGGCGGGGTCCTTTCGGTCTGGGTGCGCGACTCGTGATGGAGGTTGCGGTTGCCGACAGTATATGTTAGTGAGTTATAACTAACAAGAGGTGATACATGTCCGGTCGTCAGAGCGCGGAAGAGCGAAAGACACAGATCGTGGCCGAGGTGCTGCGACTGGCTGATAAGATCGGACCCGACCGGCTGAGCACCACGGATGTCGCGCGTGCCGTAGGCCTCAGCCAGCCTGCGATCTTCCGGCATTTTCCAACCAAGAGTGCGCTCTGGTTGGCGGTGGCCGAGGATATAGCGAACCGGCTTCAAGGCTCTTGGAACAAAGCCGAGGCCGGGGCCGCCGGGCCACAGGTGCGCTTGAGGGCGCTCATCGGTGCACAGCTGTCAGCCATATCTGACACGCCCGCTCTGCCGTCGATCCTGTTCTCGCGCGAGTTACAGGTAGACAACCACGCTCTACGCGACGTGTTTCGCGGTCTTCTGGCCGTGTTTCAGGGCCGCCTTGTTGCAGCGATCCGGGATAGCCAAGCGACGGGGGATCTGCGCCGCGACGTCAGCCCGGAGGATGTCGCCATCCTGCTGACATCGCTCGTGCAGGGTGTCGCCATCCGCTGGACGCTCGGCGCGCGGGGCTTTGCGCTCGTGCCTGAGGGGTTGCGGCTGTTCGACGTGCAGATGGTACTTCTACGCGTGAAGGAGGGCGCTTGCGATGAGAAAACACGATAGACTGCTGCGCATTACAGGTGGAGTTGCAATTGCCTTCGGCCTTTTGACGGTTGTTTCGGGCGGCACCACGCTGCTTGGTGCGCTCGAGATGGGGGCGGTCGTGCTGTTCGTCTTATGGTTCAACACACTGGCTGGACTTGCCTATGTCGTCGCGGGCCTCGGCCTGTGGCAGGAGCGGCGATGGGCCTGGCCCCTGTCTCTTGCGATCTTCGCCGCAACGCTGTTGGTCTTCGCGGCGTTCGGGTTGCACGTGGCGCAGGGTGGCGCTTTCGAGATGCGGACGGTCTTTGCCATGGCCTTGCGCAGCGCGGTATGGGGCGCGATCGCGCTGGTGGCCCGGCAACTGCTGACCCGTCAGGCGCTTTCCGGTCGATAGACGCAATCGGCCAGGGTGCTGCGGTTAAGGTCGTCGATGAAGGCCGTCTCGGCATGGGCCAGCCGCGCCTTCAACCGGCAGTGCGGGGTCAGGGTGCAGGTGTTTGTGTCGGAGGCAAAGCACTCCACCAGCGCCTGATCGGCCTCGAGCACCGCCACCACATCGCCCAGCCGGATGTCCTCGGGCGCGCGAGCCAGCATCGCGCCGCCACCACCGCCGCGCCGGGTTTGCAGAAGACCGGCTGCGGCAAGTGCCGAAATCACCTTTGCCAGATGGTTGCGCGAGATACGAAACTCCGCGGCAAGATCGGCGGCAGTGTGCGCGCGATCGGGGTCGCCTGCCATGCGCATCAGCACGCGAAGCCCGTAATCTGTGAAGGACGTGAGGCGCATGGTTGCACTCCTGATTTAGTATTTACAATGCGTATTATTACGGTTTAATCGGTAATTCAAATACCAATTCGTTCATTTAGACGACTCACTACAGAATGGATATGCCATGGATGACGTTGCCACCGCCGCAGTACCGCAGGAAACCGTCGCCCTCATCGACCACATCCTGACCAACTATCACGAGATGCATAGGGCGGACCTCGCATCGCTGATCCCTCTCGCGTGCCGCGTCGAACAGGTTCACGCTGATGATCCCAACGCCCCCAAGGGGCTTGCCCAAGCCCTAACCATGCTGGCGCGTGAGATGGAGGATCACATGACCAAGGAGGAAATGATCCTGTTTCCGGCGATGCGTGCGGGCGGTGGTGCGGGCATCGAGCACCCCATTGCGGTCATGCGCGCCGACCATGACGATCACGCCGAGTCCATCGCGCTGATCCGCAAACTGACAGCCGATCTGACGCCGCCAGAGCATGCCTGCGGCTCCTGGCGGTCGCTTTATGGCGGCACGGCGACGCTGCTTGAGGAACTGGCTGTTCACATCGCGCTGGAGAACGACGTACTTTTTTCCCGGTTCGAGCCGGCAAGATGACCAAGAACGGGACATATGCCTCGCCGCCTTGCATGGCTGGAGAGGTCGATCCCGCATACGTCGACCCGCTTGGTGTCGACCCCGGGCAGGCGCGCGATGTGGCGCGCTGGCGTCGGGCCGAACGGGTACGGCTGGCCGGGCTGAGGGAGGGCCTGGGTCAGGCCGGGCGGGCGCAGGTCTCAGGCAGGATCGCGGGTCATCTGGGGAGAGTGCTGCGCCACCGTGGGGTGGGGCAGGGGACAATCCTGTCAGGCTACTGGCCGATCAAGGGGGAACCCGACCTGCGCCCGGCCATGGCCAATCTGCACGGCGCGGGCGTGACCATTGCGCTTCCGGTGGTCGAGACGCGCGCCGCGCCACTGGTGCTTCGCCGCTGGACACCCCAGACCAAGCTGGTGCGCGGCGACTGGAACATCCCTGTTCCCCCGCCCGATGCTGATATGCTGGTGCCTGATTTCGCGCTCGCGCCCTGCCTGGGGTGGACCGACGACTGTTATCGGTTGGGCTGGGGTGGGGGCTATTTCGATCGGACGCTGGCCGCGCTGACACCACGCCCCATCACCATCGGCATCGCGCTGAACGCCGCCCGCCTGCCGACGATCTTTCCGCAACCCCATGACATCCCGCTCGACCTGATCCTGACCGAGGACGGCGTCGCTGCAACAAGACCAGACCCAAGGACACACAGATGACCACCACAACCGAACAGATGCGCGCCTGGACCGGACCCGCGATCCTGACCTTCGGGTTCCGCCCGTTCTTCTTCGGCGCGGCGATCTGGGCAGCGCTGGCGATGGCACTTTGGGTGCCGATGCTGTCGGGGCACCTGACGTTGCCCACCGCTTTCGACCCCGTGTCATGGCACGCGCATGAATTTCTGTTCGGTTATCTGGGCGCCGTTGTCGCGGGGTTCCTGCTGACCGCGGTGCCGAACTGGACCGGGCGCTTGCCGATCGTCGGCTGGCGTCTCGGGATGCTTGTGTGCCTTTGGCTGGCAGGGCGTGTGGCGATTGCGGTCTCGGGCGGCGTGCCTGCTTTGCTGGTGGCCGTGGCAGATCTTGCGTTTCCGGTTGTCTTTGCGCTGCTGATCGCGCGTGAGATCGTGGCGGGCAAGAACTGGCGCAACCTGATCGTGCTGGGGATGCTGGGGGTCTTCATCCTTGGCAATGCACTTTTCCACTGGGAGGCGGCAAAGGGCGACTACGCGGCCCAAGGCTATGGCCTGCGGCTGGGCCTTGGCGCGGGCATCATGATGATCGCCGTCATTGGCGGCCGTGTGGTGCCGTCCTTTACTCGCAACTGGCTTGTGAAACGGCGAAGCGCCGTCCTGCCCATGGCGCCGATGCAGTCCTTCGACAAGGCGGCGCTGGTGGTGCTGGCGCTGGCGCTTGTGCTGTGGGTTGCGCTGCCTCTCTGGACGCTGACCGGGCTGGCCCTTGCGCTGGCAGGCGTGTTGCACGCCCTGCGACTGGTCCGTTGGGCCGGGTATCGGACCTTTGCCGAACCGCTGGTGACGGTCCTGCACGCGGGCTATGCCTTCGTGCCGCTGGGGGCCTTGGCGCTTGCTGTGGAAATCCTGCTGCCTGGGTCCTTCGGGATGGCCGGTGCCCAGCATCTGTGGATGGCGGGGGCAATCGGGTTGATGACACTGGCTGTGATGACGCGGGCCACTTTGGGGCATACAGGGCAACCGCTGACGGCGGGGACAGGTACAGTGATGATCTATGCGGCCCTGACCCTATCGGTACTGGCGCGGGTCGCCGCAGGAGTCTGGCCTGAGATATCCGACCCGCTGCATATGGTTGCCGGTCTTGGCTGGATCATGGCCTTTGGCGGCTTTGCGGTGATCTATGGCGCGCTGATTCTGCGTCTTCCTGCGGCCAAACGGGTGTGAGGGACTGTCATGGGCTGGCTTGAGTTCATCCTTGCTTATGCAGTGTTTTTTATCTCGCACTCCCTTCCTGTGCGCCCGCCTGTGCGCCCATGGGTGCAGGCGCGGCTGGGGCAAACAGGCTTTACACTGGCCTATTCCATGCTGTCGCTGGGTGTTCTTGGGTGGCTCATCGGCGCGGCAGGGCGCGCGCCCTATGTGCTGCTTTGGGACTGGGCGCCCTGGCACGTCCATGTGCCGCTAACTGTCATTTTGCCGGTCTGCCTGATCCTTGGGCTGAGCATTGCGCGGCCCAATCCGTTCTCGTTCGGTGGGGCGCAGAATGACCGGTTCGACCCGATGCAGCCTGGCATCGTCCGTTGGTCGCGCCATCCACTGTTGTTGGCGCTGGCACTTTGGGCCGCTGCCCATGTGGTGCCGAACGGGGATCTGGCGCATGTGATCCTCTTTGGCACCTTTGCAGCCTTTGCGCTGCTTGGGGGCCGGCTGATTGACCGCCGCAAACGGCGCGAGATGGGCGATAGGTGGCAAAGCCTGCAGGCGGCCGTCGCAGATGCCCCAATCATACCGGGCCGTTTTGCAGTGCTTCGCGTGTTGGCGGGCCTGCTGCTTTACATCGGGCTGATCTGGTTGCACCCCGTGCTGTTCGGGGTCAGTCCGCTACCCTGAGGGTCACGTGGCAAAGTTATCAATCAGCGGGTTGGGCTTTGCAAAACGTTCGAGATCGTCTTGATCCGCGATCGAAATTTGGTTGCCATCTACGCTAACCCCATAGGGCTGCAACCCCTTAAAGGCGCGGCTGAGGTTTTCGGGCGTCATGCCAAGCACCGATGCAAGCCTGCGCTTTTCAAAGCCGAGAGTGAAAACGGCCGCACCGTCAGCCTGTTTTTGTTGGCGTAACAGGTAATTCGCAAGCCGTTCAAGCGATGTTCTCAGCTTGAGATCTTTTTGGGCCTTGATCACCGACCGGTAACATTGTGCGAGTTCTGTGACGATGGCGCGGGCAAAATTCCCGTCGGCGTCAAAAATGGCGCGCACATCCTGACTGGGGATCAGCGCGATCCGGCTTTTTTCCAACGTGCGTGCCGACATCAGATAGGGCGCGTCTTTGACTGTCGCGGCCAGAATAAATGTCGAGATAGGCCGCACCGTAGCCATGCTGGTATCCCTGCCGTTCCAATGAGACACGAGGTCGACCGAGCCGGAAAGAACGATGTGCAAAAAATCGGCAGGTTCCCCTTCGGTGATCAATTCAATCTGGGCTGGGAAATTCTGCACATAGGCGCCGCGCATCAGGGTGGCGAAATGTTCGTCCCCCATGCCCGAAAAAAGATCTAGCATCCGAACATCGCTGTATTCTGGATTGGGCATGTCAATGTCCCTGATGGCTTGGTTGTGAATATCGCCCGCTGACTTGATTAATGTCAACTGCGCGTTTGACTTGTGCTTTCGCAGGCGTTGATCGGTCATCGGGAAGGACCTGATAAATTTATGTAAGTCATTTATTTTAGACCAGATGAGCGTTTTGCGGCGCGTGGGCCGCAAGTGTGGTTTTCTGATGAACACGGAGTAGTTCAAAAGGAAAAACGCAAATGAACAAAGTCACTTACGTTGGACTGGACGTCCATAAAGATACGATTGCCGTTGCGGTTGCGGAGGATGGCCGCAGTGGTGAGATCCGGTTCTTTGGTACGATCGCGCATTCCGCCGATTCTGTCCTGCGGCTAACCAAGCAGCTTGTGGCTGCTGGCAACACGCCGAGCTTTTGCTACGAGGCGGGCCCCTGCGGTTACGGTCTGCATCGTCACCTCACCAAACTAGGCTTTGAGTGTGCCGTTGTTGCGCCCGCGATGATCCCCCGCAAGGCTGGGGATCGGGTGAAGACTGATCGCCGGGACGCCGAGATGCTCGCGCGGCTATGGCGTGCGGGGGAGTTGACGCCGATCTGGACGCCCGATGAGGAGCAGGAAGCCATGCGTGACCTGATCCGTACCCGCAAGCAGGCGATGGATGCCGTGAAGGTAGCCAAGCAGCAGCTGCTCAGCTTCCTGCTTCGGCACGGCTTGCGATACGAGAACGGCAGCTACTGGACCAAGCGCCACCGCCGATGGTTGGCCGAGCTGCGCCGTTTCCGCTTCTCTTATCAACAATTGGCCTTCGAGGAGTTGAAGCGCGCCGTAGATCAGGCGGAGGCGCGTGTCGCCACGCTTGATCAGGCAATTGATGAAGCTGTTCGGGATTGGCACTTTTCTCCCGTGGTCGATGCGCTGCGCGCGTTGCGCGGCGTGAATACGATCATCGCGGCGACTGTGGTGGCCGAGATTGGTGACATCACCCGGTTTGAAAACCCGCGTCAGCTTATGGCCTGGCTTGGGTTGGTACCGAGCGAGCATTCCAGCGGCAGCACAACGCGCCGAGGGCGGCTAACGAAGACTGGAAATGCTTTGGCGCGTACTATGCTGGTCGAAGCCGGATGGTCTTATCGTCATCCGCCGAAAGAAGGTCAGCCGTATCTCAAACGCTCAGCCCACTTGCCTCAGGAGATCAAAGATATTGGCTGGAAAGCACAGACGCGGCTTTGCAAGCGGTTCCGCCATCTGTCGAACACTGGCAAACCTCAGCCACGCGTGCTCGCGGCCATCGCGCGTGAACTCGCCGGCTTCATCTGGGACATCGCACGCAAGACGCCGTTATCCGCGTAATGCGGCAGCTCATACTGCCTGTGCAGTACGCTGGAGATGGCGGCCATTGATAGGGAAATCCTCGGACTACGTTGGGAAACATATCCGCTCTTAGAGAGAGGTAACCCGTATCGAATTTGGTCAGGCGGTAACCAATCCGCGGATGAGAGCATGATAATCATCGGTTCGGCCACCGTCTCCAGCGCCTGCACAGGCTACATCTTTGACCAACCCGTGTCAGCGGGGTAGATTAATCGTGTCAGGAAACCCGATAACGCTCATGAGAATGTATTTTTTGGCATTTCGTGATCCAGATCAAGTTTTCTCCTGTGACACGGCATCATTTTCGGAGGCAGCCTGGAAATAGGTCGTCAGAACAACTTGCCGGAGATGCACAATGCAGACCTCAGTTACAGCCTCACCCGTCGACCAAACGCGCGCCCTGAGCCTGAGCACGATCGCCTTTACTGCCTGTTTTGCGGTTTGGACAATTTTTGCCATCATCGGTGTGGCAATCAAGGCCGAACTGGACCTGAATGACACACAGTTCGGTCTGCTGGTGGCGACACCGATCCTGACCGGCTCGATCAGCCGCCTGTTTCTGGGTGTCTGGACCGAAAAATATGGCGGGCGTCTGGTGTTCTCGTCTCAGATGATCCTGACCGCGCTGGCCACATGGGCGCTGACACTGGCGGACAGTTATATCATGTATCTGATCGCGGCACTTGGCATCGGCTTGGCTGGTGGCTCGTTCATTATCGGCGTCGCTTATGTCAGCCGCTGGTATGATGCAGGGCATCAGGGCACGGCACTGGGTATCTTTGGTGCGGGCAATGTCGGCGCGGCAATCACCAAATTCGTCGCCCCTTTCGTCATGGTCGCCTATGGCTGGCATGGCGTCGCCTACGTCTGGGCGGCAGGTCTGGCGATTATCGGCGTGTTGTTCTTTCTTTTGGCCAAGGATGATCCCGAACTGGTCGAACGCCGCAAGACCGGTGCCAAGGCGCCGTCTTTTGCACAGCAGTTTGCACCGCTCAAGAACCTGCAGGTCTGGCGTTTTTCTCTCTACTATTTTTTTGTTTTTGGCGCTTTTGTCGCCCTTGCACTCTGGCTGCCGCACTACCTGATCGACGTTTACAGTGTCGACGTGCGCACGGCCGGGATGGCTGCCGCCTCGTTCAGTCTGGCAGCCTCGCTGTTCCGCGCCTACGGCGGACACCTGTCCGATAAATTTGGTGCGCGGGCGGTCATGTATTGGACCTTTGGTTTTTCCATGCTGTTCCTGTTCATGCTGTCCTATCCGCCCACCGACTACGTTATTCAAGGCAAGGACGGCCCGATCGCGTTCTCGACGAAGATGGGTCTGTGGCCGTTCGTGGTCACGTTGTTCGCGCTCGGATTTTTTATGAGCCTCGGCAAAGCTGCGGTCTTCAAGCACATTCCGGTCTATTATCCCGGGCATGTGGGTGCTGTGGGCGGCCTTGTGGGTATGATCGGCGGTCTTGGTGGTTTCATCCTGCCCATTGCCTTTGGTGCGCTTCTTGACCTGACGGGCATCTACACAAGCTGCTTTGCACTGCTGTTCGTTCTTGTCGCGATCGCGCTGACATGGATGCATCTGTCGGTCCGTGCAATGGAACGTGCTGCCCATGGCGAGGTTCTGGACCAGTTACCGCAACTTCCCGAGATGCAGGAAATCCATACGCTGCGCACCGACATGCCGCGTGTGCTGGAAGACTGGCATCCCGAAGACCCGCAATTCTGGGAGGCCAAGGGTCGTGCCATTGCGCGGCGCAACCTGTGGATCTCGATCCCTGCACTTTTGCTGGCCTTTTCGGTCTGGATGGTCTGGTCGATGGTCGTAGCGCGTCTGCCCGCGATCGGTTTCGACTTCGCGCCAAGCCAGTTGTTCTGGCTTGCAGCACTGCCAGGCTTGTCAGGTGCGACCTTGCGTATCTTCTACAGCTTCATGGTGCCGATCTTTGGCGGCCGGCTGTGGACGACGTTGTCTACGGCGTCGCTTCTCTTGCCCGCAATCGGCATCGGCTATGCGGTGCAGAACCCTGACACGCCTTATCTGATCTTTCTGACGCTGGCGCTGCTTTGCGGCTTTGGTGGCGGCAACTTTGCCTCTTCGATGGCGAATATCGGATATTTCTTTCCGAAAGCTGAAAAAGGCAACGCACTGGCAATGAACGCAGGTCTTGGGAACCTTGGTGTGTCGGTGATGCAGTTCCTTGTCCCTATTGTCATCACCGCGGGTGTGTTCGGTGCCATGGGCGGACAACCGCAGACCATGTCCGATGGCGGGCAACTTTGGATGCAGAACGCAGGCTTCGTCTGGGTGCCCTTCATCCTTGCGGCCACTGTCGCCGCGTGGCTGGGCATGAATGACATTGCCGACGCCCGCGCCAGTTTCGCCGCGCAGGCGGTCATCTTTGGACGCAAGCATAACTGGTTGATGTGTATCCTTTACACCGGCACCTTCGGCAGCTTCATCGGTTACTCTGCCGGGTTCCCGTTGCTGACCAAACTCGCCTTTCCCGAGGTGAACGCCCTGAACTACGTGTTCCTTGGCCCATTGGTGGGCGCTCTCAGCCGCGCCGGCACCGGCTGGATCAGTGACCGCTTTGGCGGCGGACGGGTGACCTTGTGGACCTTCGCTGCGATGATCGTCGCGACCTTTGGTGTGATCTTTTTCCTTGGTGTCGGGTCGTTCATGGGGTTCTTTGCCTGCTTCATGGCACTGTTCTTCCTGACCGGGGTCGGGAATGCGTCCACCTTCCAGATGATTCCCGTGATCATGGGCCGCGAGGTGCCGCGCCTGATGCCACATCTGGGCGCGGATGACACCAAGCGCCAGATCGCCATGGAATCCGGTGCGATCACCGCCTTCACCTCGGCCATCGCGGCCTATGGCGCATTCTTCATCCCCAAGGCCTACGGCACATCCATCGCGATGACCGGATCGGCTGTCGGCGCGCTGTGGGCCTTTTTGATCTTCTACGCGGTTTGCGTGGTCATCACCTGGGCCGTCTACACCCGCCGCGGTGGCCTTCTTCACGACATCGAGTGTGGCGGTCGCGACCTGACCTCTGCCCAACCAGCCGAATAACGAAAGGACCAAGCCATGAGCCATCTGCTCGATAGAATGAACTTCCTCAAAAGCAACAAGTTGGAACAATTTTCCGACGGCTGGGGACAAACCACGTCCGAGAACCGCGACTGGGAGGATACCTATCGCAACCGCTGGCGGCACGACAAGATCGTCCGCTCTACCCACGGGGTGAACTGCACCGGGTCCTGTTCTTGGAAGATCTACGTAAAATCCGGCATCGTGACTTGGGAAACCCAGCAGACCGACTATCCGCGCACCCGCGCGGGGCTGCCCAACCATGAGCCGCGGGGCTGTGCGCGGGGGGCGTCGTATAGCTGGTATCTGTATTCCGCGAACCGGGTGAAGAACCCGCTGATCCGCGGCAGCCTGATGCGCGTCTGGCGCAAGATGCGCGAAACGATGACGCCTGTGGCGGCATGGGCTGCAATCCAGAACGATCCGATCCTGCGTGCATCATACACCAAGACGCGCGGCAAGGGCGGTTTCGTCCGGGCAAGTTGGGACGAAGCGACCGAAATCGTCGCCGCCGCCAACGCCTACACGGCCAAGACCTACGGCCCCGACCGGGTATTCGGCTTTTCGCCCATCCCGGCCATGTCGATGGTCAGCTACGCCGCGGGCTCGCGCTACCTGTCGCTTCTGGGCGGCACCTGCATGTCGTTCTACGACTGGTATTGCGACCTTCCGCCCGCTTCGCCGCAGACCTGGGGCGAACAGACCGACGTGCCGGAATCGGCCGACTGGTACAATGCGGGTTTCCTGATGCTCTGGGGCTCGAACGTGCCGCAGACGCGCACGCCCGACGCCCATTTCTACACCGAGGTGCGCTATCGCGGCACCAAATCCGCCGTGGTCAGCCCCGATTACTCGGAAGCCGCCAAGTTCGGCGATATCTGGTTGAACCCGCAGGCCGGCACCGATGCGGCGCTGGCCATGGCCATGGGCCACGTGATCCTGCGCGAGTTCCATCTGGATCGGCAGGCCGCCTATTTCGAGGAATACGCCCGTAAATACACCGACATGCCGATGCTGGTGCGTCTGGATGAAAAGGACGGCCACCTTGTGCCGGGCCGGATGCTGCGTGCTGATGATTTCGACGGGAAACTGGGCGAGACCAACAACCCCGACTGGAAAACTGTTGCCTATGATAAGGCTTCGGGCCAGATCGTGGCGCCGAACGGGTCCATCGGGTTCCGCTGGGGTGAGGAAGGTAAGTGGAACCTAGAACAGTGCGCCAAGGGGGTCGAGGCCCAACTGCGCCTGAGCCAGATATCGGAGGGTGATCACGACGAAATCGTGGGCGTCGACTTCCCCTATTTTGGCGGTGCTGCCACGGGCGATTTCGTCAAATGCGACCATCCAGAGGTGCTGACCCGCAACATCCCTGCGCGCCGTGTCACGCTGGCCGATGGCAAGGAGGCGCTGGTCGCCACCGTGTTCGATCTGTTCTGCGCCAATTACGGGCTTGATCGGGGCCTTGGCGGCGATTGGGTATCAAAGGATTTCAACGACGACAGTCCCTATACCCCTGCATGGGCCGAAAAAATCACCGGTGTCGACCGCGAGAAGATCATAGCTGTCGCACGCGAATTCGCGGGCAACGCCGAAAAGACCCACGGCAAGTCCATGGTCATCCTCGGGGCCGGTCTGAACCACTGGTACCACATGGACATGAACTATCGTGGTATCATCAACATGCTGGTGATGTGCGGCTGCATCGGTCAGGAAGGCGGCGGCTGGTCGCACTATGTCGGTCAGGAAAAACTGCGCCCGCAAACGGGCTGGCAGCCGCTGGCCTTCGCGCTGGACTGGAGCCGCCCGCCACGCCACATGAACTCGACCTCCGCGTGGTACGCCCACACCGACCAGTGGCGTTATGAAACGCTCCGCGCGGGCGAGATCCTGTCGCCTACCGCACCGGAAGGTGATTGGGACATTTCGCTGATCGACTACAACATCCGCGCCGAGCGCATGGGCTGGCTGCCGTCGGCACCACAACTCAAGACCAACCCGCTTGAAGTATCCAAACAGGCGAAAGGGGCGGGCAAGGACATTCCCGCCTTTGTCGCAGAACAGTTGGCATCGGGTGCCTTGCAGATGTCCTGCGAAGACCCTGATGCACCCGAAAACTGGCCGCGCAACCTGTTTGTCTGGCGCTCGAACCTGCTGGGATCATCCGGCAAAGGGCATGAATACTTCCTCAAGCACCTGCTTGGCACCGATCACGGTGTGATGGGCAAGGATCTGGGCCAGGAAGGCGGCGTAATGCCGAAAGAGGCCGTCTGGCATGACGAGGCGCCCAAGGGCAAACTCGACCTGCTGGTGACCATCGACTTCCGCATGTCCACCACCTGCGTCTATTCCGACATCGTTCTGCCCACGGCCAGCTGGTACGAAAAGGACGACCTGAACACGTCCGACATGCATCCGTTCATCCACCCGCTGCAGGCGGCTGTGGACCCGGCCTATGAGAGCAAATCCGACTGGGAAATCTTCAAGTCGATCGCCCGGAAGTTTTCGGAAGTGGCGCCCGAGGTGCTGGGCGTGGAAACGGACATCGTCCAACTTCCGCTGCTGCACGACACCCCCGGCGAACTGGCGCAGGCCCATGTGAAGGACTGGAAGAAGGGCGAATGCGACTTGATCCCCGGCAAGACCGCGCCGAACTATATCGCGGTCGAGCGGGATTATCCAAACCTCTACAAGAAGTTTACTTCGGTCGGTCCGTTGCTCGAGAAACTCGGCAACGGTGGCAAGGGGATCACCTGGGATACCAAGGTCGAGGTCGGCCATCTGCGTGATCTGAACGGGGTGGTGCTGCACGAGGGTGTTTCGAAGGGGCACGCGAAACTCGAAACGGCTATAGACGCGGCCGAGATGATCCTGATGCTCGCCCCCGAGACCAACGGCGAAGTGGCCGTGAAAGCATGGGAGGAACTGGAGAAACCGACAGGTCGCCACCATGCCCATCTGGCGGAGGGCGCGCATCACACCAAGATCCGTTTCCGCGATATCGCAGCCCAGCCGCGCAAGATCATTTCCAGCCCCACATGGTCAGGGATCGAAAGCGAAGAGGTCTGCTACAACGCGGGCTACACCAACGTGCATGAGCTGATCCCGTGGCGCACCTTGACGGGTCGCCAGCAGCTTTATCAGGATCATTTGTGGATGCGTGCATTCGGTGAAGGTTTTGTCAGTTACCGCCCGCCTGTGGACCTCAAGACCATCACCAAGGCCGTCAACAACGATGCGGCCGAAGGCAGCCCGCATGTGGTGCTGAACTTCATCACGCCGCACCAGAAATGGGGCATTCACAGCACCTATACCGACAACCTCCTGATGCTGACGCTGAACAGAGGCGGGCCGGTGGTCTGGATGTCCGAAGTGGACGCGCAAAAGGCTGGTCTTGTCGATAACGACTGGGTCGAGGCCTACAACATCAACGGTGCGCTGACGGCACGGGTGGTAGTGTCCCAGCGGATCAAGCAGGGCACGCTCTTCATGTATCACGCGCAGGAAAAGATCGTGAACACGCCCGGCTCGGAAAAGACCGGCCATCGTGGCGGCATCCACAACTCGGTGACGCGCGCAACGCTGAAACCCACCCACATGATCGGCGGCTATGCGCAGCTGTCCTACGGCTTCAACTACTACGGCACCGTGGGCAGCAACCGCGACGAGTTCGTGATCGTGCGGAAGATGAAAATGATCGACTGGCTGGATCAGCCTGCAACACGCAAAGTGGAGGCAGCAGAATGAGAGTTCGCGCACAAATCGGCAAGGTCCTGAACCTTGATAAATGTATCGGGTGTCACACCTGTTCAGTCACCTGCAAGAACGTGTGGACGACGCGCGAAGGCGTTGAATACGCATGGTTCAACAACGTCGAGACCAAGCCCGGCACCGGCTATCCGACCGACTGGGAAAACCAGAAGCGTTGGAACGGTGGCTGGACACGGTCGGCCAGCGGCAAGCTGCATCCCAAACAGGGGTCAAAGTGGCGGATCCTCGCGAACATCTTTGCCAACCCGTCAATGCCCGAAATCGACGACTACTACGAGCCATTCGATTTCGACTACGACCACCTGAAATCCGCGCCCGACATGGACCATTTCCCCACCGCGCGCCCCCGGTCGAAGATCACCGGCGAGCGCATGGAGAAGATCGAGAAGGGGCCGAATTGGGAGGAAATCCTCGGCGGCGAATTCGCCAAGCGGTCTGAGGACTACAACTTCGAGAGCGTGCAGAAGGAGATCTATGGAGAGTATGAAAATACCTTCATGATGTATCTGCCGCGCCTGTGCGAGCATTGTCTGAACCCCACCTGTTCGGCCTCTTGCCCCTCGGGCGCGATCTACAAGCGCGAAGAAGACGGCATTGTCCTGATCGATCAGGAAAAATGTCGCGGCTGGCGGATGTGCATTTCGGGCTGTCCCTACAAGAAGATCTACTACAACTGGGAAAGCGGCAAATCCGAGAAGTGCACCTTCTGCTATCCGCGCATCGAGTCCGGCCAGCCGACGGTCTGCTCGGAAACCTGCGTGGGCCGTATCCGCTATCTGGGCGTTATCCTCTATGACGCGGACAAGATCGAAGCGGCGGCTAGCGCCGAACGCGAGACCGATCTCTACGGCGCGCAACTGGATGTGTTTCTCGACCCCAACGACCCCGAGGTGATCGCCGCCGCCCGCCGTGACGGCGTGCCAGAAGACTGGATCGAATCCGCCAAGGTCAGCCCGATCTGGAAGATGGCGATGGACTGGAAGGTCGCCTTCCCGCTGCACCCCGAATACCGGACGCTGCCGATGGTCTGGTACATCCCGCCGCTGTCGCCGATCCAGAACGCCGCCCAAGCCGGGCAGATCGCGATGAGCGACCAGATGCCCGACGTGCGCAGCTTGCGTATTCCGGTCCAATACCTCGCCAACATGCTGACGGCGGGGGACGAAGAACCGATCGTGCATGCGCTGGAACGGATGTCTGCCATGCGGCTTTACATGCGTGCCCTGAGCGTGGACGGCGTGCGTGATGAAGGCATCGCCGCCCGTGTGGGCATGTCGGGCCGGATGATCGAGGACATGTATAAAATCATGGCCATCGCCGATTACGAGGATCGCTTCGCCATTCCCACGGCGCACCGCGAACAAAACGAAGAAGGCGCGGAACTGCGCGGGGGTTGCGGGTTTACCGATGGCAACGGCTGTTCCACCGGCGAAACCGGCAAGACCACCATGTTCGGCGGCAAGAAAAAGCAATTTGCCCTACCAACGGAGACATTCTGATGCTGGACCTGACTTTCAAGTCGCTTTCGCTGCTGCTCAGCTATCCCACAAAGGAATTGCAGGCCGCGATGCCCGAAATCCGTGCCGCATTGGCGGCCGACCCCCGTGTTCCCGCAGCGACGGGGCAGGGCTTGGACAAATTGACAGACTGGCTTGCCACCGGCGACATCTATGACGTGCAGGAATCCTATGTCATGTTGTTCGATCGGTCGCGCACATTGTCGCTGAACCTGTTCGAACATGTTCACGGTGAAAGCCGTGACAGGGGCGGTGCAATGGTCAGCCTGCTGGAAACCTATCGTGATGGCGGGTTCGATCCTGTCACCAGTGAATTGCCCGACCACCTGCCGGTTCTGCTGGAATTCCTGTCCACCCGTCCCTTTGCCGAAGCACAGGACATTCTGGCGGATGCGTCACATATCTTTGACGCAATCCGCACACGTCTGGACAAGCGCGAAAGCCGATATGGCCCCGTCTTTGCGGCCTTGATGCATCTGTCGGGAACAACCGTTGACGCGGCTGCCGTGGCTGAAATGCTGGCGCAACCCGAAGATGACCCGACCGACCTCGCGGCGCTGGATGCGATCTGGGAAGAAACCGAGGTGACATTCGGTCCCGATCCCAACGCCGGATGCCCGCAGGTCCGCGACATGCTGGCAGGCATGGACACACCGACCACCAACACCCTGAACAGGAGCGCATGACATGTTCGGCAATTTCGATATCAATTTCGTGATCTTTGGCGTCATGCCTTATGTCGCGCTGACGGTGTTCCTTGTGGGGTCTATCGCCCGCTATGAACGTGATCCTTTCACCTGGAAAAGCGCGTCCAGCCAGCTATTGCGGCGCAAGCAGCTGATCTGGGGGTCGATCCTGTTCCACGTCGGTATTCTGACGGTGTTCTTTGGCCATCTGGTCGGTCTGTTCACACCTGTCTGGGTGCTGGATGCCATAGGTATTCCCTATGGGCTGAAGCAGTGGATGGCCGTCTTGATCGGGGGGCCTGCCGGCATCGCCGCACTCATCGGCTCGACGATGCTGATCCATCGCCGTCTCGCAGATCCGCGCATCCGTGTGACATCGACCTTTCCGGATATTCTGATCATGGTCCTGATCTGGCTCCAGCTGGCCATCGGCCTGCTGACGATCACGCAGACCCTTCAGCACATGGACGGGTCGGAAATGGTCCGCTTCATGACCTGGTCGCAAAGCGTTGTAACCTGGAACATCAATGCTTGGGTCACCGTGGTCGACGTCCATTGGCTTTACAAGCTGCACATCTTCCTTGGCCTGATCATCACGATGCTGTTTCCGTTCACGCGGTTGGTGCATATCTGGTCGGGTTTTGCGGCCCCGTTCCGCTACCTGCTGACGCGGTCCGGATACCAGATCGTGCGCTCGCGCCGGCGCCGCCCGCTGGAAGAACGCCGCGCTGCGTATGATGCACGGCAAGGTAAAACCGGCCCTGAAACCACCACACCAGCGGAGTAGGCACAATGAACATCGCACTTTTCCCCGATGTCGTCGTGAACGGCGAAACCATCCCTTCGGCGGCCATCGCCGCCGAAGCCCAGAATCACGAAGCACCGCGCGAAAAGCCCGGCATCGCATGGCGCAAGGCCGCACAGGCTTTGACGATCCGCGCGCTGCTGTTGCAAGAGGCGAAGCGCCGGGGGCTGACGCCCGACCCGCTGGAACTGGCGCCAAACCGCTTCGAGACTGAGGACGAAGCCCTGATCCGTGCCCTTCTGGATGAAGCGCTGGAAATCGAGCCGATTGCCGAGGACGCGGTGCGTGCAGAATGGCAAAAGGACACCGACCGTTACAGATCCGCACCGCTCTGGGATGTCTCGCATATCCTGTGTGCCTGTGATCCGCGCGACGACGCCGAACGCGCCATGGCCGAGGCGCGTGCCGTTACCCTGCTGGCGCGGCTTGACGGTGATGCCAAGGGGTTTGCCGCCGCTGCCCGTGAAAGCGACTGCGGCTCCAAGGCTTCGGCTGGGCATCTGGGCCAGCTTGGCCCGGGCGACACCGTGCCGGAGTTCGAAGCGGCCCTGCGCGGCTTGCCCGAGGGCGGCATCAGTCCGGCGCCCGTTCTCTCGCGCCACGGCTGGCACATCATCCGCCTGAACGCGACTGCACAGGGTCAGGTCCTGCCCTATGAGACCGTCCGCCCCAGAATCGCGCAGGCCCTCGAAAAGGCGGCTTGGGCAAGGGCATCACGGGACTTCGTCGAAACCCTGGCCACCGGCGCACAGATCACCGGCGCAAGTCTTGCGCCGATCTGAACCACGCGAAAGGACGTGTCATGCAACCGTCAGAGCCTCTGCTGCGCGGGAGCGGTGATAAACCGACAAGCCCGAGCCTGCTTGCAAATCCTCTGGATTTCATCAGTGAAGATCACCTGCGCGAACGTCAGATTTGCGCAGTGATCGACGGGCTGGCATCGGTGGACGCTTTTGATCGCCAGGCAGCGACAACTGTCCTGCGCTTTCTGAACGAAGAATTGAACGTCCACCTGCGTGACGAGGCAGAGGACCTGT
Organism: Yoonia vestfoldensis; assembly: GCF_002158905.1. Classification (NCBI taxonomy): domain Bacteria; kingdom Pseudomonadati; phylum Pseudomonadota; class Alphaproteobacteria; order Rhodobacterales; family Paracoccaceae; genus Yoonia; species Yoonia vestfoldensis. The sequence continues at coordinate 1,126,382 of NZ_CP021431.1, forward strand.
TCCCGCTTCTTGCCCGGCGCTGCACCGAGGAGGATGCGATCGAGGGTGCGATCGACCGGATCAGGGCTGATCAGGATGAGGCAAAGCGCCTGCTGCCGGACGTGCGTGTGATGCTGGCTGGTTGCCTCGACAGGGGGGGCGATCTGACCGCCAAGGAGCGCGCATTTTTGTCGCGCTTCGCGGGGCATGTGCGCCGCCACCTTGTTGCTGAAAACGCGATCCTCTTGCCGATTGCCCGCGCCCGGCTGACCCGGTCCGACCTGCAGACCCTGTCGAAACAAATGCGAACGCGGCGCGGGCTGCCCGACCTTTTGGAGACGACCGATGCTGACTGATCTTCTGGCCCGCAACCTGGCTTGGTCGCAACAACGCCATGCCGAAGAACCTGACTATTTCACCCGCCTTGCCGCCCTTCAGGCGCCCGAGTTTTTCTGGATCGGCTGTTCGGACAGCCGGGTTCCGGCCAACGTGGTCGCGGGGCTCGATCCGGGCGAGGTCTTCGTCCATCGGAACGTCGCCAACATCATTCATTCCTCGGACATGAACCTGCTGTCGGCGCTCGAATTTGCCGTCGATGCGTTGCATGTGCGCGAGATCATCGTTTGCGGCCACTACGGCTGCGGTGGGGTCAAGGCCGCGACCGAGGATCTGCCCCATGGTCTGGCCGATCACTGGCTGGAACCGATCCGGCGCCTGGCCCGCGCCTACGCGGTCGATCTGGGGCGCGAACCCGACTTTGAGGCACAACGCGACCGGCTGGCCGAACTCAATGTGGTCGAGGGCGTGCGGCGCGTCTGCGAAACGCCGATCCTGCAACGCGCATGGGCGCGCGGTGCTGTCGTTCGCGTGCACGGCCTGATTTACGGGCTCAGGGACGGGCGTCTGCGAGATCTCGATTGCAGCATCGGGCCCGGGCATTTCCAGGCCGCCCAATCCACACAGGAGGCATCACAATGACCATCCATCAAGCCATCGCGTCACCCGGCTGCGGCTGTGACAGTCAGGACATGCTTCACCCGCTGATCAGCATCGATGAGGCGCTTGCCCGGATTGCGGCGCATACTGTACCGGTCGGCCGGACTGAAGCCCTGTCGCTCGACCACGTCTTTGGCCGCATTCTCGCTCAGCCGGTCCGGTCCCGGTCCATGGCGCCTGCTTTCGACAATGCGGCGATGGATGGCTATGCAATCGCGACATCGGCCCTGGCTGGCGCTGGACCCTGGGTATTGCCAGTCGTTGTGCGCGTGCCTGCCGGGCAGGCGGTGACGACGCCGGTTGCTGGAGCAGTGGCGGCCCGGATTTTTACGGGCGCACCAATCCCGGAAGGCGCTGACGCGGTCGTCATGCAGGAGGACGTCCTGCGTGACGGGGACGTCATTCATCTGTCGCGCCGACCTGAACCGGGTAAGAACATCCGCCGCGCGGGCAGTGACATGGCCAAGGGGACGACCGTACTGGACAAGGGCCGCAGGCTCGGCCCGAGGGAGATCGCCGCCTGCGCCGCCGCCGGTGCAGGCATCTTACGGGTCAGGCGCAGGCTGCGCGTGGCGCTTCTGGTTACCGGCGACGAGGTCCGCCGCGCCGGGGGCGCACGCGAAGCCGCTCAGATCTGGGACGTGAACACACCGATGCTGACGGCAAGCCTCGCAACTGCTGATGTCGACATCGTCGCCTCGGCCCAGGGTGCCGACAACCTTGCCGGCCTTGTCCGTCAATTGGGCGAGATGGCGGCGCAGGCCGACCTTGTCATCACCACGGGCGGTATCTCGGTCGGCGAGGAAGATCATGTGAAACCCGCCTTCATGGCTCTCGGGGGCGAGATCCTCTTCAGCGGCGTCGCGATCAAACCGGGCAAGCCGGTGTCAGTCGGGCGCATTGGCAAGGCGCACTGGCTCGGATTGCCCGGCAACCCGGTATCGGCATTCGTCACAGGGCAGGTCTTCGGACTGGCGCTGATCCGTGCCCTGAGCGGCGAGGGACCCATCCCGACCCGGCGCCATGTCGTGACCGCAAGCCCAATCCGCCGCAAGCCCGGGCGCTGCGAACTGCGACCCGCCAGGCTGGCCGGTTTCGATGCCCAAGGTCGCGAGATCGTCCGTTTCGAGGATGCCACCCATTCGGCCCGTGTCGGGCTGCTTTCCGGTGCCGACGGGCTGATGTTTCTGCCCGCCGATGCCGATTGCCTGCCAGCCGGTGCGCTGGTCGTATTCCAACCTTTCTGTCAATCCTGAGGAGTCCAGATATGAAACTTGCCTACACGATGGCGCCGGGGCGCGGCGATACCGACCTGGTTCTTGAACGGCTGGCAACCGACCTCGCGGCGCGCGGACTCAGATGTTGCGGCACTGTCCAGATCAACAGCGAGCGCTGTGATGCCGGCCCCTGCGACATGGATGTGCGGGTGCTGCCCGATGGTGCCGTTCTGCGCATCAGTCAAGATCTTGGTCCGCAGGCGCGGGGGTGCCGCCTCGACCCGGCCACGTTGGAAACGGCGGTCGCAATGGTTGAGACTACCCTGTCCTCCGGCGCGGATATCTTGATCGTCAACAAGTTCGGCAAACACGAGGCCGAGGGGCGCGGGTTCCGTAACGTGATCGCCGAGGCGATCGCGATGGATATCCCCGTTCTTGTCGGCTTGAATGAACTCAACCGACCGGCTTTCGAGACATTCTCGGAAGGGCTGGCAGTTCAGCTGCCGTCTGATCCCGAAGCACTGATGGCCTGGGTAGATGAGGTGACGGTCGCGGCGGACGAACTGGTCTGATTTTGGCTGATTGCCGGGATCTGCTATTCGTCTTTCGGAGTTGAACACTTGCTGGTCACAGCAACATAGCATGAGCTGCCCGGATTCCGAAATTGGCCCAGTGCATGCCATGCTATCAGGCACGAAGATATGCGACCACATCCACGCGAGCGGCTGGCTCTTGAGATCGGGATTACTGGAGGATCGGACCGACTCGCAAGCAACTTGAGGAAGGTAGGGCGAACCGATGTGCGATCCGTGTGCAATGCGATCTGCCAAGAGACTTGCGATTTCACAGAGACTTAGCCGTGATCGGTATCCAGAGGCTTCGATGGGTCTGCTTTCTTGCGGTTCGCCTTCGATCCCGTTTTGCGCGCTGCAGCGAACCCGCGGTCCGTGGCCATGAAGCGGGCAAGCATTGGGGCGACGAGGCGGGCGGGCTCAAGGTCCTGTCCGGTCTGTTGGCCGAGGACCGCCGCGTAGTCGCAAAGGTCGCGGTGCACATCGGCGGGAAGTTCCACGGTCAGCTTGACCGGCTTGTCGTCATGGATCGGGCCAAGCTTCAGCTTCGTCATCTCACTTCTCCCAAGGGCTCAAGGATCAGGTCGCGGGTGACCATGACGCGGACGGGGAAGCCCGGTCGGATGGTCAGTGTCGGCGGGACGGCGAGCTGTTGCCGGACGATCTCGTCCCCGGTCCGTCCGATCGTGTCCTGCGCGGCCTCGCGGATGGCGCGGGCGACGTCATCCTCGCTGTCGGCCCCGCTTTCCAGGCCGAGGTTCAGGATCGTGGCGAGGCCAGCGGCGAGGAAGACGCGACCCCAATGGTAGTTGACCCGGTCCTGCAGGCCGGACGCGCCTGTTCCGTCAGTGCCGGGCGCGCGTTCCAGCACAATGGAGCGACCATCCGGAAGGATGAGGCGGGTCCAGACGAGGAGCAGGCGGCTTTGCCCGGATGCGATGCGGCTGTCATATTCTCCCAGAAGCCGCGCGCCTTGCGGGATCAGCAGGTATCGTCCTGAGGGGCTGTCATAGACATTCGAAGTCACCTGGGCCGAGATCTGGCCAGGTAGGTCGGAGCGCAGGCCGGTGACCAGGGCGGCCGGGATCACGGTTCCGGCCTGCAGGATGTAGGGGCTGAGTGGCGGCACCATGCGCTGCGCACTGACGGTGTCCGTGTCTCCGGGACGGGTGAGGAAGGCCTCCCGGTTTGAGACCGGATCGTTTGCCGTAGGGCTGCCCAATGTGGAGGGGAAGAGCGCGCCGGTCGCGGGGGAGGTCGGTGTGGCCTGTCTTCCGCTGCGCGGCACGGTTTGCGCCTCGGCAAAAAGGGCGCTCAGCCGGGCGGCGTCGAGTTCCTGAAGGCGGCGTTGTTCCTCCGGATCGACTGTGGGGGCCAATGGACCGGAAAGGGGCGGTGCCGGTACCGGCTGGCCGCGATCTTGCGCCCCAAGGATGGCGCGGCCCAGCTCACCGGGCAAGGGCGGACCGAGACGCGGGACATCGGCGTAATCCCGAGGCAGTGCGGACAGCCCTTCAGCCGCCTGAATGCGTTCGGTGGAAAAGAGCTCGGTCTGGTTGACCTCCTGCCGGTTGTTCTGCAGGGCCACGATCAGGATCGCGCCAAGGCCAAGTCCGCCGATTGCGGTGGCAAGGGCAATGGCCCGGCGGGACAGGCGCATGACGCGGGGCGGATCGGGCCTGAGGCGAAGCTCCTGAGCGATGTCTTCCTCGGTCCGTGGCGGCGGTTGCATATCAGGGGCTTGTGTCATTGCGCCGCCTCCGGCTGGGGCGTGCGTGGCGGGCGCTGGTCGCCATCTGTCCGCACGATCCGCACGACCTGCTGTCGTCTTTCGCCGAGACGCAGTTCTGCGGCCCCGAACAGGCGGTCCACGATCAGCACGTTGCCGAGAACGCGGGTGTTGACGATCTGGCTGCGCCCATCCGCGCCGATCACGAAGAGCGGGGGCATTTCACCCTGGGCGATGCCGGGCGGGAACACGACATAGACACGGCGCCCGTCGTCGAAGACCGAGACCGGCCGCCAGGGCGGGGCGTCGCCCTGCAAGCCGTAACGGTAGTGCCGCTCGGCCTCGGGCGGGATCGCTGGACGGCGAATTGTCGGGGTGCGGGGCGTGGCTCGCACCTCCGGATAGGCCCATGCGACGCTGGGCATCCAGGCCTCTTCATTTGCACGCAACTCGATGTGATAGGTGCGCCGGTCCGTGTTCACGACGAGATTGCTGGTGATGTCGGGGCGGGTGGGTTTCACGAGGATATGGACGCGCTCGGTGCGGCCTGCGCCGCTGGTGGTGTCGCCGATGATCCAGCGCGCGGTGTCGCCGGCCGCGATCGGGCCGGGTCCGGTCAGGCGTTCACCGGGTTCGAGCGCGATATTGGTGATCTGCCCGGGTGCTGCATAGATCTGGTAGAGCGCGCCTTCGCTCCATGGGAAAACCTGCATGGCGTTGTAATAGCCCTGCTGGCGGGGCTCGACCCGGGCTGCGGCATTGGCGGCGATGATGCGCGCCTCGGGCGTGTCCGCTACCGGATTGCCGCCGCGGGAAGGCGTCCAGGCTGGCGGCGTGTGAACCGGGCGGGGCGGTCCTTCGGCCGGGGGTGGTGCCGGCGGCGGAGCAAGGGCCGGGACCTGGTCGTCATAGGCGATTTCGGGCGGGCGCTGCCCCGTGCAGGCGGTCAGCGCCGTGGCTGCGAGAAGAAGAACGGGGATGGGGCGATGTCGTCTCATTGGGCATTCTCCCTCGACCAGTTGATGGCATGGACATAGACGCCGAGCGGGTTTGCCCGCAGGCGCTCTGCATCGCGCTGGGGCTGGATCACGACGGTCAGGATGGCGGTCCAGCGTTCGGTGGTGGCGAGCTGACCGTTTTCGTAGCGCCGCTCGATCCAGGCGACGCGGAAGCTCGACTCTGATGCACGGATGACACTCGAGACCTCGATGGAAATCTGCGTGTCGCCGACCTGCGCGAAGGGATCGTTCACCCGGGCATGGTCGTTTAGCGCGACAGCGCCGCGATCCGTGGCGAAATCGTAGGCGCGCAGCCAGTTCTGGCGCAGCACGATCGGGTCGGCCGGGACCTGCCGGACATGCTCGACGAAGCGGGCAAGATGCCAGGCGATCTGCGGATCGGTCGGACGATACTCGGCGAGCGCCGGGGCGACGGCCTGTGCCGCACCGAGGTTGTCGACCTCGACCACGTAGGGGACGACGCTGCTGCGTGTCGATTGCCAGGCGAGCGCCGCGCTGAGCCCGGCGGACAGGGCGAGGCAACCGAGTGCCATAATGCGCCAGTTGCGGGCCTGAACGCGGGCCGAGCCGATGCGCTCGTCCCAGACCTGGGCAGCCTTCTGGTAGGGGGTGACAGGCTCGGGCGTGGTGCCGTAGCGGACACTGGGGCGTCGGAACATCAGGAGGACCTTTCGGAGAGGCTGACGACCGTGCCGCCGCCGCCATGGTCTCCGGAGCGGATGACATGAGTGGCGGTGGAAAGGCCGTGTTGAAGGGATTGCTGGCGCTTCATCCGGCGCGCCCAGTCCGGTGGGCCGTCATTGGCCGGGGCGGGCAGGGCGCCACCTGCCATCCGTCCCCCGGTTGCGGCATAGGCTGCGCGGGCACCGGACTGCGCGCCTTCCGAGATCGCGCGTCGGAGCGGGCTGAACGCGGCGACGGCACCGGTCTTGCCGATAGCGGCCACGCCACCGACGGTTTTTCCGAGGCTTGTGCTGCGGGACGCGGCACCAAGTTGGTAAGCGGTCGCGGTTCCGCTGCCAACCGCACTGGCACCACGCAAAGCCGCGCCACCGGTGCCAAGTGCCATCCGGGTCCCGGCCACACCGGCGACCGCGGCCCCGCCCACGGCGATACCGGTGCCGACCGCGGCGCCTGCGCCAAGTTGTGGCCCGCCCGAGACGATGCCATTGGCGATGCCGGGGCCGAAGATACCGAGGGCGAGAAGCGCCAGCGCGCCGAGGACCACGGACATCGCGTCGTTGATTGTGGGTTCACCCGCAAACCCGGCGGTGAACTCGCTGAAGATGGTCGACCCGATGCCGACGATCACGGCCAGGACCAGAACCTTGACGCCGGAGGAAATGACGAGGCCCAGCACGCGTTCGGCCATGAACGCGGTCTTGTTGAAGAGGCCGAAGGGCACGAGGATGAAACCCGCCAGCGTGGCCAGCTTGAATTCGATCAGGGTGACGAAAAGCTGGATCGCGAGGATGAAGAACGACAGCAGAACCACAAGCCATGCAAAGAACAGGATCCCGATCTGGATGAAGTTCTCGAAGACGGCGACGAACCCGGAGAGCTCGGCGATGGAGGCGAGGATCGGCTGCCCGGCCTCAAGTCCGATCTGCGCGATGCGCCCGGGCTGCAGCAATTCGCTGGCGGAAATGGTGCCGCCGGTAGCGACCAGGCCAAGGCCCGCGAAACTGTCGAAGACGATCCGGGCCAGCGTGTTCCAGTTGCCGATGATATAGGCGAAGACCCCGACGAAGAGGGTCTTTTTCACCAGCCGTGCAATGATGTCGTCATCCGTACCCCAGGCCCAGAAGAGGGCCGCCAGCGTGATGTCGATGACGATCAGCGTGGTGGCGAGGAAGGCGACGTCGCCACCCAGAAGGCCGAAACCGGAATCGATGTAGGAGGCGAAGACCTCGAGAAACCGGTCGATGACACTGACGCCGCCCATTGCCTTACTCCGTCCCGGCCGGCTCTGGAGCCAGATCGAAGAAGCGCTGCCGGGCCGCCTCCCAGGCGGCGCGGCATTCGGTGTCGGTGGCGTAGTCTTCGGGCGTCAGGTCACGGCAATGCGCGAGGGGGCTGCGCAAGGCGTCATCCCTGACCACATGCCCGGTGTCGGTGGGCAGGACCGTGCGGGTCAGTTCGACCACGGCGGCGAGGGCGGCTAGGCCGCCGATACTGAAGGCGATCAGGCGCAAGGTTTGTGGGGTGTCGAGGGCCATGCGCTCAATCCCCGAAGAAACGGACGGTGCCGGGGGAGTAGCCGCCGCCGTAATCGAGGAACCGCGCGAGGTTCTCGCGGCCCTGCGCCTCGGCGGAGGCGATGCGGGCGGCTTCCAGCGCTTCGGCGCGGTTCTGCGCGGCGATGGCGGCGGTCAGATCGGCGATCTGTGTAGATTGCAATGCGAGCAGCTGGTTGCCAGCCTGCGCGACCTGCAAGGCCCCAACGGCTCCTTGGCTCTCGCGGATGAGCGCGTCCATCTGAGTTCGCGCGCCGTCGATATTGCCGACGACCCCGGCCTGCACGCGCAAGCTGTCCTCGAAGCCCGCGACCGAGGTCTCCCACCGCTCACGCGCTCCTGCGATCATCGCGTCGAAATCGCCCTGCGCTGCGGCAGCGCCGTAGTCCTGCGCGAAGGCCTGTTCGATGGTGGCTACGTCGAAGGCGAGGCTCTGGGCATCGGCCAGGAGTCGCTGGGTTTCGCCGATGGCGTCCTGCAGTTGCGCCAGCGACGAATGCGGCAGGTTCGCGAGGTTCAGCGCATCGTTCATCAGCATCTGCGCCTGGTTCTGGATTTGCGCGATCTGGTTGTTGATCTGCTCCAGCGCGCGAGCGGCTGAGAGGATGTTTTCGGCATGGTTGCGCGGGTCGTAGACGATCCGCCCGCCGCCCCCGAAGAAGAAGGCCTGGGCGGGTGTCGTCAGGACCGGTGTCAGGACGAGGGCGCTGGCCATCAATGCGGCGGCGAGTTTGCAGGACAGGGCAGGGCGCTCAGGATTGCGGGTCATGTTCTGTCTCCTTTTGGTCAGGGTGAGGGGTTGTCGGATCGGCTGGTGCGATGTCGGGCCCGAGCAGGTCGATGGCCCAATCAAGACCGCGATGGCGCAGCCAGCCGGCGGCAAAGCCGTCCCGGCCATGGGTGGCGATAAGATTGCTGATTGCGGCCTGATCGGCCTTGGAGGAGGCGGCGGTGAAGGCCAGCGCCACCTCGCCGAGGCCAAGCGAGAAGAGCCGGTTGCCGCGCCGCGACTGGCAGTAGTAGTCGTGCTTCGGCATCGCGCGGGCGACGATGTCGATCTGGCGGTCGTTCAGCCCAAAGTTCCGGTAGATCCGTGCGATCTGCGGCTCGAAGGCGCGCTCGTTGGGCAGGAATATCCGCGTGGGGCAGCTCTCGACGATGGCAGGCGCGATGAGGGACCCGTCGATGTCGGCCAGCGATTGGGTGGCGAAAACAACGCAGGCGTTCTTCTTTCTCAGCGTCTTCAGCCATTCGCGCAGTTGCCCGCCGAAATTGGCGTCATCGAGCGCAAGCCAGCCCTCGTCGATCAGGATCATGGTGGGACGTCCGTCGAGCCGCGCTTCGATCCGGTGGAAGAGATAGGCCAGCACGGCGGGTGCGGCCGCTGATCCGATCAATCCTTCGGTCTCGAACGCCAGCACCTCGGCGCTGCCCAGGTCCTCGGCCTCCGCATCCAGAAGCCGGCCGAAAGGCCCGCCGAGGCAGAAGGGCTTGAGCGCGCGTTTCAACTCGGTCGACTGCAGCAGGACCGAGAGGCCGGTCAGCGTGCGTTCCTCGGGCGGGGCCGAGGCGAGCGAGGTCAATGCCGACCAGAGATGGTCCCGCGCAGCGGGGTCGATCGTCGCGCCTTCGCGCCCGAGGATCCCCGCGAGCCAGTCCTGCGCCCAGGCGCGTTCCGCCGCCTCGTCTACGCGCGCGAGCGGCTGCATCTGCACCGCTGGTGCCTCGTCGGCCAGTGCATCGCCGAGGTTCTCCCAATCTCCGCCCATGGCGTACGTGGCGCAGCGGATCGATCCGCCGAAATCGAAGGCGAAGACCTGCGCGCCCGGGTAGCGGCGGAACTGCAGCGCGATCAACGCTAGCAGGACCGATTTGCCCGCGCCAGTCGGGCCGACGATCAAGGTATGGCCGACATCGCCCACATGTGTGGAGAAGCGAAACGGGGTCGTGCCGTTGGTTTCGGCGTGGAACAGCGGCGGGCCGTCCAGATGGTCGTTCCGGTCCGGCCCCGCCCAGACCGCCGAGATCGGGATCATATGGGCGAGGTTCAGCGTCGAGATGGGTGGCTGACGGACATTGGCGTAGAGATGGCCGGGCAGGGAGCCGAGCCAGGCCTCGAGCGCATTCAACGTCTCCGGGATGCAGGTGAAATCGCGCCCCTGCACGATCTTTTCTGCGGCCTTCAGCTTGGCCTCGGCTGCTGCTGCGTCCTCTTCCCAGACGGTGATCGTGGCGGTGACGTAAGCCGCGCCCGCCACATCGGCGCCGAGTTCCTGCAGCGCTTCATCGGCATCCGCCGCCTTGTTGGCCGCGTCGCTGTCGAGCAAGGTCGAGGCTTCGTTGGTCATCACCTCCTTGAGGATCGCGGCCACTGACTTGCGCTTGGCGAACCACTGCCGGCGGATGCGGGTGAACACCCGGGCGGCATCCGTCTTGTCGAGGCAGATCGCGCGGGTGCACCAGCGGTACTCGAAACCTTGCGCGTTCAACTCGTCGAGCAGTCCGGGCCAGGTGGCGCTTGGCAGCCCGATGATGGTCAGGGTCTTGAGATGCGCGGTCCCGAGCCGGGGTGTCAGTCCACCCACCAACGGATCATCGGCCAGCAACGCGTCGAGATGCATCGGCACCTCCGGCACGCGGACGTGTTGGCGCCGGGTTGAAACGGTCGAATGCAGGTAGGTCAGGGTCTCTTCATCGGAGAGCCAGGCGATCTCCGGCATGAACCCGTCGAGCAGATCAGTCAGCCGGTCGGCGCGGCCGACAAAGCCCAAGATCAGATCCTGTGGCTTGGTGCTGCGATCCGGTGGGTTCTCCAGCAACCAACCCTCGGCGCGGCTCGCGTCATCTGCGGGCGGCATCCAGACCAACGTCAGGAAATACGCGCGACCGGTACCGGATCGGATGCGACCTCGCCCACCTCTTCGACTTCCTCGACCGGTTCATCCTCCGCTCGCACATAGCCCCGCTCGACGCGCAGCCGCCCGGAACTGTCGATGCTGACGAAGGCCCCGGCAAGCGCCAGATCCTCGGACTCGAACCGGATCGGCCGCGCCTCGAGTGCCTCCATCGCTTCCTCGATCTCGCCCAACCGGGCATCGACGTTTTCGGGCAGCTCGTCGGCCTCCGCATGCTCCGCCTCAAGCGCGTCGTATTCGGCCTTCAGCGACTGGTAGCTGGCAGCCTCCTCACAGGTCATCGGCACTGCTTCGCCATGGACCCGGCGCATCCCGAAGGTGTGGCCATAGGGGAACTCGGTGTCGACCTCGACCCAGTTCCAGCCCTCGGCACGGATCGCCTCGGCCTCTTCGGCGAGCTTCTCGCGCACCATGACGTCGAGCAGGGCGGCATCCTGCAGCCAGCCGCCGTCATCCTGCTGGAACAGGTCGCGCAGGATTTCGCCCCCGGCCTCGACGTAATCGTCGAGCCCCACGAACTGCGCCCGCTTGTCCGACGCCCGCACCGCGCCCTCGGTCAGCATGCGGCGGATCTCGTAGGGCTGCCGGGAATAGTGCCGCTGCAGCGCCTCCCAGACCTGCTCCTGCCGTGCGTGATCGGGATTGACAGTGAAGGCCATGAGCTGGTCGAGCGTCATCTCTTCCTCGGCATAGGCATCGTGCAGCGAGGGCGAGACGGCGGCGAGCTTTAGCCGCTGTTTGACCACGCTGGCCGAAACGAAGAAGGCCGCGGCGATCTCCTCCTCGGTGCGACCTTTCTCGCGCATCGCCTGGAAGGCACGGAACTGGTCGAGCGGGTGCAGCGGCGCGCGCTGGACGTTTTCGGCGAGACTGTCCTCCTCGGCGAGGCCATCGGTGCGCACGATGCAGGGCACCAGCGCAGTCTTGTTCATGCGCTTCTGTTTCACGAGCAGTTCCAGCGCCCGGAACCGCCGCCCGCCGGCGGGAATCGTGTACATGCCGGTCTCGGCGCCATTGTCATCCAGCACGGGCCGCACGGTGATGGAACTGAGCAGCGTCCGCCGCGCGATGTCCTCGGCCAGTTCCTCGATCGATACGCCGGCCTTGACGTGGCGCACGTTCGACTGGCTGAGCATCAGCTTATTAAAGGGAATGTCGCGCGAGGCGCTGAGGGTGATTTTCTGTTGCTTTGTCATCGGGATATCTCCGCGACAGGCCAGCCGGGAGCCTCTCTCCCGACCTCCAAACCCGTCACGGAAAACCCGGCACCCCTCTACCTCTTGAGGCACCACATGGCTCATATGGACTTGCAAAACAATCCATATGAGCTTATATCATCAGTCAAACTAGGAAGGAGCGCCAACATATGGAAAACGTTGTTCTGGAACGTCCTGCGCCGGATCGGCAGGGGGTCGCTCTTAAGGCCTTCGCCCGGATCGCGGACGCCTGGTCGCTCACCTTGCGTGAGGCGGCGGCACTGGCGGATATGTCGGACTCGACCTGGAAGAGAGCGAAGAAGCCCGATTTTGCGGGGGATTTGACGCGGGACCAGATGCTGCGCCTGAGCGCGCTGATCGGCCTCTACAAGTCGCTCGAGCTTTACTTCAACGAGCCGATCTCGCGGGACTGGGCGAAGCTGCCGAACCGAGGTCCGGAGTTTGACGGCGCACGGCCCGTGGACGCGATGATCGAGGGAGGATTGCCCAAGATCCTGCGCGTGCGGGGCTATGTCGATGCGCTGCGGGGCGGGGTTTGAGGATCACGTCGGTCAATGACCGTGCCCTTGTCAGGCTGATTTCCGAGACCCATCACAAGCCGCCGGTGCTGCGGGGGCTGGTCGACAGCGACGAGGAGGCCGCGATTCTCGCCGAGATCGAAGGCGAGACCAGTGCCCGCCTGATCGCCGAAGCGCAGGGCAGTCCCGCGCTAGACCGCCGCGAACTGGCCTTCGCGCGGCGGTCACATGACCTGACCCTCTACGGGCAGAGCCTTATCAACGCGGCATTCACCTATACCCGCTCAACGGGCAACCGGTTCAACACCGGCGACCGCGGCGCGTGGTACTGCGCCTGGGACATGCTGACGAGCGCGCAGGAAGTTGGGTTTCACCGGACCCGCGAGTTGGGCTTCATCGGCCGCTACGATGACGAGGCACGCTACGTCGAGTTGCTGGCGGATTTCATCGGCGATTTTCCCGATCTTCACGGGGAGGTCCATCTGGCGCTCGATCCGGTCCCCGAGCGGGGCTACGCGGCCGGGCAGCGCCTTGCCGCGGATCTGAGATCAGAGGGGCATCGCGGGCTGATCTACCCCTCCGTCCGTCATTCGGGCGGGCGGTGCTTCGTCGCCTTCGATCCGGGGATCATCCAGAATGTCCGCCCTGGCGCGAGCTGGAAGCTGGTCTGGCAAGGTGCACCCGAGTTCACGATCGAGGGGCTATAACGCCCCTCGAAATCTTCATTCAGTGCTTGAGTTTATCTCGATAGGTCGTTGATCCAAATTCATATTCAACGCAATCACGCTTTTTCCAGCAACGCCTTCGCCTTGCCCTCCATCACCAACCGCGCGTCCTGCTGCGGCTTTGACCGAGCCACCGCCGTGATCCCTTGCACGAAGTCGAAGACGCTCTCGGGCGGGCGGCCTTCCTCGGCCAGCACCGTCTCGACGATCCGCCCGGTTTCAGCCTTCGAGAACCCGCGCTTGCGCAGGAAATCCTGACGGTCCTCGTCCGACCGCGCGACGATCTTCTCCCGCGCCGCGCGGATGCCGTCGATGAAGGGCGCGGGCGAGGACTCGGCGAAGCGGCTGAGCGCCGGGGCGGCCTCATGGGCGAAGCGGGAGGCGGCGTATTTCGAATGCCGGATCGTGATCTCCTGGAAGTCCTCGACGCCCCAGAGGTTCCGATTCTGGCAGACCGCGCGCAGGTAGAAGCTGGCGATGCCGAGCGTCTTGGCGCCCACCTCCGAGTTCCAACAATAGAATCCTCGGAAATAGAGGTCGGGCGAGCCGTCGGGCAGCAGCCCCGCCTCGATGGGGTTCAGATCGTCGACGAGGAACAGGAACACGTCGCGGTCCGAGGCGTAGAGCGTCGTCGTCTCCTTCGTAACGTCCACGCGCGGGTTGTAGATGCCGGTCGACCAGTCGAGCACGCCCGGCACCTTCCAGCGCGTGTCGCCCGTGCCATTGCCCGCGATGCGTTGAACTGCAGAGACCAATTCATGGTCGTAGATGCGGCCATAGTCGGGTCCGGTCACGGCGCGCAGTTCGGTGCGACCGTTCGCGACCTCCATGGTCTTGATCTGCTCGGCCCGGTGGTTGGTCAGGCCGTATTGCAGGTTGATCCCCGCCAGCGGCGCAGGCAGCTGCCGCAGATAGGCGGCGGGCGCGCCGACGAGGCTCGAGAGCTGACCGAAGCTCCAATGTGTCGGTGCAATCGGCTCATCCGCGCCCGGCAGGACAAGGCCCAGCTTCTCCGGGTTGTCGCGATGCGCCTCGACCCGGATCGCCGCACTCTCCACCGTGCGCGTCCGGCTGCGCTCCGCCCGGCCCTGGACCGAGGCGAAGAGATCGTCGAGCGACAGATACCGCTCGTCCTCCGGCCGCGAGAACCACTCGGACGACACGCGATCCACGTTCGCGCCGCGCGACACATCCACCTTGTAGCCGCCGCTGATATCACGCCCGGCATCGATAATTTCGGTATTCATGGGTTTTCTCCCGCGACGGGCGGCCGAAAGCCTCTCTCTCGACCTCCAAACCCGTCACGGGCCGGGACGGCACCCCTCTGACTCTCCGGTCACTCGGCTGCACGGGTCTCGAGCGTGGAAGGGGCGCGCGACGCGGCAAGCCGGTGCAGCGTTTCCGGGCGGATATGCGTGTACCGGCGCAACATTTTCCAATCCTTGTGGCCGGTGACCAGCGAGACTTGTTCGATCGCGAAGCCGGCCTCGAACAGGCGGCTTGTGCCCTCATGGCGCAAATCGTGGAAATGCAGGTCCTTCACGCTGACCTCGACGCAGGCGCGCCGGAAGGCCGTTCCGACCGATTTCGAGTTGTAGGGAAATATCCGGCCTCTTGCGTGCCCGAGCTCCTTGGCCTGTTCGGTGACCAACGCCCAGGCATCGAACCCCGTGGCGGCGAAGAGTGGGATCCGCTGGTCGTTCCCGGTCTTGTTGCGCGGGTCCTTCCTATCGCGGATCATGAGCATCCGGCGGTCGACGTCGAGATCGGTCCATGCGACGCGGCAGATCTCATCGAGCCGCATCGCCGTGGCCACCGCGAACTTCACGATCCGTGTCATCGGCAGGGTCAGGCGTTCGTTGTCATCGAAGCAACGGAAGAGGCGGTTCAGCTCGTCCGTGGTGGGGCGGCGGTCCCGCTCGGTGCCTTTGCCGATGAGGCCGAGCCGCTTGAGCGCGACACGCGCCAGATCAACGGGTTCGGGAGAAATGTCGAGCCCGTGCACGGCTGCCGCGTGGGTGATGATCATCTTGATCACGCCGATATCGATGCTGAGGGTCACCGGACCGGCACCTTGCTCGGCGCGCATCTTGCCGTAGTCGATCAGCTTTTGCCGGTCGAGGTGCCCGATCTTCTCCTTGCCCAGATCGCGCTTGAGCGTCTTGAGCGTGGCGGCCTTGCTGCGACGCGGCGGTTTGCCTACCTCGCACATATCGATTATGTGGAGATCGATGAGATCGCCGAAGGTGGTCAGGCGGGAGACGGACGACTTGTTCGGCGCCAACCCCTGATCCACCCGGGTCTCCGCTTGGCGGGCCCAGCGATGGGCATCGTCGCGACGGAGAAACGTCTCGCTCGCGTAGCGGCCCTTTCGTCTGATCTGAACCCGGTAGGCACCGGAGGGGAGCTTGGTGATGGAGGCCATTTTCGTGTGCGCTGTGTGTGCAATGAGTCGTCGTAGAGGGGCAAATTCGGGGATATTGGGGCGTATTCCAGCGTAGCAGCATCCGCCGCCAACAATTTGAAGATACACAAAAAATGCAAATAAATCAACATGCTAGATTGTCTACTGCGCCGATGATGGACTGGACCGACCGTCATTGCCGGTATCTGCACCGGCTGATGTCGCGGCATGTCTTGCTTTATTCGCAAATGGTCACGGCCCCTGCGGTGCTGCATGGCGACCGCGACCGGCTGATCGGCTATGATCCGGCGGAACATCCGGTCGCCTTGCAATTGGGCGGGTCGGACCCGGTGCAATTGGCGCAGGCGGCGCGGGTCGCGGCGGATATGGGCTATGACGAGGTCAATCTCAATTGCGGCTGTCCGTCGGACCGGGTGCAATCGGGGTTCTTTGGCGCGGTGCTGATGGAAAACCCCGCGCTGGTTGCCGAATGCTGTGCGGCGATGATCGCGGCGGTCGATATTCCGGTGACGGTCAAATGCCGGATCGGGGTTGATGACCAGATCCCGGCCGAGGTGCTGCCCGATTTCATCGCGCGGGTGTCGGCGGCGGGGGTGGACCGCTTTTCCATCCATGCGCGCAAGGCTTGGTTGCAGGGGCTTAGCCCCAAGGAAAACCGCGATATCCCGCCGCTCGATTATGATCTGGTGATCGCGATGAAGGCGCTGTTTCCGCATCTGCATCTGTCGGTCAATGGCGGGATTGCCACGCTGGATCAGGCGCAGGATTTTCTGGATCGCGGGTTGGACGGGGTGATGATCGGGCGCGCCGCCTATCACCTTCCCTGCGATATCCTGCTGGATGCCGATGCCCGCATCTATGGCGACCCGACCGGGCGCAGCGCCGAAGAGATCGTGCATCTGATGCTGCCCTATATCGCGGATCATCTGCAAGCGGGCGGACGGCTGGGGCAGATCACGCGCCATATGCTGGGCATGTTCCAGGGCCGTCCGGGTGCCAAGGCCTGGCGGCGGCATCTGTCCGAACAGGCCCATCAGGACGGGGCAGGGCCGCAGACCGTGCTGGCGGCGCTGGCGCATGTCACCCAGGCGGCGGCCTGAGCTCTGGTCATTTGCCGACCTCGGGTGTAGCGATATCGCCAAGTCACGCCGGAGAACGCGCAATGCCCGAGACGATGTTACTGGTCCAGATGGCCTTGTTCCTGATGGCGATCGGGGCTTTTGCAGGGGTTCTGGCAGGCTTGCTGGGCGTGGGCGGCGGGATCGTGCTGGTGCCTGCGTTCTACTATGTCTTTGCATCGCTAGGCTTTGACAGCCCGCAGCTGATGCAGATGTGTCTGGCGACATCGCTGGCGACGATCATCGTGACCTCTGCGCGGTCCGTGCTGGCGCATCAGCGCAAGGGGGCCGTGGATTGGGCGATCCTGCGGGCTTGGGCGCCCGGTATCGCCATCGGTGCTGTGATCGGGGTCATGGTTGCGGCCTCTTTGCGCTCGGGGACGTTGCAAGCGATCTTTGGCATTCTGGCGGCAAGCGTGGCGGTTTACATGGCCTTTGGCAGAAACCACTGGCGGCTGGGGCCGGTCATGCCCGGCGGGGTCACGCGCGCGGCCTTGTCGCCGGTCATTGGCTTTCTGTCGGTGCTGATGGGGATCGGGGGCGGGTCTTTCGGGGTGCCGATGATGACCCTGTTCAACGTGCCGATCCACCGCGCGGTGGCCACGGCGGCGGGGTTCGGTGTGATCATCGCCGTGCCATCGGTTGCAGGCTTTTTATTCGTCGAGATGGCCGTGGCACCGCCATTTTCCATCGGGGCGGTCAATCTTGCGGCCTTTGTGCTGGTCATCGCGATGACGCTGGTCACGGCCCCCTTGGGGGCGGCGCTGGCGCATCGGACCGATCCTGTCCGGCTGAAGCGGGTGTTTGGTATGTTCCTGATCCTTGTGGCGCTGAACATGCTGCGCAAGGCTCTGGGCTGGTGATGCAGGCGCTGGCGCGCGATGGCTGGCTGGTGCTGCCGCATGATCCTTGTGTGGCGCGCTGGGCAAAGGCCGCCAATGCGGCCTGCGACCGGATGCTGCAAAGCGGCCCGCCGCTGCGCCATGGCGGGACATGGTGCGTGGGGGTCGATGCGCTGGACAATGGCCCTGACGGGGCGCTGGGCGATGTGCCGCTGGGCGGGGCCTGGCGCGATCTGGTGCCTGTGCCCGCGCAGTGGCACCGCGCGCAGCTATCGGTGGTCTTTCCCGGCTATCCCGCGCAGGACGCGACCGAGACCGACGCGGCCCATGCCTATCGGGTGACGCGCGCTGCGGCCCATGTTGACGGCTTGCACGGCGAAGGCAGCCCGCTGCGCCGGCATCTGCGCGAAGCGCATGCCTTTATTATGGGGTTGCCGCTGAATGCCAGCGCCGCCAGCCCGCTGGTCGTCTGGTCCGGCAGTCATGCGATCATGCGCGCAGCCTTTGCCGCCTGTTTCGCGGGGGTGCCGCCGCAGCATTGGGGCGATCTTGATGTCGCTGCCGCCTATCAGGCCGCGCGGCGCAATGTGTTCGAAACCTGCCCCCGCGTCGCGGTGACGGCGCTGCCGGGGCAGGTCGTGCTGCTGGACCGGCACCTGTTGCACGGGGTCGCCCCCTGGGATGCGGCCATCACCGATCCCTGCCGCAAAATGGCCTATTTCCGCCCGCTGGGCGCGGTTGCGGATTGGCTGTCGCCCTCGTCGTTCCGGCGCGCCTTGTAATCGGCCAGCGATTTGCCCGCCTCGGCCACGAAAAGGCTAGGCAGCACGCGCAAGGCGCTGATCTGGTCAACGCGGATCACGTCGAAATCCCGCCGCTTTTCGCACCAGACAACGCAGGTCCATAGCCGCCCCCAGTAATCCAGCTGCAAGGGGCGCACGGTCCGGCTGTCGCCTTGCAAGGTCAGTTCCAGTTTCTGGCGGGTGCGCACGGCTTGGCGCAGGCGGGGCAGATGCTGGAACCCGCGTGCGGCATCGGCGAATGGATAGATCGCGAACCCATGCGCCGGCGCGCTGGCGGGGTTTTCGGGCATCACCGCATCAAGTTTCGCAAGCAGCTGGCGCGCGGCCTGGGCCAGATCGGAATCCTCGGCCTCGCCCACGGCAGACAGGCCCAGATGCAAAGCCTCGACCTCGGTCAGGGTCAGGTTCAGGGGCGGCAGGGTGATCGCCGCCGTGACATGATAGCCGACCCCGCGTTCGCCCGAAATCGGCACGCCCGAGGCGGCCAGCGTATCCATGTCGCGGTAGATGCTGCGCAAGGACACGCCCACCGCCGCCGCAAGGTCCTGGGCGCGGTGCAGGCGGCCATCGCGCAGGATCTGGACCAGCTGCATCAATCTGTCGGCGCGGCGCATGGTGATCCTTTCGGCGGCTGTTTTGTGCCATTTTTCTGGCAACTGACAGGAATTTGGCACAAAGCGGGATTGCGTCATAGAAAAAAGGGCGCTTGTGGTGTAATTTTTCTGGAATGATCTCTTTCCTTGGGTCTTTTATGGGCATAGAAACCCCTATCCGAGACAGAGGCGCATCCCGCCAGAGGAGAGAGACATGCTCAATAATATCGGCCTTCCCGGCCTTATCCTGATCGCGGTTGTCGTGCTGGTCCTGTTCGGGCGCGGCAAGATTTCCAGCCTGATGGGCGAAGTCGGCAAAGGCATCACCGCCTTCAAACGTGGCGTCGATGACAGCAAGAAAGAACTTGACGACAATCTTGCCGAACCGCGTGACGTCACCCCCGAAGACGCAAAATCCAAAGACAAAGTCTGATCAACACCCCGAAGGGATAGCCAGCCATGTTTGGTCTCGGCATGAGCGAAATGGTGCTGATCGGCATCGTGGCCCTGATCGTGATCGGGCCAAAGGATCTGCCCGGCATGTTTCGCGCCATGGGCCAGTTCACCGGCAAGGCGCGTGGCATGGCGCGCGAGTTTTCGCGCGCAATGGAAGCGGCGGCAGATGAATCCGGGATCAAGGATATGACCAAGACGATCCGTGCGGCCTCCGACCCCAAAGCATTCGGCGCCGAGGCGCTGAAGGATGCGACCAGTTTTTCCAAAGCGCCGGCAACGCAGGACAATGCCGCGCGCGCCGCGGTCAAGGCGGCTCCGGCCAAGGCCGCGCCAAAGCCCAATCCGGCGAAGACCGCGCCAAAGCCCAATCCGCCGAAAACTGCGTCAAAGCCCCCTGCATCCCTGGCTGACAAACCCGAGGACAAGGCATGAGCCACCCCGACGAGATCGAAGACAGCTCTGCCCCGTTGATCGAACATCTGGCGGAACTGCGCACCCGGCTGATCCGCTCGGTGCTGGCGTTCATTGTCGGCATGATCATCAGCTTCACGATCTGGAACCCGTTGTTCAATTTCCTGACGCTGCCTTTGTGCGATGCGCTGGCCGCGCGGGACCAATCCTGCGACCTGCAATTCATCGCCCTCGAAGAAGGTTTCTTCGTCGCGATCTCGATCTCGCTGCTGGGGGGGCTGATCATCGGCTTCCCGATCATTTCCTACCAGCTGTGGCGCTTTGTTGCGCCCGGACTTTACAAAAGCGAACAGGGGGCTTTCTTGCCCTTTCTGGTCGCCTCGCCGTTCATGTTCTTTCTGGGGGCGGCCTTTGCCTATTACGTCATCACGCCCTTGGCCTTTGGGTTCTTTCTTGGCTTCCAGCAACCCGGCAGCCTGATCTCGGGGACCGATGGCAATACGCAGGCGGCGGGGATCCTGTTCCAAGGCTCGGCCAAGGCCTATCTGAGCCTGACAATCAAATTCATCGTGGCTTTTGGTCTGTGTTTCCAGCTGCCTGTGCTGCTGACGCTGATGGGCAAGGCGGGGCTGGTCTCGGCGCGGGGTCTGCGGGGCACGCGCAAATATGCGGTTGTCGGCATCCTGATTGTTGCCGCCTTTGCCACGCCGCCCGATGTCATTTCGCAGGTGATCCTGTTCGTGGTGGTTTACGGGCTCTACGAGGTGTCTATTCAGCTGGTCGCGCGTGTCGAACGCAAGCGCGAGGCGAAACTGCGTGCCGAGGGTCTGTGGGATGATGACCTGCATGGCGATGCTGCAATGGATGACGAGCAAAAGCCATGACCAAGGACACGTTGAAACGGATCGCGCGGGCGCTGGAACGGATGCATCCCGCGCCGCAAAAAGCGCCCGATTTCGGGGCTGCGGCGGCCTTTGTCTGGCATACCCAGCCCGACCGTCTGGAACCGGTGGGCCGGATCAACCGGATCGATGTGTCGCTGCTGGTCGGGGTGAACCGGTCGCGCGATACGCTGCTGGCCAATACCCAGCGCTTTGCGGCGGGGATGCCTGCGAATAACGCGCTGCTCTGGGGTGCGCGGGGGATGGGAAAATCCAGCCTTGTCAAGGCGATCCACGGCGCTGTTCAGGCAGAACATCCGGCGCTGAAACTGGTCGAGGTCCAGCGTGAGGATCTGCCCAGCATCACCCGCTGCCTGAACCTGCTGCGCCAATCGGATGCGCGGTTCATCCTGTTCTGCGATGATCTGTCATTCGGCCATGATGATGCGCATTACAAATCGCTGAAAGCGGTGCTGGATGGCGGCATCGAAGGCCGGCCCGATAATGTGGTGCTTTATGCCACCTCGAACCGGCGCCACCTGATGCCGCGCGACATGATCGAGAATGAACGCTCCAGCGCGATCTCACCCTCCGAGGCGGTCGAGGAAAAAGTGTCGCTGTCGGACAGGTTCGGTCTTTGGCTTGGGTTTCATCCCTGCGATCAGGATGAATATCTGGCGATGATCCGGGGCTATTGCGATGCTTTCGGTGTCACCATCGACGATGCGACATTGCGCGCCGAGGCGATCGAATGGCAGGCCACACGCGGCAGCCGGTCAGGCCGCGTGGCCTGGCAATATTTCACCGATCTGGCGGGGCGGCAGGGCGTGCGTCTGCCGTAGGGTGGATCGTGATCCACCTTACCTAGGGCAGGAAATCCATCGGATCGACGCTTTGCAGCCCGCGCCGCACCTCGAAATGCAAAAAGCTGGGATTGCCCGCGCGGACCTTGCCGATGACCTGCCCACGGGTGACGCTGGCGTCTTTCTGCACGGTCAGATTATCCATCTGCGTATAGACCGTCAGCAGGCCATCCGCATGGCGGATCACCACGATGGACCCGCCCGATGTATCGGTCGTCACCGCAGCGACGCTGCCAGCATCTGCCGCGCGCACATCGGTCCCTGCGGGAACGCCGAAATCGACGCCTTCATTGCTGCCGGGCGCATAGGCGCGGATGATGCTGCCTTGCACCGGCGCGGCAAGACGGCTGGCGCTGGCCGCAGGTGCGGCGGGGGCAGGCGTGCCGGTATCAGGTGTTTCCGGTGCCGCGACAGCGGCGGTTGTCGCCGGCAAAGGTGTCGCCGCACTGGGGGGCACGGGCGTTTCGCTGCCCGCACCGGGGGCGGTGACAACAGCGGCTGCCGCGCGTTGCGGTGCTGCACCACCCTGCGGGATCAACAGATATTGCCCTTCGCGGATGGTGAATTCGGCATTCAGCCCGTTCCATTCCGCAATCGCCGTGACCGGCACGCTATAAAGCCGCGAGATCGAGAAAGCCGTTTCGCCGCGCACCACCCGGTGGCGGATCGGCTCTGTGCCGGGCGCAGGCGGGGGCGGGGCGGCACTGGCTGCGGGGGTGGTTTGCCCGGCAGGTGGCAGGGCCGTGGCGGTGATGGCGCCGCCCTGGGCATCAGCACGGTCAAGCGCCGAGGTCGCCACGGCGGCCACATCAAAGGGCTGCTGCCCCAGCGGCGCCCCGGCGCTATCGGGCAGACGGTTCGGCAGGGCCACGATCTCGTCCCGGCGCAGCGGCGTGTCAGGGTCGATGCCGTTGAAACGGGCCAGCTCGCTGCCGTCCAGACCCAACCGCAGCGCGATGCTGCGGATCGTGTCATCCTGCCCGGCGACGACAACCTGATAGGTCGGATAAGAAATCACGCCGCGTTCATCAGGGCGGGGACGGTTGGGCAGGTCTTGCACGGCGGCAGCGGTGCTGAACCCATTGCCCAGATCACGCATGTCAGGGTCGAACCCGTCACAACCGGCCAAAGCGGCCAGTGCAACGCCGCTCAGCATAAGATTCCTGATGGTGCTTTGCCCGTGGTCCATTCTGCTGCTCCTTGTGGCGGGTCGTCCCTTGTTGCCTGGACGATACCTTATTTTGTGGCAGTTTACTCTTGTCCGAGCCCTTCTAGCAAGGGCACAAACCGGACAGCGCGCAATTCGTCGTAATCATAGCCGCTGTCAAGCCGGGTGACACGGATCAGGCTTTGCACAGCGTCTGATTGTCCGACCGGCAGCACCATGATCCCGCCGATGCGCAATTGCGCCAGCAGCGGGCCGGGCGGGTCTTCGGCGGCGGCGGTCAGCAGGATGCGGTCAAAGGGCGCCTGATCGGGCAGGCCGTGGCTGCCATCGGCGGTAAAGGTGGTGATATTGGCGATCTGCTGATCCGCAAAGATCGCGCGCGCCTGATCGACCAGACTGCGGTAGCGGTCGATCGTATAGACCCGCCGTGCCAGCTTGCTGAGGATCGCGGCCTGATAGCCTGATCCTGTCCCGATCTCCAGCACCTTGTCGCGCGGATTGACCTGCAAGGCCTGCGTCATCAGCCCCACGACAGAGGGTTGCGAAATGGTCTGCCCGCAGGCGATGGGCAGGGGCATATCCTCGTAAGCGCGGTCCGCGAAGATACCCCGCACAAAGGCCGCGCGGTCCACCTGTTCCATCGCGGTCAATACGCGGGTATCGGTGACACCCTTGCTGCGCAGGGCATAGAGGAATTGCATCTTGGTATCCGCGTCAAAGCTCACGCCAGCGCCTCTTGCAGGGGGGCCAGCATCGCGCGGTCGGTCAGATCCGCGCGCATCGGCGTGACGGAAATATAACCGTCCAGATTGACCGCCGCATCGCTGCCGGGGGCGGTGGGGACATCCTGCGCGCCGCCGCGCACCCATAAAAACCGCCGCCCGCTGGGCGAGGTCTGCGCCTCGGCGGAAAAATGCGTGCCGCGCCGGAACCCTTGGGCGGCGGCGCGCATGCCTTTGACATCCGCACCGGCGACAGGCGGGAAATTCACGTTGTAAAACAGCCGGTAATCGGCCTCGTCCCACAGGTCGCGCGCCATCAACCGGCGCACCACATCCGCGCCATGTATGGCTGCGGCATCGAAAGGATCATCCAGATCGCGGTTCGCGGGGCCGAAATATTGCGACAAGGCGATGGCGGGGATGCCTTGCAATGCGGCCTCCATCGCGCCGCCGATCGTGCCGGAATAAAGCGTGTTTTCGGCGGCATTATTGCCCCGGTTCACGCCCGACAGCACCAGATCGGGGCGTGCGTCGATCATCACATCATAAAGCCCCGCAATCACGCAATCGGCGGGTGATCCTTCGGCGGCAAAGCGGCGGGGGGCCAGTTCGGCGATCATCGTGGGATGGGTATAGCTGATGCAATGGCCGACGCCGGATTGTTCAAAGGCGGGGGCCACGGTCCAGACCTGCCCATTGGGTCCGGCGATATCCTGGGCGATCCGGGTCAGCACCTGCAGGCCAGGGGCGTTGATGCCGTCGTCATTGGTGATCAGAATCCGCATGCGCCGCCCTTTGCTATTGGCAAATACCTAGGCCAGCAGCGGTGCGGCGGCAAGCCGGTGGCGGGGTCCGCATCCGGCTTTGTGGCGCAAAGGACCCAGCCGCCGGGGTCAGCGCGCCAAGATTTCGGGCAAGAGCCGTGCGGCCTCTGCGCTTGGCTCTGTCAGGGCGCTGCGATCCTCGCCGGGATAGAACCGCGCACGGGTGGCGGTGGGCATGGGGGCGGGTGTCAGGATCTGCACCAGCGGGCCGGTCTTGGCCGATTCCGCCTGCCAGCTGCGGGCAAGCGCGGTCTGTGCGGCCTTGGTCGCGCCGTAAGCGCCGAAAAACTGCTGCCCGCCGCGCGGGTCGTCAAAGAACACCGCCTTGCCGGTCAGCCCCAGCAAAGGGCTGACATAGGCGATCAGGCGGGCTGTCGCCTCGACATTGATCGTCATGGATTTGCTCAGATCCTTGGGGCCGATATGGCCCGCTGGCGCCAGCGGGGCGGCATGGACGGCCGTATGCAGCCAAAGATCCAGCTTGCCCCAGCGATCAAAGATGCCCCGGCACAGCTGCTGCATGGCAGCATCGACAGTGATATCCATCGGCGCAAGGGTCGCCGCCCCGCCTGCCGCCTGAATGGCATCGTCGAGTTCTTCCAGCGCGCCCACGGTCTTGGCCACGGCGATGATGTGATGGGTCGGTGCCAGCTGGCGGGCCAGCGCCGCACCCAGGCCGCGCGATGCGCCGGTGATCAATGCAATCTGTGTCATGGCGCGTCTGTCCAACGAACGCGGCCCCGCGTCAAGAGGCATCAGCGCCGGGTTATTCCGCCGCCGTCTTGGTCTGGAACCCCTGATCGATCATATCAGAGGGGGCGACAGGGTATTCGCCCGAAAAACACGCATCGCAATAGGCGGGTGCGGCGGGGTCGCGCCCGTTCTTTTGGCCCACGGCGCGGTACAACCCGTCCAGCGAGATGAATTTCAGACTATCCACCCCGATATGGACGCGCATTTCCTCTTCGCTCATTGTGGCGGCCAGCAATTTGTCGCGCTGTGGCGTGTCCACCCCGTAAAAACAGGGCCAAGCGGTGGGCGGGCTGGCAATGCGGAAATGCACCTCGGCCGCGCCTGCATCAAGGATCATATCCTTGATTTTCTGGCTGGTGGTGCCGCGCACGACGCTGTCATCCACCAGAATGATCCGCTTGCCGCGCACCAGCGCGCGGTTGACGTTCAATTTCAGCCGCACGCCCATATTGCGGATCTGTTCAGAGGGTTCGATGAAGGTCCGCCCCATATATTGGTTGCGAATAATCCCCATCGCGTAAGGAATCCCCGATTGCAGGCTGTATCCGATGGCCGCAGGCGTGCCGCTGTCGGGGACGGGACAGACCAGATCAGCCTCGACAGGGGCTTCTTTGGCCAATTCGCGGCCGATATTTTCGCGGGTTTCATAGACAGACCGATCCCCAAGGATCGAATCGGGCCTGCTGAAATAGACATGTTCAAAGATGCAGAACCGCGATTTGGCGGGGCGGAAGGGGAAATGGCTTTGCACGCCCTTGTCGCTGATCACCACCATTTCGCCCGGTGCGATATCGCGGATGAACTCCGCACCGATGATATCAAGCGCGCAGGTTTCCGAGGACAGCACCCAGCCATCGCCCAATTGCCCCAGCACCAGCGGGCGCACGCCCAAAGGATCACGGCAACCGATCAGCTTGGTGCGGGTCATGGCGACGATGGAAAACGCGCCTTCGACTTTGCGCAACGCCTCTTCCATCCGGTCGGGGATGGTGCGGCCCATCGAACGCGCCATCAAATGGATGATGCATTCACTGTCGGACGAGCTTTGGAAAATGGACCCGCGTTCGATCAATTCGCGGCGCAGCGCCAGCGCATTGGTGATATTGCCATTATGCGCGATCGCGGCGCCACCCATGGAAAATTCGCCAAAGAACGGCTGCACGTCGCGGATCGCGGTCTGGCCTTTCGATCCTGCGGTGGAATAGCGCACATGGCCGATCCCGATCGTGCCGGGCAGGGTTTCCATGACCTTTTGATTGGTGAAATTGTCACGCACCAGCCCCATGCGGCGGGCCTGGTTGAACCCTGTGGCGGGGTCATGGGTGACGATGCCGCCCGCCTCTTGGCCGCGATGCTGCAAGGCATGCAGGCCCAGGGCCACAAAATTCGATGCGTCGGTCACACCCACGACACCGAACACGCCGCATTCTTCGCGCAGCTTGTCGTCATCAAAGGGATGGGCGGGAAGGTCCTTGCAAGACAATGGGCTGCTCCGAATCCGTGGGAGGGCGATTTGCCCCTACTTAATCGCTGGCGGCGCAGGTGTCACGAAACGATCATGATGATCTGCATCAAAGCGCAGCCTGCACCTCAAATGCCACCGCAGGGCTGCGGTGGATCGGATCTTGTGCCGCGACGGGTGGTTTATTCGGTGATGGGCGCGGGGGCGGTGATCGGGGTGATCTCGGTCACGGGGGCGCCGCAATTGCCGACCAGATCCTGATATTGCTGGGTGATCCAGCCAAGCGCCTGTTCGGGGTTCTGCGCCTCGATCCGGGCGGTCAGCTGGGCAAAGATATCGGCCGAGCGGCTGTCGTCGATCATCGCAATCGCCTGGGTCGCAAAGATCGTATCATAGACAAAGAACGCGACCGCCACCAACAAGATGCCGCGCAGCGCGCCAAAGAAAAACCCCAGCCCCTGATCAATGCCGCCAATCGCAGACCGCTTCACCAGGCTGGAAAACAGCGGCGTAAAGATCGACACGACCACCAGCGCCAGCGCAAAGACCGCCGCAAAGGCCGCGATGATCGCCAGCTCGCAGCTATCGCCGATGAAATCGCCGACAATCGGGATTTGCCGGACCAGCGGTTCGACCTGTGGCGCAAAGGCAAAGGCGATGATGGCCGCGCCGATCCAGCCCAGGATCGCCATGGTTTCGCGCACAAGACCACGGCTGTAGGCCAGCACCCCCGAAAGCAATATGATGATTGCCACGCCTGCGTCGACGAGTGTGAAACCGTCCATGCTCCGTCTTCTCCTGCCAGTGGCGCATTACCGCGCGCCAAATACGTCTTCTACAAATGCGGCCAAATCATGGGCTTGGCGCAGATTTATCCCCTGCACCGCGACCTGTTTGGCCTGTCGGGGGCTGATCGCAGAGGTAAAACCAAGTTTCTCGGCCTCTTTCAATCTATTTTCGGTCTGCACCACCGGGCGCAATGCGCCCGATAGGCTGATTTCCCCAAAGATGACGGCGTCAGATGGCACTGCCGCATCCTCGCGCGCAGAGACAAGCGCTGCCGCCACGGCGAGGTCCGCCGCCGGTTCGGAAATCCGCAACCCCCCGGCAACATTCAGGTAAACGTCCAAGCCGGTGAAGGGCACACCGCAGCGCGATTCCAGCACCGCAAGGATCATCGCCAGCCGCCCGCCATCCCAGCCGACGACCGACCGGCGCGGCTGGCTGTGTGGCGAGGGTGCAACAAGCGCCTGGATCTCGCAGAGCATCGGGCGGCTGCCTTCGATCCCCGCGAACACGACCGACCCGGGGGCAGGCGCGCCGCGTTCGGACAAGAACAGCGCCGAGGGATTCTTGACCTCGGCCAGCCCCTTGCCTGTCATCTCGAACACGCCGATTTCATCCGCCGGGCCAAAGCGGTTTTTCACGGCGCGCAGGATGCGGAATTGATGGCCGCGCTCGCCCTCGAAATACAAGACGGTATCGACCATATGTTCCACGACGCGCGGGCCGGCGATGCTGCCGTCCTTGGTGACATGGCCGACCATGACGACGGACATGCCGTTGCGCTTGGCGAATGTGGTCAATTCATGCGCTGATGATCGGACCTGGCTGACGCTGCCCGGCGCGCTTTCGACATGATCCGCCCACATTGTCTGGATCGAATCGATGATCGCCAGATCGGGTTTTTCGGCCTCCAGCGTGGTCAGGATGTCGCGCAGGTTGGTCTCGGACGCCAGCCGGACAGGGCTTTTTTCCAGCCCCAGACGGCGGGCGCGCATCTGCACCTGTGCGGTCGATTCCTCGCCCGAAATATAGATGACCTTCAGCCCGTTGCGCGCGAACCGTGCCGCGGCCTGCAACAAAAGCGTGGATTTGCCGATGCCCGGGTCACCGCCTACCAGCAGGGCCGAGGCTTTGACCAGCCCGCCGCCCAGCACGCGGTCAAGTTCGGCCACGCCGGCCTGGGTGCGCGGCGGTTCGGGTTCATGCGTGTCCAGATCAATCAGCGCGATGGGCTTGCCGCGCATCGCACCCAAGGATTTGCCCTTGGGGCCGCTGGCCAAAGCCTTGTTTTCGGTGATCGTATTCCAGGATTGACAGGCATCGCATTGGCCCGACCATTTGGAATAGGCGGCCCCACATGCAGAACAGCTAAAGGAAAGGTCTTTGGCCATGTTCAGCTTTTGGCCTTATCGGGCCTGCCATGCAACCCATCGCGCGCCGTCAGCCCCGAGATCAGGATCGAGGCCAGAACGCAGGCGGTGAACAGATAAAGGCCCCAAGCGGTTTCGACCCGCCCCAGCCCCATGCTTTTGAACGCCACGATATAAAGCGCGATCAGAAACACATCGGCCATGGCCAGCTTGCCCAGCCATGTCA
Source organism: Yoonia vestfoldensis (assembly GCF_002158905.1). Lineage (NCBI taxonomy): Bacteria > Pseudomonadati > Pseudomonadota > Alphaproteobacteria > Rhodobacterales > Paracoccaceae > Yoonia > Yoonia vestfoldensis. The sequence goes on from NZ_CP021431.1 coordinate 1,155,209, forward strand.
GCACCGGCAGCGCCCGGTCGGCCAGCAGGCCGAAATGTACCAGCGCCAGCCCGATGGTTTTCAGATAGGGCAGAAAGACCGCCAGCAGCGTGACCATCAAGGCCAATGCAATGTCACTGCCCCACAAAGATTGCAGCCCGGTGACGACCGAGATTTCAAACATGCCGAACATCGGCAACAGCCCTGCCCGCAACAGCGGCGCAAACCAGGCGACAGGAAACAGGATCAGCAGCGACAGGTTGGTGATGACCAGCGCTTGGCGCATTCACTTGCCATAAATCCGGCGGGTATAGCGCCCGCCCAGCTGCGTCAGCAATTCATAGCCAATGGTGCCCGCGCGGCGCGCCAGATCATCGACGCTTTGTTCCGCGCAGATCAGCGACAGCGCCTTGGGATCCTCGGGCAGGTCGGTCACATCGACGGTGATCAGATCCATCGACACCCGGCCCACCAATTTGCACGGTGTCTTGTCATGATAAAACACCGCCCGGTCAGACAGCGACCGGATCACGCCATCGGCATACCCCCCCGAAATCGTCGCAATCCGCGAGGCGCGTTCCGCCTGCCAGCTATTGCCATAGCCCACGACCTCGCCCTGCGCGACATCGCGGATCTGTACGACCGGGAATTCCAGTTCAATGACAGGGCTGCCCTGCGCAAAAGGTTCGGCCCCATAAAGCCCGATACCCGGACGGGTCAGGTCAAAATGATAGTCTGGCCCCAGCAAGATACCGCCCGTCGCCGCCAGTGACCGTGGCACGCCGATCCCGTCCGTCATCATGCGGAAATTTTCCAATTGATGCGGGTTCATCGGATGATCAGGTTCATCCGCACAGGCCAGATGGCTCATGACCAAGGTCGGGTTCTGGTCCAGCGCCAGCCCGGCAATCGCCGCCCATTCCTGCATTTCAAGACCCAAGCGGTTCATCCCGGTGTCAAGCTGGATGCCGAACGGATGGCCGGGCAGGGTTTCAAAATGATGCGTCAGCTGGTCCACGGAATTCAGCATGGGCGTCAGGTTCAGATCACGGATCGCGGTGGTGTCGCCTTTCATATGTCCTGAAAAGACATTGATTTCGGGGCGCGGGCCCAATTCGGCGCGGATCGGTGCGGCCTCTTCGGCGACGGCGACGAAAAACTGGCGCACGCCCGCCTTGAACAGCGCCTTGGCGATCGTGACCGAGCCCAGACCATAGCCATTGGCCTTGATCACGGCGGCGGTCTTGCAAGTGGTCATGGCGTCCAGCGCGCGCCAATTGGCGACGACAGCGTCAAGATCGATGGTCAGGCGTCCGGTGCTCATGAGGCTCCTTTTGGCAGGGCCAGCAAGAGGCGGCAAGAGCGGATGCGCAGAGCGCCCCTAGAACTGCTGCTCGCCGCCTTGCTGCCAGGGTTTGACCAGATTGCCAAAGCGGGTGAAACGGCCTTCAAAGCTTAGATCCACCGTCCCGATGGGCCCGTGCCGCTGCTTGCCGATCACGACCTCGGCCTTGCCATGCAGGCGTTCCATTTCTTCCTGCCAGGCGGCCATCTTTTCCATCTCGTGATCGCCCGGCTTTTCGCGTTCCTTGTAATATTCTTCGCGGAACACGAACATCACCACATCGGCGTCCTGCTCGATCGAGCCGGATTCGCGCAGGTCCGACAGCTGCGGGCGCTTGTCCTCGCGGCTTTCGACCTGACGCGACAGCTGCGACAGGGCGACCACGGGGATGTTCAATTCCTTGGCGATGGCCTTCAGGCCCATGGTGATCTCGGAAATCTCGTTGACGCGGTTTTCCGACCGGCCGGTGCCGCGCACCAGCTGCAGATAATCCACCATCAGCACATCCAGCCCATGGGTGCGTTTCAGCCGGCGAGCACGCGCGGCCAGCTGCGCAATCGGCAGGGCAGGGGTGTCGTCGATGAACAAAGGGCAGGCTTCCAGCGATTTGGCGGCATCGACGAAACGGCGGAATTCGGCTTCGGTCATGTCGCCACGGCGGATCTGTTCAGAAGGGACTTCGGCCGCTTCCGACAGGATCCGCGCGGCCAGCTGTTCGGCGCTCATTTCCAGCGAATAAAAGCCCACGACGCCGCCATCGACCGCGCCTTCGGTGCCATCGGGCAGAATGCCTTTCTTATAGGCCTTGGCCACGTTGAACGCGATATTGGTCGCAAGCGAGGTCTTGCCCATCGACGGACGGCCCGCCAGGATCAGAAGGTCGGATTTGTGCAAACCCCCCAGTTTCTTGTCCAGATCGATCAGCCCGGTGGAGACACCCGCAAGGCCCCCCTCGCGCTGATAGGCGGCATTGGCGACGTTCACGGCATCGGTGACGGCGCGCAGAAAGGATTGGAACCCCTGATCGGTCGTGCCCTGTTCGGCCAGCGCATAAAGCGCCTGTTCCGCCTCGACGATCTGGTCCTTGGGTTCGCTATCGACATCGATCTTGGCGGCCTTGTCGGCAATGCTGCGCCCGACCTGGATCAATTCGCGGCGCACCGCCAGATCATAGATCATCTGCGCATAATCCCGCGCGGCAAAGGCCGAAATCGCAGCCCCCGCCAGCCGCGCCAGATAGGCCGGCCCGCCCAATTCCTTCAGCCCCTCGTCATCCTCCAGAAAGGTCTTGAGCGTGACCGGGCTGGCCAAAGCATTCTTGGAAATCCGGCTGGCGGCGGTTTCGAAAATCCGGGCATGGACGGGATCATAGAAATGTTTCGGCCCGATGATCGCGGCGACCCGGTCGAAAATATCGTTATTGGTCAGGATCGCCCCCAGAAGCTGTTGTTCAGCCTCGATGGAATGCGGCATCAGATCGACACTGGTCTCGGTGGGGCCGGACGCATTGAAGGTCGCTATTTCGTTCATCTCTTACCTCGCATGTCGCAGTGTCATAGCAGGCCTTGGCGCAGAGTTCACCTTGTATAACTTTGTGGATGAAAGGCAGGATAAGCCCGTGCATAACGCGGCCACCCGCGCGCGGCCCCCCATATGCAGCATGGGCCGCAGGCAGGCAGACCAGATATGGCGCGTCCGTGATTCTTTCGCCGCCGCCTGTGGATAAGCTTAGGCGGAAGCCTGCCAGCCCGCCGGATCGCGCAAATAGGCCTCGACCGCGGCCAGCGTCTCGGCATCATAAGCGCCGCGCGCCTTGGCCTCTGCCAGCACATCCCACCAGGTGCACAGATGCAGCAATTGCACGCCGTGATCGGCCAGGGTTTTTTCGACACCCTCGAAAATGCCGTAATAGAAAATCACCGCCGTGGCGGAACAGGTGGCACCGGTCTCGCGGATCGCATCGACAAAGGACAGTTTCGATCCGCCATCGGTGGTCAGATCCTCGACCAGCAGCACGCGCTGGCCTTCGGTCATCACACCTTCGATCCGGGCGTTGCGCCCGTAACCTTTGGGCTTTTTGCGCACATAGCTCATCGGCAGCGCCATCCGTTCGGCGACCAGCGCAGCAAAGGGAATGCCCGCCGTTTCGCCGCCTGCGATATTATCAAAGGCCTCGAACCCTGCCTCGCGCATGATGGTCACCGACAGAAAATCCATCAATGTGGACCGGATACGCGGGAATGAAATCAGCTTGCGGCAATCGACATAGGTCGGTGCCTTCTTGCCCGACGCATGGGTGAACGGCGCGCGCGCATTAAAGGTGATCGCGCCGATTTCGAGCAGCATGCCCGCGCTCAGCCGCGCGATTTCAGCCTTGTCAGGATAGGATGAGGGGATCATGGCAGTCTCTTTCACATCTTCCGAGTATAAATATCCCCCGCGCGGGACGCGCCGGGCCTTAGCCCGTCACGCGCCAGTGCAGATCGAAACCGGGGTCGAACAGGGTCACTGGCCCTTCGGCGGTGTCGATCCGGTCCGGATAGGGGACAGGATCGCCCTTGGTCAGGGTGATCGTCGCCTCATTGGGGGGCAGCCCATAAAACAGCGGACCATTCAAAGAGGTGAAAGCCTCCAGCTTTTTCAAAGCCCCGGCAACATCAAACACCTCGGCCAGGCAGGACATCGTATTGGTCGCGGTGAAAATCCCCGCACAGCCGCAGCTTTGCAGCTTGGCACCATCGGTATGCGGCGCGCTATCGGTGCCAAGGAAAAAGCGTTTATCCCCCGAAACCGCCGCCTGCACCAAGGCAATCCGGTGCGTTTCCCGTTTGGCGACCGGCAGGCAATAGAAATGCGGTTTGATCCCGCCGGCCAGAATATGGTTGCGGTTGATGATCAGGTGATGCGTGGTGATCGTGGCGGCCAGGTTCTTGGGGTTGTCGCGGACGTAATCGACCGCATCCTGCGTGGTGACATGTTCCATCACCACCCGCAGATCAGGCACTTTCTTGCGCAGCGGGTTCAGGATCTTGTCGATGAACACGGCTTCGCGGTCAAAAATGTCGATATCATGGCTGGTGACCTCGCCATGCACGCAAAGCGGCATGCCGATCTCGGCCATCACCTCTAGCACCGGGCGGACCTTTTCGAAATCGCGCACGCCCGATGCCGAATTGGTCGTGGCCCCGGCAGGATAAAGCTTGACCGCCGTGGCAATGCCTGCGGCATGGGCGGCGCGCACGTCCTCTGGGTCGGTGGCTTCGGTCAGATACAGCGTCATCAGCGGGGTGAACTCCATCCCCGCGGGCAGGGCCGCCATGATCCGGTCGCGATAGGCCGCGGCCTGCGCACCCGTCACCACGGGTGGCACCAGATTGGGCATCACGATGGCACGGGCGAAATGGCGCGCCGTTTCAGGCAGCACCGCGCGCAACATGTCGCCATCGCGCAGATGCAGATGCCAGTCGTCTGGGCGGCGGAGTGTCAGGCTGGTCAGGTTCTTGTCAGGCATGATCTGGCAATTACACAATCGCGATTGCCGTGACCATCCCTTTCCTGCGTCCTAGAAAAACGCCTGCAACCCGGTCTGCGCCCGCCCCAGGATCAACGCATGCACATCATGGGTGCCTTCATAGGTATTCACCGTCTCCAGATTGACCATATGGCGCATGATCTGGAAATCCTCCGAAATGCCATTGCCACCATGCATGTCACGCGACGCGCGTGCGACATCCAGCGCCTTGCCGCAATTGTTGCGCTTCATCAAGCTGATCATCTCGGGGGCGGCGCGACCGGCCTCCATCAAACGGCCCAGCTGCAACGCGGCCTGGGTGCCAAGGGCGATCTCGGTCTGCATATCGGCCAGTTTCTTTTGAAACAGCTGGGTCTGCGCCAAGGGCTTGCCGAATTGCTTGCGGTCTAGCCCATATTGGCGCGCGGCATGCCAGCAAGCCTCGGCCGCGCCCATCACGCCCCAGGCAATGCCATAGCGCGCCCGGTTCAGACAGCCAAACGGCCCCTTCAACCCCTGCACACCGGGCAACAGCGCCTCTTCGCCGACCTCGACATTGTCCATCACGATCTCGCCGGTGACCGATGCGCGCAGGCTCAGCTTGCCACCGACCTTGGGCGCGCTCAGGCCCTTGGTGCCCTTGTCCAGCACGAAACCGCGAATCTTGCCGCCATGGGCGTCGGATTTGGCCCAGACCACGAAAACATCCGCAATCGGCGCATTGCTGATCCACATCTTGGACCCGTTCAGCACATAGCCACCCGCCGTCTTTTTCGCGGTGGTCTTCATCCCCGCAGGGTCGGACCCGGCATCGGGTTCGGTCAGCCCGAAACAGCCGATCAATGTCCCCGCCGCCAGGCCGGGCAGATATTTCGCGCGCTGCGCATCGGACCCGTAAGCATGGATCGGATACATCACCAAGGACGATTGCACCGACATCATCGACCGGTATCCGCTATCCACGCGCTCGATCTCGCGCGCGACAAGACCATAGGTGACATAGCCCGCGCCCAGCCCGCCATATTCCTCGGGAATCGTCAGGCCCAGCAATCCGGCCTCGCCCATCAGGCTGAAAATCTCCGGCTCGACCAAAGCATCGCGATAGGCGGCGGTGACGCGCGGCTGCAGTTTATCCTGGGCAAACTGGCGCGCGGCATCGCGCAACATGCGTTCATCCTCGGTCAGCTGATCCTCCAGACGCAGTGGATCGGACCAGTCGAACGGGCCAAGGTCGGGGCCAAAGCCGGTGGCGGAAATGGGGGCATTCTGATTCATGACGCGGACTCCTTCTTGGGCAAAGTGTAAGCCCGCGCGCGGATGGGGGCAATGCATGCCTTGACGCAGGGCGCGGCGAATGCAGCTATAGGCGGACAGGGGGGATCACATGGCATTTGACACTATCGACGCGGTGCAAACCGGCTTGAGCGATCAGGGCTATATCTGCGGCAGGCCGCTGGCGACGGTTGTCTTTCTGGCGCTGCGCCTTGGGCGGCCGCTGTTTCTCGAAGGTGAGGCCGGCACCGGCAAGACCGAAATCGCCAAGGCGCTGGCACAAAGCCTGGGGCGCCGGCTGATCCGGCTGCAATGCTACGAAGGGCTGGATGCCGCCTCTGCGGTCTATGAATGGAATTTCGCCGAACAGATGATCGCGATCCGCACCGCCGAGGCAGCGGGCGGTGCCGACCGTGACGCGCTCAAATCCGAACTCTTCACCCAAGATTACCTGATCGAACGGCCGCTCTTGCAAGCGATGCGCCCGCAATCGGGCGGCGCGCCGATCCTGCTGATCGACGAGCTTGACCGCACCGATGCCCCGTTCGAGGCTTTCCTGCTCGAAGCGCTTTCCGATTTCCAGGTCACCATCCCCGAACTGGGCACGATCAAGGCAACTGAGCCCCCTATCGTGATCCTGACGTCGAACCGCACGCGCGAAGTGCATGATGCGCTCAAACGGCGCTGCCTTTACCATTGGGTTGATTATCCCGATTTCGACCGCGAAATGGCGATCCTGCAGGCCCGCGCGCCCGAAGCCAGCGCCGCCCTTTCGACCGAAGTCGTTTCCTTCGTCCAGCGGCTGCGCGACGAGGATCTTTATAAAAAACCCGGCGTGGCCGAAACCATCGATTGGGCCAAATGCCTGCTGGCGCTCGATGTGGTGAACCTCTCGCCCGAGGTGATCAGCGACACGCTCGGTGCTTTGCTGAAATATCAAGACGACATCCAGAAACTGCAAAACGCACAGGCCAAACGCATCCTTGATGACGCCCGCGCCAGCCTGTCCCCATGACCTCCCATCTTCCGAGCAGAAATATCCCACAGGGGTCTGGGCCAAAAGAAATTGGGGATGTGAAATCCCCAGCCTATGCGCCGCTGGCCTTACCGGACGACCCCAAATTGGCGGGCAATATCACCCATTTCGCGCGCGCTTTGCGCAAGGCGGGGGTGAAACTCGGCCCCGGCCGGGTGATCGACGCGATCAACGCGGTGCAGGTGGCGGGGTTCACGCAGCGTGCGGATTTCTATTGGACGCTGCATGCCTGTTTTGTGTCCAAACCCGAAGACAGCGCGATTTTCGCGCAATTGTTCCGGCTCTACTGGCGCGATCCGCAATATATGGAACAGATGATGTCGCTGCTGACCCCGATGGTCCACGGCCTGCAAGAGGATCGCAGGGCAGAGGCGGCGGAAAAACGCGCAGCCCAGGCTTTGCTCGACGGGCGCGAACCGCCCGCGCCGCAGGCATCGGCCCGCGAGGATGAGATCGAGATCGATATTGACGCCAGCCAGACCGCATCGGCCGAGGAACGGCTGCGCCAACTTGATTTCGAACAGATGAGCACGGCGGAAATGGCGGCGGCGACGCGGATGTTGGCCGCATTGCGCCTGCCGGTGCCGCCGATCCTGACGCGGCGCAGACAGGCCTTGCCGGGGCCTTTGGCGGATTGGAAACAGACGATGCGGCGCGCGGCCCGCCAAGGCGGCGAGATCGGCAAGCTGGCCAGCGCGCGCAAGCGCATCCGCTATCCCAACCTGGTGGTGCTCTGCGATATCTCGGGCTCGATGTCGTCTTATTCGCGCGCCGTGCTGCATTTCGTCCATGCCGTCGCCAACCGCGAAGGCCAGGGCTGGGCGCAGGTCCATGCCTTTACCTTTGGCACGCAGCTGACCAATATCACCCGCCATATGCGCCGGCGTGATGTCGATGCGGCATTGGCCGCCGCAGGCGCGCAGGCGCAGGATTGGGAAGGCGGGACGCGGATCGGTGCCTGTCTGCATGATTTCAACCGCGATTGGGCGCGGCGTGTCGCGGGGCAGGGCGCGGTTGTCTTGCTGATCACCGACGGGCTGGACCGCGACACTAGCCATGATCTGGGCCGGGAAATGGAACGCATGAAACTAAGCTTTTCACAGCTGATCTGGCTGAACCCCTTGCTGCGCTGGGATGGCTTTGCGCCGCTGGCCCGCGGGATCGCGCAGATGCTGCCGCATTGCAGCAGTTTTCGCGCCGCGCATAATGTGGCATCCTTGGCCGGACTGGCCGAGGCGCTGTCGCGGCCCGATGATGGCGGGGAAAAACGCCGGATGCTGGCCGCGTTGCATGGGTCATGACCCATGCCACGGCTGCCCGTCAGAGAGGTGATGCAATGACCAAGGATCCCGCAGCTCTTGCGCTGGACTGGGCGCAGGCGGGCCGCAAAATCGCGCTTGCCACCGTGATCGAGACCTGGGGCTCTGCCCCGCGCCCGGTGGGCAGCCAATTGGTCATCGATGCGGATGGCGCGATGGAAGGTTCGGTCTCGGGCGGCTGCGTCGAAGGCGCTGTCGTTCTGGCTGCCATGGATGCCATCACGGCGGGTGGTCACACGATCCTTGATTTCGGAATCAGCGATGACGCGGCCTTTGCCGTGGGTCTTGCCTGTGGCGGGCAGATCAAAGTGCTGGTCCAGCCTCTGGGGGATGGCCTGACGCTGGCGACCCTGCAAGCCTTGGCCGATGCGCGCGCCGCCGCCCGTCCCATTGGTCTTGCCACCGATCTGGCGACAGGCAGCAGCCGGATCATCACCGCTGCGGATGCGCCCGCGTGTTTCCGCCTTGACCGTTCGGGGATGCAAGAGGATGGCAGTTTCATCACCATCCAGAACCCGCCTTTGCGGATGATCATCGTGGGGGCTGTGCATATCGCGCAGCCCTTGGTCGGGATGGCGCGCGCCTGTGGCTATGCACCGGTGCTGATCGACCCGCGCGGGGCCTTTGGATCGGCTGCGCGCTTTCCGGGCGAGACCATCATCGAGGATTGGCCGGACGCGGCGCTGGCCGCGCTGAAACCCGATGCCCGCACCGCCATCGTGACGCTGACGCATGATCCCAAACTGGATGATCCCGCGATCATGACGGCGCTGCGCAGCGATGTGTTTTATCTGGGCTGTCTGGGATCGACCCGCACCCATGCCAAACGCGTCGCGCGCTTGCAGGCGGCGGGGTTCAATGACGCGGATATCGCGCGAATCCATGCCCCCGTGGGCCTTGATATCGGCGGGCGTCATCCGGCGGAAATCGCGGTCAGCATCATGGCGCAGGTCACCCAGACATTGCGGCGGCGCGCATGAAATTCGGCCCCGTTCCCGTGGCAGAGGCGCTGGGCGCGATCCTGGCCCATGGCGTGACAGCGGGCGCTTTGCCTTTGCGCAAGGGCAAGGTGCTGGATGCCGCCGATATCGCCGCTTTGCAGGCGGCGGGGCTGCACCAGGTCACGGTGGCCCAGCTTGGTCCGGGGGATCAGGATGAAAACACCGCCGCCGCGCAATTGGCCACGGCACTGGCGGGCGATCATGTCAGCGCCAGCGCTGCGGCGACGGGTCGCGTCAATCTCTTTGCGGATGTGGCGGGGATTGTCAGTCTGGATGCTGCGGCCATTGGCCGCTTTAACGCGGTAAATCCGATGATCACCCTTGCGACCCTGCCGCCATATACCCGCATCGCCGCCGGTAACATGATCGCCACGATCAAGATCATTTCCTATGCCGTGCCGGGGGCGGATGTGGCGCGGGCGGCTGCGACGCAGGCGGTGCTGGGCGTGTTGGCGCCGCGCTATCGTCGCGCGACATTGATCGAGACGAATCTGGGCACGCCGCCCACAGCCAAAGGCCGCGCGGCGCTGGCCAAACGCTTGGCGCGGTTTGATGTGACACTTGATGATCGCTGCATTGTTGCACATGAAATCAATGCTTTGTCTGCTGCTCTTGATGCGGCTTTGGGCGAGGTGATTTTCATCCTGACGGCCTCTGCCACCTCGGATATCGCCGATGTCGGCCCTGCGGCTTTGCGCGCGGCGGGCGGCAGCGTCAGCCAATTCGGCATGCCGGTCGATCCGGGCAATCTGCTGTTTCTGGGCGATCTGCGGGGCAGGCCCGTGATCGGGCTGCCGGGCTGCGCGCGTTCACCCGCGCTGAATGGGGCCGATTGGGTGCTGGAACGGGTGATCTGCGGGCGCATCCCGACCCCTGCCGAAATCGCGGCCATGGGGGTTGGTGGCCTGCTGAAGGAAATACCCGACCGCCCGCAGCCGCGCCGCCAGATCGGGTGATGCTGCAAAGCAGCGAAAGATCGTTGTTCTCATGTGGTGGCAGCCGTGCTTAACTCTGCTGGTAGCAACGATGTATCGGGAGGAACGAATGACATCTGTAGCAATGGTCGTGAACGGTAAATCCGTCACGAAAGAGGTGGAAGGCCGCACGCTTTTGGTGGATTTCCTGCGCAATGACCTGCGTCTGACAGGCACCCATGTCGGCTGTGATACATCGCAATGCGGGGCCTGCGTGGTGCATGTGAACGGGCAGGCGGTCAAAGCCTGCACGATCTTTGCCATCGAGGCTGACGGGGCAGAGGTCGCCACGATCGAGGGGCAGGCCAACAAGGACGGGTCGCTGAACGTGATCCAGCAGGCGTTTCAGGATCATCACGGGTTGCAATGCGGGTTCTGCACGCCGGGCATGGTGATGTCGGCGGCGGCGCTGCTGAAAGAAAACCCCAAACCGACCGAAGCCGAAGTGCGCAGCTACCTGGAGGGGAATATCTGCCGCTGCACGGGTTACCACAATATCGTCAAGGCGATCATGGCGGCATCCGGTCAGGATGTGGCGGCCATCGCCGCAGAATAAATCGTCGCGAACAAGGGGACGCAGCTATCCTGCCGCCGTCCCAACCGGGAGGAATTTCAATGCCAAAAGATCATGGAATCGGTGCCAGTGACAAGCGCCGCGAAGACGTCCGCTTTCTGACAGGGGCGGGACATTATACGGATGATATCAAGGCCTATGGTGCGACAACGGCTGTGTTTTGCCGCTCGACCGTGGCGCATGGGGTGATCAAATCCATCGACACATCGGCGGCCGAGGCCATGCCGGGCGTGCTGGCCGTCTTTACCGGCGCGGATTTTGCCGATGTCGGCGGCAATCCGGCGGGCTGGCTGATCAACAGCCGCGACGGCACCCCGATGAAGGAACCCAAACGCCCGGTTCTGGCGCATGGCAAGGTGCGCCATGTCGGTGACGCCTATGCCGCCGTGATTGCCGAAACCGAATTGCAGGCGCGCAATGCCGCCGAGGCCATCATCGCCGAGATCGAGGAATTGCCCGCCATCGTCGATATGGCCGCCGCGTTGAAAGGCGACAATTTCGTCCATGACGAGATCGAAACCAACCAATGTTTCGACTGGGGCTGGATCGAGGATAACCGCGCCGCCACCGATGCCGCGATCAAGGCAGCCCCGCATGTGACGACGCTGGAACTGGTCAACAACCGTCTGGTGCCCAATGCGATGGAACCGCGCTGTTCCATCGGCAATTACGACGCGGGCAATGACAGCTATGTGCTGCAAACCACCTCGCAGAACCCGCATCTGACGCGGCTGCTGATCTCGGCCTTTGTCATGGGCATCCCCGAAAACAAACTGACCGTGATCGCGCCTGACGTGGGCGGCGGTTTCGGGTCCAAGATCTATCATTATGGCGAAGAAGCCCTCGTGCTGGCCGCCGCGCGCAAGATCGGCCGCCCCGTGAAATGGACCGCCGACCGGACCGAGGCGTTTTTGACCGATGCGCATGGCCGCGACCATGTGACGAAAATCGAACTGGCCTGCGAAAAGGACGGCACTTTCATCGCTTTCCGCACCGAAACCATGGCGAATGTCGGGGCCTATCTGTCGAATTTCTCGACCGCGACGCCAACATTCCTGCATGGCACGCTGATGGCGGGCAATTACACCGTGCCCAATGTCTATGTGAACGTCAAAGCCGTGTTCACCAATACTGCCCCCGTTGATGCCTATCGCGGTGCCGGCCGGCCAGAGGCGACCTATTCCATCGAACGCGTCATCGACAAGGCCGCGCGCGAGCTGGGGATCGACCCGATTGCGATCCGGCGCAAGAATTTCGTCAAGCCGGATCAATATCCGTTCACCAGTGCGGCCGGTCTGGAATACGATTCCGGCAATTATGATGCGCTGATGGATACGCTGGAAAAGCATATCGACCGCCAGGGTTTCGAAGCACGCCGCAAGCAAAGCGAAGCCAAAGGCATGCTGCGCGGTCTGGGCGTGAACGCCTATATCGAGGCTTGCGGGATCGCGCCCTCAAACCTTGTCGGCGTGCTGGGCAGCCGTGTGGGGCTTTATGATGCCGCCACCGTGCGGGTGAATGCCACCGGCAATCTGTCGGTCATGGTCGGCGCGCATAGCCACGGGCAGGGGCATGAAACCGTGTTTCCCCAGATCGTGGGTGAAATGCTGGGGATTGATCCTGCCAGCGTGGATATCGTGCATGGCGATACATCGAAAATCCCCTTCGGGATGGGCACCTATGGGTCGCGGTCCTTGGCTGTCTGCGGATCGGCCATGGTGCGCGCGACCGAAAAGATCATCGCCAAGGCCAAAAAGATTGCGGCCCATATGCTTGAAGCATCCGCCGATGACGTGGATTTCAAGGATGGCCAGTTCACCGTCAAAGGCACCGACAAATCCGTCAGCTTTGGCGAGGTCGCGCTCAAGGCCTATATCCCCCACAACTTCCCGATTGAGGATATCGAACCGGGGCTAGAGGAAACGGCCTTCTACGATCCCGCCAATTTCACCTATCCATCGGGTGCCTATGCCTGCGAGGTCGAGGTTGACCCCGATACCGGCAAGGTGCGCGTGGACCGTTTCGTCGCGGTGGATGATTTCGGCAATATCATGAACCCGATGATCGTGACGGGGCAGGTGCATGGCGGTCTGGGCCAGGGCATCGGCCAAGCGCTGCTGGAAGGCGCGCGCTATGATGATGACGGGCAGCTTTTGTCGGCCAGCTATATGGATTACACCATGCCGCGCGCCGATGATCTGCCCTTCTACACCGTGGATCATGCCAATGGCACGCCTTGCACGCATAACCCCTTGGGCGTGAAAGGCTGTGGCGAGGCGGGGGCAATCGGATCGCCGCCCACGATCGTCAATGCCGTGGTCGATGCGCTGCAATCGGCGGGCAAGAACGTCACCCATATCGACATGCCCCTGACGCCGCTGCGCGTCTGGGATGCCATGCAAAACGCGTAAGGAGGCTTTGGCATGTATGCTTTTGAAATCGAACGACCATCGACAATCGCCGATGCGGTCAAGGCGCTGCAATCGGATGGGGCGCAGGCTTTGGGCGGGGGGCAGACGCTGATCCCCACGCTCAAGGCGCGGCTGGCCGCACCTGAAACGCTGGTCAGCCTCTCTGCGATCGGCGAGATGCAGGGTATCTGCCTGTCTGATCAAGGCGCGCTTTGCATCGGGGCGGCGACGACCCATGCGCGTGTCGCAGCCGAGGCTGGGGCGCATTTCCCCGGATTGGCGCATCTGGCCAGCCATATCGGTGACCCCGCCGTGCGCAATCGCGGCACGATTGGCGGATCATTGGCCAATAACGACCCCGCCGCCTGCTATCCGGCGGCGGCCTTGGGGACGGGGGCTGTGATCATCACCAACACCCGCCAGATCGCGGCGGATGATTATTTTCAGGGGATGTTCACCACCGCGCTGGACGAAGGCGAGGTCATTACCGAGGTCCGCTTTCCCATCCCGCAGAAATCGCATTACATGAAATTCGTCCAGCCCGCGTCGCGTTTCGCGCTGGTTGGCGTCTTTGTGGCGCAATATGCAGATGGGGTGCGGGTCGCGGTGACCGGCGCGTCCGAAGAAGGCGTATTCCGCTGGTCCGCGGCCGAGGCGGCCCTATCCGCCGATTTCTCTGCCAAGGCGCTGGACGCCCTGTCTGTCGATGCCGACGGGATGATCGGCGATCTGCATGGCTCGCCCGCTTACCGCGCGCATCTCGTCAAGGTGATGACCGGCCGCGCGGTGACCGCCGCGGCCTGACCTTTTTGGCACTATCTGGCTTTCAATATGAAAAAGGGCGGCTCACCGAGCCGCCCTTTTGCCATTGGTCGGATGGGTGAGATCACCCATCCTACGGATATCACTTTGACAGCGGGCCGATCAGCATGACCATCTGGCGACCTTCCCGCGTGTTTGCTTGCAAACATGCTCCAAGCGGCAGGTGTTTGCCTGCAAACACCGAGAGCTGGCCGGCCTGCAGACCTACTTTGATAGCGGGCCGATCAGCATGACCATCTGGCGGCCTTCCCGCTTGTTTGCTTGCAAACATGCTCCAAGCGGCAGGTGTTTGCCTGCAAACACCGAGAGCTGGCCGGCCTGCAGACCTACTTTGATAGCGGGCCGATCAGCATGACCATCTGGCGGCCTTCCATTTTGGGGAAGTTTTCGACCTTGCCGGTTTCTTTGGTATCCTCGGCCACGCGTTCCAGCAATTGGCGTCCCAATTCCTGATGCGCCATTTCCCGACCACGGAAACGCAGGGTGATTTTCACCTTGTCGCCGTTTTCCAGAAATTTGAACACATTGCGCATCTTGACTTCGTAATCGTGGGAATCAGTGTTCGGGCGGAACTTGATTTCCTTGATCTCGATGATCTTTTGCTTTTTGCGCGCTTCGGCTTCTTTTTTCTGGGTCTCGTATTTGAACTTGCCGAAATCCATGATCTTGCAGACCGGAGGAACGGCATTCGGTGAAATCTCTACCAGGTCAAGCCCGGCCTCTTCGGCCATCTGCATCGCCCGTTCTGGCGATACGACGCCGACGTTTTCGCCGTCTGCACCGATCAGCCGGATTTCGGCTGCCCTGATCCGTTCGTTGATCCTTGGGCCGGTTTCGCGCTGTGGTGGCGCGTTGTGGGGTCTGCGTCCTATGGTCTTGATCCTTTGTTTGTTGCGTAATGCTGCAGGGCAAACTAAACCTGCTTGGCCCGCGCTTCAACCCGCTATCGCGCAGTTTCGCAGGTATTTTCAGCGAATCCAGGTTCTTCCGCATTGGTGTGCTTTGTGACATGTGCTACCCTCAAGGGTTGCACGCAGCCCGTTCATTTTGAATAAGGATCATGCCTATGAGAGCGCTTGCCATCTTGATCATTCTCGCCGTTGCGGGCTTTTTCGGCTATCAATATGCCGTCGAAGGCCGCAGCCCCAATGCCGCCATCGGTGTGCTGACAGGGGCGACCGCCGCCGCTGAGGCCGAAGCCGCCGCTGCCGAAGCTGCCGCTGCCGAAGCCGAAGCCGAAGCCGCTGCCGCAGAAGCTGCCGCCGCCGAGGCCGCTGCCGCAGAAGCTGCCGCTGCAGAAGCTGCTGCTGCAGAAGCTGCTGCCGCCGAGGCCGCTGCTGCCGAAGCGGCCGCCGCTGACGTCGTGGTGGATGACATCCCCGCGACCGTTGATTTGCTGACGATTGACGGCTTCAACGCCGATCAGGTCATCGCGCTGATCGCAGGCTCTGATCTGGCCGAGGCGGAAAAGACCACGCTGATCTCTGCTGTTACCGCCGCCCAGAACAGCCCCGCGCTGTTGCAGCCAATGCTGGAACGTCTGCAACAGGCCTTGGGCGAATAAGGCCCCGTGGAAACGACAAAGGCCGCCTTTCGGGGCGGCCTTTTTATTTCAGATGACCGGAAAGATCAGTCCAGAAACGCCTTTTCAACCACATATTGCTGCGGGTTGGAATTGGCGCCTTCATTCAAGCCGTAGCTTTCCAGCATTTCTTTCAATTCCAGATTGAATGCCAGATTGCCGCAGATCATCGCGCGGTCGGTTTCGGGCGACAAAGGCGGCACGCCAAGATCGGTAAAGGCCTCTCCGCTGCGCATCAGATCGGTGATCCGGCCCATCTTGGGGCTGTCTTCGCGGGTGGTGGTCGGGTAATATTTGATCTTTTTCCAAAAACCTTCGCCAATGACTTCATTCAGCAATTCATCGGTTTTCAGCCCTTCGATCAGGTCGCGGCCATAGGTCAGCTCGCCCAGCTCGCGGCAGGTATGGGTGATCACGATCTCGTCGTAATCCTCATAGGTCTGCGGTTCGCGCAACAGGCTGGCAAAAGGCGCAAAGCCGGTGCCGGTGGCAAAGAACCACAGCCGCTTGCCGGGCAAAAGCGCGTCATGCACCAATGTGCCAACAGGTTTGGGCCGCAGAATCAACCCATCGCCGGGCTGGATATGTTGCAATTTTGATGTCAGCGGGCCGTCCTGCACCTTGATCGAATAGAATTCCAATTCCTCATCCCAACTGGGCGAGGCGATGGAATAGGCGCGCATGATCGGCTTGCGCTTGCCGGTTGCGGGGTCTTCGTCGCCCATCAGCCCGATCATGACGAATTCGCCGGACCGGAACCGCAGGCTGGCGGGGCGCGTGACACGGAAGGAAAACAGCCGGTCGGTGAAATGCTTCACCTCCGTCACGGTCTGCATGTCGGGCAATTGCGGGACGATCTTGGCGCTGGCGTGGGTCACGGGTGTCTGCTCTGTCATAGGTTCATCTGTGACCCTAGGGGCCATCCTCTGTCTTAGTCGTTGATCTGGATCAGGGAAAGGGTCACCCGCGCAAACGGGCCTGATAATGGCCCTGCTGCCAGTCGGCGCGCGCCAGCCATTGGTCCTGCGGCTGGCGGGCGGCCATGGCCTCGTCAATCTCGACCTCGTCGAAACCTGACCGGCGCGCCATGGCATATTGGTCCGCGATCACATGACCGCGCGCGCGCAGCCGCCCCCGATAGCCCGCGCGCCGCAGCATCGCGGCCAGCGTGAAACCGCGCCCATCGGCAAAGCTGGGAAAATCGATGCGGATCATCGGCGCATTGGTCAGGCGGGCCAGCGTGGCGGGGTCGGTATCGGACGCCAGATCCACCGCAAAGCCGCAATCATTGGCGATGCTTTGGGTCGCATCGCGGAACGGGCCGGTCCAATCATCCGTGGCAAAGCCTTTGTCGGTGACGATGATGCTCATGCTGCCTTGCCTTCCCGGACCATGCGCCCGTTTTCAAAATGGATACCGCATTCGGTTTTGTCGCTGCCCCGCCAGCGGCCTGCGCGCGGGTCTTCGCCTGCGCCGACGCGGGTGGTGCAGGGCATGCAGCCGATGGAAGGGTATCCTTGCGCCACCAGCGGATGCCGGGGCAGATCATGCTTGGTCATATAGCCGCGCAGATCATCCGAGGACCATTGCGCCAGCGGGTTGATCTTGATCCGAGCACCGTCCGCTTCGAACAGGGGCAGGGCGGCGCGCTGGCCGTTCTGGAATTGCTTGCGCCCGGTGATCCAGCCGCCAAAGCCTTGCAATGCCTGTTCCAAGGGGCGCGCCTTGCGCAGATCGCAGCAGGCATCGGGTTCGGCCTGATGCAGCAGCCCGTCGACATCCTCGCGCAGCACGGCATTGCGGTCGGGGGTGATGACGCGCACATCGGTCAGGCCCAGGGCCTTGGCCACATCGCGCTGATAGGTCAGCGACTCAGGAAACAGCATTTCGGTATCCAGAAAGATCACCGGCACGGCCGGGTCCACTTGGGCCGCCAGATGCAACAGCACCACGCTTTCGGCACCGAACGACGACACCAGCGCCACCGGCCCGATCTGCGGATCGTGCAGCGTGGCGCGCAGCACCGCCAGCGCATCCGCGCCACGATGCTGCCTGTTGCGTTGGTCAGCCAGATCATCAAGCGGCATCGGCTTTGTCCTCGCTTGGGTATAGCAGCGTCTTGAACGGGGCCAGCCCCAGACGGCGATAGGTTTGCAAAAACGTCTCGGACGGGTCGCGGCGCAGGTCCAGATAGCCGATCACCAGCCGTTCAATCGCGGGCACGATGTCATCGGCGCTGAAACCGGGGCCTGCGCGTTCACCGATGGTCGTGGTCTCGGTGCCATCGCCGCCCAGCGTGATCTGGTAGTTTTCCACACCCGCGCGATCCAGCCCCAGAATCCCGATATGGCCGACATGGTGATGCCCGCAGGCATTGATGCAGCCGGAGATCTTGATCTTGAGCGGGCCAACGTCATGTTCGATCTTCAATGCGTCAAACCGCGTGGCGATTTGCTGGGCGATGGGGATCGACCGGGCCGTGGCCAGCGCGCAATAATCCATGCCGGGGCAGGCGATGATATCAGAGGCAAGCCCGATATTCGCCGTCGCCAGATCGGCCTTGCGCAAGGCGGCATAGACCGCAGGCAGGTCGGATTGGTGGACATGGGGCAGGATCACGTTCTGTTCATGGCTGATGCGCAATTCGCCGTGGCCGTACTGTTCCGCCAGATCAGCCATCACGCGCATCTGGTCGGAGGTGGCATCACCGGGCGTCGCGCCATGTTTCTTGATGCTGATCGACACGATCGCATAGCCCGGCGCCTTATGCGGCGCCAGATTGGTGTCGGTCCATGACCGAAAACCGGGGTTGGCCAGACGTGCGGCCTCATACCCATCGGTGGGCTTGGTGACAAAGGCTGGCGGGGCAAAGGATTTTTCGATCTCGGCCAGCAGCCTTTGGTCATAGCCGGCAAAGCCTGCGCGGATCGCGGCGAACCGTTCCTCGACCATCTGCCGGATCGTTTCGATCCCGTTTTCATGCAGGGTGATCTTGATCCGGGCTTTGTATTTATTATCGCGCCGGCCCAGCAGGTTGTAGACGCTGACGATGGCTTCGACATAAGGCAGCAAATCCGCCTTGGACACGAAATCGCGCAAGACCTTGCCCACCATCGGCGTGCGGCCCAAACCACCGCCGACGATCACCTGATAGCCCACTTCGCCCGCATCATTCCGCACGACCACCAGCCCGATGTCATGGGCGCGCGTCACGGCGCGGTCGGCGGCGGCACCGGTGACGGCGATCTTGAATTTGCGCGGCAGGAACTGGAATTCGGGGTGGTCTGTGGACCATTGGCGCAACAATTCGGCAATGGCGCGCGGGTCTTCGATTTCATCGGCAGCGGCACCGGCGAAATGGTCGGCGGTCACATTGCGGATCGTATTGCCGCTGGTCTGGATCGCATGCATGCCGACATCGGCCAAAGCCTCCAGCATATCGGGCACATCGCCCAGTTTTGGCCAATTATACTGGATATTCTGACGCGTGGTGAAATGGCCGTAACCCTTGTCCCAGCGATCCGCGATCATCGCCAGCTGGCGCATCTGCGCGGGGTTGAGCGTGCCATAAGGCACCGCGACCCGCAGCATATAGGCGTGCAATTGCAGATAAAGCCCGTTCATCAGGCGCAAAGGCTTGAATTCATCCTCGGTCAGGGACCCGTCGATGCGGCGTTCCACCTGCGCGCGGAATTGGGCGACGCGGGCGCGCACGAAGGTTTCGTCGAAATCGTTGTAAACGTACATCTGCTTTTTCCTGTCGCATCCCGGACATGCTCCGGGATCTCTTGGGGGTCTCTTGAATGGCGTGGCGGCCCCGGATCAGGTCCGGGGCGGGCCCCGGATCAGGTCCGGGGCGGGGTTTCTACTTGTTTGCCATGCGCGTAATTCGACGGGCCGCGGGTGCGGAACGCCTCGCGGAAATGCACAGGCTCGGGGCCATCATCGCCCATGCGGGCATCGGCCAGATAGGCGCCTGCAATCTCTGCCGCCCGCGATTTGGCCTGCAAGAGGCGCAGATCGGCATGGGCCTCGTCGGTGATCAGCTCGGCCTCGCAGATCAGGGGCGACCAGCGATCATCCTCGGTCAGCCAGACGGCGTCACCATCCAGCAGCGCATTGGCGGTGACGACCTTGGGGGTGAAACGTGCGGGCATCAGGCGAATTCCTTGATCTTGATGGCCTCGGCCAAAGCGGCGCGCGGGGCGAGGCCGTAAAAGGTGATAACAGGGCCGGACAGACCGGCATTTGTCAGCGTGGGTTCCAGTTCCGCCAGACAGGTGGCGATGACGCGCTGATCGGCGCGGCTGACGTTTTCGATGATGGTCACAGGCGTTGCCGGATCGGCCCCATGCATCAGCAACCGGCCCTGGATGAACCGCGCGGCGCGTTTGCCCATATAGATCGCGGCGACTTCACCTGGGGCGGCCAGCGCGCGCCAATCGTGATCGGCGTAACCGCGCGTATCGTGACCGGTGATGAAACGCACCGACGAATTGCGCCCGCGCTGCGTCAGGCTTTGCCCGATAGAGGCAACAGCGGCAGAGGCCGCCGTGATCCCCGGCACGATCGTATAGCTGACGCCTGCATCAATGATGGCGCTGATTTCCTCGTCCAGACGGCCAAAGACGGTCGGATCGCCCGCTTTCAGCCGCACCACATGATGCCCGTCCAGCGCATGTTGCACGATCAGCGCGTTGATCTGATCCTGCGGCATGGCCCGGCCGAAACCCTGTTTGCCCGCATCGATGATGATCGCCTCGCGGCGGGCGAGTTCCAAGATCTCGCCCGTCACCAGATTGTCGTGGATCACCACATCGGCCTTATCCAGCGCATTGCGCGCCTTCAGCGTCAAAAGCTCGGGGTCGCCCGGGCCAGCACCGACCAGATCGACATGGCCCGCCTTGCTGCGCGCGGTGATGTGATCGTCCAGCAGGGTTTCCAGCGCGGGGATGATCGCGGCCTCGCCAGCGGCAGCCATCGCCTTGGGGCCGCGCTGGAAATAGAAATCAGCCCAGAAATCGCGCCTTTTGCGGCCCATGGGCAGCACATCGACCGCATGGCGAAAGGTCTTGCCGATCCGCGCCAGCACGCCCAGCGACACGGGCAGCCGTTCTTCAATATCGGCCTTGATCGCGCGGGCCAGCACGGGGGCAGCCCCTTCGGTGCCGATGGCCACGACGACAGGATCGCGGTCGACGATCGCGGGGGTGATGAATTGGCTATCGGCCAGATTATCCACGATATTGACCAGCGCGCCATCGGCATGGGCGATGGCGGCGACGCGGGCATCCTCGGCATCGTCTTCATTGGCGGCATAGAAAAGTGCTGCGCAAAGCGTGTCACCCGGTTCCATCGCGCGCCTGATCACGCGCAGCTTGCCCGCCGCGGCCCAAGCGCTGATTTCGGCTGTGACCTCGGGGGCGATCACGGTCAGATGCGCCTTGGTCTTCATCAGCAGGCGCAGCTTGGCCATGGCCGCATCGCCGCCACCCGACAGCACGATCCGGCGACCGGCGACAGCAAGGAAGATCGGAAAATGTTGCATCACGCACCTTTTGATTTCTTCCCTTCAACATAGAACATTGTTCTGTTATTTGCTGCCCCAGAGCGCAACAAAGGATGAATGTTCCAAGTTGCGGTGAAAACAGACCATGCGTCCTCGAATAATGGGAAAACAGGAATGGCCTTGCGGATTGATGCGACCGACCGGAAGATTTTAGCGGCCCTGCAAGCGGATGCAGCCCAATCATTGGACGATATTGCCAAGGCGGTGGGGTCATCCAAAACGCCGGTATGGAATCGCATCCGCAAGCTGCGTGAGGCCGGGGTGATCGGGCAGCAGACGGTTATTCTGGATGCCGAAAAGCTGGGGTTCGAGGCCTGTTTTTTCGTGCTGATCCGCACGTCCGAGCATGACAAGGACTGGCAGGCGCGGTTTCTGAAGGCGCTGAAATCACGCCCCGAGGTGCAAGAGGCACATCGTCTGGCCGGTGATATCGATTATATCCTCAAAGTGCGGGTCAAGAATGCCCGCGCCTATGACAGTTTTTATCAGGCGCTGATCTCAGAGGTGAAAGTGCATAACGTCACTGCGTTATTGTCGATGGAAGAAATCAAATCGACCGTGGCCCTGCCGCTATAAGGCAGCGCAAAGCTGGCCTAGCGCGCGGCCACCATCAGCCGTGTCAGCCCGTGGAAATGATAGGTGTCGCCATAGCCGGGCGCTGCGGTCAGCCGCAAATCGGGGCAGCGGGTGAACAGCACATCCAGCGCGATTTTCAGTTCCAGCCGGGCCAAGGGCGCGCCGACGCAGAAATGGATGCCGCCGCCGAAACTGGTGTTCTGCGGGCCGCTGCGGGCGGGGTCGAAACGCGCGGGATCGGGATAGACCGCCGGATCACGATTCGCCGCCCCCAAAAGGCAGGCGATCTGATCGCCGCGTTTGAAGTGCTGGTCGCCGATCTGGACATCCTCATAGACCCAGCGGGTGAACATATGCAAAGGCGGGTCGTGGCGGATGATTTCCTCGACGCAAGCATCGGTGATGCCGCGGATATTCTGTTCCAGCAGGGTCTTAGTGCCATTGCCAAGCGTATGCACCGTCGCCTCATGGCCTGCGTTCAGCAGCAAGATGCAGGTGGTGATCAATTCGTCGGTGGTCAGTTTCTCGCCCTGTTCCTCGGCTGCGATCAGGGTCGAGATCAGGTCATCGGCCGGTGTCTTGCGGCGGGTGGCGATATAGCCGCGCATGAAATCGGAAAAATCGGTTGATGCGGCGATGGCGGCCGCCTCGATTTCCGGCGTGCGGCGGGCCTGATACATTGCGACCATGGCATTGGACCAGCGCAACAGATCGTCCGCGCGATCCTCTGGCACGCCCAGCAGCCGCGCGATCGTGACCACGGGCACGGGCTGGGCATAGGCGGTCAGCAGATCGAAGGGTTCGTCTGGAAAGCGGTCGATCAGATCATGGCACAGCTGGGTGATCTGCGGGGCAAGGGCTGCGATGGTGCGGCTGGTAAAGGCGCGCAGCACCAGCGCGCGCAGGCGGGTGTGGCGCGGCGGTTCCAGTTCCAGCATCGAATGGGCCTCGATCTCATAGAACGGGCGCAGCGCATCGGGGATCGCGGGGGCCAGTTCGGACGGGCATTCGCGCCCCATCCGCCGGTCGCGTAACACCGCATGGACGGCCTTATGCGACACCGCACAGGGCATGGCGTAATCATTCCACCAAAAGAAATCGCCGGTCTGGCGGGCGCGGTCATAGAAAGGATAGGGGTTCTGCACAAAGGCGGGATCAACGGGGGATTGGGTCAGCTGTTGCATGGCGCAGCTTTGCCGCGCCGCGCCGGTCTTTGCAATGGGCGCGCGCCCTATCCGATCACGAAACCGCGACGTTCTGACGCGGCACGGCCGTCTGTCGCTGTGTTAACCTGCATGCGATTGGATACCGCAGGCAGGCCCAAGACCTGCCACCGCTACCCTATCAGCCAACGGGGGAGGAGTGTTCATGTCGAAGACGTCTTTGGACGATGGATTGTTCGACCGTTCTGCCTATCAGAACGCAACGCGCCAATTGCGTCTGGTCGAGACGGAATTGCCGCAAAACGCCGTATCCAGCCTTGCCCGCGAAGTCGTGCGCCGCCTGGCGTTCCGGATGCCGCGTCAGGACAATGCGGCCGATCTGCCGACGCAATCCGATATCGACCTGCTTTGCGCGGCGCTGTTATCGGCGGATGATACGGCTGCGGATCAATTCATCCTTGCCGCGCGCCGTGATGGTGTCGATCCCGGAGCGATCAGCCGGGGCTATGTCGCCGGTGCCGCCCGCAAATTGGGCCAGATGTGGGATGATGACCGGATTTCATTCATCGATGTGACGCTGGCCTGTGGCAAGCTTTACGGGATCATCCGTGGCCTGCGCCATGTGCTGGCCCCGCAAATCACCCAAGGCCGCGAAACCCGGCCCGCGCTTTTTGCACTGGTCCCCGGCGAGACCCATACGCTGGGCATAGAGATCGCGACCGACCATTTCCGCCGCGACGGCTGGGATGTGGATATGCTGATGGGGCTGGATCATGACGCGCTGATCACCGAGGCCGATCTGCGCCATTACGAAGCCATCGTGCTGGTCGCCAATTCTGACCGGATGCTGGAACCTTTGACCCGGCTTGGCCTTGCGCTGCGGATCACCCAGCCGCTGGCGCATATCATCGTGGCGGGCAGCATTCTGGATCACCACCCCGATATCCTGCATCTTGTCGGGGCAGAGGCGGTGATGGCCGATCTGGACAGCGCGATTGCCACATTGCGCGATGTGCTGGGACCAGCGCGCAGCTAGCTGGCGGCCAAGGCGGCGATGATCGGGGTGAAATCGGCCGGCTTGAGGCTGGCCCCGCCGACCAAGGCGCCGGTCACATGCGGCACGGCAAAGATCGCGGCGGCATTCTCTGCTTTGACAGAGCCGCCGTAAAGGATCCCGAAATCGGCCCCATCGGCAAAACGCGCGGCCAGCCGCGCGCGGATATGGGCATGGACTTCGGCGATCTGCTCTGTTGTGGGCACTTTGCCGGTGCCGATGGCCCAGATCGGTTCATAGGCGATCACGGTATTATCGGCGGTGGCGCAATCGGGCACCGATCCGGCCAGCTGCGCGTCGATCACCGCCAAAGTGCTGCCATCCGCGCGCTGCACCAGCGTTTCCCCGATGCAGATGATCGCGGTCAGACCGGCCTCATGGGCGGCACGGGATTTCGCGGCGACCATGGCGTCGGTTTCATGATGATCGCTGCGCCGTTCGGAATGGCCGGTGATCACATGGGTCGCACCGATATCGGCCAGCATCGCTGCGGAAATATCGCCGGTATGCGCGCCATGGGTGGCGCTATGGCAATCCTGCCCGCCGATGGCAAAGGGCAATCCCGCGCAAGACCCGATCAGGGTCGCGGGCAGGCAGATCAGCACATCGACATCAAAGCCGCGCTGTTCGGCCAGCGTGTCCAGCGCGGCCAGATCGGCGCGCAGCCCGTTCATTTTCCAATTGCCGGCGGCAAGTTTGCGTCGCATGGGCTGTCCTTGGCTGGGCGTCAGCGCGACGCGATATTATCCGCAAATTTGATCGATTCCCCGCAACCGCAGGCATCGACCACATTGGGATTGCGGAATTTGAAACCGGATTCAAGCAGCGAGGTTTCATAATCGATCTCGGTGCCGAACAGGAACATCTGCGCCATCGGCGCGATCATGACCCGCGCGCCATCCTGTTCGACCACCTCGTCCAGCGGATCAATATCGGTGACATAGGCCATGGTATATTCCATCCCGGCACAGCCGCCTTTCTTGACGCCGATCCGCAGACCCTGATGCCCATCCTTGGCCATCAGCCGCGCGATCTGGGCGGCGGCTTTGTCGGTGATGGTGACGGCTTGCTTGCCGGGGATGCCGAACATGGGAAACTCCTTGCGTTGTATCCAAGATAGGGCAGCGACCCGGACGACACAAGGCCGCCGTCCGGGCCTTTGGGGTCACAGACCCATGCAATTGGCGTAATAGGTCGTGGTGGCGGGCCAGTCAGAGAAGACGCCGATCACGCCGACATCCTGTGCCAGCACATCGAGCAGATCGAAATAGGCGCCGTCATTGGTGATCGCGTCATTGATGCCTTGGAAATACCACCCGCCGCCATTGGCCAGCGGGCCGGACCGTTCCAGCGTCCATGTGATGATCTGCAGATCGGCAGCCTTGGCGGCCCTGGCCAGTGCAGATGGCACGATCTTGCCATCTTGCAGCGTGACCAGCATCCATGTCGGCGGCGCGATGATGTTCACACCCATCGCCTTGAGGTCTTCCATCGTGTTGGGCCAGGTCGCGGGATCATGCGGTGTATAGCCGTCGACAGTTTCGTATTCATCCATCAAATAGACAGCCTGCGCGCCGAATGCGGGTTCGTTCTCGATCCAGTAAAGCACGTCATCAAGGTTGAACGATTGCAGCCAGACGTCGCTGGCGGGGATACCGGCGGCTTTGTATTCATCGACCAGCTTTTGCGCATAATCTTGCTGGCTGAAGCCGTTGAAGGGCATCTCGACCGCGGGGGATTTCAGCTCGGGCGTGAATTTCGCGCCCAGATCGCGGAACAGCGCGATGGACTCGGCATGCGTCATCAGCGTGGTATTCGCCGCATAAAGATCGGTGCGCCAATTGGCGGTGCCGTTCAGGTATTCCTCGGGCGTGGTGGCAGCCGTGTTGGCGGCGTCCATCTTGGGGTCCAGCGTCTGGAATTCGGCCAGCGTGATGTCGCTGGTGCGGCATTCGGCGCTGGCGACACTGTCCCCGTTGGCGGGGCGAAAGCCGGTTGTGCATTTGTCAGCCAATGGCGTGACGAGGATGTTGGTCGTCGTGTGCAGGTCGTTCTGCGCATGGCGGCAGACCAGTTCCAGATCGGCGGTAAAGGTCACGTCACATTCCAGAATACCCGCACCCATCTGGGCTGCGGCGACATGTGATTCGACGGTATGTTCGGGAAACATCAGCGGCGCGCCACGGTGCCCGATCGAGAAATCCGACCGCGCGGGTATCTGGTCGGCGCAGGCCAGCAATTGCTCTTTCAGGGGGCTGTCGGTCATCTGGCTGACCAGATAGGCAGGGCGCGGACCATAGGTCAGGGCGGTATCGGCGATGGCCGTGGTGCCGGCCAGAATGGCAAGCAAAGTAAGAGATAACCGTGTCATGGGATGCTCCAGTGTTTATGACTGAAGCCGTGCATGCCGCGCGAATGTAACGGCTGCGCAATTCCGTTGTGAAGCTTTGCTGACGCTTACATGAACCCCAGTTCCAGCCGCGCTTCGTCGGACATCATATCCATGCCCCATTGCGGCTCGAAGGTCATTTCGACATCGACCTGTTTCACGCCGGGCAGCGGTTCGATCGCATCAGCGACCCAGCCCGGCATTTCCCCCGCGACAGGACAGCCCGGCGCGGTCAGCGTCATGACGATATTGACCGCGTTGTCATCCTTGATGTCGATCGTGTAGATCAGACCCAGATCGTAGATATTCACCGGAATTTCAGGGTCATAGACCGAGCGGCACGCCTGCACCACATCCTCGTAAAGCGGATGATCTGTTGTCGATGGCGCGATCAAGGGCGCACCTTCCATCTGGGCGTTTGCATCTGTCATGTGATTGGTTCCTGCATTCCTGAGAGAACATATAGGGTTTGGCGCGAAGGGCGTAAAGGGGGCGGCGGGCAGGGCGGTCTTTCCAATCCCGCCCCGACAAGGCATATGCCTTGCCAGCAAGAGGATAGCCGATGACTGATCGATTTTCATTTGACCTGCACGCCACAGACGGCAAGGCCCGCAGCGGTGTGATCCGCACGCCGCGCGGCGAGATCCGCACGCCGGCCTTCATGCCCGTGGGCACCGCCGCCACCGTCAAGGCGATGCTGCCCGAAAGCGTGGCGGCGACGGGCGCGGATATCCTGCTGGGCAATACCTATCACCTGATGCTGCGCCCCACGGCGGAACGGATCGCAGCGCTGGGCGGGCTGCATGCCTTCATGAACTGGGACAAGCCGATCCTGACAGACAGTGGCGGGTTTCAGGTCATGTCGCTGGCCGGGCTGCGCAAACTGACCGAAGAAGGCGTGACCTTCAAAAGCCATATCGACGGATCGCGCCATCATTTGTCGCCGGAACGGTCGATGGAAATTCAGGCGCTGCTGGGGTCCGACATCGTGATGTGTTTTGACGAATGCCCCGCGCTGCCCGCCGACCGGGACCGGATCAAATCCAGCATGGATCTGTCGATGCGCTGGGCGCAACGGTCGCGCGATGCCTTTGGCGACCGGCCCGGCCATGCTTTGTTCGGGATCCAGCAAGGCGGGCTGGAACAGGATCTGCGTGAGGAATCCGCCAATGCCCTGCGCGCGATTGAATTTGACGGCTATGCCGTGGGTGGTCTGGCCGTGGGCGAAGGGCAAGAGGCGATGTTCGGCGTGCTCGATTACGCGCCCGACCAATTGCCGGTGGACAAACCCCGTTACCTGATGGGCGTGGGCAAGCCGGATGACATCGTGGGCGCGGTCAAGCGCGGTATCGACATGATGGATTGCGTGCTGCCGTCACGGTCGGGTCGCACGGGGCAGGCGTTCACGCGCCACGGCGTTGTGAACATCAAGAACGCGCGCCATCAGGATGACCCGCGCCCCCTGGACGAGGCTTGCACCTGTCCTGCCTGTCGCGGCTATTCGCGCGCCTATCTGCACCATGTCTTCCGCGCGAATGAGATGATTTCCGGCATGCTGCTGACATGGCATAACCTGCATTACTTTCAGGACATCATGGCCGGTATGCGCGCTGCCATTTCCGCAGGCAGCTTTGCTGCGTGGGAGGCAGAGTTTCATCGCCAGCGCGCACAAGGCGATATCGACCCGCTCTGATAGCTGGCTGGTTGACAGCCCCAGAGGTCCGCCCCATTTGTAATGTCCAAGAGGGGACGCGCCCGGCTGCCGATCACACGGGGTTGGCGCGTTCTGCCAGAAAAGGAATATTCCATGCAAGAACCGCTGAGTTCGTCTTATCCCGTCCTGCCGTTGCGCGATATCGTCGTGTTTCCGCATATGATCGTGCCTTTGTTCGTGGGCCGCGACAAATCGGTGCGCGCATTGGAAGAGGTGATGCAGGACGACAAGCAGATCCTGCTGTCCAGCCAGATCGACCCCGGTCAGGACGACCCCGATCAGGACGGCATCTACAAATCCGGCGTGCTGGCCAATGTACTGCAACTGCTGAAACTGCCCGATGGCACCGTCAAAGTGCTGGTCGAAGGGCGCAGCCGTGTGAAGATCACGGGTTTTCTGCCCAACGACTCCTTCTTTGAAGCCAGCGCCGAATATCTGACCGAAGAAGCGGGCGATCCGACCGAGGTCGAAGCCTTGGTGCGCAATGTTGCCGCCGAATTCGAACGCTACGCCAAGGTCAAGAAAAACATCCCCGAAGAAGCCATGGCCGCCGTCAGCGACGCGACCGAACCTGCAAAGCTTGCCGATCTGGTCGCGGGCCATCTGGGCATTGAAGTGGCGCAGAAACAGGGCTTGCTGGAAACGCTGTCCGTCGCGGAACGGTTGGAAAAGGTTTACGGCATGATGCAGGGCGAAATGTCCGTCCTGCAAGTCGAGCGCAAGATCAAGACCCGCGTCAAATCGCAGATGGAACGCACCCAGCGCGAATATTATCTGAACGAACAGATGAAGGCGATCCAGAAGGAATTGGGCGACAGCGAAGACGGCCAGAACGAAGTGGCCGAACTGGAAGCCCGCATCCATGACACCAAGCTGTCCAAGGAAGCCCGCGAAAAGGTCGATGCCGAGCTGAAGAAACTCAAATCCATGTCCCCCATGTCCGCCGAGGCGACCGTGGTGCGCAATTACATGGACTGGATTCTGGGCCTGCCGTGGAACGTCAAATCGCGCACCAAGAAAGACCTGCACAAGGCGCAGGCGGTCTTGGATGCCGATCATTACGGGCTGGAAAAGGTCAAGGAACGGATCGTCGAATATCTGGCGGTGCAGCAACGCTCGGCCAAGCTCAAAGGCCCGATCATGTGTCTGGTCGGCCCTCCCGGCGTGGGGAAAACCAGCCTTGGTAAATCCGTGGCCAAGGCGACGGGGCGCGAATTCATCCGCATTTCGCTTGGCGGCGTGCGCGACGAATCCGAAATCCGGGGCCACCGGCGGACCTATATCGGGTCGATGCCTGGCAAGATCATTCAGGCGCTGAAAAAGGCGAAAACTACCAACCCGCTGATCCTGCTCGATGAAATCGACAAGATGGGGCAGGATTTCCGTGGCGATCCCGCATCGGCCATGCTCGAGGTATTGGACCCCGAACAGAACGCGACCTTCGTCGATCATTACCTAGAGGTCGAATATGACCTGTCGAACGTCATGTTCCTGACCACGGCCAATAGCTATAACATGCCGGGGCCGCTGCTGGACCGGATGGAGATCATTTCGCTTTCGGGCTATACCGAGGATGAAAAGGTCGAGATCGCCAAACAGCATCTGTTGCCCAAGGTCATGAAAAACCACGGGCTGCGCGCGCGCGAATTCAGCGTGTCCGATGATGCGCTGCTGGCGATGGTCCGCGTCTATACCCGCGAGGCGGGCGTGCGGAACATGGAACGCGAATTGGCCAAGCTCGCGCGCAAGGCCGTGACCCAGATCGTCAAGAAAGAGGCAGAGGTGATCAATGTCACCGCCGCCAACCTGTCGGATTTCCTTGGCGTGGAAAAACACCGCTTTGGTCTGGCCGAAGAAAAAGACCAGATCGGCGTGGTGACAGGTCTGGCCTGGACATCCGTGGGCGGAGAGCTTTTGAACATCGAAGCGCTGCGCCTGCCCGGCAAGGGCCGGATGAAGACGACCGGCAAGCTGGGCGATGTGATGAAGGAATCAATCGACGCAGCCTCTAGCTATGTGCGCTCTATCGCGCCGGAAATCGGGGTGAAACCGCCGAAATTCGACACGATTGATATCCATGTCCATGTCCCCGACGGGGCAACACCCAAGGACGGGCCATCGGCCGGTCTGGCGATGGTCACCTCCATCGTCTCGGTGCTGACGCAGATCCCCGTGCGCCGCGATATCGCCATGACCGGCGAAGTGTCGCTGCGCGGCAATGCGATGCCGATCGGCGGGCTCAAGGAAAAGCTGCTGGCCGCTTTGCGTGGCGGCATCACCACGGTGCTGATCCCGCAGGATAACGCCAAGGACCTGCCTGACATCCCCGACAATGTGAAGGAAGGGCTGACCATCATCCCTGTCACCCATGTGTCAGAGGTGCTGGAACATGCGCTGGTGCGCAAGCCCGAACCCATCGAATGGGACGAGGCCGCAGAAGAGGCCGCCGCAGCCGCCGCTCTCAAATCTGGCACCGCGCCAGAGGCCGCGCGCACCCATTAAGCGGCAGTCATGAATGGCAAAAGGCGCGTCCCCCTAAAGGGCGCGCCTTTTGTCGTGGCAAGCCGCTGGCATCTGGCACCAAAACCGCTACACTCGCCCTGATTGTAACAGGGCAGATCATGACACGCGAAACTTCCGTCCCCTCTCCGGCCGCCACCCCCACGCCGCTGAAAAAACCCGAACTGCTGGACCAGCTGGTCGCGCGCAGCGGGCTTCGCAAACGCGACGCCAAGCTGGCGCTGGACGCCGCTTTGGCCCTGATCGGCGAGGCGCTGGCGCGCGGCGACGACCTGATCCTGCCACCGCTGGGCAAGATCCGCCGGGTCAAGGCCAAGGATCTGGGCGCAGGCGCGCACCTGCTGACGCTGAAATTGCGCAGCAGCAAAGATGCGCGACAAAGCGGCAAAACCGGCCTTGCAAGTGACGCAGAGGACGTCTAAATCACAGCCCAGCGGGTGATTAGCTCAGTGGTAGAGCGCTTCGTTCACATCGAAGATGTCAGGAGTTCAAATCTCTTATCACCCACCATTTACCCCGTCCCTTGATGCAAACACGGTGCCTTTTTCCAGCTTTCCTTTGCCGGGCTGGTTTGTCCAGGACCTTCATGCGACAAGACGTTTGCGCAGCTTTCTGACTTTGGACGCTAATTTCGCGGGCCAGCGACGTTTGGCATAGGGGGCGGCCCCCATGTTTTCAACGACCCGGCGCAGCAGGGCTCGGCGGCGGGCATAAAAGGCGGCATCGGCCTCTGGCAGCGATGCGGCATCATCGGGCTTGCGCAAATGGACATAAAATTCCAGCCCGCGTGTCTGGCTGACCTCGACGATATCAAAACCAATCAGCCCCAGCTTGCGCAGGTCGGTCAAAAGCAATTCCAGGCTTTCGGGAAAGAACACGCTACAATGCGCGTCGCGATATGCGCCGGGCTGTGCTTTGTCGCGCTTATAGACATCATAGGCCGCTTCAAGCGCCTGATGTGGCACAAACCCGTCCGGATTGTCATGCTTGATATTGCATCCCGTATGGGTCTTGCCTTGCGCGATATACCAGGCACCCATCACCGCGCCGTCAAAAATGATCTCTGGGCTCGGCTGCTTGCGGTCTTCGTGAAATGCGGCCAGCCAATCGACCAGCCGGGTCGGCATTCTGAAGTAATCAAAACAGGCGCGGCAATCGGGCACCGCCATGCTTAACATGCCGCCGGGCTTTAACGCGGCATATGCGCCCTGCAAAAACAAAATCGGATTGGGAAGATGTTCGAAATTATGCGACGAAATGATAAAGCCGATCTGCCCTTCAAGATTTGCACCACGGACCAGATCGCCAATATGCGATGCGTCGCCCACCAAATCGACATCTTCGATCTCTGCCCGCCGCGACGGCGGAATAAAGGCGTCGGCCGCAGCATTTTGGCGTAATCTGTCGGTGTCGAAGACATCAAGGACAAGAATGTCATTCCCATCGCTCTTGCGCAGCGTCGGGTTAAAATAAGGCGCGACCTCAATGCCTTTTTGCGAAAGATCCACGTGTTTCAATATTTGATCTATCCGCGCCATTGCGATCCCTTATATGTTGTCATGCTGCACCTTTTGCGCTGTGCAACCTTGATCCCCGCGCAGCTTTGGTCAAGTCCTCGCCGCGCGGAATATTGTGCGACCCGGCGAAACGCGCTACGCGCCATTGTCGCCTGAACGCTCTTTATCCATATCGGACCAGAAATGACATTTCCCGAAATCTATATCCTGCGCCACGGTCAAACCGAATGGAATGCCGAAAACCGGATGCAGGGCGCGCTTAATTCGCCCCTGACACCCAAAGGCGAGGCTGACGCGGCACGGCAGGGCCGCATTCTCGCCCAGCGCGATTTGACAGGTTTCGAGTTCTGGTGCAGCCCGCAGGGGCGCGCCGTGCAAACGGCGGGTATCGCGCTTGGGCGGATCGCGGCGCATATCCGCACCGATGACCGGCTGCGCGAAATCGGCGTCGGCGATTGGGCGGGGCTGCTGCGCGATACGCTGCCCATGCCGGACGGGCCCGATCCGGTCGCCGCGCAATATGCCATGGCCCCGAACGGCGAGGGTTTCACCGCGCTCGAGACGCGCTGCAAGGCATTCTTGGCCGAACTGACAGCGCCTGCCGTCCTGGTCACCCATGGCATCACCAGCCGCGTGTTGCGGCGCATCCTTGCGGGGGATGGCGCGATAGCAGTGGCCACAGCGCATGGCGGGCAGGGGCGGGTCTATCACATCAAGGACGGCATCCAGCAGCTTTTGGAGCCGTGACCAAGGCCGCCCAGCACCCCCTCATCTTCCGAGCATAAATATCCTCGGGGTCCGGGGGCGAGCCCCCGGCCACCACTTGCATCACGCGCCGCGATATCCTAAAGCAGCGCCAGCGGGTGATTAGCTCAGTTGGTAGAGCGCTTCCTTTACACGGAAGATGTCGGGAGTTCGAGCCTCTCATCACCCACCACCTGCCCGGCATGCAAAAGACAAAAGCACCGCGCATCGGAACACGGCGCTTTGGTGCTGGCCTAGTTCAGGCTGTAAACCATCGAGATCCCAAAGGAATTGTCGGTATCGTCAAAACCCGGCTCGGGGTCGGTGTGATATTCGCTCAACAGGCTTGTGCGCAAGGCCAAGGTCTCGCTGACAGAGACGCTGATGGCCAGATCATTATAGACCACGGTATCTGATTCCGACGCGATGACATCCGTGTCATTGGTCAGCATGGTCGTGGGTGTCAGGCGGATCGCATAATTCGACCCGATCCCAAGGGCCGCTTCGCTGATATCGCCCGATGTCACATCGTTGAACTCGGCAAAGCGATAGCCGGGACCAGCCTGGATCGACCATTGGTGGCCGGCGTCGTTCAGAATGCGATAGCCCGCGCCAAAGCTTGCGAATGTATCGGTCTCAAAGGATGAAAATTCATCGACAGAGCCTTGCACCTTGGCAAAACCATAAAGCCGGGGCGACAGATCGCGGGTATATTCCAAGCCGTAGAACAGGCTTTCCTCGTCGGTGACGCCATCGGATTCGCCAAACGTATAGCTCAGCAGCAATTGGTATCCGTTCACGCCCTGCACATAATTCAGGTCGGCCCCGATCCCGATACTGGCATTGTCGGTATTGCCGGAATTGAATTCACCGCGCGCGGCGATGGACCCGGTGAATCCCTGTGGGCGGCCTTCATTGCCGAAACGGTCAAGGTCGCGGTCAGCGTCATCCTCGATATCCTCGACCAGATCCTCGAATTGATCCTCGGCGACATTGGTGCCGGAAAACACTGTCTGGCTCATGGCCGTCGTGCCGATGGATGTGATGATGGCTGCACCGATCAACGGGCGGAAATCGCATTTCATTGGGTCTCTCCATTCTGTCGCAGCGCCATGCTGCTGTTGGGTAGAACTGGCTCTACGGTGCCTTAACCATCCAGAGGCGAAGTTGTTTCAAAGTTTCGGCGCGATCCCGGTTTTGGTCCCTGGCGCGAGATATTTTCAGCCAAGCCGTAAGACCGCTTGACGAGGCCCGCAGCCGCACTTAGAAGCACCCCACCAGCAGCAATGCTGGGAATGCAGATGCGCGGTTGTAGCTCAGTTGGTTAGAGTACCGGCCTGTCACGCCGGGGGTCGCGGGTTCGAGCCCCGTCAACCGCGCCACTGCTTTTCTCTTGGAAAACACGATACGAAACGCCGCGCTGAAAAGCGCGGCTCTCGGTCGTTTTGCCGTTGACGCCCGCCGCGCCCGCGACTATTGCGCCGCTACTGCGCGGTTGTAGCTCAGTCGGTTAGAGTACCGGCCTGTCACGCCGGGGGTCGCGGGTTCGAGCCCCGTCAACCGCGCCAGTCCACCCACATCACAATGCCGCCGCCGCAGGCAAAAATATTCGCCGAATATTTTTGGCAAAGCGAAAGATTTTTGACAAAAATCTTTCGCCCCCACCGCCGCACCTGGTCAGGCGGCTTGTGTCATCGCATGCAGAATGCGGGCCCAGGACCGGATACCTTTGTGAAAGGATGACAGGTCATATTTCTCGTTCGGCGAATGGATCTGGTCGTCATCCTTGCCAAAGCCGATCAGCATGGCGTCCATCTGCAAGATATCCTTGAAATAGGCCGCTATCGGGATCGACCCGCCGCAGCCCACATAGGCGGCCGCATGGGGCCATTCGTCGGATAGTGCTTTGCGTGCCTGGTCAAAGGCGGGATGGGTTGTCGTCATCTGACCGGCCGCACTGGCGCCGTGGGGCGCAAAACTGACGCTGCAATCGGCGGGGATCATGTCCTGCACCTGTCTGCGAAATGCCGCGCGGATCGCCAGCGGGTCCTGCGTGCCGACCAGGCGGAATGAAATCTTGGCATGGGCCTGTGACGGCAGCACGGTCTTGAACCCGTCGCCGGTATAGCCCGACCACATGCCATTCACTTCGCAGGTCGGGCGCGACCAGATCATTTCCAGCGGACGCCGGCCTTTTTCGCCAGCGGGAATCGCCAGGCCAACCTCGCCCAGGAATGCCGTTTCGTCGAATCGCAGATCGTCCCAGGCAGCGGCCAGCTCGTTGGATAATTCGGGCACGCCGTCATAGAAACCGGGCAGGGTGACGCGCCCGTCTGCGTCATGCAGCGCGGCGATGACGCGGGCCAGCACGCGGGCGGGGTTCATCGCCAGCCCGCCATACATGCCCGAATGCAAATCCTTGCTGGGGCCGGTGATCGTGATTTCCTCGCCCAGCAGGCCGCGCAGCTGGGTGATGATGGCGGGGGTCGCATCGCCGTAAAGCCCCGTGTCGCAGATCAGCGCGATATCGGCTGTCAGTTCCTTGGCATTTTCTTGCATGAAGGGCACCAGCGAGGGCGAGCCTGATTCCTCTTCGCCCTCGAAAAACAGCGTGATATTGGCGGGCAGCGATCCATGCACCGCGATCCAGGCGCGGCAGGCCTCGACAAAGGTCATCAGCTGGCCCTTGTCATCAGATGTGCCACGGCCGCGGATCACCTTGCCCTTTGGCGTGTCTTCTACCTGCGGATCAAACGGATCGCGGTCCCACAGATGCAAAGGATCGACCGGCTGCACATCGTAATGACCATAAAACAGCACATGCGGGCCGTCGCCGCCTGCATGGGCCACGACCATCGGGTGACCCGGCGTCGGGCGTTTGGACGCGGCGAATCCCATCGCCGCAAGATCCGCCACCAGCCAATCCGCCGCCAGATCGCAATCGGCCTGATAGGCAGGGTCCGTGGAAATCGACGGGATGCGCAACAATTCCTGCAGGCGCGCGACAGCCTGCGGCAAATCAGCATCAATGCGGTCAAGAACGGGGGCGAGGGACATGGGAACAGCCTTTCTTTGGATCTGTGCCGCAAGGTTGTCCCGATCACAGCGCAGGTCAATGGCCGAGATCGCGTTGCCCTGTTGGACAAATCGCCCGGGCTGTCGTTTATTGATCCAGATCAGGGTCCGCCCCCGCCGCGCGGCCTAGGGTCAAACCAATGAGGGGCGACAGTTTGTAGCGTCTTGTCCGGGCGGTTTCTGCCCTATATGCAGTTTAGAACGATTCAAGGCATGCCCAAGGCGGCGCCCTGACACGACAAGAAGGACGGATTGGTGGATTATAACGCCCAATTGGATACCGCGATCAACCGCTTGCACGACGAAGGCCGCTACCGCACCTTTATTGATATCGAGCGTAAACGTGGTCAGTTCCCCCATGCGACATGGATGAAACCTGACGGATCCGAAATGCCTGTCACCGTCTGGTGCGGCAATGATTACCTGGGCATGGGACAGCACCCCGTCGTGCTGGCCGCGATGCATGAGGCGATCGAGGCGACCGGCGCAGGGTCGGGGGGCACGCGCAATATCTCTGGCACCACAATCTATCACAAACGGCTCGAGGCTGAACTGGCCGATCTGCATGGCAAGGGCGCAGCGCTGTTGTTCACCAGCGCCTATATCGCCAATGATGCGACGCTCAGCACGCTGCCGAAATTGTTTCCCGGTCTGATCATCTATTCCGACGCGCTGAACCATGCGTCGATGATCGAAGGTGTGCGCCGCAATGGCGGGGCCAAGCGGATTTTCCGCCATAATGACGTGGCCCATCTGCGCGCATTGCTGGAAGCCGATGATCCGGCCGCGCCGAAACTGATCGCATTCGAATCGATCTATTCAATGGATGGCGATTTCGGGCCGATTGCGGCCTTTTGCGATCTGGCCGAAGAATTCGGCGCGCTGACCTATTGCGACGAGGTCCATGCCGTCGGCATGTATGGCCCGCGCGGGGCAGGGGTGGCGGAACGCGACGGGCTGATGCACCGTATCGATATTATCAACGGCACGCTGGCCAAGGCTTATGGCGTGATGGGCGGCTATATCGCAGCCTCGCCCAAGATGTGCGATGCCGTGCGGTCCTATGCGCCGGGGTTCATCTTTACCACCAGCCTGCCCCCTGCGGTGGCGGCGGCGGCGGCGGCCTCGGTGGCGCATCTGAAAACAGATCAGGCGCTGCGCGACAGCCACCAGACACAGGCGAAGATCCTCAAATTGCGGCTGAAGGGGCTGGGCCTGCCGATCATCGATCATGGCAGCCATATCGTGCCGCTGATCGTGGGCGATCCCAAACACACCAAAAAGTTGTCTGACATGCTGCTGTCCGAATTCGGAATCTATGTGCAGCCGATCAATTTCCCCACCGTGCCACGCGGCACCGAACGGCTGCGTTTTACGCCTTCTCCGGTGCATGGGCCGCGTGAAATGAATGCACTTGTCGGCGCCTTGGACGGTTTATGGTCGCATTGCGCCTTGAACCGGGCCGAATTGGCGGGTTGACGCCTATTGCCGATGTGCATCCGTAAGGTTGATATGCTAAGGTTTTCCAAGGCGTTGCCAACCGGTTGATTCGGTCGGTCGCGCCCAGGGGGCGTAGAGCGGCGGGACAGTCGATGATGGGAAAGACCTTCAGGCGTGCCAGCGCGGCGGTGGACGTTCAAACCAAAGGGTTTGACGACTACGACCTGCGTCTTGGTGATATCATGCGCGGTGAACGCGCGACCCTTGGCAAAAGCCTGTTGGATATCCAGCGCGAATTGAAGATCAAGGCCGCCTATATCGCGGCAATCGAAAACGCGGACCCCTCTGCCTTTGATACGCCTGGTTTTATCGCAGGCTATGTGCGGTCCTATGCGCGCTATCTGGGGATGGACCCGGATGAGGCCTTTGCCTCTTTTTGCAAGGAAAGCGGTTTTGTCACCGCCCATGGCATGTCCGAACAGGCCTCTTCCTTGAAAAACCGGGTGGCTGATACCAGCCGCGCGCCGGCGGGCAAGGATATCTTTTTATCCTCGCGCACGCCTTTCATCCCGGCAAGAGAATCGCTTTTCGCGCAGATGGAATTGCGCGCAATCGGGTCGTTTGTTGTGCTGGCGACATTGATCGCGGGGCTGGGCTATGGCGGTTGGACCGTCTTGCAAGAGGTGCAGCGCGTGCAATTCGCGCCGGTGGAACAGGCCCCCGTGGTGGTGTCCGACCTTGACCCGCTGGCCGGTGGCGCCAATCGTGTCACGATGGGGGATGCGCTGGCCAATGTGACGCTGCCATCACCGGATGCGCTGGACCGGCTGTATCGGCCGCAGGCGCTGGATGTGCCGGTCATGGTTGCCCGCGACACGCCGATTGCGACGCTGACGCCGCGGATGATCGGCGCGCTTGTGCCCGAACCGCAGGCCCCGGATAGCGCCTTTGTGCTGGCTGATATGGCGGGTGATCTGCCCGAGGCCCTGCCAACCCCCAGTATCCAGGTCGTCGAACCGCCGGTGCCGCAGGTGCAATTGGTCGCGGCCCGTCCGGCATGGGTCCGGGTGCAGGCGGCGGATGGGGTTGTCCTGTTCGAGGGGATCATGGAACCGGGCCAGAATTTCGTGCTGCCCGCGACCGAAGAACCCGCCACGCTGCGCGTTGGCGAAAGCGGGGCGATGTATTTCGCGGTCAATGGCCAGCATTACGGCCCGGTTGGCGACCGCGGCGTTGTCACCTCCAACGTGGTTCTGTCGGCCGATAGCCTGACATCGCGCTATGCGCTGGCCGATCCTGCCCGCGATGCCGACCTGGCCGAGATCATCCGCGTCGCCATGGCGGTGACAGACCAATAGCCGCAGCCGCTTGCCGATGGCGGCGCGGGCGCTTAGGTTGCGGGTGAACGCCAGCCTCGTGAAAGCGATCCGATGTCTTTGAACCACATCCGCCCCTGGCGGAACATCTACCGCCGCAAATCCCGTCAGATCATGGTCGGCAATGTGCCGGTTGGTGGCGATGCGCCGATCTCGGTGCAGACCATGACCAACACGCTGACCACCGATATCAAGGGCACGATCGCGCAGGTGCAGGCCGCCGCCGATGCCGGTGCCGATATCGTGCGGGTCTCAGTCCCCGATGAAGCATCATCCAAGGCGCTGCGCGAGATCGTGCGCAATGTCTCTGTGCCGATCGTGGCCGATATCCATTTCCACTATAAACGCGGGATCGAGGCCGCCGAGGCGGGTGCCGCCTGTCTGCGCATCAACCCCGGCAATATCGGTGACGAAAAGCGCGTCAAAGAGGTGATCAAAGCCGCGCGCGACCATAATTGTTCGATACGGATCGGCGTGAATGCGGGATCGCTGGAAAAGCACCTGCTGGATAAATACGGCGAGCCTTGCCCCGATGCCATGGTCGAAAGCGGGCTGGATCATATCAAGATCCTGCAGGACAACGATTTCCACGAATTCAAGATTTCCTGCAAAGCGTCTGACGTGTTCATGGCCGCCGCCGCCTATCAGCAATTGGCCGAGGCGACCGACGCGCCGATCCATCTGGGGATAACCGAGGCGGGCGGCCTGATCAGCGGCACCGTGAAATCCGCCATCGGCATGGGCAACCTTCTCTGGATGGGGATCGGCGATACGATCCGCGTCAGCCTGTCCGCCGATCCGGTGGAAGAGGTCAAGATGGGGTTCGAGATCCTCAAATCTTTGGGCCTGCGTCATCGCGGGGTGAATATCATCTCTTGCCCGTCCTGCGCGCGCCAAGGGTTCGACGTGATCAAGACCGTCGAGGCGCTGGAAAAGCGGCTGGAACATATCAAGACGCCAATGTCGTTGTCGATCATCGGCTGTGTGGTGAATGGTCCGGGCGAGGCGCTGATGACCGATGTCGGTTTCACCGGCGGCGGGGCGGGGTCGGGCATGGTCTATCTGGCGGGCAAGCAAAGCCACAAACAATCCAATGCCGATATGATCGACCATATCGTCGAACAGGTCGAACGCAAGGCCGCTGAAATCGAAGCCAAGGGCGATCTGGCCGCCGAGTAGGGTGGATCCTGATCCACCTTACGACAGATTATCAAGAGGCAGCAGATGCGACATGCAACCCGCGGCGACGTGGACCCTTTCATCGTCATGGATGTGATGGAAGCCGCCCGTCAGGCCGAGGCCGCAGGCCGCCATATCATCCATATGGAAGTCGGCCAGCCCGGCACCGGCGCGCCTGCCGCTGCGCGCGCCAAACTGGTCGCGGATATGGCCGATCCTTTGGGCTATACCGTCGGCCTTGGCCTGCCTGATCTGCGCGCGCGCATCGCGCGCCATTACGCCGATTGGTACGGGCTGGACCTTGATCCCGCGCGCGTGGTCATCACCTCGGGCGCATCCGGGGCGTTTTTGCTGGCGTTTTCGGCGCTGTTCGACAATGGCGAAAGGGTGGGGCTGGGCACGCCGTGTTATCCATCCTACCGCCAGATCCTGCGCGCCATGGGGCTGACGCCGGTCGATATTCCGACCGATCTGGCCGACAGGTTCCAGCCGCAGCCGCAGCATGTGGCCCAGCATGATCTGGCCGGGCTGATCGTCGCCTCGCCTGCCAACCCCACCGGCACGATGCTGGATAAACCCCAGCTTGCCGCCTTGGCCGCGGCCTGCGCCGCGCGCGATGCTGCGCTGATCTCGGATGAAATTTACCACGGGATCGATTATGATCTGCGACCTGTATCGGCGCTGGAGGTCACGGACGAGGTCTATGTCGTCAATTCCTTTTCGAAATACTTTTCCATGACCGGCTGGCGCGTCGGCTGGATGGTGGTGCCGGATGACCATATCCGCCGGGTCGAGCGTTTGGCGCAGAATATGTTCATCTGCGCGCCCCATGCCGCACAGCGCCTTGCGCTGCATGCGATGGATTGCGCGCCGGAACTGGGTGCCAATAAGGCGGTCTATGCCGCCAACCGTGCGTTGATGATGGATGGTTTGCGCGCGGCGGGGCTGGGGGCTTTTGCGCCGCCGGACGGGGCGTTCTACATCTATGTCGATGTCTCGGCCCATACCGACGACGCCCGCGCCTTTGCCGCCGAGATCCTGGATCAGGCAGGTGTGGCCGTGACACCGGGGCTGGATTTCGATGCCGCGCGCGGGCATCACTGGCTGCGGTTTTCCTATGCGCGCAGCACGGCCGATATCACCGAAGGGCTGGAACGGATCGCGCGGTTCATGCAGAGCCGCCGCGCATGATCCGCTGGTTTGTGCTGTGCTGCCTCTTGGCCACAAGTGCCGGCGCACAGGCGCGGTTCGACCCCGAAAGATCCGAGATCCGCGATGGCTGGCGGTCGGTGCAGATCACGCTGGGCCTGTCCGACATCGTGCCTTACCGGATATTTACGCTGGATGACCCTCGTCGCCTTGTGCTGGATTTTCAGGGGCTGGACAGTGGCGGGATCAATGCGCAGGCGATCAATACGGCCCGCCGCGTGACGGATATCCGCTTTGGCCCCTACCGGCCCGGCTGGACGCGGATGGTGCTGGATCTTGCCGAACCGCTGACCCTGGCCGAGGCTGAAATGACCCGCGATGGGCAAACGGCCTGGCTGCATCTGCGGCTGACCCGCACCAGCCCCGCCGATTTTGCCGCCGCCGCCGGTGCGCCGCCTGATCCGGGCTGGGATGCGCTGAGCGCGCAGGCGCTGCGCGGGCTGGACCAGCACCCACAGGACAGCTTTGTCGTCGTGCTTGACCCCGGCCATGGCGGTATCGACCCCGGTGCCCAACGTGGCGGGATCACAGAGGCGCATCTGATGCTGGAATTTGCCGCCGAAATCGCGGCCCGCCTGCGCGCGCAAGACGGGGTGGCGGTGGTCATGACCCGCGAGGCAGATGTCTTTGTCCCGCTGTTCACCCGGATGAGCATCGCGCGCGGGGCGGGGGCGGATCTGTTCATCTCGCTGCATGCCGATGCGCTGGAACAGGATGATGCCTGGGGCGCCTCGGTCTATACTTTGTCCGAGGACAGCGACGATATCGCCATGCAGCGCTTGGTTGAACGCCATGAACGCGGCGATCTGCTGGCGGGGGTCGATCTGTCGGCCACCGGCGACAGGGTGACCGGCGTGCTGATGGACCTTGCACGGCAATCCACCGGCCCGCGCGCCGCCGCTTTCGCGGATCAGCTGATCGCGCAGATGCAGGCGCAGGGCGTGCGGCTGAATGCCAAGCCGCGCCGCATGGGGCGGTTTTCGGTGCTGCTGGCCGCCGATTTCCCAAGCGTGCTGATCGAGGCGGGGTTTTTGTCAAATACGCAGGACCGCCAGATCCTGACCGACCCGCAAAGCCGTGCGCGGCTGGTGACTGCAATCGCCGCGGCGGTTGCGCAATACCGCAGCGACATGCCCTAGCGCGGATCAGGCGATTGTGATGTCCCGCACCCGCACTTGCCGCTTGACGGGCATTTGCGGTTTTGACCCCCACGCAGCCAGCGCGTATAAGCGCACGGAATCCTGAAAGGAACAACCGCCCCGTGTTGCGCTTCATCTTCTCATTCTTCGGTGGCATTTTCACCTTTTTGACGATGGGTCTGGTGATGGCCGCGCTTGGCCTTGGCGGGGTGATTTTTCTATACGGCCGTGATCTGCCCAGCTATGAGACCCTGTCGCAATACACGCCCAAAACAATCAGCCGGATCTATTCGCGCGAAGGCCGCATCATCGACGAATTCGCCGTCGAACGCCGCCTGTTCACCCCGGCCGAGGATATTCCCGATCTGGTCAAACAGGCGTTCATTTCCGCGGAAGACAAGAATTTCTATACCCACCAAGGCTTTGACGCGACCAGCATGCTGTCGGCCGTGGTCGACGCCGTGCAATCGCGCGGCGAAGACCTGCGCGGCGCGTCCACGATCACCCAGCAGGTGATGAAGAACTTTCTGCTCGACGGGTCACGGTCGGTGGAACGCAAGATCAAGGAAATCATCCTTGCCGTGCGGATCGAACAGGCGATGTCCAAGGAACGTATCCTCGAGCTGTATTTGAACGAGATTTTCCTGGGCCAGAATTCCTTTGGCGTCACCGCCGCGGCGCTGACCTATTTCAACAAACCGCTGACCGACCTGACCGCGGGCGAGGCGGCCTATCTGGCGTCCTTGCCCAAATCGCCCAGCAACCGCCATCCAGTGCGCGACCAAGAGGCGGCGATTTTCTGGCGCGACAATACCCTGCGGCTG
Source organism: Yoonia vestfoldensis (assembly GCF_002158905.1). NCBI lineage: Bacteria > Pseudomonadati > Pseudomonadota > Alphaproteobacteria > Rhodobacterales > Paracoccaceae > Yoonia > Yoonia vestfoldensis. The sequence goes on from NZ_CP021431.1 coordinate 1,198,523, forward strand.
ATGCACCAGAACGGTTATATCGACGATATCACGCTGGCAGTGGAAACCGGATCACCGCTGCGCACCGTGCAGGGCGGCGATTATCCCGATTTCCGCACGACCCTGCCGGACCGCGATTATTTCACCGATGAAATCCGCCGCCAGCTGAGCCAGGATTTCGGGCAGGAAGAATTCTTTTCGGGGGGCCTGTCGATCCGGGCCACGGTGGATCCCGAATTGCAAAGCATCGCCGCGCAATCGCTGCAACAGGCGCTGGAAGATTTTGACCGCAATACCGGCATCTGGCGCGGCACCGGCCTGACCATCGCGCAGGACGCCTTGGCAGAGGAAGCCGAATGGCGCGCGGCCTTGCGCGCGACCGATCTGCCGCGCGACGTGATGCTGGGGGGGCAATGGCACCCGGCCGTGGTGCTGGCGGTGGCTGAAAACAGCCTGCGCATCGGGATCGAAGGCCTGCCCGCCTCTGAAACCGAACCCCATGTCGTGCCGCGCCGGGATATTGACTGGATGCGCGGCAATTTCTTTGACAATTTCACCCCCGGCGATGTGGTCCATGTCCGGCGCGTCGTGCAGGACAGCGACGGCAGCTTTCTGCGCTGGAGCCTGCGGCAGGTGCCAGAGGTGCAGGGCGCCTTTATGGCGATGGATGTCGATACCGGCCGCGTGATCGCGATGCAGGGCGGGTTCAGCTATCAGGCCTCGGTCTTTAACCGCGCGACACAGGCGCAACGCCAGCCCGGATCCTCGTTCAAGCCTTTCGTTTATGCGACTGCGCTGGACAGCGGCTATTCGCCCGCGACCATCGTCGTTGATGCGCCGATCGAGATCATGACCCCGCAGGGGCTGTGGCGGCCGACCAATGCGTCCAACCAGTTTTACGGGCCGACACCCTTGCGCACCGGGATCGAGCGGTCGCGCAACCTGATGACGGTCCGTCTGGCGCAAGAGGTCGGGATCGAGCGTGTCGCCGAATATGCCGAACGCTTTGGCGTCTATGACCGGATGAACCCGGTGCTCGCGGCCTCGCTGGGATCGGATGAAACGACATTGTTCAAGATGGTTGCCGCCTATGCGATGTTCGCCAATGGCGGCGAAAGGGTGGCACCCACGCTGGTGGACCGGGTGCAAGACCGTTTCGGCAATACCGTTTATCTGCATGACAGCCGGCAATGCCCCGATTGCGCCAATCTCAGCTTGCCCGCGGGGCAGGCGCCGCAGATCATCTCGAACCGCACCCGCGTGATGAACGAGGTCACCGCCTATCAGCTGACATCCATGATGCAGGGCGTGGTGGACCGCGGCACGGCCTCTGGCTCGGTCAACCTGCCTGCGCAGATCGCGGGCAAGACCGGCACCACCAATGACAGCAAGGATGTCTGGTTCGTGGGCTTTTCATCCAATATCGTGGCGGGCTGTTATATCGGCTATGACAATCCGCGCAGTCTGGGCCGGGGGGCCTCGGGGGGGGGCATGTGCGGGCCGGTGTTCAACCGCTTCATGGCGGCGGCGATCGACACCTATGGCGCGCCACCTTTCACGATCCCCGATCAATGCCAATTCATCAAGATCGACCGGTTCAGCGGCGCGCGCCTGCCCGATGAGGCGATGGGCGACAATGTCGTGTCGGAATGTTTCCGCGCGGGCGAAGAGCCGATCTTTGGCATCATGTATGACGGCGGTTTCGCCATGGCCGCCGATCTGCCGCTTTATGACGAAGTCCCGCGCAGCCAGCGCGAAGTCACCACCTCGACCGGCGACACCGCCATCGTGGGCGAGCGCGCGACCTTTGGCACTTTGTCCACCGGCGGTCTCTACTGACCGCCTTGCCGCTGGGCTGTGCGGGTTGTAAGACCCCCTAAACCAATCTGAACGGGTGTCCCATGCGCGCTGAAACGCAGAATAATGTCGATGCGATCCAGAAATCGCTGAACCTGCTGGCGCAGCGGATGGATTATGACACCGCGCGCTACCGGTTGGAAGAATTCGACGCCCGCGTCGAGGACCCGACCCTGTGGGACGACCCCGAAGCCGCGCAGAAACTGATGCGCGACCGGCAGGTGCTGGTCGATACGCTGGCGATGCATGATGCGATCAAACAGGAACTGGCCGATAATATCGAATTGATCGAGATGGGCGAGATCGAAGACGATGCCGATATCGTCACCGAGGCGGAAGAGGCGCTCAAAGCCTTGCGCGAAAAGGCCGCGCAAAAGGAACTCGAAGCGCTGCTGGACGGCGAGGCCGATGCCAATGACACGTTCCTAGAGGTCAACGCCGGTGCGGGCGGCACCGAAAGCTGTGACTGGGCCAATATGCTGGCGCGGATGTATGTCCGCTGGGCCGAGAAAAAGGGCTACAAGGTCGAATTGCAATCCATGCAATCGGGCGATGAGGCGGGGATCAAATCCGTCACCTATAAGATCATGGGCCATAACGCCTATGGCTGGCTGAAATCCGAAAGCGGCGTGCACCGGCTGGTGCGCATCTCGCCTTTCGATTCAGCCGCGAAACGGCATACGTCTTTTACATCGGTCAAGGTCTATCCCGTCGTCGACGACAATATCGAAATCGAGGTGAACCCCAGCGATATCCGGCTGGATACCTATCGGTCATCGGGGGCAGGCGGCCAGCACGTCAACACCACCGATTCCGCCGTGCGGATCACCCATTTCCCGACCGGTATCGTGGTGACCAGTTCGGAAAAATCCCAGCACCAGAACCGCGATATCGCGATGAAAGCGCTGAAATCGCGGCTTTACCAGATGGAGCTCGACAAACGGTCGGCACTGGTCAACGAGGCGCATGAAAACGCCGGCGATGCGGGCTGGGGCAACCAGATCCGGTCCTATGTGCTGCAACCCTATCAGATGGTCAAAGACCTGCGCACCGGGTTCGAGACATCGGATACCAAAGGCGTGCTTGACGGTGATCTGGACGGGCTGATGGGGGCGACGCTGGCGTTGGATATGTCGGGCAAAGGCCGCGAGGCGGCAAACGCGGATTGATCCCGCAGGCTTGCCAAAACCCGCCCTTGCGCGCAAGATTTGCGCATGACCCAGACCGACACCATCTCGCAGGCAGCAGCGCAACCGCAGGTCCGTCACCTTGCGCTGGCCGATCTGCGCGCCGCGCTGCGTGCCGGTCTGGCCGATTTCCGCAGAACCCCGCAATTCGGCCTGTTCTTTAGCGCGGTCTATGTGCTGGGGGGCTTCGGGATGCTGGCGCTGGGGGCAGGGCATGTGACATGGACCTTGGCCACATCGCTGGGCTTTCCGCTGATCGCCCCTTTTGCCGCCGCCGGATTATACGAGGTCAGCCGCCGGATCGAGACCGGCCAGCCCCTGTCATGGCGCGCCGTACTGGGCATCTTGTGGCAGGAACGCACGCGGCAATTGCCCTGGCTGGGGGCGATCATCGTGATCTATTTTTTGTTCTGGACCTTTCTGGCGCATATGATTTTCGCGCTGTTCATGGGGCTCAGCACGATGACCAATGTCTCGCAAAGCTGGGAGGTGTTTTTGACCCCCACCGGCCTGACGATGATCGCGGTTGAACTGGTCGTGGGCGCCGTGCTGGCGTTTTTGCTGTTCGCGCTGACGGTGGTCAGCCTGCCCCTGGTGCTGGACCGCGAGGTTGATTTCGTCACCGCCATGTTGACCAGCCTTGCCGTCGTGCGCCAGAACCTTGGCGTCATGCTGTGCTGGGCCGGTCTGATCGCCGCGCTGACGCTGGTGGCGCTGCTGCCCTGGTTTCTGGGGCTGATCGTGGTGCTGCCGGTGCTGGGCCATGCGACCTGGCATTTATACCGCCGGGCGCTGGATTAGGGGCGCAGCCTGTTCAGCCGCGCCCGACGACCTTTTGCTGGTAGCGCTGAAGATCACCGATCAGCGCCTGGCCCTGCGCAACCCCCATCCGGTCGCAGAATTCCGCCCAAACGGCCGCATAGGGCAAGTCCTTGATTTCTTCACTGACAACCAGCCGCGACGTATAATCGAGGGTGTTTTCCGCAGCGCGCAGCCGGTCCCAAGGGGCCAGCAAGGCGCGCAACAATGCCTTTTGCATATTGCGCGTGCCGATGACCCAGGCCGCGGTCCGACTGATCGTGGCATCAAAGAAATCCAGCCCGATATGGGTGCGCCCCAAGAGATCGGCGCTGACCAATTCCTGCGCCATCTGCAGGATCGCATCGTCCAGCAGGATCACATGATCGCTGTCCCAACGCATCGGGCGGCTGACATGCAGCAGGATCTCATCGAGCGACAGCGCCACGGCACTCAGCTTGTCGGCGACATTCTCTGTCGGATGGAAATGCCCCATATCAAGGCAGAGCAACGTGCCCTTGCGGATCGCATAGCCCAGATAGAATTCATGGCTGCCGATGGTGCAGGCCTCGACCCCGATGCCGAATAACTTGCTTTCCACGGCATCGCGCATCTGTGCCTTGTCCTGCGGCGCGGCCATGATCGCGTCCAGCGCATGTTCCAGCCGCCGGCGCGGTGCCATGCGGTCTATCGGCGTGTCCTTATAGCCGTCGGGCACCCAGATATTGTTCACGCATGGCGTGCCAAGGGCCGCGCCCATCTGGGCCGCGATCTCGCGGGTGCGTTTGCCATGTTCGATCCAGAAATCGCGGATGCCCTGATCGGGATGGCTGAGCGTCAGATTGTCGTCGGCCTTTTCATGCGCAAAGAAGGTCGGATTGAAATCTAGCCCAAGACCCTGATCTTTCGCCCAATCCACCCAGGGCGCGAAATGGCTGAATGTAATCTCGTCGCGGTCGGGGCTTTGGTCGGTATCAAGATAGCAGGCATGCAGGTTCAGCCGGTGATTGCCGGGGATCAGCCCATAGCAAAACGCCAGATCGGCGCGCAGCTCGTCTGGTGTGCGCGCGCGGCCCGGATGGTTGCCCGTGGCCTGGATGCCGCCGCCCGACCGGCCCGAGCGGGTTTCAAACCCGACCACATCATCCCCTTGCCAGCAATGCATAGAAATCGGGATGCCAGCCAGCCGTTTCAGGGCCTCTTCGGTATCCACGCCCCAATCGGCAAAGGCGGCTTTCGCGCTGTCATAGCTCATGTTCTGTCCTCCCTCGGACGCCTAGCGCGTGAACGCTTCCTTGTTGCCGGCATCGACGTTGATGATATTGCCCGTCGATTTGGCAGAGAGATCGGATGCAAGAAAATAGGCGGCTTCGGCCACATCCTCGGGCAGCACAGAGCGTTTGAGCATGGACCGGTCGCGATACATTTCCTCTAGCCCGTCCTTGTCGGTGCCATAGGTATCCGCGCGCTGGTCAAGCCATTCGCCCTGCCATATTTTAGAGCCTTTCAACACCGCATCGGGATTGACCACATTGACGCGCACGCCCATGGGCGCACCCTCTAGCGCAAGGCAGCGGGCAAGGTGGATTTCAGATGCTTTCGCGGTGCAATAGGCCGATGCATTGGGCGATGCCGCCAGCCCGTTCTTGGAGGCCACGAAGACCACCGCGCCGCCCATATTCTGCAGCTTGAAGAGCTTGAACGCCTCGCGGCTGACAAGGAAATAGCCGGTGGACAGGATCGCCATGTTCTTGTGCCACAGATCAAGGCTGGTGTCCTCGATCGGCGCCGAACTGGCGATCCCCGCATTCGATACCAGAATATCGACGCCACCGAATTCCACCGCGATGTCGCGATAGGCGGATGCGACGGCCTCTTCGCTGGTGACATTCATGTTCACGATCCGCACCACATCGGCGGAATATTTCGCGCTCAGGCCCGCATAGGTTTGCGCAAGGGCGGCATCATCGATATCGGCCAGCATCACGCAAGCGCCCTCGCGCAGGTAGCGTTCGGCGGTGGCCGCGCCGATCCCGCCAGCGCCGCCGGTGACCAGCGCCACGCGGCCCGCCAAAGATTTCGGCGCGGGCATGCGCTGCAATTTGGCCTCTTCCAAAAGCCAATATTCAATATCAAAGGCTTCTTGTTCCGGCAGGCCCTGATAGGTGGATACCGCATCCGCGCCGCGCATCACATTGATCGCATTGACATAGAATTCACCCGATATCCGCGCGGTGGCCTTGTCCTTGGCAAAGGTGATCATGCCAACGCCCGGCACCAGATAGACGACAGCGTTGGGATCACGCATGGCGGGGCTATCGTCGCGTTTGCAGTTGTCATAATAGGCCTGATAACCGATGCGGTAATCGGCAATCGCGTCACCCAGCCCGGCAAGAGTTGCGTCGATATCCGGCTTTGCGGGGTCGAAATCCACGACCAAAGGGCAGATTTTCGTGCGCAGGAAATGGTCGGGGCAGGATGTGCCAAGCGCGGCAAGCCGTGCCATATCCTTGGCATTGACGAATTCCAGCACGGCATCGCTATCGGTGAAATGGCCGACCATATGCTGCTGGCCAGAGACATATCCGCGAATGGCAGGCATCAGCCGGGCGGCCATTGCGCGGCGGTCCTGCGCGCTCAGGCTGGTGTGAACCGCGCCGCCAAAGGCCGCCTTGCCAGCGGTTTCGGCGGCGAACCAATCCATCGCCGTCTGGATCACATCCAGCGTCAGCTCATAGCATTCCTTGGCATCATCGGCCCATGTGAACAAGCCGTGGCTTTCCAGCACGACGCCTTTGGCATCGGGGTTCTTTGCGCAGAAATCCGACAGCCAAAGGCCCAATTCGTAACCCGGCTTTTTCCACGGCAGCCAACCGATCCGGTCACCAAAGATGCGTTGGGTCAGCGCCTTGCTATCCTTGGCGGCAGCAATCGCGATGATCGCATCGGGATGCATGTGATCGACATGTTTGGCCGGCACATAGGCATGCAGCGGCGTATCGATAGAGGCCGCGCGCGGGTTCAGATTGAACGTGCAATGGGGCAGGTAGGCAACCATCTCATCCTCGAAGGCGACCCCGCGATAAAGCCCGCGCAGCGCGTTCAGCTTATCCATATAGAGCGTTGAAAACCCGTCCATTTTGATCGACCCGACATCCCCGCCCGAGCCTTTGACCCACAGCACCTCGGTCGCGGCACCGGTCAGCGGATCATCTTGCATCACCTTTGCGGATGTATTGCCGCCGCCGTAATTCGTGATTCTCTTGTCCGAGCCTAACAGATTGGAGCGATACAGCAGTTTCTCTGGCTCGCTCATCTCGCTGGCCTGGGTGTCATCCCATTTATTTTCAAGATGTTGGCGGTTTGTAGAAGAGGTCATCTGTGTCTCCGTGGACGGCGGGTTAGGACTGGTTATGACCAACAAGGTGACGGCAGGTTGCAGGCAAGTCAATCATTTTCAATCATAAACAATCATGCTGCACCGCAGAATGATTGAAAATGACAAATAATGATTGACAACCTTGCGCGATTCGCCCCACGCTCATTGCAATCAAAGGGACAACCCATGCACGAAAAAGACCGCCACAGAGTAATCCTTTCCGCCGTTCAGGACCGGTCGCTGGTGACCGTGATTGACCTTTGCGCCTTGACCGGTGCATCCGAGGCGACAGTGCGGCGCGACATCAATACGCTGGACGACCAAAAGCAGCTGCGCCGCGTGCGGGGCGGGGCCGAAGCATTGACAGCCACGCCGTTTGTCGGCCTTGCCGGGCGGCCTTTTTCCGTCAATGAAATGTTGAATAGTGCGGAAAAACAGGCGATTGCCGCTGCCGCTGTTGAATTATGCAAAGATGGCGAGCCGATCATCATCAACGGGGGCACCACGACCTTTCAGATGGTGCATCCGCTGGCGTCGCGCCGGTTGCAGGTCTTTACCAATTCATTCCCCATCGCCGAACATCTGCTGAAGAACAGCCAGAACACGGTGATGTTGTCGGGTGGGATCATCTACCGCGAACAAAACATCATCCTGTCGCCTTTCGACAATGACGTGACCCGCAACTTCTATGCCAAGCGGATGTTCATGGGCGCGCAGGGCATCGGCCCGCTGGGCCTGATGGAAGGCGATCCCTTGCTGATCCAGGCCGAACAAAAGCTGATCGGCCAGGCCGAGGAATTGATCGTCCTGGTGGATAGCAGCAAATTTGAACAACGCTCCAGCCTGGTGCTGTGCCCGTTAGAGCGGATCGACACAATCATCACCGATGACAAGATCGAGGACCGCACGGCGGCCATGTTGGAATCGGCGGATGTGACACTGATCGTGGTGCCCTCGGGCGCTGCGCAGAAAGAGGGGGTGGCGTCTCTGCCAGCCTGACCGCAACCATCACTCCAGGGAGGAAACCATGAGTGTTCTGAAGAAACTGGCAGCATCCGCTGCAATGGCCGCCGCGATGATCGCCACGCCCGCCTTCGCACAAGACGATGTGCGCATCGCGATTGTGGTCAAGGCGCTTGGCATCGGCTTTTTCGAAGCGGCCGCAGAAGGCGCCCAAGAGGCCGCCGCCGAGCTGGGCAATGTCGAGATCATCTATACCGGTCCGACCGATACCACCGCCGAAGGCCAGATCGAGGTCATCAATGCATTGATCGCCCAGCAGGTCGATGCGATTGCGATTTCGGCAAATGACACCGATGCGCTGGTGCCCGCCCTGCAGCGTGCCATGCAGCGCGGTATCACCGTGATCAGCTGGGATTCCGGCGTCGCCCCCGAAGGCCGCCAATTGCATCTGAACCCATCCTCGAACCCGCTGATCGGCAATATGATCATCAAGCTGGCAGCCGATCATCTGCCCGATGGCGGCGAGGTGGCTTTGCTCTCGGCCACCACCACATCGACGAACCAGAACATCTGGATCCAAGAGATGATGGCCGTCATGGGCGATTATCCCGGCATCGAGGTTGTTGCGACGGTTTACGGCGACGACCTTGCCGATAAATCCTACCGCGAGGCGACAGGCCTGATGCAATCCTACCCTGATCTGGACGCCATCATCGCCCCGACATCGGTCGGGATCGTGGCGGCGGCGCAGGCTGTGGTTGATGCGGGCAAAGTCGGCGAAGTCAATGTCACGGGTCTTGGCCTGCCGTCTGAAATGGCAGGGGCCATCGCCAGCGGCGCATCGCAGTCTTTCGCGATCTGGAACCCGATTGATCTGGGCTATTCCGCGACCATGCTGGCCTATGAGCTAAGCCAGAATGGCGTCGAAGCCGCCCCCGGTGCCGAAATTCCGATGGGCCGCATGGGCAGCCTGACGCTGGATGAAAACAACGAAGGCGCGATGGCCGATCCCTTTGTCTATGACGCCAGCAATATCGACCAGTTCAAGTCGATCTTCTGATCTGCTTGCCGCTGCGGTCCGGCGCATCACCCGCGCCGGGCCGCATGCCCCAATCACCAATTCCAGTCCCCAATTCCAGTCCCCAATTCCAGTTCCGAGAGTGTCCGGATGTCGCCAAGCCCCGTGCCCCCCATATCGCCTGACCTGGCCCCTTTGGTCTCGATGGATATGATCAGCAAGACATTCACCGGCGTGAAAGCGCTCGATGGGGTCAAACTGGACCTTTATCCCGGCCAGGTGACCGCGCTTGTCGGCGAGAACGGCGCCGGTAAATCCACGACCGTCAAGATATTGACCGGGATCTACCAGCCCGATGGCGGCACGATCCGCATCGACGGCGCGCCTGTGTCCTTTGCCAGGCCCAATGACGCCGCCAAAGCGGGCATCACCGCCATCCACCAGGAAACCGTTCTGTTTGATGAACTTTGCGTGGCCGAGAATATCTATATCGGACATGCGCCCCGCACCCGGTTTGGCCTGATTGATAAAGCGCAGATGCACCGTTTGGCGACCAAGCTGCTGGCCGAGATTGGCGCGCCTTTCAGCTCGCACACCCCGTTGCGCGACCTTGGTATTGCAAACAAACATCTTGTTGCGATTGCCCGCGCCTTATCGGTCGATGCGCGCGTCGTCATCATGGACGAGCCGACGGCTGCGCTGTCGCATAAAGAAATCGAAGAATTATATGCGCTGGTCGATACCCTGAAATCGCAGGGCAAGGCGATCTTGTTCATCAGCCACAAATTTGACGAGATTTTCCGCATCGCCGACCGCTACACCGTATTTCGCGATGGGGCCTTTGTGGGCGATGGCAAGATCGCAGACATCACCGAAAACGATCTGGTCAAGATGATGGTGGGGCGATCCGTGGATCAGATCTTTCCGCAAAGTGATCATGCGATCGGGGAGGAGGTTCTCAAAGTGGTGGGCTATGCGCATCCGACCGAATTTGCCGATATCACCTTTAGCCTGCACCGGGGCGAGATCCTGGGGTTTTACGGCCTTGTCGGCGCGGGGCGGTCTGAATTCATGCAGGCCCTGTTCGGGATTACCAAACCTTCCAAGGGGGTGTGCCGGGTCAATGGCGATATCAAGGTGATCCGCTCGCCTGCGGATGCGGTGTCAAACGGGATCGTCTATGTGCCCGAGGATCGTGGCAGGCAGGGGGCGATCATCGGGCTGCCCATCTTTCAGAACATGACCCTGCCATCCTTGGCCAAGACCTCGCGGCACGGGTTTCTGCGCCTTGCCGAGGAATTCAAACTGGCGCGCGAATATGCGCAGCGGCTGGATCTTCGGGCTGCGGCGCTGGATCAGGACGTTGGCAATCTTTCGGGTGGCAACCAGCAAAAGGTTGTCATCGCCAAATGGCTGGCGACCCAGCCCCAAGTGATCATCCTGGACGAACCCACCAAGGGCATCGACATCGGATCCAAGGCGGCGGTGCATGCCTTTATGGCCGAACTGGCCGCGCAGGGCCTGTCGGTGATCATGGTCAGCTCTGAAATACCCGAAATCATCGGGATGTCGGATCGGGTGATTGTCATGCGCGACGGCCGGATTGCCGCCGAATTGGCAAAGGACGATCTGACCCCCGAAACCCTGGTGCGCCATGCCGCCGGGATCAGATCTTCAAAGGCAGGAGCCGCAGCATGACCCGTTTTCTGCCGATGCGCGAAACCATTCTGGCGGGCGCGATCCTGGTGCTGCTGCTGTTGGTTGCGGCGCGTTTTCCGGGCTTTGTCGCACCTGCCAATCTGGCCAATGTGTTCAATGATACGGCGCCTTTGATCATCCTTGCGCTGGGGCAGATGGTGGTGATCCTGACCCGCTGCATCGATCTGTCGGTGGCGGCGAACCTTGCGCTGACCGGCATGGCGGTGGCGATGATCAATGTCGCGATCCCCGGCCTGCCGATCGGCGTGATCATGGGGATCGCCATCCTTCTGGGCGCGGCCATGGGCGCGATCAACGGACTATTGGTCTGGAAATTGGCGATCCCGCCGATTGTTGTGACGCTTGGCACGATGACCATCTTTCGGGGCATCATCTTTCTGATCTCGGATGGCAAATGGGTGAATGCGCATGAAATGTCGTCCGCCTTTACCGGGGTTCCGCGCATGGTCTTGCTGGGCCTGCCGGTCTTGTCTTGGGCTGCGATCATCACGATCATCCTGTTCGGGATCATGATGGCGCGCACGCAGTTCGGGCGGTCCATTTTTGCCGTGGGGGGCAATCCGCATGCGGCTGTCTATACCGGTATCGACGTGGGCAAGACGCAGTTTTGGGCCTTTGTCGTCTCGGGGGCCTTGGCGGGGCTGACGGGATATCTATGGGTGTCGCGCTTTGCGGTGGCCTATGTCGATATCGCGGGCGGCTTCGAGCTAGAAGTGGTGGCCGCCTGCGTGATCGGCGGCATCTCTATTGCGGGGGGGATCGGCTCTGTCGGCGGGGCGGTGCTGGGGGCGATCTTTCTTGGCGTGGTCAAGAACGCGCTTCCGGTGGTGAATATCTCGCCCTTCTGGCAGCTGGCGATTTCCGGCAGCGCGATCCTGATCGCCGTGGCCTTCAACGCGCGCGCTGGTCGCAGCAAAGGCCGGATCATTCTCAAAAAGGCAGAGACCACGCCATGACCGATGCAATCCAGACCCGCCACATCCCCGACCACCAGACCAGCCGCGCGGCACGCATCTTCAAAAGCTGGGAATCGCTGCTGCTGGCCGTGGCCATTGCGATTTTCGTGATCAACAGCTTTGCCACGCCCTATTTCCTGAACCCCTGGAACCTAAGCGATGCGACATTCAATTTCACCGAAAAAGCCATGATCGCCTTTGCGATGGCGCTGCTGATCATCTCGGGTGAGATTGACCTGTCTGTCGCCTCTATCATCGCGCTGGCCAGCACGGCCATGGGGCTTGCGCTGCAATATGGCGCGGGCACGCCAGAGCTTGTGCTGATCGGGTTGACGGTTGGGGTGCTTTGCGGGGCGTTCAACGGGTTCTTTGTCACGGTCCTGGGCCTGCCATCCATCGTGGTGACCATCGGCACGATGAGCCTGTTTCGCGGCATCAGTTTCATCATCTTGGGCGATGATGCTTTTCGCGGCTATCCGGCCAGCTTTGCCTGGTTCGGGCAGGGCTATATTTACTGGGTCTTCACGGTCGAAATGGCGTTATTTGTGATCATTGCCATCATCTATGGCGTCCTGCTGCACAAGACGAACTTTGGCCGCGCGGTTTATGCGATCGGCAATAATCCGACGGCGGCTTTGTTCAGCGGCATTCGGGTGCAGCGCGTCAAATTCATCCTGTTCGTGCTGACCGGTCTGATGTCGGGGATCGCGGCCATCTGTTTGACATCGCGCCTTGGATCAACCCGCCCCAGCATCGCAACAGGCATGGAGCTGGAGGTGGTGACAATGGTTGTCCTTGGCGGTGTCAGTATCCTTGGCGGGTCCGGCACGATCCCCGGCGTCGTGATTGCTGCCTTCGTGATGGGGCTGGTGACCTTTGGGCTGGGTCTGTTGAATGTGCCGGGTATCGTGATGTCGATCTTCATCGGCCTGCTGTTGATCGGGGTCATCGCCTTGCCGCGCCTTTGGGCCATGGCGGCCAGAGGGCGCCGGGCATGACCGAGCGTTACGTTTTCCGCATGCGGCTGCACCAAGGAATGGCCGATGAATACAAGCGCCGCCATGATGCGATCTGGCCCGCGCTTGTGAACCTACTGCACGCGGCCGGGATCAGTGATTATTCGATCCATCTTGACGCGGAAACCGGCCATCTGATTGGCGTGCTGACCCGCGCAGATGGGCATGGTATGGACGCATTGCCCGACCATCCGATCATGCAGGAATGGTGGGCCTATATGCAGGATATCATGGAAACCAACGCCGATAACGCGCCTGTTGCCGTGCCGCTGACGCCGCTGTTTCACATGCCATGACCGCGCCGCGCCATGTTGCAGTCATCGATATCGGCAAGACCAATGCAAAGCTGGCCTTGGTCGATCTGGCGCGGCTGACAGAATTGGCCGTCGTCACCCGCCCGAATATCGTGCAGGCCGGGCCGCCATATCCGCATTACGATGTCGAGGGGCATTGGGCCTTCCTGCTGGATGCATTGGTGCGTTTCCACCGCGATCATCATATTGACGCGATTTCCGTGACCACCCATGGCGCCTGCGCGGCCTTGCTGGATGACACAGGGGCCCTTGCGACGCCCATTCTGGATTATGAACACAGCTATCCCGCCAAGATCGTTGCCGCCTATGACGCGATCAAACCCGCCTTTGCCCAAACCGGATCACCCAGGCTGGCCGGTGGGCTGAACATCGGCGCGCAATTGCATTGGCTTTTTGCCCGTGATCCCGGCCTTAAAGAGCGCACAGCCCAGATCGTGACCTATCCGCAATATTGGGGGCATCGGCTGACCGGCGTGACGGCGACGGATGTCACATCCATCGGCTGCCATAGCGATCTGTGGAATCCCTATGCAGGCAGATTCTCTGATCTGACGGTCACGCTGGGCATCCAAGACAAGATCGCAGCCGTGCGCCGCCCCGACGCTATTCTGGGGCCGATCTTGCCCGCGATCGCCGCCGCCACCGGGCTTGCGCCGGATACGCCTGTTTGCGTCGGCATTCACGATTCCAACGCCTCGCTTTATCCGCATGTCATGTCGCAGACAGGGCCGGTCTCGGTTGTCTCGACAGGGACCTGGGTGATCGTCATGGCGATGAATACGGATGCTGCGGTCAGGCTCGACCCGGAGCGCGATACGCTGGTCAATGTGAATGCCGCAGAACAGGCGGTGGCCAGCGCGCGGTTCATGGGGGGGCGTGAATTCGAAATGATCCAGCAGGGCCAAGGGGTCGCACCAGAGACCCAAGATATCATGGCTGTGCTGGACAGACCCCAGATGCTGTTGCCATCGGTGCAAAGCGGGTCAGGCCCGTTTCAGGGGCGGCAGATGCAATGGCGCGGTGGTGAACCCGGCATTGGCACGGGGCAACGCGCGGCCGCTGTATCATTCTATCTGGCCTTGATGACCGGCACCTGCCTGCGGCTTGCCGGCGGGGCGGGGCCGACGATTGTCGAAGGGCCTTTCGCACGAAACCCCACATATCTTGCGATGCTGCAGGCCGTGACCGGACGCGCGGTGCAGACGAATGCGGCCGTCACAGGCACCAGTATCGGCGCGGCCATGTTGCTGGGTGATCAGGCCTTCCCGCCCCGGCTGGAGCAAGTGGAAACGGCGCTGCCTTTGGACCGGCTGCGGGACTATGCCGATCAATGGACCGCATTGGTCGCGACCCAATAGCCCAGGGGCGGGCAGGCATGTCTGGCCGCCAAATCGGCGTCTTCGCAAAGAAAAGGGCGCCTCGGGGGCGCCCTTCACCACGCAGGCAGGCTGCGGAAACCTTAGCCCTTGTCGCCCTCTGGCGCGGGCAGGACGGGCATCTTTTTGCCAGCGGCGGACAAGGGATCGTCCTGACGCTGCACAGAGCCTTCGAAATGCGCGCCGGATTCGATGGCGATGGTCTTGTGGATGATGTCGCCTTCGACGCGGGCGGTCGAGGTCAGCCGCACCTTAAGACCGCGCACCCGGCCGATCACGCGGCCATTGACCACGACATCATCGGCGATGATCTCGCCCTTGACGGTGGCGCTTTCGCCGACGGTCAGCAGATGGGCGCGGATATCGCCATCAACCTGGCCTTCGATCTGGATGTCACCGGTCGTTTTCAGGTTGCCGGTGATCAGCAAATCCGACGACAGCACAGAGGCCGGTGGCTTGGCCTTTGGCGGGGTTGTCTTGAAATCAGGCGCCGGGCTGCCGGTCTTGGCGGTCTCTGAAGGGACGGCTGCGGTGGGATCGGCCACCTTTGGCCCGGGCTCATTGATTTTGGATTTAGAAAACATTCTGTCCAGCTCTTATATAAGTCATCGGATTGACGGGGTTGCCATTGACGCGCACCTCATAGTGAAGGTGGGGCCCGGTCGAGCGACCAGAATTCCCCATAGCACCAATTTTGTCGCCGCGCGATACCCTTTGGCCAACCCGCACGTCAATTGTGTTCAGATGGGCATAGCGGGTTTCAAGCCCGAAATCATGGCGGATGGTGACCAGCCGGCCATAGCTGGATTGCCAGCCCGCCTGCACCACGACGCCATCCGCCGTGCTATGGATCGGCGTGCCGACCGGTCCGGCGAAATCGGTGCCCGCATGCAGACGGCCCCACCGCTGGCCAAAGCCGGATGTCATCCGGAAATTCGACCGCACCGGCATGGCAATCGGCAGCTTGTCGGCGGCAATGCGGTAAAGGTTGATCCGGTCCATCGAGGCCAGGATCGCATTGGCGCGCAGGCTGTCGGGATCGGGTTCGCCCGTCGCGGTGGTAAAGGTGATCGGTGCCAGCGGCCCGCCGGTGCCGGAATAGCCGCGCCGGACCTGTTCGATCAGCGTATCGGGGTTCATCCCCGCCGCGCGGAACACATTGTCCAGCGGTTCGACCGAGACCAGCATCGCCTCTTCCAGCTGGCGAAAGATCTGGTCGTTGCGTTCTTGCAGCAGGCGCAGTTCCAGCTGCATTTCTGCGGCCTGTTCGATGGCCATGCCGGCATCATCGGCGATCTGGTCACGTTCGGCGGCGGTTTCGGCCAGCGCATTGGCCAGCAGGTTGACGGTGCCGACGGCCTCGTCTGGCATCGACAGCGGCGTGCCATCCTCGCCGTTTTCGGTCAGCATGGCGACCTGCTCGCGTGCTTCCTCGCGGGCTTTCATCGTGTTGCGCAGGGTGGTTTGCACCACCTCCAGCCCGGTTTCCAGCTCGCGGCGTTTTTCCTCGGTGGCCAGCAATTCGGATTGCATGATCGAGATCTGTTCCAGCGCCATTTCAAACCGCGCATGGGCAGAGGCCGCTTCGGCGGCGCGGGTGTCGCGGTCCGACGACAGGATATTCAGCCGCTGTTCATAGGTCATCTGGTCGCGCTGCGCCTGCGCGCGGAAATTGCCCGCGCCGATACTATCCATCAACAAGATCGCTGTCGCCACGATGGTCCAGCCCACGACAATGGTGCTGCCCGTCCAGGCGACCAGCTGCGTTTCAGAGCTGAGCCGGATGAACCGCGTTTCGGTGTCGGATCGCAGG
The DNA here is from genome assembly GCF_002158905.1 of Yoonia vestfoldensis. Taxonomy (NCBI): domain Bacteria; kingdom Pseudomonadati; phylum Pseudomonadota; class Alphaproteobacteria; order Rhodobacterales; family Paracoccaceae; genus Yoonia; species Yoonia vestfoldensis. Next base: position 1,214,898 of record NZ_CP021431.1, read on the forward strand.
AAAAGCCGCTTTTCGGGGAACCAGCGCTCGAGCGTGGCATGGATCGGTTTCATCAATCTTGAACGCACCACTTATCCACCTTGATTGGCTGCCAGACCTGCCCCGTTTCCCCACAAAAGGCAGTGCTGGACTCTGTTAGCCAGCCAAGCGCCATGTCGCAACACCCAATCCCCGGTTTTTGTCGCCCGATTTTGGACGAAAGAGCAAAACCCGCTGATCTGCGCAAAGTTCCGCCGAGCCCTGCGGCAGCGGCCCTGCGGCCGCTAGAGCGCCTGGACCGCCGCCAGCACCGCATCGACATGGCCGGGGACTTTGACCTTGGGCCAGACCTGCGCGATCTTGCCATCCGGCCCGATCAGGAATGTCGCGCGTTCGATGCCCATATAGGTCTTGCCATACATGCTTTTCTCGACCCAGGTGCCATAGCGTTCGCAGACATCGCCCGCCTCATCCGATAAAAGCGCGATTTTCAGATCATGTTTGGCGACGAACTTGCCGTGTTTGGCCACGGAATCCTTGGACACGCCCAGCACCACGGCACCAGCGGCGGCGAAATCATCGATGCTTTGCGTGAAACCGATCGCCTCTTTGGTGCAGCCGGGGGTGTCGTCCTTGGGGTAGAAATACAGCACCACTGTCTTGCCTGCTAAATCGGACAGGGTGACGATATCGCCGCCGTCACGGGGCAGGCTGATGGCAGGCGCTATATCGCCGATGGCGGGATGGGGCATGGCGTGATCTTCTCCGCTGAGGTTTTGATTGCCTTGTTTTAGTCTCATGGTGTCAAAGATAAAGGGACCAGTGACCCCATGGGCGGAGAAACCTTGCCAGAGCCAATGCCAGAGCCTTCGCCAGACCGGCCGCAGACAGGCGACCCTGTCCGCGCCAGACGGCCCCTGTCGCGTGTCCGGCTGGTGCTGCGCGGTCTGGTGACGCTTTGCCTGATGCCGCTGGTCTTTGTGCTGGTGGCGGGGGTCATGATCATCGACCGCGAGATCACCGCCCCCAGCTGGATCACCGCACAGGTGCAGGACCGCGGCACGCAGGTGCTGGATGGTGGGCGTTTGCGCTTTGCCGCGATCTCGGTGCGGCTGGGGCGTGACCTGCACCCGACATTGCGGCTGATCGACACCCAGCTGATTGATCGCAACGGCGCGCTGGTGACGCGGATCCCGGTGGTCGAGGCTGATCTGTCCCCGCGCGGGGTGATCCTGCAACGCGCCGTGCTGGTCCAGCAGGTCCGCATCATCGGGGCCCAGATCAATCTGCGCCGCGCGCGCGATGGCAGCTTGGCGCTGGCCTTGGGGGCGGGCAATGGTTTGGGCATGCGCAGCCTGCCCGATTGGCTGGACCAGATCGATCTGGTGCTGGACCGGCCCGAATTCGCGGCGCTGCGCCGCGCGCAGGCGACCGGATTGATCGTCAATTACGACGATGCCCGCGCCAGACGCAGCTGGACGGTGGATGGGGGTCAGGTGGATCTGGACCTGCGCGGCGGGCAGGTGGCGGTGCAGGCCGAACTGGCGCTGTTGTCGGGGCGGGCCGATGTGACCACGGCCCTGTTGTCCTATGCCAGCGCGCGCGACACGCGGGCCGCCGATCTGGCCGTGACGATCCGCAATATTGCCGCCAGCGACATTGCCGCGCAATCGCCTGCCTTGAACTGGCTGCGCGATGTCTCGGCCCCTTTATCCGCCGAATTGCGCACCGCGATTGACGCGACCGGCGCGCTGGGGACGCTGCATGCGGCGCTGGATATCGGGGCAGGGGTGCTGCAACCGACGCCCGCCTCGGAACCGATCGACTTTAGCGCGGCGCGCGCGGCGCTGATCTATGACCCGTCGCAGGATCTGATCCGGTTCAGCGATATCGCGGTGCAGAGCGACTGGGGCAGTCTGCAGGCCGATGGTGACGCCTATCTGCGCGATTTCGCCGATGGGCTGCCGCGCGCCCTGCTGGCGCAATTCCAGCTGCGCAATGTGGCGCTGACCCCGCCGGGCCTGTTTGACGCACCGCCCGTGATTGACACAGCGCGTGTCGATCTGCGGCTGCGGCTGGATCCTTTCGTGGTCGATATCGGGCAGGCCATGCTGCGCGATGGTGCCTCGCGCCTGTTGGCCAGTGGGCGGATCGCGGCGACCGATGCGGGCTGGCAGGTCGCGGCTGACGCGCAGATTGACCAGCTGTCGCCCGACCGGCTGCGCGCGCTTTGGCCCAATCAGCTGCGCCCCGGCAGCCGCGCCTGGTTCAGCCAGAACGTGCAGGCAGGCCAGCTGTCGGATCTGCATTTCGGGCTGCGTCTGGACCCCGGCCAGCCCGCCAGGATCGCCGGGCATTTCAGCTTTGCCGATGCATCGGTTGTCGTCCTGCGCGGGTTGCCGCCGGTGACAGCGGCGCGCGGCACCGGCCATCTGAGCGATCATCGCCTGGTCATCGCGGTCGATACAGGCAGCATGACCACGCCCCATGGCGGCGCTTTGGTGATCGACGGCACCAGCTTTGCCATCGCGGATCTGCGCCAAAGGCCCGGCCTTGCGACCTTGCAGCTAGAGGCCCAGAGCCGCCTGCCGGATCTGTTATCGGTCATCAACCAGCCGCCTTTCGCCTTTATGGACAAGGCCGGTCTGCCGGTAACAATCGCCGATGGCACGGCCCGGACCCAAGGGACCGTAAACTGGCCCCTGTTCAGACGGCCCCCGCGCGAAATGGTGCGGTATGATATCGGCGTCGATCTGGCAGAGCTGCGCAGCGATCAGCTGGTGCCGGGGCGCAGCCTGACCGCCGCGACCATGCAGGTGGCGGTCACTGATGCGGGACTGTCGATCACGGGGCCGGTGCAGCTGGACGGTGTCGCAGCCGTGGCGCAATGGACACAAGCCTTTCTCCGCCGCGGCCGGGCCGACAGCCAGTTGCAGGCCGATGTGATGATCTCCGAGACGGCCCTGCGCGCCTTTGGCATCACGCTGCCGCCCGGCATGATCAGCGGCGCGGCCTCTGCGCGGCTGCAGGTCACGCTGCCCGCCGATGGACCGCCGCAATTCCGGATTCGCTCTGATCTGGATGGGCTGCGGCTGGCGCTGCCTGCGATTGGCTGGGCCAAGCCCGCCGCCACCAAGGGCGATCTGCGTATCGAGGGCGTTCTGGGTCCGGCCCCCGAGGTCACCCGCCTGCTGATCAGCGGTGGCGGCTTGCAGGCAGAAGGCCGGATCGATCTGCTGGCAGGCGGCGGTTTGGCGCAGGCGGTGTTTTCACGGTTCCAGATCGGCAGCTGGCTGGATGCGCCGGTCACCGTGCAGGGGCGCGGCGCGGATCAGCCACCCGCGATCATCGTGCAGGGCGGCATGATCGACCTGCGCCGCGCCCGGTTCGGGGCAGATCAGGGGGCCGGTCAGGGCGCAGGCGGCAGCCCGGTGCAGATCGCGCTGGACCGTCTGGTGGTGACCGAAGATCTGGCGCTGACCGGCTTTCGCGGCGATTTCACCACAATTGCGGGGTTCATCGGGCAATTCACCGCGCGCATCAATGGCAGCGCCATCGTCGCGGGCACGGTTGCGCCGCGCGGCGGGCGGTCCGCGATCCGGCTGCGCAGCGATGATGCGGGCAGCGTCTTGCAGGCCTCGGGGCTGTTTCGCAGCGCGCTGGGCGGCACGCTGGATCTGACGCTGCTACCGGGCGCGCAAGAGGGTATCTTTGACGGGGCGCTTGCCGTGCGCGCGGTGCGGGTGCGCGATGCGCCGACATTGGCGGCGGTGCTGGATGCGATCAGCGTCGTGGGCTTGCTGCAACAGATGGACGGGCAGGGGCTGGCCTTTGACGAGGTCGATGTCCGGTTCCGCCTGACGCCTGATCAGGTCATCGTGTCGCAGGCCAGCGCGGTCGGTCCGGGGCTTGGCATTGCGGTCAACGGGATTTACACGCTGGCGGGCAAGGGGTTTGATTTGCAGGCTGTCGTGTCTCCGTTCTATCTGGTCAACAGCATCGGCGCGTTCCTGACGCGCAAGGGCGAGGGGCTGGTCGGCTTCAATGTCGCGATTGCAGGCACGGCAGAGGCGCCACGGGTCAGTGTGAACCCGCTCTCTGCGCTGACCCCGGGCCGTTTTCGCGAAATTTTTCGCCGCCCCCCACCGGAGCTGACCCAATGAAACTAAGTGATTTCGATTTCGACCTGCCCGAGGCGCTGATCGCCACCCGCCCCGCGCGGCCGCGGTCTTCGGCCCGGTTGCTGCTGGCGCAGGGTGATCAGATCGCGGACCGGATCGTCACCGATCTGGTCGATATCCTGCAACCGGGCGACCGGCTGGTGCTGAATGACACCAAGGTGATCCCCGCGCGGCTGACCGGCACCCGCGCGCGCATCGGCGAGGCCGGCGAGACCGCCGCGAAGATCGAGGTGACTTTGCTGGAACCGCAGGCCGGCGGCGATTGGTCGGCGCTGGTCAAGCCGCTTAAAAAGGTGCGCGACGGCGAGGTGATCGTCTTTTCCGCCGCTCTGTCCGCGACATTGGTCAGCCGTGCCGACGGGCAGGCGCGGCTGGCGTTCAACCTGACGGGCGATGATTTCGATGCCGCGCTCAATGCCGTGGGCGCCATGCCGCTGCCACCCTATATCGAGGCCAAGCGCCCATCCGATGCCGCCGATATGGATGATTACCAGACCTATTGGGCAAAGCATGCGGGCGCTGTGGCCGCGCCCACCGCATCGCTGCATTTCGACGGGCCTTTGTTGCAGGCGCTGGCCGCACGCGGGGTGACGATGTCTTATGTGACGCTGCATGTGGGCGCAGGCACCTTTTTGCCGGTCAAGGTGGATGATGTGCGCGACCACAAGATGCATGCCGAATGGGGCGAGGTGACGGATAAAGCCGCCGCCGAGATCAATGCCACCAAGGCGGCAGGCAAGCGGGTGATCCCGGTCGGCACAACCGCGCTGCGGCTGATCGAAAGCGCCGCCAAGGAGGGGCAATTGCAGCCCTGGACCGGGCCTACGGATATTTTCATCACGCCGGGCTTTGCGTTTCAGATCGCGGATGGGCTGATGACCAATTTCCACCTGCCCAAATCCACGCTGATGATGCTGGTCTCGGCGATGATGGGGATGGACAGGATCAAGGCGATCTATGCCCATGCCATCGCCGAACGCTACCGGTTCTTTTCCTATGGAGATTCGTCGCTTTTGTTACCTGACCGCGCGTGATTGTCGGGCCGGGCGCATTGCAATCCCGCGATGATCAGGTCACAGGGCGGAGTTTGATCAAACCCTGAAGGGGGACAGGATGTTTCAGGTACTGACAGGATCATGGGCGCTGTTTCTGGGAATGTTCCTGTTGATGGTGGGCAATGGGCTGCAAGGCACATTGCTGGGCCTGCGCGGCGAGATGGAAGGTTTCAGCACGCTGGCGCTGTCTTTCGTGATGTCGGCCTATTTCCTGGGCTTCTTGTTTTCATCGCGCTTTACCCCTGAACTGATCCGCCGTGTCGGCCATGTGCGGGTCTTTGCGGCGATGGGGTCGATGATCTCGGCGGTGCTGATCCTTTATCCCACATTGGTGGACCCGATTGCCTGGACCATCGGGCGGGTGATCATGGGGTTCTGTTTCTGCGGCGTCTATATCACCGCCGAAAGCTGGCTGAACGATGCGTCAAGCAATGCCAACCGCGGCAAGGCGCTGTCGCTTTACATGATCGTGCAGATGGCGGGGATCGTCTTTGCGCAATATATCGTCAGCCTGGGCGATGTATCGGGCTATGTGATCTTTATCATCCCTTCGGTGCTGGTGTCGCTGGCCTTTGCGCCGGTGCTGTTATCGGCCCGCCCGATGCCGGCCTTTTCCGCGACCAAGCCGATGCAGATCAAGGCGCTGATCCAGACCTCGCCCTTGGGCTGCGCGGGGATGTTCCTGCTGGGCGGCGTCTTTGCCGCGCAATTCGGCATGTCGGCGGTTTACGGCAGCCGCGTCGGGCTGAGCGTGGGGGAAATCTCTTTCTTCATCTCGGCGATCTATGTGGCCGCATTGGTGCTGCAATATCCGATCGGCTGGCTGTCCGACCGCATGGACCGGCGCCGGCTGATCATCTGGATCGCCCTGCTGGGCGGGTTCGGGTCGCTGATCGCCTTTATCGTGCCGGGCAGCTTTGTGCTGATCATTATCAGCGGGGCCATCGTGGGCGGCACATCCAACCCGCTTTATGCGCTGCTGATCGCCTATACCAATGATTACCTCGAAAAAGAGGATATGGCCGCCGCCTCTGGCGGGTTGTTGTTCATCAACGGGCTGGGGGCGATCATGGGGCCGCTGATCGTGGGTCTGATGATGGATGTGATCGGGGATAACGGGTTCTGGCTGTTCACCGCGGTGCTGATGCTGGGGGTGGGGCTGTTTGGGATGGTGCGTGCCGCGCAGCGGGATCGCGGCGCGCTGGATCTGGATCAGGTGCCCTATGCGCCGGTCTCGGCCGGATCATCCGCTGTCGCTGTCGGTGTCGCGCAAGAGGTCTATCTGGACGCCGTCAGCGACGAGATCGCCGCCCGCGCCGATCAGGACGCCTAATAGGACAGGCGATTTTGAGGGCTGCTTGCCAAGAACCTCTTGTCAGATCACGATTTGTCTGTTCCTTTGACCCAAGGGGCAGCAGAGCGGGAGGATCGGGGCAGTGGCGCGCGCAGACGAGGTTCTGGCCTTTTGGCTCGATGAATGTTCGCCCTCGGATTGGTATAAATCCGATCCTGATTTCGACGCCCTGATCCGCGACCGTTTCGCGCAGACATGGATCGCCGCGACCGAAGGATCGCTGGGGCTATGGCTGACCCATCCGACCGGCACGCTGGCCTATATCATCCTGACCGATCAATTCCCGCGCAATATGTTCCGCGACACGGCCAAGGCCTTTTCCACCGATCTGCTGGGGCTGGCCGCCGCCAAGATGGCGATTGAACGCAATTGGGACATGAAGATCGCCGAACCCGCGCGGCAATTCTTCTACCTGCCCTTGATGCATTCCGAGGCTTTGTCCGATCAGGACCGCGCGGTCCGGCTGATCCATTCGCGGATGCCCGAGACCGGCGAGGCCAACCGCGACCATGCCCGCGCGCATCGCCGGATCATCCGCGATTTCGGCCGCTTTCCCTATCGCAATGCCGCGCTGGGCCGGCGCAGCAGCCCCGCCGAGCAAAGCTTTCTGGATGCGGGTGGCTATGGCTTTGCCCTGCGCATGTTGCAGGAAAAACCGGCCTGATCCGCCTTGCGCCCGCGCGATAGCTGATATGACCCAAGGTCACTGGAGATCGCGGTCAAATTAGTTTAACGTTCAACTAATTCTGAACAGGGAGGGCCAGATGGCTGCGAAAAACTTTGATCTGATCATCATCGGGGCAGGTCCCGGCGGTTATGTGGCGGCGATCCGCGCGGCGCAATTGGGCATGAATGTCGTTGTGGTCGAGCGTGAAAACCTCGGCGGGATCTGTCTGAACTGGGGCTGTATCCCGACCAAGGCGATGCTGCGATCCTCCGAAGTGTTCCACCTGATGCACCGCGCCAAGGAATTCGGGCTGAGCGTCGAAAAGGTCGATTACGATCTGGATGCCGTGGTCAAACGCTCGCGCGGGGTGGCCAAGCAGATGGAAGGCGGCGTCAAGCATCTGCTGAAGAAAAACAAGGTCACCGTGATCATGGGCGAGGCGACGATCCCCGCCAAGGGCAAGGTCAGCGTCAAAACTGATGCCGGCACCGAGGATTTGACCGCCAAGAATATCGTGCTGGCCACAGGCGCACGCGCGCGCAACCTGCCGGGGCTAGAGGCGGATGGCGACAGGGTCTGGTCCTATCGTCACGCGCTGGTCCCGCCGCATATGCCCAAGAAATTGCTGGTCATCGGCTCGGGCGCGATCGGCATCGAATTTGCAAGCTTTTACAACACTTTGGGCGCCGAGACGACCGTGGTCGAGGTGATGGACCGCGTGCTGCCCGTGGAAGATGCCGAAATCAGCGCCTTTGCGAAAAAGCAATTCGTCAAACAGGGCATGACGATCATGGAAAAGGCGACGGTCAAGCAATTGGACCGCACCAAGGACAAGGTCACCGCCCATATCGAAAGCGGCGGCAAGGTTGAAAAGAAAGACTTTGACACCGTGATCAGCGCTGTCGGCATCGTCGGCAATACCGAAGGTCTGGGGCTGGAAGCTTTGGGCGTCAAGATCGACCGCACCCATGTGGTGACGGATGAATATTGCCGCACCGGGGTGGATGGGCTTTATGCCATCGGCGATATCGCGGGCGCGCCATGGCTTGCGCATAAGGCCAGCCATGAAGGCGTGATGGTCGCCGAATTGATCGCGGGTAAACACGCCCATCCGGTCAAACCCGAAAGCATCGCAGGCTGCACCTATTGCCACCCGCAGGTCGCATCCGTCGGCTATACAGAGGCCAAGGCCAAGGAACTCGGCTATACTGTCAAGGTCGGCAAGTTTCCGTTCATCGGCAATGGCAAGGCCGTGGCCCTGGGCGAACCCGAAGGGCTGATCAAGACCGTGTTCGATGCCAAGACAGGCGAGCTGCTGGGCGCGCATATGGTCGGGGCGGAAGTGACCGAATTGATCCAGGGCTATGTGATCGGCCGGCAGTTGGAAACCACCGAAGAAGACCTGATGAACACGGTCTTCCCGCATCCGACCCTGTCAGAAATGATGCATGAAAGCGTGCTGGATGCTTATGGGCGCGTGATCCATATGTAGCCCCAAAGGTGGGTTCAAACCCACCTTACCGGCGTCAATCCGCGCAGCGTGCTTTTTGCGCGCTGCGCCTGTGACGCCTGTTGCAAATAAATCCGTAAATGTTCTATTAATGTTCCGCAAGGCCATTGGACCGGCGCGGCTGTCGGCTTATGTAGCAGCCTTGGACAAGGGATGACCCATGGCAGAGCTGAAACATATCGCAGTGCGCGGCGCGCGCGAACATAACCTCAAGAACATTGACGTGGATATTCCGCGCGACCAGCTTGTGGTGATCACCGGCCTGTCGGGGTCGGGCAAATCCTCGCTGGCTTTTGACACGATCTATGCCGAAGGGCAGCGCCGCTATGTCGAATCCCTGTCGGCCTATGCGCGGCAATTCCTCGATATGATGGAAAAGCCCGATGTCGATCATATCAGCGGCCTGTCCCCCGCGATTTCCATCGAGCAGAAAACCACCAGCAAGAACCCAAGGTCCACCGTCGGCACGATCACCGAGATTTACGATTACCTGCGTCTGCTGTTTGCCCGCGCGGGCACGCCCTATAGCCCCGCCACCGGCCTGCCGATCGAGGCGCAGCAGGTGCAAGACATGGTCGACCGTGTCATGGCCCTGCCCGAAGGCACGCGCGGCTATCTGCTGGCCCCGATCATCCGCGACCGCAAGGGCGAATACCGCAAGGAATTTCTGGACCTGCGCAAACAGGGCTTCCAGCGCGTCAAGGTGGACGGGCAGTTCTATGAACTGGACGAGCCGCCGACGCTGGACAAGAAATTCCGTCATGATATCGATGTGGTCGTTGACCGGATCGTCGTGCGCGCGGGGTTGGAAACGCGGCTGGCCGATAGTTTCCGCACAGCGCTCGATCTGGCGGATGGGATCACCGTGCTGGAAACCGCGCCCGCCGAGGGCGAGGGCGCACCCGAACGCATCACATTCTCGGAAAAATTCGCCTGTCCGGTCTCGGGTTTCACGATCCCCGAGATCGAACCGCGCCTGTTTTCCTTTAACGCCCCCTTTGGCGCTTGCCCGGATTGCGACGGGCTGGGGGTGGAATTGTTCTTTGACGAACAGCTGGTCGTCCCCGATGTGACGCTGAAAATCGCCGATGGCGCGCTGGCCCCCTGGCGCAAGGGCAAGTCGCCCTATTTCCTGCAAACCATCGAAGCCATCGCCAAACATTACGGGTTCAACAAGAATGCCCGCTGGAAAGACCTCGACCCCAAGGTGCAGGAGGTGTTTCTGCGCGGCTCTGGCAGCGAGGAGATCAAATTCCGCTATGACGAGGGCGGGCGCGTCTATCAGGTCGAACGCCCCTTCGAAGGCGTGATCCCCAATATGGAACGCCGCTACCGCGAGACCGACAGCAATTGGATCCGCGAGGAATTCGAAGCCTATCAGAACAACCGCCCCTGTGGCACTTGCGGCGGCTACCGGCTGCGCCAAGAGGCGCTGGCGGTCAAGATCGGTGGCCAGCATGTCGGGCAGGTCGTGCAGATGTCGATCAAGGAAGCCTATGATTGGTGCCTGACCGTCCCCGACAACCTGTCCAAGCAGAAGAACGAAATCGCCGTGGCGATCCTGAAAGAAATCCGCGAACGGCTGGGGTTCCTGAACAATGTCGGGCTGGAATATCTGACGCTGGCACGCAATTCCGGCACTTTGTCGGGTGGTGAAAGCCAGCGTATCCGGCTGGCCAGCCAGATCGGATCGGGGTTGCAAGGTGTGCTTTACGTGCTGGACGAACCCAGCATCGGGCTGCATCAGCGCGATAATGACCGGCTGCTGACCACGCTGAAAAACCTGCGCGATCAGGGCAATACGGTGATTGTCGTCGAACATGACGAAGAGGCGATCCGCGAGGCCGATTACGTCTTTGACATCGGCCCCGGTGCGGGTGTGCATGGCGGACAGGTCGTGGCCCAAGGCACCCCGGCCGAGATCATGGCCAATGAAAATTCGATCACCGGGATGTATCTGACCGGCAAACGCGAAATCGCCGTGCCCGCGACCCGCCGCAAGGGCAAGGGCAAAAAGCTGACCGTGGTCAAGGCGACGGGCAACAATCTGCATGATGTAACGGCGGATTTCCCGCTGGGCATGTTTGTCTGTGTCACCGGCGTGTCGGGCGGCGGCAAATCCACGCTGACGATTGAAACCCTGTTCAAGAATGCCTCGCAGAAATTGAATGGCGCGCGCCAGACACCGGCACCCTGCGAGACGATCAAAGGGTTCGAACATCTCGACAAGGTCATCGACATCGACCAGCGCCCCATCGGGCGCACGCCGCGGTCCAACCCTGCGACCTATACCGGGGCTTTCACCCCGATCCGCGACTGGTTTGCCGGCCTGCCAGAGGCCAAGGCCCGCGGCTATAAACCGGGGCGGTTTTCCTTCAACGTCAAGGGGGGCCGCTGCGAGGCGTGCCAAGGCGACGGTGTCATCAAGATCGAGATGCATTTTTTGCCCGATGTCTATGTCACCTGCGAGACCTGCAAGGGCGCGCGCTATAACCGCGAAACGCTGGAGGTGAAGTTCAAGGGCAAGAGCATCGCGGATGTGCTTGATATGACAGTGGAAGATGCGCAGGGATTTTTCACCGCCGTGCCGTCGATCCGCGAAAAGATGGATGCGCTGATGCGCGTGGGGCTGGGCTATATCAAGGTGGGCCAGCAGGCCACGACGCTGTCAGGCGGCGAGGCGCAGCGCGTGAAACTGTCCAAGGAACTGGCGCGCCGGTCCACGGGCCGCACGCTTTATATTCTGGATGAGCCGACGACGGGGCTGCATTTCGAGGATGTGCGCAAGCTGCTGGAGGTGCTGCATGAATTGGTCGATCAGGGCAATTCGGTGATCGTGATCGAACATAACCTCGATGTGGTGAAAACCGCCGATCATATCATCGATATCGGTCCCGAAGGCGGTGATGGCGGGGGGCGGATCGTCGCAGTCGGCACGCCCGAAGAGGTGGCCGAGGTCGCGGAGAGCCATACGGGACGCTATCTCAAACCGATGCTGGCACCGCGCAAGGTGGCGGCGGAATAGGGACAGCGCCATCCTTGGGGATGGCGCTGGCCTCCGGCGGGAGTATTTTTGGAAAAAAGAAGTCAGCTGCGCTGGCGGTTTGCGAACCGTGGCAGCATGGCCGAGAAATCGCGGCCGCGCCCGTTTTCGGTTTCCACGAAACGCGCGTAAAGCGTGGTGGCGGCCTGGCCCAGCGGTGTGTCGGCATCTGCGGTTTCGGCGGCTTGCTGGCTTAGCCGCAGGTCCTTGAGCATGAGTTCGGCGGCGAAGCCGGGTTTATAGCCGTTGTCGGCGGGGCTGGTGGGGCCGATGCCGGGGGCGGGGCAATAGGTGTTCATTGACCAGGACGCGCCCGAGGAGGTGCTGACCACATCGAACATCGCCTGCCGGTCAAGGCCCAGCTTGTCGGCCAGCGCAAAGGCTTCGCAGGTGGCGATCATCGTGACGCCGAGGATCATGTTGTTGCAGATCTTGGCCGCCTGCCCATTGCCTGCCGCGCCGCAATGCACCGCCTTTTGCCCCATGATGGCGAAGAGCGGTTTGACCGCCTCGAACGCGGGCAGCGGGCCGCCTGCCATGAAGGTCAGCGTGCCGTTCGTGGCCCCGCCGATGCCGCCCGAAACTGGCGCGTCGATGGCTTGCAGGCCCTGGGCAGTGGCGGCTGTCGCGACCGCGCGCGCGCTATCCACATCGACGGTCGAGCAATCCAGATGCACCGCCCCCGGTTTCATCGCCTTGTGGATGTCATCCGCAACCGCGCGCAGGATCGCGCCATCGGGCAGCATGGTGATGACGACATCGGCGTCTTGCACGGCCTCTTTTGCGGTCTTGGCCAATGTCAGCCCCGGCGGTGTCGCCGCAGGGTCAAACCCTGTCACCGCATGGTCGCGTGCGAGATTGGCGGCCATGGGCGCGCCCATATTGCCCAGCCCGATAAAGCCGATTTTCATGTTGCATCCTCCCAGATCAATGCATCCTTGCCCAAAGGGGCGGTCATCGCGGTGATGTCATCATCGCTATAGGGCTGCCAGCGCGGGCTGCGGTCGCGGTCGATGATCGCGGCGCGGATGCCTTCGATGAAATCGCCCTGTGCTGCGCAGCGGAATGTATAGCGGAATTCATGGTCGAGCGCGGTTTTGATCTGCGGGTCCTGTCGGACCGCCGCGATGATCCGCGCGGCCACGGCCATGGCCAGCGGGGCGTTGTAATCCAGCAGCGGCAGCGCATGATCGGCAAGCGCGCCGCCTGTCGCCAGCTGCGCCCGGATCATCGCCAGGTCGGGCGCGCAAAAGGCCGCGTCAATGACGCCTTGCCAGTCTTTCAGCCGGCTGTCGGGGGCGGGGCCGGCCTTGATCGCGGCGACATTGCCTGTCGTGGTCAGGATTGATTTCAGCGCCTCCCAATATTGCGCCGGGATGTAATGATCGGCGAAACCCGCATGGATCGCATCGCCCGCATCCATCCGGTCGCCGGTCAGGCCCAGATAGGTCCCCAGATAGCCCGGCGCGCGGGCCAGAAGAAGCGAGCCGCCCACATCCGGCACCAGCCCGATGCTGCATTCGGGCATCGCGATCTTGCTGCCCTCGCAGACGATCCGATGGCTGGCATGGCAGCCGATCCCGACACCGCCGCCCATGGTAAAGCCATGCAGGAAGGTCACGATGGGTTTGGGGTAATCATGGATCTTGCGGTTCAGCCGGTATTCGTCGCGCCAGAACCTCTGGCCATAGCTGAAATCGCCGCGCTGGCCGCTGGCATACATATCCGCGATATCACCGCCTGCGCAAAAGGCACGCTCGCCCGCGCCGTCGATCAGGATCAGCGCGACCTGCGGGTCGCGGGACCAATCATCCAGCGCGGTCTCGATGGCCAGGCACATATCCCAGGTCAGCGCATTCAGCGCCTGGGGCCGGTTGAGCGTGATCAGCCCCGCGCGCCCGTCCTTGCGGATCAGGATATCTGTCATCGGATCATCTGGCGCGCGGTGATCAGGCGCATGATTTCATTGGTGCCTTCGAGGATCTGATGCACCCGCAGGTCGCGCAGGATTTTCTCGATCCCGTAATCGGCCAGATAGCCGTAACCGCCATGCAATTGCAGGCATTGATCGGCCACCATGCTGCCGGTTTCGGTGCAAAGCTTTTTCGCCATGGCGCAGAATTTCGTGGCATCCGGCGCAGCGGTATCCAGTTTCCATGCCGCCTGCCGCAGAAAGATGCGCGCCGATTGCAGCGCGATTTCGGCATCGGCCAGCCGGAATTGCAGCCCCTGGAACTGGTCAAGCGATTGGCCGAACGCCTTGCGGTCTTTCATATAGGCCAGCGTCTGGTCCAGCGCGCATTGCGCGGCCCCGATCGAACAGGCCGCGATATTGAGCCGCCCGCCATCCAGCCCGGCCATCGCATAGCGGAAGCCTTGGCCTTCCTCGCCCAACACATTCGCCAGCGGTGTGGTGCAATCGTCCAGCTGCACCTGGCGGGTCGGTTGCGAGCGCCAGCCCATTTTATCCTCTAGCCCGCCGAACGACAGGCCGGGGGCGCCCGCCTCGACAAGGATCGCGCTGATCCCCTTGGGGCCAGGCTCGCCGGTGCGGGCCATGATGATATAGGCATCCGAATAGCCACCGCCGGAAATGAACGCCTTGGTGCCGGTCAGCTGGTAGTTTTCATTACTGCGGGTGGCGCGGGTTTTCAGCGCTGCCGCGTCGGAACCTGATCCGGGTTCGGTCAGGCAATAGGACAGGATCAGGTCCATCGACAAGGCGCGCGGCAGGATCCGCGCCTTGAGATCATCGGACCCATAGCTGTCGATCATCCGCGCGCACATGTTGTGGATTGATAAAAACGCCGCCACCGAGGCGCAGGAATATGACAAAGCCTCGAACACCAAAGTCGCGTCAAGGCGCGACAGGCCTGCGCCGCCGCTGTCTTCGGACACGTATAGCCCGCCGAACCCCAGATCGGCCAGTTTGGGCCACAGGTCCTTGGGGATCGTGCCCGCCGCGTCCCAGTCGCGCGCAAAAGGGGCGATATGCTCTTGCCCGAAGGCCAGCGCCATGTCGAAAATCGCGGATTGTTCCTCGGTCAGCGCAAAGTCCATGATGCCTCTCCCAGCAAGAAATGAACACTTGTTTAATTATTGCGCGCCTGCGGGCGGTTTGGCAAGGGCGGTGAGGCCCTTGCCCTTGATGTTATTCCATCAGCGGGATCGAAAAGGCGCTGCCGTCCTTGATGCCCGAGGGCCAGCGCGATGTGATGGTCTTGGTGCGGGTGTAGAATTTGAACGCATCCGGCCCGTGCTGGTTCAGATCGCCGAACATGGATTTCTTCCAGCCGCCGAAAGTGTGATAGGCCAAAGGCACTGGGATCGGCACGTTCACGCCGACCATGCCGATGTTGATCCGGTTGGCGAAATCGCGCGCTGCATCGCCGTCGCGGGTAAAGATCGCGGTGCCATTGCCATATTCATGATCCATCGCCAGACCCAGCGCTTCTTCATAGCTTTGCGCGCGCACCACCGACAGGACGGGGCCAAAGATTTCCTTGGTATAGATGTCCATATCCTTGGTCACGCGGTCAAACAGATGCGGGCCGACGAAGAATCCATCCTCATAGCCCTGCAATTTGAAATCGCGGCCATCGACGACCAGATCGGCGCCTTGTTCCACGCCGCTTTCGATCAGCTTGAGGATATTGGCCTTGGCGGCCGCTGTCACGACGGGGCCGTAATCGACGTCATTGCCCGATGTATAGGGGCCGACCTTCAGCTTTTCGATACGCGGCACCAGCTTTTCGATCAGGCGGTCGGCGGTTTCCTCGCCCACGGGGACGGCGACTGAAATCGCCATGCAGCGTTCGCCAGCGGCACCGTAACCGGCACCGATCAGCGCATCGGCGGCCTGGTCCATATCGGCATCGGGCATGATGATCATATGGTTCTTGGCACCGCCGAAACATTGCACGCGCTTGCCGTTGGCGCAGCCACGGCCATAGATATATTCCGCGATAGGGGTGGACCCGACAAAGCCGATCGACTGGATCACGTCATGATCAAGGATCGCATCCACCGCTTCTTTGTCGCCGTTGACGACCTGCAGGATGCCTTTGGGCAGGCCCGCTTCTTCCATCAGCTCGGCCAGCATCAAGGGCACAGACGGGTCGCGTTCGGAAGGTTTGAGGATAAACGCATTGCCGCAGGCGATGGCGGGGGCGAACATCCACATCGGGATCATGGCGGGAAAGTTGAAGGGCGTGATGCCCGCGGTGACACCCAGCGCCTGTTTCATCGAATACATATCGATGCCGGGACCAGCGCTATCGGTGAATTCACCCTTCAGCAGCTGCGGCGCACCGATGCAATATTCGACAACTTCAAGGCCGCGCACCACATCGCCCTTGGCATCGGGGATGGTTTTGCCGTGTTCGCGGGACAAAGCCTCGGCCAGCTTGTCCATATCGCGGTTCAGCAGGCCGACAAAGGCCATCATCACCCGCGCGCGGCGCTGTGGGTTCACGGCGGCCCAAGCGGGTTGCGCCTTGGCGGCGATTTGCACAGCCTTGTCCATCTCGGCGGCATTGGCCAGCGGCACGCGCGCCTGCACGTCGCCGGTGGCGGGGTTATAGACATCGGCAAAACGGCCGGACGTGCCTTTGACATGCGCGCCGCCGATGTAATGGGTCAGTTCCTGCATAGCATCCTCCATTGGGTTGGCGTGACTATAGCCTTGCGTTTTTGCAGGTAAAAGCGGCAATATATCAAAATCATTTTGCATAAATGCAGGAACGAATGGACAATTGGGATGATATGCGCGTGTTTCTGGCCGTCGCGCGGATGGAAAGCCTGTCAGCGGCGGCCCCGCTGACGAAAATGGACCCGGCCACGCTCGGGCGCCGGATCGCGCGGCTGGAATGCAGCCTTGGCGCGGCTTTATTCGTGAAATCGCCGCAAGGCTATGCGCTCACCGATCTGGGAGAGCGGTTGCGCGACCGCGCCGCCGATGCCGAAACGCAATTCGCGCTGGCGGTCGAGGAATCGCGCGGCGGGGCTGCGGCGCTGACCGGCCAGATCCGCATCGGCGCGCCGGACGGTGTGGCCAATTTCCTGCTGCCGCAGGTCTGCGCGGCGCTGCAACGCGACAATCCCGATCTGGAAATGCAGGTGCTGGCCTTGCCCCGCGTCGTCAACCTGTCCCGGCGCGAGGCCGATATGGCGATCACCGTCAGCCCGCCCGCTGCCGGCCAGCTGATCGTGCAAAAGATCACCGATTACCAACTGCATCTGGCGATGCGCGCCGATGCGCCCCCTGCCAAAACGCTGGATGATCTGCGCGGGCGGCCTGTCGTGGGCTATATCCCCGATATGATCTTTGACAAGGAATTGGATTATCTGGGGGCTTTGGGGGCAGGGGGGGTGCAGCTGGCGTCCAATTCCGTCGCGGTGCAATTGCAGATGATCCGCGCGGCGGGGGTGGGGATCGTGCATGATTTCGCGCTGCCCTTTGCGCCCGAATTGCGCCGCGTGCTGACGGATCAGCTGGCGTTGACGCGCACTTTTTATCTGGTGCGCCACCGCTCTGCGCGCCAATCCGACCGGCTGACACAGGTGGCCGCCGCGATCAGCGCCGGGCTGGTGGCCGAGGTTGCGCGTCTGGAACGTATCGCGCGCTTGACAGATGCGCCTGTGGTTTGACAGGCTGGGGTATCGCCATCGTGTTGGGGGGAGACACATCATGATCGTCGGGCAAATCCTGAAATCCAAAGCCGATATCGGCGTTGTCGCGGTCAAGCCGGGTGACCCTGTATCCGCTGCCGTGGCGATCCTGTCCGAAAAGCGGATCGGGACGGTCGTTGTCTCTGCCGATGGGCAGCGGCTGGATGGCATCCTGTCGGAACGCGACATCGTGCGCGAATTGGGCAAGCGCGGCACGGGCTGCCTGTCGGCGTCGGTGTCCGAGATCATGACCGCCAAGCTGACCACCTGCACCGCCGCAGATAGTGCCGATATGGTGTTGCAGATGATGACCGAAGGCCGGTTTCGCCACCTGCCGGTGATGGAGAATGGCAAGATGATCGGCCTGATCTCTATCGGCGATGTGGTCAAGGCGCGACTGGCGGAATTGTCGATGGAAAAAGACGCGCTCGAAGGGATGATCATGGGGCACTAGCCCCGTTGCAATCCGTCGCGCGATAGTGTTGCCTGCGCGCAATATTCTTTCTTCCAGAGGTGCGTCATGCGCGTAGGTCTTTATCCCGGCACGTTCGATCCGGTCACGCTGGGGCATCTTGATATCGTGCGGCGCGCGGCCTCGCTGGTAGATCGGCTGGTGATCGGGGTGGCTATCAACCGCGACAAGGGCCCGCTGTTCACGCTGGAAGAACGCGTCGCCATGGTCGAGGCCGAATGCGTCCCGCTGGGCCGCGATGTCGGCTGCGATATCATCGTGCATCCGTTCGAAAACCTGCTGATCGACTGCGCCCATGATGTGGGTGCCAGCGTCATCATCCGGGGCCTGCGGGCGGTGGCGGATTTCGAATATGAATATCAGATGGTCGGGATGAACCGCATTCTGGACGATTCGATCGAGACGGTTTTCCTGATGGCCGAGGCTGAACATCAGGCCATCGCGTCGAAGTTGGTCAAGGAAATCGCGCGGTTGGGCGGGGATGTGTCAAAATTCGTCACCCCCACCGTCAATAGCGCGCTGATCGCGCGTCTGCGCGGCTAGCAGGCAAAGCCGCCCCCCTGGGGCGCGGCTTGGTGGCGGCAGCCTAGCCGTAGATCGCCTTGGCTGCGATCTTGGCCGCATCTTCGCGAAACAGGCCCAGATCGATTGCCACATCCTGCGGCATGCTGGCCAATTCGTTTTTCAGACGCAGATAGGCGGCGCGTTTCTGCACGGCTGTGCGGACTTTGGTGAAAACAATCATATGCGTGCTCCTTTTGCTGATGCGTCCTTTGCTTGGCCCAGACATAACAATGCTGCGGCGCAGAACAACTGACACTTGGCGCTAGCGGATATGCATGCGCTGCATGGCGCGCATTGCCGGATGAACAAAAAAGACCGGCCCCGCAAAGGACCGGTCTTCTGCATTGAAAGGCGTGGGATTACAGCAGCTTACCCATCGCCACGGCGGTATCCGCCATACGGTTGGAAAAGCCCCATTCATTGTCATACCACGACAGGATGCGCACCATATTGCCATCCAGCACCTTGGTCTGGTCCAGATGGAAGATCGAGGAATGCGGATCATGGTTGAAATCAGAACTGACCATCGGCAGCGCGGTATAGCCCAGAATGCCTTTCAGCGGGCCATCGGCGGCGGCGATGATCGCGTTGTTGATCTCGTCCACATTGGTGGCGCGGCTGGCCTCGAAGGTCAGATCGACGACCGAGACATTGGGCGTGGGCACCCGGATCGCCACACCGTCAAGCTTGCCATTGAGCTCTGGCAGCACCAGACCCACCGCCTTGGCCGCCCCGGTCGAGGTCGGGATCATCGACAGGGCCGCCGCCCGCGCGCGGTAAAGGTCTTTATGCATCGTATCCAGCGTCGGCTGGTCGCCTGTATAGCTGTGGATCGTGGTCATGAAACCTTTGGTGATCCCGACAATATCGTTCAGCACCTTGGCAACCGGGGACAGGCAATTGGTGGTGCAGGATGCGTTTGAGACGACGATATCATCCTTGGTCAGCGATTGGTGGTTGACCCCGAAAACCACGGTCTTGTCGGCATTGGTGCCGGGGGCGGAAATCAGCACGCGCTTGGCACCGGTGGACAGATGCGCCTGACAGGCGTCCTTGCTGGTGAAAATGCCGGTGCATTCCAGCACGACATCGACATGGCCCCAAGGCAGCTCGGCAGGATTGCGGATCGCGGTCACGGCAATCGGGCCACGGCCGGCGTCGATGCTGTTTTCGGTGGTGGTCACCGTGCCGGGGAACCGGCCATGCACCGAATCGAACCGCAGCAGATGCGCATTGGTTTCCACCGGCCCAAGGTCGTTGATCGCCACAACCGTGATATCGGTGCGACCGGATTCGATGATGGCGCGCAAGATGTTGCGGCCGATCCGGCCAAATCCGTTGATTGCTACTTTGACGGCCATGGTTGATCCTCCTTGGGGATGAATGTTGGCGCTAACATTGCGATTTATCGCAAAAGGTCAACCGCCGATGCCAGATGCATCAGCGCCAAAACGCCAGATATTCGGTCAGATCGACGAATTTGCGCAGGGTAAAGACCAAAGCCTGCCAATCATTGGCCAGCCCGTCATAGGCCAGCGCCGCCCCGATCAGCACAAGAAGAAACACCGCGATGCCATTGGTCATGGCACAGGTCTAGCGCCATGCGCGTTTAATGCAAGCGGCCCATGGTGGCTGCGACATCGGCCATCCGCGCCGAAAAGCCCCATTCATTGTCATACCACGCCAGCACACGCACCGTGCGCCCGCCGACGACCTTGGTCTGGTCAGGGGCAAAGATGCAGCTTTGCGTGGTATGGTTGAAATCGATGCTGACCTTGGCTTCGGCATCATAGGCCATGACCATGCCCATATAGCCGCCTGCGGCCTCGGCGACGATGGCATTGACCTCGTCCACGGTGACGGATTTGCCGGCCTCGAATGTCAGATCAACGGCGCTGACATTGGGGGTGGGCACGCGCATCGCGGTGCCGTCCAGCTTGCCTGCCAATTCGGGCAATACCTCGCCCAAGGCTTTGGCGGCCCCTGTCGAGGTCGGGATCATAGCCATCGCAGCGGCGCGGGCGCGATAGAGGTCATCATGGCGCCGGTCCAGCGTTGGCTGGTCGCCGGTATAGGAATGGATCGTGGTCATGATGCCGCGTTCGATCCCGATGGCATCGTTCAGCACCTTGGCCAGCGGCGCAAGGCAGTTCGTGGTGCAGGACCCGTTGGACACCAGCCGTTCCGCCGCCATCAGATCGCGGTGATTGACGCCGTAAACCACGGTGCGGTCCACGTTCTTGGCCGGGGCCGAGATCAGCACCTTGCGCGCGCCGCGATCCAGATGCACCGCTGCGGCATGGCCGTCATTGAATTTGCCGGTGCATTCCAGCACGACATCGACGCCGTCCCAATCCAGCGTGGCGGGATCATAGCTTGACATCACATCAATCGGGCCGCGCCCAAGGTCCAGCGTATTGCCGCTGATTGTCACCGGATGGCCGAACCGGCCATGGACGGAATCGTATTTCAGCAGATGCGCATTGGTGGCAATCGGGCCGGTGGCATTGATCTTGACCACCTGCACGTCATTGCGCCCCGCTTCGGTGATATGCGCCAATGTGCAGCGCCCGATGCGGCCAAACCCATTGATCCCGATGGTGATTGTCATGTGGCATCCCCTTTGTCTGCATGTGTCGTGCAGATTGTATGCCGTGGTGTCCAGAAAAAAGTGACCTGTTGTCAGGGTGTTAACGGTAACATGTGGGATTTTTCGCTGTTACCGCTATCTGTTTGCGCCAACATCTGGCGGCGCAGGTAAGGTGGGTTTGAACCCACCTTACGCCGGTTTTACTTGATCAGGGATTTGACCTTATCGGCCACATTCTGCGCGGTGATGCCGAATTCCTGATACAGCCGTTCGGCGGGGGCAGAGGCCCCAAAGCCATGCATGCCGACAAAGCCCGATTTCTCGCGCTTGCCACGCTCACCAAACAGCCAGCGGTCCCAGCCAAAGCGGATGCCCGCCTCGACCGCGACGCGCACGGGGCCTGCGGGCAGCACTTTGCGACGATAGCTGTCGTCCTGTTCCTCGAACAATTCCCAGCAGGGCATGGACACAACACGCGTGCCGATCCCGTCCGCCTGCAACAGATCGCGCGCGGCAAGGGCGATTTCCACCTCGGACCCCGTCGCCATGATGATCGCCTGGCGCTTGCTCTCGGCATCGGCCAGCACATAGCCGCCCTGGGCGGTCAGGTTCTTGGCGGTATGGGTCTTGCGCACGGTGGGCAGGTTCTGGCGCGACAGGGCCAGCACTGATGGCGTGGTCTTGGAGGTCAGCGCCATTTCCCAGGCTTCGGCCGTTTCCACCGTATCGGCGGGGCGGAACACATGCATGTTGGGCGTGGCGCGCAGCATCGCCAGATGCTCGATCGGCTGGTGGGTGGGGCCATCCTCGCCCAGACCGATGCTGTCATGGGTCATCACATAGGTGACCGGCACGCCCATCAGCGCGGACAGGCGCATCGCGCCGCGCGCGTAATCGGTGAAACACATGAAGGTGCCGCCATAGGCGCGCGCGCCGCCATGCAGCGCCATGCCGTTCATCGCAGCCGCCATCCCATGTTCGCGGATCCCGTAATAGATATAGCGGCCCTTGCGGGTGTCGGGGTGGAATACGCCCATATCGCGGGTCTTGGTATTGTTCGACCCGGTCAGATCGGCGGACCCGCCAATGGTTTCCGCCATGATCGGGTTGATGACTTCCAGCGTCATTTCGGAGGATTTGCGCGTCGCGACCGATGGCGCGGATTCGGAAATCTGCTTTTTCAGCGCGCGGATCGTGGCGGCCAGTTTCTTGGGCGCGTCACCGGCATAGGCGCGCGTGAATTCGGCCTGTTTGGCGGGCGAGAGCGCGGCAAAGCGGGCCTCCCATGCGGCACGGGTCTGGGCACCGCGCGCGCCGATGGCCTGCCATGCGTCCAGCACATCGGCTGCGACCTCGAAGGCGCCCAATGGCGCGCCATAGGCAGTTTTCGCGGCGGCCAGCTGGTCGGCATTTGTCAAAGCACCATGCCCTTTGGATGTGTCCTGCGCCGCATGTCCCAATGCGATATGCGTCTTGCAAGCAATCATCGAGGGGCGCGGATCGGCCTTGGCCGCCACGATGGCCGCGTCAATGGCAACCGGATCATGGCCGTCGATTTCCTGCACATGCCAGCCCGAGGCGGCAAAGCGTGCGGGCTGATTGGTGATATCGGCAATATCAACCGTGCCGTCGATGGTGATGTTGTTATTGTCCCAGAACACGACCAGATGGCCCAGTTTCTGCATCCCCGCCAGGCCAATCGCCTCTTGGCTGACGCCTTCCATCAGGCAGCCGTCACCGGCGATGACATAGGTATGGTGATCGACGATCTTGGCGCCCCAATGGGCGCGCTGGATTTCCTCGGCAATGGCGAAACCGACGGCATTGGCGATGCCCTGACCCAAGGGGCCGGTGGTGGTTTCAATGCCGCGCGCATGGCCATATTCGGGGTGGCCTGCGGTTTTGGCGCCCCATTGACGGAAATCCTTGATCTGCTGCAGCGTGATATCCTCGTATCCGGTCAGATACATCAGCGCGTAAAGCAGCATCGACCCATGGCCTGCCGACAGGATGAACCGGTCGCGGTCGGGCCATGCGGGGGCTTTGGGGTCGAATGTCAGGTGGTTCTGGAACAGAACCGTGGCCACATCGGCCATGCCCATCGGCATGCCGGAATGGCCGGAATTGGCCGCAGCGACCGCATCAAGCGTCAGCGTGCGAATGGCGGTGGCTTTTTTCCAATGATCGGGGTGCGCGGAACGCAGGGCGGCAATATCCAAGGGGGCAGTCCTTCAGGCAAAGGGATTGACGATGTGTTGACTGCGTCATAACAGGGTCGCCCCCAAGATCAAGCGCGACAGCTAAGCCGTTCTGATCTATGACGCCATCGCGTTTGCGGCAGGCAGGGGGATGGCATAGGCTTTGGCAATGCCGCAACGATTCGGGGATCGGGGCAATTGGGCGTTGGATGGACAATCTTGCGCCCCATGAATGTGAAAGGTCGGGCAATGAGTGATGTGCTGGAATTCGGTCACCGGATCACGGTCGCGCTGGACCGTATCCGCCGTGGCCTAGAGGCGCAGGACAAGGCGGATGCGGCGGAAACGTCGCTTTTTGATGCGTTGCAGGCCGAACAGGCGCAAAATGGCGTGCTGCGCGGGCAGATCCAGCAATTGCAGGATGCGCTGGAGGCCCAAGCGGCCCAAGCCGCACAGGATGCCCAAGCCGCACAGGCAGCCCAGGACATACAGGATTCCGAGGCCGTGGCAGCAGCGCAGGCAGCACAGCAGGATGCGCTGGATGCGCAAAAGGCGCAGGTCGCCGCGCTGACCCGGCAGCTTGATAGCCAGGCCGCACAGCTGCGGGCGCTGGATGCGCAATTGCAGCCATTGCGCGCCGCGACGCAGCATTTGCGCGATCTGAATGCGCAGCTGCGCCAGGCGTTGACGGCAGGGCTGGCACCCGGCACGATTGATACTGCCATGGCGGCAGAAATCGACGCTTTGCAGGCGCTGCGCGCGGCCGATGCGGCCGAGGTCGATACGATTCTGGCCGAACTCAAACCCCTGATCGAGGAGGCTGCCCATGCCGCAGGTTGAGATTTTTATCGGCGGGCGGACATTCGAGGTCGCCTGTCAGGAAGGCGAAGAGCATTTCCTGCATTCCGCCGCCGCCATGCTGGATGCAGAGGCCGCGACGCTGGCCGAACAGATCGGCCGTTTGCCCGAAGCGCGGATGCTGCTGATGGCGGGGCTGCTTTTGGCGGATAAGACCGCAGGTCTTGAAGACAAGCTGCGCGAAGCGCAGGTCGAAGCGGTGGAATTGCGCGCCCAGCTGGACCGGCTTGCAGCCCAGCCCGCCCCCGAACCGCAGCGGATCGAAGTGCCTGTGGTGCCGCGCGATCTTGGGGATACATTGGCGGAACTGGCGGCCCGGGCCGAAGCCCTGGCCGATCAGGTGGATGCGAAACTGGCCTGATCAGGCGTTGGCTTCGCGGATCTTGTCGGCGGCATCCTTGTCGAAGCTGACGCCTTTATCGGCAAAGAGCGTGTCCAGCTCGCCCGACAGGGTCATTTCGGTGATGATGTCGCAACCGCCAACGAATTCGCCTTTGACGTAAAGCTGCGGGATCGTCGGCCAGTCGGAAAAATCCTTGATCCCTTGGCGGATCTCCTCGTCCGACAGCACATTCACATCGGCGAAATCCACGCCCATGAAATTCAGCACCCCGGCCACGCGGGATGAAAAGCCGCATTGCGGCATGGATTTCGTGCCTTTCATGAACAAAACCACGTCATTGGTGGATATTGTTTCTTGAATCTGGTCTTTAGCGGTCATCTGCATGTCCTTTGAAACAGGTTTTAATCGGGCGCCTTGGTGGTCAGCGCCAGCGCGTGCAATTCGCCTTGGCTGCCGTCCATCCGGCCTTTGAGTGCGGCGTAAACGGCGCGTTGTTGCTGCACGCGGTTCAGGCCACGAAAGCTTTCGTCGATCACCTCGGCCGCGAAATGCGCGCCGTCATCGCCCTGCACGCTGATCCGGGCCTGCGGGAAGCTTTCGCGCAACAGCGTTTCGATCTCATGGGCGGTGATGGGCATTTGCGGTCCTTCCGGGCGTGTCGTGACTAAACTAGGTGTGATGCGGGCGGCAGGCAAGGCGCTGCCTCTGGCAGGAGTATTTTTGGAAAAAAGAAGTCATCAGGCCAGCGTTTTTTCAAAGCTGCTGCGATAGATCAGGGCCAGATCGGCCAGCGGCGCGCTGTCGCTGCCAAAGGTGACCATATCACCCCCCGCCTTGCCGATTGTGGTGATCGGCACGCCGGCCTGGCCCGCGGCGACCATCAGCGCCTCGGCCTGGTCGAAATTGCAGCCGATCAGATAGCGCGCCTGATCCTCGCCAAAAAGCGTGGGCGTGTCGCCGGCATCCAGCGTGATGCCCACGCCGGCGGTTTCGGCCAGCTCGAAGGCGGCCAGCGCCAGCCCGCCATCGCCCAGATCGGTGCAGGCGGTGATCAGCGCGCAATTGGCGCGGATGAAATCGCCGTGGCGTTTTTCAGCCTCCAGATCGACGGGGGGCGGCGGGCCGTCGGCGCGGTGATAGACCTCGGCCAGAAGCGCCGATTGCCCCAGATGGCCTGTGGTGTCGCCCACCAGCAGCAGGACATGGCCGTCGCGCAATTGCCCGCCGATGATCTGGTCGGGATGGGTGATGATCCCCACGGCCCCGATGGTGGGGGTGGGCAGGATGCCTTTGCCGTCGGTTTCGTTATAAAGCGAGACATTGCCCGAGACGATCGGCATGTCGAGCGCTTTGACCGCAGCACCGATGCCCTGAATGGCCCCCACGAATTGGCCCATGATTTCGGGCTTTTCGGGATTGCCGAAATTCATGTTGTCGGTGGTGGCCAGCGGTTTGGCGCCCACGGCGGTCAGGTTGCGATAGGCTTCGGCGACGGCCTGTTTGCCGCCTTCGACAGGGTCGGCCATCACATAACGCGGTGTCACATCCGAGGTGAAAGCCAGCGCCTTGTCGGTGCCATGCACCCGCACGATCCCTGCGCCCAGACCGGGGATGCGCGCGGTATCGCCCATCACCTGTTGGTCATATTGTTCATAGACCCATTGTTTGGCCGCGTAATTGGGGCTGCTGATCAGCGCCTTGAGCCCGTCCACAGGGTTGACCCCCACGACATCGCCCAAAGGCGGCTGCGCCGGTGTCGGCACCCAGGGCCGGTCATATTCGGGCGCGGAACCCGACAGCGTGGCCAAGGGCAGATCGGCCATCACCTGGCCTTTGTGGATGACGATAAAGCGGTCCTCGGGGATGGTTTCGCCGACGATGGCGAAATCGAGATCCCATTTGACGAAAACGGCGCGGGCTTCGGCCTCGAGCTCGGGGCGCAGCACCATCAGCATGCGTTCCTGGCTTTCCGACAGCATCATTTCATAGGCGGTCATGCCGGTTTCGCGCTGCGGCACCGCGTCAAGGTTCAACCGCACGCCCAGCCCGCCCTTGTCGCCCATTTCCACGGCCGAACAGGTCAGACCCGCCGCACCCATATCCTGGATCGAGATCACCGCCCCCGTGGCCATCAGTTCCAGCGTCGCTTCCATCAGGCGCTTTTCGGTGAAAGGATCGCCGACCTGCACGGTGGGGCGCTTTTCCTCGATACTGTCGTCGAATTCGGCCGATGCCATGGTCGCGCCGCCGACACCGTCGCGGCCGGTTTTGGCCCCCAGATAGACGACAGGCATGCCCACGCCCGAGGCTGCGGAATAAAAGATCTTATCGGCATCGGCCAGACCGGCGGCAAAGGCATTCACAAGGCAATTGCCGTTATAGGCGGGGTGGAACCGCAGCTCGCCGCCGACAGTGGGCACGCCAAAGGCATTACCATAGCCGCCGACACCGGCAACGACGCCATGCACCAAGGCGCGCGTCTTGGGATGGGTCGGCTCGCCAAAGGACAGCGCATTCATTGCCGCGATCGGCCGCGCGCCCATGGTAAAGACATCGCGCAGGATCCCGCCCACGCCGGTTGCCGCGCCCTGATAGGGTTCGATATAGCTGGGGTGGTTATGGCTTTCCATCTTGAACACCACGGCCTGCCCGTCACCGATATCCACAACGCCCGCGTTTTCACCGGGGCCGCAGATCACTTGCGGGCCGGTCGTGGGCAGGGTGCGCAGCCATTTCTTTGACGATTTGTAAGAACAATGTTCGTTCCACATCGCCGAAAAGATGCCCAATTCGGTAAAGCTGGGCGTGCGGCCGATGATGTCCAGAATGCGCTGATATTCGTCGGGCTTCAGCCCATGGGCAGCGATGAGATCGGGCGTGATGGCTGGCTCTGTCATGATGTCCCCTTGGTGCTGCGCCTGTCATACAGAGCCGGGCCTTTGGATTAAAGACGCAAAACGCAAGTATGGGCCTGGTTGGCGCGGTCTTATCTGCGGCCCGGGCGCAGGCAGGGCAGGGCGCGGGTCCGCGCGGCGCAGGCCAAAAAAAAGCCGGGCACAAGGCCCGGCGAAGTCCAACAGGGAGGTGAGGACGGCGCGCGATTGCGCAGCGTGCCCTCGACCGGACAGATAGGGCGCGTTTTTTGACCATTCAAGAAAAAATTTTTGCGGCAAGCGCATTGCCGCTATGCGCTGGGTGCATGGCTGGGGCGGGGGAAACCCCCGCAAGCGCCTTGGCTATTGCGGCAAGGTTTCGCGGATCTTGCGCCGATGGGCAAAGATTTCTTCCTGCACGAAATCGCGGAAGGCGGCGATCCGTTTGGATTGGCGCAATTCCTCGGGATAGGCCAGAAAGACCGGCACTTCGCCGCTTTCGAGGTCGGGCAGCACGCGCACCAGATCGGGGAAATCCTCGATCACATAATCGGGCAACACGCCGATCCCGATATTGTTCAACACGCCCTGCAACACGCCAAAGTAATTATTGACGGTGAACAGATGCTGGATCTCGCAGGTCAGCAAATGCTGCACCAGCGTGGCCCCGGCCGCGACCTGGATCGAATTGAGGCTTTGGCAGACCAGCCGGTGATCTGACAGATCAGGCAGCGAGTCCGGCGTGCCGTTGGTTTCCAGATAGGATGGCGATGCATATAGCCGCATCCGCACTGACATCAGCCGTTTGCGGATCAGGTCGGCCTGTGACGGTTCTTTCATGCGGATAGCGACATCAGCCTCGCGCATGGGCAGGTCCAGCACGCGTTCTTCCAGCATCAGGTCGATTTTCAGATCGGGATAGGCTTCGAATAATTTGGGCAGGCGGGGCGCCAGCCACAAAGTGCCGAACCCCGTTGTCGTGGTCACCCGCAGATCGCCGAACACTTCTTCTTCGCTGTCGCGGATCCGCGCCGAGGCGGTTTCCAGCCGTTTGTTCATTGATTTGGTCGCATCGAACAGCAATTCGCCCTGTTCGGTCAGAATCAGCCCCCGCGCATGGCGATGGAACAGCGTGGTGTTCAACGCCTCTTCGAGCGCGCGAATCTGGCGGCTGACGGCGGATTGCGACAGATGCAGCGTATCGCCTGCATGGGTCAGCGACCCCGCATCCGCGACCGCGTGAAATATTCTTAGCTTGTCCCAGTCCATCCTGCGCTTTCATTGCTGCTGTTACCGCTCGCATTTCCCCTTCATTACGCTATTGCAGCGAAAGGTTGCAAACTTTCTTGCGCGGCATTTTGTTCTTTGTAGGTCAGCATCTTTGACCTATACTGGGGCCATCAGCGCTTGGGAGGGTGGCAGATGGGCCGTCAGGAAATCACACTCAACGACCGTTACGATCTGGATAAATCACCGGTTTTGCTGAACGGGACGCAGGCGCTGGTCCGGTTGATGCTGATGCAAAAGGCGCGCGATGCGCGGGCCGGGCTGCATACGGCGGGCTATGTGACGGGTTATCGCGGATCGCCTTTGGGGGCGGTGGATATGCAGATGACCCGCGCCCGCGATGTGCTGGAACCGGCGGATATCACCTTTCAACCCGGGCTGAACGAGGATCTGGCCGCCACCGCGCTTTGGGGCAGCCAGCAGGCGGAATTGCGCGGCGAGGGCAAATTCGATGGCGTCTTTGGCCTGTGGTATGGCAAAGGGCCGGGCGTGGACCGGTCCGGCGACGTGATGCGCCATGCCAATATGGCCGGCACCTCGCCCCATGGCGGGGTGATCATGGCGATGGGCGATGATCATACCGGCGAAAGTTCCACCACCTTGCATCAATCGGATTGGGCGATGGTGGATGCCTATATGCCCATCGTCTCGCCTGCGGGGGTGCAGGAAATCCTGGAATACGGGCTTTATGCCTGGGCCTTGTCGCGATACGCGGGCGTCTGGGTCGGTCTGAAGACGATGAAAGACACGATCGAGGTCACATCCGTCGTCGATGCCGATCCTTATCGCGCCGATTTCATCATCCCCGACATGCCCTTGCCTGATGGGGGGCTGAACATCCGTCTGGTCGATACCCCGCAGCTGCAAGAAGCGCGGATGATCGACCATAAACGTTTCGCCGCCGAGGCATTCAGCCGCGCCAACCGCATGGATCAACGCAAATGGGGCAGGCCGGGGGCCAAGATCGGGTTCGTGGCGGCGGGCAAGAACTGGCTTGATCTGCAACATGCGCTGGCGCTGCTGAATATCACCGAAAGCGAGGCCGATGCCCTTGGCATCACCACCTATAAGATCGGGCAGGTCTGGCCGCTGGATATGGCGTCTTTCCATGATTGGGCGGCGGGGCTGGATCTGGTCATCGTGGTTGAAGAAAAGCGCAAGCTGATCGAGGTGCAGGTCAAAGAGGCCCTGTTCGACGATAGCCGCACCCGCGTTTACGGCTGGCACAAGGGCGATGAACATTCCGAAGGACGGCGCGAGGAAATCTTTCCGACCCGTGCCGCGCTCGACCCGATCTGGATCGCCGAAAAGATCGGCGGCATCCTGATCGAGGAAGGCTGCGGATCGGACGGGATCAGCGCTGGCATGGCCGCCCTGGCCGAGGCGCGCCGCGCCGATAATGCACCCGAACTGGCGGCGCGTCTGCCTTATTTCTGTTCGGGCTGTCCGCATAATTCATCGACCAAACTGCCCGAAGGGTCGCGCGCCTATGCGGGCATCGGCTGTCATTACATGGTGCAATGGATGGGCCGTGATACCGTGGGTTTCACCCAGATGGGCGGCGAGGGGGCCAATTGGGTCGGCGAGGCCCCGTTTTCCACCCGCGACCATGTGTTCCAGAACCTTGGCGACGGCACCTATAACCATTCGGGCGTGCAGGCGATCCGCTTTGCGCTGATGGCGGGGACCAATATCACCTATAAGATCCTTTACAATGACGCGGTCGCCATGACCGGCGGACAGGGCAATGATGGCGGGCTGACCGCCGATCAGATCTGCCGTGAATTGCAGGCGATGGGGCTGCGCAATATCGCGCTGGTCCATGACGCCAAAGAAGACCTCGATCTGTCCGTTTTCCCCAAAGGGCTGGACATAAACGAACGCGAAGATATGCAAGCTGTGCAAGAGAAATTCAGCAAATACAAAGGCGTGTCCGCCATTGTTTATGTCCAGACCTGTGCCGCCGAAAAGCGCCGCCGCCGCAAGCGCGGGCAATTCCCCGACCCTGATAAACGGGTCTTTATCAATACCGATATCTGCGAAGGCTGCGGCGATTGTGGCGTGCAATCCAATTGCGTCAGCATCGTGCCGGTGGAAACCGAACTGGGGCGCAAGCGCGCCATTGATCAATCATCCTGCAACAAGGATTTTTCCTGCGTCAAAGGGTTCTGCCCGTCTTTTGTGACCGTGCAAGGCGCCAAGATCCGCAAAGAGGCCACCGCCGCCGTCGATCTGCCCGACATGCCCGACCCGGTCCTGCCCGCGATCACCGGCACCCATAACATTGTCATCACCGGCGTGGGCGGCACCGGTGTCGTGACCATCGGCGCGGTCATGGCGATGGCCGCGCATATCGACGGCAAAGGCGCGGGGATGATGGAAATGGCGGGTCTTGCGCAGAAAGGCGGGGCTGTGCATATCCATTGCCGCATCGCCGAAAGCCCAAGCGATATCAGCGCGATCCGCGTTGCCACTGGCGAATGCGACACGCTGATTGGCGGCGATCTGGTGGTCTCGGCGGGGGCCAAGACGCTGGGGCTGATGAAAACCGGCCGCACGCGCGGGGTGGTCAATAGCCATGAGATCATCACCGGCGATTTCACCCGCAACACCGAATTCACATTGCCGACCGACCAGCTGCGCCTGTCGCTGGAGGCCCGGCTGGGCGCGGGTCTCGCCCTGTTCGACGCCTCTGATCTGGCCCGCGCGCTGCTGGGCGACAGTATCTATTCCAACATGATGCTCTTTGGCGCGGTCTGGCAGATGGGGGCGATCCCGCTGCGCCACGAGGCGATTCTGGGCGCGATTGAATTGAACGGGGCCGCGATCAACCGCAATATCCGCGCGTTTGAGCTGGGCCGCTGGGCCTATCTGCACCCACAGGATGCGGCGGCGGTGCTTGCGCCCAATCTGGTTGGCCTGCCGCAATCGCTGGAGGATAAGATCGCCTTTCGCATGGATCATCTGACCCGCTATCAAAGCGCGCGTCTGGCGCAACGCTATCGCAAATTCCTGGACCAGTTTCAGGACCAGCCGATGCGCGAGGCGGTGGCGCTGGGCTATCATAAGCTTTTGTCCTATAAGGATGAATATGAGGTCGCGCGCCTGCTGGCCCAGACCCGCGCCAAGGCCGCCGCCGCATTCGACGGTGATCTGACGCTGACCTATCATCTGGCCCCGCCGATCATGTCGAAAACCGGCAGCGACGCACGCCCCGTGAAACGGGAATTTGGGGCGCGGATGGCGTGGGCCTTTCCGAAACTGGCGCGGTTCAAATTCCTGCGCGGCACATGGCTTGACCCTTTTGCGCGCAACCCCGAACGGCGGATGGAACGCGCGCTGATCACGCAATACGAGGCAGATATGGCCGAGGTGCTGCGCATCCTGCGCCCCGACACCCGCGATGCGGCCATCGCACTTGCGCGTCTGCCGCTGGATATTCGCGGCTTTGGCCCGGTCAAGGATGCCAATGCCCGCAAAGCCGCCAAACGCCGCGAGGAATTGCTGGCCAGCCTGCGCGCGGCACCGATGCAACAGGCGGCGGAATAGACGCGCGCTGCCGTTATTGTCATGCAAGCGTCGCATGACCCTGCTACCCCCCGCGCGAGGTGCAATGCGGGGGGGATGAATGCGACGCAAGGATCGGCAAGTGGCGCGGGATATCACCTATGCCACATCGGCCAAGGGGCGGGGCGGGCGTGCCTTGATCCGCGTCATGGAAAACGCCACCGGACGGCTGCGCCTGATCAAAAAGGCGCGCGGCTATGATGTCGATGTCGCGCAAGGCGGTGATTTCTGGCAGGTGATCACCGCGCGTTACGGGCTTGATTTGCAGATCGCGGGCGGCACGCTGGATGATATCCCCAGCTCTGGCCCGCTGATCCTGGTGTCCAACCATCCTTACGGCATTCTGGACGGGCTGATGATGGGGCTGATCCTGTCGCAGCGGCGCGGTGGCGATTTCAAAGTGCTGGCGCACCGGATCTTTCGCGCCTCGCCCGATCTGGAACAGGTGATCTTGCCGATTTCCTTTGATGACACCAAAGAGGCCGCCAAGCTGAACCTGGACACCCGCGCCGAAGCTTTGCGCTATCTGGCGGCGGGCGGGGCCATCGGGATCTTTCCGGGCGGGACGGTTTCGACCTCGGCGCGGATGTTTTCCCAGCCGATGGACCCCAATTGGCGCAATTTCACCGCCAAGATGATTGCCAGATCCGATGCGGTGGTTGTCCCGATCTTCTTTGAAGGCCGCAACAGCCGGCTGTTCCAGCTGGCCAGCCATCTGCATGTGACCCTGCGCATGGGCCTGTTGATCCGTGAATTCAAAGCCCGCATCAACAAACCCGTGCGCGTGGTGATCGGCAAGCCTATCCCCGCCGATCTGTTGGCGGGGCTGAAAAAAGACCCCAAAGGATGCATGGATTTCCTGCGCAAAGCCACCTATGAGTTAAGCCTTGATCCGCTTGATCCGACTGCGATCGGGCATGAATTCGAAGACAGATACAAGGTGCGTGATGGCCGTAGGGATATTCGATAGCGGGCTGGGTGGGCTGACAGTGCTGGATGCCGTGGCCGCGCGCCTGCCAGATGTGCCGCTGGTCTATCTGGGCGACAGCGCGCATGCGCCTTATGGCGTGCGCACGCCCGATGATATCTATGATCTGACCACCGCCGCGACACAGCGCCTGTTCGATGCGGGCTGCGATCTGGTGATCCTTGCCTGCAACACCGCCAGCGCCGCTGCCCTGCGCCGGATGCAAGAAGGCTGGGTGCCGCAGGGCAAACGCGTGCTGGGCGTCTTCGTGCCGCTGATCGAGGCGCTGACCGAACGGCAATGGGGCGATAATTCGCCCCCGCGCGAAGTCGCTGTCAAACATGTGGCCCTGTTCGCCACGCCCGCCACCGTATCCAGCCGCGCGTTCCAGCGCGAACTGGCGTTCCGCGCCATCGGCGTCGATGTCGAGGCGCAGGCCTGCGGCGGTGTCGTCGATGCGATTGAAGACGGCGATATGATCCTGGCCGAAGCATTGGTGCGCAGCCATGTCGATGCTTTGCGCCGCAAGATGCCCACACCCGATGCCGCCGTGCTGGGCTGCACGCATTATCCATTGATGGAAAAGGTGTTTCAGGATGCGCTGGGGCCACAGGTCAAGGTCTTTTCCCAGGCCAATCTGGTCGCCGAAAGCCTGGCCGATTACCTGGCGCGACGACCCGAAATGATCGGCGCGGGCCGCGACAGCGCGTTCCTGACCACGGGCGATCCGGCCCGCGTCTCGGCGCGCGCGACGCAATTCCTGCGCCGCCAGATCACCTTTACCGCCGCTTAACGAAAGGTTCGCCATGACCTGCAATACCGCCATTCTGGGCGCGTCGGGCTATACCGGCGCAGAGCTTGTCCGCCTGATCGCCACCCATCCGCATCTGCGCATTGCCGCCCTGTCAGCCGATCGCAAGGCGGGCCAGCAAATGGCCGATGTCTTCCCGCATCTGCGCCATCTGGACCTGCCCAAGCTGGTCAAGATGGAAGAGATCGACTTTTCCGGCATTGATCTGGTCTTCGCCGCCTTGCCGCATGGTCTGTCGCAGGCGCTGGTCTGCGATCTGCCCCAAGCCGTGAAAGTCGTCGATCTGGGCGCTGATTTCCGGCTGCGCGATCCTGCGGCCTATGAAAAATGGTATGGCGCGGCCCATGTCGCCACCGCATTGCAGCAAACCGCGGTTTACGGGCTGACCGAGTTTTACCGCGACGACATCAAATCCGCACGGCTGGTGGCGGGCACCGGCTGCAATGCCGCGACCGTGCAATTCGCGCTGCGGCCTTTGATTGCCGAACAGCTGATCGATCTGGATGACATCATCTGCGATCTCAAAAACGGGATTTCGGGGGCCGGGCGGTCGCTGAAGGAAAACATGCTGTTCACTGAACGCAGCAGTGACGTGCTTGGCTATGCCCAAGGCGGCAAGCACCGGCATCTGGGCGAATTCGATCAGGAATTTTCGGCCCTCGCCGGTCGCCCCGTGGAAATCCAGTTCACGCCGCATCTGGTGCCGATCAGCCGGGGCATTCTGGCCAGCTGCTATCTGCGCGGCGATGCGCAGGCGATCCATGCCGCGCTGACCGCCGCCTATGCAGACGAGCCGTTCATCCATGTGCTGCCCTTCGGCCAATGCCCCGGCACCGGCCATGTGATGGGGTCGAATTTCTGCCATATCGGTGTGACATCGGACCGCATTTCAGGCCGTGCTCTTGTGGTGGCCACCCTTGACAACCTATGTAAGGGATCGTCAGGGCAGGCGGTGCAGAACGCCAATCTGATGCTGGGTCTGAATGAAACGGATGGTCTGATGCTGGTGCCGGTATTCCCATGAGCGGTTTGAAAAACCTCAAGAAACGCCGCCGTGTGCAGGTGATTTCCATCGCCGGGGCCTGCGTGGGTCTGGTGCTGGTTTTGTTGTGGTTTCTGCCATCGGATAGTTTCCAATTCTTCCGCTCGCCGTCAGAGGTCGCCTCGGCGCCACCTTTGCCCAATGAACGGTTCCGCCTTGGCGGTCTGGTCGAACGCGGCACGCTGGTGCGCGGGCAGGGGCAGGAAATCAGCTTTGCCGTGACCGATGGCGGCGCCTCGATCCCGGTGGTCTATGCGGGCATCCTGCCGGATCTCTTTTCCGAAGGCGAAGGCGTCGTCGCGCAAGGCAATATGATCGATGGCCGGTTCGAAGCTGTTGAAATCCTTGCCAAACATGACGAAACCTACATGCCGACAGAGGTGCTGGACGCGCTGAAGGCGCAAGGGGTCTATGTGGACCCGAACGGTGCACGCATCGGGCATTAACCTGATTTTGATACCCTGTCCCCGCAACCAGCAGAGGACAGGATATGCAAAGCATCACCGACATCGCCGCCGAAATCGTCCTGCGTGAGGGCGGCTATGTGAATGACCCCGATGATCCCGGCGGGGCGACAAAATTCGGCGTCACCATTCACACGATGCGCCGTCTGGGGCTTGATCTGACCGGCGATGGCACGGTCGATGCCGCGGATGTGCAGCAGCTGGACCGCGCGCAGGCGGTGGCGATCTTTGTCGAACATTATTATCACCGCCCCCGGCTCGACCGGCTGCCGCAGGTGATCCAGGCCAGTGTTTTTGACATGTATGTCAATGCCGGGGCCAATGCGGTGCGTATCCTGCAACGGCTGTTGGTTGAAATGCGCATCCCCGTCGCCGTGGACGGTGTGATCGGCCCGCAGACGATTGCGGCCGCCACCCGCGCGGCAGGGGCGGCCCCCGACCATCTGGCCGATGCTTACGGGATCGCGCGGCGCAATTATTATTACGATCTTGCCGACCGCCGCCCCGCCAGCCGCAAATATGCCCGCAGGCGCGATGGCGGCAAAGGCGGCTGGATCACACGGGCCGAGGAATTCATTTCACCGCGCTATCACCTAAGCGCGGCAGAGCATCAGCAAAGGACAGCGACATGGGCTTGATTTCGGGGATCATGGGCTTTTTCTTTGGCAATGGGCGCAATGTGCTGGTGGAAACCGCGCAGGTGTTCCGGCCCAATGCCGAACAGACCGCGATGCGCGACGCGGATGCCAAAAGCGAAAGCCTGCAACAATTCGCCGCCGAATTCGCCCATGCCCGGCAGGGGCTCTTCGACCGCGCGGTGGATGCGCTGAACCGCTTGCCGCGCCCGATGCTGGCGCTGGGGACGATCTGGCTGTTCGTGATGGCGATGGTCGATCCTGACAGCTTTGCCGCGGGAATGACGGGGCTGGCGCTGGTGCCTGAACCGCTTTGGTGGTTGATGGGGGCGATTGTCAGCTTTTATTTCGGCGCGCGCCATCAGGCCAAGGAACAGGATTTCCAGCGCGTGCTGGCCGCCGCCGCCGCCGCCAGCGAAGCGGCGACGCGCAAACCGGCACCAGCGGCAGATGACAGCAACCCCGCCTTGCGCGACTGGCAGGCCAGCCATGGAATCTAGCGTCCTTGACAGGCTGGAATCGCGGCTGCGACAGCTTGAAACTCGCAATGCGGTGGATGCGGTCCATCGCGACAATGTGGCCAACAGGCTGGGCGCGATCGAGGATACGCTGAAATGGCTGGTGCGGCTGATCATCGGCGCCATGCTGATGGCCGCCGTCAGCTATGCGGTGCCGGGCGGTCTGATGCTTTAGCTGCGCCAATTTGTACCGCTGATATGATGCAGGTCGCTGTTCCAACCGGACAGCCAATAGGATAAGTGAAAACCATGTTAAATGAACTCGCACATTTTGCCATGATTCTGGCCTTTGGCGTTGCCATCGTCCAGATGATCGTCCCTTTGATCGGCGCCCAACGCGGCAATGTCGGCTGGATGAGCCTTGCTGAACCCGCCGCCACGATCCAGTTTTTGCTGACCGGCTTTGCCTTTGCCGCGCTGACCTGGGCCTTTGTGGTGTCGGATTTCTCGCTGCAATTGGTCTATATGAATTCGCATACCGACAAGCCGCTGATCTACAAGATCACCGGCGTCTGGGGCAATCACGAAGGGTCGATGCTACTGTGGGTGCTGATCCTGGCGCTGTTCGGGGCCTGTGCGGGCTGGTTCGGGGGCAATCTGCCGATGCGGCTGCGGGCGCGGGTGCTGGCGGTGCAGGGGTCAATCAGCGTGGCCTTTCTGGCCTTTCTGATCTTCACCTCGAACCCTTTTTTGCGGCTTGATGTGCCGCCCCTGAACGGGCGCGACCTGAACCCGCTGTTGCAGGACCCCGGTCTCGCGTTTCATCCGCCGTTTCTGTACCTCGGCTATGTCGGGCTGAGCATGGCGTTTTCCTTTGCCGTGGCCGCCCTGATCGAAGGGCGGGTCGATGCCGCTTGGGGCCGTTGGGTGCGGCCTTGGACCTTGGCGGCCTGGGTCTTTCTGACTGTCGGTATCGCGCTGGGGTCCTGGTGGGCCTATTACGAATTGGGCTGGGGCGGGTTCTGGTTCTGGGATCCGGTCGAAAACGCAAGCCTGATGCCTTGGCTGATCGCCGCCGCCCTGCTGCATTCGGCCATCGTGGTGGAAAAGCGCGAGGCGTTGAAAAGCTGGACCATCCTGCTGGCGATCCTGGCCTTCGGCTTTTCGCTGCTGGGGGCGTTTATCGTGCGCTCTGGCGTGCTGATCTCGGTGCATGCTTTTGCGGTGGACCCCGAACGGGGGATGCTGTTGCTGATCATCCTGGGCATCTTTCTGGGCGGGTCGCTGACGCTCTTTGCATTCCGCGCCTCGGCCATGCAGTCCAAGGGCGTCTTTTCCACAATCAGCCGCGAAAGCGCGCTGGTGCTGAACAATATCCTGCTGGCTGTCAGCTGTTTTGTCGTCTTCATCGGAACGATGTGGCCGCTGGTGGCGGATATGCTGTTCGAGCGGACCTTGTCGGTCGGCCCGCCCTTCTTTGACGCGGCGTTTACGCCGTTCATGGTCGGGCTGGCGATTGCGCTGCCCCTGGGGTCGATGCTGGCCTGGAAACGCGGCACGCTGGAACGGATGTCCAAGGCGATGGCGGGCTGGCTGGTGCTGGCCGTGGCGCTGGCGGCACTGGCCTATGCTGTGCAAAGCGGCGGGTCAGCGCTTGGGCCGGTCGGCGTGGCGCTGGGGGTCTGGGTCGTGGGCGGCGCGCTGGCCGATCTATGGCTGCGCGCGGGCCGCGATGACCTGCGCACGCGTCTGCGCCGGATCCGCAACCTGCCGCGCGCCGATTGGGGCAAGGCGACCGCCCATATCGGGATGGGGGTGACGGTCTTTGCCATCGCCGCCATGCTGGCTTGGGAAAAAGAGGATATCCGCATCGCCAATATCGGCGACCGCTGGGACATGGGCGCGTTCGAGGTGCAGCTTGATGCGGTCAACCAGCTACAAGGGCCGAATTATGTGACCACGATGGCCGATATGTCGGTCTGGCGGGGCGGGCGCGAATTATACACGCTCCAGCCCGAAAAGCGGTTCTATCCGGTGGCCAATATGCCCACGACCGAGGCGGCGATCAGCAATGGGTTCATCCGCGATGTCTATGTCGTGATCGGCGATCCGCAGGTCAATGGCGGCTGGGCGGTGCGCACCTATGACAAACCCTTTGCCAATTGGATCTGGGGGGCTGCATCTTGATGGCGCTTGGCGGGTTGTTTTCACTGTCGGACCGGCGTTTGCGGGTCGGTGCGGCCTCGGCCAAGCCTGTGCGCACAGGCGCGGTGCCTGCGGAATGATCCGGCTGGTCGCCATATTCTGGCTGATCGCTTCGGCGGCCTTTGCGGTGCAACCCGACGAGGTGCTGGATGATCCCGCTCTGGAACAGCGCGCGCGTGAGCTGTCCAAGGGCCTGCGCTGCCCGGTCTGCCGCAACGAAAGCATCGACGAATCCAACGCCGAATTGTCGCGCGAATTGCGGATCTTGCTGCGCGAACGTCTGGTCGATGGCGATAGCGATGAACAGGCCGTGGATTTCCTTGTCGCGCGTTACGGCGAATTCGTGCTGCTGCGCCCCGATACCAGCGGCGTCAATGTGGTGCTGTGGTATGCCGCCCCCGTCATGCTGCTGATCGCGCTTGGCATCGGCTGGACAGTGATCCGGCGGCCCGTCGCCGCGCCCGAGGCGCTGAGCGACGAAGAAAAAGCCGAATTGCAAAAGATATTACGCTCCTGACGTGATGTTGTGCTTTCCTGAACCGCCGAGTTCAGTAATGTGGCGGTGACCAGATCAACAAGGACCGCATCATGGATTATCAGGCGATCACTCTTTCCATCCGCGACGCGGTCGCAACGCTGACACTGAACCGGCCAGCGGTGATGAATGCGCTGAACACGCAGATGCGCGCCGAAATCGCCCATGCCGTCAAAGCCGCCGAAAAGGAAGCGCGGGTGCTGGTCATGACCGGCGCGGGCAAGTCCTTTTGTTCGGGGCAGGATCTGGGCGATGGCGGCTCTGCGGCCTCGCTTGATCTGGAACGCACCCTGCGCGATGAATATGTGCCGATGCTCAAGGCGATCTTTGAGTGCCGCATCCCGACCATTGCCGCCGTGAACGGGGCTGCGGCGGGGGCGGGGGCCAATCTTGCGCTGGCCTGTGACGTGGTGATCGCGGCGGATAGCGCCTATTTCGTGCAGGCCTTTACCCGCATCGGCCTGATCCCCGACGCAGGCGGCACCTATTGGCTGCCGCGTCAGGTGGGCGCGGCCAAGGCCATGGGCGCGGCCCTTTTCGCCGATAAGATCACAGCACAGCAGGCCAGCGATTGGGGCATGATCTATGAAACCGCCCCCGATGCGGATTTCGCCGCCCATATCGACGCGCGCGCGGCCCATCTGGCACAGGGGCCAACCGTGGCTTACCGGCAGCTGAAAAAGGCCATTCGCGGATCATTCGAAAACACGCTTGATGCGCAGCTGGCGCTAGAGGCGCAGCTGCAAGGCCGCTGCGGCCAGACCCGCGATTTCCAAGAAGGCGTTGTGGCTTTCCTCGAAAAGCGCAAGCCGGTCTATGAGGGGCGCTGAAGCGCCAGATAAACGCTGTCATACCAGATGCCGCCGATGAAATAGGTCTTGGCGGCGCGATGCGTTTCGCGGAACCCAAGGCCGTGCAACACCCCGATTGAGGCCGCATTGCCGGGATCGACATCGGCGGTCAGCTGCGGCAGGTCTGTCGTGGCGAACAGATAGGGGATGATCGCGCGCATCGCCTCTGACACGATCCCTTGGCGCCAAAAGCCGCGTTGCAGGATGAATCCGATCTCGGTGTTTTTATAGAGACCGGCGCAACCGATCAGATTGCCCTGCATCTCGATCTGGAAATAGGTCGGGGATGCGGCAAAGGCGGCAATCCTTTGCGTCAACGCCGCCTGTGTCACGCTGCGGTCGGCATGGGGCAGGGTCGACCAATGTTTCATCGTCGCGGGATCACTGAAAATCGCGAACATCGCCTCCAGATCATCCGCGCGCGGGCCGCGCAGGATCAGCCGGTCTGTGGTCAGGCGCATGACAGGGTCCCCGCCGCGAAAAGGCCGCCCAAAGGCGGCCCCTTTATTCAGCGATTTTCGATATCGACATAATCGCGGGGCGTGGACCCCAGATACAATTGCCGTGGCCGGCCGATTTTCAGCTGTGGATCGGCCAGCTGTTCTTTCCATTGCGAAATCCAGCCCACGGTGCGCGCCAGCGCAAAGACCGGGGTGAACATCGAGGTCGGAAAGCCCATCGCCTCTAAGATGATGCCGGAATAGAAATCGACATTGGGGAACAATTTCTTTTCCGCAAAATAAGGATCGGCCAGCGCCTGGCGTTCCAATTCCTTGGCGACTTGCAGGATCGGGTTGTTTTCCACACCCATCAGATCCAACACCTCGTCGGCGGATTGTTTCATCACCGTCGCGCGGGGATCGAAGTTCTTGTAAACGCGGTGGCCGAAGCCCATCAGCCGGTAAGGATCGTTCTTGTCCTTGGCGCGGGCGATGAATTCGGGGATCCGGTCGGGCGTGCCGATTTCCTTGAGCATTTCCAGACAGGCCTGATTGGCGCCGCCATGCGCAGGCCCCCAAAGACAGGCGATACCGGCGGCGATACAGGCAAAAGGATTGGCACCGGAGGAAGAGGCCAGACGCACCGTCGAGGTTGATGCATTCTGTTCATGATCGGCATGCAGCGTGAAAATCCGGTCCATCGCACGCGCAAGGATCGGGTTGACGTTATATTGCTCGGCGGGGACAGCGAAACACATATGCAGGAAATTCGCCGCATAATCGAGATCATTGCGCGGATAGACGAAAGGCTGGCCAATCGAATATTTATAGGCCATCGCGGCAATCGTCGGCATCTTGGCGATCAGGCGGATGGACGCCACCTCGCGCTGGTGTTCGTCATTGATATCGGTGCTGTCATGGTAAAAGGCCGACATTGCGCCCACGACACCGACCATGGTCGCCATCGGATGCGCATCGCGGCGGAAGCCACGGAAGAAGTTGTGCATCTGTTCATGGATCATCGTGTGATTGGTCACGAGTGATTCAAATTTTTCCAATTCCGCCGCCGAAGGCAATTCCCCGTAAAGCAGCAGATAGCAGACTTCGAGATAATGCGACTGGCTGGCCAGCTGGTCGATCGGATAGCCCCGGTGCAGCAATTCACCCTTGTCGCCGTCGATGAAGGTGATCGTGCTGTCGCAGGCCGCGGTCGAGGTAAAGCCGGGGTCATAGGTAAAGACATCGGCCTGGGCATAAAGCTTGCGGATATCAAGCACATCCGGGCCGGCGGTCGGGGAATAGACAGGCAGGTCATAGGTCTTGCCCTTGATCGTCAGTTTCGCGGTATCTGTCGTTTCAGCCATGGTGCTTTCCCTCATCTGCGGCGCATCAATCCGCGCCCGCGCGTCGTATTCAATTCTACCCGATAATCACCCTTTGTGACGATCTGGTTTACATGCTGGCATCCGAAAGGCGGCCAATCGTCTCGGATTGCCCCAGAACCAGCATCATGTCGAAAACGCTGGGTGACACCGCGCGCCCGGCCAAAGCGGCGCGCAGAGGTCCCGCCAGTTTGCCAAGCTTGGTGTCATGCACTTGGGCCGTGGTCGCAACGATGCTTTCCAGAGTATCTCGGGTCCAGCTAGCATTTTGCAACTGCGGCGTCAATTCCGACAGTATACCACGGGATACATCGGTAAGTTGCGCAGCGGATTTCTCGTCCGGGGCGATGGGCCGGCTGGTCAGGATAAAATGCGCCTTTTCAATCAGTTCCGGAAAGGTCTTGGCCCGTTCTTTGAGGCAATACATGCCGCGCAACAGCCCGTCTTTTTGTGCCTCATCCAGCGGTGCGGCGCCGGTTGCGGCCAGGTAGCCCTGCAATTCATGCAGCAGCGCAGCATCATCGGCGGCCGCGATATGCTGACCAGAAAGATGTTCCAGCTTGGCGGTGTCGAACCGCGCGGGTGATTTGCCGATTCCATCGAGATCGAACCAATCGCGCGCCTGCGCATCGGTAAAGAATTCCGCATCGCCATGGCTCCAGCCCAGACGGGCCAGGTAATTGCGCATCCCCGCCGCCGGATAGCCCAGTGCCTGGTATTCCGCAGCGCCGGTGGCGCCATGGCGCTTGGACAATTTCTTGCCATCGGGACCATAGATCAGCGGGATATGCGCCAGCACGGGCTGTGGCCAGCCCATCGCCTCATAGATCAGGTTCTGCCGGAAGGCATTGGCCAGATGGTCATCGCCGCGGATCACATGGGTCACGCCCATGTCGTGATCATCGACCACGACGGCCAGCATATAGACCGGGCTGCCATCTGACCGCAGCAGGACCATATCGTCAAGCTGGTCATTGGACCATGTGACATCGCCCTGGACGGCGTCATGCAGCGTTGTCGTGCCGCTGCGCGGGGCCTTGATGCGGATCACATAAGGTGCATCGGGATGCACCTTACTGTCAGCGTCGCGCCAGGGCGAACGGAACAGGGTCGAGGCTTTCTGCGCGCGGGCCTCTTCGCGGAAGGCCTCGATCTCGTCTTGGGTGCTGAAACATTTATAGGCCTTGCCCGCCGCCAGCAGCGCATGGGCCACCTCGGCATGGCGCGCGGCGCTGTCGAACTGGCTGACAGGATCGCCGTCCCAATCCAGCCCCAGCCATGTCAGCCCGTCCAGAATCGCCTGCGCATTTTCAGGGGTAGACCGCGCGCGGTCGGTATCCTCGATCCGCAGCAGGAACTTGCCACCGCGCCCGCGCGCGTAAAGCCAGTTGAAAAGGGCCGTGCGCGCGCCCCCGATATGCAAGGCACCCGTGGGCGAGGGGGCGAAACGTGTGACGACGGGACGGGACATGATGGGCTTTAACCTTTCGTTCACCAGCTTTGAGATAATCTGCCGGTGCCCCTTGGGGATAGCCAGCCAAAGGACGAAGAACAAGTGCGAGCCGTGGTCGAAGACGCGCTTTTGGCGCAGCGCGGGGGGCTGTTGTGCTGGGTGCCGGTCTGGCTTGGGCTGGGGATCGGGTGGTATTTCGCGCAAGGCCAGGAACCGGGGGCGTTTGTGCTGGCCGCGGGGGCGGGCCTTGGGCTGGCGGTGTTGCTGGGGCTGCCGCATATCGGCGTGGCCTATCGCCCCGTCGCGATGGCCGTCATCATCGCCATGACCGGGGCCGGTCTTGCCAAATACCGCAGCGATGCCATGGCAGCACCCATGCTAAGCTTTCGCTATTACGGCGCGATCGAGGGGCGGGTCGTCAATATCGACCGCTCTGCCAGCGATGCGCAGCGGCTGACGCTGGACCGGGTGGTGCTGGACCGGATGCCCCCCGAGCGGACACCGGCGCGCGTGCGCGTGTCGGTGCATGGCGATCAGCCGCTGGCGCGCTATCACCCCGGCGACGTGCTGGTCATGACCGGCCATCTGTCACCCCCCGCAGGGCCGGCAGAACCGGGTGGTTTTGATTTCCAGCGCCATGCCTGGTTTCTGGGCCTGGGCGCGGTCGGCTATACCCGCACGCCTGTGCTGCGGCTGGCGGCACCTGACAGCCCCGATGCGATGATGCGGATTTTCGCGCTGCGCATGGCGATTTCGCGCGCCGTGCAAGAGGCGATCCCCGGCGAGGCGGGCGCCTTTGCCGCCGCGATCATGACCGGGGACCGGTCCGGCATGGGGCAGGAAAGCCTTGCGGCGCTGCGCGCATCGAACCTGGCGCATCTGCTGGCGATTTCGGGGCTGCATATGGGGCTGTTGACGGGGTTTGTCTTTGCGGTGGTCCGCTATGGGC
Source organism: Yoonia vestfoldensis (assembly GCF_002158905.1). Taxonomy (NCBI): domain Bacteria; kingdom Pseudomonadati; phylum Pseudomonadota; class Alphaproteobacteria; order Rhodobacterales; family Paracoccaceae; genus Yoonia; species Yoonia vestfoldensis. The sequence goes on from NZ_CP021431.1 coordinate 1,259,301, forward strand.
TGGCGCTGGTGCCCTTTGTCGCGCTGCGCTGGCCCGGCAAAAAGATCGCGGCTGTCGCGGCCTTGATCGTGGGGGCGTTCTATCTGGCCTTGTCGGGGGGCAATGTGGCGACCGAGCGCGCCTTTGTCATGGTGGCGGTGATGCTGGTCGCGGTCCTGCTGGGGCGGCGCGCGCTGACCTTGCGCGCGGTGGCCATTGCCGCGATCATCGTGCTGGTCTGGCAGCCCGAGGCGCTGACCGGGCCGGGGTTTCAGATGTCATTCGCGGCCACGGTCGCGCTTGTCGCGGTGTTTCGGGCCTTGCGCGGTGTCGATCTTTACCGCTTGCCGCGCTGGACGCGTCCGGTGTTGTCGGTCTTTGTGTCGTCGCTGGTGGCGGGGTTGGCGACAGCGCCATTCGCGGCGGCGCATTTCAACATCCTGTCGCATTACGGGCTGATCGCCAATCTGATCAGCGTGCCCTTGATGGGGGCGCTGGTCATGCCTGCGGCGGTGCTGGCGGCCTGTCTTTGGCCCTTGGGGCTGGACTGGATCGGTTTCGCGCTGATGGAGCCGGGGCTGCGTTGGATCTTGTTCGTGGCCGAGACCACCGCCGCCCAGCCCCGCGCTTTCAGCCATGTGATCGCGCCGCCCAAACCGGTTTTGCCGCTGCTGGCGCTGGCGCTGCTTTGGCTGATCCTGTGGCAGGGGCGGGCGCGGTTCGCGGGGCTGGCGCTGGCGGTGCTGCCCTTTGTGATCTGGCAGCAAGGCACAAGGCCCGCGCTGCTGGTGGCGGATGACGGGGGGCTGATCGGGCTGATGGGGACCGAAGGGCGCGCCTTGTCCAAAGCCACGGGCGGCAGTTTCGTGGCCGGTATCTGGCTGGAAAATGATGGCGGGCCGGTGGCGCAGCAGGATGCGGCGTCGCGAAGCGGTTTGCTGCGCGAGGGCCGTGTCGTGACGGCCATGCTGGGAGAGTGGCGGATCATGCAGGTATCGGGCAAGACCGCGCTGGCCGCTTTGCAAGGCTGTGGCGGCGCGGATGTGCTGATCCTGAACCAGCCCGATTCCAGTACGGGTGCCAGCACGGGTGCCAGCGCGGGTGACAGAACGCGCCCCTGTCTGGTCTATGACGCGATCCGGCTGCGCGAGACCGGCGCGCTGGCCCTTGACCAAGCTGCGGATGGCGCGCTGCGCATCGTCACCTCAGGTGCGGCTGCGGGCAACAGGCCCTGGAACGGGCGCAGCGGCGCGCCGGATGCGCCGCTTGTGCTGATGCGTCAATAGGTGCGGATCAGCCCGACCAGCCGGCCCTGCACCTTGACCTGATCATCGCGGAAAACGCGGGTTTCATAGGCGGGGTTTGCCGCTTCTAATGCGATGGCGCTGCCATTGCGGCGGAACCGTTTCAACGTGGCTTCCTGGCCTTCGACCAGCGCCACCACGATATCGCCATTATTGGCGACAGAGGTTTCGCGGATCACCACCACATCGCCATCATTGATCCCGGCCTCGATCATGGAATCGCCTTTGACCTCGAGCGCGTAATGTTCGCCCTTGCCCAGCATGGATTGCGGCACATGGACATGATGAGAGATTTCGGAAATCGCCTCGATCGGGACACCGGCGGCGATGCGGCCCATCACCGGCAGCGACATGGACCCGCCTTCGACCGGCAGCGCGGCGGCGGGTTTGCCAGCAGGTTTGTCACCCGCGATCACCCGTGGCTGAAAGCCGCTGCCCAGCATGCTGTCGGGCAGTTTCACGATTTCCAGCGCCCGCGCCCGATGCGCCAGACGGCGGATGAAACCGCGTTCTTCCAATGCCGTGATCAGCCGGTGGATGCCCGATTTCGACCGCAGATCGAGCGCTTCTTTCATTTCATCGAAACTGGGCGGCACGCCGTCGCGCTGGACCCGTGTATGGATGAAGGCCAGAAGGTCGAGCTGTTTCTTGGTTAACATGACGAAATCCTTGGGCTGGTTTTGCTTATGTTCTACCGATGTTCCCCTTTTGTGTCAATTGCCTTGCAATTGACGTCTCCGACGGGAGTATTTTTGGAAAAAAGAAGATGTCAGAGCGGCAGGAGCTGCAGGCTCTCGCCGGCTTTGCGTGCGGGGTCATGCGGCGGGCGCAGGGCGAGGCAATTGGCCTGTGTCAGCACGCTAAGCAGGCTGCTGTCCTGGCGGTCGTAGATCGTGACCTGGCCATTGGCCAGATGGGCGCGCATGTAATGGGCGCGCGGCCCGTTGCTGCCGATGTCATGGGCAAGGGCCGCGGTGTGCAGCGGTGCGGGATCCGCGCCCAGCCCCAGCATCTTGCGGATCACCGGCAGCACGAAGACATGGCCGCAGACCATGGCCGAGACCGGATTGCCGGGCAGGCCGATCATCGCGGCATTGCCAAGCCGCCCGGCCATCAGCGGTTTGCCGGGCCGCATCGCGATCTTGTAGAAACTGCGCTGCATGCCCAGGGTCTGCGCCACCTGTCCGACCAGATCGTGATCGCCCACAGAGGCCCCGCCGATGGTGATGATCAGATCGGCACCGCGCGCAAGTGCGAAGCTTTGTTCCAGCGCGGCGATATTGTCGCGCGCGATGGGCAGCAGCCGGGCGGTGGCGCCTGCGGCCTCGACCAGCGCGGCCAGCCCATAGCTGTTGGAGGCGATGATCTGATCGGGGCCAGGGTGATCGCCGGGCTGGACCAGCTCGTCCCCGGTGGCGATGATCGCGACCAGCGGTTTGCGGGTGACCGGCACCTGGGCGATATTCATTGCCGCCAGCAAGGCGATATCGCTGGGCGTCAGACGGCGCGGGGCGGGCAGGGGCGTGCCTTGCGCGAAATCGCCGCCTTGGGGGCGGATGTTGCTGCCGCTGTCTGAGGCGTCAGTGATGGTGATCGTATCGCCCGCGCGGGTGACGTTTTCCTGAATGACCACGCGCGCCGCGCCCGCAGGCAGTGGCGCGCCGGTGAAGATCCGCAACGCCTGCCCCGGGGCCAGCTTGCCCTGCCAGCCATGGCCTGCGGCCGCCTCGCCGATCACTTGCAGCGTCGCGCCTTGGCGGTGATCGCTGGCATGGACCGCATAGCCATCCATCGCAGAGGCCGCGAAAGGCGGCTGGTCGCGCCGCGCGGTCACATCGCGCGCCAGCACACGCTGGGCCGCGGCGCGCAGCGGCACGTCTTCGGCTGGCAAGGGCGTGACCAGCGCAAAGAGGTCGCGCAGGGCCTCTGCAACGCTGATCATGGCGCGGTGAACCGCCCCGATTTGCCACCATCCTTGAGCGTGACGCGCAAGCCGCCGATGACCATGTCCTTTTGCACCGCCTTGACCATGTCATAGATGGTCAGCGCGGCTGTGCTGGCGGCGGTCAGCGCTTCCATTTCCACGCCGGTCTGGCCGCTGGTTTTGACCGTGGCGCTGATCCGGATGCCGGGCAGCTGCGCATCGGGGGTCAGGTCCAGCGCGACCCGGGTGATCGGCAGCGGATGGCAAAGCGGGATCAGATCGGCGGTTTTCTTGGCTGCCATGATGCCTGCGATCCGCGCGATCCCCAGCACATCGCCTTTTTTGGCGCGGCCTTGGGTGATCAGCGCCAGCGTATCGGATGACATCACGATATGCGCCTCGGCCACGGCGATCCGGTCGGTCACGGCCTTGTCCGAGACATCGACCATATGGGCCTGCCCCTCGGCGTCGAAATGCGTCAGCCCGGTCATAGCATCGCCCCTGTCGCGGGGTTGGCCAGCAGCTTTGCGGTGGCGCTGGCCACGTCATCCTGGCGCATCAGGCTTTCGCCGATCAGGAAGGCACGCGCGCCATAGCGCGCCATATCGGCCAGATCCGCGGGGGTGAATAGCCCGCTTTCGCAGACGATGCGCCGGTCTTCGGGCACCCGTTTGGACAGAAGGCGCGTGGTGTCCAGCGTGACCTCGAAGGTTTTCAGATTGCGGTTGTTGATCCCGATCAGCGGCGAGCGCAACAGCACCGCGCGGTCCAGTTCGCCCTGGTCATGCACCTCGATCAGCACATCCATCTGCCAATCCATGGCGGCCTGTTCCAATTCCTGCGCCTGGGCATCACTGACCGAGGCCATGATGATCAAGATGCAATCGGCCCCCAAGGCGCGGGATTCCGCGACCTGCCAGGGATCATAGAGGAAATCCTTGCGCAATGCGGGCAGCGCACAGGCATCACGCGCGGCGACCAGATAGCTGTCATCGCCTTGAAAGGACGGGGCGTCGGTCAGCACCGACAGGCAGGTGGCGCCGCCTTGTTCATATGCCTGCGCCAAGGCGGCAGGGTTGAAATCGGCGCGGATCAGACCTTTGGAGGGGCTGGCTTTCTTGATCTCGGCGATCAGGCCGTATCCTTCGCGGCTGGCCCCCGCCAAGGCATCGGCGAAACCGCGCACGGGGCTGGCGTCGCGGGCCTGCGCCTCGACCTCGGCCAAGGGCAGGGCGGCTTTGCGCGCGGCCACATCCGCCAGTTTATACTCTTTGATCTTGGCAAGGATGTCGGTCATGGGTCCGCCCAATTGATAGATGTGTCGCCTCGATCCATAAGCCAGTCATTCACTTTTGAAAATGGGCGCGACCCGAAAAACCCCCGATGCGCCGAGAGCGGCGAGGGATGCGCCGCGCGCAGGATCAGATGGTGATCGCGCAATTGGTCTGCATATCTCTGCGCCTGCGCCCCCCAGAGGATAAAGGCACGCGGTTGCGCATCAAGCCGCGCCAGCACTTGGCGCACCAGCCTGTCCCAGCCCAATTTACCATGCGCGCCCGCCTGTCCGGGCAGGACGCTCAATGCCGTGTTCAGCAGCAATACCCCCTGATCGGCCCAATCATGCAGATTTTTCTTGCTGCGGCTTTGGCCGGTATCGCTATGGATTTCCTTGAAAATATTGCCAAGGCTGGCCAGATTGCCCGCAAAGGCGGGGTTGATCGAAAAGGCCAGGCCATCGGCCTTGGCGGGGCTGTGATAGGGGTCTTGGCCGATGATCACGACGCGCGTGGCGGCAGGCTGGCAGCGTTCCAGCGCGGCAAAGGTCAGCGCGGGTGGCGGCAGGATATCGCGGCCCAGCTGCGGCGTGATCTTTGGCAGATCATCGCGGAAAAACGGCAGATCGGCCCAATCCCCAAGGCGTGCCAGATCAAACATCAGGCATTGGTGACGCGTACCAGCGCGGCCAGCGCCGCCTTGGCCTTGCCGCTGTCGATACTGTCGCGGGCGATGGCGACCCCGTCACGCAGATCACTGGCCTTATCGGCCACGACCAAGGCGGCGGCGGCATTGAACAGCACCGCGTCGCGGTAGGCGCCGGCTGCGCCATCCAGCAGGCCGCGCAGCGCTTGCGCGTTCTGCGCGGGGGTGCCGCCGATGATGTCGCGAAAGGCATGTTCGGGCAGGCCCGCATCCTCGGGGTGGATCTGGCGGCTGGTGATCTTGCCATCCGCCAGCATCGCCACCGATGTTGGCCCGCAGATCGTGATTTCATCGGTGCCATCGCTGCCATGGACCAGCCATGCCTTTTCACTGCCAAGCTGTTGCAGGGTTTCGGCCATCGGAAAGATCAGGTCGATGGCAAAGGCCCCCGTTAGCTGACGTTTCACGCCTGCGGGATTTGTCAATGGTCCCAATATGTTAAAGATCGTCTTGCAGCCAAGTTCCAACCTGACAGGCCCGACATGGCGCATCGCGGGATGATGCAAAGGGGCCATCATGAAACCGATGCCCGCCTCGGCAATGGCGCGTTCGACCACATCCGGCGTGACGTTGACATTGATCCCAAGCGCCGACTGCACATCCGCCGTGCCGGATTTCGACGACAGGTTGCGGTTGCCATGTTTGGCAACCGGCACGCCTGCGCCCGCCACGACAAAGCCGGTGGCGGTGGAAATATTCAGCGTATGTTTGCCGTCACCGCCGGTGCCGACGATATCCATCGCCCCTGCGGGCGCGGTGACAGGGACGCAATGCGCGCGCATGACGGCGGCGGCGGCGGCATATTCGGACACGGCCTCGCCGCGGGCGCGCAGGGCCATCAGCAGCCCGCCGATCTGGGCCGGGGTGGCATTGCCCGCAAAGAGATGGCCGAACGCCTCTTCGGCCTGCGCGCGCGACAAGGGCCCTTCAGAGGCGGCATAGATCAGCGGTTTCATCGCCTCGGTCATGCCGGCACCTTGGCCAGATCAAGGAAATTGCGCAACAGCGCATGCCCATGTTCGGACCGGATGCTTTCGGGATGGAATTGCACGCCGTGGATCGGCAGCGTTTCATGCTGCAAACCCATGATCGTGCCATCCTCCAGATCGGCGGTCACTTGCAGGCAATCGGGCAGGGTGGCGCGGTCCACCACCAGTGAATGATAGCGCGTGGCGGCAAAGGGGCTGGGCAGCCCCGCAAAGAGGCCCTGACCGTTGTGCCGCATCTGGCCCATCTTGCCATGCACGATTTCATGGCAGCGGATGACATGGCCGCCGAACGCCTCGCCAATCGCCTGATGGCCAAGGCAGACACCCAGCAGGGGCATCCCGGTTTCGGCAGCGGCATGGACCAGCGGCAGGCAGATGCCCGCCTGTGCCGGATCACAAGGACCGGGCGACAGCACGATGGCTGCGGGCCGCATCGCCATGGCCTGTTGCACATCCAGCGCATCATTGCGGCGTACGACGACATCTGCCCCAAGTTCGCCCAAATAATGCACCAGATTATAGGTAAAGCTGTCGTAATTATCGATCAAAAGCAGCATGGACCCGTCCTGTAAGCTGTAAATTTGGGGCTACCGTCCGCCGCCAAGCTGACGATATAAGCGCCGCCATACATGGGCCGACAGGGCTTGCCGCGTCAAGGCCGAAGGCGGCCGGCGCATTTGCAATAAGGATGGCAGTCACATGCGGGCATTTCTGGCGGGGGGGTTCTGGGCGGTTCTGGTCGGGGGTGGGGCGCTTGCGGTGCTATCGCTGGCGATGGATCCGCCACAGGCGCCAGATCAGATTGATCCGCCAGAGGCCGCAGCCGCCGCGCCCCAAACAGCCGTGCCCGAAACGGCCGTGCCTGAAACAACCGTGCCCGAAACAGCCGTCGAGACCGAAACAGCGGTCGAAGCCGCGCCCGTGACGCCGCCGCAGGCCTCGGCGCCCGTCGCAGAGGTGCCCAGCCCGCCTGAACCCCAGCCTGAAATCCAGCCTGAACCCCAGCCTGAACCCGAAACGCAAAGCCAGATCATGCCCTCGGCCGCTTTGCCGCAATCCACGGCGGATGTGCGGGTCAACCGGCCACGCGCCGCCCCCGATACCGCAACCGCAGAGCTGATGCCCGACGAGATGATCATCGCGCCCTTGCAGCGCTTTGCCGCCGATTTCGACTATGCCGCCGATCTGCCGATGATCGCTTTGGTGCTGCTGGATGATCCGCTGATGCGCGACGCGCCTGCGGTGCTGCGCCAGCTGCCTTTCGTGCCAAGCGTGGTGTTGAACGCCACGACGCCCGGGGTGACTGCCCGGATGCAGGCCTACCGCGCTGCGGGGATCGAGCTGTTGTTGCAGGCCGATCTGCCGCCGGGCGCGCAGCCCTCTGATCTGGCGGTGATCTATAGCGGCGCTTTCGCCCTTGTCCCCGAGGCCATCGCCCTGTTTTCAGACGGCACCGGGCCAGAGGTGACAGAGCGCGCGCTGGCCGATCACGCGCTGCGCCTGATCGGTGATGCGGGGCGCGGTTTTGTCACTTTGCCGCGCGGTCTGGGCGGGGCCATGCGCAATGTCGCCACAGACGGGGTGCCGGTGGCGCAGATCGCGCGCCGCCTGGATGCCGGCGGCGAGACGCGCGACGCGATCACGCGCAGCCTGCAACAAGCGGCGCTGCGCGCGCGCCAATCGGGGCATGTCGTGCTGCTGGGGCAGATGACGCCCGAGACGCTGGCGGCGATCCGCGACTGGGCCGCGCGCAGCGATCCGGCGCAGATTTCACTGGCCCCGGTATCAGCGATCCTGCTGGGGCAATTGGCGCAATAAGCCGCCGTGCCGACTAGCCTAATTGCCCGTGCCCTGAAACATCCGCGCATCGGCCGCAGCCTTGCGGATCGCGTTCGATTTATGGACGGTTTCTTGATATTCCGCCTCGGGGTCGCTGTCATAGACGACACCGCCACCGGCCTGAATATAAAGCTTTTCGTCCTGCAACACCGCGGTGCGCAGCGCGATACACATATCCATATCGCCATTCGCGCTGAAATAGCCGCAGCCGCCGCCGTAAACGCCGCGCTTTTCGGGTTCCAGCTCGTCGATGATCTGCATCGCGCGGACCTTGGGCGCGCCGGATACCGTGCCTGCGGGCATGCCTGCGAAAAAGGCGCTTAATGCGTCCTGATCCTCGGCCAGCTCGCCCACCACGTTGGATACGATATGCATCACATGGCTATAGCGTTCGACGATGAATTGCTCGGTCGGGCGCACGCTGCCGATCTTGCTGACCTTGCCGGTATCATTGCGGCCCAGATCAAGCAGCATCAGATGTTCGGCCAGTTCCTTTTGATCGGCTAGCAGATCCGCCTCGTTCGCGTCATCCTGCGCCGGGGTTGCCCCGCGCGGACGGGTGCCTGCGATGGGGCGGATCGTGACCTCGCGCCCAAAGACGCGCACAAGGATTTCGGGGCTGGCCCCGATCACCTGAAAGCCGCCGAAATTGAAAAAGAACATGAAAGGCGACGGGTTGGTGCGCCGCAAGGACCGGTAAAGCGCGAAAGGCGGTTCGCGAAAGTCCTGCGTCCAGCGTTGTGATGGGACCACCTGAAAGATGTCACCGGCGCGGATGTATTCCTTGGCCTTTTCCACCGCCTGCAAATAGCCCTGATGGGTGAAATTCGACACCGGCGGCGCGACAGGGGCGGGATCGGCCAAGGCACGGCTGTGCTGGGGCAGGGACCGGTCCAGCGCGCGCTGCGCATCCATCACCCGTTCGGCGGCCTGCGCATAGGCGGCCTTGGCCGACAGGCCCGCGCGCACATAGGCGGGGGCCACCAGGATCACATCGCCCTTGACCCCGTCCAGCACCGCCACGACCGAGGGGCGCAGCATGATCGCATCGGGCAGGCCAAGCGGGTCGGGGTTCACATCGGGCAGATGTTCGACCAGCCGGATCATATCATAGCCCAGATAGCCGAACAGCCCCGCCGAGGCCGCAGGCAGGCCAGCAGGCAGGGCGATGCGCGATTCGGCAAGGATGGCGCGCAAAGCATCCAGCGGATCGCCCGGCATCACCGTAAAGGCATCGGCATCAAACCGGGCAGAGCGGTTCACCCGCGCACTGGTGCCGTGACATTGCCAGATCAGATCAGGGTTCATCCCGATGATCGAATAGCGCCCGCGGATTTCGCCGCCCGTCACACTTTCCAGCATGAAGGCATTGGTGCCCGCCTCGGACAGTTTCAGCATCAAGGAAACCGGCGTATCCAGATCGGCGGCGATCCTTGTATAGACCACCTGGTTTTCGCCCGCGTCATAGCTGCGGGCAAAGCTGTCATAATCGGGCAATAATGCCATGGCGCACCTATTGAAGCTGGGCGTTGACCGCGTCGACGGTGGCCTGGTTGATGGTGATGCGCGTGGATTGCTGGACCGCTTGCGCATAGGCGTCAAACAGGTCCTGCGCGATGCCTGCGCCGATGGATTGCGTGATCGCCGCGCGCTGGGCGGCTTGGTCGGTCGCGGTCGGGTCGGCCGCGGTGATGGCATCCAGCCGCAGGATCAGCGCGCCGTTGCCTGCGTCCACGACGCGGGCCTCGCCGGGGGTCAGGGCAAAGACCACCTCGTTAAACCCTTCGGGCGTGCCTTCGACAAAGCTGCGCCGGGTCAGGTTGGATTCCACACGCGGGGTCAGGCCCAGTGCGGCCAGGTCGGTGTCGGCGGTCAGCCCGGCTGCGATCTCGGCGGCGCGGGCCAGCACGGCATCCTGCTGGGCCTGCGCCTGCCAGCGGGCGGCGACATCGGCGCGGATCGTGTCCAGCGGCGGCACGCGCGCCGGTGTCACGCCGTCCAGCCGCAGCGCAAAGACGCCGCCATCGGACAGCACCTCGAGCTGGGGAAAGGCGCCTTCGGTCAGCGCTTCGGCGGCGTCGCGGAAATTGTCATAGGCGGCGATGCCCTCGGTGACTTGCGGGGTCCAGCTGATCTGGCCCAGCACCAGATCGGTGCGCTCTGCCAGATCCTCCAGCGTGGCCCCACCGGCCAAAAGATCGGTGATCCGGTCGAAATCATCATTGATCACGCTGCGCGCGGCCTCGGCGGCCAATTCGGCGCGCAGATCGTCAGCGGCCTCTTGCAAGGTGACTTCTTGCGCATTCAGCACCGCATTCACCCGAAACAGAGCCGCCCCCAGCGTGGTCTGAAACGGCCCCACCACATCGCCGGGGCTGGCGGTGAAGACCGCATCAGCGGTGTCGGCGGGCAGGTCATCACGGCCCAGATCGCCCATATCCACATCAGCCAGCGTAAGCCCGCGTTCGGCCACCAGCGCGTCAAATGTCGTCTGTGCCCCCGCCAGCCGGTCGGCGGCAGCTTGGGCTGCGGCGCGATCCGCATAGTTCAGCCGTTCGACAAGGCGGCGTTCGGGCTGGATGAATTCGGCGATCCGGTCTTGATAAAGCGTTTCAATCGCCAGATCGGTGACATCCATCTGGTCCTGGATCATCGCGGGGGTCATCCAGGCATAGGTGATCTCGCGCGCTTCGGGCAGCAAGAACATATCCGGGTTGGCGTCATAGAAGGCGCTGATATCGGCGGCGGTGGCCCCCGGAACCGGCGCGGTCAGCAGCGCGTCGGTGACGCGCAGCAGGGTCACGTCGCGCGCCTCGGCGACATAGCGGACCAACGCATCGGCGGCGGCGGCAGAGCCGGGCACACCGGCAACGACAGAGGCCTGCAACAGGGTGCGGGCCAGATCCTCGCGGATTTCAGCCTCGAATGCGGATTCGCTCTGGCCGGTTTGCTGCAACACGAGGCGATAGGTCTCGCGGTTGAACCCGCCTGCGCCCTGAAAGGCCTGAATGGCGCTGATCCGTTCGAAAACCGCCATGTCACCGGCGGAAATGCCCATCTCTGCGGCCTCGTTATCCAGCGTGCGGGTCTGCACGACCTGCGACAGCGCCTGCCGGTCGATCCCGAAGGCCTGCGCTTGCTGGAATGAAATCTGGCTGCCGAACTGGGCCGAAAGCGCGCGGATCTGCTGGTCCAGCGTGCGCTGATAGGCGGCGACGGTGATGTCTTTTTCGCCGACCGTGCCAAGCGTGCGGATATTGCCGGTCAGCCCGCCGGTGCCAAAGCCCGCCAGCCCGACCAGCACGATCCCGACGATGATCCATGCGCCGATCTTTTTCTTTTTCTTCTCTGCCATGTCACCGCTCCGCCTGAATGATCGCGTCTGAATAAGCGGCGCGGCCCTTGGGTGCAAGGGTCAGACCGTGACCTTGGCAAGCCTGTCAAACAGCGCGCTGATCCCCGCGCGGTCGATATTGGCAAAGGCGATGCGCAGCTGGCGGTCGCCCGCGGGCATATCCTTTGGCATGAACATGGTGCCGGGCAACAGCAAGATACCGGCCTGCGCCACCAGGCGCTGTGCCAGATCGGCCGAGGATATCGCGAAAGGATGTTCCAGATAGGCAAAATAGGCCCCAACCCCCAGCAGGGACCAGCCCTGCGCGGCCAGCGCGGGGAAATGATCGCCGATCGCCGCGCGCCGGTCGAGGATTTCGGCCCGTTCGCCCGCCAGCCAGTCCGACAGGTTCTGCATCCCCCAAAGGGCGGCCCGCTGCCCTATCTGGTTGGGGCAGATCGCCACGGTATCGAGGAATTTCTCGATCTCGGCCATCCGCGCAGGGTTGGTCAGCACCGCGCCGATGCGGTGGCCGGTCAGCCGGTAGGCCTTGGAAAAGGAATAAAGCTGGATCAGCGTGTCATCCCATGCGGGATCGCTGAACAGGTCATGCGGGGCCTGCATGCGGCTGTCGAAATCGCGGTAGGTTTCATCCACGATCAGCGCGATGCCATGTGCGCGGGCCAGATCCATGAAGGCGCGCAATGTGCTGGCGGGATATTCCACGCCGCAGGGGTTATTGGGGCTGACCAGCACGATGGCGCGGGTCCGCTGCGTGATCAGCGCCGCCGCATCCTGCGCGCTGGGCACCATATCCGCGCCGCAGACCAGCGGCACAGTGCCGACCCCGGCCATATCCAGCCACATGCGATGGTTGAAATAATAGGGGACCGGCAGGATCACCTGATCGCCTTCACCGCAAAGTGCGGCAATGGCCGCGGCAAAGGCCTGGTTGCAGCCCGAGGTGATGCCGACCTGATCTGCGGTGATCTGGCCGCCATAGGCCGCCGACCATTGCGCCGCGATTTCATCGCGCAGCGCGGGCAGCCCCAGGACCGGACCATAGAGATGGGCACCGGTATCCTGCATCATGATGCAGGCCACGGCCTCGCGCAGGGCCAGCGGCGGGGCCGCGACGGGGGCGGCCTGGCTGACGTTGATCAGGGGCCGGTCTGCGGGATGCGTCACCCCGTCCAGCCAGCGCCGCGCCGCCATCACGGGCGGGGTGAAGGTGGCGGCGGTGCGGGATCGGGTCATGCGCTGTCCTTTGGGGCGGGCAAAAACTTTGATGCCTCCGGCGGGGATATTTGGGCTCGGAAGATGGGCTGATCAATCCTTGCCGCGGTAAGGTTCGACATATTGCAGCGCCATGTCCCAGGGGAAAAAGATCCATGTGTCCTGCGACACTTCGGTGATGAAGGTCTGGACCTGCGGGCGGCCTTTGGGTTTGGCATAGACCGTTGCGAAATGCGCGCGTGGATAAAGCGCGCGCACCAGTTCCAGCGTCTTGCCGCTGTCGACCAGATCATCGACGATCAGGATGCCGGTGCCATCGCCCATCAAGGCGGCATCGGGGGCCTTGAGCACGCGGGCTTCGGATTGGGTCTGGTTGTCGTAGCTTTTCACGCTGATCGTATCGACAGTGCGGATATCAAGCTCGCGCGCGACGATCATCGCGGGGGCCATGCCGCCACGGGTGATCGCCACCACCGCGCGCCAATTGCCATCGTCGGGCCCATGCCCGTCCAGCCGCCAGGCCAGCGCGCGGCTGTCGCGGTGGATCTGGTCCCAGGAGATGTGAAAGCCTTTTTCATGCGGCAGCCGGTCGGTCATGGCGTCAATCCTTGGTGATATCGGGGGCATCGACGGCTTTCATGCCGACGACATGATAGCCTGCATCGACATGCAGCACCTCGCCGGTGACCGCGCTGGCCAGATCCGACAAAAGGTAGAGCGAGGATTTGCCCACCTCGTCCTGCGTCACGGTGCGCCGCAGGGGCGAGTTATATTCGTTCCATTTCATGATATAGCGGAAATCACCAATGCCCGAGGCCGCCAGCGTCTTGATCGTGCCGGCGCTGATCGCGTTGACGCGGATGTTTTTCTTGCCCAGATCCTCGGCCAGATAGCGGACGGAAGCTTCCAATGCGGCCTTGGCGACGCCCATCACATTGTAATGCGGCATCACCTTTTCGGCGCCGTAATAGGTCAGCGTCAGGCAGGAGCCGCCATCGGTCATCATCTTTTCGGCGCGCTGCACCACGGCGGTGAAGGAATAGACCGAGATATCCATCGACATCAGGAAATTGCTGCGGCTGGTATCGACATAGCGGCCGCGCAATTCGTTCTTGTCGGAAAACCCGATCGCATGGACCACGAAATCGAGCTTGCCCCATTTCGCCTCGAGTGCGGCGAAGAGCGCGTCAATCGAGGCCTCGTCGCCCACATCGCAGGGCAGCACCGTGTCAGAGCCGAGCGATTGCGCCAGCGGCCCGACGCGTTTCTGAAGCGCCTCGCCCTGGTAGGAAAAGGCCAGCTCTGCCCCGGCCTCGGCGCAGGCCTTGGCGATGCCCCAGGCGATGGATTTGTCATTCGCAAGCCCCATGATCAGCCCGCGCTTGCCTTGCATCAATTGTGACGTCATCAGAGCACCCTTCACGATTTGTTTCACGGTCCCTAGCACGGTCATCTGCCGGTTGCCTAGATGCCAGCAACGCGCGCGCCCCACCTTAAAGCGGTTGATACTGGTGGTTTTTGATCCTAAGCCTAGCGATTGGGGTATGGGGAGATCGGAAATGTCTGATCGCGCTGGTATTTTTTCGGGTGACGATCCGTTTGTCCTTGCAGGGCAATGGCTGGCGGCTGCGGCCGAATCAGAAATGTCCGATCCCAATGCAATCGCCTTGGCCACGGTCGATGCCACGGGTCTGCCGAATGTCCGGATGGTGCTTTTGAAAGAGATTGAACCGGACGCCTTTGTTTTTTATACCAATTACGAGAGTCGCAAGGCCGTCGAAATTGATGCGACCGGCAAGGCGGCCTTTGTGATGCATTGGAAATCCCTGGCGCGCCAAATCCGCGTCCGGGGGCTTGTCACGCGCGAGGATGGGCCGATTGCGGATGCATATTATGCGTCCAGATCGCTGCCGAGCCGGATTGGCGCCTGGGCGTCGCGGCAATCGCAGCCGCTTGAATCGCGCGGCATATTGATGGCAGAGGTCGCAAAAAAGACCCTGCAACTGGGAACAAATCCGGCGCGCCCGCATTATTGGGGTGGGTTTCGGATCATTCCGCTTGAAATAGAATTCTGGGCGGATGGTGCTTTTCGTCTACATGACCGGTTCCGCTGGTCGCGTCAGACAAAAGACGACGATTGGAAGATCACCCGCCTGAACCCCTGAGGGTCCGGCAAGCAGATCGGCCCGGATCAGCCTGGTTTGGGGATTGGGGCCTGCGGTGGAACGAAAGTGTATGGGCGCGGGACGGCAGATGTGCCGCGTCAAAAGGAAGATGAGATGGAAACGCAAGAAACCGCCTACCTTCGGCGGGTGCAAGGTCAGGTAAAGTGGTTCGATCCGACAAAGGGTTTCGGCTTTGTCATCGCTGAACTGGGCGGCCCGGATATTTTGCTGCATGCCAATGTGCTGCGCAATTTCGGGCAAGGCTCGGTCGTGGATGGATCGCGGATCGATCTGATGGTGCAGGATACCCAGCGTGGGTTGCAGGCGGTCGAGGTGATCTCGATCACGCCGCCGCATGCGGATGCGGGATTGCCGCTGCGCGATATGTCCGATTTCACCCCCGAGGATATCGCCAAACGCGCGATTGAACCGGCCCGCGTCAAATGGTTCGACAAGGCCAAGGGATTCGGCTTTGCCAATGTCTTTGGCAGTTCGGATGATGTGTTCATCCATATCGAGGTCTTGCGCCGGTCCGGCCTGTCGGATCTGCAATCGGGCGAGGCGATCGGCCTGCGCCTGGTGGATGGCGAACGCGGGCGCATGGCAATCGACGTGGTCGGTTGGGAAGCTGCGGCCAAATGAAATCGCTGATTCTCGCGCTGGTTCTGGGGGCGGTCGCACAGCTGGCCGCCGCCGCCTGCGCCGAGGATCGCGTCACGATTCGGGGCGATTGGGGGCAGGCGACATTCACGGTCGAGATCGCCGATACCCCCGCAACCCGCGCCCGTGGCCTGATGTATGTCGAAACCATGCCGCGCATGGCGGGGATGCTGTTCATCTATGACCGCCCGCAGCCGGTCAGTTTCTGGATGAAAAACACGCTTATTCCGCTTGATATGATCTTTGCCAGCCCCGCAGGCGAGATCCTGCGCGTGCATGAAAATGCCATCCCCGGCGATCTGACACCGATTCCCGGCGGGGACGGCGTGCAGATGGTGCTGGAGATCAATGGCGGGCTGAGCGCGCGGTTGGGAATCGCCGCGGGCGATATCATGCAGCACCCCGCCTTTGGCCCTGACGCAATTTCACCTTGTGGCGAAAAGACCGACAGTTAGGGCTTTTCAAATCAGTTGAGGGGGTCTAAAGACAGCCTCGGTTCGGGGCGTAGCGCAGCCTGGTAGCGCATCTGTTTTGGGAACAGAGGGTCGGGAGTTCGAATCTCTCCGCCCCGACCATAAATCCAAGTTGAAAATCTTAAATGCGGTGATCTGGCAACAGCGCCCCTTGGCTTTGCCGGATCGCGCTTGGCTGTGGCAATTCTGCCCGTTCAACAGGCATATCACGGTATGCAATTCATCCCATCCCCGAGAATGCGCCGCTAAGCCAAACGTTCCAAAGGCTTTCTTTGCGCCACTTCGCCTGCATGTCCTGTGGGCTATTCGGTGGATGAATCATCGCGCTGGCGGGGCTGCATCCCTGCCGCGGGGCGTCAATCGAAATAATCTGTATTTGGTGTTAAAAATGCGTTGACCCACTAGGGATAGATGCGTCACCTTATGCGAGCCGCTCAAACATCACCATATGTTGTGTCGGCACGGGGACGATTCATCAGCCAGGCGCGACGCCGGAACGTGTTTTCTGACAGACCATGCGCTGCATGGCCCTGTCCGGCACCGTCTGATGCAATCAGCTTTGAAGCTTGCGCCGGGAACACGGTGCTTAACAGATGCGGGCCGCAACGTCGGTCATCCAACAAGGGGCAGAGACATGAAGATCGAACGGAATTTCACGACAGACGGCGCGGACGCTTATGCAGCACTGGCGTTCAAGACCACGACCTCCGAGATCCGCAACCCGGATGGCACGATCGTGTTCAAGCTTGATGATTGCGAAATTCCCGCAAGCTGGAGCCAGGTTGCATCCGATGTGATCGCGCAGAAATATTTCCGCAAGGCGGGCGTGCCTTCGGCGACCAAGAAGATCAAGGAAAAGGGCGTGCCTGAATTCCTCTGGCGGTCTGTTCCGGCAAAGGACGCGACTTTTGGCGGCGAAACATCCGCCAAGCAGGTGTTTGACCGTCTGGCCGGGGCCTGGACCTATTGGGGCTGGAAAGGTGGCTATTTCACCACCGAAGAAGATGCGCGCGCCTATTTCGATGAAATGCGTTACATGCTGGCCAGCCAGCGCGCCGCGCCCAACAGCCCGCAATGGTTCAACACCGGCCTGCATTGGGCTTATGGCATCGATGGTCCGGCACAGGGCCATTATTATGTCGATTACCAGACCGGCGAGCTGACCAAATCCACATCTTCCTACGAACATCCCCAGCCGCATGCCTGTTTCATCCAATCCGTCGCTGACGATCTGGTCAATGAAGGCGGCATCATGGATCTGTGGGTGCGCGAAGCCCGCCTGTTCAAATACGGCTCTGGCACCGGCACCAACTTTTCATCCTTGCGCGGCGAGGGCGAGAAATTGTCCGGCGGCGGCAAATCATCGGGCCTGATGGGGTTCCTGAAAATCGGCGACCGTGCGGCCGGTGCGATCAAATCGGGCGGCACCACGCGGCGCGCGGCCAAGATGGTCATCGTCGATGCCGATCACCCCGATATCGAGGAATTCATCAACTGGAAGGTGATCGAGGAGCAAAAGGTTGCTTCCATCGTCGCCGGGTCCAAGATGCATGAACGCTATCTGAACGCGATCTTTGCGGCGATCAAGGCATGGGATGGCTCGTCCGAGGCCGCCTATGACCCCAAGACGAATGAAACGCTGGCGCAGGCCGTCAAGGATGCCAAACGTTCTGCCATCCCTGAAACCTATATCAAGCGCGTGCTGGATTACGCCAAGCAAGGCCATACCAGCATCGAATTCCCGACCTATGACACCGATTGGGATTCGGAAGCCTATTCATCCGTTTCCGGCCAGAATTCCAATAACTCGATCCGCGTGACCGATGCCTTCCTGAAAGCCGTCGAGAATGACGAGATGTGGAAGCTGATCAACCGCAAGAACGGTGAAGTTGCGAAAATAATCAAGGCGCGTGATCTGTGGGAACAGGTGGGCCATGCGGCTTGGGCCTGTGCCGATCCGGGCATCCAGTACCACGACACCGTCAACGCCTGGCATACCTGCCCCGAAGACGGCGCGATCCGCGGATCGAACCCCTGTTCGGAATATATGTTCCTTGACGATACGGCCTGTAACCTTGCCTCCATGAACCTGCTGACCTTCTACAAGGACGGGCAGTTCCAGGTCGAAGATTACATGCATGCCACCCGTCTGTGGACCGTGACGCTGGAAATCTCGGTGATGATGGCGCAATTCCCGTCGAAAGAAATCGCGCAGCGGTCCTATGATTTCCGCACGCTGGGTCTGGGCTATGCCAATATCGGCGGTTTGCTGATGAATATGGGCCTTGGCTATGACAGCGCCGAAGGCCGCGCCATGGGCGCCGCGCTGACCGCGATCATGACCGGCGTATCTTATGCGACATCGGCCGAAATGGCGGGCGAGCTGGGCGCATTCCCCGGCTATGCCAAGAACGCCAAACATATGCTGCGCGTGATCCGCAACCACCGCAACGCCGCCTATGGCAAGGCCGATGGCTATGAGGCGCTGGATGTGAAGCCCGTGCCGCTGGACCATGCCAATTGCCCTGACGACCGTCTGGTCAAGCTGGCCGTCGAAAGCTGGGACGAGGCGCTGCGCCTTGGCGAAAAGCACGGCTATCGCAATGCGCAGGTCAGCGTGATCGCGCCCACCGGCACTATCGGTCTGGTGATGGATTGCGACACGACCGGGATCGAGCCTGATTTCGCGCTGGTGAAATTCAAGAAACTGGCCGGCGGCGGTTATTTCAAGATCATCAACCAATCGGTGCCGGCCGCGCTGGAAAAGCTGGGCTATGGACCGGCCCAGATCGAGGAAATCATCGCCTATGCGGTGGGTCACGGATCAATGGGGCAGGCGCCCGCGATCAACCACACCTCGCTGATCGGGCATGGGTTCGGGCAGGCGGAACTGGATAAGGTCGAAGGGGCTTTGCGGTCCGCTTTCGATATCCGCTTCGTGTTCAACCAATGGACCCTGGGCAGTGATTTCTGCACCAAGACCTTGGGCATCCCCGAGGCCAAGCTGAATGACCCGACCTTTGATCTGCTGCGCCACCTTGGCTATACCAAGCAGGATATCGAGGCCGCCAATGACCATGTCTGCGGCACCATGACGCTCGAAGGCGCGCCATTCCTGCGCGAAGAACATTACAACGTCTTCGATTGCGCCAATCCCTGCGGCAAGAAAGGCAAGCGTTATCTGAGCGTTGACAGCCATATCTATATGATGGCGGCGGCGCAGTCGTTTATCTCGGGCGCGATTTCCAAGACGATCAACATGCCCAATGACGCGACAATCGAGGATTGCCAGAAAGCCTATGAACTGTCGTGGTCGCTGGGTGTGAAGGCCAATGCGCTGTACCGTGACGGATCGAAATTGTCGCAGCCTCTGGCCTCTGCCTTGGTCGAGGATGATGATGACGCGCGCGAGGTGCTGGAAAGCGGCAACCACCATGAAAAGGCCGCCGTGCTGGCCGAAAAGATCGTGGAAAAGATCATCGTTCAGGAAATCCGCAACCGCGAACGCGAAAAGATGCCGCAGCGGCGCAAGGGCTATACCCAAAAGGCCATTGTCGGCGGGCATAAGGTCTATCTGCGCACCGGCGAATATGAAAACGGCCAGCTGGGCGAGATTTTCATCGACATGCATAAGGAAGGCGCCGGTTTCCGCGCGATGATGAACAATTTCGCCATCGCCGTGTCCGTGGGCTTGCAATATGGCGTGCCGCTGGAGGAATTCGTGGATGCCTTCACCTTCACCAAATTCGAACCCGCAGGCATGGTGCAGGGCAATGACAGCATCAAGAATGCGACCTCGATCCTGGATTATATCTTCCGCGAACTCGCTGTCAGCTATCTTGACCGCACCGATCTGGCGCATGTGAAACCCGAAGGGGCGGCCTTTGACGATATCGGCCGGGGCGAGGCGGAAGGTGTTTCCAACGTACGCACGCCCAGCGAAAACGCGGCGTCACGGTCGCTCGAGGTGCTGAAACAGATCTCCTCGACCGGTTATCTGCGCAAGCGGATGCCACAGGACCTGATGGCGCTGCAAACCGGCGTCAGCAATGCCGCCTTGGTCAGCGGCACGGCGACGATGACTGCCGTGGTCACGGAAACCGCGACGCTGTCCGCCCGCGACAAGGCCAAGATGCAAGGCTATGAGGGCGATCCCTGCGGCGAATGCGGCAATTACACGCTGGTGCGCAACGGGACCTGCATGAAGTGCAACACCTGCGGCGGGACCAGCGGCTGCAGCTAAGATTTTTCTGCCGAAAAATCCCACCTCTCCCCAAGAAATTCCTCACGAAATTTCTTGGGGGGCGGCCTTCTCCCTGACTTCTTTTTTCCAAAAATACTCCGGGGTGAGCCCGGACAAAGTCCGGGCGAGGGGCAGCGCCCCCGGATCACGTCCGAGGCAGGCTCCCGGATCACGTCCGGGGCAGGCTCCCGGATCACGTCCGGGGCGGGCTCCCGGATCACGTCCGGGGCGGGCCCCCGGATCACGTCCGGGGCGGGCTCCCGGATCAAGTCTGGGGCAGGCGCCTTACCCCCTCGGGATATCGAACCCCGGTGCCGCCAGCGTGAACCCCGCAAAATCGAACCCCGGTGACACGGTGCAACTGACCAATGTCCAGTCGCCCGTGGTGCGGGCCGCCTGCCAATGCTGTTCGGGCACGATCACTTGCGGAAACTGGCCCGCAGCCAGATCTGGACCAAGCACATGATCCACCGCAGGCCCCGCATCATCGGCGGCCAGCGACAGGATCAGCGGCGCGCCTGCGTGGAAATGCCAGATCTCCACCGCATCGACGCGGTGCCAATGGCTGGCGTCACCGTGTTTGAGCAGGAAATAGATACAGGTCCCGACCGGTCGGCCTGCGTTTTCGGCGACCCATGTCTGGCGGTAATAGCCCCCCTCGGGATGGGGGGCCAGTTGCAGATGGGCGATGATCTCGTCAGCGGTCATACCGGACCTCGTCGGGTGCGTTTCAACGCACCTTACCTTACCGCAAAATCGACCGCCCGGCATAGGTCGCCGTTTCGCCCAGCATTTCCTCGATCCGGATCAGCTGGTTATATTTCGCCAGACGGTCCGAGCGCGACAGCGAGCCTGTCTTGATCTGCCCGCAATTCGTCGCCACGGCCAGATCGGCGATGGTGACATCCTCGGTCTCGCCCGAACGGTGAGACATCACATTGGTGTAACGCGCGCGATGCGCCATATCGACGGCTTGCAGCGTTTCGGTCAGGGTGCCGATCTGGTTGACCTTGACCAGCATGGCATTGGCGCAGCCGCGCGTGATACCATCGGCCAGACGGGCAGGGTTGGTCACGAACAGATCGTCGCCGACCAGTTGCACCTTGTCGCCGATCATCTCTGTCAGCATTTTCCAGCCGTCCCAATCATCCTCGGACATGCCATCCTCGATGCTGATGATCGGATAATCGGATGCGAGTTTCGCCAGATATTCGGCATTTTGCTGGCTGGACAGCGAGACCCCTTCGCCCGCCATTTCATATTTGCCGCCCTTGTAATATTCGGTCGCGGCGCAATCGAGGGCCAGATAGATATCGGCACCAGGCGCATAGCCCGCCTTTTCGATGGCTTTCATGATGAAATCCAGCGCCGCGCGGGTGGACCCGATGGCGGGGGCGAAACCGCCCTCATCGCCGATGCTGGTGCTGAAACCGGCGGCTGACAGTTCCTTTTTCAGCGTGTGGAACACTTCGGCGCCCATGCGCACGGCCTCGCGGATATTATCCGCAGCGACGGGCATGATCATGAATTCCTGAATATCGATCGGGTTATCGGCATGTTCGCCGCCGTTGATGATATTCATCATCGGCACCGGCAGCATCCGCGCCGATGTGCCGCCGATATAGCGGTAAAGCGGCTGGCTGGTGAAATCGGCCGCTGCCTTGGCCACGGCCATGGACACGCCGAGGATCGCATTGGCCCCAAGGCGGGATTTATTCGGCGTGCCGTCCAGTTCGATCATCGTCATGTCGATGCCGACCTGTTCGGTCGCGTCAAAGCCCAGGATGGCTTCGGCAATTTCGCCGTTCACGGCGGCGACGGCTTCCAGCACGCCTTTGCCCATGTAACGCGATTTGTCGCCGTCGCGGCGTTCCACCGCCTCATGCGCGCCGGTGGATGCGCCTGATGGCACGGCGGCCCGGCCCATGGTGCCGTCTTCGAGGACCACATCGACTTCGACCGTGGGGTTGCCCCGGCTGTCGAGGATTTCGCGGGCGTGAATGTCGATGATCGTGGTCATGGAAGGCTCCTTTGGAAGCAATGTTAGCGGTATCACCGCGTCTATAACGCGGCTTGTTGCGCAAGGGAAGCGCGGCGCATACGGGCCTCGCGCCAGAGCGTGAAGATGCCCGAGGTGATGATGATCGCCGCCCCGATCAGCGTGGCGGCATCGGGTCTTTCGCCAAAGACGACAAAGCCGATTGCCAGCGCAAAGATCATGCGGCTGTAACGGAAGGATGAAATCACACCGGCATTGCCGCCGCGCGTGGCGGCGATGATGGACAGATAGGACATCACCCCGATCACCACGCCCGCCAGCACCAGCGCCCAGGTGGCGGCATCGGGCCGGATCAGCGGCGCGCCCTGCGCCAGCATCAGCATCACTGACCCCGGCAGCACGAAGGCAAAGGCATGGATCCCCAATTGCACCCCCGAGAGCGTCACAGTCAGCGCGCGCGTCAGCAGATCGCGCGTGGCCAGCGCCAGCATGCCTGCCACGGCCAGCAGGGTGGCGGGGTTGAACCCTTCCAGCCCCGGACGGATGATCAGCAGCACGCCGCCAAAGCCCACGATGATCGCGATCCAGCGCCGCCAGCCGATGCTTTGCCCCAGAAAAAGCCCCGCCCCCATGGCCACCACAAGCGGTGTCGCCTGTATCACCGCCGAGGCGGTTGTCAGCGGCACCAATGACAGCGCCAGCGAGATCAGGCAGGTGCCTGCCACCTCGCTGATACTGCGCAGGATGACGCGCGGATTGCGGTAATCGGCCTGCCAGAGCGGGATCCGTTGCAGCACCGACCAACCCAGAAGCAGCAGCAGGATCCCGACACTGATCAGCGCCAGCGCCTGGCCCACGGGCATGGATTGCGACAAAAGCTTGATCGTGGTGTCGAGCAGCGCAAAGCAGAACATCGCCAGCACCATGAAGGCCGCACCGCGCAGGTTTTCCAAAGCCTAATGGTCCTTTTTCTTGAGCGGCAGCCCGTAGAGTTCCAGCCGGTGCCCCATCAGCCGATAGCCCAGCTTGGCGGCGATGCGTTCTTGCAGGGCCTCGATCTCGGCATCGACGAATTCGATCACCTCGCCGCTATGCATATCGATCAGATGGTCGTGGTGGTCGCGGTCGGCGGCTTCGTAGCGCGCGCGCCCGTCGCCGAATTCATGCTTTTCGAGGATGCCTGATTCCTCGAATAACTTGACGGTCCGGTAGACGGTCGCCAGCGAGATCCGCGGATCGACCGCCACGGCGCGGTGATAGAGTTCTTCGACATCGGGATGGTCTTCGGCGGATTCCAGCACGGCCGCGATGACCCGGCGTTGGTCGGTCAGGCGCAGGCCCTGTGCCTCGCAGCGGGAAAGGATCGTATCGGTCATCGGCGGCCCGGTCTGTGTCTGGCTCTGTCTTAGCGGTCCTGTCCGGCGCTGGCCAGCGGCTTTGGCCCTTTGCGCCGGGGGCGGTTTTGACTTTTATGCCTCCGGCGGGGATATTTCGGCTCGGAAGAAGGGGGCTAGCCCAGCTGCACCAGCGCATGGCGTTTCTTGCCGGCGCTCAGTTTGATCGGCTGCGCCAGCATCGCGGCATCGACCATCAGCCCCGCATCGGTCAGCGGGGCATCGTTCAGCCGCGCGCCATTTTCCGCGATCAGGCGCTTGGCCTCTTTGCCGGTGCCGGCCAGACCCGCGCGCACGATGATCTGGGCAATCGACAGGCCTGCGCCCAGTTCATCAGCGCCCAGCGTCAGCGTGGGCAGATCATCGCCCACGCCGCCTTTTTCAAAGACATCGCGTGCCGTGGCCTCGGCTGTGGCGGCTGCCTCTGTGCCATGCAGCAGGGCAGTGACCTCATTGGCGAGGATGATCTTGGCGGCATTGATCTCGGCGCCTTGCAGCGCGCCCAGACGATCGCATTCATCGAGCGGCAATTCGGTGTAAAGTTTCAGGAACCGCCCGGTATCGGCATCGGTCGTGTTGCGCCAGAATTGCCAGAATTCATAAGGCGAGAGCATATCGGCATTCAGCCAGACAGCGCCGCCCGCCGATTTGCCCATCTTGCGCCCGTCGCTGGTGGTCAGCAAAGGCGAGGTCAGCCCATAGATTTCATGGTCCAGCACCCGGCGCGTCAGGTCGATCCCATTGATGATATTGCCCCATTGATCCGATCCGCCCATCTGCAACAGGCAGCCATAGCGCCGG
Organism: Yoonia vestfoldensis; assembly: GCF_002158905.1. Lineage (NCBI taxonomy): Bacteria > Pseudomonadati > Pseudomonadota > Alphaproteobacteria > Rhodobacterales > Paracoccaceae > Yoonia > Yoonia vestfoldensis. Next base: position 1,283,621 of record NZ_CP021431.1, read on the forward strand.
TTGAGTTCAAGGAAATCATAGGCTTGCAGGATCATGTAATTGAATTCGAGGAAGGACAAAGATTGTTCGCGGTCAAGCCGCGATTTCACCGATTCAAAGGCCAGCATCCGGTTGACGCTGAAATGCCGCCCGATATCGCGCAGGAAATCGAGATAGTTCAGCTGGTCCAGCCATTCGGCATTGTTCAGCATCAAGGCATCGGTCGGACCCTCACCATAGGTCAGGTATTTGGCGAACACCTGCTGCATCCCCGCGATATTTGCGTCGATCTGGTCGGGCGTCAGCAGGGGGCGTTCATCGGCGCGGAAACTGGGGTCGCCCACCTTGGTTGTCCCGCCCCCCATCAGCGTGATCGGCTGGTGGCCGGTCTTTTGCAGCCAGCGCAGCATCATGATATTCAGCAGATGCCCCACATGCAGCGATTTCGCCGTCGCGTCATAGCCGATATAGGTGGTCACCACCCCCCGGCTGAGCGCATCATCCAGCCCTTGATAATCGGTGCAATCGGCCAGAAAGCCGCGTTCCATCATCACGGACATGAAATCGGATTTGGGGTGGTAGGTCATCGTTTATTCCTAATCTCGCACCCGCACTCTATAATCAGCGCAGGTCATGAGGGAAAGCAGATGTTGGACGGGATCGCAGTCACCGCTTTGGGCACGATGTCGGGCACATCGCTGGACGGGGTGGATGCTGCCATTGTGCAAACCGATGGGCAGCGGATTTTCGGCTTTGGGCCTGTCGCGTATCGCGCTTATAGCGCTGCCGAACAGGATGTGCTGCGCGCGGCTTTGGGGCTTTGGCCGGATCAGGATATCACCTCTGCCGCCCGCGTGGTCGAAGAGGCGCATCTTGCACTGATGGCGGGGTTTCGCGATGTCGCGGTGGCGGGGTTCCACGGCCAGACGCTGGCGCATGATCCGGGCGGGCGCGGCACGCATCAATGCGGTGATGGCGACAGGCTGGCGGCGGCGCTTGATTGCCCGGTCGTGTGGGATTTCCGCAGCGCCGATGTGGCGGCAGGCGGGCAGGGCGCGCCGCTGGCGCCTTTCTATCATTTCGCTTTGGCCAAATGGATCGGCGCGCGGGCGCCGGTCGCGTTTTTGAACCTTGGCGGGGTCGGCAATCTGACCTGGGTCGATCCGGCCTGTGCCGATCCTGCCGATCCGGGCGCGCTGCTGGCTTTTGACACCGGGCCTGCCAATGCGCCGATTGATGATGCCATGCGTGCGCGGTTCGGGCGCGGCTATGATGCCGATGGGCAGGTCGCCGCCGCAGGCAGGCCGGCTATGCAGGCGCTGGCCGCGTTCCGCGCTGATCCTTATTTCGCCGCCCCGGCCCCCAAATCGCTGGACCGCGATCATTTTCGCGCGCTTGGTGCTGCAACGGCGGATCTGGCGGATGCCGATGCCATTGCCACATTGACCCAGGCCCTGGTCTGGTCGGTTGCCGCGGGGCTGACGCTTTGCCCGCGCCCGCCTGCGCGGCTGCTGGTCACCGGCGGCGGGCGGCGCAATGGCACGCTGATGGCGGTGCTGGCTGCGGCCTGCGGTCTGCCCGTTGATCCGGTCGAGGCCGTGGGGCTGGATGGTGACATGCTCGAGGCGCAGGCCTTTGCCTTTCTTGCAGTGCGCGTTTTGCGCGGCTTGCCGATCTCGGCGCCGGGCACGACGGGGGTGCCGGCACCGCTGCCTGGTGGGCGCGTCTCAGGGCCGCGCCGGCGTGCCATGGCCTGACCCGGCCTGCCGCCCCGGGGTGAGTCGCTCTTGCCCCTCACCCGCAGGGCGCGCAAGGTGCTGCGGCCGCAAAACCCGCCCCGCAGGCCCCGGATTGCCTGATATTTTTTGGATAAATGTTGCGATTATAGCGCGAAACTGCGCGGATATTGGCCGAACCAGGGGGCGTTTGGGGCCAAATCCGCCGGTTTGCATCACAGCGCTGTGAGCCCCTATTGAACCGATCTGTTTAGTTGTCAATTACCCGTCACACGACAACCCGAAACGGAGTATATCCCATGACGACCAAATTCAAATTCGCAGCTCTTACCACGCTGACAGCCCCGCTGGCACTGGCCGCAGGCATGGCCACCGCAGGCGGCCTGGCCGAGCCCGTGGAAACCGTGGCACCGACACCTGTCATCGCCGCCCCCGTGGTGGTCAGCACCAACTGGACCGGGTTTTATGCCGGTGGTCAGCTTGGCTATGCCGATGTGACAGGCAGCGGCACGACCGATGACGTGGACGGCGCCATCTACGGTGTGCATGCGGGTTATATGCATGATCTGGGCACCGTCGTTCTGGGGGCCGAAGTCGATTATGACCTGAGCAGCATCGACAATGTGGCGGGGACCGGCGATCTCGACGATATCCTGCGCGTCAAGGCGCGTGTGGGTTATGATGCGGGCGCGTTTCTGCCCTATGTGACCGGCGGCGTTGTGCGGGCCAATACATCGGGCCCCGATCTGGAAGTCGAAGGCGACTTTTACGGCCTGGGTGTTGCCTATAAATTTGCCGATAACATCACCTTTGGCGGCGAAGTGTTGCAGCACAAATTCTACGAAGCCGATGCAACATCGCTGACCGACACATTGCGCGCCACAACGGCAACGGCCCGCGTGTCCTACCAGTTCTGATCAGGCACGGGCGGTCGGGCCGGCCCTTGTCCCTTCCCCAGGACCGCTGGTCATGACCTGTCCCAAGGGTCCGCGCAACAGGCGCGGGCCCTTTTTCGTTGCCAGCGGATTGATTTGCCGCTAGGCAAACGGGATGAAGAGCATTTGCATCATTACATGCTGCATTATTCCCTGCTGACATCCGTCGCGGGCCGCTTTTTGTCGTTTCACACCAGATCGCAAGCAGCTAAGCCCGCAGCATAACCCTGCGCGCGAGGCATCATGACCACCATCCGGCTGCATAATACCAAATCCCGCAAGCGCGAGGAGTTTGTCCCGATCGATGCGCGCAATCTGCGGATGTATCTCTGCGGGCCGACGGTCTATGACCGCGCGCATCTGGGCAATGCCCGCCCGTCCTTGATGTTTGACGTGCTGTTCCGGCTGTTGCGCCATGTCTATGGCGCGAAACATGTGACCTATGTGCGCAATTTCACCGATGTCGATGACAAGATCAACGCGCGCGCGGCGCAAAGCGGGCGCGCCATCGGTGATATCACGGCGGAAACCATCGGCTGGTATCACGCGGATCTGGACGCGCTGGGTGCCTTGCGCCCGACGCATGAGCCGCGCGCGACCCAATATATCGCGCAGATGATCACCATGATCGCCGATCTGATCGCCAAGGATCATGCCTATGAGGCCGAAGGTCATGTGCTCTTTGCCGTTGAAAGCTATGCCGATTATGGCGCGCTGTCCGGCCGGTCCATCGATGACATGATCGCCGGTGCGCGGGTGGAAGTCGCGCCCTATAAGCGCAATCCGATGGATTTCGTGCTGTGGAAACCCTCGGGCGACGGGGTGCCGGGCTGGGACAGCCCTTGGGGCTATGGGCGGCCGGGCTGGCATATCGAATGTTCCGCCATGGCGCATGATCTGCTGGGTGACAGTTTTGACATCCACGGTGGCGGCAATGATCTGCAATTCCCGCATCATGAAAACGAGATCGCGCAATCGGCTTGCGCCCATCCGCATGGCGATTTCGCGCGCTACTGGGTGCATAACGAAATGTTGCAGGTCGAGGGCAAGAAAATGTCCAAATCCCTGGGCAATTTCTTTACCATCCGCGACCTTTTGGATCAGGGCATCCCCGGCGAGGTGATCCGCCTTGTCATGCTGGGCACGCATTACGCCAAGACGATGGATTGGACAGAGGCCCGCCGCGCCGAGGCTGATCTGACCCTGCGCCGCTGGTATGGCATCCTGCACGGGCATGGCTTTGGTCCCGAACTGATCCGCGCGCTGAAGGCCGATGGCAAATGGCAGGCGGATGCGGAATTTCTGGGCGTGCTGGCCAATGATCTGAACACGCCGGGTGCCATCGCGCGGCTGCATGTGCTGGCCAAGGGCAAGACGCCAACGGCGCTGGCGGGCTTTGCGCATGGTCTCGATATGCTGGGGCTGGTGCGCGACTGGTCCGCGATCCCGCTTTTTGACGGGGCCGAGGCAGGGCCGGATGTGACCCCTGCCGTCGCTGCGCGTGTCGATGCCTTGCTGCAGGCCCGCGCCGCAGCCCGTGCCGCCAGGGATTGGGCGCAGGCCGATGCCTTGCGCGATATGTTGACCGCCGCAGGCGTGTTGGTGACAGATGTGGGCGGGCAGGCGACATGGTCGCCGGGCCCGGATTTTGATGCGTCAAAACTGGGTGGGCTGTGAACAAGAATTTTTGTCAAAAATTCTTGGTCCCCGCTCAAAATTTTCGACGAAAATTTTGGATTGTGCCAGATGAACAAAGAGCGCCTTTACCTTTATGACACCACGCTGCGCGACGGTGCGCAGACCCAGGGGGTGCAATTTTCGGCCAAGGAAAAGCAGCAGATCGCTGCCGTGCTGGACGGGCTGGGGCTGGATTACATCGAAGGCGGCTGGCCGGGCGCAAACCCGACCGACACCGAATTCTTTGCCAACCCGCCCGCGACCCGCGCCCGTTTCACCGCTTTTGGCATGACCAAACGGCAGGGGCGTTCGGCGGACAACGACGATGTGCTGGGCGCGGTGCTGAATGCGGGCACTGCGGCCGTCTGCCTGGTCGGCAAGGCTCATGATTTCCACGTCACCACCGCCCTTGGCATCACGCTGGCCGAGAATGTCGACAACATCCGCACCAGTTTCGCCCATCTGGCCCGTTTGGGCCGCGAGGCGCTGTTTGATGCGGAACATTTCTTTGACGGCTACAAGGCCAACCCGGCCTATGCCTGCGAGGTCATCCATGCCGCCTATGCCGCCGGTGCGCGCTGGATCGTGCTCTGTGACACCAATGGCGGCACCTTGCCCGAGGATATCGCGCGCATCGTGACCGAGGTGATCGCCAGCGGCATCCCGGGCGATCATCTGGGCATTCATACCCATAATGACACCGAAACCGCAGTGGCGGGATCGCTTGCTGCCGTCATGGCGGGCGCCCGGCAGGTGCAGGGCACGCTGAACGGTCTGGGCGAACGCTGCGGCAATGCCAATCTGACGACGCTGATCCCGACCTTGCTGCTCAAAGACCCCTATGCCAGCCGGTTCGACATCGGCGTGACGCCTGACGCTTTGCGCGGGCTGCGCCGTGCTTCGCGGCTGCTGGATGATATGCTCAACCGGGTGCCCAGCAAACAGGCCGCCTATGTCGGCGCTTCGGCCTTTGCGCATAAATCCGGCCTGCATGCCAGCGCCATCGCCAAAGACCCCAGCACCTATGAACATATCGACCCAGCCGCCGTGGGCAATATGCGCATCGTGCCGATGTCCAACCAGGCGGGCCAATCCAACCTGCGCGCGCGTCTGGCCGAGGCGGGGATCACTGTCGCGGCGGATGATCCCGCCCTGGCCCGCATCGTCGAACGGATCAAAGAGCGCGAGGCCCAGGGCTATGCCTATGACACGGCACAGGCCAGTTTCGAGCTGCTGGCGCGGGCCGAACTGGGTCTTTTGCCCAATTTCTTCGAGGTCAAACGCTACCGCGTCACTGTCGAACGCCGCCGCAACAAGCGCAATCAGATGGTGTCTTTGTCCGAGGCCGTGGTCGTGACCAAGGTGCAGGGCCAGAAATTCCTCAATGTCAGCGAAAGCCTTGGCCCCGACGGCAGCGACCGTGGCCCGGTCAATGCGCTGGCGCGCGCGCTGGCCAAGGATCTTGGCCCCTATCAGGCGATGATCGAAGATATCGAATTGGTGGATTTCAAGGTCCGCATCACCGGCGGCGGCACAGAGGCCGTGACCCGCGTCATCATCGACAGCGAAGATGGCCAGGGCAACCGCTGGTCCACCGTGGGGGTCAGCGCCAATATCGTCGATGCCTCTTTTGATGCGCTGATTGATGCGATCAACTGGAAATTGGTGCGCGACGGGGCGCAGGCATGAGCTTTGAGGCCTGCGCCGCCTTGGTCGAAAAGGCCGATCCCGAACGGTTTCGCGCGATCATGGCAGCCCCCGTCGGCGCGCGGCGCATCCTCTTTCCGCTCTATGCGTTCAACGTCGAGATCATCCGCGCGCCCTGGCTGACCAAGGAACCGATGATCGCGGAAATGCGGCTGCAATGGTGGCGCGACGCGCTGGAGGAAATCAAGGCCGGCGGCAGGGTGCGCAAGCACGAGGTCGTCGATGCCTTGGCGGAGGTGCTGGATGCCGCCGGGGCAGAGGCGCTGGATGCGACCATCGCCGCGCGGCGCTGGGATATCTACAGCGACCCATTCGCGGATCAGGCGGATTTCGACGGCTATATCCAGGCCACCAGCGGCGCGCCGATGATCACTGCCGCGCGGCTGCTTGGCAATGCTGCGCAGACGGTTGTGGCCGATTTCGCCTATGCATCGGGTGTCGCCAACCTGCTGCGCGCGCTGCCCGTGCTCTTGGACCGCCAACGCCAGCCGCTGCCGGATGCCAGTGCCGATGGCATCGCTTCTTTGGCGCAGCGCGCCTTGTTGCGTTTGGATGCTGCCCGCGCCGCGCGGCGCGATCTGCCACAACAGGCCAGCGCGCCTTTACTGCTTGGCCATGCTGCCAGACCCGTTCTGCAAAACGCCGCCAAAGACCCCGATGCCGCGCTGCAAGCCCGTCTCGAACTTACCCCGCTGCGCCAAAGCCTGCGCCTTGCCCATGTCGCCTTGCGCGGCTGGTGGGTCTGACCCCTACCAACTTCTTTTTTCCAAAAATACTCCGGGGTGAGGCCGGACAACGTCCGGACGAGGGGCAGCGCCCCTTACGACACCACAACCCTGCGCTGCCGCGACAGCCAGATCAGCGAGGCCCCCGCCAGCACCAGAAACGGGATCATGGCGAGGTTGACGGCATTCCAGCCCTCGACCGTGGTGCCGCCTGCGCAATTGAGCAAGCCACCACCGGCCAGCGAGGCCAAGGTCACCATGCCGAACACCAGCATATCGTTCAGCCCCTGCACTTGGCCGCGTTCTTCGGGGCGATGCGCGCCTGCCAGCATGGTGGTGGCCCCGATAAAACCGAAGTTCCAGCCAAGGCCGAGCAGGAACAGGGCGACGAAGAAATTGGTCAATTCCACCCCCGCGATGGCCACGCCACCGGCCATGGCAAGGATCACCAGCCCGGTGGCGATGATCTTTTCCACGCCAAAGCGTGCGATCAGATGGCCGGTAAAGAATGACGGGGCGAACATCGCGATCACATGCAGCGACACGATGTCATTGGCGTTATTGGTGGTAAAGCCGCAGCCCACCACGGCCAAAGGCGTCGAGGTCATCACGAGGTTCATCAGCGCATAGGATACCATCCCGCAGATGATCGCGACGATGATCCGCGGATCGCGCAGCAATTCACGGCGGCTGCGGCCTGTGATCGCGGTGACGGCTTTGGGCTCGGACCGGCTGCCCTTGGGCAGGTCCAGCCAATAGAACAGGCCGACGCCGACAAGGTTCAGCAGGATGATCGCCAGATAGCTGCCCAGAAACGGCACGACAAAGGCATCTTGCGCGAGCTTGTTCAATTGCGGCCCGATCACGGCCGATAAAAGCCCGCCCGCCATGACAAAGGAAATCGCCTTGGGGCGGAAGGCTTCAGATGCGGTATCCGTCGCGGCAAAGCGGTAGAACCCTTGGGCGGACATGTAGATCCCGCTCAGATAAGACCCCGCCAGCAGCAAAAAGAACGACCCGGTATAAAGCCCGTAAGCCGAAACCGCCGCCCCCATCGCGCCCCCGAAAGCCCCGACCATAAAGCCAAAGCGCCGCCCGTTGCGCTGCATCAGCGGGCTGATCCAGGGTGCGGTGGTCATCGAGCCAAAGACGATCATCGAAATCGGCAAGGTCGCAAAGCAGGGATTGCCCGCCAATTGTCCCCCCGCCAGCCCGCCGATCACGAACATCATCGGCATTTGCGCGCCCAGAATGGCCTGGGCCAGCACCAGAACGGTCACATTGCGTTTCGCGCGGGCATCGTCGATCATCTGCATGGGCCAATTGCTACGCCTCGATTCCGGCAGAGGCAATGGGCGATGCATCGATCAGATGCGCAAAAGATCCCGCCACGCGCCCCGCCATCAGCCCCATGGGCGCCAGGGCGGCACCGGTCGCGTCGCTGGCGGTGAACAGCGGCCTGCCTTCGGCGCGTAGCGTGCTGGCATAATGGAATTCATGGCCGGTCCAATGCCCTGCAAAGGGGCCTTGGGCCGCGTGCAGATGCCGATATCCCAGATGTAATTTGCGCTGCGCGAAAGAGGTTTCCAGCCGCAACAGCCCGGCCATCGCATGCCGCGTGCCATCCGCCGCGACCAGCCCGTCGCCCAGCACCATATAGCCGCCGCATTCGCCATAGATGCTGGCCTGCGCGCGGCGCAGACTGTCCAGAAACCGCGCATTGCCCGCGATCTGGCCTGCGTGCAATTCGGGGTAACCGCCGGGCAGATAGATCAGATCGACCGCGGGCACCGGATCATCGGCGAGGGGAGAGAAGAATTGCAATTCCGCCCCGCCTGCGCGCCAGTCGTCCAGCAGATGCGGATAGGCGAAGGCAAAGGCCGCGTCTTGGGCGATGGCGATGCGTTGCGCGGGCGGGGTCATGCGGTGCGCGGCCCCGGCGCGGGGCCGGGGCGCGTTGAGGGCTTGCAGCGCATTCAGGTCCAGATGCTGGGTCATCAAATCCGCGGCGTTTTCGAGGAAAGCGTCAAGATCGGGGCGTTCCTGCGCCTGCACCAGCCCCAGATGCCGCGATCCCAGATGCAGGGCCGCATCGCGCGGCAGCGCGCCGAAGATCGTGACATCCTGCAAGGCTTGGCGCAGCATGGCTTCGTGCCGGGCGGAGCCTACATTGTTCAGGATCACCCCCGCGACCTGCAACGCGGAATCATAGCGCATGAAGCCCTGCGCCAGCGCGCCCACCGATCCTGCCATCCGCCCTGCGTCGATCACCAGCACCACCGGCAGGTTCAGGATCTTGGCGAGATCCGCGCTGGAGCCGTTGCCTGCGGGCGGCGCGCCGTCGAAGAGACCCATCGCGCCTTCGACAATCAGCGGGGCGGGGTCTGCCAGCGTCCTGATCCGGTCGGGCGTCATCGCCCAGGCATCGAGGTTCACGCAAGGCCCGCCCGAGGCTGCGGCATGAAAGGCAGGGTCGATGTAATCGGGGCCGGATTTGGCGCTGCGGATTGTCTGGGTCCGGCTGAAGGCGCGCAACAGCCCCAAAGTCACCGTGGTTTTGCCGCTGCCCGAGGCGGGGGCGCTGATCAGAAAGCGCATTTGTCCCTCCGGGACGCCTCCGGCGGGAGTATTTTTGGAAAAAAGAAGCCGGGCATCAGGCCGATTCGGCGGCGCGTCCGCGGCCCAGAGGGTCGAGATTGCGCGCAGGCACGCCCGCCGCCATGCCTTGCCAGTCGAGAACCTGCCGCATCAGCACCGATTGGCCGACGCAGATGATGGCGGGTGGTTCCAGATTGGCGGCGGCGATGTCGTCGACGATGCGGCCCAGCGTGGTTTCCAGCACCTGCTGGTCTTGCGTTGTTGCGGTGGCCACCACGGCCACGGGTTCATGCAGGCTGCGGCCTGCGGCGACCAGATGGACGCTGATCTGGGCGATATGTTTCATCCCCATATAGATCACGATCACCTGGGACCCTTTTGATATGCTTGTCCAATCAAGGTTTCCGGGCGTGTTGCCGGATTGGTCATGGCCGGTCACGAAAGTCACCGATTGGTTGACGTCGCGATGTGTGACGGGGATGCCTGCATAGGCCAGCCCGCCGATACCTGCGCTGATCCCCGGAATGATCCGGATCGGCACGCCGTGCTGCACCAGCGTCTGCGCCTCTTCGCCGCCGCGCCCAAAGACGAAAGGATCGCCACCCTTGAGCCGCAGCACCCGTTTGCCGCTCCGCGCCAGATCGACCAGCCGCAGCGAGATGTCGCGCTGTTTTGCCGAAGGTTTGCCGCCGCGTTTGCCGGCATAGATCAGCGTGGCCTGTGGCGCCCAGTCGAGGATCGCTTCTTGGACCAGCGCGTCATAGATCACCACATCGGCCTGGCGCAGCGCGTTCAGCGCATGCAGTGTCAGCAGCCCCGGATCGCCGGGGCCTGCGCCGCAAAGCCAGACCCAGCCGGGTTGCATGACGGGCCAATCATGGCCGGGGAGGGGGATTGTGCTGTCCATGCCCCGCTTATGCCGCGATTTGGCGGGCAGGGAAAGCGGTGTTGCGACCTGCGATTGCCGATTGCCGTCATCCGCGCCGCTGCCTATCGTCGCCCCGATGACACGCAAACCCCAGATCGAATTGCGCCGTGGCTGGACCACGGGCGCCTGTGCGACGGCGGCGACCAAGGCGGCGCTGGTCCGGCTATGGTCCGGCGCATTTCCGCGCGATGTAACGATTACCTTGCCCAAGGGTGAGACGCCGACATTCCCGCTGGCCTTGGCCGAGGCGGGGGCGGGCTGGGCCAGCGTCGGGATCACCAAGGATGCGGGCGATGATCCTGATGTGACCCATGGCGCGCTGATCGTGGTGCGGGTCAGTGCGTCGGATGGCGGGGTGGTCTTTCGCGCAGGCGATGGTGTCGGCATGGTCACCAAGCCCGGATTGCCGATTGCCGTGGGCGCGCCTGCGATCAACCCCGTGCCGCGCCAGATGATGGCGGATGTCGTGGCCGAGATGGCGGCGCTTTATGGGCAAAGCCCCGATATCGTGATCGAAATCTCGGTGCCGGGCGGGGCGGAGCTGGCGTTGAAAACATGGAACCCGCGTCTGGGGATCGCGGGGGGGCTGTCGATCCTTGGCACCACCGGGATCGTGCGTCCGTTTTCCTGTGCCGCCTGGATCGCGTCGATCCATCGCGGCATTGATGTGGCGCGTGCGGATGGCTTGTCCCATGTTGCGGGCTGCACCGGGGCCACATCGGAACGGATCGTGCAGGCGATCCATGCGCTGCCCGATCATGCCATGCTGGATATGGGCGATTTCGCGGGGGGCATGCTAAAATATCTGGCGAAGCACCCGGTGCCGCGCGTCACCATCGGCGGCGGTATCGGCAAGATCACCAAGCTGGCCCAAGGCGCGATGGACCTGCATTCGGCGCGCAGCCAGGTTGATTTCGCAGGGCTGGCGCGGATGATGGATGACCCAAGGCTGGCAATGGCCAATACCGCGCTAGAGGCCTATCAGATTGCCGGGCCGCCGCTGGCCCAAGCGGTGGCGGATGCGGCATTGGCGCAGGTCAGTGCGCGGTTTGCGGGCATGGCGTTCGACATTATCGTGATCGACCGCGCCGGCACGGTGCTGGCGAGGGCGGGGGCATGACCCTGTTGCTGCTGGCCGGCACGGCAGAGGCCCGCGCGATTGCCACCGCCCTGCAAGGGCAGGATGTGATTGCCGCGCTTGCCGGGGCGACGCGTGATCCGGCCCCTTTGCCTGTGCCGGTGCAAAGCGGCGGTTTTGGCGGCGAAGCGGGGTTTCGCGCATTCCTGTCGCAGCATCATATCCATGCGGTGCTGGATGCCACCCATCCCTATGCCGCGCGGATCACCCGGCGCTCTGCCATGGTTTGCGCCGATCTGGGCCTGCCGTTTTGCCAGCTTTTGCGCCCGGCTTGGGTGGCTGGGCCGGGCGATCTGTGGACCGAGATCGCGCGCGAACAAGAGGCCGCCGCCCATATCCCGCAAGGGGCGACAGTGTTTCTTGGCACCGGACGCCAGAGCCTTGACGGCTTTGCCAATCTGGCGGGACGGCGCGTGATCTGCCGCCAGATTGATCCGCCCGAGGGGCCTTTCCCTTTCGCGGGTGGGGAATTCCTGATCGGGCGTCCGCCGTTTTCGGTGCAAGATGAAAGCGCGCTGTTCCAGCGGTTGGGCGTGGATTGGCTGGTGGTCAAGAATGCGGGCGGGCAGGCCAGTGCGACGAAACTGGTCGCTGCGCGTGCGCTTGGCATCCCTGTTCTGATGATCGCGCGCCCCGCGCCGGGCGATTGGCCCCAGGTGGCCAGCGTCGCGGCGGCCTTGGCTTGGGTGGGCGCGCTATGACCCTGCGGGTGATCACATCGGATGCCTGTATCCTTGAAGGCGCCGATCATCTGGCGCGGATCGAGCCGCGCTTTGCCGCGATCATCCCCGCCTTGCAGCCTTTGCCTTTGCGGCTAAGACCGGACGGCTTTGGCGCGCTGCTGGGGGCGATTGTCAGCCAGCAGGTCAGCGTGGCCGCCGCTGATGCGATCATGCGGCGTTTGGCGGCTGCGGGTATGGATGATCCAAGCGCCATTGCCGCTGCCAGCGCGGAGGATTTGCGCGCGCTGGGTCTGAGCGGGCAAAAAGCGCGCTATGCCAAGGCGCTGGCGCTGGCCGATCTGGATTATCCCGGCCTGCATGATCTGCCCAATGAGGCGGTCATCGCCCAGCTGACCCAAGTGACCGGCATCGGGATCTGGACGGCGGAAATCTATGCGATGTTCGCACTGGGCCGGGCCGATGTCTTTGCCCCCGGCGATCTGGCCTTGCAAGAGGCGGCGCGGGTGATCTTTGATCTGCCCGAGCGGCCCCGCGACAAGGCCTTGCGCGCGATGGCGGAACCCTGGGCACCGTGGCGGTCGGTTGCGGCACGGATCATGTGGGCCTATTACGCGACGATCAAGCAACGGGAAGGGATCAGATGACACGGGCACTTCAGGCGCAGCGGCGCGAACCGCTATCGGGTGAAACGCAATCCTGCGTCATCTTTCTGCATGGCTATGGCGCGAATGGCGCGGATCTGATCGGGCTGGCCGATCCTTTGGCGGAACATATGCCCGACACGTTGTTTCTGGCCCCCGATGCGCCCGAGGGCTGCGCTGGTGCGCCAATGGGCTATCAATGGTTCCCGATCCCCTGGATCGATGGGTCAAGCGAGGAAGAAAGCCAGGCCGGTCTAGAGCATGCGGCAGCCGATCTTGATGCCTTTCTGGACGGGGTCATGGTGGATGAAGACCTTTTGCCCGAACAGGTGATCGTGCTGGGGTTCAGCCAGGGCACGATGATGGCGCTGCATGTCGTGCCACGCCGCGAAGACCCGGTCGCGGGGATCGTGGCCTTTTCGGGGCGGTTGTTGCTGCCGGAGCTTCTGGCCGACGAGGCACAATGCCGCCCGCCTGTCCTGCTGATCCATGGCGATCAGGATGATGTGGTGCCGCCGCAATCGCTGCCGATGGCGGCAGAGGCCTTGCAACAGGCGGGGTGGAGCGAGGTTTACGCCCATGTCATGAAAGGCACCGCCCATGGCATCGCGCCCGATGGTCTGCAAGTGGCGCTGGCCTTCATGCGCGACCGGCTGGGGATGGAGTAGGCGTAGGATGGGTGCTTGCACCCATCCCTAACCCGCCCATTCACCGCCCGCCAAACCCCTTTTGATATCGCGGTGCAATGATGAAAATGGCCAATCCACGGCCCGCGTGACAAGGCCGTGTTTGACCGGATTTCCCCAGCAATATGCAAGATGGGCCGCAAAATCCGCGTCGTCGCGGATATAATGTTCCCAGAACCGGCGCTGCCACAGCCCGTGTTCTTTCTTGGTCACTTGCGACGCAGTGCGGGGCTGCTTGCGCCCGACAGCCCGCGAGAACCGCGATTTGATCAGGCGCCACCGCGTCGAGAAATCGGCATCGCCGGGAGAGCGCCGTAGGTCGGGGTTCACCCCGACATCGCATGTGTCACATTACCCGCGGGATATTGCCGGGGTGAACCCCGGCCTACGTGGTGCCGCTGCGCGGGCCTTGCGCTTGTCAATAAAAGGTCTGACCGTGACAAAACGGCAGGCAGCTGTGGAACGAGCCGCCGCGCCTGCGTTTGTTTGGCGCATATTGTGGGGCTTGTCACAAATCTGACGCGAGATATAGTCAAGCTGACAGCGCTGCGGAAACGCCGGTTCGCACGGCCTCCGCAGGGAACCTGTGGGATTGATGACGATGACGCAGACAGAATTTCGGAATGATTTCGTGCGCGCGCCGGGGGCGTTGAAACATTTTCCCGCGCTGGTGCTGAATGCCGATTACCGCCCATTATCCTATTACCCGCTGTCACTATGGCCCTGGCAAGAGGCGATCAAGGCGGCCTGGCTCGACCGTGTCGTGATCGTCAGTGAATATGATGAATATGTGCGCAGCCCCTCGACAGAGATCCGAATCCCTTCGGTTGTCGTGCTCAAGGATTATGTCAGCCCGCAAAGACAGGTCGCCTTTACCCGGTTCAACCTGTTCCTGCGGGATGAATTTTCCTGCCAATATTGCGGGGCCAAGGGTGATCTGACCTTTGACCATGTCGTGCCGCGCGCGGCGGGCGGTGTGACCAGCTGGGAAAATGTGGTGGCGGCTTGCAGCGCGTGCAACCTGCGCAAAGGGTCGAAATCGCTGCGCCAGTCGGGCCTGTCGCTGCGCAAACCGCCGCGCCGTCCGGCGCCGTCGCAATTGCATAATGTCGGGCGCAAGTTTCCGCCCAATCACCTGCATGACAGCTGGCTGGATTACCTTTATTGGGATGCCGAACTCGAAGCGTAAATTCCGGCGTTTCATGCGCTGGATCAAGGTGCTGGGCGCGCCGCTGGTCGATGTTGGCCCGACAAACGGTCCATCTTGGCCATTGCGCGCGAACAGGAAAGACGCCTCATGCTTGATCTGATCACCCAATCTCCTTTCGTGGAGATCGCCTTGCTGCTGGTCCTTGCCGCGGGTGTCGGCTTTGTCGGGATCATGTTGCAGCAACCGCTGATCGTCAGCTTTATCGCGGTGGGGTTGCTGGTGGGGCCTTCCGCGCTGGACCTTGTGCGCGCGGATGCGCAGATCACGCTGCTGTCGCAGCTTGGGATTGCGATCTTGCTGTTTCTGGTCGGCATCAAGCTGGATGTGAAATTGATCCGCTCGCTGGGGGCGGTGTCTTTGCTGACGGGGCTGGGGCAGGTGGCCTTTACCTCGATCTTTGGGTTCCTGATCGGGCTGGCGCTGGGGCTGGGGGCGGTGACCAGCCTTTATGTCGCCATCGCGCTGACCTTTTCATCGACGATCATCATCGTCAAACTGCTGTCGGACAAGCGCGAGATCGACAGCCTGCATGGGCAGATCGCGCTGGGTTTCCTGATCGTGCAGGATATCGTCGTGGTGCTGGCGATGATCGTGCTTTCGGCCATCGGGATCGGCGCATCGGGTGAAGGGCAGGGGTCTGTGCCGCTGGTGCTGGTCTCGGGTCTGGGCATGGTCGCGGTGGTGATCTTGTTCGTGCGCTATGTGGCGAACCCGCTGACAGAGCGGCTGGCCAAGGCCCCCGAATTGCTGTTGATCTTTGCCATTGCGATGGCGGCGATCTTTGCGGCGGTCGGCGATCTGGTGGGGCTGGGCAAAGAAGTGGGCGGGCTGCTGGCCGGTGTGGCGCTGGCCTCCACGCCGTACCGCGAAACCATTTCCGCAAGGCTGGCGCCCTTGCGTGATTTCTTGCTGCTGTTCTTTTTCATCTCGCTGGGGTCCGGCCTCGATCTGTCGCTTTTGGGCACGCATATCTGGGGGGCGGTGATCTTTTCGGCCTTCGTGCTGATCGGCAATCCGCTGATCGTTCTGGTGATCATGGGGGCGCTGGGCTATCGCAAGCGGACCGGTTTTCTGGCCGGGCTGACCGTGGCCCAGATCAGTGAGTTTTCGCTGATCTTCATCGCCATGGGGGTCACCATCGGCCATGTGCAGGAAGATGCGCTGGGGCTGGTGACGATGGTCGGGCTGGTGACGATTGCGGCCTCGACCTATATGATCACCTATTCGCACCAGCTCTATAGTCTGTTCGAGCCTGTTCTGGGCCTCTTTGAACGCAAAACACCCCATCGCGACCGGCAAGATGACAGCGCCAATCAGGCACAGCGCCATCAGGTTATCATCTTTGGCCTTGGCCGGTTCGGCACGGCAATCGGACTGCGGCTGCAACAGCGCGGGATCAAGGTTTTGGGCGTTGATTTCAACCCCGCCGCCGCCCGCCGCTGGCGCGAACTGGGGCTGGATACCGATTTCGGCGATGCGACCGACCCGGAATTCGTGGCTGAATTGCCGCTGGCGGATGCGGGCTGGCTGGTCTCGACCGTGCCGGTTCATCCCACCAGCCTGAGCCATGAAGACACCCGGATCACGCTGATCCAGCTGGCGCGCAGTGCCGGTTATGCCGGGCAGATCGCGGTGACATCGCATCATGCCGCCGAAATCCAACGCCTGCTGGACAGCGGTGCCGATCTTGTGCTGGAACCGTTTCAGGATGCCGCCGACCGCGCGACTGATATCCTG